>JBCCHT010000005.1:0-316103 GCA_039028615.1 Myxococcota bacterium | reverse complement strand
GCGCTCGCTGGTACCCCCAGCACTGCGCCGACCCGGCCGCGGCCGCGCCCTCGCCCCGGCGCGCGGTCGAGCTCGACCCGACTCACCGCGAGTCGCTGACCCTGCTGGCGGATCTGCAGCGCCGCCACCCCTCGGCCGACCTGGTGTCGACCCTGCTGCGCCTCGACGAGCTGTCCGATCGCAGCCTCGACCCCTTGCACGAGGCGGCCGAGGCCGCGCGCGCGGCCGAGACCGAGGGCACCATCGACGCCGATGCCAGCCGCGAGATCGTCAGCCGCCTGTACCGCAAGGCCGCACGCCTGCTGACCCGTCAAGAGCAGCTCGAAGGCGAGCGACAGGCCGGCGACAGTGCAGCGTGGGCGCGGGACCACCTGGTCCAGGGCAAGCTCGACGATGGCGACCAAGCCGGCGCGGTCGGGCTGCTGCTCGATGCCTCCGACCTGCCATTCGGCACCGAGACCGCCCAACAACTGCGAATCCGCGCCGCCCGGCTGTCGAGCGACCTCGGTGATCGCCACCAGGCGCTGGACCTGCTGCGTCGCGTGCTCACCGAACGCTCCGACGACCTGTCCTTGGTCGAAGAAGCGGCGACCCTGGCCGAGCAAGAGCAGCGGATCCCCGACCTGGTGTGGCTGCGTCGTCGCGAGCTCGACCTCACCGACGATCCCACCCGCAAGCTCGAGCTGCGCCTGACGCTGTCGGGCCTCGCGGGGCAGCTCGAGCGCCAAGGCGGCCGCGTGGAGTCGCTGCGCGAGAACCTGGCCGAAAACCCCGGGCACCCCGCGTCCATCGAGGCGTTGGTCGAGGTGCTCTCCGACAAGGGTCGCTTCTCCGCCCTGGCCGACGTGCTCACCGAGCAAGCCCAGACCCTGCAAGACGGGGGCGCCAACGAGGCTTCCGCCGCGCTGTGGACCCGCGTGGCCACCCTGGTCGAAGAGCACTTCAGCGACACGCCGCGGGCCATCGAGGCCTTGGGGCGCGTGGTGCAGCTGCACCCGACCAACGAGGCCCTCGACGACCTCGCCCGCATGTACCTCGCTCAGCAGCAGCCGGGTGACGCGGCGCGGTGCCTGTCGCAGCGGCTGGAGACCACCGACCCGAACCAGCAGGTGGCCGTGCGGCTGCGGCTGGCCCGGGCTCAGATCCAGGCCGAGCGCACCAGCGAGGCCATCGCCACCCTCGAGCTGGCCTTCCAGGACGCGCCGCGCAACGGTGAGGTCCGCAAGCTGCTGCTCCGCCTGTATCGCAAGCACGAGCAGTGGGAAGCGCTGGCCAAGGCGTTGAGCGTGGCCACCGAGCACGTGGGCGACACCACCACCATCTTGGCCTATGCCCGCGAGGCGGCCGAGATCTTCCACGAGCGGCTCGACCAGCCCGAGCATGCGGTGCCCGTGCTCGAGCGGGCGCATGCCCTCGCCCCCGACGATCGCAAGCTTCGCAGCATGCTCGCCGAGGGCCTGCGGGTCGCCGAGCGCCTCGACGAGGCGCACACCCTGCTCACCGGGCTCATCGCCGACTTCGGTCGCCGACGCTCGGCCGAGCGCGCCGGGGTACACCTGCAGCTGGCCCGAGTCGCCCACGCTCAGGGCGGCACGGCGGAGGCGCTCGATCAGCTCGAGCTCGCCTCCAAGATGGACTCGGGCAACCCGACCATCATGCAGACCCTGGCCGAGACGGCCCGGGTCGCGGGGGAGCTCGATCGGGCCGAGCGTGCGTATCGAGCCCTGCTGCTGCAAGTGCGGCGTCAGAGCGAGAATGCGGGCATCGGCCCCGCCACCGTGCTCATCGAGCTGAGCTCGATCGCCGCCGAGCGTGGTCAGTCCGAGCAAGCGGAGGAGCTCGTCGAGTCCGCCCTCGAGTCGCTGGCCGACGACGACTCTCAGGCGCAGAACCTGCAGAAGGCACTCACCGCGCGGGGAGACCACGACCTGCTGCTGCGGGTGCTCCAGACCCGGCTCTCCCACGTCGAGGGCGACCGCCGCCACGCCGAGGTGCTCTCGGATCTGGCCGCCCTGTACGAAGGACCGAAGGACGAGCCGGCCCGGGCCCTCGAAGCCCGACTCGAAGCCCTCGAGCACGACCCCGGATCGCCGGTTCACCACCAGAGCGCGCGCGAGCTGGCCGAACGCCTCGAGCAGCTCGACCGCTACATCGAACACGTCGAGACCCTGCTCGAACGCAACCGGCGCAACACGGACGTGCACGTCCGCTGCGAGCTGCTGCTGCGCTTGGGTGAAGCCATGGAGACCCGCGGCGACACCGACCGCGCCGCGGAACTCATCGAGCAAGCCGAAAGCACGGGCGTGCGCGAGGTCGATGTCTGGCGCGCGGCGGCTCGCCTGGCGGGTGCCCGCGGCGACACCGACCGCCAGGTCCGCTACCTCGGCAAGCTGGCCGAGGTGGGTGAAGACGGGAGCGAGACCCGAGCCGACGCCCTGTTCCGCATGGCCGAGGTGCACCTGTCCCACGAGGACGGCATCGATGCTGGCGTCGAGACCCTGCGTCGGGCGCTGGCCGACGCGGCCAAGCCCGAGCGAGCGGCCCGCATCCTGCGACGCGCGGCCGAGGCCCATGCACCGCACGCCGAGCTGCTCGAGCTGTACGAGGAGGTCGCGCGCAAGACCGAGGACTCCTCGCAGATCCTGCACGCCATCGAACGTCGGGCCGCGCATCCCGACGCCAGCCCCGAGGCCATCCGCGAGGGCGTAACCCTGGCCAACGAGCTCGAGGCGCCCGACCGCGCCGAAGCGCTGATGATGCGGGCGGTCGAGCTGGGCGAGAACCTGCTCGACGGGCAGGAGCGCATCGCCTGGGCCATGCTCGGGCTCTCCACCCGCCGCTTGGAGCAGGGCGACCTGGCCGGCGCGGTCAAGTGGATCGGCGAGGCGGCCGAGTCCGCTCCGCTCGAGGACCTGCTGGCCCTGGGCCAGACCATCGCCGACGCGGCGATGGGTGAAGACGGCGACCCCTCGCTCGCGGCCAAGCTCTACGAGAGCCTGCTCGAGCGCGACCCCACCGCCCGCGCGGCGTGGGAGCCCCTGGCCAACATCTATCGCAAGCTCGACGACGTCGAGCGACTGCATCGGCTCGTCGACGAGACCCTCGATGGCCTGCAAGACACCGAGGAGCGCAACGCCCTGCGCCTGATGCTGGTGGAGAGCATGCTCGCCCACGAAGAGCACCAGGACGACGCCCTCGAGACGCTGCGCAACGTGCTGCTCGAAGATCCCGAGCACGCCCAGGCCCAGCGCCTGATGGCCGAGCACCTGATGCGCACGGGCAACCGCGACGAGCTGCTCGACCTGCTGCGCCAGCAGCTGATGAACGCCCAGGCCAACCAGAAGCCGGAGGCCATTGCGGTCGCCGCCCTGCGCCTGGGTGAGCAACTCGAGGAGGACGACCCCATCGAGGCGGCGGCGACCTATCGCGGGGCATTGGACTCGGCGCCCCAGGACGCCGGCCTGCTGCGTGCGCTGCTGAAGCACCTGACCGACGAAGACCTCGCCTCCGAGCGAGCGGAAGTCCTCGAGCGCCTCATCGAGGTCGAGGACGACGAAGCGGTGGCCGAGCGCTCGCTCGAGCTCGCCGCCGTGCGCCGCTCCATCGAAGACGAAGCCGGCGCGCTGCAGGCCCTCACCCGGGGCTACGCGCGGTCTCCCAGTCATCCCGAGCTCCGGGCGCAGCTGGAAGGCGCCTACGAGGCTCAGGGGGACTTTGGCGGCCTCGCCAAGCTGCTGATGGACTCCGCCGAAGGCGAGGAGGACCTCGGCACCAAGCTCCCGTTGATGAAGCAGGCGGCGACGCTCCACCGCGACAAGCTCGGTGACCCGGGCGAGGCGATCACCATCCTCGAGCAGGCCCGGACGCTGGCGCCCGAGGATCCCCATCTCGCCGCGGAGCTCGTGTCGACCTTGGCCGTCGGCGGCCGCCACGAAGAGGCGGGTCAGCTGGTGGGCGAGCAGATCGAGCAGGCCGGCGAAGACCCACAGCGCCTGCTGCCCCTGCTCGTGCAGCGGGCGGGGCTGCGTGAGACGGCCGGAGACCTCGACGGCACGATCGCCGACCTCGAGCAGGCGCGGAGCATCGACACCAGCGTCATCGCCCAGCTGGCCTCGGCCATCGACGCCAAGCGGCAAGACGCGGCCACGGCCGGAGACACTTCGGTCGAGCGCGAGATGACGCTGCGCTGGGTGCAGCTGCAGCGCGAAGCGGGCGACGACGAGACCGCCCGCGAGCTGCTGGCCGACTGGGTCGACCGCGAGCGCAAGGACGCCGAGGCGCTCAACCTGCTGCGGGAGATCGATACCACGGCGGAGCACTGGGAGATCGTCACCAAGACCTGCGCCCGGCTGGTCGCGGTGCAGTCCGGTGAGGCGCAGGCCGAAGCGGCGGCGCATCTCGTCGACGCGGCCGAGGCCTCGGGACGCATGGAAGCCGCTCGACCCGGCGTCGAGCATGCGCGCCGCAAGCAGCCCGAGCACGTGGGCATTCGGCAGGCCCTGGGCCGCGTGTACGAGGCCACGGGGGCGTCGTCCGAGCTCGCCGGGTTGCTCACCGAGGAAGCGGGCGAGACCGAGGACACCGAGGCACGCCTCGAGCTGCTGCGGCGGGCCTCGGGGCTGTACCTCGAGCAAGGCGAGAGCGAGCCCGCGTTGCCGCTCATCCAACAGATCCTCGAGCTCGCTCCCGATGATCTGGTCAGCACGGTGCTGCTCATCGACGCCCAGATGTCGATGGGTGAGCTCGACGAGGCCGCGGCGGCGCTCGACAAGGCCATCGAGGCCACGGGCGGACGCCGAAGCCCCGAGCTGGCGGCCCTGCTGCATCGCAAGGCTCGGATCTGCGGTGCCCGCGGGGACCACGAGGGCCAGCTGGAGGTGCTGCAGCAGGCCTTCTCCACCGACAAGAGCAACGGGCAGGTGGCGGCCGAGCTGGCAGACCTGGCCGAGGCCCTCGAGCAGCTCGACCTGGCGGTGAAGGTGTTGCGCACCATCACCGTGCTCGACGACTGCCCCATCTCGCGGGTGGAGGCCTTCCTTCGCCAGGCCCGCATCGCTCACCGCCGGGGCGATCGCCAGCGGGCGGTGCTGTGGGCCCGCAAGGCCCGACACGAGGCCCCCGACTCGGAGGACGTGGCGGCGTTCCTCGCCGAGCTCGGCGAGGGCTGAGTTCGCGCATCGCTTCGATCGAAGGAGGTTCCTCGCCGCAGGGGCCTCCTTCGTTCGTGCTCAGCGCACCGCCACGTAGCGGCCCGACGCGCGCTCGACCACCAACCCGAGCACCTGGGCCTCCGTGAGGGCGACCAGGGCTTCGCGGGGCGAGGGCAGGTGCTCGAGCGACAGACCCGCCGGGCCGGCCTCGCGCAGCGAGCCCTGAAGCCACTGCAGGTGCTCCGGCCAGGCCTCGGCCTCGTGCGGCGGTTCGGGCTCGACCGCATCGCCCCGCTCGACGGCGGCCAACCACGCGTCGACCCGGCGGACCAAACGCTGCGGTTGCTGGGGATCCCAGGCCAGCACATGGGCCCCCTCGGCGCCCAAGATCGCCGCCCCGGGCGAACCCGACACCACCGCCCGTGCCCGCCGACCGCGACGAGCCAGGGTCGCGGTGAGCATGGTGCCCGAACGCGCCGCCGCTTCGACCACGACCACCGCGGCCGCCAAGCCGACCACGATGGCATTGCGGCTGGCGAACATGCCCCGGCAGGGCACGGTGCCGGGCCCGTGGGCGAAGAGCACCCCGCTGCCGGGCGCGGCCGCGATACGCTCGAACAACGGCACGTGCCGCGGGGGATAGGGCTGATCGGGCCCGCACGGCAGCACGGCCAGCTGCGGGACCTCGGCTTCGAGGGCGGCCGCGTGGGCATCACCGTCGATCCCCAACGCACCGCCCGAGACGATGGACCACTGCCTCCGCCCCGCCGCGTACACGATGGGCTCGACCGCATCGCGAAAGCCACGGTGCGCGGCGCGGCTTCCCACCACCGCCAGCCGAGGGCCGGGCGCGAGGGTACCGGCCAGGTGATACTCCTGGTGCCCGGACGAGCCGAGCGCCGCCGCAGGGACGATTCGAGTGCGCACGAGCGGGGTTATCGACCCCGCCGCGTCACCGTTGCATCGGCCCGGGCCGACCTCGACGACTCAGCGGCCGATCTGGAAGCCGGCCTTGCCCTCGACCTTGCCGTCGCCCCGCTGGGCCTCGGCTCCGGCGTCGACGGTGGTGCCGCGCGGTGCGGGTGCGTTGCCCGGGTCGGCCTGCGTCCCCGCGCGGTCGAGCCCCGGTCCCCGTAGCTCGACGTGGTCGCCCCGCTCGAACTCCCGCCGCGAGAACGTAACCAGGGCCAGCGACGTCGTGGGCAGCACCTGCACCACGATGAGCGCTCCGATGACCCGACGCGGCCACCCATCCTCGTAGGGCAGCTTGAACGCCCGCTCGGGCGTGTACTCGTCGCCCTTGCGCACGACCTCGAGGATGTTGCCCTCCTCGACGCCGCTGGACTCGCCCATGTCGACGATCACGAACTGCTGATCGCCCGCCAGCACGTCGTTCTCCCCGCGCCCGCGGAGCCTCCGAGAGCGCCGCGAGTTCTTGATGGAAATCGGCCCGGTATTGGTCAGCGTGGCGATCACCATGCCCCCGCCGGAGCGGGTCGCAGGGATGGGATCGATGCGACGGAATCGCCGACGCAGCGGCCCGACCTTGTAGCCACGCTCGATGGGGTTGACCGCGGTGGACACGGTGCCCTCCGCCGTCTTGCGGGCGATGGTCTCGACCTCGATGTCGCCCATGATCTCGACCACGTAGCCGAGCACGTTCTTGCCGTCGAGGTCGTAGATCTTCTCTTGCGGCGAGTACACGACCAGCCGCTCCCCCGGGACCGGCGGGTTGGCCCGGTCGTAGTTCATGTAGACGGTGTCGAGGGTCGCGAGCATGACCTTGGCATCCGCGCCGCCGACCACCGTCATCGCGCTGTCGAACTCGGCCGCGTCGACGAACGCGGTCTGGGTCATCAGCACCGGGTTCTCGAGCGCTCGCTCGGGTACGCGGGTCTTGGAAAAGTGCAGCCGCGGCTCGTCGTTGGCCCGCGGACGCTGGGCATAGGGGTCGTAGAGCCGAATGCGGTCCCCGGGGAAGATCCAGTGGGCGTTGGTGACGTGGTCATTCCACGACCACAGCTTCGGCCACAGGTACGGGTCGGTCATGTAGTACTGCGAGATGTCCCACAGCGTGTCGCCGCTCTGCACGATATGGAACTGGGGCGCGTCGACGTACTCGCCCCCGAACTGCTGCAGCACGTTCGGATCGGTGATGGTCAGGCCGTTGACGAGGCTGCCGTCGGCGGCCACGGTGACCGCGGACGAGCCGTAGGTCTGGTCGGCCCGGCGCTCGTTCCCACGATCGGTGTAGCCGGGGTCGAAGGTCCCTTGGCTCGGCGGCGCTTCCGTGGGCGGTGCGCCCAGGGCCGCATTGATCGCGGGCGACACGGACACGCTGTCGTCGGACGCGGGCTGGGCCGAAGCGGCGCTCCAGGGGGTCAGCGGTACGGCCACCGCGACGATGGCGAATGCAGCAATTCGGCGCATGATCAGGACTCGAGTTCTGCCAGCTTGACGCGGGCGATATCGCTGGCGCGCTCTCCCGGATACGCCGCGATGAGCTCGGTGAGCACGTCGCGGGCATTCGGAAGATCGCCGAGCTGCCGGTAGCACAGACCGATCTTCAGCAGGGCGTCGGGAGCCTTGTTGCCCCCGCCGTAGCGCTCGACGACCTCGGTGAAGGCCGCCAGCGCGTCGGCAAAATGGTTCTGGTCGTAGGCCGCCTCGCCCTTCCAATAAAGAGCGTTGTCGGCGTAGTCGTGCCGCGGGTGCTGACGAGCGAACCGCTCGAAGGCCGTCTCGGCCTGCTCCGCCTGCCCCGACTTGTAGACCGCCATCGCGGCCTCGTACTCGGTGATGATGGCCTGGCCCTTGGCGCCGCGATCGGGCCGGTCGGGTCCGGCCGGCGCATGAGTCTGCGTGTGCTTGACCAAGCTGGAGCCGACGAGCGTGTAGCGCTGGGATGCGGGCTCCGGCGCAGGCTCCGGCTCATACGCGGCGACCGGTGCAGCCGGCTCGGCGGGCGCTCGGGCGGGGCGCGACCCGGCCTGCGACTGCGCTCCAGGCGCGAGCCGCACCACGGGCAACTCGCGACCATCGGGCAGCGTGTGGGCGCCGGAGACGGTCGATCCGCGCCCGGAGCCGCCTGCGCTCGCGGTCGAAGCGGGCTCGCCTCCGCGTTGCTCCAGGTAGAGCATACGATCCTCGAGCATCGACACCCGACGACGCAATGCCGCGTTATCACGCCGCAATTGGGTCATCGGGTCCTCCGTCGGGACCGCGGTGGGCGCGGTCGTGGCCGGCGCGGTGGCACACCCCGCCGCCAACCCAAGGATCACTGCTCCTACGATGCGCCTAGCTCTCATGACTCGTCAGTCAGGCTAGCAATCGGCGGGGATGGGCCCAAAAAAGCCTCTGGAAAACAGGCACGTTGCGCATCACACGCAGGTCACAAATCGCCAAGCTTGAGGCATAACCCCGCACTCGGTTCCCCCATGACGCGCCCCGCTGCCCCCCGTTGTCGCCAGGCTGGCTCGCTGCTTGCCGTCGCCGCTGCTCTGCTCACCAGCACCTCGTTCGCTCCGCAGGCGCAGGCCGCCAAGGACAAGCGAGGCTCACTCGGGCGGGTGGTGGGCATGCGCGTCGTGACTCAGGGGAGCCACGAGCACGCCTCGTACCACGGCTTCATTCGCATCAAGCCGCCGCTGGCCGACCCCGAAACCTATTATTGGGGGGGCTCGAGCTGCCCCGGCCAGAAGATCACGGATGCGCAGCTGCAGCTGCTGGTCACCGCCTTGCGCGATCAGCAGCAGCTTCAGCTGCGGCCCTACTACTACATGGGTGAAGCCGCCGACCGGTGTCTGGTGGCGTTCGACCTCGTCGCGGGCTGACGCCTCCCCCCTACCCCGTCTCGCGGCCGATGAGCGTACGGCGCGTCGGAGGTGGCGTAGCGTGGTTTGACATCCCCCCACCCCGGCGCTAAAGCGAGCGCGCCGTCGGTTCCGTTGGCCTCGGTCAGCGGACGCAAGAGGGAACGCGGTTGAAATCCGCGGCTGTCCCGCAGCGGTGAGCAGGAACGAACGTCGCACCCAAGGCACTGGGGATTCCCGGGAAGCCGCGATCAGTAGGAACCAACCAACGCCTGCAAGCCCGAAGACCTGCCACGGCCCCGCGCTACGAAAATCAGCGCGGGTCAGTGAGGACCTGGAATCGCGAGGACGAGCTTCGGGGTGCATGAAAACGGCGACGCCAACGGTCGCTGCGCCCTTCGTTTCGGTTTCCCGGTCCGTGCCAATCACGTGACTACGGCTAAGGACCGCAACGAACATGCACATTTCCCTGACTTCCTTCGTCACCCGCGCTTGCCTCGCGTCCGCCCTCGTGTGGAGCACCGCCTGCGGCGACGACTCCTCCACGACCGACGGCAGCAACGACGACAGCACCGGGGCGGCCACGAGCGGCTCCACGGGTGACGCGACCACGGGCACGCCGGCCACCACCACTGGGGAGGAGTCCACCTCCGGCAACGACACCACCGCCGCGGCGACCGACGACGGTGCCACCGACGAGACCGGTGCCGATTCCTCGGGCGGAGACGACACCACCACCGGAGCCAGCACGGGCCAGGAGAGCCTCGAGATCGGCGGCGAGTGGGCCGAGGACCTCGGCAAGGGTGTCGTCATCGACCACATCATCGACGACGCCAGCTGGGCTCAGAACGCGCCCTGGGGCGACTCGCTGTTCCACATCGAGGACTACGACAACGAGGCCCGCTGGGTCATCGCCCAGGGCGACGCCGACAACGAGTCGTTCCCCGGCCTGTACAACAAGTTCAACTGGCTGTGGCAGGACGAGACCCTCTACTACTGCACCGCGATCTTCGACGCCGAGACCCCCGAGGACGCGATGGCGGCCGAGAACGGCGACGAGTCCGAGCTCGAGAACGGCTGCTTCGGCTTCGCCTGGAGCGTGCTGACGGCCGCCGAGTAGTTGTTCTTCGACCTGGCTGACGGGTCATGGAGCCGGCCTCCGCACTGCGGAGCGCCGGCTCTTTGCAATTCAATTGCTGAATTCCTGGCCATCGAGGCGCCGGAACAATGCAATTCAATTGCTGCAATCCCAGGCGAAGTCGCCCCACCATCGGCTTTATGCAATTGAATTGTGGCAATGTCGGCAGGCGCCATGGAAACGCCGCCTTGTTGCAATTCAATTGTCCAAATCGCAGGCCTAGCGGTCGAAAACGGCGACTTTATGCAATTGAATTGTGGCAATCCCGGACGAAATTCACCGACATCTCGGAGTCGTGATGTGTCACATCCACGAACACTTCGACTTCGCCCAGTCGCTGCTATGCTGACGGACCAATGAAGACGCAGCTACCCCTACTCTTTGTTGCCTCTGTCTCTCTCGCCCTCGGTGCTTGCAAGAACGGAGCGCCCACCACCCCCCCGACCGACGGGGCTCAGGCTGCACTCGACGATCACGCCAACGACCACGAGCACCACCACGGGGTCGAGGACGGCCACGCCTCCGAGCACGAGCACCACCACGGCGCCGAGGATGGCCACGCCTCCGAGCACGAGCATCACCACGGTACCGAGGACGGCCACGCCTCCGAGCACGAGCATCACCACGGCCAAGACGGCCACGCCGATGAGCACGAGCACCACCAGGCCGACGCCGACGGCGACCACCACCACCACGAAGACGACGAGTAGTCGTCATCGCTGACAACCGACGCGCGGGGGCTTCATCGCCCCCGCAGTCGTTTAAGGGTCCTGAACGCCTACTCGGCCGGCGGCAGATCGGGCGGCACCGCGGGCGGGTGCCCCAGCACGCCACGCACCGCGTAGTACAGCAGGCTTATCAGGCCCAGGCCCAGGCCCACCACGACGCCAGCGTCCACGATGCCCCGCCACGGCTGGTCGAGCTGCCGGACCAACACGACCAGCAACACGATGGCCACGACCAGGATGCGGGCGACGATGAGACCACGCCGCGAGGCGTGGAACAGGTTCATGCAGAACAACGGAGCGAACACCACCCAGCTCCAGTGGGGCGAGCGGCTCAGGACCTGAGCCCGCGCGATCACCCGCGGCGAGAAGCGACGGTGGAAGCCGCGATAGCCCTCGGCGTGCGCATTGATGACGACCCACGTGACGAGCACGATCCACTGGAAGGTCGTCAGCCCGCTTTCGATCGCCTCGAGGGCCATGGGAGCCAGGCGCGTCAGCGGTTGTACGAGCAACACCACCACGCCCATCACCCCCCAGACGGCGGCGATTCGGCCCAGCATCGTGGCGGGTTGGCTCGGCCCCTTGGCTCCGGTCACTCGGGGGTTATGGCACGACCTGGGCCCGGGCTCGCGACCCGTAGACCGGGGGATGGCCGGGGGGTGCGCGTGAGCTTGACCATATTTCTCGCCGCCGCGAGGGCGCAGACGCCACCGCGGCCGACGAACACCGGACGCGCGCGTGAGAAACTCGAATAATTCTGGGAGTGCTCGACCTCGAAGACCGACGCCCACCGCTCGCTCGCCCCCGCCGATGACCAGGCCGATCCCTCGATCGCGCCCGGCGAGCATGGCGTGAATGTCGATGCCGACGACAGCGCCCGACGGTGGATGCGGGCACGCGGGCCCCGGTGGTCGCCTTGGTCCGCCTGTGCAAAGCTCCGCAGTTCGTCGAGCCGAGCGCCGGCGGCGGGTCATGACCGAGCTCATCATCGTCAGCGATCTCCACCTGGGCCGGGGCAAGAACCCGGAGACGGGTCGGTACTACGAGCTCGAGGCGTTCTTCTACGACGACGACTTCCTGCGCTTCTGTCGCTATTTGTGCGAAGACGCCGAGCGCCGCGACACTCCGTTCACGCTGGTGCTCAACGGCGACACCTTCGACCTGCTGCGCCTCGACGCCGTGCCGCTCGAGGGCGACGAGCAGGTCGTCAGCCGCTTCGCTCCGGTCATGACTCCGTCGCGGGCGGCGGCCGAGGTCACGCGCATCCTCGACGGCCACCCGCGCTTCGTCGAGGCCCTCGCCACCGTGCTCGACGCCGGCCACCGCATCGTGGTGCTCCCGGGCAACCACGACATCGAGGTCCAGTGGGCGCCCGTGCGCGACGCCATGCGGCGGAGCATCGCGGAGCACGGCCGCATCGAGGCCTCGCGCATCGACGCCGCGCTGTCACGCCTCCAGTTCGAGGATTGGTTCTACTACGAGCCCGGCCGCATCTGGATCGAGCACGGCTGCCAGTACGACCCGGAGAACGCGTTCCGCTACCCGCTGCGCGCCGATCTGACCGAAGAGCCCGATGCCTTGCACGAGGCCGAGCTCGACAACCCCATCGGCAACTTCTTCCAGCGCTACCTCTACAACGCCTTCGGCCACATCACCTTCATCGTGCCCAGCACCCGCGCGAACTCTCGCTACATGAAGTGGCTGGTGTTCAACGACCCCCAGCTGCTGCTGCGGATCATCCGCTCGCACTGGCGGTTTTGGTGGCAGGTGCTGCGGCGCGTGGGCAAGTACCCCTCGCGCCAGCGCGACCAGCTGGCCCGTGCCCACGAGCGTCAGCTGGCGGCCATGGCCGAGCGCAGCGGGCTGGGTGACGACCTGCGGGCCATCGACGCGCTCAAGCAGACCCGTACCGACGTGGCGGCCACCATCCAGAGCTTCAGTCGGCAGGCGGTGCGCTTGGTCTGGCGCCTGCTCGGGGTCGGCACGCTCGTCTTCGGCCTGTGGTTCTTCGCGATTCACGGCCTCACCGAGCTGCGGGTCGGCCTGGTCCCCAAGGCCATCGCCTTCCTCGGCTTCGGCTTCTTCTTCCTGTTCACCGCGTTCGGGGCGGTGCTCTACAGCATGTTTCGGGGCCGCCCGGCCGTGCTGCCCCAGCCCATGCGGCGGGCGGCGGCCGCCATCGCTCGTCGTCTCGATGTGCCGCTGGTGACCTTCGGGCACACCCACGACGAAGTGCTCTGGCGACAGCAGCGGAAGACCGACGAGTCCTCCTGGTACTTCAACACGGGGACGTGGATCGCCGTGTTCACCCACGACGTCCTGCTGCCGCGCGAGCGCGTGCAGTACACGTTCTTGCGGGTCCGCGGCACCGAAGGCGAGCTGATGTCGTGGAGCCCCGGTCGCGGCGAGCCCAAGCCCGTGATCCTGCTCGACGAGGCGGGCAACGCCCCCCGCGAGTCACCCGAGCCCGCCAGCTGAGCGTCGTGCTCAGGGGGCGTCGTTGGCCATCGCCACGATTTCCGCCCGGATCTCGTGCGCCTGACGGGTCGTGGGGTGCTCGGGGCCCAGGCTCTCGCTCGCGATCCGAATCGCCTCGTCGAGGTGCTTCTTCGCTTCGGCCACCGACCCGCGCTCGGCCTCGATGCTGCCGCGCATCATCATCAGGGTCGCGATCTGTGGGTGGCCGGGCCCGAGGACCTCGCCAAGCTGGTCACCGAGTTTGGTGAAGCGCTCGAGCGACAACGAGGGGTCCAGCTCGACCTCGTAGGTCGCGAGGTTGATCTCGGCGACCAAGACCGCCGGGTTGTTCTCGCCGGAGATCGCGACCCGAATGTCCCGAGCCTGCTTCAGTAGTCGAATCTCCTCCGGGATGGTTGCGGGCTGATCTTCGTAGGCCAGGGCCACCGCCAGCGCCTCGAAGACCTCGGCTTGCTCGAGGGATTCCTCCTTCCCGAGGCGCCCGTGCAGCATGGTCGCGTGTGATGCCCAGCTGCGGACCCACTCGATGCCATGGGGCTCGGCTCCCGCACCGAGCCCCACTAGATATCGCGCCGACCGAGCCGCGACGTCGTCTTCCGCGACCATACCCGCGCGGAAGTACGAATGCTCGAGCAGGGAACGAGCTTCGTCCGCGCGCCCCATGAGCGACAGCTGCGAGCCTACCCGCGACTCGGCGTCTGCGAGCCCGCCCTCGAAGCCCGTCGGCTCCACCAACGACAGCGCCTTGCGCCCGTGCTCCAGCGCCTCGTCGTGACGGCCCTGGTAGCTCAGCATGGTCATCTCGCGAAGCTCGTCTTCGGCGGCATCCACTACCGCTTTGACATCGGCTTGGGGGGCCGAGCGACGCGACATGGAGGTCAAGTCCCGGCACGGCGTCAGGTTCGTCATCATGTCCACCTGCTCCACCGCCACGAGAACCTGCTCGGCGTGCCCCTGAGACAGCGTCTCGAGCAACAGCTCTGTGGACTGAAGCGAGTCACCGAGGCAGCGCGCCTGGGCGGCGTTGACCTTGGGCTCGAGCCGTCGATGAACCGCCGCATCGGTACACACCCCCGTGCGCAGCTCGACCCACGACTCGCTCCACTCGTCGATCTTGCCGGCGACGGTGGCGTACGACTGCGCCGCGTAGGCCTTGTTCGTGCCGAGCATGCCCGCTTCGAGCACAGGCGCCTGGGCGGGCCACGTCATGTCCTCGCGGGCCTGCTCTTCGCAGTCGGACGTGACCTGCCCGACCCATACGCGGTACCCCCCGAAGCCGGCTGCGCCCAGCACCAACGGAACCACGACCGCCCCCGCCAACCATCGCTGGCGTCGGCGAGCCCGGCCGCGCTCGATGGCATCGAGCAACGCCTTCATGTCCGGCCAGCGGGCGTCCGGCTCGGGCGCGAGTCCGCGGTCGAGCACCGCGTAGAGCCAGCGCGGCACCTTCTTCCCCGACGGCACCGGCTGGCGATCTCCCGTGCTTATCGCCGCCGCCAGATCCCAGATGCCTTCCCCGACGAAGGGAGGCTCGCCGAAAAGCCCCTCCCACAGCGAGACGCAGAAGGCGAACTGATCCGCCCGGCCGTCGACGGCTCCGCCCTTGAATTGCTCGGGCGCCATGTAGCCGGGAGTGCCCATCACCGAGCCGAAGCGGGTGACTTGGTTGCGGGCGCTCGCATCGAGAACCCCGGAGACAGGAGCATCCGTGACCAGGCTGATCTCCTCGGCCACGGTCGATTCCTCCGGCTCCCCGTCGCTACGCGCCAGACCGAAGTCCATCACCAGCAGACGCCCGTCGTCCCCCACCATGACGTTTTCGGGCTTGAAGTCGCGGTGAACCAATCCGATCTCGTGGGCGGCCTGCAGCCCCCTCGCCGCCGGGATGAACAAGTCGAGCACGGCCGAGACGCCGTGCGGCTGCTCCAAGGTGTCGGCGAGCGTCGTGCCTTCGACGAACTCCATCGCGATGTACACCGCGCCCTCGTGCTCTCCCGCGTCGAACACGGACACCACGTTGGCGTGCGAGAGCTTGGCCATGGCGCGGGCCTCTCGAACCATCCGCCCGCGATTGTTCTCGGACTGCGCCTCGGGCCGCACCAGCTTGAGAGCGACCTTGCGATCGAGCTCGGGATCGTAGGCCGCCAGCACCACGCCCATGCCCCCCTCCCCGAGCTGGCTCAGCACGAGGTAGCGGCCCACACGATCGCCCGGACCCGGAGGCCGCGGTAGGTTTTCGTGCACGCCGAGCGTGTCGATAGGCAGAGTGTTCTGCCCCGTTCCAAGGAGAGTATCTGCTCGAGCGGGGGTATCTGGCATTGGTCAGACGACGGCCGCGCGTCGGCCACTCCAAAGCGACGCGCAGAGCCGAGTCCATCCTGTCACGAACTCGAGCCCGAATACACCAAAAACTCGACGCCGAATGGTGCTCCGATTGCTCGTAGGTGTGACAGGGCGGTGTAACGAAAAATCGTACCGTCACGGTGTCGGCGTCAGCCAGCGGCCTGAGCCATGGCGACGACCTCGTCGCGCGCCTCTCGAGCCTGCACCGTCGTCGGGTGCTCGGGTCCAAAGGTCTCCACGGCGGCGCTGACCGCTTGGTCGAGGTGGCCCTGGGCCTCATCGAACAGACCGCGCTCGGCTTCGATCGACCCGAGCATGATCAGCAGCGTCACCATGACCGGGTGCCCGGGGCCCAGGACTTCCTGCAAGCGCCCCCGCAGCTCCAAGAACGGCTCCAAGGACATCGTAGGGTCTCGTTCGGCCTCGTACGACGCGAGGTTGAGGTCGGCCACGAGCACCGCGGGATGCTCGGCACTGGACGCCTTCACCCGGATCTCTCGGGCGCGCTTCAGCAGCTCGATTTCCTCGGAGACCGTCTCGGGCTGATCGTCATAGGCCAGCGCGACCGCGAGCGCCTCCAGCACTTCGGCCTGCTCCAGCGACTGCTCCATGCCCAAGCGCTCGTGCAGCATCGTGGCGTGCGACGCCCAGCCGCGCACCCAGCCGATCCCGTGCGGCTCGGCCCCGGGACCCACCCCGACCAAAAAACGCGCGGCGTTGGCCGCAATGTCGTCTTCGGCTGCCGCCCCGGCGAGGAAGTACGCCTCTTCGAGCATCGTCCGCGACTCCTGCTGGCGGCCCATGATCGACAGCAAGGATCCGACTCGTGTCTTGGCGCCCGCGATCCCGGCATCAAAGCCAGTGGATTCGACGACCCCGAGCGCCTCTCGACCCAGAGCCAACGCCTCGTCGTATTGCCCGGAGAATTGCAGCATGGTCATCTCCGACAGCGTGTCGTTGGCCCGCTCCGCCAGCTCGGCGACCTCGGGCTCGGCACGCGTCTTCCGAGACAGAGCGGCCCAATCACGGCACGGATCGAGATTCGTCGTCCACGACACCTGGTCGACCGCCACGATGAGCACCTCCGGGTGTCCCTGCTCCAGCTCTTCCAGCACCAACGCCGTCGAGCGATTGGAGGTCGCGAGGCAAAGCCGCTGAGCTTCGTTCAACGTGGGTCCGCGCTGGTGGTGAATCCGCTCGTCGACGCAGGCCTCGGCGCGCAGTTCGACCCACGACTCGCTCCACGCGTCGAGCTGCTCTTCGATGGTCCCGTGGGATGCAGCCGCGAAGGGCTTGCCCGTCCCGAGCATGCCCGCTTCGAGAGCGACGGCGCGGGCCGGCCAGGGCATCTGAGCGCGGGCCTCCTCTTCGCACTGCGCCACGCCTCGTTCGATCCACGCCCGGTGGCCACCGAACCCGGCCGCCCCCAACACCAGCGGGGCAGCGATGCCGGCCGCGACCCAGCGATTGCGTCGGCGAGCGCGGCCTTGCTCGATGGCCTGGAGCAGCGCAGACATACTGGGCCAGCGTTCCGCCGGGTCGGTCGCGAGCCCGCGGTCGACTACAGCATGCAGCCACCCCGGCACCTTGCGATCCCGGGGGACTGGCTGCCGCTGACCGGCATTGACCGCGGCCGCCAACGCCCAGAACGCTTCACCCGCGAAGGGGCGCTCCCCGTACAGCGCTTCCCACAGCGTGACGCAGAACGCGAACTGGTCCGCCCGTTCATCGACCGCGCCGCTGTTGAACTGCTCGGGAGCCATATAGGCGGGGGTCCCCATCACGGCGCCCGCCCGGGTGATCTCGCTGTCCATGCTGTCGCCGAGCACGGCCGAGGCTCGGACGTCCGCCACCTGGCTGACCTCCTCCGCGGCATCCGAAGGACCGGGGTCTCCCTCACGCCGAGCCAGGCCGAAATCCATCACGAGCAAGCGCCCATCGGCGCCGACCATCACGTTGTCGGGCTTGAAGTCGCGATGCACCAGCCCGATCTCGTGCGCGGCGACCAGGCCTCGGGCGGCGGGAACGAGCAGGTCCAGCACTGCATTGGGACCGCGAGGCCCGCCGAGCGCCTCCGCGAGCGTCATGCCCTCGACGAACTCCATCGCGATGTACACCGCGCCGTCATGCTCGCCCGCATCGAACACGGACACCACATTGGGATGCGCCAGCTTGGCCATGGCCCGCGCCTCTCGAACCATGCGCTCGCGGGCGGTGGTCGAGCGTGCCTCCGGTCGCACCAGCTTCACCGCGACCTTGCGATCCAGCTCCGGATCGTAGGCCGCGAGCACCACGCCCATGCCGCCCGCCCCGAGCTCGCTCAGCACGACGTAACGACCCACGCGCTCGCCGGACTGCAGCGACTGTGCGCGGCCTGCTCGCTCGGTCGACGCATCGCCGGGGACCGTGTCGAGCCCGCCTCCGATGATCGTGTCTTCTTGCCCGGTGATCCCCGTCATCGTGCGCAGCGGCTGGGCGCCAGCCACTCCGAAAGCGACGCCGAAACCTCGTCCATGGTGTCACGCGCGGCGGGGCCAATGCACCGAGAAACCGCCTAGGAGCTCATCTCGAAAAGATGAGCTTGGGTGCACCGAGGCCGGGCTCGACACCAGCCGGAGCCGTCCGACCGCCGTTCCTTCACTCTGCTGCAGCGTCACTCGAGCGTGTGGCGCCACGATCGCCTCGTAGACATCGAAGGAGTCACTCGCCGCCATGACCCCCCGCTCGCGCAGGTACCTGGCGAGCGCGGTCGGTTCCACCTCGAACCTCGTGGGAGCGGTGGGATCTACGACGAGCGCCACGTCGGTGCCCTCGACCTGGAGCCCATCGACGCAAAGCCGTGTCGCTCGCTGCTCGCGGACCACCCAATCAGCGTCGGTCTTGGGCGTCACCCCCGCGGGCGCGATTGCGACCTCGTACGCGAGGCACTCGCGACCGCTCATCGGCGCCCGTAAGGGCGAGCGACCCGTGACCGTGCCGCTCCGCTCTCGAAACGTCGAGCTCGGGGGCGCCTCGACCCAACTCCAGCGTCGCGGACGAGAGGGTCGCCGCACCCTGCGATCGCGAGTAATGGCCGCAACGACGCCGAGCGAAGGCAACAGGGGCATGGCGAGCCACGCGAAGTGCATCGCCGTCCAGCCCTCGGCCACGCCGATGGCGACCAAGGCCACCGATACGAACGCGGACCCAGCGATGAGCAGCCAGGGCGTTCCGGTCGAGCTACGGGTGGCCAACTCGGACTCGCACAGCGTGGTGGCGACGCTGTCGTACGAGACGTCGACCGAGGCATCCTCGCCGCAGGCCTCGCATCGACTCTGCGTTCGTACGGGAGCCGGCAAGGGCCTCAGAGGATCGCCTCCCGTCACGGGCGGGCGAGTATGGCCGCACTCGAGGCACACGCGATGGCAGGGGAACGGCGCCGTAGTGAGATCGGGACCGTGGACCGCCCGTAGGGCCCGGGTTACGCCCCGTCGTGCCTTGGCGTGAGCGCTCCCGATCTGCGCCGCACGCTGGTCTCGTTGGTACGCCGCAATCGCCTGGCTCGCACTTTCACCTGCCATCGTATGCCTGCGACTACCCCCCGCCTCGCGCCCGCATTCCGCCCTCCCAACGGCCCTATTTTCGTGGACCTAGAACTCTTGTTGGCCTCGCGTATGCCTCACTCAGGGCGTCGCGGTTCGTCCGGCCGTGCGAGCGAGATTGTGTCGCTCGACGAGCTGCCCACACGCCGCTTCGATGTCGCGCCCCAGGCTGCGTCGCACCGTGGTGGTCAACCCGGCGGCCTTGAGGCCTTCGGCGAAGCGGCGAATGTCCGGCATCGGGGTGGGCCGTAGCTCGGGCGCCCCGTCCACCTGGTTGTAGGGGATCAAGTTGATGTGCACGTCGAGCCCCGTGCTCCACTCCTGCAACGCCCGTCGCTCGTCCTCGGTGTCCGTCTGCCCGTCGAGCATCACGTACTCGAGCATCACCGGTTGAGACTGGATGGCATTGAGCCGCGCGACGGCCTCCCGAAGCTGCGGCAAGGGGTATTTCTTGGCCAGAGGGATCAGCGACTGTCGCGTGTCCTGCCGGGCGCTGTGTAGGCTGAGGGCCATCCCGACCCGAGGGAAGCGCTCGGCCAGGCGCACCATGCCGTCGATGACGCCGACGGTGGAGACCATGACTCGCCGCGCCGACAGGTCGAACCACGCCGGATGGGTGAGCGCGGTCAGGGTCTCGACCAGCGCCGCCTCGTTGTGGAGCGGCTCGCCCATGCCCATGAACACCACGTTGCGCAGCCTTCGACCTTCGGCGGCGACGATCTGCCCCGCGCTCGCCACTTGGTCGAGGATCTCTGCGGTCGACAGGCTGCGGGCGATGCCCATGGTCCCGGTCGCGCAGAAGCGACAAGCCGCCGCACAGCCGACCTGACTCGAGACGCACACGGTCGAGCGCCCGCTGGCGATGCGCAGCACCACCGACTCGGTGAGCAGCCCCCTGTCGGTGCGAAACAGCAGCTTGGTGGCCCCGTCGAGCTTCGAGTCGAGGCGACGGTGGAGCGTCAGCGCGTGCATGCGCAGCCGCTCTACGACCGGGAAGGACGCTCGCACCGCTTCATCGGGCACGAACTTCTTCATCACCGCGTTGCGCAGCCGACGGACGTGCTCGGGGTCGAGTCGTAGCTCGCGGTGGACGGCGTCGAGCGACGGTGCGTCGAAGATGCTCGCCCGGCGGTCCTCCGCGGCCATGGCCGGAACCTAGCAGGCCACGGTGGAACGCGCACGGCGACGGGTTCGTCAGGCGCAGCCGCAGCCGCACGCCAGAGGTCGGGCGCAGCACCGTCGAGGTCGCAGGGCACCCGCAGCAGGTCCACGGTGCCGCCCCCCTCGTCGAACCAGTACACGCGCAGCCCCTCGGCTCCGCAAGCGGGTGCATCCGTGCACCCGGTGCCAGTGTCACGCACGTGGATGCACTCGAAGTCGGACTCCGACACGGTGCAGGCTTCGGCCGAGACCACGGTTCGTCGCTCGACCCAGGCGCACTCGTGGCTGCCTGCGGTCGAGACCTTGGCGTTGCACGCCGCTTCGTCGCTGATGAACCCGCAAGGGTCGGGCCCCTCGAGGGTCACCGCGCAGAAGAACTCATCGTCCGCCACGTAGTGACAGCGGCCGTCGAGACAGCTCATGTCGTCGGGGCACGCCCGGTCGCGTCACACTCGAGCACGCAGTGTCGCTCTTCGCAGGCGGGCGTGGCATTGCCCGTCGCGGGTAGCGGGCACTCAAGTCGTCGCTCCACGAGCTGCGGCAGTCGGGATAGGCCTGCTCGGAGGTCAGCGTGGCCGCGCTGCCGGGTTCCCCGTCGCATCCGCCCAGGCTCGCGAACCCCGGTACCCCCTCGACCTTGCAGAGCACGGGCCGACACGCCGCCACATCCGTGCACCGCCCACCGGGTGCGACGATGCGATCGACAGACGAACACCGTGCCGCCGACCCGCTGGAACCGGGCCTCGACGCCGTCCGCGGCGTAGCTCACCCGACGGGGCACGCCGTACTCGAGCCGAGCCTCCACCCGGGCTCGCGGCCACGGCCGGCCACCCGCGAATGCCACGCGACCGTCGAGCCCCCGCGGCACGCCAAAACCGAGCGCGGATCCGACGGCGACGAACCCCCGAATCCTCGGTGTCGAGCCGACTCCTGCCCCGGCCGGGTCGGGGCGCCGCGGGGTCGACGGAGGCTCGGGTGCCTCGTTCGATCGCTCGATCACGGCGGCGACCCGCACCACATCGATGCGCACCGCCACCAACAGCGCGATCGCGTCGGTGAGCCGCTCGCAGCCATGCGCGCTCAGCTGCCGGGTCTGCGTCTGCTGCTCGTCGCGGAGCCGCACGACGGCATCGAAGCCTCCGCCGCGCGCGATGATGGTGGCCTCGACGTCCACCGATGTCACCACGGGCGCCCCGCCGAGCAACGCCGACAGCCGCTGCTCGAACTCCGCTCGCTCGGGGCAGCCCCCAGGCACGCTCCAGCTCAGGACGAGCGCTCGACAGAGCAGCATCAAGACACCCGGTCCACACCCGAGGCGCCGCAATGTCTCCTCGTTGCTCGAATCGCAGGTCCCGCCCGCGGTCGACGCGAACACCGAAAACCCGCCAGCGACGGCATCGAGTCGGGCTCGACCGGACAGGCACTCGCGGGACTCCCGCCCTGGATCGCGTCGTGGTCGACCGGGCCTTAGCTCACACGTGCCCACGCCCCGGCAACCCGACAAAGCCCGCTCAACCGCTCGGGTCGACCCAACCGCGGGTGGATCCCGACCCGACGCGAGGCCATGCTCCCAACGCTCAATAAAAGTAGCGACTCATCCCGCTGCGCCCGCCCGCGGTCCGCCGCCGCTCGAGTCCTCCGTGGACGATGCCTCTGACCCCACGTCGGCCCCCTCCCCCGACGAACTGTCGCCCCGCCGCCTCATCATCGCGACCACGCTGATGCTGCTGGCGTTCATGGCCATTTTCCTCGTGATTGGCCGGTGGTTCTACGAACCCATGGTCGACGCGGGCCGATGGTTCGTGGGCACGCTGGGCGGCCCGGGCGTGGCGGTGGGATTCATGATCCCGGACGCGTTCACCGTGCCCATTCCCAACGACGCCTTCTTGGCGCTGGGCCGCACGGGAAACATGGCCACGCTGCCGCTGGTGGGCTGGGCGCTGCTGGGCAGCTTGGCCGGAGGGAGCCTGGGCTTTTGCCTGGGGCGGCTGCTTCGGTCCACGAGGTTCTTCTCCCGGTTCATGTCCGGCCGGGGTGCGAGGGTCGATCGCGCGCTTCGGAAGCACGGCATCAAGGTGGTGGCGGTGGCCGCAGTGACGCCCCTGCCCTACTCGCTGTCGTCTTGGGCCGCGGGGGCGACCCACATGCCCTACCCCTGGTTCCTCGCCATCTCGCTGCTTCGCATCATACGCATCGTGGGGGTGCTGTATCTCATCGATTTGGGCTTGATGACGGTCACGTAGGACCCCCCCGGTCGGGCGGCAAGGCGTGCTATACGGGCCCCGCCATGCCGCGTAGGAACAAGATCACCATTGTTGGCGCTGGAAACGTCGGTGCAACCGCCGCTCACTGGGCCGTTCAGCAAGAGCTCGGCGACGTCGTCCTCGTCGACATCAAGGAAGGCATGCCGCAGGGCAAGGCCCTCGACCTGGCCGAGTCCGGCCCCGTCATGGGCTTCGACTCCGCCCTCGTCGGCTCCAACACCTACGACGCGACCGCCGGGTCCGACGTCGTCGTGATCACCGCTGGCGTGCCCCGCCGCAAGGACCCCAAGACGGGGAAGTTCACCAGCCGTGACGAGCTGGTCGAGACCAACCGCAAGATCGTCGGCTCGGTCACCAAGGAGCTCGTCGCGCGCTCGCCCGACGCCGTGCTCATCTGCGTCAGCAACCCGCTCGACGCCATGTGCCACGTGATGCTCGAAGAGTCGGGCTTCCCGCGGGAGCGCGTCCTCGGCATGGCGGGCGTGCTCGACACCGCTCGCTACAAGACCTTCATCGCCATGGAGCTCGGAGTCAGCGTGGAGGACATCCACGGCATGGTCCTCGGCGGCCACGGTGACACCATGGTCCCGCTGCCCTCCCACACCTCCGTCGGCGGCATCCCGCTGCGCGAGCTGATGGACGAGGACAAGATCCAGGCCATCATTCAGCGCACCCGCAAGGGCGGCGGCGAGATCGTCGGCCTACTCGGCTACTCCGGCTACTACGCGCCCTCCGCTTCGGTCATCGCGATGGTCGAGTCCATCGTCAAGGACAAGAAGCGAGTCCTGCCGACCGCTTGCCTGTGCAAGGGCGAGTACGGCTACGAGAACCTGTTCCTGGGCGTCCCGGCGGTCATCGGTGCCGGCGGTGCAGAGAAGATCATCGAGATGAAGCTCGGTGAGACTGAAAAGGGCATGCTGGAAGTCTCGGCCGAGGCCGTCCGCAGCGTGGTCAAGCTCCTCCCCTACTGAGGTCACCATGAAAATCCACGAGTATCAGGGCAAAGCCCTCCTCGCGGCGCAGGGCGTCCCCGTCCCGCTCTCCAAGGTTGCGTTCTCCGCCGAAGAGGCCGAGGCCGCCGCCCGCGAGATCATCGAGAAGACGGGCAACGAGGTCGTCGTCGTCAAATCGCAGATTCATGCCGGTGGGCGTGGCAAGGGCCGCTTCAAGGAGCACCCGGACCTCGGCGGCGTGAAGGTCGTCAAGGGCGCGGCCACGGCCAAGGACATCGCCGGGCAGATGCTCGGTAGCACGCTGGTCACCATCCAGACCGGCGAAGAAGGCAAGAAGGTCGGCCGCGTGCTCATCGAGCAGGGCATGGACATCAAGTCCGAGCTCTACGTCGCCGCCACCCTCGACCGCGTCACCGGACGCACCGTGCTCATGGCCTCGACCGAGGGCGGCATGGAGATCGAGGTCGTCGCCGAGGAGTCCCCCGAGAAGATCCTCAAGGAGACCATCGACCCCGCCGTCGGCCTGGTCCCCTTCCAGGCGCGCAAGCTCGCCTACGGCCTGGGGCTCACCGGGAACGTGGCCAAGAAAATGGCCAAGTTCCTCGGCAAGCTCGCCACCGCGTACACCAAGCTCGATTGCTCGCTGCTCGAGGTCAACCCGCTGGTCATCACCGGTGACGGTGAGGTCCTCGCGCTCGATGCCAAGGCGACCTTCGACGACAACGCGCTGTACCGCCACAAGGACATCGAGGAGCTGCGGGACCCCTCCGAGGAGGACCCCGCCGAGCTCGAGGCCAAGCAGTACGACCTCAGCTACGTCAACCTCGACGGCACCATCGGCTGCATGGTCAACGGCGCCGGCTTGGCGATGGCCACCATGGACATCATCAAGTTCTTCGGGGCCGAGCCGGCCAACTTTCTCGACGTGGGCGGTGGCGCCACCGTCGAGAAGGTCACCGCGGCCTTCAAGATCATCACCGCCGATCCGAAGCTCGAGGGCATCCTCGTGAACATCTTCGGCGGCATCATGAAGTGCGACGTCATCGCAGAAGGCGTGATCGCGGCGGTCAAAGAGGTCGGGCTCGAGGTTCCCTTGGTCGTCCGTCTCGAGGGCACCAACGTCGAGCAGGGCAAGAAGCTGCTCGAGGAGAGCGGCCTGCCCCTGACCACCGGAGACTCGCTGCGCGACGCGGCCAAGAAGATCGTGGAGCTGGCAAAATGAGCGTCCTCGTCGACAAGAACACCAAGCTCCTCGTGCAGGGCATCACCGGTAAGACCGGTGGGTTCCACACCCGGCAGTCGCTCGACTACTTCGGCACCCAGGTTGTCGCGGGCGTGACCCCCGGCCGTGGTGGCGAGACCTTCGAGAAGCAAGTGCCGATCTTCGACACGGTGGCCGACGCCGTGGAGAAGACGGGCGCGAACGCCTCGGTGGTCTTCGTGCCCCCGCCCTTCGCCGCCGACGCCATCATGGAAGCGGCCGACGCGGGCATGCCCCTCATCGTGTGCATCACCGAGGGCATCCCCGTCTCGGACATGGTGAAGGTCAAGCGCTACCTCGCCGACAAGCAGAGCCGCCTCATCGGCCCCAACTGCCCGGGCATCATCACCCCCGAGCAGTGCCGCATCGGCATCATGCCCGGCTACATCCATCAGCCCGGCCGCGTGGGCGTGGTGTCGCGCTCCGGCACCCTCACCTACGAGGCCGTGCACCAATTGACTACGCTGGGCCTGGGCCAGACCACCGCCATCGGCATCGGCGGTGACCCGGTCAACGGCACCAACTTCGTCGACTGCCTCACCCTGTTCAACGAGGACCCCGCCACCGAGGGCATCGTCATGATCGGGGAGATCGGTGGCTCGGCCGAGGAGGACGGCGCCGCGTACATCAAGGCGCACGTCAAAAAGCCCGTCGCGGGCTTCATCGCGGGCACCACCGCCCCTCCGGGCAAGCGCATGGGCCACGCGGGCGCCATCATCTCGGGTGGCAAGGGCACGGCCGACGCCAAGCTCGACGCCATGCGTGACGCGGGCGTGCACATCGCGGATACCCCCTCGGACATCGGCACCACGATGGCCAAGGCCCTGGGCTAGGCGCTTCGCCTCGACCCGAACGACGGCCGCTGGAGCATCGCTCCCGCGGCCGTTTTCATTGGTTGTCGGGATTCTCGAAATTAGTTTTGGTACTTCCGCCGCGAGGTGGACATCCACCAGCATGAAGAGCTTGCGCCCCAACCTGCTCGGTCCCGGTCTGCTTTGCCTTTCGCTGTCGCTCTCGCTCGGTTGTGAGGTCGGGAGTACGCCCCTGGGCGAGTTCGACGAAGGAGGCTCCACCACGACGAATGCCGCGAGTTCCTCGAGCACGGGCGAGCCGGAGCTGGAGGACGACGCGGAAGAGGCCGACTCGAGCAGCGACAGCGGAACCACCGATCCCACGGCGGGAGCCACCTCCGGCACGATCATGTGCGGCGAACGTTCGGGCTGCTCGACGGCGCACGACTGCTTCGACCCCGGGTGCTTCGGGGCGCTGGACGACTCGTTGGACATCGACGGCTGTCCGCGGCCCACGTGCAGCACCGACGACGATTGCCTGGCCGACGAGGTCTGCTTCGACCCCGCACAGTGGGGCAGCGCCAACGGGGTCTCCGGCTGCGGCGACGACCCGGAGACGGGCATGTGCAGCTGCTTCGTCGAGCTGTCCGGCGATGGAGCGGACTACTGCCTGCCCGACGATGGTGTGGTCTCGGCGGACAACGGCGATGTGTTCTGCGCCCAGTTCGACGAGCAGGACGCCTGCGACACCGCGATCGACAACCTCGAGGCCGGCCGCTGCGGCTGGGTGCAGACCCTCGAAGGCCCGGCGGATTCCGCCTGCGGGGACCTGCTCGCCTCGGAGCGGTGCATGTTCCTGCGCAACTTCTCGGAGGCCAGCCCCGAGGCGACGTGTGCCGATGGCACCTGGCTCCCCGTCACCGTCGAGATCGAAGGCGTGCGCACCGTGGCGACCGTTCCCCACGACACTCGGGTCGGGGCCACGGCCGCGGTCGGCGACGGGTGGAGTCAATGCGCCAACGTGCCCGACTCCAGCGTCTGCGACTGTATCTGCGGCGACTGACGGGCTCAGGACTCGTCGTCGACCACGACCTCGAGGCCATCGCGTTCGTACAGGGCGCGGTGGCCATCGAGCTGAGGTAGGAGCCAGTTGCGAGGCGTCGTGGCGCGATCGTAGCCCCACGCCGCCCCTTCGACGGTGCGCTCGTCGGTGACGAGATCGAAGTACGTCGCGATGCCCTTGTACGGGCATAGTGTCGGCGCCTGGCCTTCGTTCGGCCGAAGCGATGCTCCTTCGAACGCAGACTCCGGCAGGTAGACACGACCATCGAGCCCGGCTTCGAGGACCAGCTTCGCGCCCCGCGTGCTCGCCACTTCGACCCCGTCGAGCATCACGCGAACCCGCTGCGAAATCGGGAGCACCCGGACCCCGTGGCGAGGGTCTCGGGCCTGCGGAAAGGTCGGCAGGGACTCCTCGAAAAAATCGAGGGAGCCGAGCGCATCGACCCCCAGGCGCACGTGATCGGGATGACCGGGCTCGACCGACGCCACGCCCTCGAGCACGCGATCGGCCAGGTGTAGATCGAGCAACGCGGGGTCCTCGGCGCGGGGCACCAGGTCACCGACGACGGCCGAGCGCGGGAACAGGTAGAACACCGAGCGACGTACGCTTGCGCCCTCCTTGATCGCCACCGCGGCCGCCCGCGAGTCGGCCACGACGATGTCGCGATGGCGCACGGTGATGCGAGCCCCCGAGGGCTCGAGGCGGAGGGTGGGCAGGGTCATCGATGCAACGTCCATGGCGGCGCTATCCTCGCGGGCGGAGAGACTCCCGCGCTCGTTCGTTCCCATGCTAGTTTGTGGACCGAGTCATGACGATGGAGCACAAATCAGAATATATTGATGCAATATCGTCCACAAAAAACCTACCGCTGCTGGATGCCTTCCTGGCCGTGGTTTCGGCCGGCAGCTTCACCATGGCGGGCCGCCGCACCGGGACCGACAAGTCCCTGCTCTCGCGGCGGGTCCGGGCGCTCGAGGAGAGCCTCGGGGTGCGATTGCTACATCGGACCACGCGCAAGATCCACGTCACCGAGGCGGGGCGGGCCTTGTTCGAGGGCGTCTCCGCGCCGATGGAGCAGGTGGCCCGCACGCTGGTCGAGGTCAGCGAAGGCGATCGCCTCCAGGGCCGGGTCCGCGTAGCCACCCTCCCCTATCTCGCCCGCTCGGTGATGGTCCCGGTGGCGATGTCGGTCCAGGCCGAGCATCCGGGGGTGAAGCTCGAGGTCCTGGCCCGAGAGGAACTCGTCGACCTGGTGGGTCAGGGCTTCGACCTCGCCCTGCGCACGGGCAAGCTCCCCGACAGCAACCTGGTCGCCCGGCGTCTGGCGGAGTGGAGCTACATCCTTTGCGCCACACCGCAGTGGGTCGACACGCACCAGCCACAGCACCCCGAAGACCTCATCGACCACTGGGTGCTCTACGACGCGAGCAACCGCGCGGACCAGTGGGAGTTCATGCACGGCGAGGAGCACCTCGAGCTGCGCGTGGGCTCGGTGCTGAGCACCGACAATGCCGACGTCGTGCTGCAGGCGGTGCGATACGGCGCGGGGGTCGGTGCCTTGTCGCCGTTCATCGCCGACGAGTACCTCGAGCGCGGAGAGCTGGTGCGCGTGCTGCCGCAGTGGCGGATCCCCGGGCGCTACGGGGTGTACGCCGTGTATCCGCATCGTGGCCTGCTTCCGCGGCGCGTGCAGGCGGTCATTCAGCACCTGGGCGATCGGCTTCGCGAGGCGCAGGTCGACTGGGACCGCATCACCGCCGATCCTGACTGACGGGTCGATCGCCGTGCGGACCCAGCCCTCCGGCCTCGACACACCGACATCCCTCGACTCGGGCGCCCTGCGGCAATCCAAGCGGCCGGCCTTGGTCCATGTGCTCATGGAGCACCTGTCCACGCCCAATCGCAAGATGGCCACGCGGCTCCAG
Organism: Myxococcota bacterium; assembly: GCA_039028615.1. Taxonomy (GTDB): domain Bacteria; phylum Myxococcota_A; class Polyangia; order Nannocystales; family Nannocystaceae; genus Paraliomyxa. Next base: position 287,455 of record JBCCHT010000005.1, on the reverse strand, counting down.
GTGTACGTCGGCCGCACCTACGATGCGCGACGTGTCCGCAGCACGAAGGCACCTCCACCATTCCCTTGCTGATGCCGCTGCACGACCAAGGCGTGCTGGCGACCTCGTTCATCCACGAGTGATTTCGAGAAGCTGCACGCTTCGTTGACGATAGACGACGGCAAGGCTCGGATACCCCGAGGTTGGCCGGGCTTCGAGAAGTCATGCGCGCCGTAGCAACCCGAGCGCTTGGGCTCGCACGAGCGCTGAGTCGGCCGCGCCGTATCTCTGGTGCGCTGGTGGATCTGGCTCGAACGCGCCACGGATTGATCGCAGGGAACGCGCTGCTCCGGCATCAACTCGTGGTCCTCGAGCGCAGAACGAAGCGCCTGCTGCTGACCAAGCTCGATCGCGAGTTCCTGGTGGGTCGGGCGACGAGCACCCGCTTCTAGTCGAAGCCGATTGTGGGGTTCCGAGCGGATCTGCGGAGATCGGCTGAGGCTGGGTATCCGCGTCAGCAAGCGGAGGACCCAGGAGTACATGCGCACCGAACGAGCCAACGCGGGGTGGACCACTCGGCCCTGGCGAGGAGGGCGTCACGCAAGACCTGGGCCGACCCGTGTTCGCGTTCTCGAGCCCGAGTGACTCAGTCGCAGTCGATTCGCGCAACCTGGAGAGTCTCTGCAAATTGGCTTGGGTCTGGCGGAGGCTGGAGTGACATGACAAAGATGTTTCCTGACGGTCCAACCTCGAGATACTGAGGAAAACCGAAGCCGTCGGCCAGCACGCCGCTCCCATCACCTTGCTCGTAGACCGTCGAAAAACCGTCGTTGGACAAAGCCCAGACCTTCAACGAGTCCGTAGTTTCGTCACGCCCGGCCGCCCACGGGCGCCCAGCATCGTCCACTCCCACGCCTCTTTGTTGTGACCACGGTGACGCTTCCTGCCAAAGAAGTTGATGGTCTTCATCGTAGGCGGCGACAAAGTAGGATTCGCTGGTGTAGGAAGTCTCTGCGAACACGTACAGGACGCGCGTCACAGGATCGAACGCCGCATCACGTAGGAAATCTGGGCCAGGATGAAATGTGCTCGGAAGCGTTAGCGGGGACCCGCCCAGAGCGAAATCGACGTCGTTCGACCACCAACCGACCTCTGAACCGAAACCCGAGGTCCGACTGGCCGCAACCGCTATGCCCCGACCGTCGGTGTCGAGTCGCAAGAACATCCCCGCGTCCTCATCTTCTCCGCCAAATGGAAACCCTTCACCTTCCCAGCTTCCATCCATCGCGATTCGAACGACCGCCCCGTCAGAGTCTCCCTCCGCCGAGAGTCCCTCCGCTATTCCGGCGAAGGAAGTCGCGCGGGGCAGTGCAGCCACCTCGCGTAGGTACGCTGGCGCCTCCCTCAGGAGAAGCTCGCCGTCAGACCCGCGAAGCGCCTGGACTTCGCTGGTGAAGAGGGTTGAGAAGCTCAACGCGACGTCGCTCGACGGCAACACGGCAATGGACGTCAGAAACGCGGTCTGGTCTTCATCGTGGACCGTCCGCGACCAGATTGGCCCATCTTGAAAGGTCCCATAGAGAACCTCGGATGAAGTGATGATATTGGCGAAGTCTTGCACGTCGAACCGAGTGCCAAGGACGGCGACCTCTGCTCCCGTGCCGATCGAAAAGGCCTCCGGTTCGAAGAAGCTGAAGTCCTGAGCAATTGGGAACTCCAGAAAGTCGACTGCGCAGTTCTCCGGCGGGTCGGGCAACACCCCCGGCTCCCGCGGGGGCTCGGGGGGATCTTCTCCTCCGCTGCTGCTCGAGTCGGCATTGCCCGAAGACGAGGCATCCGAATCGCTATCTGTTCCGTCGCTTTCCCCGCTGGTCACCGGGCCCGTCGACGTGGTTTCGAGTGGGTTTCCGGTCGAACCGCTCGAATCGGTCGACACCGACTCACCGTCGTCGGCGTTACCGTCGGGCGGTTCTCCGGTACATCCGATCAGAGGCCAGGCAAAAGAGAGTAGGAGGGGGCAGATTGAGGTTCTTTTCATTGTTGAGTCTCTATTTAGTTGTTTTGAAACGTCTCGCGAAAAAGACCGATGACGGGATGGGCACGCGTGACTCGTCACGGGAATCCAGTCGGGCGGGTTTTGTTGGCCCGAGTACAACCCGCGAAGGGGTTGTCGGCGCCATCACCGAGTGGCCGCCCCTCTGCCCTGAAGACCGCATCAGCTCGCCCGTGTCGCTGTGGATCCGTTCGCCGAGCCCGGAGACTGAGATGGGCCCAAGTTTGCTCGTGGTTTTACTCGGCTCGGTCGCACCTTTTGCGCCGCAGGGTCGGCACGTTGCCACAACGAAATATTGGGGTTTTCGCTTGCGCTGGAGGGCTTCAGAACCAGCAAGTGCCAACGCTACGCACGTCTCGTCATCGTGAACGTAGAGTCACGGTGCCGAGGCCGATTACGCAGACCGACGAAGATTCTTCATTTTCCTCGGCTGCGCCCCCCCCGAACATCGTTCTGCGCAAACAGTGTCGAAAAAGCGCCCCACGGCCGAAGACCTCGAAACAGCCCGTGCGACTCCGTCGCAGGCCTTCAATCCCCCGGCGAGGCTGCTGCTTCGCCGGAGGACTACATCGACAAAGATGCAGTCGTCGTACGCCGTACTTGGTTGGGCACCGGTCGCCGGCAAAACAGATCTCGAGCTCGGCGCTAGTTGGGCGGAATGAAGTTCTCGCAAGCAACGTCGATGACGCCGATCGCCTCGTTGAATACCGGCATGAAATCGGGCGCACAGATGTCGGCCATAAAGTCATTGTCCCCGAACATCATGGTGAACGCGGCCATGTTGTTCGCGTCGCCACCAGGACATGCCCCTCCGGGCGTGTTGACCAAAGATAGCACCACGATGTTCTCGGAGATACCGGCCTTGGCTGCTACGACATCATCGAACCAGGTCATCGGCGTACCGAGGGACGTGTTATCGGGCTCATCAGTGATGATCACGATGACGAGCAAGGCCTCTTCGCGTAGGAACCCGAAGTTACACTCACCGGGGTCGGCTTCCACCCCCGTGACCGTCTCGACGACAGCCTGCATGGCACGCTCGGTTGCGTCGCCGGAGGTACCGATCTGCGCCGCACAGCTGAACGCCGTAGCGAGATCGTCCATCTCCGTCATGTAGTTGTTGCCCTCGAAATAGGGACCACACATAGCGTTGCTGGAACTGGATCCGCCGGTCTGTACCACCAACGAACTCAATTGTCGGCAGCCGGCGATGTTGTCCGAGTACGCGTCGGTCGTGACCACTCCCACGTGATAGCTCTCGACGTCTTCGAGGCTGTTTTGGATCCCATCGATGAATGCGGGAAAATTGGCCACGAGGTTGGCCTGCTCGTCGCCCATGCTGCCCGAGTTGTCGATGACAAACAGAAAATCGACCTCACCACACTCCTCATCGATAGCGGGAGCATCGGGGATCTCGCCAAGGTCGAATACGAAGTCGGGGATAGTCGCAGTGGTATCGACCGGTTCGTCGACGGGATCGCCGCTGGTGTCCACCGAGTCGGTATCGTCGGGCACCACACCGGTCGTCGACCCAGCCGTAGTTGGTGAGGCGCCGGTGCTTGCGGCCGTTGCTGCAGCCGTGGCGACCGAGTCACCACTATCAGAGTCAGCGGCGGTATTCGCGGCTTGGTTATCCTCCGAACAGGCGAGCAGAGGCACGGACAGCAGCGGCGCAAGAAGGCACAGACGAAACTCGAGCATGGTTCAGTCACTTCGGCGTCGCAGGACCACGACACACAACAGGTCACTGCACAGCCCCGATTTACTCACCTCTTTGCAAAAAAACCCCGGCGAGCGGCCGCTGCTCCTTGACCTCGACCAGCTCCAGTTGTTCGCGACGCGTGGCGCACTACGCCTTGGCCAGCTCCGCGAGAAGGTGGCTCCCTCTCAGAAACACTGGTCGCATCCACGACGACCATGCACATAACTACGACGTTCGCCACCGGGGCCGCGGCGTTCCCCAACTCACCGAACCAACGTCTCGGGCCTGCATCCTCAACCGAGTTCAGGGTCCGCGATGGAGATCGAGCCATTGCTCGACCTCCTTCAATTCCTCCGCATGCTGGCCCGTCGCGACCCGATAGGATACGGCGGCGTCCTTAGCCAAGTCTAGGGCGCGCGCTCGGTCCTGCTCCGCCCCCTCGATGGACCACAGAACTCGGGCGAGGACGAACGCAGTCCGTGCTCGTTTGTGTGGTTCGACGCCGGCTTCTCGGTGCCGTGTCCACGCTTTGTTCACGACTTGCAAGGCCTCATCCATACGTCCCTCCCTCAGCAGCAAAGAAGCGAGACTGTCGAGCAACGGGACGACGTGGGGATGATCAGCTCCCAAGCTCTTTTCCCATGAGGCCAAGGCGGCTCGAAGCTCGACTTCGGCCTCTTCGTACTTCCCCTGTTTCTCGAGGAGCAGGCCTAGGTTCTTGCGCGCGACTCCGGCGTCGGTTTTTTCGGCACCCGGCATTTTCTCCCACGATGCCACCGCGGCTCGAAGCTGAGCCTCGGCCTCTTCGTACTTCCCTTGCCTATCGAGAACCGTACCAAGATTGTTGCGCGCCCGTGCAACGTCGGGGTGTTCCGCTCCCAGCGTCTTTGCCCATGACGAAAGCGCAGCTCGAAACTCGACCTCGGCCCGCTCGTACTTCCCCTGTTTCTGGAGAACGGCGCCAAGGTTGTTGCGCCCGCTTGCAACGTCAGGGTGGCCTGCTCCCAACGCGTTTTCCCATGACAAAAGCGCGGACCGATACTCGATCTCGGCCTGCTCATGCTTCCCTTGCGAGTAATAGGCCGCGCCGAGATTATTGCGCGACCTTGCGACCACGGGGTGGCCGGGTCCCAGAGCCTTTTCCCGCAACGAGAGCGCGGCTCGGTATTCGACTACAGCCTGCTCATACTTCCCTTGCGAGAAGAAGACGACGCCGAGGTTGTTGCGCACTCGAGCGACATCGAGTTCATGAGGTTCGGGCACTCGTTCCCAGGATGCCAGCGCGGCTCGAAGTTCGGTCTCGGCCTGTTCGTACTTTCCCTGCGCCTTGAGGATGGTCCCAAGGCTATTGTGCGCGGAAGCAAACCGCTCGGGATCCTTCTCGGACAACCCCTGGACCATGGGCCAATACCGCAAACCTTCGTCCATTCGCCGCTGGCCATAACCAATGAGGACCATCAACTCCTCGGCGGCAAGAGCCAACTCGTCCCAGAGCTTCTCTCGCGAGGCAAGCTCAAGCGCCTTGGTCAGCGCCACTTCGGCTGCGTCGTACTTGCCCAGCGCGTCGAGCACTCTGCCTCTCTCGAGAGCCCGCCGTGCTTGCACCGGGCCGTACTCCACATCATCGAGCAAGGGGGTCAATGCCTCGATCTCGGCAAGAGCATCCGTCGCGCGCCCTGCTGCTCGCTCGCTGCGGGATCGTGCCAGCCGCTGGCGCGCTTGCTTCACTCGTTCTGCTTCATGAGGCAGCGGAAGCTCGAACTTCGTCTCCAGGATTCCGGTGTCTGCACAGCGTGACAGCGGTGGTAGCTTCGCCACCAGTTGGTGGGCCTTGTCCACTACATTCGGATCAGCGTCCGCGAGCGTATCAACCGTCGCTTGGAGATCAACCGATGCAAGGTGCAAGCACCTCATTCGAAGGTCGAGCATCTGTTGCGACTGCTCGCCACGCACGGTCGTTGCTTCGCAGGCCTCGGTGTGCATCTCGACCCATGCGCTGGCATACGTGTCGAGCCCCTGCTCGGTTCGACTCCATACGTCCGGGGCGTAGGGCCGGTCGACTCCCAGGACTGCGGTCTTGGCTTCGGCGCGGCGGCTGTCGTCCCAAATACTCGCGAGCTTGGCCCTTGCACCCCCGCAGCGTTCAGCCCGGGCCTGCGCCCAAGCAAAGACCGTCGTGCCACCCAGTCCCACGAGCGCCACGATGGAAAGGCCCAACACCCAACGCCACCGGCGACGGCTCGGGTCCCAACGCAGAACCCGTAGGAGTTCATCCATCGACGGCCATCGATCCTCTGCCTTCGGCGACAGACCCCGTTGCAATGCTCGGACGACGACCGGGGGAACATCCGGGGCGTCCGTGGGCCAACGCGGCGCTCCCTGCTGCTTGTTCGCCAACAGTTCGTCGAAATCGATTCCGAGAAACGGCCGCGCGCCCGTCAGGCCCTCCCAGAGCGCAACGCAATACCCGTACTGGTCGCTGCGTGCATCGACGTGCTCCCCGTCATGCTGCTCGGGTGCCATGTAGGGTGGGGTTCCCACCACCGTGTCCGATTCCGTCAGCGAAGACGATATCGGCCTGCGCCTCCCCATTTCGGACACTCGTTCCTTGGGGGACGCATCGGTCTCGTGTCGGGCCAGGCCGAAGTCCAGCACCTTCACCAAGCCATCTTTCGTCCGCATCACGTTGCTCGGCTTGAAATCACGATGAACCATCTCTACTTCGTGCGCGGCCTTGAGCCCCTGGCCTGCCTGCACGTACGCGTCGAGCACGGCTCGCCAGCCGGGCTCCGTACGCTGCCAGGCCCCCAAACTCTGTCCTCGCACGAACTCCATCGCGACGAACACCCCGCCGCGATGACGCCCCACCTCGTGCACCGTCACGACGTTCGGGTGTGAGAAGCGAGCAAGGGCCTGTGCCTCTCGCCACAGTCGTTGCTGGTCATCCTCATCGCCCGCCCGATTCTCGTGCAGGACTTTGATCGCCACCTTCCGGTCGAGGTGCTCATCGTAGGCGGCGACCACCGTCCCCATGCCACCCCGGCCGAGTAACTCCAGCACCGAGAAACGGCCGATGCGGTGGCCTAACAACTCGCGTGGAGCTTTGGCGTCCAACGGCACCGAAGCTTCACTAGCAGGAGCCAGCGTGCGGGTTGGCGTACTCTCCGCGGGCAACTGCGCGCCAGCGACCCGATGCGACGGTCTCGTCTCGTCCCCATGAAGGTCGTCACCCGACCGCATCCATCGTCTATCCTTTCATTCTCACCGCGTCCACGCAACGCAAGGGTGTCGCGCGCTCGCGCAACGTGGGAACTGAGCGAACAGCGACGGCTCGGTCTCGAAACCCTACTGAAACACGTTCCCGCGCTCTGGTACTGCTCAACGCTACCTCCGTCCTGAATCAGGACCACGAAAGCGGTCGAGCGCCGGCCATGGGCCCACACGTACCCGACTACCAGCACCCACCCAAACCGCGCCCCGGGAACCCGTCGGCCAGCTGCGCGGTCCAGTTTCTCCGTGTAGCGAAACGACACGAAGGCCTGGTCGCCAACCAGCCCTCATCGATGCTCCCGCTCGATGTTTCTTCGAGGCGTCACGATCGAGAACGTTCCCGGTGCGTTTCGTCGAACTACGACACATCAGACAGCACCGCGAATGCATGGATCCGCCGCCAGCGAGTCGAGCAGAGATGCCGCCGCTGCCACCCAATTCTCCAGGTGGTTTCGGCGCAGCTCCACCCCTTGCCCCGCGAACACCCAGGACAGCTGCGTCTGCGGGCAATCATCGAGGTACTTCGACTGCAGTTCGTACGTGAGGACCTCGAGCGCGCAGGCTCATCATCCAGGACTTCCCAGCGCTCCTCAACGGTCTCGCGTATCGAACCCCTGATCTCGAGTCGTTCAGGCGTTTCCTCTGTCTCGCTCTGGGGAGTCCTACCGGAACCCGAATCGCAGACAACCCCTACCCCGAGTTTCGTCTCAAAACGCTGAAGCACTACCCCGAATTCCCCGCAAGCTTCTACAAACCAGGGCAAACCGAGGCCCACAACCGCGACTTCGTCGACGGTGACAACCATGAACATTACCACTTCGCGCTCGGCCCCATGACCCCCTACGACGTCCACCACGGCCTCGCTCAGGACAAGTGGAGCCGGCGCGCCGAAGCACTCGCCGCTGCCGTCGAGGCTCATCCAGAACGCTTCCCACGACGCCTGCCCAAGCCGTCGCCGCTTCCCACCGCGGTGCGGATCAACAAGCCTGCACCGAGGACGCTCACCACGGAACAGCAAGCGCAGCTCGCGCCGAACATTCAGTCCATTCCAACCAGTACTGTCTCATTTCGTTTGAGAACCTCCGCTGCATAGACATGGTCCGCATTCGCGACTTACTAGGCACTCTCGGCTTCCCAATCAAGGAGGCTCAGAACGGCGATGCCCGTTCAATCGTCATGCCGACACCAATGAAAGAGAACCGCATGCGAATATCTCTCACCTCAGCATTATCATATATGCTTGCCTGTGGAACGCTCGTCGGCTGCGATTCAACTCGAGATCCCTCTGCGCCACCAGCGAGCGTCTCCAGTACGAGATGGACGTCGTTCGGGTTCGGAAATTTCGTGGTCAACCGAGCCAACGAACAATGCAGATGCGTAGGTGACGAGCTCAAGGCCGACTGCGTAGCAGACGCAGCCGCACAAGTACTCGATCTCGTTTTGGACGACGTCGTCGTCAGCGGAGAAGCACCATCGATCGACACGGCTCAGATCGCGAGCCTTGAACAATATCTAGAGACCTCAAACTCCTCTCCTGGAGCATGCGACCTACGGCAATGGATGAACTTGGTCAGCCAGAAGGCCAGCGGAAGCAGGTCATCAGGTCGTGTCTTGGACATTCCAGAGCTCTACCGAGTGGATGGGCGGCACCCGAATTCATGGCAAAAATTCGGATTTATGGCGGCTTCGAAGAATCCGAAATTGACAGAAAATGCAGATCCCTACGATCACTTCAAGACGTACTCTGAAGGGTCGCAGGTATGGGTCTCAGTTTCAACAACAGAACGCGGGATGAACAACGTCTCAGAAGAATCGACAGAAGAGACATTCGGGGATGTATGTATAATGTGGCATGGCGGAATCAAGAGTTTCTACGTTGAAGAAGACGTGAAAGACTGTGACCATCTCATAGGTGGAGGCCGCCCCTTCGACATGCTTGGTTTTCCGCTGGATATACGATATCAGTACAGGACTACCAGCAGCAGCAGTGCCACCCCTGCGTTTCAACCAGACACCCCTGAGGTCGAGGAAGAAGATGAGGCTCTACTGCTCGGATTCAGGCCGACACAATACCGAGGTTGGGTGGGAGGAATTTCGGATCATACGTCTACGACTGCATGGAAGAACATCAAATACGCCAAGAACGAGGGCTGCGTTCAGCAGGAGAGGCCCGAAAACGCGGACATCTCGCCATTCGATGGCGTACCGGTTCCCCCCTGAATAGGGAGCAAAGAACAGGAGAACGGAGAGACGATGCAACTAGAATCCACGGATGTCGATGCTCGGCTCCAGCGCCGCGCCCGAATTCCGGGAGTCAGTACGTCCCGAGGGATCGAGGCCGATTGATCAACAAGTCAATGGACGTCCACGCGGGGGCAGCAGCTGGGCCAATTGTCGCACTCCCTCACCTTGGGGCGGATGCGAAGAGAAGTCGTGTTCGCGGCCTACGATCTCGATCACGAGTTCGCGATGACGCTGTTGCGTTCGAAACGAAGCCGTCACGCTGTCACATGAGGCCGCCTTTGGTGCGAGGTACGTGCACTTGCTAAGCCGACGCCGGCCTCGAACGGCGAAGCTGAGGGCGAGTCTGACGCGGCGGGTCCATCGAGGCCATCACGATTTCCCGGCAAACAGCACCCGATCCGCGTCGCGAAAGTCCTTCATTGACAGCTTCGCTTTGTAGTGTGCGAGAAGGCGATCGATGCATATGGTGGCGCCGACTAACGTTGGGCACGCGACCGGCGTCGTCATCCTCGCCCCTACTAGTCACCGCGGAAGTCGTAGTTACGCATTCCCGGTGGTCGCAATGACTCGAGGGCCTTCAGCTTTGCGCTATTTACCCTGCGAGGGCCGCCGATTTGCCGCGAGGCCAAGGTTTAAAGACGATGGCCGGCCAGCAGGACCCAGGCGAATGACTGGCGCCGCCGACCTGGCAGCGCTTCCACTGCCATAGAACTACGAGCTCAGGCTCGACGGTACCGTTGCGATCGCGTGGCACCTTCTGCTCGAGTTCGCCGCCGTCGGTTCTCACTCGCTTCGAGCTCGTCCCGTTGGATGGATTGGGTCGGGGGTCGGCGCCTTGTCGCCGTCATCGCCGACGAGTACCTCGAGCGTGGAGAGCTGGTGCGCGTGCTCCCACAGTGGCGGATCCCGGGGCGCTATGGCGTGTACGCCGTGTATCCGCATCGCGGTCTGCTTCCGCGACGCGTGCAGGCGGTCATTCAGCACCTGGGCGATCGGCTTCGCGAGGCGCAGGTCGACTGGGACCGCATCACCGCCGATCCTGACTAGGCATCGCGACGCGACCCACCGAGAAGTCGTTCTCTGCGAACGGCAGAGCCGGTTGCCATCCACCAACACGGCAACTTCGCACTCGTCACTCGGTTGAAACAGCAGCACGAACTGCACGTCGGACTGTGGGTACTGCACGCAGGAGTCCCGAGCGTGATGGTTGCGAGCGAGCCGGCCGAGTTCGAGACTGTCGCCGACGATCTGGACGGCGATCGCTAGGCCAGCGAGCGCCGATAGTGTGCCGGGCTCTGTCCCGTCCATCGGCGGAAGGCCCGACGGAAGGCGCTCTCGGTGGTGTAGCCTAGTGCGAAAGCAACCTCGTGGAAGCTCAGCTCCGAGTCGGAGAGCAGTTGGCGTGCCGTCGCCGCGCGCACGTCATCGATGAGCGCTTGCACGGACGTGCCCAGTTCACGGACACGCCGCTGCAACGTTCGCAGGCTCATGCCGACGCGGCGGGCCAGGGCCGCGGCACTGTACTCCCGCTGGGCCGCGTTGCGTGCCGCACAGTCGCGGATGCGTCGGAGTTCGGCCGGCTCCTGCTGCTGCTCGAGCTGCTCCCGAACGAGCTCGAGGTGGGCCCGCAGGATACGCAACCGCGGGCTCGCGTCAGGCTCCACGGGATCGTCGAGCCGCTCGGGGTCGAACAACAACGCGTTGAACTCAGCATTGAAGCGCACCGGGACGGAGAACGCGTCCGCGTAGCGCTCCAAGGGGGCCGTCGGTGCGTGGGCGAGCCACACCGCCCGTAGAGCATCGGGAAGACCAAACCCGATCGTGACCACGCGTGCTCCCATCGCGAGACCCATCTCCGTGCTGAGTGCCCCGAACTGCACGTCGTTCGGGTGCTCGAGGCGAAGCATCGGCCCCGGCGGCGCCTCGATGAACTCCAGGACGACGCTCGTGGACAGCACGCTGCAGTAGCGTACGAACGTATCGATGCCCGTGCGCAGATCGGGCACGAGGCGGGCGACGGGCTCCAGCGGTCCCAAAAAGTGCAAAGGCGCCGCCGCTGCCATGTCCAAGGCGACCGCCTCATCGGGGACGTGCTGCTGCAGCAGGCCGAGGATGCGCGACACTGCGTCCTCGGGCACCCGGTCGGGGGCCGCGATCAGGGCGTGGGGCTCAAGTCCAGCAGCCTCGGCGATACGCTCGAGGGGCACGCCACGCTGCACCGCATAGGCCGCCGCCGTGGTCATGAAGTTCGCCAGCATGGACGGTCCCGGGGGGTTGGCGTCAACGGCTCGATCTTTGTCGTGCATCGCGCGGACCATCAAAGGGGTGGGCACTAGCTTGAGAGCGTGTCGGTCGATTCTACGCGACGGCACCCGAAAGGCCCCAAGGAGCTAGGCTATGGACCACACCGTTGAAGACCTCCTCGTGCTTCCCGGGCAGGGAAAGCGGATCGGCAGCAACATCTACATCCCCATCGGCACCGAGCACACGGGCGGCGTCTTCTCCGCAATGAAGGTGACGCTCGTCCCCCACCAGCTTCTCGCCCCCCACACCCACGACGACGAGGATCAGGCCGTCTACGTGGCCTCCGGCGAGCTGGAGTTCGAGGTCGGCGGTGAAGATGGGCTGCGCTTCACCGTGCCGCCCGGCGGCTTCGTCCGCAAGCCAGCCGGGGTGGAGCACTGCTTTTGGAACGCCACCGACACGCCCAGCGACTACATCGAGCTGAACGCGGGCGTCGAGTTCCAAAAGCTGGTGGAAAAGAGCGACAAGGGACCGATTCGGATGGCGATGGACGCCAAAAAGCACGGCGTCAACGTGAACTTCAAGCGCATCCCGGGCTTGCTCGCCAAACATCGACTCACCAGCGTCGCGACGATGAACATGCCGTGGGAAGGCAAGGCCATGCCGAAGTTCGGCTGAGGCGCACTCTTGGCGGCGAGGCCGGCTCCGGTGTTGCGAGCTTCGACCACAGCTGGGGCCGGACATCGACCTCGAGCGAGGCCGCCCGGGCCGCGGGCCCCACGTCCTGCGGCACACGTTCTGCTCACACCTGGCCATGGCGGCAAAGCCCGCCAGGGCCATGCAGAAATTCGCGCGCCACCAAAGCGCGACGACCCCTGGATGGTATATGCATCTCGCTCCAGATCCATGGTCTACATCTCCAAGGTCTACACGAAGTCCGGTGATGGCGGGAACACCATGCTCGCCAGCGGTGACAAGGTCCGAAAAAGCGCGCTGCGCATCGAGGCCTATGGCGTCGTCGATGAACTCAATGCCTGCGTCGGCCTGGTCCGCATCGAGGTTGCCCGCGAGCCCCGTCGGGCGGGGGCAGAGGTCGTGCTCGACGAGCTCGACACCCAACTCGCGCGCATCCAGCAGGAGCTGTTCAACCTGGGCGCCGAGCTGGCCACCCCGAGCGCAGCGGAGGGCGGCGCAAAGCTGAAGGTCGAAGAGCGACACATCGAGCGACTCGAAAAAGAACTCGATGCCTGGAACGACCCGCTGCCGCCGCTCAAGAGCTTCGTGCTTCCCGGCGGAGGCCCCGTAGGCGCATCGACCCACCTGGCTCGCACCGTGTGCCGCCGGGCCGAGCGACGCTCGGTGGAGCTGTCGGACAGCGAGGGCGAGCAGGTCCGGCCCGAGGCGGTTCGCTATCTCAACCGCTTGAGCGACTACTTCTTCGTGTTGGGGCGGGCCGTGGCCCACCGCTTGGCCTACGACGAAGTGCTCTGGGCGCCCGAGACCACCTGAGCGCCAGCCTCTGCCGCGCGCTTGGGCGTGATGGTGTAGCGCAGCTCGACGAAGGGCAGGCCGAACACGCGAAACCGATGCGTGGCCCGGATGCCCTCGTCGGTGGCGCTCAGGCTCAGCGTCTCCTTCATCGTCCGTACGTAGCGGGCCCAGACCTGCCCCGGGCCGGCGACGACCGTGAAGTAAAAGCCGGGGTCTCCGAACCGGCGACCGTCGCTGAGCAAGGTGAGGCCACCGTCCTCAGTCACCTGCGGGCGTAGGAAGATCGTGGCGTTGCCGTTGGGCAGCGGAAACACGACCTTGATGCACGGGCCGTCGTGCCCGGGAATCTCGTCGACGCCGTACTGACCGACGAACACGGGGCGCCCGGTACGGATCGCGGTGCGCACCCATCCGGTGTGGCGGACGCGCCCCTCGGCGTCGGCGAGCTGAATGATGCGGCTGCGCACCCCTCCCGCGAGTTCCTCGTCGTCGAGCGGCATGTTCAGCTGCGCGAGGCGACGCGCGAAGATCCGACCGATGAGCCATCCCAAGACGCGGAAGGGCCCCGACCAGCGACTCCTCAGCTCGAGATCGAACGCCGCGGTGTGAGCGTAGAACTGGTCGATCGTCGGGTGCACCTCGGCCGCGTCGAAGCGAGGCCCGGCCAGCGCGGCCATGCCCCCGATGAGCCCCGCCCGGTCGTCCGCCGGGCACACACAAAGCCCCTGCTCGGCCGCGAACGCCTCGAAGAACCCATCCCCGATCATGTGGGTGGAGCCGCACGGGCCCTGCAGCCAGGGCGCGTCGTCGAGGGCCATCCGCCTGCCTGTGAGCTGAACCCAGCGCTGCGTCACCCAATCGACGAGATGTCCGCGGCGCTCCCCGAGCCAGATCACCTCACGAGTCTAGCGCGAGTCCAGTAGACTGGCGGTCACCGTCTCCCGAGCGCGCCGATGTCCGAGCTTCGCAAGTTCCGCTACGAGTTCCCACCCATGGAGCCCCACTTCGTGGAGGCCCCCTCGCCCAAAGCCGTGGTCGCCTACCTCAAGCGCACCTACCCGCACAACTTCGACGAGGTCGTGCCGACGATGGTCGAGATCCCGATGTGGCCCGAGTTCTGGAAGGTCATCGACGATCGCGGGCACACGATTCCCCGCACCGTGCACCAAAGCGACGCCTGAGTCGGCAGCGCTCAACGCCAGGGACCGGGCGCGCTGCCGTCCATGATCCCGGCCGCACGCATCCGCTGCACCAGCTCGTCGATCGCCCGCCGCCCCAACCCTCCGAGCGACGCGGAGAAATCGTTCACATAGAGCGCAATGTGCTGCTTGCACACCTCGGGCTCGATCTCCTGCGCATGCTCCCGCACGTAGGCGGTCGTGGAGTCCGGGTCGGCCCACGCGGCATCGACGGAACGACGAAGCCCTTGCTCGACCGCCCGCACGGTCTCGTCCGCCAAGTCCCGTCGCGCCACGATCACCCCGAGCGGCAGCGGCAAGTCGGTTTCACGTTCCCAACACTCACCGAGGTCGGCAATGCAGGCGAGCCCGTGATCGGCGTAGGTGAAGCGACTCTCGTGAATCACCAACCCCGCGTCGACCTCCCCGCGCTGAAGCGCAGACATGATCTCGTCGAAGCGCATCGACACCCGCTCGACCGACGGCGCAAACAGCTTCAGCAACAAGTTCGCGGTGGTGGCCTCGCCCGGGATGGCGACCCGGGCTCCGTCGAGGCTCGCCAGCGTGGTGCGTCGTTCGTCATCGGCCCGCCGCAGCACGAGCGGGCCGCAGCCTCGCCCCAGCGCCGCGCCGGCGTCGAGCACCGCGTAGTCCCTGGTGAGCTGACCCAGCGCCGCCACGCTGACCTTGGTGACCGGCAGCGGCGCTCGCTCTTCGAGCCCGAGCGCGCGCCGATTGAGGACCTCGATGTCGTCCATCTCCACCGCGAAGCGCAGGTCTCCCGCGGGCACCCGACCGTGCACCAGCGCATCGAACATGAAGGTGTCGTTGGGGCAGCTGGAAAAGCCGATCGGCAGCACGTTGGACTCGGACATGGCTACGCCCCGGACCGTAGCAGGCCGGACGACGCGCGGCACACGGGCGGAGCCTAGGTCTCCAGCAGGCGCCCCACGGCGTCGTGCAGCACCGTCAACGCGCCCGGCAGGTCCCACCCCGCCGCCTCGCGGTCTCCGGTGCGATTGCTGATCACGCGCAGCTGGGCCCAGGGCACCCCGAACGCCTCACACACGGCGCCGACCGCCGCGCCCTCCATCGTCTCGACGAGCGCCTCGGGGCACGCCGATCGAGCCGACGCTGCCCGAGCATCGCTGCCGCTGCAGGTCGACACCGTCGCCCCGATCACCGACGGCAGCTCGCCGCCGACCTGTGCCCGAATCCATGCGCCGAGCGTGAGAGACGTGGTGAAGGGACCGCGGCGGCCCAAGCCCAGGTCCTCGAGTGAGAGGAACCCACCGGGCGTAGCCACGCCTTCGTCCGCGAGCCAGTCCGACTCGACGAGACACGCCTGCCCCACCTCGGGTCCGCCCGGATGAGCCCCCGCGACCCCGAAAAGCACCACCTGCTGGGGTGAGCGCTCGAGCATCAGCCGGGTCAGCGCCA
The DNA here is from genome assembly GCA_039028615.1 of Myxococcota bacterium. Classification (GTDB taxonomy): domain Bacteria; phylum Myxococcota_A; class Polyangia; order Nannocystales; family Nannocystaceae; genus Paraliomyxa. The sequence goes on along the minus strand of JBCCHT010000005.1, from coordinate 271,854 downwards.
CGGTTGCCGCGACCTTGCCCACCCCGAGTTCGCTGAACCTCGGGTCGCTCGCAAAGGGCTCGCCTTCCTTGGGCGCCGCGTAGACGAACAGCGTCACGAGAACCCCGGTCTCCTCGCTACTTGGCGCAGGCGCAGATCTGGTCGTTGGCGGCCTCGCTGCAGGGCGCCTCGTCGGCCGCCGAGGCACAGTCGCCGGCCTCGTTGTTGAAGGCGGTGACACAGGTCGTGCCGAAGCTCATGCACAGGTCGTCGCAGCTCGACTGGTCGAGCACGGCATTGAACACGCACGCCATCTCGGTCTCCTGGCACAGCTCGTAGCCGTTCGCCGAGCCGAACTGATCGTCACAGCCCGACCCGGGCGGCTCCCCGCTGCTCTCCGCGCTGGTCATCGGGGCGTCGTCCGAGCCGTCGTCGGCGACGTCGTCTCCCGCGGCCGTCGATCCGCTCGAGGCCGCCCCCGTCTCGCCCGAGCCCTCATCGCCGCCGCTACCGTCGGTGGCGCTGCCGCTGCCCCCGAGCATGGACGGGTCGTAACACTGCCCGGCCAGCTCCTCGACCGCGCGCTCATGCCAGCGCTTGCCGTTGTCGCAGCTCTCGTCGGGGAAGGTGCACTGGATGTTCGACTCGCACACGCCCCCTTCGCCTCCCTCGGCGACGCAATCTTCGTCCTGGGCGCAGGTGAAGATCGACTCGATGACACAACTGGGGCCGAACGCTGCGGCGACCACCAGCCCCAGCAACGCGTTGCGAAGGACGACAGAGGGCTCGAAAAGTGCGCGCATGAGTGACGACTGAATCCTCTCCCAGAGTGCCCGCGTTGTCGGTAGGGCACAACACTAGGCTTGCGAGCACGACCCCCGTGAGACCCGGAGCAAACCCACCGCACCGCGGCGCAATGACATTGAGACAAAACCGCCGCGGCCTGGACCCAGGAACGAACGAGGGGCTCACCGACAACCGGTGAGCCCCCTGCGTATTGGGTGCGATCGACCTCAGGCGAGCATGGCGAGGGGCTTTTCGAGCAGCCCTCGCATGGTGGCGAGGAACTTTGCCCCCACCGCTCCATCCATGACCCGGTGGTCGCACGACAGCGTCATCTTCATGCGCTTGCCGATGACGATCTCGCCATCCTTGGGCACCGCGGTGTCGGTAATCCCACCCACCGCCAGGATCGCTCCCTCGCCCAGGTTCACCACCGCCGAGAACTCGTCGATGCCGAACATGCCGAGGTTGGAGACGGTGAAGGTGCTGCCGCTCATCTCCGAGGGGTCGAGCTTCTTGTCGCGCCCGCGCAGGCCGAGATCTCGAGCCGCGGTCGCGATCTGCCGCAGGGTCTTTTGGTCGGCGTGCCGAATGACCGGGACGATCAGCCCCTCGTCGACCGCGACCGCCATGCCCACGTGCACGTTGCCGCGCCGCACGATGGTCTTGCCGTCCCAGTAGGCGTTGACCTCGGGGTGCTCCACCAGGGCCCGCGCCGCCGCCAACAACACGAGGTCGTTGAAGGAGACCTTGGTCTCGAGCGCCTCCTTGAGCTGCGCCCGCAAGGCGACCGCCGCATCCATGTCGACCACCGTGGTCAGATAAAAATGCGGGATCTCGGCGTTCGCCTTCGCCATGCGCTTGGCGATGGTCTTGCGCATCTGCGACAGCGTCTGCGGCTCGTCGGGACGCACCACGAAGGGCCGACCGCGGTCGTCCACTTCGCCGCTTGCCTGCGCAGCGGAGGCCTTCGTGCCTCCGCCCGCCGCCGCCGCTTCCACGTCGACCTTGACGATGCGACCGTGTGGACCGCTGCCCGTGACCCCGCTGAGATCGATGCCGTGCTCTCGCGCCAGCCGGCGAGCGACGGGCGAGGCTGCGATGCGATCGGGGACGCGACCCAACGACTCGGGCGCGGCCGCGGGCGCCGCTGCGGGTGCTGCCGCTGCGGGTGCTGCCGCTGCCGCCGGAGCGGCCGCGGGCTCGGGTGCGGGCGCCGGAGCAGCCGCGGGAGCTTGGGCCGCTCCCCCACCGCCATTGTGGGCGGCCAGCGCTGCGTCGGCGTCTTCGTCCTTCTTGCCGAGCACGGCAATCGGGGCGCCGATGGGCAGCGTCTCACCCTCGGGGGCAACGAGCTTCAACACGAAGCCGGAGTCGAACGACTCGAACTCCATCGTCGCCTTGTCGGTCTCGATCTCCGCGATGAGCTGCCCACGCTTGACCTTGTCGCCCACGGCGATGTGCCACTGCGCAATGACGCCCTCCTCCATGGTGTCGGAGAGCCGGGGTAATTCGACGATCTTGGCCATGACAAAAAGCCTCTGGACCCGCTAGACGTTGAAGTAAGCGACCCGGCGAATCCCCTCCAGGGCGCGCTCGGGGCTGGGAATGACGAGATTCTCGAGGTTCTCGGCGTAGGGCATGTTCAGGTCCTCGTAGCAGACCCGCTCGATGGGAGCGTCGAGGTGATCGAAGGCCAGTCGCTGGATTCGATCGCTGATCTCCGCCCCCGTGCCGCCGTAGGGCCAGCCGTGATAGATGAGCGCGGCTCGGTTGGTCTTGCGCACGCTTTGGAGCACCGCCTCGGTGTCCATGGGTCGCAAGGTGCGAAGGTCGATGACCTCGCAATCGATACCGTCGGCGGCGGCCAGCTCGGCCGCGGCCAAGGCGACGGGCACGCCCTGCCCCCAGGTCACCACCGTGACCTGATCGCCGGGCCGCTTGATGTCGGCCTGACCGATGGGGATGAGGTACTCACCGTCGGGAACCTCGCCCTTGACCGAGTACATCACTTCGCTCTCGAAGAAGATGACCGGGTTGTCGTCGCGGATGGCCGACTTGAGCAGGCCCTTGGCGTCGTAGGGCGTGGCGACGGAGATGACCTTCACCCCCGGGAACCCGCAGTAGAAGGCCTCGAAGGCCTGGCTGTGGGTCGAGCTGAGCATGTGCGCGGCCGCGTTGGGGCCACGGAAGACCATGGGCAAGGTGAACTGCCCGTTGCTCAGCTGTCGGAGCTTGGCCGCGTTGTTCAAGATCTGGTCGAACGCGACGGCCGAGAAGTTGAAGGTCATGAACTCGATGATGGGTCGCAGGCCGGCCATCGCCGCGCCCACGCCCACGCCGGCGAAGCCGGCCTCGGCGATCGGGGTGTCGACCACCCGCTGCTCGCCGTAGCGATCGAGCAGGCCCTCGGTGACCTTGTAGGCCCCGTTGTAGTGGCCGACCTCCTCGCCCATGATGAAGACCGTGTCGTCCCGGCCCATCTCTTCGTCGATGGCCTGGCGCAGTGCTTCGCGAATCTGAATCTCGGCCATGGCTCAGCCCTCCGTAGCGGCGAGGTCGTCCTCGACGTAGTGGTTGCGGAAGCGATGCTCGGGATCGGGCAGCGGCGAGCTCTCGGCGAAATCGACGGCGGCATCCATTTCTTCGGTGACCTTGTCGTCGATCGACTCGAGCTCGTCCTCGGAGACCCCGTGCTCCTCATGGAGCTCTTTTTCGGCCCGGTGCAGCGGGTCGATTTCCTTCCACTTCTCGACCTCGTCCTTGGTGCGGTACTTGGCCGGGTCGCTCATGCTGTGCCCGCGGAAGCGGTAGGTCAGCAGCTCGATGAGCGTCGGCTGCGATTCCTCGCGCGCACGGTCGATGGCCTTGGCCAGGCGATCGCGGGTTTCGAACACGTCGCGCACGACCCAGCGGTCGCTGGTCATCCGATAGGACGGAGCCCGCACCGTGAGGTCTTCGACCGGCGACTGCCGCGAGAGCGGAGTGCCCATCGCGTACTGGTTGTTCTCGATGACGAACACGATCGGCAGCCGCCACAAGCCGGCGAGGTGCATGCCTTCGTGGGTCGCTCCGATGTGCATCGCGCCTTCGCCCAAGAAACACAGCGTGACCGCGCCGTCTTTTTTGTACTTGGACGCGTAGGCGTGCCCGGCCGCGACCGGCACATGACCACCGACGATGGCGTAGCCCCCCCACAGGCCTTCTTCCTTGGCGAAGAAGTGCATCGACCCACCGTTGCCGCCGACGAGTCCGGTCTTCTTGCCGTACAGCTCGGCCATGCACGCGCCGGTCTTGCAACCGAGCGCGACGGCGAAGCCGTGATCGCGATACGTGGTGACCACTCGGTCGCCCGGCTTCATCAAGTCGGCGGTGGCGACCGCGATGGCTTCTTGGCCGATGTAGAGGTGGAGAAAGCCGCTGATCTTTCCCTGCGTGTACGCACGGGCAGCGCTCTCTTCGAAGCGCCGGATTCGCAGCATCTCGGTGTAGAGACGACGGAGTTCATCAGGGTCGCGGGCCGCCACTGGGGCCGACGGTGACTTCGCGCTCGTTGGGCTCACGGGACCTCCTAGGCAACACGCTTCACAGGGGTGTTCGGTAGCGGCCTACACCCAGCGGGTTGCGGCGCGGAGCCTAACACCAGCCGTCTAGATGTCGCTACGCGTGAGGTCGAATCTCGAGGCCATTCCTTGGTATATGCTCGCGCCATGAGCCGACCCGAGCCCGCCACCTTTGCTGACCGCATCCTGGCCGGTAACGACAGTGCCGTCGACTCCGCGGCAATGCTCTCCTTCTTGTCGCCGGAGACGGACGTGTGGGAGCTGATGGCCGCCGCCGATCGAGTTCGCCGCGCGCGCTTCGGCAACCACGTGCACCTGTGCTCGATCGTCAACGCGAAGGAAGGAGGATGCCCGGAAGATTGCGGTTTCTGCTCGCAGTCGCGTCACTTTTCCACGCACGTCGCTCCGAACAAGTTCACCGACGTCGACACCATCGTCGAGCACAGCGCCAAGGCGCAGACCCGCCACGCGACGGCCCTCGGGCTGGTGACGGCGACTCGCGGTTTGAAGGACGACAGCCGAGGACTCGCGCACATCGAGTCGGCCATCGCGGCCGTCCGCGACGCCGGCCACACCGAGGCCCACGCCTCGGTCGGCTTCCTCGACGACGACGCCATGGATCGTCTGGTCAAGGCGGGGCTCACCGAGCTCAACCACAACCTCGAGGCCGGCCGTAGCTTCTTCGAGAAGATCGTCAGCACCCACAGCTACGACGATCGGATCGCGACGATCCGAAGGGCCAAGTCCAAGGGCCTGCGAACCTGCGTCGGCGGGATCTTCGGCATGGGTGAAAAGCCCTCCGATCGCGTCGAGCTGGCCGAGACCTTGCGCGAGCTCGACGTCGACGAAGTGCCGCTGAACTTCTTGGTCAGCATCGAGGGCACCAAGCTCGAGAACGTGGAGCCGCTGAGCCCGCTTCAGATCCTTCAGGTGATCGCGGCCTACCGGATGTTCTTGCCGCGGCAGAACATCTTCATCGCCGCCGGTCGCACGCACCTGGGCCAGTTGCTTCCCATGATGTTCACGGCCGGCGCCTCCGGCATGATGATCGGGGACTTCCTCACCACGGCGAACCGAGGGCCCGACGACGATCTCCGCATGCTCGAGGAGTTGGGCCTCACGCCCTACGGCTGTGGCACCGATCACCCGGCGCGCCCCGAGTTGACCCGCACGCCGACCGCGGCTCGGCCTCCCGCACCAACGTCGGCGCCCCCCACCACCCGACCAGTCCGGACCCGATTGCCGGTCCTGGCCTGATCGACACCCGACGCGAGGCGACCGGGGGCGCACGACCGCCGGATGGCCCCTGGCGGGACGGTTGGTGCTACCGTGCCGCTCATGCGCGACACCTCGCGTCTGCGAACCCGCATCGCCCTGCTGGCGAGTCTTCCCAGCCTCGCCGCCGCCGTTCCCGCGTGCTCTCCGCCACCGCGTACGCCAAAGAAGAACGTCGAACGCAAGGGCAAGGCCGGCGCTGAAAAAGACGGCGCCCAGGAGGCCAACCGTTCGACGCAGCTCGCCGCGCCCCAGCAACGCAAGCAGCTGAAGATCGACGAGCGGAAGTTGCGCGACTACGAAGCGAAGGCCAAGGCCGAGGGCAAGACGCTCGACCAGGTCATCCCCGCGCACGAACGCGACGCCATGCGCATCCGCCAGGCCGACGCCAACGCCAAACCGGCGGCCGTTCCCGCGCCCTCCAAGTCCGACCCGATCCCCGGCGACCCGCCCTATATCGACGGCTACAACCCCGAGGAAGCGCACTGCGTCTCGGGCAACTGGTGTGGCGCCAACGAAGCCGCCGTCGCGATCGGCGTGCCCAAGATTCCGCCGACGATGGACTGCCCTACGAAGATCACGGGCGGTCAGTCGAGCAAGCTCATCAAGGCCGACCCCCAGACCTACGAGGGACTGTCGACCGAGCCCAACATGCAAGGGGCGCTGAACGAGCACGGCACCGAGCTGGTCCGCGCGCGAACCGGCAACGCGGACATGTGCTGCTACCACTGGTTCAACTACTGCTCGGGCCGCCCCCACCTCGATGAAGACGGCCCCGTCGTCGCCGAGGTGCGAGCGGGTGACGCTTGGAACGACACGTCGCTGGCCGCTTCGCTCACCGTGCCGAGCGAGCCGGAGGCGCTGCGGCAACGCATCGCCCGCGAGTGGCTCGAGGACGCCCAGGCCGAGCACGCATCGGTGGCCGCCTTCGCCCGCGCGACGCTCGAGCTGATGGCGGTGGGTGCCCCGCCCTCGCTGCTCGCCGAAGCCCAGCGCGCCGGCCTCGACGAGATTCGACACGCCCAGCAATGCTTCGCGCTCGCCGGCCACTACGGAGGTCACGCGGTGGAGCCGGGAGCTCTGCCCGCCCTCGCACCGCGTCCCAGTACCCTCGCCCGCCTCGCCGCCGATACCTTTGCCGAGGGCTGCGTGGGCGAGACCATCGCCGCCCTGGTCGCCCGCCGAGCCGCGCGGGGCTGTGCGCAGCACGACATCGCCCGCACCCTCGAAGCGATCGCCGACGACGAGACCGGGCACGCCGCGCTCGCCTGGCAGACCATCACCTGGGCCCTTCAGCAGGGCGGACCCGACGTCGCGGAGCAGCTTCGCTCCATCGCAGTCGCCCTCGCGCCCTCCCCCGAGCCCCTGCCCGCCCGCGAGCCCGATGCCCGCGCCCTGAGCGAGCACGGCCGCCTCGACGCCCGGGCCCACGCCGTGGCCGCTCGCGATGCGTGGGCCGAGATCATCAACCCCATGCTCGATCGACTGCTCGCCACCCCAGCGCCCGCGCTCGCCGACATGCCCTCCGATCGACCCGCGTGAGCCCGTGCAGCTGACCCTCCATACCGACTACGGCCTGCGGCTGATGCTGTACTTGGCCGCGGCCGCCACCGACGACTGGATCCCGGTCAAGCACGTCGCCGAGTCCTACGCCATCTCCACGACCCACCTCATCAAGGTCGCCCAACACCTGACCGGACTGGGCTACCTCGAGTCCAAGCAGGGTCGCGGCGGTGGAGTGCGACTGGGCGTGGCGCCCCGCGAGATCAACGTGGGCGAGGTGGTCCGCCAGCTCGAGCCGTCGCTGGCCCCCGTGGTGTGTCTCGACCCCGAGACCCCCGAAGAGCGCGACTGTCGGCTCAGCCCCTCCTGCGGCCTCAAGCGCCCCCTCGCGGCCGCCCGCGACGCGTTCCTGAGCACCCTCGACGGCTACACGCTCGATCGCTGCATCCGCCGCAAGGGTCCGATGCGCGAGCTGCTGCAGATCACGACCCACCGCAAATGAACACGCCGAGTTCGTGAGGCCACGAACTCGGCGTCGTTCATCGTTCGATCGCGCAGGCGTCAGGACCCGAAGCGAACGGCGACGTCCGTCAGCTGGGGCGGCGGTCCGGCGTCGATGGTGAACCGCACCGTGAACACGTCGCCCGCCATGTTCTCGAGCGTCAGCTCGATCGGGGTGCCCGTGGGCAGATCCGAGATGATGTAGAAGCCCGCCTTGTTGGTGAACGAGCCCTCGGACAGGTCGAGCACGGTGTGGCCGCCACCCGAGCCACCGAACTCTCCCTTGAAGTCGTCGAGGACCAGCTGGTCGAGCTCGGGGAACCCGGTGACCGTCTCGCAGTCCATCCCCATCAGATTCGCGTTGACCCCGGCCTGAGGAATGGTGGGGCCGCGGAACGGTGCGGTAGACGGATCGCAGTCGATGAACCCACCGCCACCGTCGGTCTCGGTCTCCGATTCGGTCTCGGTCTCTCCGTCGCCCTTGGTCTCGTCGCTGAATGTCGTCTCGTCGCTGAACGTAGTCTCGTCGCTGAACGTAGTCTCACCGAAGGTCGTCTCGTCTCCGTCCTCTTCGGCGTCCCCCGTGGTCTCGTCGAAGCTCCCCGTGGTCTCGGTGTCGTCCGATTCGTCGAAGGTGCTGTCGTCACCGCAACCGGTGACCAGCGGCAATGAAAGGCTCAGGGGCGCAATCAGGCCTAGTTTGAGCAGGCGCATCGTAGTGATTCTCTCTTTTCGTGAACGGCTAGAAGATACGGCTGCTCACCCGATCCCGCGCAAAGCAGGGCGGTTGCAGACCGCGGCCAGAATACACGAGACCGCGGCCTGCTTGCGCAGACCGTAGTGGGCCGAGCCCGAACGAGATTCGCTAGGCTTTTTCGCTCGCTTGGTCGCGCGGCCACGCCGTGATCACGGGGCCGAAGCTCTCGATCATGAGCGTGCGAATGCGGTCCCGCTCGAGACCGAGATCGATCCACGCGAGGCTCAGCGCCTCGATGGTCCCTACCCATGCATACATGCGCAGACCTGCGTTCGTCGTGAGCGGCTCGGGATCGTCGGGCACTGTCGTGCGACTCGGATCGAGCAACGTCAACACGCGATAAACGATGGTCCAACGCACTCGCTCGACGATCGCTTGCGACTGCGGATCCGCCCCGAGTCCTCCTCGCAACAACGCGCGATAGATCGCGGCGTGGTCGTGCACGAAATCCATGAAGCGCTCGACCGCGTCGAGGACCGAGGGCAAGGGTGCGAGCGAGATGTCGAGCACCACTCGGTCGAGGAGAAGCTGAGCGACGTGCTCGATCGTCGCGACATAGAAACCGCGTTTGCTTCCGAAGTAGTGGAACAGCAACCCCTTGGAGATGCCGCCCTCGGATGCGATCGCATCGGTGGTCAGGGCGTCGTAGGCATCACGCGCGAATAGATCGACGCCGAGCCGCAATAGCTGGGCGCGACGTTCATCGGTCGCCAGGCGTACTCGCACCACGATTAGAGCCTCACCCTTACTGACATTGGTTCAATACCACGTCCTCTGCGCGCCGTTAGAGGCGGCGCGCCCGCCATGCAAGCCACAACGTCTGCACAACACGACCCGAAGAGTACGCCACTACGGCGACGTGCAGGCCAGACCAAGTCGATCGCCACACGCCGAAGAGCAGGACGGTGAGAGCTGCGAACGCAAATGCACCCACCGCTTCGGTGATTCCGCGGGTCTGGCGCGCGTTCACGAGCAATCCCTGCAGCCAGCTCTGCAGCACTCGCATGGCCGGAATGGGCAGTGCCATCCACAACACGCCGCCGGCCATCGTCGCCAACGTCGGGCTCAGGCCCGCGACCACCAGAAACCACGCGTCGGCCAGGGGCGAAAACGACATGAGCGCGAGGACGCCCGTGGTGCCCACGACGAGGATCCAGCTGAACCTGCGCAAGGGGCGACGCGATCCCGGCTCGTCGAGTAATGCGACGACGACCTCGTTGTAGGCGAGCCCCAAGGCCTGCAAAACGAACACGAGCCCGTTGACCATCGGCCAAAGAGCGAGCGAGGCCAGGGCCATCGGCATGCGAGACACGGCCGCGGTCCCGACCGGCAAGATCACCAACGTGATCAGCGGAGTCATGGCGAGCGGCACGTAAAAACGCCAGAACGCCAGGCCTCGCAGCGGGGTTCGATCCGAGTGCTCGGGCAAGGTCCGCACGATCGGCCGCACCACGATCGCGGCATAGATCGCCTCGGCCATCACCCCGCTCGAAAGCGCGAGCGCAGCCACGACCGCGCCCGGACCGGTGCCCACGAACAAGCCGCCCGCCAGCACGCTCGAGGTGACGACGAGCCGCAGCGCCGTGCCCCACCCCACCGTCCTCGACTTGCCGTGACGGATGAGCGCGCCCTGGTGAAAGCGTCGCGACGCGATGGCCCAGGTCCACGGCAACAACAAGATCAGGCCCTGGCGCGCGGGCTCGCGCACCTGCGGGGGCACGTCGAGCACGGACGCGGCGAGCCAATCGAACGCGGGCGTCAGCGCGACGAGCATGTGCAGCAGGGTCAACACGAAGCCGAGCCCATGCGCCACGCGAGACAGCGCCTTGTAAGCCGCCGCGTCGCGCGACAGCTCGGTCGACGCGGCCAGCATCATGATGACCGGCGCCTCCACCACCAGGGCCACCGGAAACACGACGCCGCCGAACGCAGCGAGCTGAACCTCGGGATCGGGCAGCCGCGCCACCGCTGCGCCCAGCAGCGGCTGCTCGATGCCCATCATCGACCACGACGCCGCGAGCGGCCACCACACGGTGGCGACCCGTCGTACGGTCAATCCGATCGTCGACGATGCCGTCGACGATCCGTCGGTCACCGACGCGTCGGAAGTCGGTGCCGCGACAGAGTCGTTGGACTCAGGCGTAGCCACCCAAGGTCTTGGCCAGACCCGGGACCGCGGCCTTGACGTGCTGCTTGGCCCCGCCGCGCATGCGGCTGTAGGTCTTCTTGAGGGTCTTGTTCTTGGCGTTGTCGGCCTTGGCGTCGGTCACCCCGAGCAGAGCGTCGGCGGCCTGGTCCTGGTTGGACGTGAGGAACGACGAGAACACCTCGCCCGATTTGTCGCCTGCGTCGGCGGCCCCGCTCTTGTCGTACATGGGCTGGAGCGCCTGGGCGAAGTCGGGAAGCAGCTTGGTGACGACCTCTTTGATCATCCCGGGCTTGAGCTTCTTGACCACGGCGAAGCCGGTCTTGACCGCCGCTCCCGAAAGGCCCGACTTGGACGCGACCTCGGACTCGATGAGCTGAAGGCAGTCCTGGATGACCTTGGGGTGGACTTCGGGCGCGGTGATCTTCTCGACGAGAGTAGCCATGGTGTTGGAGCCGGGGTTTTCAACCATTTGGCTCGCGCAGGCAAGCGAAGGACGGTGTCCCCGCCGTGGACACCGCCATGGGCCCCTGCAATCATCCGCGCCATGTTGCCCGTGCGCGCCTCCACGCCTCGCGACCACCTGCTCCACCGCCCGCGGGCGGCGCGACTCGGACAAACTGCGCTCGTAGCGCTGGCCCTCGTCCTCGGCTGTACGAAGGAACGCCAGCCGCCCGAGCCGCGTGCCGACAAGGCTCCGTCCGCCATGACCGACACCGAAGTCCCCGTCAAAGCCCCCGCCTCTGGATCGCTGGCCATCGAAGAGGTCGCCAAGTATCCGCAACCCGGAACGGCCGTACCCGGTGCGTTTCGCTTCTCGCCCGACGGCAAGTGGCTGACCTATCTCGCCAGCCCCGATCGCAGCCTGACCAAGCAGCTGTACGTGCAGCCGGCCGACGGCAGCGCGCCCTCGCGGGTCATGTTCAAGCCGCCCGAAGGCGGTGCGACCGAAGAGAACCTCTCGCCAGAGGAGAAGCTCCAGCGCGAGCGTCGACGCGAGCGCGCGCTGGGTGTGACCCGCTACGCCTGGGCCAAGACCGGCGAGCGCATCCTGGTGCCGCTGCGCGGTGACCTGTGGATCCAAGACGGCCCCGACGGGGAGCCCCGCAAGGTCATCGACACCGAGGGCAAGCCCGCCCTCGACCCCCTGCTGTCCCGCGACGGGCAGCACATCGCCTGGGTGCAGGACGACGAGCTGTACGTCGCCGACACCAAGGACGGACAGCCGCGGCAGCTGACCTCGGGTGCCCGCGGCACGGGCAAGACCAACGGCCTGGCCGAGTACATCGCCCAAGAAGAGATGTCGCGCCACCGCGGCTTTTGGTGGTCGCACGACAGCGAGCGCCTGGCCTACATCGAGGTCGACGAGACCCACATCCCGATCTACCGCATCACCCACCAGGGCAAGGACGACCCCAAGTCCCACGAGGACCACGGCTATCCCTTCGCCGGTGAGGCCAACGCCAAGGTCCGCCTGGGGGTCGTGCCCCGCGGCGGCGGCGACACGGTGTGGATGGACCTCGGCCTCGACGGCCTCGACGTCGGCGACGACCTCTACCTCGCGCGCGTGCACTGGATGCCCAGCGGGGACTTGCTCGCGCAGATCGAAAACCGCGAGCAGACGCGGATCGACCTCGTGCGCTTCGACCTCGCCACGGGGGCTCGCACCACCCTGCTGAGCGAGACCACCGACGTGTGGATCAACCTGCACGGCTCCTTCCGGGCCTTCGATGCCACCGAGGGCGAGCTGGCCGGAGGCTTTTTGTGGGCCTCGGAGAAGACCGGCTTCCGCCACCTGTACGTGCACGACCGCGACGGCAAACAGCTGCGTGCGCTCACCTCGGGCGACTGGATGGTCGACGGCGTGGCCGGACTCGACGAGGAGGGCGGCAACGTCTACTTCGTGGGCACCAAGGACGGGCCCACCGAGCGGCACCTGTACCGGGTGCCCCTGGCGGGCGGCGAGATCAAACGCCTGACGGCCGAGCCGGGCATGCACGGCACCACGCTGTCCGAGGACTTCACCCACTTCGTCGACACCTACTCCGGCCTGGACTCGCCGCCCCGCATCACCGTGCGCTCGCTGAGCGACGGCAAGATCGTGCGCGAGATCGAGATCGATCCCGACCCGCGGGTGGCCGCCCTCGACCTGAAGCCGCCGCGGCTGGTCACGCTGAAGTCGCGCGACGGGGCCGAGCTTCACGGGGCCATCTACGAGCCGGCCGGCGCCGGCCCCCACCCCACCCTCGTCAGCGTCTACGGCGGGCCACATGCCCAGCGCGTGACCAACAGCTGGGGCATGACCGTGGACATGCGCGCCCAGTACCTGCGCAGCCAGGGCTTTTTGGTGTTCAAGCTCGACAACCGCGGCTCCGCCCGCCGAGGCCTCGAGTTCGAGGGCGCCATCAAGCACGACATGGGCAACCTCGAGGTCTCCGACCAGGTCGACGGCGTGAACTGGTTGGTGAACCAAGGCCTGACCGATCCCGCGCGCGTGGGCATGTTCGGCTGGAGCTACGGCGGCTACATGTCGGCCATGTCGATGGTGAAGGCCCCCGAGACCTTCAAGGCCGCCGTCGCCGGGGCCCCCGTGTCGAGCTGGGACGGCTACGACACCCACTACACCGAGCGCTACATGGGCACGCCGCAGAACAACGCCAAGGGCTACGAGGCGGCCAGCGTGCTGACCCACGTCGACAAGATGGAAGGCTCGCTGATGATCGTCCACGGGCTCATCGACGAGAACGTGCACTTCCGTCACGCCGCACGGCTCATCAACGCGCTGGTCAAGGCCCGCAAGAAGCACGAGCTGCTGCTGTTCCCCAACGAGCGCCACATGCCGCGCTCCGAGGCGGACCGGGTCTACATGGAAGAGCGCCTGCGCGACTTCTTCATCGACGAACTGACCGTCGCCAAGCTCTGACCGCGGCGCTCGTTTTGTGCTGCGCTGAAGGCGGATCGTCGTGCTCTCGCGACGGTCCGCCTTTTCGTTGGGGCTCGACCCGAGTTTTCAGGTGGCGAAAGGTCGTTACAGATCGAACGCGTGGCCGGGCTGCGGTCGTCCCTTCGACCGGCGAAAGATCGAAGGACATTAACCGACCCTTAAATCGGCCTGCGACGCCGTTCGGGGCGCTGGAAGCTGGCAATTCGGGTGCCAGGCTCCGTTTCGATGAAACAGCCTCTGACCGTCCTCCTCGGCCTTTGTATCGGTGCCCTCGGCAGCATGGCCTCCGTCGCCACCGCTTCGACCGCGGACGTCGCCGCCGCGACCAAGCCCAAGACCGATCCCGAGCCCCCCAAGACGACGAAAAAGAAGAAGAAGGGCAACGAGTGCGTGGGCAACTGCACCGGCAACGTCGGTGTCGCCCTCATCCCCACCTGCGGCACGGGCTACGGCCTGGGCCAAGACATGTGCAAATGCGAAGACACCTCGGGCAACTGGGGCCCGGTGATCATGGATTGCCCCAACAACTACTTCCACGACGCGCTGATGGACAAGTAGTCGGCCACCCCGGCGCCACCCCGGCTCCTCGTCGGGAGCCAGGCGACCACGCTCGACCCGCCCCATCGCCTCGAGCGGGTCGCACGGGTGGCGCGGGGCGAAAAAACCGACGGGCGCGGTGACGATTCGGGACTCGCCCGGTGTTCCAGGGTCGTGACCGCTCCCGCCCGCTGCTTGCTCGTCGCCCTCGCCCCGTCCTGTCTCCTCGCTCTCGCCGCCTGCCAGCCCCTGTCTCCCGGCGAGCGGACCGAGCTGCCCCCTGGACCCGCGCCGGTCGAACGCGGCGTCGAGACGGACCTCGACCTCGCCCGTGCCGTCGACGAAGCGGTGCTCTCGTTCCTCTCCCCCGGAGACGTGACCGGGATCAGCGTGGCCCTCGTGGCCGATGGCGAGGTGGTGTTCACCTCCGGCTACGGCTGGGCCGAGCTCGACGGCGCGCAGCCGCTGTCCGCGAACACCCCAGTGCTGCTGTCGAGCGTCAGCAAGACCTTCATCGGCGTCGCCGCGATGCAGGCCGTCGAGCGAGGTCGGCTGCAGCTCGACGATTCGCTGACGGATCGGGTCGGGTTCACCGTGGACAACCCCCGGGTCGACGGCGAGACCATCACCCTGCGCCACGCCCTGACCCACAACACCGGTCTACGAGACACCCGCGAGTACGACCGCAGCTACGACGAGGGCGACCCGACGATCGAGCTGAGCGAGTTCGTGCAGGGTTACGTGCAGCCCCGCGGGAAGTACTGGCGGCGACGCAACTGGCGAAAGGCCGCGCCGGGCACCGAGTTCGCCTACAGCAACGTCGGAGCCTCGCTCGGCGCCTTGGCCATTGCAAGCGCGCAGGACGACGAGTTCATGACGCTGGTGCAGCGCACCATCTTCGAGCCGCTCGGCATGGAGGACAGCGCCTACTTGTTGAACGACCTGCCCCGCGAGGCCGCTGTGCCCTACAAGCACACCGTGGTGGGCGACGACTTTCGGCCCTGGCCGCAGTACGGCTACCCCACGTATCCCGATGGCATGATCCGCTCCTCGGCGAACGACATGGGCCGCTACCTCGCCGCGATCGAGGGCGGCGGCCAGCTCGAGGGCGTCGAGCTGCTGTCGGCGGATTCCGTGGACGAGATGCTCACCGTCGACGCGTCGGCGGGCACGGACGAGGACGGCCAGGCCATCGCGTGGGCCATGCGCGAGATGGACGGCCGGGAGCTCTACGGGCACAACGGCGGCGACTTCGGCTCGACCACCGAGATCTGGATCGACCGCGACGCCCACGTCGGGATCGCGGTGTTGCTCAACTGCGACACGACCTCCGAGAGCTGGGACCGCCTGATGGCGCTGGAGCGGGAGCTGCTCGATCTGGCCGAGACCACGGGTTGAGCGTTTCGTTCGACGCCTCGTATGCTGGTGCCGATGCGCCCGGCGAGGCTCTCGGTGGTGGGTACGACCCTCTTGTTGGCGCTGGGGTGCCCGGCGGACGATGCTCCTCCGGGCACGCCGGGTTCCACGGGCCAGGCCACGGCGAGTTCTTCGGACGCCGACACATCTTCGGGCTCCGGCGAGATCGATCCGTCCTCCTCGACCGGCGAGACCCCACCGCCGGGCGACAGCTCCGACAGCGGTGACGACACCACGGGCGACCCCCCGCCCTCAGCGTGCGCCGTCGTCGACATCGAAGGCAGCTGCACCGAGGTCACCGCCTGCCCCGAGACCTCGAGCCCGTTCCAAGCCGAGTGCGACGGGCCTCCCACGCAGCAGTGCTGCGTCCCGGTGGCGCCCCCGTGCAGCGTGAGCGGAGCCCCCGGCTTGTGCATGGACGTGGCCGACTGCGACGGTGCTTTGCAGACCACGCCCGGCCTGTGTCCGGGCGATGCGACGATCCAGTGCTGCACCGATCCGGCGACCGCCTGCGACGAGACCGCCATGCCCACCCCCAACGAAGGGCTGGTCGAAGCGCCCGGCGACGCGGGCTGCCCCGCGGGCATGCTGCTCAGCGACGGCTTCTGCATCGATCGCCACGAAGCCGCGCTGGTGATCGTCGACGACGAAGGCCGCCAGCTCGGGCACCACTCGCCCTACTTCAACCCGGGCGACACGCGGGTCCGCGCCGTCTCGCTGCCGGGTGCGATCCCCCAGGGCTACATCAATCAGGTCCAAGCCGCGGCGGCGTGCAGCGAGGCTGGCAAGCGGCTGTGCACCAACACCGAGTGGCTGCGCGCGTGCCAGGGCGCGGCCAACACCACCTTCCCCTACGGGGATCGGCTCGTGCCCGGCCGCTGCAACGATGCGCGCGCGATGCATCCCGCCATCGAGTACTTCGGCACCAGCGAGGAGTGGATCTGGTCGGAGTTGGGGCACCCGTGCATCTCGCAGATCCCCGACAGCCTGCACGTGACCGGGCGCCACGCCGACTGCGTGACGAGCGAGGGCGCCTTCGACATGATGGGAAACCTGCACGAGTGGACGTCCGATCCCGAGGGCACCTTCCGCGGCGGGTTCTTTGCCGATACCGCGATCAACGGCCCCGGCTGCCTGTATGCGACCACCGCCCACGGGGTGAGCCACTGGGACTACTCCACCGGGTTTCGCTGCTGCGCGGACCCCGACTGAGCGGCTCTGCCCGCCCGCCGGGCCCATCGCCCCGCCTGGATCGCTGGGCTAAAGTTGCGCCGCGACCCGACGAGGGCGCACATCCCGGTGAAGTACACGCTCAAGACCGCTGCGCCCAAGCGCGCCCCCTTCGACGCCGATGCCGATCTCAATCCGCAGCAGCGCGCGGTGGTAGAGGCGGGCTCGGGCAACCTGCTCGTCATCGCGGGCGCGGGCACGGGCAAGACCCGCACGCTGACCTACCGCGTCGCTCGCTTGGTGGCCGGGGGCTGTCCGCCCGAGCGCATCATGCTGTGCACCTTCACCAATCGGGCCGCCCGAGAGATGGTGGAGCGCGTCGAGGCCCTGCTCACCATCGACATGCGGCGCTGCCTGGCGGGCACCTTCCACCACATCGGCAACCGCCTGTTGCGACTGCACGCCGATGCGCTGGGCATGGCGCCCGACTTCGGCATCCTCGACCCCGAGGACGCGCGCACCCTGCTGACCTCCATCGTCGGCGAGCTCGGCCTCAAGCGCCTAACCGCCCGCCGCTTTCCTCCGCCCAAGCAGGTCATGCGCCTGGGCAGCCTCGCCCGCGGCACCCGATTGCCCGTGGCCGAGGTCATCGCCGCCCACTTGCCCCGCATGATGGACCAGACGGCGGCCATCGAGGACGTGCTGCAGCGCTACCACCAGCGCAAGCGCGCCATGAACCTGTGCGACTTCGACGACCTGCTGGTGCGCTGGCACGAGCTGCTGCACGACCCCAAGCACGCCGAGACCGCCCGCGAGCTGGAGGGCATGTGCGACCACGTGCTCGTCGACGAGTACCAGGACATCAACGCGCTGCAGGGGGCGCTATGCGATCGCATGGCCGCGCGCTGCCAGAGCCTGACCGCGGTGGGTGACGACGCCCAGTCGATCTATGCGTTTCGCGGCGCCGACTTCGAGCAGATCGCCGGCTTCACCCAGCGCCATCCCGACGCCAAGGTCTTGGAGCTGACCATCAACTATCGCTCCACGCCGCAGATCCTCGGGCTCGCCAACCGCTGCATCGCGCAGAACCGTCGCCAGCACCCCAAGCAGCTGCGTGCAGTCAAGCAAGACGGCATGGTGCCGGCCGTCATCCCGCTGCGCGACGTCTACCAGCAGGCCGAGCTGGTCGCCCAGCGCGTGCTCGAGCTGCACCACGAGCAAGGCCTGCCCCTGCGCAAGATGGCCGTGCTCTACCGCAACCACAGCCACAGCCTCGAGCTGCAGGTCGAGCTGTCGCGACGGCAGATTCCCTTTGGCGTGCGCAGCGGGGTCAAGTTCTTCGAGCAGGCCCACATCAAGGACGTCGTCGCCTACCTGCGCGCCCGCGAGAACCCCCGCGATGGCCTGTCGTGGGTACGACTTTTGCGGCAGTGGCCCGGGGTCGGGGCCCAGACGGCAGAAAAAATCGCTGCTCGCCTCGCCGGCATGGTCCCCGAGGGCGAGACCCCGCCCGAGGATCCATGGGTCGTGCCCCCGCCCGCCGAGATCCTCGAGACGGCCGCGAAGAAGGCCCGTGGTCGCGGCAAAGAGGCGCTCGCCAAGCTCGCCCAGCTGTGGGCCACGCTCGAGCAGGAGACCGGCTTGGCCGGGCCCGGGGAAGCCCTGCGGCGCATCGTCGAGGCGCACTACGGCGAGTACGCCGATCGCACCTTCAGCAACGCGCCCACCCGCCGCGAAGACCTCGAGCACCTGGCCACGTACGCCGATCGCTACGCGGATAGCCGGCTCTTCCTCGACGAGGTCGCGCTCGTGCAGGGCGTCACCGCAGAGAACGTCGTCGCGGGCGGCGAGCCCGACGACATGCTGATCCTGTCCACCGTGCACCAAGCCAAGGGACTCGAGTGGCCGATCACCTTCATCCTGTGGATGGCCGACGGGCGCTTCCCCGGCGCGCAGGCGCTGCGGAGCCCTCCCGACCTCGAGGAAGAGCGACGCCTGTTCTACGTCGCCACCACCCGCGCCGCGGACGAGCTTTATCTGTGCTACCCGACGCTCGAGGAGTCGCGCGACGGGCCGATGAAGCTGCTGCGACCGAGCCGGTTCCTCGTCGAGGTCGACGCCTCCCCGCCCGTTTTCGAGCGCTGGGAGATCGAAGAAGCGCCCGCCGACGACTGAGTCGCGCGTAGCTCCGCCCTTCACAGACGGGGGCGTCAGCGCACCGCGGCTTCGGGCCTACGGAACGCGCCCCACCGGGTCTGTGCCCACGGCCCGGCCGGAGGCGCCCCGGGCACGCCCTCGTTGACGCTGATGTCGTTTGGTCACTCGACCCGCAAGTTCGCGGGGTCCGTGTCGCCCCCCATCTTCGTCGAGGACATGCTCGAGTAGCGCCGCTCACATCACGGACAGGACGCCTTCGGAACCGTCGCCGCCAGCCAGGCCCGCCGCGTCGGTTTGGTTGAACTGGGGCACGCCGCCCAGGCCACCGCTGATGTTCAGCTCGCCCATCGCGACGTCGGTGGAAGGCGAGTCGAGCTCGATGGCCCCGCCTGCTCCACCGCCGCCGAGCCCCCGGTTCTCGCCGCAGCCCGCGTCCGTGCCCGCGTTGCCACCCGAGGCGTCGATGGTGCCGTTCACGGTGATCGACACGGTGGAGTGGATCGCGATCGCGCCTCCGCCCCCGCCACCGCCGGTCCCTTCATCATCGGCGGCAACGAGCGCCTCTCCCGGGTCGCCTTCTTTCTCCACGCTACCGCCACCTCCACCGCCGCCACCGACGAGCGGAGGCAGGCTCATGTGCATCTCGCCCCCCATGCCCGGCGTGGCATCGGCGGACGACGCACCGTCGGCGCCGGCCATGGCATGGCCACCACCGCCGCCGCCGGCCCCCGCGAAGCCCGTGTCGGTCACCGTCGACGCCAGGCCCCCGGTCGCCGGATTCATGCCGGGGCCGCCTCCGGGCAAACCGTCCACCGTGCTCGAGCCACCGAATCCCGCTCCGTGGCCGCCGGGAAAGCCCCCGGCCCCACCGTCACCGCCCAGGCCGGCCGTGTCGCAGTTTTCTCCCATCGCCGTGTAGGCCCCGCCCCCGTCCTCGCCGGACACGTCGATGATGCCGTTGATGTCCACCGGTCCGTTGACCTCGAGGGTCAGGGGCAAGGAACCGCGCGCGATGAGTACCGCCCCGGGAGCAATCTCGAAGCCGCTCGAGTACCAGGTGCCCGTGGCGGAGTCCCAGTGGGCGAGCGGCACGTCATCGAGTTCCCCCGTGTCGGTGTCGAGGATGTGGAAGGTCTCCAGCAAGACCGCGGGCGCGGGGATGCACGTGGCGCTGCAGAAATCGAAATCGACCTCGTTGCCGTCGTCACACTGCTCTGACGCGGTCACGTTGATGTAGCCATCGCCGCAGGTCGACTCGGTGCAATCGGCATCACAGGTCTCGGACTCTCCCGCGTCGTCGCAGAGCTCGCCCGCGGTCTCGTTGAGCACGCCGTCACCGCAGGTAGCCGCGGTGCAATCGTCGTTGCACGTCTTCGTCTCGCCCCCTTCTTCGCAGGCCTCGCCCGCCGCGGTGTTGACGATGCCGTCACCACAGGCCGCCAGCGTGCAGTCGTCGTTGCACTCGGGCGACTCTTTGCCGTCGTCGCACTCTTCCCCGTCGTCGATCATCCCGTTGCCGCAGTCCAGCGGGGCCGCGGTGGTCCCGGTGTCGTCGAGGCTGTCCTCGCCCGAGCTACCGGTCGCGTCGGCCGTGTCGGGGGTCATGGGGTTGGTGACGGACTCCTCGTCCGAACCACCGGTGGAGCTGGTGTCTCCGGTACCGCCTTGGCCCCCGGTCACCGTCGAGTCGTCTCCGGGGCACCCCAGCGCGGGAACGAGGGCACCGATCAAGATCAAGCTTCGTCGTTTCATGGCTAAGTCTCCTGGCCGCACCACGCCCGACAACAAACTCGGGACGGCCGCAGCCACTGAGGTTTTTGTTTTCGCAGTCACGGTCGCCCGATGCAAGGCGACCGAGCCCCCCACCGCCCGTCGGGGCACGGAGGTCCCCCGGAAAACGCCGTGAACGTGGGCGTCGGGGCCAAACCGGCGCGACCGCGCCGAAACGCGAGGCGCAGCGCTACTTGCTCGTCGACCCGCCGCGCACGTGCTCCACTTCGCGCTGCAGGATGCGCCGCAGCGTCGCCATGGCGCAGCCGTAGGTCGCCTCCATCCCGAAGTAGCTGAGGCTCTTGGACAGCAAGCTCTGCCGTCGCGAGTACGGCGTGTCCGAAGCGTAATGGAGCAAGCCGAACTCGAAGGGCAGCAGGTTGCTCAGGTGCACGATCTCGTCGGTGGGGTGCCGCGTCGGGTGGACCATCTCGTAGATCGCGGACAGGTACGGTCCCGCCTCCATCTCCATCACCGTGTAGCCCTCGCGATAAAACACGTTCATCGTCTCGCGGTTTTGCAGGAACGAGCCGCGAACGGTCAACGCCTTTTGGTTGTCGAGCACCGTCCCGTGCCGCACGTAGCGAGCCACGTCGGCGGCGTCGAAGCAGTTGCGGAACAGGTAGGTGTTCTCCGAGTGCTCGTCAAAGGCAGCCGTGGAGAGCATGACGTCGCCGACCTTGCCGTTGAGCGTCGCCGCCTTGCCCACGACGTAGACCCCGCGAATCTCCCCCACCCCTTCGGCGAGCTGGGTCAGGTGGTGATACGCCGCCATGCCCAGCGGATAGTCGATGTTGATGATGACCGCGTCGCTTTGGGCCAAGGCCTCGATCCCGTCGACGTGCACCCGAGGATCGAGCCGGTCGGGCCGAAGATCGCGAAGGCTGAACAGCTGCGCGTTGACGTCGAGGTGCCCGGGTGAGCTCAGCGTCGAGATGCCGCACTCCCGGTCGAAGGCCTGCACCTCCTCCATGCGGCGCTGCGATTGCCCGGGCTCGGCCGCGATGTACTGGCGCAGCAGGTAGTAGGCCAGGTTGAACACCTCGACCTGGTCCCCGTCGGCTTCGGCCTGGTCGATGCGCGAGGTGAGTTCCTCGAAGTCCACCTCGCGCGCGAACGCGAAGATCCGGTCGAGGTGCGCCCGCGCGTAGCCCCCCACCAGGTTGCAGAACGCATGGGTATTGGAGGACACGAAGTACACGGGCCGAGGCTCGGACGACGGCGCTTGGTAGGCGCCTTCGATGCCATGCCACCACCGTCGCGTCGCGCGTCGGTACTCGAGCAGCGTGCCCGCCAACAGCTTGAGCCGCAGATCCCTCCGACCCGCCGCAATCGCGGCCAAGCCTTCCTGCAGCTCGGGTCCGAGTGCCTTGCGCAGCGAGTCGACGTCGGCCGGCTCCAGCCCCAGCGTCTGGCCGAGTTCGTCGTCGATGGTCGCCTCGTCGATCGCCGTGCCCTCCGCGAGCGATTGCCCCAGCGCGCTCCGGGCGAGCCGCGCATGCATCTTGTTCCACTCGATCTGATAGGCCGTAACGATGGGTACGAGATCGTCGATGTCCGAGGCACTCGTCACGAACACCGCAAGGGTTTCCCCTTCATCCCAGCGATGCGGACGCCGTCGCCCGCGGGTGAGCACCGACGTCCAGTCCCGCACCGCATGCCCGGCGCGCTCGAACTGCTCGACCGACTGCCCCGCGATCAACCGCCGCACCCCCGTCATGCAGCCGGGCAAGCGCGCCGCGCTGTAGGCGAAGGCCGCGACGTCGGGCGTTGCCTCCAGGGCGCCCGTATGCAGGCTGGAGTTGCTGTATGCATGCGCCTCTTCGAACGCACGCACGCGCACCTCACCCGAGCTTCGAAGCAGCGAGTAGTAGGTCCGGATATACAGGTCGATGGCGTTGGACGTGCTGCGGGGGCGCTGGCGATCCACGCGGCGAGCATAGGTCCACCCATCGTCACCCGACCAGAAGCGCAACCGTGTGTCCGCGCGTCAGACGCTAGACCCCGGTTTATCGGCGATTCATGTAGATTCTGCGGGTCCCGGTGGCCTATCGTAGGCCACGTATCATGCCCGCGCAGCCCTCGCTTGGATCGTCTTGGCTCCTCCTGACCGCGTTCGCGGTCGCTACGTCCGCCTGCACCACCGGCGTTCAGGACAACGGCTTCACCGGCTTCACCTCGGCCCCGCCGCAGGACTCGACACCGGGTGCCACCAGTTCGGAGGACGAGACCGGCGACCCGGTCATGACCGATGGCGTGGGGACGATGGGCGGCTCCGCCGATGTGACCGGCGATCCCCCTGCGACCACCGATCCGACCGACCCCACCGATCCCACGGACCCCACGGCGACGACCGATCCCACGGATCCGACCGACCCCACCGACCCCACGGCCA
Source organism: Myxococcota bacterium (assembly GCA_039028615.1). GTDB lineage: Bacteria > Myxococcota_A > Polyangia > Nannocystales > Nannocystaceae > Paraliomyxa. The sequence continues at coordinate 248,958 of JBCCHT010000005.1, read as the reverse complement.
CGACCGATGATCCCGGCGGCTGTGACCCCGCCTGTGGCGCGGACGAAGATTGCATCGATGGCGTGTGCACCCCCGTCGATCCCACCGCGGGTGCCTGCAACGACGTGCCCGGCAACTACGACTCCTGCCTCGGTGCCGGCAACGTGGTCGACACCTCCGGTTGCGGCGGCGGCACGGCGACCTGCATCACGGGCGGCGACCCGGTCATCGCCGGCGTCTGCTCGCAGAGCCCCTGCGTCGACGCCTGCGACTGCCCCGCCTCACCGGGCGGCACCGCCACCGTCACCTGCGACGCGATCACCGGAGACGGCACCAACTTCTGCTACCTCGACTGCTCGGCCGGCGGCAGCTGCCCCGCGGGCATGACCTGCTTCGGCGCGCTGGCGTGCATCTGGGAAGGCGAAGGCGCCGCCGGCACCCCGTACGGCGACTGCCAGAACAACGGCGGAGCGATCTGCGGCATCGATGGGGTGTGTCTGAGCGACGACCCGGCCGCCCCCACCGTCTCCGTATGCACCGAGCCCTGCACCGTCGTCGGCGACTGCCCGGCGGGCCCCGGGGGCGGCACCGCCACCGTGTCGTGCATCGACGTGACCGGCGAGGGCGACAACGAGTGCATCCTCAGCTGCGCGGGCGGAGCCACGTGCCCGGCGGGCATGACCTGCTTCGCCGACCTATGCATGTTCAACTGAGGCGTTCATCGCAACGCCCCACGCTCGCCCGACCCGGGATCACGCCTGCGTGACCCGGGTCGTTGCGATTGCGGCGGCCATCGATCGCGCCCAACGCTTGCTTTTACCGCGTTCCCCGAGCTGTTAGCCTGATCCGGCGCGCACCATGAGCACGACGCTGCCCGAGGTACCCCAAGGACTGCTGGAAGTCGATCTCCACGAAGGCTCGGCCATCGTTCAGCTCGACGCCACTCTCTACCCCCTGCCGGCCATCTACGCGGCGACCTACGCCTTCATCGATCGAGCCTATGTCTTGCTCGACCGTCCCGCGGAGGGCCGAGTGCGGGTCACCCTGTGGAGCAAGCAGCCCGAGACCACCGCCCAGGCCCTGCACGACCTGGTGGGCGAGCTGGCCAACGAAGTGCTAGCCGGAGCCTTCCGCCACCGGCTCACCCAGGACAATCAGGCCATCGTAGAGACAGTGACCATGCAAGCGATGGCGGGCGCGATGGGCCCGCCCAGCCTCGAGGACCTGGCCGACTTCGACTTCACCGACACCGCCCTCGACGATCCGCTCGGCATCGCCCAAAGCTGGGAAGAAAAGCACAAGAAGAAGGCCCCCCAATCGCCGGACGCCCCCGAGCCCGAGGGCACGCCATGATCTCGATGGCCGAGCTACAGCCCGTCGCGGGCACCCAGGCTCAGTTTTCGTTCCGGGAGGTCGGCGACAAGGTCCTCATCACCAATCGCGAGGGACGCTGGCTGCTGCTCGAAGCGCAGGAGTTCACCGCCTACGCGCGCGGCCAGGTGGAGGCCGGCTCCGACCTCCACACCCGCCTGCGCGACGATGGCTTCTTGCGCGAAGGCTACGAGGTCTCCACCGCCGCCGAGCGCCTGCGCGCCCGCTCCTCGTTCGTGCACGGAGGCCCCAACCTCCACATGTTCGTGGTGACCCTGCGCTGCAACGAGACCTGCGCCTACTGCCACGCCTCGCGGGCCAACATGGACGCGGTGCATACCGACATGACCAAGGGGACGGCCGAGCGCGCCGTCGACCTCGTGCTGCGCAGCACCAGCCCCTTCGTCACCATCGAGTTCCAGGGCGGCGAGCCCCTGGTCAACTACGAGGTCGTCCAGCACATCGTGAACTACGCCACCGAGCGCAACGCCGAGATCGGCAAGCAGCTCGAGTTCACCATGGTCTCCAACTTCGGCCTGCTCGACGAAGAAAAGCTCGACTGGCTGCTCGAGCACCGGGTGCAGCTGTGCACCAGCGTCGATGGCCCCGAGGCCCTGCACAACGCCCAGCGCAAGCTACCCACCGGGGACGCACACCAACGCACGGTGCACTGGATCCGCCGCATCAACGAGCGCTACGCGGAGCTCGGCCTCGACCCCACCCTCTATCACGTCGAGGCCCTGCTCACGACCACCCGGGCCACGCTCCCGCAGTGGAAGGAAGTGGTCGACTGCTACGTGAAGCTCGGCTGCCGCAGCCTCTTTTTGCGGCCCATCGATCCCTTCGGTTTCGCCGAGCGCACGCGCCGACGCCTCGAGTATCCGCGCGCCGAGTACCTCGAGTACTACCGCAACGCGGTCGACTACATGCTCGAACTCAACGCCCAGGGCGTCGAGATCCTCGAGCGCTACGCCGCCATCTTCCTCACCAAGATCCTCGGCGGCCACGACCCCAACTACCTCGATCTCCGTAGCCCGGCCGGGGCGGGCATCGGCGCCTTGGCCTACGACTACGACGGCAACGTCTACACCTGTGACGAGGGCCGGATGCTCGCCGCCTCGGGCGACCGCAGCTTCCAGATCGGCAACGTGCACGAGTCCGCCTACCGCGACCTGGTCGGTCATCCCACCGTGCGGGCGCTGGCGATCGCGACCAACCTCGACACCCAGCCCGACTGCGTGCACTGCACCTACCAGCCCTACTGCGGCACGAATGCCGCCTTCAACTACAAGACCCAGGGCACCATCTTCGGGCGCATGCGCGACAACGCGGTCTGTGCCGTGCACAAGGGCATCCAGGACTATCTGTTCGGCAAGCTGGCCGAGGGGGATCCGCAGGTGCTGGACACCTTCGAACGGTGGACCACCGTTCGCCCGCGGGACCACTTCATCCAGCCCGCGCCGACCAGCGAACCCTGAGGGCCGACAAAAAATCGCCCACACGACGGGCTCACGGAGAGCGTCGTGCGGGCGTGCGCGAGCGAGGGCTCGCGGGCGCAACCGTCTCGGGCCGCATGTCGGCCCGATCGACGACGGAGCGCTGCCGCCACGCCAGCTACCCAAATACCGATCCTGCGGCAGCGGGGCGTGGCTCGAGGGTGTATCGATGAAGTTCAGACCAACGGCAGAGGTCGGGGCATCTCGGGCGACCAATAGCCCGGCGCCCTATCGACGCATCGGGAGCCGACCGAGCGTCGTGCCCGGCCGAGCGGGCCGACGACGACGCAATGACGAGTCGGTCGTCGACCCTCGGGACCCATCCTCGGGCTACGGCGGGGGGGAGACGGTGCCCGAGGGCTCGACTCGGTGGCTCATGGAGGGCATGACCACCGGGGCCGGCGGAGCGGGGTCGAAGGTCGGCACGACCTCGACCTCACGCGCGCGCTGAGGAGACTCGCCGCGCCCGTCGTGGTGGAGCACCGCCCACAGGCTCGCCCGGTTCTGGATGCCGGCCTTCTCGAGCACGCGACCCACGTGGCGCTTGGCGGTGCGCTCCGACTTGCGGAGACGATCGGCGATGTCGAGATCACGCAGGCCCATCAGCACCCAGTAGGCGACCTCGCGCTCCGTGGAGGAGAGGGTGAAGACGTGCTTGAGGCGATCGGCGGCATGGGCCGGATCGAGGTGCAGGCGGGGCGGCGCCGTGGTCCCCGTGCCCGGCTCCGTCTCGCGCCACGCCTGGGAGTCGACGATGGTCGCGTTGACCCGACCGATGAGCTGCAGCGGCCCCGTGGGCTGCGGGACATAGCGATGGGCCCCGAGCGCGCGGTAGCCCAGGCTGCGGCTGGCATCGAAGCGCTCGTCGATGACCAGGGTGCTGCAGACGCGCTTGTCGATGGGCACCGTGTCGAGCACCATCTGGGCGTCGATGTCGTTGAGGCGGTGACGCATCACGATCGCATCGAAGGGCACCGTCGTCTGCATGATGGTCTGAGCCGCCCGACCGCCGCTGGCGATGCACACGTTCATCTCGGCGCGGCCGAGGACCTCCGCGTCGGCCTTGGCCCGCGCTTCGTCACCGTCGACCAGCAGCACCAGCGGCTGCGACGACGCGCTGACGATGCCGCGGACCGGCATGCGCTCGAGCTGCATCGCGGGCACCCTTCCGTTCAACGCCGACACACGCACGCCGCGTCGCAGCTGATCTTGGAGCAGCTCGAGGGCGCCCATGGGGCCCGTCCACACGAGCTTGGACCGCGTGGCATCGAGGCTGTGCAGCACCGCCTGGCCTGCGGTCACCCGCTGAGCGACATCGACGAGAACCGCGATGAGATCGCCGTTGAACGGGGATTGGTCGACCGCCATCCACAAGACGCCGGCCTGGTAGTTGTGGGTGATTCCGCTGGTGTCCATCGAGACCTGTCCCCCTCCAACCGGGCCGCGGACGCACGTCTCCCGTGCCTCCCGACCCAGCGTTCTGACCAGAGCGGACGTCGGGGGGCCGACCGCTCGCGTTTGATGAATGCGGGGCCGCTTGCATCACGGCACCCTCGACAACCAACTAGTGGTGGAAGAAGAGAAACTCGTCGCGAGAAGGTCTCTTTTTATCCGTGCGCAAAATCACGAACGATGTTATCCATTGGTTTTTCGCCTTCGAGCGGATCGCCCGAAACGGCGCCTAGTGTGCCATAGAAGGCCGAATTCACCGACTTCGACTCGGGCCCTTCGCGCGCTTCGGGTTCGTCGTCTCGACCGAAAACTCGTCGAGATTTTCTTCCGCTCGACGCGACGCCGCATCCCCGAAGCGACACTGGCGGACCACGACAGGCCACATCCTATAGTGACAGGGCACGAATCGGGCCCCTCTCTCCGCGGCGTCATTGAACCGACGCAGCCGCACCCGGCCGCGTGCATCCCAACCGAGATCCCGTCAGTCGGCGACGACGGGCAACGACCGCCCCACGGTGCCGAAGGTGGTGGGCGACTTGCCTCGCGCCGCCGCAAACTCCCCGTCGCCGTAGCGATCGAGGTAGTCGTGTCGGATCCCGGGGCAGAAGCTCTCGTACTCGCATCCGCTGCACGAGGGCACCAACAACTGTCCGGTCAGTCGACTGTGCTTGAGCTCGAAGCTCGCCTCCGGGGTGACCACCCGAACCCGCGCCGCCCCGGGATCGTGCGCGTGGCCGTGGTCCTGCCCCAGCAAGCAGCGAGGGACGTGCAGCGACCGCAGGCGCATGCCTCGGCTGCGGGCGATCTCGAAGGCCTCGGCCATCGACGGCACCACCTCCGTCATCCGCGGCATCGACTCGGGGTGCTCGGCGTTGGCGTCCGTCAGCGACACGAACCACAGGTCGGCCTGGGTCACCCCCCGGTCGCACAGCCAGCGCACCGCGTCGGGGAGGTCCTCGTAGGTGTCGCGCTTCATGATGAGGTCGACGATCAGGCTGACGTCGAGCGCGGCCACGGCATCGAGGCCGGCCACCATGGAGGCATAGGTGCCCTGGCGTCGCACGAGCGCGTCGTAGCGATCGGCGCGATGCGTGTGGATGGAGATGTTGAACTGGGTGACGCCCGCGTCTTGGATCCGCTTGGCGTTGCCGGGCGCCGCGTAGAGCAGGCCGTTGCTCTGGAGCTTGATCTGATCGAAGCCCATCGCCTTGGCCCCCCGGATGAGGCCGAGCAGGTCGCGACGAATCGTGGGCTCGCCCCCCGTGATCGACAGGGCATCGTAGTCGTCGGCTTGCCCCGCGTGCAGGGCACGGAGCACCTGCCCCCGCGACAGCGCGCGCGCCCGCATCGGCGGCGTGATCGTGCAGTAGTCACACGCCAGGTTGCAGTCGTAGCCGAGAATGATGTCGAGCAGCCCTGGCACGATGAACTCCCGGGCTGCGGCTCGAACGACCGGGCCCTACAGGCCCTTGGTGATGCGCCAGGCTCCCTGGTCGCGCACCAGCTCGAACATGGCGTGGTCCTGCTTGCGGGTGTGTCGACCCTCGACCCGGACCTCGCCCGTCTCTTCGTCGGTGATGGGCTGGAGCTGGAAGCTGGCGTCGATCCACACCTTCACGATCGCTCGCTCCTGCACGACGTTGATCTCGAGGTAGTCGATGGTGAAGCGAATCGCGGCGAGCTCGGTGAGACGCTCGCGGAGGATCGGCCCCAGCTCGCTGTACTCGATGTCGTCGGTCGGGTCGTCGGTGCCGGCCGAGTCGTAGTAGGTGGGGTGCGCCGTCGCGAGCACGCCCGCCGCATCACGACGCACCAACGAAGTCCGGTAGCGCTCGAGGACGCGCAGGATGTCCCGGTTGTCTTCGGTGTCCGGAATCTCGGTACCGGGAATCGTCGGCGTGTCCTTGCACGCCGCAACCGGCGAGAGCAGGCCGAAGGCAAACAGGAAGAGAAGCAACGAGCGAAAACGGTGACGCATGGCAGTCGATCGCGACCCCGAAGGAATGCAAAGCCGCGACCCCCCGGGAAGTTAGGGGAAACAGCACCAATTTTCATGGGGTTGGCTGCGATCAGGGGCTCCGGTTCGGTTGTCAAAATGACAAACATCCGCGCAAGGGCATGTCAGCACGTCGCGGGGCCCTGCGCCCATGACGCGCCCCGCTGCGACCGCGCGGGTTTCGCAGTGATGGCGGGCATGGCTATCATGCCTCGGTGTCCGCGGAAGCGCGCCTACATCCCCGATTCGCGGTGGAGGCCCGAGCCGATGTGATCGGCGAGGAGGTCGTACTCGCGCGTCCCGTGGCGGACATCAGCTTGGGCGGCTGCCGCTTCGACGTCTCCGCATGGGAGGTGGCCGGCACCGCGGTTCAGATGGTGCTGTGTTTTCCGAGCCTGGGCGCGAACCTGCCCCTGAGCGGCCGCGTCGTGCGGGCGACCGGGCGCGACATGGGCGTGCGCTTCGAGAACCTCAGCGATGATCAGAAGTGGGCGCTGCGGAAACACATCCGCGACGTCCAGCGCGACCAATCGTGACGACCAAGCCCCTCACCGCCGAGCAACGGGCTCGGGTTGAGCGTTGCACCCGACTGGTGGATTCGCTGGCGCGTTCGATCGCGCCGAAGGTGGCCAAGCTCGGCGAGGACGATCTGCGCTCGGTGGGCTACGAGGCGCTCGTGCGCTGCAGCCAGCGCTACGACCCAGAGACGGGCACGTCGTTTCAGACCTTCGCGTACCACCGCGTGCGAGGAGCCATGCTCGACGAGTCGCGGCGAGCCGTGCCCGGGCTCCGTCAGCGCTCCCGCGCCCTGCGAGCCCTGGCCGCGTCGCAGTCGCTGCTCGAGCGCTCGCAGCAGCGCGAAGAGCAAGGCGACGAGGACACCCGCAGTCTCCAGCAACGGGTCGAGGCCGCGGCCGAGCTCGTGGCGCAGACGACCACCGTGGTCATGCTGGCCAGTGCGGGACCCCGCGACCCCGAGCAGGTCGCCGACGCCCACGGCGGGGACTTCGACGCGAGCATCGACGACGCCCGGATCCAAAGCCGCGTCCGCAAGGCGCTGGACGAGTGCTGCAACGAGGACGAGCGGGCGTTCTTGCGGGCGCTGTACGACGAAGGCCTCAGCATGTCCGAGCTGGGGACTCGCCTGGGCAAGCACAAGTCCACCGTCTCGCGGCGCCACGCCAGCCTGCTCGCCCGCCTCAGCTCGGTCCTCGCCGAGCCCTCCTCGGACTGAAGCTCAGAGCGTCGAGGGCCGCGAAATACGCGGGGCACTCGGGGCGGTGTTCTTTCATCGCGTCCACCTACGAAGGGCTTTGTCCATCGAGCACCTGTGGGTTGGCGCTATCGCAGTCGTTGATGCCGAGCTCCACGCACTTGCAACGCCGGTCACGCTTTTCCATGAAGGTCGAGCAGGCTGCGCATTGGGCCGACGCGGGGGCATCACACATCTCCCGCGCCCGCGCAGCATCCTCAGGCGTGGTCATGTTTGGAGGCAATTCGCTCGCCTCGCAGATCAGGCATTCGCTCGCGCCATCGTTGCCGTCGTGGCTGTCGTTGGCTTGGGTCGTCGGAGGCGTGGAGGTTTCGCCGGAGCGGTCGGTGCACTCATTGAGCGAAAACAGGGCAACGAGAGCGAGACTCGCGGTGAATTTCATCGCGTGTACTGTAGCAACTGGGCCCGGGTCGTCGCCCCGGATCCAGATGCTGGCGCTGCTCGAACCATGGTCTGCTGCTGGGAAGTTGTTCGAGGTCTCGACCCTCGAGGTTGGTCCGGCCAGAAACCTGATGGTCACCATTCGCGTCCGCAACGAAAACGGGCAGAGTTTTGCCGTCGTCGCGCGCTACCAGCTCAGCTATGATGTCTGTCCATGGTCATGAATTCGAGCGCTCGTCGTGCTTCCGGCGTGTTGGCGGGAGTGTTGCTCGCAGCCGGTTGCCCCACTGACGCTCCCGTTCCGGGCAGTAGTGACACCGAGGCGGGCTCCACTACGGGCACCGTGGCTCCGGGCACTTCGACGGTACCGGGCAGCAGCGGCGAGTCTCCGGGCGATTCGGGCAGCTCCAACGGGCCGATCGGCGATAGTTCCTCCGGCGACGAGGGTTCCTCGAGCCAAGAGGGCGGCACCGATGCGGCCGATCGTTGTGGCGATGGGATGGTGACCGGCAACGAGGAGTGTGACGGCGACAATTGGAACGGCCAAGATTGCACGGCGTTTGGCTTCGTCGGCGGCGAGCTCGTCTGCAATCGTCTCTGCAACTTCGAGTTCGACCTGTGCGTGACCTTCGAGTGCGGTGATGGCTTGGTCGAGCGAACCGAGCTGTGCGACGGGACCAACGTCGGCGGCCAGGACTGCACCTCGTTGGGCTTCGACAACGGCACGCTCGAGTGCCTGGCCGACTGTTCCGGCTTCGACACCAGTGGCTGTGGTGTCTGCGGGGACGGGAGCGTCGACCCGGCCGAGATTTGCGACTCGGGCGACATCGGCGGGGAGACCTGTGTCACGCAGGGCTTTACGGCGGGCTCGCTCGGGTGTGGTGCCGACTGCACGACGTTCGATACTTCGGCCTGCACCTCGTGCGGCAACGGGTCGATCGAGGGGAGCGAGGATTGCGACGGAGCCAGCCTCGGCGGCCAGATCTGTGGGGACCTCGGCTTCGACGCGGGGGTGCTCGCGTGCAGTGGCGCCTGCGACTACGACACCAGCGGATGTTTCGACAACACCAATTGCTGCTTCGAGAACGGCACCCCGGGATGTGAAGACCTCGCGGTCGAATCCTGTGTGTGTGCCTTCGACCCCTACTGCTGCAACACCGATTGGGACGATATCTGCGTTGGCGAGGCCATCAACGATTGTGGCGCCCAGTGCAGCCTGTGCGGCAACGGAATCATCGAGGACGCCGAGGTGTGTGACGGCACCGACTTCGGTGGCGAGAGCTGCATCAGCCAGGGCTTCGACAACGGAGCCCTGACGTGCGCGGCCGATTGCGGCTCGATCAACACGGGGGGCTGCGGCAACTGTGGCGACGGTACGGCCGACCCGTCCGAGGCCTGCGATGGAGCCGACCTCGACGGACAGAGCTGCGTGTCGTTCGGCTTCAGCGGGGGAAGCCTGGCCTGCACGGCCGACTGCGGCTTCGACACCTCGGGTTGCGTCAGCATCCCCAGCTATTCGGGAGACATCCAGCCCGTCTGGGATGCGGAGTGTGGCTGTCACGTCGCCACATCGCCGGTGTTCTCGAATGTCCCCGTTGCGAATGCCTACGCAGCACTGGTCAATGTGCCCTCGGGCCAAGTGGCTCTGGACTTCGTCGAGCCGGGCAACGCCAACAACAGCTACATCATCCACAAGATGGAGAACACGCAGGCCGTGGGCGACTCGATGCCCCTTGGGGGACCCTTGTTGCCCGCAGGCACCGTCAACATGATCCGGGAGTGGATCGACGGGGGTGCACCGAACAACTGAGCCCCGGCCCAGCGGAGGACGAGGTCGTGGTGGCGACCTCGTTCACCCGCGAGTGATTTCGAGGAGTTGCACGCCTCGTTGCCCGATAGCTCTTCGGATCGGCGCCTTCCCCTCGCCACGAGGGTCTCGAGATGAGCCTCGGCCGGCCCGCATCCTCCGTTTATTTGCCTGGACGCCGCGCCTGCGGTGTGTTCGGCCCATGCATCCTCTCGCGCATCGACTCGGGCTCGTGCTCGTGCTCGCAGCCGGTTGCGGCGAGGCCACGCCCCGGAGCCCGAGCACCCCGGTCCGCGGTCGCCCCGACAAGGCGGAGCTGTTCGGCGACCCGACCCTGGTGCCGACCCGCGAGGGCGAGCGGGTCCGCCGAGAGCTGGGCATGGCCCGGGAAATCGAGCACGCGCTGGCCGTGCTGCCCGCCATCTCCGCCTCCCGGGTGAACGTCGAGCTGCCCCAGCGTCCGTCCGACGGCGCCCGCGTGCTCGCGGTGGTCAACGCCACCGCGCCCGACGGCCCAGACTCCGTCCGCGAGCGCATCGCGACCATCATCGCCACCATCGTCGGCGCGAAGGCCCAGGCCGAGATCGTGATCGAGGAGCCCGAGGCACACGCCCCCGCCCCGCCGCTCAGCTTCGACTGGCCCCTGGTGCTCGGTGTACTGGGCCTCGGTTTCTTCGCGGGCATGTTCGTCGAGCGAGCCCGTCGACTGCGACCGAACGGGTTGCCGCGACGCGTGCGCTGAAGTCCGCCGCACCATCGTGGGCCCATGGCTTGGCGAGGCGCGCGCGCCGTGCCAAGCTGGTCGGCGATGGCCATCGCCGCCCGCATTGCCCTCGCCGCGCCCCTCGTGGGCCTCCTTGCGCTGCCCGGCCTCGCTGCCGCCAACCCGGCCGTCGAGGCGTGCGCGGGCAAGGCCGAGGGGGCCAGCTGCGGCGTGATGAAGCTGGTCAAGCCGGCCGATGGCGGCGAGCTGCAGCGCACCACCGTTCCCGGGGCCTGCCGCCCCGACGAGTGCTGCGACCTCGACTACTCCAAGGGCAGCCCGCCCGAGACGGTCTGCCACGCCTGCCTGGCGTGCAAGGAAGGCCCCGCCGACCTCACCGCCAAGCCGAGCGATCCGGGGCCCTCGTCCGAGCCGCCCCGCGCCGAGGGAGGCCCGCCCGCGCCGGCCCCCGCCGAGCAACGAGGGTGCACGATCGGCGGAGCCACGACCCCGGTGCTGGGGGCGTGGCTCCTGATGCTCGGCATCGCCGGGCTCGGCCGTCGTCGGCGTCAGCCGCAGTAGGCCTTGGGGTCGGTCTCGAGCTTGCCCACCTCGGTGAGCGCGGCGTCGATCCACTCTTGCGAGGCCGAGGGGTAGCCCGCGTGGGCCACCAGCTCGAAGCACTGGATCGCCAGGTCACACTGCCCGCGGCCGGTATAGGCCAGGCCGGAGTAGTACAGGGCGTAGGCCACGAAGTCGTGCTCGGGGTACGACAGCACGATGTCGTACCACTCGGTCAGCGCCTCGAAGTTGGCCCCCTCGAGGAAGAAGCTGTAGCCGGTCCAGAAGCGAGCCTCGGGCACGCGGGCGTGGCCGGGCTTGTCCTCGAGGAAGCGCGAGAACATGGCCCGCCCTTCTTCGTGGTTGCCCGCGTCGATGAGCCCAAAGGCCTCGGCGAAGATGTTGTCGACCGACTTGCCCTTGGTGGAGGAGCCCCCTCCCCCGTCGACGTTGCTCGAGTCGAAGGTGAAGACGAAGGTCTCCATCTCCTTGGCCTTGTACGAGCCCTGCGGAACGAGCGACAGGTCTTTGCTGCGGTGCGTGGTCCAGGCCTCGCTGCCCTTGGTCGACTCGGCCCACAGCCGGACCTTGGAGGCCTCGATCTCCTTGCCCCCGGTGCCGAGCAGCGCCTCGCTGTCGGCGGCAACGGTGAAGGTCATCGCCTTGCCCTTGCCGGGCTTGGCCGGCTGCCAGCCGCCGCTCTTGCGGTGCAGCAGGCGGACCTCGATGGGCTTGCTGGTGGCGTTGCGCACCATGAGCTGGCGCGCCTTGAAGGTCTTGGTGGTCGGCGGCTTGACGTCGGGCTCCACCACCGCCCACGCGGCGGATCGGCCGATCTTGTTGCTGCCGTACTCGATCCACATGTAGCCGTCTTCGCCCCACCACTTGCCCCACGAGTTGCGCATGAGCCAAGCGCCGCGCTTGTCGTCCCACCCCACCAACGAGACGGCGTGGTTGGTCTGACCGGACGCGTGCTCGTCGAACACCCCGCCCGAGTAGGCCTTGAAGGCCGGACTGACGTGCACGGAAGCGGAGACGGGACCGTAGTTGCAGATGGCCGCCTTGATCTGGTCGACCTCGGGGACCGCCCCGTTTTCGTGCACGAAGCCCCAGTTCGAGATCTTCTTCTCGGCCTTGAGCCCGGCGTTGCAGCTGTCGTCGCGCTCGAGGTAGGGCACCGTCTCCTCGAGCTGCGTGCCCTTGCGCTGGAGGTAGTCGTACACCATGACGGTGTAGCCACCGCGGCAGCTGCCGATGTCGAAGCCGTCGCTGGCGGTCGCGCAGTCGACCAGGTGCTGCTCGGAGTAGTCGAGCCCGGCGTCGAAGCCGTTGGCGATGTTCATCGAGGCCTCGAACACCGACAGGGTGGCGAAGGCCCAGCAGCTACCGCAGCTGCCCTGCGAGCGCGGCTCGGGCATGTACTCCTTCCAGCTCCACGCCTCGGCCGACACCGCGCAGGTGGCATTGCCCACCATCGGGCCGAACGGATCGTCGACGTGATCGGAGGACTGCCCCGCAGACGACCCGGACGAGTCGGGCTCGACGATGGTGGCGTCGCGCAGCGCCCGTTGGCGCAGGTTGGGCACGAAGCGTCGGCGAGAGACCGCGGCCGCTTCGGCGTTCTGCTCGCGGGCGAGCTTCCTGAGGTTCTTGGGCTCGATGGCGCCGGTCACCGCATCGGTGGGCATGTCGAGCACGGGCGTATAGCCCACGCGGTAGCGGCTCTTCTTGGTCGAGATGCTGCGACGCAGCCGCGTCAGCTCGCTCTTGACCTTCTTGGGCGCGCTCTTTTCTCGGCTCTTGAGCTTGCCGAGGTTGGTGCGGCTGGTGAACGCCTTCTTGGGGAGCTTGCGACGCAGTCGCTTGCCCTTGCGCTTGCGGGCGGGCTGAGCTTTGACGCGGGCCGAAGGCTCGGGCCGCTCGGAGACCTTCTTCACCGTGGGCGGCTTGGTCAACGCGCGAGACCGCAGCCGCAGTCGACCGCCACGCTTGCGGCCATCGCTGGCCGGCGGCTTGGACCCCGTGCGCGTGATCTTGCGGGGGCGCGGGCTGGCGGTCGTGCTCGACTTGCGAGCGCGGGGGGCCGGGGCAGCCGCTTCGGCCGCGGCCGCGGACTCGTCCACGCCGATGTCGGCACTGGCACTCACTCCCAGGAGAAGAAGGGAACCGAGAATCATCTAGACAACGCTCCGTGTGCAGGTCGCGGCGCAACCGTATCATTCACGGCGCGTGCTGCCGCGCCGACGCGACCGCTTTGGACGCAGGCTCGACCGCGATGATTCTCCGGTCGACCGGCCGCCGCGTCGTGAGTGAAGGGGGCCCGTGAGCGACACGCTCTTACCCGGGGTTTCCCCTCTCGGCTCCCAGATTCGCTCGATGTACGCCAAATTGCGTTCGCCCTTGGGATGCGGCTCGATCACGTAGGTCGACCCGACCAAGAGCAAACCGACCAACGACCCGCCGATGATCCCCAACGCCATTCGGTAGCCGCCTTCGGCCATGGCTCCGAACACCGTCCAGGTCCCGATCACGCTGCCCACCACCACCAGGCGCAAACCCGAGCGCCCGGTGAGCAGCTGCACGAACCCATAGGGATGGCGGTCGTGCTCCCACAGCGGCAGCAGGACCTCGGTGACCGGCTGATGGATGTTGGTGAGATCAAAATGGGGCCAAAGGTTGGCGGCCAGAGCATTGACCACGACCGCGTAGGTCCCGAGCGCGGCGACCACGACCATCGCAGAGATCTTGGTGCGCGCTTGCGACAGGACGTGGGCCCAACCCATACATAGGGATGGCAACGCGACCACCAGGTACCGCGGGCCGACACGCCAGCCCCCTTCGAAGCTGAGGCTGGAGACGACCAGCCCGTAGACCACCAGCACCGCCAGGTGCACCCGGGCCTCGGCGCACAGCGGGCCGGGTTTGTGGGCCAGCTGGGCCAAGCCGTAAAGGGCGAGCACCACGGTGGGCGCCCACCACAAGAGCCCGCCGTCGGCCGACAACAGGTGCGTGGTCGCGCCCTCGAGCCCCGGCAGGCCGAGCCCCAGCAGGCCTTGCCCGTGCTTGGCCGCGAAGTCGGCATTGGTGACGTGGTGATAGCCCGTCGACCACGGCGAGCCGTAGACGTGCTGGTGATACGCGGCCAGCGCGAGGATGGGCACCAAGGCCCCCGCGAGCCCGGCGATCAACACCACGGCCCCGTCCGGCTTGCGTACCCGGGCGAGCAGCAGCCCCGCGATGGGCAGCGCGGCGAAGACCGCTCCGTACTCGACCCCTACCGCTGCTCCGGCCAGGCCTCCACCCAGCGCCGCGCTCACCAGGGCTCGGCGTCGGCCGACATCCCGGCCCGCATCGACGAGCAAGGCGATCCCTGCGAACAGGAACATGGCCGCCAGCTGATGCCCGTACAGAAGATGCGCATACGAAGCGGCGGGCGTGCCCAGGGCATAAAGCGTGACCGCTCCCGCGGCGACCCGCGGACCAAAGCCCGCCGCGTAGCGTCGGAACAGCAGGCCCGCCAAGATCATCGTGGGCAACCAGCCGGCCAAGATCCGCGCCCACCAGGTATAGGTCCGCAGATCGAGGTCGTCGGACATCGCCCGCGCCCCGCGGTACGCCGCCGCCGCGATCAGCGTCGTCCCCGGGGGCTTGTTCGGATAGATCCGGTCATCGGCTCGGCTGCGCGAGACGTCGGGTCCCGGGTCGAGTCCGCGAGCGCCCGGACCATCGATGGCAAAGCTGCCCTCCTCCACCAGCGCCATGGCCTGGAGCAGGCGCGGGCGCTCGTTGGCGTTGCGGGTGGCCTCGAAGTACGGGAACGACAGCCCGAGCATCAGGCCCAGCCACAGCAACAGCAGCGTCGCACCGCGTCGGCGTTGGCGGTCCATCAGCGGGCGAATGTCGGGGCGGTCGGCCATGCCGGCGAAGCGCGCAGTGTAGCAACCCGGACCTCTCCACACGGGACCCAAAACATCGGTACCCTCCGGGCATGCTCCGTCGCATCGGTCCCGCGTTCGTGCTCGGCCTCGTCCTCGTGGGGGGCTGCAACAAGGGCCCCACCGGCCCCGTCCTCCACCCCGCCGCGTCGGACACGGTCACGGACCAGGGCACGGCCTTCAAGGTCGACGTCGCCTGGCGTTCCGTCGGGCCGACCGAGGCGGAGATCATCGTCAAGATGACCGCGCAGGGCATCGAGACCACCGACAACCTCGTCGTCGACGTCAAAGGCCGCGGCTTCGTGATCACCAACGGCGGCCCGGAGTGGATCGGCATCATCCAGCCCCGCGAAAAGTACGAGCACAAGGTCAGCTACAAGCTGCTCGACGACTCCGAGTCGGGGGCCATCGAGGTCACCATCCGCCGCTCGCACGACAGCACCATGCTGTGGAACGAAGAGCTGCTGTTCCGCAAGGAAGCCGCCGGCCTCTCGCTCGCCGAGTAGACGAGTCGACACGCAAAAACGCCGCCCGGCACAGGCCATGGGCGGCGTTTTCTTGTTGCTGCGACGCTACTCGTCGTCGCTCTTGGGCAGGCTCTTTTGCTCGTTGGCCATCTTGGCCTTGAGCTTGGACAGCTCGTCTTCGAGCTCGTTTTCCCCGGCCAGATCGGCCAGCTTGGCGTCGAGCTTCGCTTCCTCGACCGCGTCTTGGTTGAGCTCGGCGGAGACCTCGTTGAGCGCCTCGAGCTGGTTGATCTTGTTCTCGATGTCGTCGAGCCGCGAGAAGGTGCCGCCGTTGGAGAGCTGACCGGGCGCGACCCCCTGCTTGGCGGCGCGGGCCTGGGCCATGAGCGAGCCGCGACGCAGGTTGAGGGACTTGTGCTTGGCCTTGCCCTCCTTGATCTGCTTTTGCATCGTGTCGGCGAGGTTGGTCTGCTCGACGAGACCGGCCTTGGCCTCGGTCAGCTGCATGCCGTAGTCCCCCTTGCGCTTGAGGGCGGCGCGGGCGAGTTCCTCGTCGCCGAGCTTGAGCGCTTGCTCGGCTTTTTTCTCCCACTCCTTTTCGGAGGCAGAGAGTTCCTCGATTTTTCGCTCGAGCATCTTGCGATCGACGATCGCCTGCCGGAGGTCCTTTTCGGCCTCTTGGATCTGGGCGGCGAGATCGTCGATCATCAGCGCAACCTCTTGACCGGGGTCGGACACGGCGTCGACCGCGTCGTTGAGGGCGCTGGAGATGGAAGTCTTGAGACGGCTGAACAGACCGGGCTTGTTGCTCATGTCGTAGGGGCCTGGCGCCATCGTAGCAGGCGCGCCGGCGGGGGCTAAGCGGTTGATTTCGTTTTGGGCGAGGCCGGGGCCCCCCCGCGCGGATTCGGGAAGCTAACCGCCGTCGGCCCGGCGGCGTCGAGGAGGTACGGGTGGCCCGGCAAGGACCCGCAGCCGACCCCGTCGATTCCCGCCTCGTGGCTGTTACCCTCTCGCGCACCCGATGTCCGACGCATTTCCCGGCTTTCCCGGCGTACGGGGTCACACCCACGCCCAGGCGCGGCTGTCACGGGCAATCGCCCGGGAGCAGCTGCACCACGGGCTCATCGTCATGGGTCCGACGGGGATCGGCAAGGCTACGCTGGCGCGGGGGCTGGCCTGCGCGCTGCACTGCGAGACCCAGCCCGCCGTGGGCTGCGGCACCTGCTCCTCCTGCCGCCGGGTGCTGTCCGCCATGCATGCCGGGGTCGAGACCCTCCAGCCCGAGACCCCCGGCGGCACCATCAAGGTCGAGGCGGCGCGCGAGCTGAGCCACCGCCTCTCCCACGCGCCCTTCGAGGGTCGGCACCACGTGGTGATCTTCGATCCCGCAGACGCGCTGACCGAGCAGGCCTTCAATGCGCTGCTCAAGTCGATCGAAGAGCCCAAGCCCGGCGTGCATTTCTTGATGATCACCAGCCGCCCCGACGGGCTGCTGCCGACCATCCTCAGCCGCTGCCTGCCCGTGCGCCTGGGGCCGCTGCCGCTGGATCTGCAGGGCGAGGTGGTCGACGACGTGTTGGCCCGCCGCCAGGCCGAGGCCGAAGAGGCGGGCGAAGAGCCCTTGCCCACCCCCGAGGCCGATCGTCGACACCTGGCGCTGCGGCTTTCTCAGGGCAGCGTGGGCCAGGCCCTCGACCTGCTCACCGACGCCTCGCTCGACGACGTGGTCACCCTGGTGCGCAACGCGATGGACGCGGTCAATGCCGGGCCGGGCGGGATCTTCAGCGGCGACAAAGGTCCGCTGTGGTCGTCGTGGACCCAGGCCAGCGGCGGGGCGGGAGCGGGTCGCCCCGCTCGCGAGCGCGCCGCGTGTGCACGGGCCACCGATCTGTGGCTGCTGCACCTGCGCGAGCATCTGCGGGGCGGCGAGGGCCTGCCCGGGCTGCCCTCCGCCGGGCACGAAGTCCCCCGATTGCTGCGCCACATCGACTGCCTGCAAGGGCTGCGCGAGGGCCTGATGCGCAACCCCAACGTTCGCCTGGCGATGGAGCAGACGCTGCTGGAGCTGAGTGCCTGATGCTGGCCGCCGAAATCACCCTCGACGCGGCGCTTCGCGATCTGGACAGCGAGCGCGAGCACTATCGCCACCAGGCGGTCCGCAACCTCGCGCCCGCCTTGCTCGAAGAGCTGGACGTGCCCGGTCCGCACTGGCGCTCCACCACCGAGCACGCGCGCGGCGAGGCCGTGCTGCGGGCCCTGCTCGAGCG
Source organism: Myxococcota bacterium (assembly GCA_039028615.1). GTDB lineage: Bacteria > Myxococcota_A > Polyangia > Nannocystales > Nannocystaceae > Paraliomyxa. The sequence goes on along the minus strand of JBCCHT010000005.1, from coordinate 231,267 downwards.
ACTGAGCGACGAGCACCCCGCCCCGCTGCGAGGCTTGGCCGCCACCGGGCTCGGCATGCTCGGAGAGCCCGAGGCGCTCGACCACGTCGAGCCCTGGCTCGCGCTGACCGGTGACGACGAAGACCAGGCCTATCTACGCGAGTGTGCGGTGGTCACCGCCTCGTTCCTGGGCAAGGCCGCCGCCGATGCCGACGCGGCTCCAGAGCTGCGCACGCGCATCGACGGGGCACTCACCGGGGCCCTGAAATCGGACAACCCCGAGCTGCGCTTCCAAGCCGGACTCGCGTTGGTCGAGCTGCAAGGCGATGCGGCCGAGCCCGCGCTGGTCGACGCCTTGCGCAACGAAGAAGACGAGCGCGTCCAAGAAGGTCTCGTCGACGCCCTCGCGCATCTCGACCCGCCCGGGGCCGAGGCGTGCGACGTGCTCGAGACCCTCGTGCAGGGCGAGAACGCCTGGGGCTCGCTCGGTTTTTTGTGCGCGATGACCCTGGCCGCCGCCCGCCGGGCCACCGCCCGCCCTCGCCTGCTCGATGGCCTCGATCTTCGACACGAGCGAGACGACGCCCTCGAAGGCTTGGCTGCGCTCGGTCGCGCCGAGCCGGCCGAGGTCGAGCGAGTCCAGCGACTCGCCAAGCGCATGCTGCTGCCCGGGGTCACGCGGGTGCGGGCCGCCTATGCGCTCGCCCGGATGGCGGGCACCGACGGCGGCCCGAATCCCGGGCTCACGCTGCTCGAGCGGCTGCGCTGGCACCCCCGCGCCGCCGTCCGCGAGGCGGTGGGCGACGCGTTCGAGAACCTCGAGACCCTGGCGGCGCGCGAGCGAAACGCGGACTGAGTTCCGCACCAGCGTGCTCAGCGCGGTCTCTGCATCCGCGATCGATCGCCTGAAAAAAGCGATCCCCCGGGCACAAAACGGCGGACCACGGGCGTTGTCGGCCGTTTTTTCAGCCCGCCGCACCGGAAATCACAAGTAAGGAGGTGTCTCACCTTTCATGAGGGTGGCAACGGGATGCTGGGCACGTGGCATGGGATCGATCGCGCTGGGCGCGCTAAGCCTGGCGTTGGCGGCCTGTGGTGGCGGCGGAGACGAGTCCGACGACGCGAGCGGCTCCGGGATCGGCAGCCTGACCGCGATGGGCGGCACGGAGACCGACGGGGAGGACGGCACCGCCGATGACGGTGGCCTCGACGGCGCCAAGCTCGACATCCCCGACGACCAGCCGCTCCCCGAGGACGAAGAGGAGTGCGCGGCGGTGGGCGAGCAAGCCGAGCTCGTGCCCGTGCCCGCCGACATCATCTTCATCGTCGACAACTCGGGCTCCATGAGCTTCGAGGCGGGCGAGATCCAAGCCCGCATGAACGACTTCTCCGACCAGATCATCGCCAGCGGCGTGGACGTGCACGTGGTGCTGATCTCCAGCTACCCCGACAACGGCCACGGCATCTGCATCGACGCTCCGCTCGGCAGCGGCGGCTGCCCCGACCTGGATGCCAACCCGCCGACCTTCACCCATGTCGACGAGCGCGTGGCGAGCCACGATGCCTGGGAGAGACTGCTGGCCACGCACGATCAGTGGGCCGCCGCGCTGCGGCCCGACTCGACCAAGCACCTGGTGGTGGTGACCGACGACACCTCCAACATGAACGTCGAGGAGTTCAACGCGGCCTTCCTCGCCCTGAACCCGAACTACGAGGGCTACCTGCACCACTCGGTGGTGTGTCACTCCAACTGCAACAGCGCCGCGGGCATCGGTGAGCGCTACATCGACTTGTCGAATCAAACCGCCGGGGTCGCGGCCGACCTGTGTGACCAGGACTTCCAGGCCGTCTTCGACGTGCTGTCCACCGAGGTCATCGGCGGCAGCCAGCTGTCGTGCGAGTTCGAGATTCCGGCCCCGCCCGAGGACATGGAGTTCGACCCCGATGAGGTCAACCTGGAGTTCGACGACGGCATGGGTGGCATCCTCCCCATCGGTCGCGTGGACTCGCCCGCCGACTGCCCCAACGTGGTCGACGGCTGGTACTACGACAACGCGGCCGCCCCGAACTTCATCCTGATGTGCCCGCAGACCTGCAACAAGCTGCAGGGCTCGGCCGGCGGCTCGATCAGCATCCAGTTCGGCTGCGAGACCCAGGCCGCAGGCTGAGCCTTCGACCCGTGAGCGGGGGCCGGCCGTCGGCGCCTGGTCCTCGCGGGCGCTCGTGCTAGCGTGCGCCCGTGGGACGCAAACGCCCCCCTCCCCCGAACATCCCCGGGCTCATCGACGCGCACTGTCACCTCGACTATGCGCCGATGTCCGATGACGTCGAGGCCACGCTCGAGCAGGCCCGCAAGGCGGGCGTGGTGCAGGTGGTGCACGTCGGGTGCTCCCGGGAGAGCCAGCCGCGGGCCATGGCCCTGGTCGACGCCCACCCCACCGTGTTCGGCGCGGTGGGCATTCACCCGCACGAGGCCAAGACCACCGACGAGACCGCGCTGAGCGAGCTCGAGCAGCGGCTGGCCCACCCCAAGATCCTCGCGGTGGGCGAGACCGGGCTCGACTACCACTACAACATGAGCGAGCCCGACCAGCAGCGCACCTCGCTGCGGCAGCACGTCGCCCTGGCGCGACGGCTCGACATGCCGCTGGTGCTGCACATCCGCGAGGCGCACGACGAGGCGCTCGCCATCGTGGCCGACGAGGGCCCCCGCGAGCAGGCGCCCGGCATGGTGCACTGCTTCACCGCGGGCCCCCGTGAGGCCGAGGCCTGGCTCGCGCTCGGCTTCCACATCTCGTTCTCCGGCATCGCCACCTTCCCCAAGGCCGAGGAGATTCGCGAGGCGGTGAAGCTGGTGCCCGACGACCGCATCATGCTCGAGACCGATGCGCCCTACCTCGCGCCCGTGCCCATGCGCGGCACCAAGAACAACCCGGCCAACGTGGCGTTCACGTGCTCGCGCCTGGCCGAGGTCCGCGGTCAGGACCCGCAGCAGCTCGCCCGCCAGGCCACCGACAACACCCGCGCGTTGCTCGCCATGCCGGCCCCGACGTGAGCCCCAATCGGCCCCTCACGGCCGTTTCTCGGGGACTGGAGGCCTTCTCGGCGCGTTCACATCCGTGGGTCCACTCACGGATTCGCGCGCCTTGACGGGCCTGCACCCCTTGGCCATAGTCCCCAGCCCAATCGCGACCGGCCCGCTCCCATGAGGACGAAACGCCGGTCCACGAAGCCTCTGGCCTCGCCACGCTTTGAACCGTTCACCAGAAACGACGACGACAATGAACATCCAGCCCGGATTGATCGCCAAGAAAGTGGGCATGACCCAGCTCTTCCTCGACACTGGCAAGCGCGTCCCCGTGACCGTGCTGTCGGTCAGCGGCAACACCGTGACCGCGCATCGCACCGAGGAAAGCGACGGCTACGTCGCGCTGCAGGTCGGCTTCGAGGAGCAGAAGCCCTCGCGCCTGACCAAGGCTCAGCTCGGCCACTTCAAGAAGAGCGGCGCCACCCCCCGCAAGCACGTCCGGGAGTTCCGCGTCGACGCCTCGCTGCTCGACAAGTACCCCGTCGGCCAGGACCTGCCCATCGACATGTTCGAGGAGGGCGCCTCCGTCGACGTGACCGGCACCAGCAAGGGCAAGGGTTTCCAGGGTGTCATCAAGCGCCACAACATGCGCGGCACCAAGGCCACCCACGGTGTGCACGAGGTCTACCGCCACGGCGGTTCCATCGGTTGCCGCCTCACCCCAGGCCGCGTCGTTCCTGGTAAGCGCATGGCCGGCCAGATGGGCAACGTCCGCACGACCGCCCAGAACCTGACCATCGCCAAGATCATCGCCGACGAGGGGCTCATCCTGGTTCGCGGCTCCATCCCCGGGGCCAACCAGTCGATCGTGCTCATTCGCCACGGCCAGAAGGCCTCGGCACGCAAGGCGCACGCCGCCAAAAAGGGCGGCAAGTAGCCGCCACGGCTCGGGCCCATGGCCCGTAAACGCAAGCTGCACAACCGCGAAGCCCGGCATGACGCGGCCTACCGCCGCGCCAAGCAAGAGGGCTTCGCGGGGCGTGCCGTGTACAAGCTGCAAGAGCTCGACAAGAAGTTCTCGCTGCTTCGGCCCGGGCGTCGCGTCTTGGACCTCGGCTGCTGGCCGGGCTCGTGGATGCAGTACGCGGCCGAGCGCGTCGGCGAAGAGGGACGAGTCATCGGCCTCGACCTGGCCGAGATCGAGCTGGCCCTCCCCTCGTGGTGCGAGGCCTTCGTCGCTGACGTCTACGAGATCGATCCCGAGCAGCTGATCGAACGCTACGGGCACTTCGACTGCGTCATCTCCGACATGGCCCCCAAGACGATCGGTGACTCGACCACCGATCGCCTGAGGAGCGAGGCCCTGTTCGAGCGGGCGCTTCAGATCGCGTCGATCGTGCTGCGCCCCGGTGGACACTTCGCGGGCAAGGTCTTCCAGGGCGGCGGGTTCCCGCAGCTCATCGCGCAGATGCGGCAGACCTTCTCGCAGAGCAAGCCCTTCCATACCAAGGCCACGCGGGCCGGCAGCGCCGAGCACTACCTGGTCGGCCAGGGCCGCCGCGCGACCTCGGCCCCCGACGAGTAGTCCTCGGCGCGGACCGGTCGACTTCGACGCCGCAATTCAGCGCCGGAGGGCCGTCTGTGCCCAGAATCCGCGGAAACGGCAAACGCGTCGAGGCCCGGCCATGGACACAAACACGGCTTACGCGCCGACGTTCAAAACTAACATTCAAATCAATACTTAGATTTATCGTCGAAATCGCTTGCAGGTTGTGAGTTTCGTGGTCTCCTAAGATTAGCAATATTCGTTTTCGTTCCTATCCATCCGGCAGCGTTGAAATGGCGACGCCGGCTATTCCGTGGACCGGTGCTCGCGCAGTCTGCTCCGCACCTTCGGTGAATCCTGGTCCGATTCGCCGGACTCGCATCCACCTCCCGTCCCGCTCGTCTCCGTCCCCTGGGCGAGCGCGAATCCAACCAGCGAGCTTGGTCCGCATCCCTCGACGCCTCGCGTCCGTCGGCATCATCGGCGGGCGCGAGGCGTCGCTCTATTTTGCGCATGCACGATGAAGCGTGGGGTCGTCTGCGCGACCGAAACGACCCCGTGCAAGGCCTACACGCCAACGCGCCAACGACAAGATCGACTGACCGCGACTACGGTGGTGCTTGGAGGCGACCGTCGGGATAGGCCCAGACCCGCTCGCCCGTCTCGAGGTCGTGCACGTCGAGGCGACGGAATCGGCCGCCCGACTGCAGGCGCGAGCGAGTCAGCAGCACTCGATCGGCCGAGACTCGAATCGCATCCACCTGCTCGCCGCCGACGGTCTGCTGCCAGTGCGTCGTCCCATCGGGCCGCACGCGGCTGAGCATGTTCGTCGCGCCGTAGCCGAGGGAATCGCGGTGCACGACCAGTCGCGGAGACGCATCGCCCCACGCCTGCCCTACGCACTCGCGCGCGTCGAGGCGGAGGCGCTCGCGTCGTCGTAGACCGCGGTCGGACGCCATCTGCACCCGGCCGGCCTGCGGCTCGAGAAAGACATCGGCGGACGGCGGCCCCTGCCCTTCGCCCCAGCGAATGCGGCACCGGGGGCACTCGGTCATCTCCACTTCGCGGTTGCCGTAGATGCGCTCGAAGCCGAACTCGGCCGTCCCCGCCGCGCACGCGTAGCGCTGCTGCTCGTGCCAGGGCCGGTCGGGATGGTCACTGAAGTCGACCTCGGTGCCGGGCGGCAGCGCCTTCGCCGAGCCACCGAAGGCATCGACCTCCCACTGGTGCCCCTGGTCGGTCATGACCTGGATGGTGGCTCCCTCCACGCGGGCTTTGTGCACTTGCGTGACCGATTCCATGGTGGAGCCCAAGGTCACGAACGCAGTGTTGGTGATGCTCTTCAAGGGCGCGAGAGCAACCAGGGTGAACCGGGTCGACTCGCCGCCCCACAGCCAGGCGTGGGGCTTGCCCTCGTGCTCGAACACCTCGAACAACCGCAGCACGTTGCTGCCGCTGGGGCTCAACGCCATGCGGCCCAGCCGTTTCCCCGACGCGAGGTCCACGGTGACGACTCGGCGACAGTATCCCCGCTGGGGCAGCATGCCCCCGCTGTCGAGCAACGCCACGGCGGGCCCGGCCGCGCCGTCGAAGACCCAGACGTCGTCGATGTGGAGTGGCGGGACCTCGTCGCATGACGGCGTCGGCTGGGGCGGAGGCTCGGGCTCGGGCTCGGGCTCCGCGTTGGCCTCGACCGCACTGGGCTTCGCTCCCTCGGGCGCGGGCGAGGACGACTGGCAGGCCCCCGTGAGCACGAAGCCCACGAGCGCCGCACCGATGCGAGCCGAAGCCGAGTGCTGCAGCGCCATGTGCCCGATCATAGCCGTGGTCGCGACCGAGCCCCACCCACGCGCCGCATCGCGCCGAGGACCAGCACGAGCAGGCCCCAGCCCAATCCGGTGGGTGTCGAATGGGCACGACAGCCGCAGCCCTCCGCGGGCACCAGGGTGTCCTCGTCGTCGAGCACCTCGCACAGCTGCACCGGCTCGCTGGCGAGACCCGCGGTGTCGTAGGCCCGCACGACGGCGCACACTTCCTCGCCCGCATCTTCGGTGAAGCGTCGGACCAGCACGTCCATGGCCTCGGTGTGATTGCGAGCCAGGATGTTCTCGCTCTGCGCGCCGTCCACCGGACCCACGTCGACCACGTAGACCCGAACCTCGTCCGACGCATCGGCGGCGGGCGTCATCGTCCACGACCAGTTGCGGACGGGCTCCACGGTGTCGTCGAGTTCACCGCAGTCGAAGCTCTCGTAGTCCTCGACCCGATGCGCGAGCTCGCCGAGCTCGGGCGCCGCCGGAGCCTGCTCGTCGGAAGGGCCCACCGTCAGGGTCATGGAGACGGCCGGGGTCCCGAAGCAGCCCTCCGACGGACACCCGGACAGCTCCACCGTCGCGCCCTCGGCCGGCATCGGGTCGAGCGAGTACGCCGAGACGTCACCGCCGACGCTCATCGCCGCGTCGCGAACGAGCTGTGCGGGCACACCATCGACCAGGACATCGAGATCACCGCCGACCCCGGCTCCACAGCCATGGGCGCTCAGCAGGATGCGGCCGTTGCGGGGCAGCACCCCACCGTCCGCAGGCCAATCGACCTCGAGCGTGGGGATGCAGGTGCACGCCCGGGCATCGGCCGACCACCCCCCGTAGACCAACCCCGCGGACCCGAGCACCACGGCCCCCGCGAGCACTCGACCAAGCACGTTCAATGAATAAGCCACTACGGTGCCAAGCGTAGCGCGAGAATCGGGCGAGACGAGGCCTGCGTCACGAAGTCCCTCAACGGGACTCTTCGGTCAGCCGCGCCCCCGCGGGCGTGACCGCAGCCTCAGCAGCACGAACAGGCCAAACGCGGTCGCCCCCCACGGCGCGTCGTCGGGGTCTTGCGTGCAGCCGCAGCCCTCGTCGCCCCCTGAAGCGCCTGCCGCTTCGGTGTCGCCCGTGCCCGACTCGTCGCCCGTGCCTGACTCGTCGCCCGTCGACTCGCCGGCCTCGTCGGGGCCCGGCACGTCCACCTCGAGCGCAGCACAGTGATAGTGGAAGCAGCCCTCGGCCCCGTCGGCCTGGGCATCCCCCACGAACTGGAGGACCTGCAAGGTGCAGTCGTCACAGGTCATGTCGGCGGGCAACGTGACCTCGAACGACTGCGGCCCCTGGAGCGGCTGGGTGTGCTCCAAGATCCCGTCGGCCAGGATGGGAAAGGTGGGGGTCTCCTCGATGGCCGCGCTGCCACACTCCATGCCGTCGGGCGTGACCATGGGGGGCTCGGGGAGTCCGCCCTCGCCGTTCAGCGACAACGCGACGCGGTAGTGGCCGGGGCTAAAGGTCCGCTCGTCGACGGTGATGACGATGGTGGTGCCCGGCGCGAACGTGGTGATGACCTCGGTGGCCATCGCACTGCCGTCGTCTCCACAGGGGCCCGGGATCTGTGGGTCGCCGTTGTCGTCCTGTACGGTGGCCGACGGCGGAGACAAGAGCACGAAGTGCGCGTGCGAGTTCCCGTGGACGAGCAGCGAGGCCCCCAACGCAAACAGACCCGCGACATAGCTCGAGCGATACAGGTTGGCCACGAACTCAACGTACACGAGTCGGCGGCGTGGAGCGTCGATGATTTTTGCGAAGTCGAGTCGCTGCGACGGCGCGTCGAACCAACGACGAAGCGCCCCGCGAGCCCTCGACGTCGGCGTCGAGTCACCCGCGGAGCGTGTCGATGGTGGTCGGTCGAAGGTGCTGGGATCTCGGTTAGTCGCGACGGCGGCGAAGAGCGATCAGGCCGAAGAGCAGCGCGCCGAAGCCCGCCCAGCCCGGGTCCTGCCCCACCGAGCACGCAGCTCCCACCGCGGCGGCGGTGTCTTCCCGGTCGGGCGGATCGACGGGCTCGGGCGGCGGCGCGTCGCCCCCGTCGTGCACACAGACGCCGGGACCGATGAGCCCCGCGTTGTAGCTGGCCAAGACGTCGGCAGCCGCCAACGCGGCATCCTGGTCGGCGGGGCCCACCGAGCACATCGCGAGCAGGGCCTCACCGTCGACCAGCGCCTGGTCCACCTCGGGCGTGGTGTCGGCCCCGGTCGCCACGTTGAGCGACGCCGCGATCCAGCGATAGGCCAGGGCCTGCCACGCATCGCCCATGAACGGGTTGTGAATCACCTCGACCCACGTCGACCCGCACAGCGCGGTGTCCTCGGAGACGGGCCAGGGGATCTGGTTTTCGGGGTCTTCGGCGCCCGCGTGGTTTTCGATCCAGTAGTACTTGTCGTTGGTACAGCCCGGGTCGTGGTCACACGCGGCCGAGACGGCGAAGCAGGGACGTACCGAGTCCACGTCACCGATCGCGGTCTTGTCCTGGTAGGTCGTCTCGTTGTCGAGGTCGATGATGTACGAGTCGGTCACCGCACCGCCCGTGGCCGGCATGACCTGCAGGCCGTAGATGTTGGGAGGGCTGCAACAGCGCAGCGCGTCGGCCATGGCCAGCACGTTGGCGCCCCAGGTATTGCACTCGTCCACGTCCTCGACGCAGTCGTAGTCGACGCCGCCCGACGAGTTGGTGCCCCCCGCGATGTTGCCCAGCGAGAAGGTCTGACCGCTGGGGACCCACGACGAGTGCCCGCCCGCATACTCGAGGATCCGGTTTTGGTGCGGGGCCTGGCCGAAGTCACTCGACATGCCCCGCTCGGCCACCATCATCAGGCCCTCGGTGGAGAACGCGATGTCGGAGATCGGCATGCTCCGACCGGAGTTGTTCAGCGGCTGCGTGAGCTGGAGCTCCTCGGGTCCGGCCAGGCTGCCGTCGGCCGCGATCGACAGCGACCACACCGTGTTCGTGTCGCCGTCGTTGCCCGAGTCCTCCGACCAGGTGCCGAAGTACAGGTGGCAATCGAAGACCTGCACGCCCCAGATTCGTTCGGTGCGCGGCGCGAACCCGGGCGCGCCGTCGTCGGCACCGAAGGGGTCGTAGACCTGCAGGATGGTGCCGTCCATGCCGAGGCGATAGATGCTGCCGTCCTCGAAGTTGGTGACGAACAGCTGCTGGTTGGCGCGGTCGAACGCGATGTTGCCGAGGCCCGGCCCCGTGTTCGGCAGCGTGGCCAGGGTGGTGACCGAGCCATCGGTGCCGTCGAGGCGGTAGACGTTGCCCGTCGTCGCTCCGTTGCCGTAGCTGGAGGTCGCGGTCACGTAGATGTTGGGGTTGTCCGCGTCGTCCAGCGCCACCCCGAAGACCTCGCCCAGGTTCGCGGAGGTCCACTCGTCGGAGAGCTGACCGGTCGGGCTGTCCGCCATGGCGTTGCCGTAGATGTCCGCCTCCCAGTTGGTGTTCAAACCCGGCGCGTTGCACGCAGGATCTCGGATGTCCACGACCCCGACCACGAAGGGCTGGTTGGTCACCCCATTGAAGCCCGACCGAAAGGTCGTCACCGCTTCGTTGGGCTGGAGTGGTAGATCGGCAAGGGCGGTGGACGCTGGGAGGGCGACCGAGGTGAGAGCGAGGAGCGGCAAGAGGCGGCGAGGCATGGCGTCCCAACGTAGTCCACACACAGACTCAATTGGAATCTGCATTACACTTCAAGCGCCAAGAGAGAATCACATCGTTCTCTCCACAAAAACCCATGTTCCACAGACAATTAGTGGCGCCAGCAGCGACGTAAGGGAATTATTGATTTTTTCTTCGATCGACGGTGGATCACGATGAACCGCGCGATAGCGACCAGTCTGCTTTGTTCGATAGGAGCGTTTTCGTGCCTTTCGGAGGGTAATCCGGCACCACCCGCCGAGACGGAGGGCGTGAGCACGGGCCCGTCGACGGGCACGAGCGGCGACGCCACCCGGGCCGATCCGACGGCGGACACCACGGCCGACGTGACCGACGGCGACGGCGATGGGCTGCCCAACATCAACATGCTCTCGGTCGCCGACCGCATCGCCAGCAGCACGCTGGTGGGCACCGCCGCATACGAGGCGGATGGGTGTGCCGTCGCCGAGGGCTGCGTCGACGCCCCGGGCCTCCGTCGAGTCCTGCGCTTTCAGACGGTCACGCCCAACGATGGCGACGCCGATCTGGTGGTCGGCCGACCCGAGGACAACCCCGACGCCTTCGAGTACGGCGAGTGTCACGAGCACTTCCACTTCAAGGACTTCGCCGTCTACCGCCTGCTCGACACCAACGGCAAGGTGGTTCGCAACGGCCACAAGCAGGCCTTCGCCCTCATCGACTTCGAGGCGCTGGGCCTCGACTCTCCGCCCCCTCGCTATCCCCTCCCCGATGGCACGCAAGGCATCACGCGCGGCTGGGCCGACGTCTACGACGCCTATCTCGATTGCCAGTGGGTCGACGTCACCGATGTCGAGCCGGGGAACTACGTGCTGGAGATCGAGATCAACCCCGAGCAGGTCTTCGAAGAATCGACCTACGACGACAACATCGTCGAGATTCCGGTCTCGATCACGGCGGAAGACGATCGACCCCCGACCCTGCCGCCGGGGTGGACGTGTCCGGCCGAGGCCTGGCACGGCCACGACGGCTGCGACTGCGGCTGCGGCTCGGTCGATCCCGACTGCCTCAACCCGACGGTGAAGGCCTGCGACAACTGCGAGGCCGAGGGCAGCTGCTCGGCGGACGCCGAGTGCTCCAACGTCTCCGCGGGCAACAACGCGACCTGCGAGTGAGCGGCTCGCCCGACGGGCTCACGCGTCGACGTCGGGGGTGTCGCTCGGCTCGGCCGGCACGGTCACGTCGGTCGAAGCGGGCGGCACGACCGGCTCCGGCGCACGCCCAAACAGCTTGCGACCGAACGCGCGGATGTCCTCGACGACCAGGTAGATCGACGGCACCACCAGCAGCACCAGCCCGGTGGCAAAGCCCAGGCCCGCGCTGATCGAGACCGCCATGGGGGCGAGCACGTCATCGCGCCCGCCGAGCCCGATCGCCAGCGGTAGTAGCCCGAGGCAGGTCGTCAGGGTGGTCGACAAGATCGGCCGCAGCCGCTCCAGCGCCCCGACCTCGGTGGCCTTGGTCGTGTCCATGCCATCGACGGTGCGCTTTTTGTTGATGAAGTCGACCATCACCAACGAGTCGTTCACCACGATGCCCACGAGCGCGACGATGCCGAACAAGGCCATCAGCGACAGGTCGTAGTTCATGGTGAACAGGCCGAGCACGGCCCCCATGAGCCCGAAGGGCACGGCGGAGAGGATGATGATCGGCTGGATATACGAGCGGAACTGGAGCGCGAGCACCAGGTAGATCATCAACACGGCGAGACCGAAGGCGCCGGGGAGGTCCTCGAGGCTCTCGGCGAGTTCGTCGGCCTCACCCCCGAAGCTGAGGTCCATCCCGGGATAGCGGCTGGCGAGTTCGTCGTTCCAGTGCTTCTCGAGGTTCTCGGCCGCCTCGACGGGGGGCAGGACCTCGCGGTCGGTGTCCGCGAGCACGGAGACCAAGCGCAGGCCGTCCTCGCGGCGAATGAAGCCGACCTCGCGGGTGCGCTCGACGGATGCGACCTGGTCCAGTCGCACCGCCCGGCCGCTGGCGTTGGTGATCACGAGGTTGCGAATGCCACGGCGGTCCCGGCTGCGGCCTTCGGCGTAGCGGACGACGATCTCGACCGGCTCCTCGTCGATGGAGACCTCGGCCGCCACCAGCCCGTCGACGGCGGTCCGCACCGCTTGGGCGACGTCGAGCTCGGTCAGCCCGTACAGCGCAGCGCGATCCTGGTCGACCTGCACGCGGAAGGTCTCCTTGCCCGTGCCGTAGTTGTCGCGGACGTCGGTGACGCCCTCGGTGCCATACAGGTAGACCTTGAGGTCCTGCATGGCCGCGTTGAGCTGATCGATGTCGCGACCCCGGAGGTTGGCCGTGACCGCGGCCCCGGTGGGCGGACCCGCCTGGACCTCCTTGACCACGCTGCGGGCGAGCTCGGGGTTGGTCAGCAACGACTTTCGCAGCGCGCGGACCATGGCCGGGTAGCGCGCGGCGTGCTCGGGGCTCATGTTGAACTGCCAGCGCAGCTGCCCCATGTTGGCGCCGAACGACAGCGCCCCGGTGTCGTCGTCGAGGATGCTGCCCACGCGCAGGCTGGTGACCCGCACGTGCTCCTCGCCCAGTTCTTCGCGCACCAGGGCATCGATGGCCTCGCCCTGGGCCATCGTGAACTCGCGCGACAGGCCGGGAGAGACCTCGAAGTGCACCCCGAGCTGGAAGGGCTTGCCCGGCGCGCCGATCTGCATCGGCATCGTGGTCGCCAGCGCCCCCACCCCGAAGAAGCCGAGGATCACGGCCAGCACGGTGAGGTAGCGGAAGCGGATGCTCAGGCGCAGGAAGGGCCGGTACATCGCCTTGAGCACCTTGACGAGCTTGGCGGTGTGGCTGTTCTTGGCGTCGACGCTGGCGTGGTCGGCGGTGTGTCCGGGCAGGATGAAGATGGCCTCGAACATCGAGCCGATGAGGCAGAAGATCACCACCAAGGGCAGGATCTTCATGATGCGCCCCATCGTGCCGCTGACCATCGTCAACGGCACGAAGGCCAAGATCGTGGTGAACACGGCCACCGTGACCGGCAGCAGCACCTCTTGGGTGCCCTCGATGGTGGCCTTGACCCGCGACTTGCCCATCTCGAGGTGCCGCTGGACGTTCTCGATCACCACGATCGCGTCGTCGACGATGATGCCGGTCGCGATGAGCAGGCCGAAGGTCGAGACGACGTTGATGGTCAGCCCCGCCTGATCCATCAGGAAGGTGGCCATCAGGTACGAGACCGGCATGCCGATGATGGCGAGCATGGCCTGCCGGAACCCGGACATCACCAGCAGCACCAGCAGCACCAGCACCGCCCCGGTGGTCGCGTTGACCCACACCGTGTCGAGTCGGTCGCGAATGGTCGAGGTGAAGTCCTCGGCGAAGCGCAGCTCCATGCCCGCGGGGAGCTCGGCATTGAGCCCCGGCAGGGCCTCGAGCACCGCGTCGCGGATCTCGATGGGATCGGCCGTCTCCTCCCGCCCCACCGTCAGCTTGACCGCGGCTTCGCCATCGACCCAAAAGCGGGTGTCGTCGATGTCGGGCTCTTCGCGAACCTCGGCCACATCGCCGATCCGCAGCGGTGAGCCGGGCTGGATGGGAATGCGCGCCACGTCGGCGGGCGACTGCAGGCGCTTCTCCGTCTTGACGAAGATGTCCTGCCCCTGCTGCTGCACGGTACCCGCGGGCAAGTTGGCCTCGGCGGAGCGAATGGCCTGGCGGATCTGACCGGGGCGAATGCCCAGCGTGCGGAGCTTCTTCTCGTCGAGGTCGACGAAGATCTTGCGCTCGGCCCCGCCGCTGATGTTCACGGTGGCGACGCCCGAGAGGTCGCGTAGCTCGTCGGCCATGCGATCGACGACCAGCGTCGCCCCGATGTCGCCGACCAGGGCCACGGTGACCACGGGCAGCTCGAGGGTCAGCTCCCGCACCATGGGCGTCTGCGCGTCCTCGGGCAGGTTCTGCACCGACGACACCGCTTTTTCGACCTCGGATCGCGCCGCCTGCAGGTCGGTGCCCTCGTTGAAGGTCACCGTCATGGACGCGCGGCCCTCGTTCGCAAACGAGGTGTACTCCTTGACGTTGTTGACGCTCTGGAGCTCGTCCTCGATGGGCCGAATGATGAGTTCCTCGACGGTGGTCGCGGTGGCGCCCGGATAGGGCACGACCACCAGCACGCGGTCGAGGGAAATCTCGGGGAATTCCTCGCGCGGCAACGACGATGCCGAGCGAATCCCCGCCATCAGCACCAGGAAGAAGAGCAGGTTGACGAAGACCGGATTGGCGACGCTGACCCGAATGATGCGATTGAACATCGAGGCCCCCTGCTATCCCGACGCGTCCGCGAGTTTTTCTTCGGGCGCTTCGACGACCTCGACCTCGTCGCCCGACACCAGGCTCAAGGGGCCGGCTGCGACCACGCGGTCCTTGGTGGTGATGGGACCGGACACGGTCACCAGTGCGTCGCTGTCGTCGAGGACGGCGACGTCGACTCGCTCGACGGTGGAGCCTTTGTCCTTCAGGCGAAGCACATAGGCCTGGTTGGCCGCCCAGCGCACCGCGGTCATCGGCACCGCGATGACGGGAGCACGCTGCGGCCCGAAGACCTCGACCTCGGCCGACTCACCCGCCCGCAAGGTGCCCGCCGCGTTGGGGACCTTCAGGCGGGCCGTGAAGGTGGAGGTGCCGGGGTCGGCCTCGTTGGCGATCCACTCCAGCTCGGCCTCGGTCTTCTGGCCGCGAATGACCAGGCCAAAACCGAGGCCGCCTTGGTCGTGCATCGAAAGCTCGGCCTCCGACAGCGGAACCTCGGCCGCCAGCGGATCGAGCTGCGCCAGCACCATGGCCACCGCCCCCGGGCCGATGTACTCGCCGAGCTCGGTGTCGATGCGCGTCACCGTGCCCGTGAACGGGGCATCGACCGTGCTCGCGCCCAGGGCATCCTTGGCCCGCACCAGCGTGCCCTTGGCCTCGCGCAGCTGAGCCTCGAAGGTCGCTTGCTGGGTCTCGAGTCGCTCCACCGCGCGCGTGGTCTCGACCCCGCGCGCGACGAGATCGCGGGCGGTGACCAGCTCACGCTTGGTGTCGCGGAGCTGCTCGTTGATGCGGGAGATCGAGGCCTTGGCCGTCATGAGGCCGCCCTTGGAGTCCTGGGCGGCCAGCTTCACCAGCACCTCGCCGACCTCGACCTTTTGCTGCTCGTCGACCAACAGATCGATCACCTGCCCGCCCATGCGCGGCGACAGGCGAGCACGACGGGCCGGCTCGAGCAGCACCAAGTGGCGCGACTTCGGCCGCGGGCTGACCTCCACGACCGACTCGACCCGCACGTGCGGCAGAGGTTTTTCCTCGAGGCGCGTGGACTCGGGCTTGTCACACCCGGTCGACGGCAACGGCAAGACGAGGACGCCCACCGTCAAACAGCGTTTGAGCAAGGAGGCCACCCCTTCCACGGTGGTTGGGTTCTAGCGCTCGGTCGCACGCCTCGCAAGCGTCTGGCCGGTCCGGGTCCGAATTGGTCGACGGGCGTGCTACGAGTTCGGCACTCGAGGAAGCGCCGATGCCGGATCTCGCCCTGACCACCGTCTCGACCGAGCACCTTCGTACGTTGCTGCGAGCCGTGTTCAAGAAACAAATCGAGTGTCCGCTGACCGTCGCGAGCCTGGCCGCGATGGGACTGCAAGACACCTCGGGCCCCCTGCTCTCCCACCTGCGGGGGCTGGACCAAACGGCCGTGCATGCCGTGCTGGTCGCGGTGCTGGCGGAGCGGGACATCGACGATGCGACCCGGGCCAAGCGTCAGCTCGGGATCGTCTAGAAGCGCTCTAAAGCGCCCCTAGAGGGGTTTTCGCGCGGTCCCGAGCCGTCGCGCTCCTCACGGCTGCTTCCTCGCTTCAGGCTTGACACTGAACCGGCGATCAGTATCATCGGTGGACCTTGGCTGACGCGGCACTCCGACTGCTCGAGACCCCCTCGACCCCGGCCACGACCGAGGACGAGGCCACCACGCAGGTGGCCGAGCTCGTCGAACCGGGGCGTCTGGTCGAGCTGTCCGCGTCTCCTCGCGGGGCCACGGCTCGCACCAGCACCGCCGTTGCGCTGCTGCGTCGGGTGCAACGCGAGGGCGAGACGACCGCGTGGGTTCAGCCCACGGGCGCTCCGCTCTATCCCCCCGATCTCCACGAAGGCGGGATCGATCTCGACGCGTTGGTCGTGGTGCACGTGCCCCCCGCCGAAGGCTCGGCCGGGCTGGGCAAGGCCGCCGAGCTGCTGCTGCGCTCGGGCGCATTCGGGCTGGTCGTCGTCGACCTCGGGGCCACCGAGCCTCGGGCCCGCACCGCATGGCAGGGGCGGCTTTTGGGGCTCGCCCGCCAGCACGAGAGCCGCATCCTGCTGCTCACCGAGAAACCTTCTCAGGCCGACTCGCTCGGGCCCTTGGTCGGCCTACGAGTCGAGCCCCGACGTCATCGCCACGCCCAAGGGGCGTTCACCGTCGAGCACGACGTCCTCAAGAACAAGTCCGGGGCACCCATCGCCGTCGCCACCGACCGCTTCACGGCGCCCCCCGGCCTGCACTGACGACATTTTTACGAGTTCCTTCTCGGGCATTCGCGTGGCGGATCCCGAGGTGCGCTCCTCCGACGATCACCCCTCGGTGCACGACGAGACGGCATTCATAGCCGACGCGTCGGGGGATGGATCGTGCGCCTGGAGAACGCCTCGGGCTCCGTCCGCGGATGCCCCGATCGCATCACGCGAAAACTTCAGCGGAGGCCGACGCGGAGCCCCGCGCCGAAGGTCGCGCCGAAGGAGTTCGGGCGTCGCACCGTGGTCTCGAATCCGTCGGCTCGCATGACGACGGCGGGGCCCAGCACGGGCAGCATGGCGCCGCCGTTGATCATCACGCCGAGGCGATCCGGCTCGAGGCCCCAGTGACGGCCGAGCGAAATGGATAGATCGCTGAAGGCCGTGACCGCGCCCCAGGGCATGGCGCGACGGCCCGGGTTTTCGAAGCCGCGGTAGCGCAGGTGGGTGACGCCGAACTGGCCGCCGCCGCACAGGCGAATGCGAACGCCGGGTCGGCCACGGGCAGCGCACAGGTGCATGGTGCCGGCGTCCAAGACCTCGCCGATGCGATGGCCGGCCAGCGACGCCGTTCGATCGGGGCCGCCCAGCACCACCATGCCCACGCGCAGGTGCAGGTGATAGAGGCCGAAGGCGACGGCCATGTCGGGGCCGTAGGTCGGGCCGCTCACCGTGGGCATGGCCGCCATGCCGCTGAGCTCGAAGTCCAGCGGCCGAGCGCCGTCACGAGTCGCCGCCGGGGTCGGCGGACCCATCATCATGGCCATCGAAAGAACTACGCTCGACCCCAACATCCGAGATCCACACTAAGGACCTCGGGGTCGGGACTCAAGCGATAACTCGGGACACCGACGACGATGGCTCGGCGCTGGCGTCGCCTACTCGGCGTCGCTGTCGGGGGCAGGCGTACCCGAGGACTCGTCGGATTCGCTCGCCGCGTCGGGGGACGACGATCCGTCGTTGGCCCCCTTGGTCTTGGGGCGAGGCACGAGAGAAACGAGGTGCTCCATGCGGTTTTTGCCGCCACGCCAGTCCGGCCGAGATTGTGAGACGCATGCCTCGAACTTCAGTCCGGCGCGACCGGCCAGTGCCTGGAGCTGGCGGTCGGCCGAGATCCGCCGGCCGCCGACCTCGCCGTCCCCGACCAACAACACCGCTCGCCCGCGCGGCGCGAGCACGGATGCAATCGACTCGAGCATCACCACGACCTCGCGCTCCCACTCGCGGATGGCCTTGCGCCCCTGCGACAGGCGGCGACGCGAGCCGAGCTCGCCGTCTTGGAGCGCCTTGGGGGAGATGCCGAGCCACGGATAGCGGCGCGCATGGTGATCGACGTAGTTGTAGGTTCCCCCGTAGGGCGGCGAGGTGAGGATGAGATCGAACTGCCAGCCCGTGACCGCGTCGCGGAGCCGGCGGGTGTTGCCCGTCACCAGCCGCGGCTTGGCGCCGTCGCGGGGCGCCTGGCGGGCGAAGTCTCGCCACCGTCGCACCAGCTCCTCCGCTTTGCGCCCGAAGAACCCGGTAGCCACCTTCTTGCCGATGCGCTTTTGAACCTCGCGCTGCGCGGTGTCGGCCCGCTGACGGGAGAACTTCACCACCATCGACGAGAAGACCACCATCAGAGCGCGACGATCGAGGCCGGGGGGCAGCGCCCCGATCTCGGCGTGCAGCCCCGCCAGCTCGAGCAGGACGTGCGACTGGTACCAGCCGCGCTCGGGGCCGGACAGCGGCGCTCGCACGGAGACCCGCCCCTGCACCCGGGCGAACGAAGCCTCGACGACGTGCTCGATGAGGTCTTCGAAGTGCCGCAGCTCGGCCGGGGTTCGCCAGGCGGTCGCGACCTCGGCGATGCGCGGCCCCAGGGGGTTGAGGTCGACCCCGCACGCGCGCAGCCCCATGCGCCGCGCCTCGACCAACACCGTGCCGCTACCGCAGAAGGGGTCGAGCAGCCGGGTCCGGGACTCGGTCCACGACTCGAGCACCTCGCGGGCAATCGCGTGGTGCATGCGGGCGGGGTAGCTGTGCAGACCATGGGTCAGCGGATCACGAGGCGCGTCGTCGACGGACTGGAGCGCCCGAGCCAAGACCCGCGCCGCCTGCTCGTCGCCGCGCGACTGGGCCGGGCCCCCTTGATGCTTCAGCGCCCGTCGTTTGTGCGGTCGTGGGTCTGCCATGGCTACTGCTCGAGCTCGGCCTCGACGCGCTGCGCCGCTTCTTCGATGACGCTCATGGGCGACCCGGCGCCGCCGTGGCGCTCGGCGATGAGCTCGGCCACCACGCTCACCGCGATCTCGCCCGGGGTTCGACCCCCCAGCGACAGCCCGATCGGCGCCCGCACCCGGCTGAGGTCGGGCTGCGGACGTCCGAGCTGTCGCTCCCGCCGCAAGATGCGTCCCAGCACCGCGTGCACCTTGCGACGACTGCCGATCATGCCGAGGTAGCGATGCGGTCGTCGCAGCAGAGACGCCAGCGCCTTCTCGTCGCGGGCGTGGTCGCGGGTGGTAATGACCACATAGTCGTCCTGGCTCAGCGTGGGCAGGGCGGCTGCGAGTTCGTCGACGTCATAGGCCCCGGTGGTGGCCTGCGAGTACGCCGGGTTGTCGAGCAGCTCCTCGCGATCGTCGAAGACCGCGACCTGGAAGCCCGCCGCCTCGGCGATGGGCGCCAGCGCCTGCGCGACATGGCCCGCACCGATGATCACCAACCTGACCTGAGGCTGTAGTACTTCCACGAAGACCTCCATGCTGCCGCCGCAGCACATCCCGAGATCGCGAACGAGCTGGGCATCCACCCGGCGCGGGCGACCGTCGCGAAGCGTCATCCGGCAGTTCGCCAGGACCTCGGCTTCGATGGCCCCGCCCCCCACCGTGCCCACGATCTCGCCGTCTTGGTGCAGCATCATGCGCGCGCCGAGGATCTGTGGTGCCGATCCGGTCCGCCCGATCACCGTGGCGAGGGCGGCTCGGCCCTTGCTGCCTTCGAGCACTGCCACGATCTCTCGCGCGACCTCGAGGGCCTGGGCACCGCCGCGCAGCGGCTTGGTGGGTGGGGAAGCGTCGGGCACAGCCGCGGGAGTCTAACAACAGGGTCCTGGCAGATCGCGACCACAACCCGTACGTTGGTGCTGACGCCCCCATGCGACGCCTTGGCCCCTCGATCCTCCCCGTGTTGCTCGCCGCCTGCAACCCCTCCGGGGGCAGCGCCGAGACGGCTCCTGCCCAAAAAACCCCGACCAAGACCGCCGAGAAGCCCCCGGCCGCCGGCAACGAGTCGGCCGAGTCTCAGGCCTCCCCGCCCGAGCGAGCCGATGACGCGCCCGACGAGCCGCGCCCGGTGCCCACCGCCGAGCCCGAGGTCGTCACCGAGGTCGCGTCCGGCTTCAACAACTTCGGCCTCGACCTTTATCGCAAGGTCGCGACCGGCGACGGCGATGTCGTCATCTCCCCCGCGAGCGTGGCCCTGGCCCTCACCATGACGCAGGCTGGGGCCCGGGCGCAGACCTCCAAGCAGATGCAGACCACCCTGCACTACCCGCGCGCGGCTCCGGTGGTCCAGACCGCCGTGGCCACCATGCTCGCCACGTGGACCAAGGACCGCGAGGCGGACATCGAGCTGTCGGTGGCCAATCGGCTCTTCGGTGAGAAGACCGTCCCCTTCGAAAAGCCGTTCCTGTCGCTGACCCAGCGCTTCTTCCAGGCCCCCCTCGAGCCGCTCGACTTCAAGGGCGCCGCCGATCCTTCGCGGGTGCACATCAACGACTGGGTCGCGGGCAAGACCCATGACCGCATCAAGGACCTCGTGCCGCCGGGCGGCATCACCTCGGACACTCGCCTCGCGCTGGTCAACGCCATCTATTTCAAGGCGCAGTGGATGCACGGCTTCACCAAGAGCCGCACCGCGCCCGCGACCTTCCATGCGCCCAGCGGCTCGCGCAACGTGCCCACCATGCACCTCAACCAGTCGCTCGCGGTGCACGACGCCCCCGGGGCCACGGTGGTGCACCTCGACTACCAGCACCCGGGCTACTCGATGACGCTGGTGGTCCCAAACGAGCGCGATGGCCTGGGCGCCATCGAGGCCAGCCTCGGGCCCGAGCTGCTCGGTCAGTGGACGGGCGCGACCAAGTACGAGCAGGTCGAGCTGTCGATGCCCAAGTTCCGCATCGCCTCCGAGAGCCTCCGGCTCGCCGCGCACCTGAAGGCGCTGGGGATGACGAGCGCCTTTGGTGACGACGCGGATTTCACGGGCATCGCTCCCGCCGCCGAACAGATCCAGATCTCCGAGGTCTTCCACAAGGGCTTCATCGAGGTCGACGAAAACGGCACCGAGGCCGCAGCCGCCACCGCGGTGGTGGCCCGCTTCGGCGGCGCCCCGCCCATGGGTGAGCCCCGGACGATCAAGGTCGATCGGCCCTTTTTGTACTTCATCCGCGACAAGTCCAGCGGACTGCTGTTGTTCTTCGGGCGCGTGTCCGATCCGCAGACCGAGTAGGGCCAGGTCCCGTCAGAGCGTCCGGCGACGTCGGGCGAACAGCAGGCCGAGCAGCACCCAGGCGCCCGCGTAACCCGTGGCG
This sequence comes from Myxococcota bacterium, assembly GCA_039028615.1. GTDB lineage: Bacteria > Myxococcota_A > Polyangia > Nannocystales > Nannocystaceae > Paraliomyxa. The sequence goes on along the minus strand of JBCCHT010000005.1, from coordinate 210,051 downwards.
CCGCGGGTGCGGCAAGCACAACCGTCGACGCCCCCACCCATCGCACCTGCATCCGCGGTCGACGTGGGCAGATCGGCGCCGTCGTCGTCCTCCTCCGATGCCGTGCCGCCCGTGCCCGGCTCGCTGCCGTCCGTAGCCCCGGGTGATCCATCGCCCGACTCGTCCGGGTCGGTCCCGTCGTCGCCTCCCGAGTCCGCTGCTCCCGAGGTGCCGGTCGGCGGTGGTGCGGGGTCCTCACCGAACTCGTCGGCGATGCGCGACACGCCTTCGATGAAGCCGGCCAGGTTCTCGTCGCATGCGGGCCCGATCTCGCTGGCATCGATGATGAACCCGCCCCCGCCGTTACCCCCGCGCAGCTCCATCGTCCACGCCAGAGCGCCGCGATCATCGAGCGCCCAGTCCTGCGCCAAGCCCCCCGAAGGGTTGCCCTGCCCCGGCTTGGTCACGCCGTGGGTCACCCCGTGCACCGCTCCGATGGCGTCGGCCATCGCCTGCCCCCATGAGAGCTCGCGCTCCTCCTCGGGACTCGGCGTCGACGTGAACGCGAAGGGATAGAGCACGACCGCGATGGGCGAGTGATAGTCGAAGAACCCGACGAGCTCGCGATCGGACAGCAGCTCCGCGATGGCGGCCGTCTCCGGCTCCGAGAAGGCTGCCGTGCCCGGGTAGGCCTCACTGCCGACGCCGGCCCCCGCCGTGCCCAGCCCCCAGTGCACGTCCCAATTGCGGTTGAGGTCGACCCCGTGACCGTTGCGTCGGTTCTTTCGCCACAGCCGATCGACCTGGTGCGAGTACGCGTAGCCATCGGGGTTGACGATGGGCACGAACACGAAATCCAGGCGCTCGACGAGCTCGGCCACAGCCGGGTCCTCGGCGCTCGCGAACGCCTGGGCGAGGCAGCCGGTCACCATCGGAGAAATCCACTCGCGTGCGTGCTGCGTCCCCAGCACGGCCACGGTGGGTTGCGAGCCATCCCCGACGAGCAGCGCCTGGAGCGGACGCCCCTCGACCGAGCTGCCGTAGTCGGTGACGCTCGCTCCTTCGTGCTCGCCCAGGCCGTCGACGAACGCCCTCATCTGCTCGTTGGTGGCGAAATCGGTGAAGAACGGCCCCCAGCGGGCAGGTACGGGCGCGTCGCCATACACACGATCGATGGCCCGCTGGATGTCGTGTTCCCGCACCTCGAAGCTCAGGCCCTGCTCCAAGAGCGACAGCAGGCGACCCCGCTCGATCACGGCGAGCACCGCCGTGCCCCCGTGGTCGTCCACGAGCCGCGCGTGGGTCTCGAGCCAGGCACGCTGCGCCGAATCGGAGACCGTGACCAGCACCGAGGCATGCCCCGAGTAGTCGACCCTCGGAGGAGACCCGACGGTGGGCGACGCACTCGCAGGCGCGCCCGCCGTCGAGACGAGCAACGCCGCACCGAGAAACGAAAGAGGAAGTCGACGTGTCACCCTGGTGGGGTTAGCAAGTCACGATCGAACCTTGGTTGCGAAAGCTTGAGTCGCCGCTTCATTGTCGGTAGCCAAGCTCACCGTCGCTACCGTGCCGCCACGCTCGCTGGACTGCAGCTTCACCGAACCTCCGTGAGCCCGTGCGACTCGGTCGACCAGGCACAGGCCCAAGCCGTGACCGGGCCGACCGGATCGGCGCGCCGCCGCCCCCCGATAAAACGGCACCAGCACGTGCGGGAGTTCTTCGCGGTCGATGCCCTCGCCTTCGTCCTCGACTTCGATCTCGATCATCGCGCCGTGGCGCCGCAGGCCCAGGCGGATCGGCTGCGAGGGAGGGCTGTACTTGTCCGCGTTCTCCAGCAAGTTGCTCACCGCCTGGCTCACCAGCTCTCGATCGACTCGAGCCTCGAGCACGGGCAGCTTCTGTGTGCCGTGCACGGTTCGCCGTGGGTGCGCCCGCCGAAAGCGGTCTACGACGCCCTTCAGTAGCTGATCCACGGCCAAGCGCTCGGGTCGCATGCGCTCGGCGACCTTGTCCTGCGGTTTGTCGCCCAGGTCGAGGCGAGTCAAGGTCAGCACCTGCGCCACCAGGTGATCGAGCTCGGAGACATCCTCGTCGAGGTTCTCCAGCGCGCTGGTATCACCCTGCCGGGCCAGCTCGGCGGCTACGCGCAGGCGGGCCAGCGGCGTGCGGAGCTCGTGCGAGATGTTGGCCAGCAGCTGCTGTTGTTCGTCGACCAGCGCCCCGATGCGCTCGGCCATCTCGTCGAAAGACGCGACCAGCTGCGCGGTCTCCTGGCTGGGGCGCAGGCGGGCCGAGCCCATGCGGGCATCGAGCTCTCCGCGCCCCAGTCGCGTCGCGACCTCGCTCAGCGCTTCGAGCGGGCGGGCCAGGTGCCGGGCAAAGAGGAACGAGGCCGCCGCCGTCACCAAGGCGGCAAACGACCAGTACACGATGTGATGCCACCACGGCCGCGGCTCGTGCACGGGATGAAAGGTGGCGATGCCAACGCTTTGTCCCGCCTCCTCGATCATCACCGCCAAGGTGACCTGCTCGTCGCCGTAGACCGCGACACCGTCGCGACGCAGGGCCTGCAGGTCCGCGGGCAAGGGCGGCTGAATCGGCGTCCCCCCGAGATGGGTGCCCTCGGGGTCGTGCAGCGCGACGCCGCTCGCGAAGATCGAGGGCAAGCGCTGCACCTCTTCGTCCACGCCGGCGTCCCCTCGTTGCGCGTACCCGCGAACCAGCCCGTGCCCCACGTAGCGGGCGAGTGCCTCGTGCGCCTCCGGGCCCGGGCTCAGGCTCGACAGCAGCAGCGCCAGCGAGAGCGTCAGCCCACCAAAGAGCAGGATCGCGAACCCGAAGATCCGCCACCGGAGCCGAATTCCGTGCTGAGGCAGGCCGGCCACGGTCACGCGGGTGGGTTGTGGGCGAGCATGTAGCCGATGCCCCGTACGGTGCGGATCGGAGGCACGTCGGCCCCCTCCCCCGCCTTGGCGAGCTTGGCTCGGATGCGCGAGATGTGAACGTCGACGGTGCGCTCGGACAGCTCGGTGCCGTGCACCAGCTGCTCGCGACGCAACGCCGTGCCCGACCGCAGCGCCAACGACCACAGCAGGTGAAACTCGTGGGCGGTGAGCACCACCGCCGTGTCCCCGACCGAGACCGCCTGCTCCGATCTCACCAAGCGAAGATCACCGAGCTCCAGCCGCCCCTGCGCCGGACCGAGCTGCCCCCGACGACGCCGCACGCGGGCCCGGATGCGCGCGAGCAACTCGGGCGGACCGAAGGGCTTGGTGACGTAGTCGTCTGCGCCGTAGTCGAAGCCGCGCACTCGGTCCCAGGGCCCGCCGCGCGCCGTCACGATGATGATCGGGGCCTCCGTCTGCTGCCGGATCTTCCGACACAAGTCGAGGCCGTCGCCGTCGGGCAGCATCAGGTCCAGCAAGATGGTGTCGAACTCCTCGGCCCGCAGGGCATCGGTGGCCTCGCCCACGGTGCGCGCCAGGGTGACCCGACACGCGTTGTTCTGCAGGTATCGCCCCGTGAGCTTGGCCAGGCGATCGTCGTCCTCCACCAACAAGATGCTGATCGAGTCGCGACTCTTCGCCGGTACCGAGATGCCCACCATCGTCATTCGACTCTACGCCCTGCGACGACGACGAACAAAGGCCCCCAGCACCACGAGCGCCCAGGCTGCGCTGCCGCCCGTGCCCTGGCTCGAGCAGCTGCACCCCGCGTCGCCAGTATCGCCTTCGGCCATCGCTCCGTCGGTCTCCCCCGTACCGCCCGGAGCGTCCGTTGCGCCCTCGTCGGAGCCCACCGGGCCATCATCGTCGACGCCGGTCGCCCCGCCGTCGTCGCCGTTCGGGCCGCCCGTGGTCAGGCCGTCGTCGTCGCCCCCGGTCTCGTCGCCCCCGGTCTCGTCGCCCCCCGTGTCTCCACCCCCGCCGTAGGCCTCACCGCACGCGTTGCTGTAGCCCGCCGCGGGGGCGTCCGGGCACCAGTCGGCCCAGCTTCCCGAGCCCGTGTGATCCCCCGAGAAGAAGCCGCCGCACTCCGGGGTCGGATCCCACTCGCCGGTCTGCCCGTCGAAGCACGGCGTGATGTCGATGCCGGTCGCCTGCTCGAAGTGCGGTACCACCGGGTCGAGCCGATGGTATTGCGCAGCCGAGTTGCACGGGATCCCCGTGGTTCCGCCGAGCAGGGTCCCGATGACGCGCCAGCCGCCTTCCGGGCCTTGCACGTAGACGGGACCGCCCGAGTCCCCCGCACACCGCGACGTGGGATCGCCCGGGTTGCCGATGATGACCCGGCCGGCCTCGACCGACGTGATCGTCTGGGCGATCCAGCGCTTGGTCCCGAAGTCGCCGTTGCCGAAGCCGGTCTCGCCGAAGCCGGCGACGATCACATCCGCGCCCACCTGGACCAGCTCTTCGAGCTCGCAGCCGTAGGTCACCGGGGTGATCGGCACCTGGGTCACCTCTTCGGCGAGCTCGCAGATCATCGCGTCCTCGCTGTTGGTGTTGACGCACCCGAGCACGCCCACCGTCTGACCCCCGCCGCTGCCCGAGGTGAAGGTCGCGCTGTTGGGCTGGCCGCAGTGCTGCGCGGTGGAGATGGCTCGCGGGTGGATCAGCGTCGCGGTACAGCCCCCCGTGGACAGCGTGGTGGGCCAGCCGCAGGTCTCGGTGGTCGATCCCCCGACCACGCCATGGTGATCGTCGGGGTCTGCCGCGTGAGCCGGCGAGGCCGACAGCATCATCGATGCCGCGGCAGCAACGAGGGATACGGACAGAGGCGTTCGGATCGAGATGCGCACGCGACAACGCTAGCGACGACGCCCGCGCGGTGTGTTGCGAAAGATGAAGGGTCGAGCCGGTATCGGGAGTCACACGACGAGCAAAAGCCGCGCCCGGCCCGGGCTCGTCACGGACGTCGGCGGGCCCACCCCAACAACATCAAGCCGAACAGGGCGAGGCCTCCGACGTCGCGGCGACCGAAGCCCTCGCCGTGCGTACAGGCGCACGAAGACGTCGCTCCACGGGCCCGTACGCCCTCCGTGGCCGTGGTCGGGTCGACGGTCGTGCCCCCACCGTTGCCGGTCGCGGAGTCGTCGAGCCCCTCTCCCGTATCCGTGCCCGTAACCCCGGCATCATCCGATCCGCCCGTGCCCGGGTCCTCGTCCCCGTAGGGATCGGGCTCGTCCCAGAAGCCGTCGTCGTGGAGCGGATCCGGGGCCCGATCTCCGGTGGAGAACGCGAAGTCCCAGCCCTCGAGAAGCTCGCCGTGGATCGTCTCGATCCCGGCGTCCACGGTGACCACGTAGACCTCGTCGGCCAGCAGCGCCTCCTCGGGCCGCACGTGCAGCACATGGGACTCGTTGCCGTAGAATAGGTCGATGGTGATCGGGACCTCTGCTCCCGAGCTGTCGACCACGTGGAACCGACTTGCGTCCAGCTCGGGGCTGAACAACCCGCGCGCGAACACGATCGAGATCCACGACTCGATCGACGCCGGATCGGTGCCGTGCCCGGATCCGCCGTCGGCGGGATGAGTCCACAGCACGGGGCGCGGCACCTCGTCCCCGTGGAAGAGCGCCCAGTTGCTCCGCCAGTAGCGGCGCACGATTTCCGCCTCGTGCGGCGGGTTGCCGGGGGTCAGCGGGTCATCGTCGTGCTCGGCCGCCCACGGGAAGTCGGCCTCCGCCGAGGCGACCTGCGCCGGGTCTTCGGCCAACACGTTGACCGCCCCGATGGCCACCGCCACGAACCCCAGCTGCTGGGTCATGCTGCGCTCGTCGATCGTCACCCCGACCAGGGCCTGAAACAGCTCGAGCAACGGCGACGCGGGCGTCCAGGTCTCGGGCACCGCCGCGGGACCGGTGGTGGCCGCCCACAGCACGTCGCTGTCCTGGTCGAACTCGCCGTGATCGCCGCCCTGATAGAACCGCGAGCGCTCGAAGAACATCGCGTCGTAGCTCTGGTCGGCCATGCCGTGCGAGGTCATGCCGAAGTAGAACGCCAGGTGTTGGCGAGCCTCGTCCGACCAAGGCGGCGCATAGTTGGCGAGGATCCACTGGCGATAGGCGTCCTGGACCGGCTCCCAGTGGGAGGCCTCGCCCGCATCGCGCTCCTCGGAGGTCGCCCCCGGGGTGTAGCCCCAGTCGGGGAACATCGTGCCCCCGTCGATGAGCGGCTGAAGGTCGGGATCACCGACGAGATCGGCGAGCGAGCCCTCGCTCGGGGTGCTTTCGATGGCGGTCCGGGAGACCCACTGATGCGACACGTTCCCGTTGGCCATCGCCACCGCGGGCGCCACGAAGGCGGTCGCGGCCAGCGTCACGAGACACGACGAGCGAAGCGAGGACGAACGCATGGGCGAGCGGACTCCACGGTATCCGAGCCGCCTGCGGGGCACCAGCAACATCGCGCGCCGATCGACGTGGCGGCATCCCCGACGCGGGCCCGCTAGTTCGAGGGCGCCCCGCTGCCTTCGCAGGCCCCGAGCCCAGCCTTGGCCGCATCCATGATGCGCGAGCCCGGCCGTTGCGCGATCAGCTTGCGATAGATCGGCATCGCTCGCGCACACTGACCGTCGGCGCGATGAAGGTCGGCCAGCCTCAGCCGCGCCGCCGCCATGTGCACGCTGCTCGGGTGGGCCTTGGTGAACTCGAGCAGCGCCGCGCGCTCTCGGCCTTGCTTCCCCATGCGCCGCAGCGCCCGGGCGCGACCGTAGCGAGCTTCGGGCCGCAGCGCGCTACCGCATCGGGCGAGGTAGGCATCGAACAGCGAGAGCGCCTTGGCGCCCTGGTGCAGGTGATCGAGTCGGATCTCGGCCTCGGCGAGCCGCGCAGGACAGGCGGAAGGATCGTCGGGAAACCGACGCCGCACTCGGCTCAAGTCGTCGGCTGCGGCCCGCCATCGCTTGGCCGCTCGAGCGCGGGCGGCTCGGGCCATGAGCTGACCGGCATCCAGGGCCGCGGCCGCGGTGCGTGCACTCGGCGTCGGCTCGGGCTCGGCCGTCGTGGGCGCGGGCACCGGGTCGGTCTCGGGCTCGACCGCCGCGGGGACTTCGTCCGCCAGCCGACGCACCCGAGCTCCCAGGCTGATCCCCTGCCCCGCCTCGACGAAATGCGTCTCACCGCTGCGCTCGGTGACCCGTACCCGCCCCCGTCGGACGCGAACGTCCGTGGTCTCACTCGTGGTCTCGACCTCGAAGATGGTCCCGAGCACTTCGACCTCGCCGTGTCGCGTGGACACCCGGAAGGGGATCCGCTGCGAACCCGGCACCACCTCGGCGCGGACCCAGCCTTCGTCCAGCTGTACCGCGAGCCCCTCGCTGGCCTGCGATTGCACCGAGGCCACCGAGCCCCCGCCCAGCTCGAGCTGGACATCGGGCGAAAGCTCCATCGTCAGCGGCTCGCCCGGGGGGACGTGCACCCGGGTCATCGGTTCGGATCGCGGCGCGGTGTCGCTGCGGGCCACGTCGCTCGGCGCCGAGGTCGGCTCGCCCAACAGGCCCCCGCGGACGACCAGCAGGAGCGCTGCGACCATGGCCACCGCCACCGCAGCACCGATCCACACCGCCCCGCGTCGCCGCACGGGCGCATCCTCGGCTTCGGTCTCTGCGTCGTCCTCCTCGTCGTCCGGCGCCGCCTCGGCCCGCTCGAGCACCGCATCGACCCAGCGTCGCGTCGCCAGATCATCGAGGACCGGAGCCGGGCCGTCCTCCCCCGACGCCAGGAGATCGCGCAGCCACGCCTCGTCCGCCATCGGCGGCGCATCGGGATCGGACACAGCCCCGGACATCAGCTCCGCTCCTCGTAGAAACCGGCCAGGGCCGGGTCGGTGCCCAGTCGGGCGGTGAGTTCCTTCTTGCCGACGCGAAGCCGCGTCCGAACCGTCTCGACCGGCGCGTCGACACGGGCGGCGATCTCCTTGATGGAGAGGCCTTCGGCGAGCCGCAGCACGAGCACCATGCGCTTGCGGGGCTCGATGGCCTGCAGGTGCTCGGCCAGGCGTCGCCGCGCGGCCACTCGATCGACCTCTCGATCCGGATCGAGCGCCACGACGGTGGGGGCATCGGCTCCGAACCGGGCATCGCGTTTTCGACGCGCCCGCCCCTTTCGCACGCTCGCCCACATGCATCGCACGCTGGCCCGCCGCGCCCAGCCCTCGAGGCTGCCCTCCGCACGGAAGTTGGGCAAGTTCCGCAGGACCTCGGCCAGAGCGCTCTGCGCCAGATCTTCGGGGTCACCGCCCTGCCGCGCCACGTAGTGGGCCAAGTTGCGCACGGTGGGCATCAGCCACATGACCAAGGCCCGTCGCGCCGCCCGGTCTCCCCCGGCCGCAGCTTCAGCCAGCGCCCGCTCGGACGAAAAGCCGAACAGCTTCGGCTCGGACGCGGGGCAAGGGTCCACCACAGTCGCTCAGTGGGAGCCGCGGCTCGAAACGGGTTGAACATCGACACGAAACGTCGCCCATGGCCGCCACGCGAGGGTTTCGGCCACCACCACGTCCCCGGAGGGCCCCGCCACCACGAGCTGGAGCGGACGAATGTGGGCGTCGACGCCCACCTCGAGTCCGAGCCGAACCCGTGGGTGGGCCCACCAGCCGAGCGCCATGCCCGGGGAGAGCGCGACCAAAGTCCGCGTGCTCGCGTCGTCGACGAGCACGGCGGGATCGATGGCGACCACCTCGCGGCGCAGGATCTCGACCAAGCCGCCGAAACGACCGCCCAGCTCCCATCGGCCGAGCCGAGCGTGGCCCCGCCCTCCGAGCTGCGCGGTGAAGGGCTGGACCCGAACGTCGACGAGCTCCGTGCCCAGCTCGATCGGGATCCCCACGCCGCCGCGCCCGAAGACCGCTGCGTGCCGACCCACCAGTAGCTCGGCGCCTAGGGTCAACGTGTGCATCACGGGGTAGGACGCGGAGAAGACGGTGGGGCGATAGCCGACTCCGATCAACGCCAACAACGGCACGGACGGTCGGCGGGGCGCGACCGCGATGGGCTCGGGCTTCGCTTCCGGTTCGGGCTCGGGTTCGGGTTCCGGCTCGAGCTCGGGCTCGGGCACCTCCACCCCGATGCGCCCCCCTTGAACCAAGGCCTCCACCACCGAGCGCACCAACAACGCCACCGTGTGCGGAGACGGCACGGCGTCGTCCCCCAGCTCGCGGACCAGCGTGCGTCCGCGCCCCGGCTCTGACAAGAACACGAACATCCGCTGGTCGGGCTCGTAGGAAAACCACACCACCAAGTCGACCTCGCGCTCGGCGGCCAGCTGGCGAGCGTGACGGCTCCGGGCGGTAAAGCTGGGGTCCCCGGCGGGTACGGCTACGATCTCGAGCTGTACCGGTAGATCCACCAGCTGGCTCTGCAGCGCCAGCGACAGCTCCGACTCGTCACCGGGCGCGACATCAGTCGAGACCACCACGCGATACGTCGACGCCTCCGACGGAGCCGTGTCCGACGAGGGTGCGACCGGCTGTGCCGCGGCAAAGGCCACCGTGGACAGAAGCGACATCAAGGCCGCCCCACCCAGCCATGCGCACCAACGCAGAGCCCTCCCCCCCGGACCCGACCTCACAGCCATGCATCCTAGCAGACGCGCGTCGCCGAGCGTCGGCATCGGGTCATCGCCCACACCACCCTGCGCGGGAGTTTTTCACTTGGCGCAACCCGTTTTTCCGGCCCAGGATCACTGGGTTCTGCGAAATGCGAAGCACGCCAACAACTGCCGCCGCGCTCGGGGCCGCGGCGAGCTCGTGGCTCGCGGCCGCCCTCGCGGGTTGCGTGATCCAACGAGACGAGGTCGGCATCCTCGAGCTATCGGGCGGCGGAGCCTCGACCACCGCCCTCCCTTCGGGCGACACCGGATCCGCGGCCGAGGCCGACGACTCCGAGGGCGACTCCACCGCGACCGCAGCCGGCGACGACGACTCGGTCTACTTCGACCTCGGCTCCGACGGCGGCCTCGAGGGCGAGTGCGCCTGTGCGCCGCACGTCGATCTCATCTACGTGCTCAGCACCAGCAAAGAGCTGTGGACCTTCGACCCGACGACGCTGGAGTTCGCGCTGGTCGGGCCGATTCCCTGCGAACAGCAGCACGGCTTCGACGCGAGCACCTTCTCGATGGGCGTGGGCCGAGATGGTCGCGCGTGGATCCAATACAACGATGGCGACCTGTACACCGTCGACGTCAACGATCCCCAGACCTGCGTCGACCCCGGCTTCGAGCCCGGCCAGCTCGACATCGGCACGTTTGGCATGAGCTTCGTCTCCAACGACGAGACGGACCCCTGCGACCGAATCTACGGGCGCTCGGCCAATATCTTCACCAACCGCATGCTGGCCGTACTGGACCCCGAGAGCCTGCTCTTCACCGGGATCGCGGTCACCGAGCACGAGTGGGTCGAGCTGGCGGGGACGGGCGACGGGCAGCTGTTCGAGTTCATCAACAACGACGTGCTCGAAGCGCCGCTGCTGATTCGGCTCGACCGCGAGACGGGAGCCGAGCTCGAGACCCTCGAGCTGCAAGGCGTGCCGACCGGGGGCAGCTTCGCGTTCGCCTTCTGGGGCGGAGACTTCTACTTCTTCAGCGGTGACGCCTTCGGCACCTCCGTCTCCAAGCTCGACTGGGACGAGAGCGACGGCCAGGGCCAAGCCGTCACCGTCGTCGTCGAGGACGCCCCCGTGATCGTGGTGGGCGCCGGGTCTTCGACCTGCGTTCCCATCGGCCCGGTCGGCTGAGTTTCGTCGTTCGTCGTCGCGCCGCCCTACGGCTCGACCTCGCCGTTTGTCCTCTCGCACCAGAAAAGAGACACCATGAATCACCGCATGCCTCGCGCCGGGTTGCCGGTCGTCGCTGCTGCCCTCTGCCTCGTCGCCGAGCCCTCGGCCCGGGCAGACAACACCATCTTCTTGCAGTTCGACGAGCAGCAGCTGGTCGCCGGAGACGAGGACCACGCTCCCAGCGGCACCTCGTGGACGCTACAGTGGTTCGATGAACAATCCGCCACCATCCCCGCGTTCGACCCCGAGGGCACCGAAGACCCCGAGCTGCTGATCGCCGCGGTGCTCCAGCTCCTCGACGCGCAGTGGGAAGGCATCGACGTCCAGTTCGTTACCGAGCGCCCCACCGAGGGCGACTACCGCATGGTCACCATGGGCGGCTGGGGTGGCGTGCTGGGCCTGCCGGGCGCGGGCGGCTGGGGCACGCTCGACTGCTACGACGACAACAAGACCTCGATCGCGTTCGTGTTCTCGGAGGCCCTGCGCGACTTCGACGGCAACCACGTGGCCGACACGCTCGCGCAGGTCATCTCTCAGGAAGTCGCACACACGGTCGGCCTGGAGCACCTGGGCGACAACTCGCAGTTCATCATGTACCCGAGCACGTCCAACCAGACGGGGCACTTCTTCTCCGAGACCTGCGAGGCGATTACCGGGGCCATCACCGACCCCGAGCACCCCGAGTACTGCGCCCAGCATCCCGGCTGCGAGCCGGGCTATCAGAACGACATCGCCCACCTGCTCGAGTTCCTCGGCCCCGCCGAGCCACCGATGGGCGGCACCGAAGGCGGCGACGACTCGGGCACGGGCAGCGAGGGCGGCGACGAGACGGGCATGGGGAGCGACGACGGGGGTAGCGTCGGCGAGACCACGACCGACATGCCCGACAGCAGCACCACCGCGCCGTCCGCCACGGACGGCACGGGAGACGTCGGCGCGACCGGGGGCGATGAAGCCATGAACGATGGCGAGCCCGAAGGGTGCGGGTGTACCACCGACGCCACACCGCGGGGCGCAGTATTGTGGGGACTCCCTTTGTTGGCGCTGGGGCTTCGGCGTCGACGAGGGCAATGACGGCAGACCGTCGGGTGGCGGAGTGCTCGGGCGTGGGAATACCCCGGGCCTCCGTCACCCGTCCGATTCGGCCGGCGCCGACGCGGACAGACGCCGCTGCAGCCGATCGAGCCGAGTAAGGCCCAGCTCGGTCGCCGACGTCCGCCACGCCTGCACCTCGGCGCGACGCGCTGCGCTCTGGACCGCATCACCCGACGCGGCCAGGGCGTGCGCGTACGCGAGGTCGATCTCGGCTCGCTCGGCGGGGTCGGCATCTTTGGCCAGCGCACGCGCCCGCGCCAGCTGCAAGATCGCCTCTTCGGGTTCTCCCGCGAGCACGGCCGCGATGCCGGCCCCCTTGAGGGGAAACGCCAGCACGGGGTGCTCGTCCCCCACCACCGGGGGCAACGACGCCAGGGCCGACTCGAACAGCGGTCGCGCCTCTTCGTAGCGACCGTCCATCACCAACGCTTCGCCCAGGTTCGATCGCGCGACGGCGGTGTTGTAGTCGTCCGGACCGAGCCGCTTTTCGTAGCGAGCGAGCGCCGTGCGATGAGACCGTGCGGCGAGGTCGAAGTGTCCTTCGGCATGCTGGACCACCCCCAGCACGGTCGAGACCTCGGCCACTCCGAGTTCCTCCGGGCCGACCTCCTGCTGCATCTGCAGGGCATCTTCGGCGTACTGGCGCGCCTGCGGCAGCCGACCCGCGGACAGCTCGGCGTCGGCCAGCGCCACCAAGGCCTTGATGGTCTCGGGGTGCCCCGACGGATACACCGCCTGCCACGTCTCCAGCGCGGCCCGGTAGTGCTCGACGCCCTCCTCGTTGCCCCCGTGAAACAGCGCGAGGCCGAGGCCGTAGTGACTGCTGGCGGTGAACGGGTGCTGCTCTCCGTATTTGTGCCGGGTGTAGTCGAGCAGCCAACGGCTGTCGCGTGCGGCCGCCTCGGTGTCGCGCAGCTGCATCGCGGCCATCGAGCGACCATGGCGGGCTCGAGCCGCGAGCTGTTCGAGCTCCGCCCTGCCCTCCAGATCCTCGGCCAGCGCGTCGAACGTGGCGTAGGCGTCGGCGGGCGCCCCCAGAAACTGGTGATGGCCACGTGCCAGCTCCAGCGCCCACCGTTGGTCTTCGAGCCCGGTGCGCTCGACCCAGCCCTCCGCGTGCACGAGCCACCGCGCCGTCTCGGTGGGTCGTCGCAGATCGCGAGCGCCATGGGTCGCCAGATCGACCCACGCCTCGGTGGCTCGCTCCTCGAGACCCGCCGCAGTGGCCCGAGCGATGGCAGCGGTCATGTCGGTCACCGCCGCGTCGTGCTCCCCCTGCTCGAAGCGAGCGGTCGCTCGGAGCACGCGAGCATCGACCGCCGTCGCTTCGTCGCCGGCCTCCGTCGCCGACTGCAGCAGCGCACTGGACAGCTCCACCGCCAGCGCGCCGTGCCCCGTGCCCCGGGCCGCATGAGCGCTCGCCAGTGCGGCGCGTAGATCGGGGTCGGCGGGCACGAGCGGCTCGTCGCCCGAGCCTCGGGTGATGCAGCGTCGAATCGGCGGCAGGTGGGTCACCGCGTCGACTGCATGCTCGACGGTGGTGGCATCGGCGGCATCGAAGCGACTGGCCAGCGCACCGAGGGCCGAGCTGCGCCCCTCGAGGCACGCCAGGCGAGCGTCGACCGTGGCCGTGTCCGACCGCGAGCGATCGGCACACACCGTGTCTCGGGCGCGACCGATCTCGGCCGCGTAGCGCTTCATCCCCTCGGTCACCCGCTGAGCGGTGACGGCAGCATAGGGCGCGGGCGTCCGGGCGAAGGTATCGGTGATCGACGCGGCGTGCTCGCTCGACCACGCCGCGTCCGGATCCAGTCCCTCGCCACAGGGCGGTTCCTCGCCCACGCTCGCGACCGCCAGCGTTCCCGCCAGCGCCACCGCGCCTGCCCCCAGCACCCACCCTCGACGGGACCGCACCGACAGCTGCTCGAGCAGCTCGTCCATCGACGCGAAACGCTCGTCGGGCTTGAACGACAAGCCTCGTCGCAGCACCCGGCGAGCCGCCCCCACTCCACGCGGCTGCTGAGTGCCGGCTTCCACCGTCCCTTGGTGCATCGCGTAGTGGAGATGACGCAGCGTCGCCCCCTTGAAGGGCCGCTCGCCGAACAGAGCAAACCACGCCGCCGCGCAGAACGAGAACTGGTCGCTGCGAGCATCCAGCGCGGCCCCTCGAATCTGCTCAGGGGACATGTAGCCCGGCGTCCCGAGCACCGTGCCGTCTTGCGTCAGCGGGTGCGGGTGCAGGGTCGACGACGAGTTCGCGCCGTTGAACGTGGAGTCGCCCTCGAGCGTCTCGAGCAGGTGCGAGTCGGGGATGGCTCGCACCAGGCCGAAGTCGACCACCTTGACCCGCCCGCGCGTGTCGATGAGCACGTTGTCCGGCTTGAAGTCGCGGTGCACGAAGCCCGCCTCGTGGGCGGCCGCCAACCCACGGCCCGCGGCGATGAACACGTCGAGGATCACCGAGGCGTCGCGAGGCTTCGCCCCGAGCCACTCGGTGAGGCTCTGCCCGTCGATGTGCTCCATCGCGATCCAAGCCCGGTCCCCGTGCATGCCCGCCTCGTAGACCTGCACCACGTTGGGGTGGCTCAGCTGCGCCAGCGAGCGCGCCTCCTGCAGCATCCGCGTGCTGGCCCGCGGCGAGCGTCGCTGCCGATGCACGAGCTTGATGGCCACCTTGCGGGTGAGGACGTCGTCGTACGCCTCGAGGACCTCGCCCATCGCACCGCTGCCGATCTCACCGAGAATTCGGTACCGCGCGATCGTCTCGGGCGGCGGCGTGGGGCCGCCGAACAACGCGGCCTGGACTCGCGCGCGCTGGTGCTCCTTGCGCGGATCACCATCGAGGGTCGCCGAACGAAGTTCCTCGAGCGCGTGCTCGTCCTGCGGAGCGAGTTCGGCCAAGGCGGCGGAGTCCCCCTCCATCGTTCGGTTGACGTCGGTCATGGGCAGGCGTGGGCGGTAGTCCGGCGAGAGGCCGAGTCGATTGCCCCCTTTTGTGAACCCCCAGCCTAGCTCACTGCTCGGGGCCCTTGGAGCGCGCAAACTCCTCGCGCACCTCGCTCGCCCACGCCTCGAGGTTCTCCTCGGCCGTCGCCATGGGCGGACCCTCGCGCAGGCGATCGATGGCCTCGGCCAACAGCTGCTTCGCGCGCCGCAGCCGCGTACGAATCGTGCCCTCCGCCACCGCGAAAACCTCGGCCAGCTGAGATCCCGACAGCTTCTCCCAGTAGTGCAGCTCGAGCAGCGTCTGGGTCTCGACCGGCAGCATGCGTAGCGCCGCGAGCAAGACCGAGTACGACCGCTTGCGATCCACGAGCTGACTGGGTGTCGCCCCGATGTCGACCACCGAGGTCACCCCCGCGTCGAAGCGTCGATCCGCCCGATGGATGGACTCCAGATGCGAATAAAGCCGCCTCCGCGCCACCGCGAACAGGAATGTCCTCACGCTGCTCTCGCCCCGAAAACCGTCCCGCCGCTCGACGCAGGCCAAGAACGTGGTCTGCACCAAATCGGCCGCGTCGTTGTCCCCGATCTTGTTGCGAAAGAACCGGAACAGCGCATCGAAGTGGCGCGCGAACAACCGCTGCCCGGCCTCGGTGTCACCGTCTCGCCAGGCCGTCAGAAGCTCGAAATCGTCCACCACGGGGCCCCTCGAGGCTGCCACGGGCCACCGCGCGAGTCCATGGCGGCGGTCACGTGCCCGGCTGAGGCGCGGGCGAAAAACTTCGGATCGCTCGCAATCGACTCGGCGGCGCCCCGGACTACCGGGAGCGCTGTGCTGAGCCTTCGCTCCGATCAGACCCTTGCGCTCGCGGACGCGGCCTGGGCCGCGACCGAACTCGAGCTGGCGGCGCGCATCGTCGCGGTGTTTCCCGTCGACGCCGCACTGCTCGGGCCGGACGACTTGCAGCGGACGGTGCACTACGGGGTCACGCGGGCGCGAGCGCGGGGGTTCGAGACCGTGGGCGAGGTCTGCCGATACGTCGACCTGGCCCTGGTGTTGGGCAGCGACTTCGATGTCGATCCGCTGTTGCCGTGGGCGACCGAGATCCTCGCGCGACCGGGCGCCGCCGGACCCAAGCTCGACGACCTCGACGCCGTGGCCCTGGCATACCTGACCGACGTCGCGGGTGAACACGGCGAGCACTACACGCGGGCGCTGCTGCGGGCACGTCGGCTTCGGCTCGACCATCTCGAAGGCATCGACGATCTGGAGGTGCTGTTGTCCACGCTCTATCCCGCGAAGTACCGGGAGGCCCAGCTCGATCGTTCCTTTGGTCGATTCGTCGAGCATGTGGATCACCAGGTCGAGGCCTTCGGTTTCCACGAGGTCCCCGGGGCCCGTCCGTGCTTCGCGGCGCTGATGTTCCTGCTCGGCAGCGGCTTCGCCGAAGACCCGCGGTGGCCCTTCGCCGCGCGTGGCCTGGAGTCGACCGGGACGCCGTCGTATCGCCTCGGCGGGTTGTTGTCGCGAGCGCAGCGGCACCTCGAGCGGGCGTTCTCGTTGCTCCGCGGCCAGGAGGCGGCCTGAGATGGGTGCCTGCGGGGGAAGCTCGGGGCTGCGACGGGCACGAGGCACGGGGATGGCGGCCAGCCGACGACGACCCGGTCGCGGTGCCGCATGCCGAAACCCCGGTCCGACCGACGGCCCCTTCGTCGACGATCTCGAGCTGCATGAACCACTCGCGCCTGGCCCACGAGACGGGGACGAGACGCCGGAGCAGCGCCGCCAGAGGATCCGCAAAGAGGTCGAAGACAGGGCGGCCGAGGCCGAGCCCCCGTCCGCCGGTTTCGAGATCGAGTTTGCGGACGCCCAGATCGTACGCCTCGATGGCACCCCGACGGGACCGACCGGAAACCTGCTGAAGCGGCTCAACGACTCCAACAGTCGGGCCGCGCTGCGCCCGGCGTGGGCCCGGACGCTGCAGGCCGAAAACAACCTCCGCAGGCGCCGCAAGGCCGCGTTCGACATCCTCGGCAAAGAACTCCGCAACCCGGCCGACCACATCGCCTACACCAAGCGAGACGTGTGCCTCCGTGCCCGCAACGGCACGTGGAACGCGACCACCGACACCGTGGGTGACTTCGACAGTCGCCTGGAGATCGTGACCTTGCCCCTCACTCGCGAGCAGTGGGGACAAGAGCATGTCAGGGAGGATCTTCGTGTGCTCGACCAGCTCGCCACCGCGGTCGGCAACGCAGCGCGCGGCGAGCTGATCCCGCTGCGCGAGATCGTGGAAGGACTGGATGTCGACCTTCACGAGCCCGACGCGTGGGTCATCGTGCACCCCAGGCTGGAGTTCCAGTTCCAGATGACGCGCCAGATTCCCCTGACCGCGCTGCACTCGCGTGTGCCCGAGGCAGCGCACGGTCTGACGGGTGTCGAGCTCGCCCAGCTCAAGTCGACGATCAGCACCTTCGCCGACAGCCATCGCGGTAGCAACAACCCGAAGGAGGCGTTCGCCGATCTTCCCAAGAGCCCCTTGCACGCGATGATCGACTTTCCCCACCTCACCGACGCGGGGGAGATCGAAGCGTGGGTCCAGGGCGTGGCGAAGGCGGCCGGGATCAAAGACAGACTCGACGAGGACCCCATCAAGGCGATGCGCGACCGAACGGCGGGCAAATTCCGGCCCCAGCTCGCGGGGTTCGACTGGCACGACTTCTTGACCGCGCTGGTCACGGGCGGCGGAGATCGACTCGCCTACTGGTCGAAGTCTGCGTTCGCGGGGGAGGACTTCGGCTACGGCACCCTCGGCCGGGCCACACTGCTGCCCGGGTACGGACTCTTCGAAAAGCGACGCCCCAAACCCGAGGGACGGACCCTGGAGCAGCGAATCGACTCCCTTCTCGACAAGTGGCGACGCGAGCTGCCCGCGTGACGGTCCGTGGAGGCCCACGAGGGACGTGATACGGTTCGGCGCGGCGCGCGGCCGACCCCTCGGTGCATCACGCCCGCCTCAACGAAGCCTCCGCATGCGTAGCTCCCGGACCCCCGCCCTTCGTCGATTCATCACCCGAGCCTCGCTGGCCAGCGTGCTGCTGAGCCTCGGTTGCGCCGCCCGACACGATCCTCCGCCGCTGGCCCCCGCCGCCGAAAAAACGAAGCACGCGTGGGTCGAGGGCACCGCTCCCCAAGCGCAGGCGCTGTGCGACGCGTTCACCGAGACCGCGGATCGCGACGCCTGCCAGGCCATCGCCTCGACCCGGCACTTCGACGCCCAAGCCCTCGCGCTGTGTGCCGAGTCGGCCCCCGACGCGCCGCCGCAGGCTCTGCAGTGCGCCCGAATGATCGCCGAGCGGAGCTACACCCCGCGCTCGCTCGAGACCTGCCGCGGCTACGAAGGCTCCGACCGCATCGACTGCCTCGAGGTCATGGCCGACCGGCGGCTGTCGACCGCACAGATCCAGGAGTGCCGCACCAAGAAGCGAACCGGTGCCGAGCTCCGGTGCCTCCGCAAGGCGCGGGACCACGTGTTCGACCTGGAGATGCTCCACCAGATCGCCATCGACTCCGCCCTGCACCCGCCGAGCCTGGAGCCCATCCCCTACCCGCCTCAGAAGACGCCGGTCCCCGACCCCGACCTCGACGCCGCGCGCGACCGCGTGCACCTGCACAACCAAGTGCAGATGCAGGCGCTGTTCGATCGCACCCGCCGGGGCGTCACCGAATCCTTCCCCACCGTGCAGCTCGAGCCCACCGAGCAGAGCATGGTGTGGAACTTCGCGGGCGGAGCCCTGGGGCACTACCGCATGCTCTACTGCTCGCGCCGCGAGTACCTGATCATCTTTGGCACCCCCATGGGGGTCAACGGCTACTCCGGTCGCTACACCGTCGACGTCCACGACTGGACCATGATCGGCGAGATGCGAACCCACCACGTGGGCGACCTGGAGCCCCGGGTCATGGCCCCGGGCAGCTGGGCCAAGCTGATGGCCGGCGACACCAAGATCTATACGGCCGAGCCGAACACGTACATGCTGGAGTACGCACGAGGGAAGATCGTCAGCGCGTTCGACTTCGGCGTGACCGCCCCCGCGCGCAACATGAGCCGCGACTTCCACAACATGCGCAAGCAGATTCGGGCGTGCCTGGACGGTGCCATTCCGAACGCATCGCGACAGCGTCGACGGATGCGAGCCCTGAAGAAGCAAGGGCGAGAGGTTCGACGAGACATCGACGAGCAGCTGCGCAGCGAAGGCCACAAAGGGCGACTGCGCTAGCGCAGCCCAGATAATCGCGCCGTCCCGAACGGGCAGTTTGCACCGTGGAGAAAAACCACGGGACAGTCGGGTGCCCGGCCCATGGATCACAACCTCATCGTTCTGTTGGTGTGCCTGGGAGTGGCCGCCGTCGTGGGGTTACTCGGTTGGGTGACGTTTCGACGCTCTCCCTGGTCTGACGAGCCGGAACGGCCGGATCCGTGGGAGTCTCTGAGTCTTGGACGCGCACGAGAGAACGAACAACCGAGCCCCACCGAGGCGACGCCAAGCACACCAGGACCCACTCGCTCCCTTGTCGCTCAGCCATCGAACCGCTCGCTGCCCGCGGATCAGGTTCTCGCGGTCGACCTCGCCTACCGCGACTACATGGGCAACGAGACGCGGCGGATCGTGGAAGTCAGATCAGTTTGGGAGAAGAACGGGTTCGTCTATTTCCGAGGATGGTGCAGACTCCGGGCAGGCTGGCGAACATTCCGGGCAGATCGCGTAGTAGGAGCCAGCATCGACGGAATGAGCCACCCCCTCGATGCACGCGGTTTCGCGGAACATCTCTGCCACCGTTCACCGTCATTTGTTCGTAGGCCTGCGAACGTATCCGCTGGTGCCAAGAGCACTATTGAGGTGTCCGTTGGGTCCGTAGATGTCGAAGCCACCGACCTCGACCAACTCACCGCAATGGTTTTCGTACTCGTCTACGTCGCACGTGCGGATGGGCGATTCGTTGCGAAGGAGAAAGCCGCAGTCTTGCCACTCCTTTCAGCATGGTCCGCAGGCCTCGGAGGAGTCCCATCCGCGCTAGTGGACCTGAGCCGCGTCCACGTCAGCCTGGCCGACTTCGGCAATGCGCTCGACACACTGAGCCATGCGACCGAGGAGGTCAGACTCGCGACCACGACGGGGGCGGTCACCATCGCTCAGGCAAGTGCCGGGGTGAAGGAGGACGAGTTAGTGGTACTTGCTGCGATCGAGGACAAGCTGTTCCCGAACGGATAGAGGACGCGCGACGGACCCCTTCTACTCGCGGTCCGCGGTTTCGCTCTCGAGTTCCGCGCTGCTCTCGGCCGAGAGCGCGTCGCTGGGCACGGGGGTCAGGGGCTCGTCCAGCACGCCCTTGGCCCCGCGGCTGCGCGCCACCTCGCGCCGCAGCTCCAGCGCCCGCTGAAACGCGAGCACGCTGGGGAAGAAGCCGTACACCAGGTTGATCACCAGGATGATGCCGACGGCCGCCTTGAGCTCGAACAGGCGGATGCCGAGCAGGAGGATCACGATATAGGCGGTCGCGCCGAACAGCGCCCGTCGCCGCGCCCGGCCGCCCCGTCGACGACGACGCCGCGACACCCAACCCCCGAGGGCCCGCCCGAGGTGGCGGTAGTCGGTGGAGAACGCGACCATCTGGGCGCACGCGATGCCGACCATCAAGCCCACGATCGCGGGCTCGTTCTGGAACACGACGATCGAGGACATGGTGGTCAGGCCACCGACCGGACTGGGCACCCCGCGGAAGAAGTTGGGGTCGCTGGCCGACTTCATCAGGGTGAAGAACACCAGGCGACTGACGACGAATACGCCGTAGAAGGTGCCCAGCAGCGCCCCCGAGATGCCCCCGAGCAGGTAGTACAGCGCCACCGCGGGCGCGATGCCGTAGTTGACCCCATCGGCGACGTCGTCGGAGTACACGCCGATGCTGGTGCCCCCCCAGCGCCGCGCCGCGGCCCCGTCGAAGCCATCGAAGGCGGCGCCGATGATCACGAACAGCAGGCTGAGCTCGAAGCGCTGCTTGGTGGAAAAGAAGATCGCGAAGGCGCCACACAGCAGGTTCGCAGCCGAGAGCGCATCGGCGATGAAGCGCTTTTGCAGCACCCGCAGGCTGTACAGGGCGACGATGCCCGACAGCGCGGTGCTGGCCCATAGCGCCGCCTCGGCCGTGCGAGGGTTGACCACCCGCGGCGCCCAGCCCTGGGTCAGCAGGAACATCGCGACCACGGCCGCGTAGCTCACCGCGCCCCCGAGCCGACTTCCGGCGGAGTCCCGACCCGCGACATAGAGCGCGAGCAGCAACACCTCGATGGCGATCTTGGCCGCGAGCAAGGGCACGGGCAGCAGCGGGTGCACGAACACGGCGACCACCAGCAGCAGCGGAAGATCGGTCAGGCCATCGAGCACTCGCAGCCAACCGGTCTCCCCCGAGCGCGGCCGGGCGACCAGGCCGTGCAGGTAGTCGAGCACGAAGAAGGCCGCGAGCAGCACGCCGACGAAGGCCGGGTTGCCGGTCAGCACGTCGATCTGGCGCATCGCCAAGAACAACAGCGGCACCACGACGCCGAGCTTGATGGCGGGGGCGAGATGGGGCCGACGAGCGAGCCGCTCCGCCAGTCGCTCCTCGACCGCCACGAGCCATAGAGGTTTGGGGACCCGGCGACGACGCCCGGTAGGCGCGTCCGAAGGTGGCGGAGCGTCGGGAGACGGCGACGTCACTTGGGACCAAGTGTGATGCGATCGAAACCGATGCGCGGACTTTTTTCCGAACACAGTTCAAAGCCCTTCTCAGCGCACTCTGAGCGGCCCATTGCGTCTAGTGCGCAGTTCTCAGATCCCTCGCTCCGAGGCTACACTGCGCAAGCGTTCAGCTCACTATGTCCGCCCTTCACGACCGTGCCGCATGCCTCGAAGTGCCGGCGTTACCTCTCCAGCTGCTGCTGCGCCGCGAGCCGACGTGGGCCAACAGCGCGGTGGTGGTGGTCGCCGACGACCGCCCGCAAGCCGAGGTGCAGTGGGTCAACGAGCACGCGCAACGATCCCGCATTCGTCCCGGCATGAGCTACGCCGCCGCGCAGAGCCTGGACGCGGGGGTCCGGGCGGGTGTGGTGGGACCCGAGCAGATCGACGAGACGATCGAGCAGGTGGTCCGACGCCTGCAGGATTTTTCGCCGCGCATCGAGGCCGCCCAACGCACCGCCACCCCGCAGCGACAGGTCGAGGGCGCACCCGGGACCTTCTGGCTCGACCCCTCGGGCATGGTGCCCTTGTTCACCAGCTTCGAGCACTGGGGTCACGCGGTCGTCAGCGCGATGGCCGAGCTGTCGCTGCGCTCGACGGTGGTCGTGGGCTACCACCGATTTCGATGTCACGCGCTGGCTCGGGTTCGGCGGGGCGTGTGGGTACTCGACGATCCGGGCGCGGAGCGGAAGGCCGCCGACCAGGTGCCGCTGGTCGAGCTATCGATGCCGGCCAAGGCTCGCGAGGGGCTCCGGCGACTCGAGGTTCGGACCTTGGGGCAGCTGCTCGCCCTCCCCGCTCCCGACCTGCGGGCGCGCTTCGGAGAGGCGGCGGCCCAGCTGCACGCCTGCGCCAGCGATGGCTGGGCTCCGCTTCAGCCCCGCGCCATCGTCGATCCGGTTCGCACCACCAAGCAGATCGAGCCGCCCGACGACGACCGTTCGCGGCTGCTCTTCCTCATCAAGAGCATGCTGCACGACCTGATGGTCGAGCTCGCGGGGCGCCACCAGGCCATGACCGCGCTGCACCTGCGCCTGCACCTCGACCACGCCGAGCCGCACGAAGAACGCATCGAGCCCGCGCGCCCGACCCTGGACGAGCCAATGGTGATCGATCTGGTTCGCCTGCGCCTCGATGCCGCGACCCTGGACGCCCCCGTGGAGGAAATCGTGCTGGAGCTGGCCGGGGTCGAGGCCGCACCGGGGCAGCTGGCGTTGTTCCGAACCCAGGCCCGCCGCGATCTCGATGCCGCCGCCCGAGCCCTCGCACGGCTCCGTGCCTGGCTGGGGCCCGAGGCGGTCACCCGCGCTCAGCTCCGCGAAGCCCACCTGCCCGAGGCTCGCTTTGCGTGGGAGCCCATCGGCGAGATCGGCTTCGCGCGTCCCGAGGTCGTGGGCACTCCGATCGAGCCGGGCACCCAGCCCCCCGCTCCCGAGCCGACACCGCTGGTCCGCCGCCTGCTGCCTCGGCCCCAGCGATTGCCCAGCCCCCCTCGTCATGAACCCGAGGCCTGGCTCGGTCATCGCGGCCCGGTCCGCTCGATCCAGGGGCCCTATCGCATCAGCGGAGGATGGTGGGTGCGCACGGTCGAGCGGGACTACTACTTCGTCGAGACCCAATCCGGTGAAATCTTGTGGGTGTTCTACGACCGAGTCCGACGAAGTTGGTTCCTGCAAGGATGGGTCGACTGATCGATGTCACACTTGGCCGACTCTGCCAGTCGGCGTAGGTCTGGACGATGGGACGAACCGTAGATGATGCGGTGGTCCGAGTGGACGGCGACTTTCGAGCTGAACCCCGTAATCGACCGCTGAAGCAGGGATTCAGCCCCATCATGGCGACCTGAGACTTCGGCCAAACTCATCGAGTTTCGGTCGTAACCAGATGAAGGGACCCGACTACAAAGGGGGTTGGCCCGGCTCTGAATCGCGGAAGGACGTCAGCCCATTGAATCGACTCATTGCACTCACCATGGTGCTCGCGGCGACCTCGTGCACGAGGCCGAACCCGGCGTTCGGCAACGACCCTCTCTCAGGAGGCAGCACGACGGCAGGTGCCATGGACACGGAACGACCGTCGCTCGGCTCGAGCACGGGCGACTCGCCTTCGAATGCGTCGACCACCGATGTCGCCGACTCCACGACGAGCGGCCTGTTGCCCGGGGCCTCGGTGGGCTCCTCGGAAGGCTCGGAGGGCGGAGAGGAAGACGAATCCACCGACTCCGGCGAGCAGCAGCCGGCCTGCGGCAACGGGCGGCTCGAGCCGCTCGAGCAGTGCGACGACGGTAACCTCGAGTTCGACGACGGCTGCCTGCCCGACTGCACCGTCGCCCTGACCTGCCAGCACATCATCGAAGTCGAGCCCAGCGTCGGCAGCGGAGCCTATGTCATCGATCCCGACGGGACGGGCGGCGAAGCACCCTTCAGCGTGTACTGCGACATGGAGACCGACGACGGCGGCTGGACCCTCGCCGCTCGTTTCTCGAACGCCGACGCCGAGAGCTGGATGCTCGACAGCGGCGAGTGGTGGTACGTCACCACCGTCGAATCGGGGCAGCCGACCTCGCGCGACGCCAACGAGGACCTGCTCTCGGCCGCGTTCTGGTCCGTGCCCGCCGACGAGTTCAAGCTCTCGCGCACCGACAACCCCGACGACGGCTTCCTGCTCCAGACCACCGACGACTGCCTCGGCGGGGGGACCTTCCGCGAGCACATCACCAGCTTCGGCGACTTCCAAAACGGCGCGGTCTGGGGCCAGAACTCCGTGGCCGGAAGCTGCGACGTCGACCTCGGCAACAACTACGCCGCGACGGAAGGCTTCGGCCAAGCTACCTGCGATCTGGCCGACATCGGCGGGCCCTACTCGGTCTCGTTCTGGGCGGCGTGGGGGTCCGGCGACGGGGCGGTGATCATGATCGGGGGAGGAGGCGAACTGTGCTCCCGAGCCGACCATGGCATCGGCACCACCGCGGTCAACCAAGCTTCGTTCGACTCCGGCTCCACCTTTCTCGAAGAGCGCGACTTCGCCGAGAACACCGAGAACACCGCGCTCAACCCCAACTACGCGCTCAACCTGTTCGTGCGCTGAGGCGGCCGCTCAAAAAGTGGCCGGCCCGCAGCGACGCTACGGGCCGGCCCGGGCCTACCCCGCCAGGCATGCATCGAAGACGTCCTGGCAAACCCAGAGGTCTTCGGGGCCCTCGATGCACGTCGTGCACAGCTCATGCTGCTCGAGACACGCGTCGACGATGGACGGGTCGTGCGGCACACAGGCCGAGTCGTCGATGCCCTGCACGCAGGCATCGAAGGCCGCCCCGCAGGCCGCGACCACATCGGGCGAGCTCGCCGACGCCGAGCAGGCGGCGTGGATCTCGAGGCACGCGCTGACCTCGGGATCGGGGCACGCCGGATCCTTGCAGGTGTCGTCGCATTCCTCGGCTTCCAGGCACTGGTCGAAGAGCGCCTCGCAGGCCTCGACCTCGGCGATGGTGGTCGCCTGGCTCACGCAGGTCGCGTGCAGCTCGAAGCAGGCGGGATGCGGCTCGCCACCGCCGTCGGCTCCCCCGTCGTCGGCTCCGCCATCATCGGCCCCGCCGTCATCGGCCCCGCCGTCATCGGCCCCGCCGTCATCGGCTCCGCCGTCATCATCCGGCACCCGCCCGTCGTCTCCCGGGGGCTCGTCTCCGTCATCGCCCGCCCCCGCGTCGTCGCCTGCATCGTCGACATTGTCGTCGTCGTCCTCGTCGCCGCGCCAATCGTCATCATCGACGCACGCCTCGAGACAGGAGTCTTTGGCGACCTCGCAGGCCTCGATGTCCTTTTCGTCGTCGGCGTCGTCCAGACAGTCGAAGAACTCGTCGTGGCACGCCTCGACGCCGTGGTAGTCGCCGATCTCGGTATAGGTGCAGCCGAGTCCGAGTCCCAGACCCAACAGGCCTCCCAGGGCCCAGCGACGGCGGATGAAGTCCAAGCGTAGGTTCAAGAGCGGGTTTGTCATCACTCCCTCGAACACCGACGCTCCGAGTTCGCGTCACCTCGATCCGACCCAGGTGCGATCGAGGTCACACTCGCGGCGGCTACTTGCGCAGCGTCAACGATTGCTGACGCCACGCCGCGGGCAGCTCGAGCGAGCCCTGCTGCGCCGTGGGGCTCCCGGCCAGCGCCCGTGCGGCGTCCATGACCCGCGCCGCGCTCAGCTTCGCGGACTCGTCGGCCGTCACGAAGAAGAAGCGCTCGTAGTCGGGGGCGTCGTCGAGCTCGTAGCTCGTGCGCAGAGGTATCGACCCTCCGTGGCGAAGCGTCGCAGCCGCGGTTTCCGTCTCGGGGAAATGAAGCGTGGCCACCCCGGCCCCGTCGATGGAGACGATGACCCCCGTCGCCGCACCGTTGGCCAAGTACGCCAGCTGGAGCCGGTCCCCCGAGGCCACCGCGTGCTCGGCATCCATGCGAACGAGACGTCCCGCCTCGATGCGATCGACGATGAGCTGGGGGTCGCCCTTGAGATAGATGGTCTCCGGACCAGCATCGGCGGCTGCCCCCGCGGAGTCCACCGTCGGTCTCGGATCGCCGCGGGCGATGAGCTCGGAATCCGGCTTCGAAGCGAGGCCCTCGTCGGACGAGCCGGCCCCTCTCACCAACCAGATCACGCCGACACAGGCGACGGCGGCCACGGGCGCCCAGACCCAGAACATCGGGCGTCTCGGCGCTTCGGCCTCGGTCTCCAGCCTTCGCAGGCGTCGCTCGATCTCGGCGGCGACCTCGGCCGGTGGATGCTCGCGCAAGATGGCCTCGTTCGAGTGCTCGATCGCCACGAGTCGCTCGTCTCCATCGGCCTCGAGCCGCGCGCGCAGGGCCTCGGCCTCCGCCTCGGGAAGCTCACCGAGCGCGAGCTTCTCTACCCATAGATCGGGCACGGGCTTGGGCGACGGTTCGTTCATGGTCGTACCTCGGCGGCGTCGGCCGACAGATCGGTGAGCGCGGCCCGGAGCTTGCGGAGGCGCTTGCGCACCCCGGAGACGGACATGCCCACCTGCTCCGCCGTCTGCTCGAGGGTCAGGCCGTCGTGCAGGTGCAGCATCGCGATGGTGGCGGTCGACTCGGGCTCGCCCCCGAAGAGCCGACGGAGCACCGCCCGGGCCTCGCCGCGATCGACCTCGGCCCCCGCCGCGGCCAGGCGGGCGATGGCGTCGGTATCGGGATCGGAGGGCTTGCGCCGGGCCGAGCGCAGTCGGTTGAGACAATGGTTGGTGGCCATGCGGTAAAGCAGGCTGGAGCTGCCCCGATCGTCGAGGCGCTCCTGGCTGCGCACGAGCTGTACGAAGACATCCTGCATGGCGTCATGAGCCTGCTGCGGATCCCCGAGGATCTGCCGACAGCGCCGTAGGACCATCGGTCCGTAGCGGCGGTACATCAAATCGACGTCGACGGCCAAAGGGGTGCCCCGCGTCCGGTCCGTGCAACACCGAAGGCGGGCCGAAGCGTCACACTTGCCCTCAAAAATCTCAACCCGGGGACAGGGACGGGCCGCGTCGGTGTTGAAGGGGGCGACGAGGATGCCGAAGCTCATCCCCATGTGGTTTGCGGTGCTTGCGCTCGCGGTCGCCTGCACCCCCATCGAGCCCGACCGCGAGCGCCCGGCGCCTGCGGACCCGCGCGACGAGGACCGGACGGATCCGGTCCGAATCAAAGGTTTGGCGCCACATCTGGTGATCCATCGGCAGCGTGACGGGACTATCGAAGAGCTGTCCGAGGGTGCCGTGGCGCATGCCGGAGATCTGGTGCAGATAAGCTATGTGGCGGCAGGCAACCAACACGGGGTCGTGCTGTCGATCGATGGTCGAGGAGAAGTGACCTTGCACCATCCTTCGGGTCCCCAGGCATCGACTCGCCTCGTTCGCACCGGCCTCCATGCGCTGGATCACGCCTACGAGCTCGACGATGCACAATCCTATGAACGGTTCGTCTTCATCACTTCGGGTCACGATCCCATCGACGTGCCCGCGGCCCTCGATGCCGCGCAGCGGGTGACGACCCGAGGCCCCGACGCGCGACACTCTCCCCTGCCCTTGCCCCGTCGCTGGCAACAACGCTCCGTCACGCTCGAAAAGCGCCCATGACTCGCCTGTGGTCCGCCCTTCCCTCGCTGCTCGCCGGGGCCTTCGTGGCCCTGGGCGCGGTGACGATCGCCGAGGCTCAGCCCACCGACGCCACGGCCGAGACCACCGTGCCCACCCCGGCGCTGCGCCGCTTCGCCCTGGTCGTGGGCGCCAACGACGGCGGGCACGACCGGGTGGTGCTGCGCTACGCGGGCAGCGATGCGGCGGCGCTGGGGGCCGTGCTCGAGCGCTTCGGCGGCGTCTCGGGCCACGACCGCACCACCCTCACCGACCCCGATCCCGCCGCCCTCGAGGAGGCCTTCGCCACCCTCAGCGAGCGCATCGAGGCCGCTCGCGCCGACGGCCAGCACGTCCAGTTCATCTTCTACTACTCGGGGCACTCCGACGAGCAGGGCCTTTTGCTCGGCGGCGACCGGGTCTCGTACAAGCAGCTCCGCCAGCGCGTGCAGAAGGTCCCGGCCGACGTTCGCATCGCGGTGCTCGACTCGTGCGCCTCGGGGGCCTTCACCCGAGCCAAGGGCGGCAAGAAGCGGGCGCCCTTTTTGGTCAGCAACACCACCGACGTCAAAGGCCACGCGTTCCTCACCAGCAGCTCCATCGACGAGGCGGCACAGGAATCCGATCGCATCGGCGGCTCGTTCTTCACCCACTACTTCACCACCGGACTGCGCGGGGCGGCGGATGTCGACGGCGACCGTCTCATCACGCTTTCGGAGGCCTACCAGTTCGCGTTCGACGAGACCCTCGCGCGCACCGAGACCACCCGCGGCGGCGCTCAGCATGCCGCGTACGACATCCAGCTGGCGGGCTCCGGCGACCTGGTCATGACCGACCTGCGCGAGACCACCGCGCGCATCGAGCTTTCGTCGGCGATCGGTGGGCGCATCTCGGTGCGCAACGATGCGGGCAAGCTGGCCGCCGAGCTGTACAAGCCTCCGGGCTCCGGCACGGTCGCGCTGGCGCTCGAGCCCGGGCACTACCAGGTGCGGGTCGACGATGGCCAAGACCTGTGGCGAGGCGAGCTCACCCTGCGTCCCGACGGCGTGGCGGCGCTCGAACCCGACGCCCTGACCAAGGTCGATCGCGAGTCCACCGTGCAGCGCGGGGACACGGCCCCGCCGACCGACCCCGAAGCGGAGTTCACCACCATTCCCGTCAACGTGGGGGTGTTCCCGCCGCTCAGCCTCAACGGCCAAGACCAGTCGGGCAAGAAGCTGCGCAACAAAGTCAGCTTCGCCCTCGGGTGGAGCCGCGTCGATCAGCTCGACGGCGCCGCCCTGGCCGGAGGCGCGAGCGTGGTGCGAGGCGCCATGAACGGAGCCCAGCTGTCGACGGTGGGCAACCTCGCGGGGCAAGTCGACGGGGCCCAGCTGTCGATGTTCTTCAACCACGCCAGCTCCGTCGCCGGATTCCAAAGCTCGATGGTCAACTACGCCGAGACCGTAGAGCCCGGCGTGCAGATGGGCCTGGTCGACATCGTGGGCACCATGCGTGGCCTCCAGCTCGGCCTGGTCAACGTGGGCAAGGACGTCAAAGGCGCCCAGGTCGGTCTGCTCAACTTCGCCGGTCGCACCGATGCCGGCGTCGGCCTCGTCTCGGTGACCCGAGAGGGCAATGTCCATCCCGAGATCACGCTGAGCGACGACGCGGCCATCGGGGTCGCACTACGACTCCCTGCGACCTACACCTACTCGTTCATCGAAGGGGCCATCCATCCCGCGGGAACGGGACAGAGCTGGCGCGTCGGCGCCGGCTTCGGCGGGCACGTGCCGCTGCAGCACAAGATGTTCGTCGACATCGATCTGGGGTGGCATGCGGTGTTCCGCGGCCTCTCCACGCCCACCACGCCCGATCCGCTGGGCAAGCTGCGCTTCATGGTCGGCTGGAGTCCGTACTCGCGACTAACGGTGTTCGGTGGCCCGACGGTGAACGTCTTGGTCGACCGCGGCACGACCGAGCTGCTCTCCCGGCCGGGCTTCTACCAATGGGGTCCGCAGGTCTACCGCAGCACCGTCGATGAAGTGCGGGTGCGGGTCTGGCCCGGCTTCGTCATGGGGCTGCGGTTTTAGCCGGCCGGGCGCGATTCCGAAGGGGCATTTCGCCTCGACACGAATCCGAGAAGTTTCGTTCTCGCATCGCCTGCGGGCGTCGCCCTACACTATCGGGGTCGCGCTCATGCTGGGTCTTCGTCGGTTCCATGTTTCCGTTGCCATCGTGCTCGCCGGTGGTTGTGTCGACTCGGACCCGGTCCCGGTGATGACCACGGCCAGTGGCGACGACGCGTCGACCCCCAGCGCGAACACCTCGGCCGCGACTCCGAACGCCGATGGTTCCAGCGGCCAGGCCACGGGCAACGCCACCGGCTCCCCTGGGAGCACCGACCACGGCAACGCCGATGCGGCCACCGACACCACCGCGGGGATCGACAGCGCCGACTCGATTGGCACCGACTCGTCCAGCGGCGACGGCATGCCGCCCCCCGAGGACTCGGGCGAAAGCGGGCCACAGACCGAGTCCTCCGGCACCACCGATCTCCCCGGTGGCACCACCGATGCCTCGGGCAGCGACACCGTCTCGGCGACCACGCTTCCCGGGGGGAGTTCCGACGGCGGCGGTGGCACGACCGACTTCTCCGGCGGCAGCACCTTCGGGGGCGGCGGCACGACCGATTTTTCGGGAGGCACCACCGACTTCTCGGGTGGCACCACCGACTTCTCTGGAGGCACCACCGACTTCTCTGGAGGCACCACCGACTTCTCTGGAGGCACCACCGATTTTTCGGGAGGCACCACGGGCGGCGATACCTTCTTCACCGACACCGACTTCTCCAGCGACACCGTCTTCACCAGCGAATCCGGGGGTACGGGCGGCACGGACACGGACGGGGTCGGAACGACGGATCCCGGAGGCACCAGCGGCGTGGGCTCGGGCGGCGATCCCTTGTTGGACGTGGGCACGCCGCTGTTCGACCTGGGCGCGCCGCCACCCGACATCCCGCTGCCGATGTTCACCGACGTGACCATCGAAGCCGGCCTCGACCTCGATGCGGGTGACCTGCTGCCGCCCCCCTTCTGCTCGCTCGACGACGTCACCGAGCCGTGGGAGATGGGCAACTACTGCACCCCGGACTACATCGTGGGCGCGGTCGCAGTGGCCGACTACGACAACGACGGGTGGCCCGACGTCTACATGACCCGCATGAACGGGCCCGACTGGCTGCTCCACAACCAGGGCGACGGGACCTTCGTCGACGTCGCGGCCTCGGCCGGCCTCACCGATTCCTACTCCACGGGCGGCGTGGCCTGGGTCGACATCGAAGGCGATGGCGACCTCGACCTCATGGTCTCCGTCGTCGCCGAGATGCGCTACTACCTCTACGTCAACGACGGCACGGGGCACTTCACCGACGAGGCGCTCATTCGCGGGGCCGACATCACCACGCTGCGCCCGCACGTGGGCATGAGCGTGGCCGTCGGAGACTACGACCTCGACGGCTACATGGACCTGCTGCTGGGCGAGTGGCACTCGAACATCGAGCTGGGTCCAGGCGAAGACCACTTCCGGCTGCTGCACAACCTCGGCGCGGCCAGCCCCGGCTTCTTCGAAGACGTCACGCTCGCGGTCGGGCTCGACATGCAGGCGGTGTCGGCTTCGGTCGGGGCCCCGGAGGGCGCGTGGCCCTTCTCGCCCGCGTTCGTCGACCTCGACGGCGATCGATATCCCGAGCTGGCCGTCGCCGCGGACTACGGCACCAGCCGCCTGTGGTGGAACGACGGCGCGGGCGGCTTTGTCGACATGACCGACGTGGCCGGCGTGGGCACCGACGAAGCGGGCATGGGCTCGACCTTCGGCGACTACGACAACGACGGCGACCTCGACTGGTTCGTGTCGTCGATCTGGTGGCCGGGCCAGTTCTTCTTCGGCAACCGCATGTATCGCAACGAGGGCGGGCTGAACTTCTACGACGCGACCGACGACGTCGGCGTGCGCTTCGGCGACTGGGGCTGGGGCACCTCTCTGTTCGACGCGGACCTCGACGGCTCGCTCGACCTCATCCTGGGCTCTGGCTACCCGAGCTTCGGCTTCTCCGACAACCCGCTGCGGCTATGGCACAACGACGGCCCGGGTCCGTGGACCGAGATGGCGGTCGCGGCCGGCATCGACTTCACCCGGGAGGGCCGCGGCCTGGTCACCTTCGACTACGACCGCGACGGCGACCTCGACGTGCTGGTGCACTCGCACCACGAGATCCAGGGCTTTTATCGCAACGACGCCGAGGTGGCATCGTGGCTGGGCATCCGGGCGGGTGGCCAGGGCGGTAACTCGCAGGGCGTGGGCGCAGTGGTCCGCGTACAGACCGAGCCCGGCGCGCCGATCATGATGCGGCACATCGGGGTGGCCAGCCACTACCTCGCGCAGGCCGAGAACATCGCTCACTTCGGGCTCGGCTACGGCCTGGCTCCCGTGCACAGCGTCGAGGTGTACTGGCCCGCCACCGATCACACGGTGGTGCTCAACAACGTGCCGCGCGATCAGCTCCTGACCATCGACCCCTGACCGGGCGATCACGAAGCCGAGGCGCGGCGCTGCTCGTCGTTGCGCGGCAGCCAGATCACGATGAGGGTCACCGTCACGACCGCGTTGGCCATGGCGAACCACACGTGGCGTAGCTCGAGCCAGGGCACGCAGGCCAGCAGCGCGAGGGCATAGCCCACCGGGGTGAGCGCGATTCTCCGGTCGATGTGGATCGCCAAGACCCCGGTGATCAGCATGCCCACCACCATGTGGGTGAGCTCGATGATCTCGTTGGACGCATTCAGGGCATCGAAGACGAAGCCGAACACCATCTCCACGAAGGCCATGAGCATGGCGGTGGACATGACCCGGCGGTTGATCGCCGTCTTGCCCAGCGACTCGCGCGCCCACCAGCGCAGCGCGACCAGCATTGCCAGGAGCGCCACCGGGAACCAGGTGAGGGCGCGGCGGGTGTCCTCCTCGTTGCCGTCCATGTGCCCGAACAGCGGGATGCCCACGAACAGGATCCCTAGCAGCGAAACGATGAAGGTGCGGGTGCGGGCGCCGACCCGCAGGTCGCTGTCGCGGGCCTGGGCGCGCAGCCGCTCGAGCTCGGCCGCTTCGGCCTCGGCCGCCGCCAAGGCCTCGTGGACCCGCGTACGGACGTCGTCGGCGGCGTCGGGCAGCTCGGACAACAGCGCCGCCGCGGCCGAGGCGTCGCCGTTGGCGAGTTCGTAGTCGATCATCGCCTGCACCGCGTCGTGATGGCCTCGGCGCGCCGCCTCGTTGTCGGGCCAGCTGGCGAGCGCCTCGCGAAAACCGAAGCGACACTCGGTGAACAGCTGGTACGCCTCGAGCCGATGCGCGACCGGGTCGGAGCCGGGGTGGTCGAGCATCTCCACCAGCTCCAGCCGAGACCCTTCGGCGCGGGCGGCCAGGTCGGTGGAGCTGCGATGCCGCAGGAAGATGCGGATGGCGTCGAGGATCGCGTCCACGTCGGCCGGGCGACGCGTAGGCTCGGGATCCATCGCGCGACGGCACAGCTCCACGAGCTCGGCCGGGGCGGACTCCGGCAGCTCGGGCACCTGGGTCGCGCTCGCGACCAGCTCCCCGAGGGTCTCCGCGTGATGCGGTGGCCGCCCCACCAGCACGTGATAGAGCGTCGCCCCCAGCAAGTAGATGTCGGTATGCGTCCCCAGCTGGGAGCCGTCACCGACCATCATCTCCGGGGCCATATACGAGGGCGTGCCCGCCACCGCGTCGGCGTCTCGGGCCTGCGGCAGCCGCTCGTGCTCGTCGGGTCGCATGCTCACCGCGATGCCCCAGTCGAGCAGGTAGACCTCGCCGTAGGCCCCGATCATCACGTTCTCGGGCTTGATGTCGCGATGCAGGATGCCGCGCTCGTGCGCCAGGCGCAGCGCGTTGCAGACCTGCATGAACACCTCGAGGTGCCACGCCAGCGGGGCCTGCTGGTGCTCGCGCTCGATACGGGCGGGGTCGTCGATGAACGCGGTCCACGGCTCGCCTTCGATGCGCTTGAGCACGACCATCGGCCGGCCGCGCGCGTCGATCTCGATGTCGTAGACCGGCATCACGTTCGGGTGCTCGAGCGCGCCCGTAATCCACGCCTCCTGCATCAGCGCCAGCACGGCCGCCTCGCCGAAGCGATCCTCTCGCAGCGTCTTGACCGCGACCTTGCGGTAGAGCCGACGCTGCAACGCCAGTTGCACGATGCCCATGCCGCCCGTGCCCAGCGTGTCCTCGAGCTCCAGCCCCGCGAGGTTCTCGTCGTGCCCGCCCAGGACCGCCAGGGCCTCGCGCTCCGCCGTGTCTGGGGCGCGCTGCGGGGGCTGGATCGTCGAACCCGGCGCGCGGCCGATGGTGGCCGCCAACGGGGCCAGCGTGGCCTCGAGGGCAGCCGGGAGGATCGCGGCCTCGCGGGGTTGGTTCACCGCAGACGAGGCTACCAGCTTTGTGCCACGCCGCGTCGAGGCCCCGGACCGCCGTCGGTCAGGAACACCCGAAGGCCTCGAAATCGTCGAGGAACCAGCCCTGCTCGACCGTGCAGCACGAGTCGACGGTGTCGTACTCGAAGCGCAGCCGCCCCATCATGCCCGCGTAGGCCGACGTATCGATCTCGACGTCGTCCCAGTCGTCGGCTTCGCGCGAGGCCAGCCACTCCAGGCAGAAGGGCAGCTGCTCGTTGGGACCGAGCTGGCAGTCGACCAGGGGCTCCCACGTGGCGCCCACATCGACCGAGACGAGAATGCGCTTGTGGTCGGCCACACCGACCGCGGTCACCGTGCCTTCGTCCACGTGCCACGAGCGAAAGCGCAGCGACGTGGGGAAGACGAAGTCCGAGGTGGTCGCGCTCGAGCTCTCACTCTCGCCGCCGGGGTACGGCAACGAGCGGTTGCCGTCGGTGCCGAAGACCCGGCCCTGCGTCTCGAAGGGCACGGCCGCGAGCACCTGGCTGGCCGGGGCCGCGTCGTGGAGCTCCCAGCCGCCCTCGAGCTGCCAATCGACCACCTGGGCGTCGTCCTCGAAATCGAGCCAGCAGACGCAATCTGCGGCGCACCCGTCCGCTTCGTCTTCATCGGCGTCGTCGCACTCCTCGACCCCCGCCTGCACGAAGCCGTCGCCGCACGTGGCCGCGAGGCACGAGCTGAGGCACTCGTCGGAATCGTCGAGGTTGGAGTCGTCGCACTCCTCGCCCTCGTCCAGCACCCCGTTGCCGCAGCTGCTGCCGCCGCACAGGTTGTTGCACTCGTCGTCGTCGACGTCGTTGCCGTCGTCGCAGGCCTCGCCCGGTCCCACGACCCCGTCTCCGCACAGCTGCGCCGTGCAGTCGGGCCGACATGCTCCATCCTCGGCGTTGTCCGGGCCCGCGTCGCACTCTTCGGCCTCGTCGACGACCCCGTCGCCGCAGATGCCCTCGACCGGCAGGCAGATGCCTTGATCGCAGACCAAGCCGGCGTCGCAATCGGCGTCCAACATGCACCAGCACCCGAGGGTCCCGATCTCGCAGTCGGGTTCTCCGCCGGGATCGGCCGGACCGGCATCGCCGCCTCCCGACGCGCCTCCATCCGCCAGCCCAGGTGCGAGCGTGTCGACCTGGTCGGTGAGCGCCTCTCCGGTCGAGCACCCCCCAGCCACCACCACGATTCCGAGCGAGGCGGCGAGGGACGGAGAGAGCGCGTTGAAGATCCGATGAAGGGTCGAGTTCATGGGGGCTTGGTCTCGGCCTTCGTAGGTCACCCCGCGCCCCCGCGACTATTCACCGCCCCGCCAAACCCCGTCCGAAGCCGCCAGTAGCCTCCTGCCGCTCATCGACCGCAGGGTGAATGGGCGACGCCACGGCAGGTGACTGAACCGTACGGAGCCCCGGCTGATGAACACCATGCACCATCGACTGACCCACCTTTCGTGTTGCTCACTCGTCCTCGTGCTCGGCATGGCCTGCGACCCCGTAGAACGAGAACAGCTCAACGAACAGCGTCTCGAGGCCGACACGGTCACGGTCGAGCAGTTTCCTTGGCATGTCTCGGTGCAAGACACCGAGTCGACTAGCCACCACTGCGCCGGCGCCATCATCGGCGAAGCATGGGTCGTGACCGCCGCGAACTGCGTCTACGGCAGCGACGACGGGGACCTGCGCATCGTGGCCGGCACCACCAACCTCGGCCAAACCGAGACGCTGGGTCAGGCTCGCGTGGTGGACCGGGTGGTCGTCTACCCGAACTACGACAATCCGCGAAACGGGGGCGACGTGGCCCTGCTGCACCTGGAATCGGATCTCGATCTCTCCGAGGCACGGGCCGCCGCGATCGAGCTGATCACCAAGGTCGATCTCGACGCGGTGGGGCCGGGGAACGCCGCCGTCGCGCTGGGATGGTCGCCGCCGCAGGCGATGCCGACCCCGAGTGCGGCCGAGCCGACCGCGCCGACCGGCGGCGAGGCGGAACCCCCGGACGAGATCTACGGCCCGGCACTGCTGAGCACGCGGGTCGAGCTCGTGTCGAGCCTCGAGATTCGCAACGAGTACGACATCCCGCTCAAGCCCGATCAGCTCGGGGCGAGGCCGAGCGGAGACGAGGTGAACACCTGTACCGGGCACGAAGGCGGCTCGCTGGCGGTAGAGACGGCCAATGGCTGGCGTCTGGTGGGCGTGGACAGCATGGACGTGGGTTGTGGGCTCCCGGGCGAGACGCGGCCGCCCCGGGTCTACGCCCAGCCCTCCGCCGTGGTGAGCTGGATTCACGAGGTGCTCGACGAGGACACCGCCTCCGCGCCCGACTCCTGCGCGGCCCGATGCGGCTTGCGAGCCCCAACCGGCTGCCGATGCGACGCCCTGTGCGTCGAGGACGGCAGCTGCTGCTCCGACTTCGCCGACCAGTGCTGAATAGCCCGCCAGGCCCCCGTTCGAGTGGGATCTCGCACATCGAGATGTGAGCCCGAGGCCTCCGAAAAGGGCCGCGACACGGGCTCCGAACCAGCCCGGGCCCGCCCGGGTAAACGACCCCCCCCGCCGTTCGAAAAACCGCCGCGGAGTCGTCCCACGGGGGTTTTGCCTCGTTCACAGCGCGAAGGAAGTTCGGGTAGCATGGACGGCCAGCGGCCCGATGCCTCGTCCTCCGTCCTCGACCGCGCTGCACGACGTACGCCCCCCGTACGCTCGCGTTGCCCTCACTGCCCCGCCCGCGGGCCGTGATGGCGATCGAAGTGCGCTCGTCCTCGCCTCGCACGAGGGCCGACGAACCGACGCATCGGACCCGCTCCACGTTCAGGAATCCCGAGTGATCGGGCCCTCTACCGAGAGCAAGCGACGGCGGCGGTGAGCGAAAAAGACTCCAATTCCAACTCGAAAGCAAAGGGCACCTGGCTGCCCGACTTCCTGGCGTCCACGGTGGTGTTCCTCGTGGCCCTGCCGCTGTGCATCGGCATCGCGGTCGCCTGTGGAGTTCCGGCCGAGCGAGGCCTGGTCACCGGCATCATCGGCGGCATCATCGTCGGCGTGTTCTCTGGAGCGCCGCTGCTCGTCAGCGGTCCGGCGGCGAGCCTCATCGTGCCCGTCGTGGATCTGATCCAGAACCACGGCTTGGTCGCGCTCGCGCCCGTGGTCGCCATGGCCGGCGTCTGGCAGGCGCTGGCCGGCATCTTCAAGCTCGGGCGTTGGTTCCGGGCGGTCGCCCCCGCGGTGATCATCGGCATGCTCATCGGGATCGGTGTCCTGATCCTCACCGCCGAGCTGCACGTGTGCGTCGATGTCGAACCCAAGGGTGGCTTCATCGACAACGTGGTCGCGCTCCCGGAGAGCCTCACCCCGTCGCTGACCGGCGAGGCGAGCCTGGCCCCGCTCATCATCTCCACCGTCACGATCGCGCTGATCGTGCTGTGGGGGAAGTACCGCCCCAAACGCCTGGCGCTGGTCCCCGGCCAGCTCATCGCGTTGCTGGTGGTCACCATCGCGGCCTCGGTCCTCGACTCGGACCTGCTGTTCCTCGACATCTCGCCGAACTTCTTCGACGGGCTGGAGCCCGCGAAGCTCGCCGACTACGAGCTGCTGCTCAGCGCCGAGATGATCGGCTTGTCGCTGATGTTCGCGTTCATCGCGAGCGCGGCGACCCTGCTCACCGCCAACGCCATCGACCAGCGGCAGACTCGCTCGAAGGCGCAGTACGACCGCGAGATGTTCGCGCAGGGCGTGGGCAACTTCCTCACGGGCGCGGTGGGTGGCCTGCCGATGACCGGCGTCATCGTGCGAAGCTCCGTCAACGTGGATGCGGGCGCCATGACGCGCAAGTCCACGATCATGCACGGCATCTGGCTGCTGCTGTTCGTCTCCGCCGCCCCCGAGCTGCTCGAGCTCATCCCGCAGGCGAGCCTCGGCGCGATCCTGGTCTACACCGGCTATCGCCTCATCGACCGCCAGGCGCTCAAGGAGCTTTACCAGCAGGGTCAGGTCGAGCTGGCGATCTGCCTCATCACGCTGTTCGGCGTGGTGTTCATCGACCTGTTCATCGGCATCATCTCCGGCCTCGCGGCGGCGATCCTCAAGATCGTCTGGACCTTCGCGCGGCTGCAGGTGCGGAGCGAGCCGAGCAAGTCGGGCAAGACCCAAGACCTGCACCTGACCGGTTCGGCCACGTTCCTCCAGCTCCCGCGGCTGGCCGCGGCGCTCGACGAGGTCCCCTCCGACCGCGAGCTGCACGTGCACATCGACCAGCTCGACCACATCGACCACGCGTGCTTGCAGCTGCTGTCCAGCTGGAGCCGACGCCGTGAGAGCGAAGGCCTGCCCGGCATGATCGTCGAGTGGGACGAGCTGACCGAGCGCTACCGCAAGGCCCTCGTGGGCAAGGCGAGCGGTCCCGAGGCCACGCCCCCGCCCCGCTACTCGATGATGGGCATGGTGTGGGAGGAGTGGAAGCGCATCTACGCGCCTCGCGACATCAATGCCGATCCGCCCGACTCCCCGTGGGAGGACTTCGTCGATGCCTCCCGCGCGCGGATCGGTGTCGATGCCAAGTCGCTGGACGACGTCGTCGTGGCGGCGGCCGAGGCCTTGGCACCGGCCGCGGGTCGGCCCGCAGACGAGCTCGCCGAAGCCCTGCGGACCCGCATCGAAGGGCACGTGGCGCTCGGCAGCGGCATCAGCGTTCCGCATGCCCCCATCGACGGGCTGGAGCGCAGCGTGGCGGCCTTGGTCACCACCAAGGAGCCGGTCGAGGTCGCCGGCGAGACGGCCGACTTGTTCTTCGTGCTGCTCGCGCCCGCCAACGA
Organism: Myxococcota bacterium; assembly: GCA_039028615.1. Taxonomy (GTDB): domain Bacteria; phylum Myxococcota_A; class Polyangia; order Nannocystales; family Nannocystaceae; genus Paraliomyxa. The sequence goes on along the minus strand of JBCCHT010000005.1, from coordinate 171,074 downwards.
TCCGCGGCTGCACCTGCAGGCCCTCGCCCACGTGGGGCGGCTTTGCCACGACGAGGTGTTGTTGCGGGGCCTTCGCGACGCGAAGAGCTCCGAAGATGCCGCCGCGAAGCTGCGCGCGGCCGGCGAGGGCTTCGATACCGACACCGGCCTGCGCCTGGACAACCGCCTGATGGCGGTGGTGGAGAGCGAAGACGCTGCGCGCACCGAGCCGCTGGCCCGCCTCATCGAGGAGGCCTTCGGTCGGGCTCACGTCGCGTCCAACGACGACGGCGAGATGTTCGCGACTCTCCGCGGCGTGCTCCGCTTCCGGCAGAGCGCGCGCGTGGTGGTCACCGTCATCGAGGAGCGCGACGTCGTCGTGCTCCGGCGCCTGCTCGAAGAGGAGCAGCGCGTGGTCGGTGGCGCTCGGTGTCGGGTGCACATGCTGCGCGGTGACTCGAGCTGGGGTGACTGGACGCCAGCCCCCGCCGACGACGCGCCCGCGCAAGCGACGGCCTGACCTTCGTCGGGCCCGCTCAGTGACCCGGTGACGAGGGAGCTTCGGCTCCCTCGTCGTGTTTGGGGCCATGCGGTTGTTCGTGACCATGTCCCTGCGCGGGCGCGGGACCGTGCCCGGCTCCATGCCCCTCCTCGGGTCCGTGACCGCCCGCAGCTCCGTGCCCGTGCCCTCCCCCGGGCTGGTCGAGCTCCGCGAGGCTCTGACGGGTGATCATCGCTCGCGGGTGCTCGGGGCCGACCGTCGCGTCGAGGATCTCCGAGGCGCGCGTCCACTGCTCGCGCGCATCCTCGAGCCGACCGAGTTCATGCGCCACGAGCCCGACGTTGAACCGGGTCCACGCCGTCTCGGGGTGGTCGGGTCCCGGGCTCTTCATGTGAATCTCCAAGGCCCGAGCGCACTCCTTCTCCGCTCGATCCAGCCGCCCCCGATCGGCATCTGCCCCGCACATGAACTGCAGCGCATGCCCCACGAAGCGATGGTCGGGCCCGTAGACCCGCTCCCGAATCTCCAGTGCGCGTAGCGCCAGCCGATGCGCCTCGTCGTAGCGCTGCTCCACCCCGTGGGCCAAGGACAGGTTGATCAACGTCCACGCCACATCGGGATGGTCGGGGCCGAGGTTGTGCTCTTCGAGGGCCAGCGTTCGCTCGAGCACCGCCAACGCCTCCTCGCCTTCGCCCATCCCCGACAAGCAGTTGGCGATCGAGTGCAGCGTCGGCGCCAGCTTGGGATCGTCGGGGCCGAGGAGGTCTTCGTACATCCGCAGTGCGGCGCGCAGCTCATCGAGCGCGGCCGCGTAGTCCCCCCGCGCGAAGGTCAGGTTGGCCTTGGAGTCCAAGAGGCTGGCGCGGCGAAGGTCTTGGGCCGGGACGTCGAGGCGTTGATGGGCGAGCTCGGCCATGCGGGCCCATAGCTCGCCCTCCTGCGGCCGATGCAGCTCACTGCCGACCACGAAGATCTGCCGGGCGGCAACGTAGGCCGCCAGGTGATCATCGTCCGCCGCCGCGGCGAGAAAGTAAGACTCGGCGTAGGCATTGCTCGCCTCCTGCATCCGGCCGTCGGCCATGAACGCCCGGCCCTGGATGGCCGCGACCTGGGCCCGCAGGGGCGCGTAGTCCAGCGACTCCGCGCGCTCGTGCAGCGTCGCGAGCCGATCGATGACCTCCTGGCCCGGCCGCAGCGAGACCACGGCGGAGACCTGAGCGAGCTCGGTCCGCAACGCGCCGAGCTGCTCGCGAGCGGCCGCATCCGCGGGCGGTGCTCGTCGACGCTGCAGCCAGGAGACGTCCGCGCATTGCTCGGTCCGCGGCAGCTTGCCCGCCGCATCGAGCACGCGCTCCACCGCTCGGCCATCGACGGTGGCGACCGCATCGACCAGCGCGTGCAGAGCCTCGCGCTCTTCGTCGAGGCACTCGATCTGCCGCTCCGCCAGCGACTGCCCCTTGGCCCGCCCCGCCATGGGCTGCAGGCAGGCCTCCGTTCGCGCCTCGGACCACCCCTGAGCGTAGGACTCGAGTCGGGGCTCCAAGCGCTCCCAGGTGGTCGCGCCCAGCTGCCCCGCGCCATCGACCAGGCTCGCGCGTACCCGCGCCCGACTGTCGTCGTTCCACGTCTCGGAGATGGTCGTCCCCGCCGCCTCGCACTCGGCCCGATGCTGCGCCTGCACCATCGAGTAGCCCGCCACCGCCAGCGCGCCCGCCCCGAGCACCGCCGCCGCCAGCCACTTGCGACGCCGTGCCGCGGTGGGATCGGCCGACAGCGCCGCGAGCAAGGTCGGCATGTCGGGATGGCGACGCTCGGGCTCGCGCTCGATCCCTCGCAACAGCACCCGGCGCAGCCACTGCGGTACCCGGCTCCCCGCAGGCGCCGGGTCGACGTCGCCCTGCACCACCGCCACCATGATCGCCGCCGGGGCGCCCCCGGCGAAGGGCCGCACGCCGTACAGCGCCTCGTACAGCGACACGCAGAACGAGAACTGGTCGCTGCGAGCATCGGCGCGCTTGCCCAGCCACTGCTCGGCCGCCATGTAGGCCGGCGTGCCCATCACCGAGGAACCACGGGTGAGCGAGGCGTCCAGGTCGCCCGGCTGCCCTCCCGTATCCGCCAGCGAGTGGGCGGGGACCGCCAGCGCACCCGAACGCTCTTCGTCTTCGCCGTCGTCGGTCCTCGCCAGGCCGAAGTCCATCACTCGCACCCGACCCGAGTCGTCGACCATGACGTTGTCGGGCTTGAAGTCGCGGTGCACCAGGCCCTTTTCGTGGGCGGCGGCCAGCCCCAGGCCCGCGGCCGAGAACACCTCGAGGATCTGCGCTGGCGTGCGCGGCTGAGCCTTCAGCCAGCCGCCGAGGGTCTTGCCCTCCACGTACTCCATGGCCAGATAGACCTGCTCTCCCTCGGTCCCCACCTCGTGCACGGTGATGACGTTGGGATGGCTGAGCTGAGCGAGCGCCTTGGCCTCGCGCACCAGCCGGGCTCGCCCCTCGGTGCTCTGACGCGGGTCGTAGTGGGCCCGCAGCAGCTTGATCGCGACCTTGCGATCGAGCTGCGAGTCGTACGCCCCGTACACCACCCCCATGCCGCCGGAGCCGAGCCTCTCGAGCACCACGTAGCGGCCCAGCTCGTCGCCGCGCTGGAGCACGGCCGGCGGAGGGAGGACGGACCGATCCTCGGCGGTGATGGTCTCGAGCCCAGACTCCTGACTGACCGGTGTGCTCATGCCCCCCAAAAACGCAGCTGAATGACGTCGATGACGACCCCGAGCACGAACAGCCCCCCGAACCACCGCATGTGGTGGAAGGCCAGCGCCACGAAGTACAGCGGCCAGATGCCGCGCGGTAGCTCGGGCGGCGGCGCGGTGGGCCGAGGCGACCGGAACGCGGGCAAGACCTTCATCGCCACCGGCACCGCCCCGAGCACGATCAGCACGGGCCACCCCAGCGCCCCCTTGGCGAACGCGAGCCCGACGAGCAGGTAGGGCGAGACGATGAGCGCCCGCGCCACCGCCCGTGCCCTCGCCTCGCCCAGCAACACGGGCAGCGTGCGCACGCCCTTGCGGCGGTCCTGGTCGAGCTTGTCGATGTGCTTGCCGAACAGCACCCCGGTCGCGCTCAGGGCAAAGGGCACGCTGGCGAGCAACACCTCGGGGGTCACCGTGTCGGTGATGACGTAGTAGCCGCCCCCGACCATGAGCGGACCCCAGACCAGCAGCACCGAGGGTTCGCCCATGCCGAGGTACTTCAGCGGCCAGGTATAGGCGAGCACGAAGAAGATGCCGGCCAGCAGCAGCCACAGCGTGGCGCTGCCCGTGAGCACCACCAGCGCCACCCCGCAGGCCAGCGCGACCCCGCCCGTGAACATCATCATCCGCATCATCTGCGGCGGCGTCATCAGGCCGTGCTCGAGCGGCTGCGGGCCATAGCGAGCACGAAACGAGTCGCCGCGATCGATGCCCTTGATGTGATCGGTCAGGTCGTTGACGAGGTTGTTGGTCGCGTGGGCGAAGACCAACCCCACCAGCACCAGCGCAAAACGAAGGCCGTGGAAGTGCCCGTCACGCAGCGCCAGCAGCCCGGCCAGGCCCGCGGACACCACCGTCATCACCAGCACCGCGGCCCGCACCGCAATGAGCCATCGCGCCACGGGATCGAGTCGTTCCCAGCCTCGCTTGTCGATGCGCGGGATGACGGCCACGGCACGCAGCCACATGCGGGGGTCCATGCCACCGCAGCATAGCGCGGCTTCGCGCGGTTCGGGGGCCGAGGTCCGGCACACGCCACCACGCCCCGAAAACTCTTGCTCGGCCCCCTCGAACCGGTAGCCTCAGTGAGTCATGGCTACGCTCGAACCTCGCCGGGCCTTGCCCTCGGACGCGTCCATGCTCGCGCGGCTGTGCCTCGAGCTCGGCTACGACTGCACCGAGTTCCTCATGCGTCAGCGGCTCGTGCGACTTCGCGACGACCCCGAGCACGGCGTGTTCGTGGCCGCGACCGAGTCGGGCGACATCGTGGGCTGGCTGCACGCCGAGGTTCGCAAGACCCTCTGGGGTGATCCCTTCGTCCAGATCATGGGCATGGTGGTTCGCACTCGCACCCGGCGTCGGGGGGTGGGCCGCGCGCTGATGCGTCACGCCGAGGCGTGGGCCGACAGCCGCGGCCTCGACCACGTACAGGTCAGCCCCCAAGAGCACCGAGAAGAAGCCCACGCGTTCTTCGAGGCCCTGGGCTACGCCCCCACCGACGAACTCCAGGTGTGGTCGCGGACGGTGGAAGACGTCGATCCGGGCGGCACCCCCACCCTCGTCGACTGAGCCTCGTCGGACCGAAGCTGCCGCTGCCGCCGCCGTGATCACCCGCCGCTCGGTCGGGCCGCGGCCGTGATACGGTGCCTCCCATGCGTCGTGGACTCCAATGGGGGTTGTGTTTGTTCATGGTCGCCGGTTGCGGTGACGATCAGCCTACGGCCGCCGGAGACGGCACGGGAACGGGCGCGAGCACCAGCGACGGCGAAGCCGAGGGTACGACCGTCGCCGCCGACGAGACGGGGGAAGAGGCCACCACCACGGGGGTCGGCCAAGAGGGCTCGGACGACGCCCCCGCCGACACGCCCCCGGTCTTTGCCCACGGCATGCGCCTGTCGAGGATGACGGCCAACCAAGCCACCCAGGTCGAGCTGGTCAACGATGGTGTCGAGGTCGACGTCGCCGACTACAACACCCGGCTCATCAGTGGTCGCCGCACGCTGCTGCGCGCGTTCTGGACCCTGCACGCCGACTTCACCCCGCGCGAGATCATCGGACGCTTGGTCATCGACTACCCCGATGGCAACCAGCTGGTGCAGGACTTCCCGCTGATGGTCGATGGCGACAGCAACGACGGCGGCGCCTCGTTCCAGTGGTTGCTCGAGCCCGAGGACGTCGTCGACGGGGCGCTGTATCGCGTGCGCCTGCTCGAGTCCGACCCCACCCTCGCTACGGGCGAAATCTCCGATCCCCCGCCCATCCTGCCGCTGGCCAGCCGCGGCACCCTGGGCGTGTACGACGTGCCCCTGGAGCTCGAGGTCGTGCTCATCCCCGTCCGCCACGAGTTCGAGGGCGAGGAGTGCATGCCCAACATCACCGAGGAAGACGCCACCGCGATGGGGCAGGACCTCGAGCAGAACAACCCGGTGCAGCGAGCGGTGATGAGCATCGGCGAGCCCATGCCCTACACCGATCCCATCGGCACCTCGGGCACGAGCTTCAGCCCCGTGCTCTCCGCCCTGGCCCAGCGGCGCGCCATGGATAACCCGCCGCCGCACGTCTACTACTACGGGCTGGTCGATCCCTGCGATGGCTACCCGCCCGGCCTGCTCGGCCAGGCCATCGGCATCCCGCCCATTCCGCCCACGCCCGAGATGGCCCAGCAGCGGATCTCCACCGGGCGCTGGAACGGCAGCGGCGCAGCGGCGGCCGAGACCTTCACCCACGAGGTCGGCCACACCCAGGGCCGCTACCACGTGCTGTGCAGCGGAGGCGAAGGCGGGCCCGACCTCGCCTACCCGCACCCCAACGGTCGCATCGGCGTGTGGGGCTTCGGCATCCACGACTTCGCCCTGCGATCGCCCACGGGTGGCCGCGACTACATGACCTACTGCAGCAACGAGTGGGTCTCCGACTACGCGTGGGAGCTGACCATGGGGGTCATCGAGATCCTCACCAGCTGGAGCCGCGCCGACATGACCGAGACCCCCGGCGATGGCCTGCTGATGGGTGCCATCTACTCCGACGGCACCGAGGAATGGTGGACCGCCCCCGGCGGCCTGCCCGAGCCGATGCACACCCCGGGCGCTTCCATCGTGGTGACCCGTGAGGACGGCGAGACCACCCTGCCCGCCTTCGTGCAGACCCGCCCGGACAGCGACACCATTCAGGTCATGGCCCCGCGCCCGGCCGGGTTCGCCGACGTGCAGACCCTCGACATCGCGCTGCCCGACCGCGCGGTGCCGACCGAGCTGCGGCCCGCCGACGTGGCGGATATCTACTCCGTCGTCCGGTAGCGCTCGGAGGGCCGCGCCGCCACGAAAAAGACGCCGGGAAGGGCCCGTAGACCCTCCCCGGCGTCGTCGTTGTTCATGCCTCGCCGCGATGGCGAGCGACCAGCTCACGCTGGACCGATGCGGGGACCCGCTGGTAGTCGGCAAGCTCCATGCTGTGCTCGCCCTTGCCTTGGGTCACCCCACGCAAGTCGCCCGCGTAGCCGAACATCTCGGCCAAGGGGACCCGAGCCTGGATGCGAGCCGAAGATGTACCGATCTCGGTATCGGTGATCTGCCCGCGGCGCCGGACCAAGCCCGACTGCACTGCACCCACGTACTCGCTGGGCGCATCGACCTCGACGGTCATCATCGGCTCCAACACGGCCACGCTGCCCTGAGACCGGGCCAGGGCCCGAGTCAGCGCATCGCGAGACGCGATCTGGAAGGCCAGGTCGCTGGAATCGGTGCCGTGGGTCTTGCCGTCCTCGAGCACCACCTGCACCCCGCTGAGCGGGGCATCGAGCAGCGGGCCCTGCTGCATGGCTTCGCGGAAGCCACGATCACAGGCCGAGATGTACTCGCGGGCGATGGCCCCGCCCTTGACCCGGTCGTCGAAGACATAGGCCTGCTCGGTGGGACAGAGACGACCCACGACCTTGGCGAACTGGCCGTTGCCGCCGTCTTGCTTCTTGTGCAGGTGGTCGAACCCCACCGGCTCCGCGAGGGTCTCGCGGTAGTTCACCAACGGTGCACTCCGGTAAAGCTCGATGCCGTGCTCTTCGAGCATGAGATCGCAATACACCTCGAGGTGCAGCTCTCCCATGCCCGACAAGAGCGTCTCGCCCGACTGAGCGTCGTGCGACACGGACAGCGTGGGGTCCTCTCGGCACAGGCGCGAGACGACACGTGAGAATTTGTCGAGCATGGACTTGTCCTTGGGAACGATGGCGTAGGACACCACCGGCTTGGGTACGTTGATCGGGCGCATCGAGACGCGCTGCGACCCGTGGGGGGTGAGCACCTGCCCGGTGCTCACGGCCGAACCGAAAAGAGCGATGATGTCGCCCGCTTCGGCGTGGTCGATTTCCGTCATGGCGTGGGAGTGCATACGCACCAGGCGACCGGCTCGTAGCTTGCGCCCTTCGACATGGACGGTGTCTCCGCGGCCCAGGCGACCCTGGTAGATCCGCAGGTAGGTCAGGCCCCCGTAGGCGTCTTCGACCGCCTTGAAGGCCAGCGCCCGCAGGGGACGCTCGGGGTCGCAGTGCAGCGGAGTCTCGGCCCCGGTGTCGAGGTCGAAGGCGTGGTTTTCGACCTCCCCCGGGTGGGGGAGATAGGCCACCACCGCGTCCAGCAGGGGCTGCACGCCCCGGTTGGATCGCGCCGCCCCGCACACGACGGGGGTCAAGCGACGAGCAATGGTCGCCGCCCGAGCGGCCCGACGAAGCTCGTCGTCGTCGATGGGCAGGCCTTCGACGTAGCGGGCGAGGATCGACTCGTCGACCTCCGCCAGCGCCTCGACCAGGCGCCCCCGATGCGCCGCCACGGTCTCCCGCATCGACTCGGGCATGGGCGCCCGCCTCAGCTGCTCCCCCTGCTCTCCTTCGAAGTAGATGGCTTCGCCGCTGAGGACGTCGACCACCCCCTCGAACGCACGCTCGCGCCCGATGGGAAGGTTGAGCAGGGCCGCGTTGTGACCCAGCTTGTCGCGAAGCTGCTCGAGCACGGTGAAGGCATCCGCCCCCGCCAGGTCCATCTTGTTGATGAACGCGATGCACGGCACGCCGTAACGCTGCATCTGACGGTCGACCGATCCGGTCTGGGCTTGGACGCCCGCCACCGCACAGAGCACAAGGACCGCCCCGTCGAGCACTCGCAGCGAGCGTTCGACCTCGATGGTGAAGTCGATGTGCCCCGGAGTGTCGATGAGGTTGATCTCGTGCTCCGCCCACGACACGCGGGTGGCCGCCGACTTGATGGTGATCCCGCGCCGCTGTTCGTCCGCGCGGGAGTCCATGGTCGCTCCGCCCCCGCCCTTGTCGCGGACCTCGGTCATGCGATGGATTCGCCCCGTGTAGAACAAGAAGCGCTCGGCGAGCGTGGTCTTGCCCGCGTCGACATGAGCCAGGATTCCGACGTTGCGAAGGTTGTGGATGGTGTTCATTTCGAAAATCGCTCTCCGTGACGAGGCCGCGCGGGGCCGAGACCCCGACGTGGCGACGCCGCAGTGGTGGTGGGCCACGCACCCAGGCACACGACGCCCATGAGGCGTCGCCGCCCGCATGGCCTACGGGTGGTGAGGGGCTCGGACGCGGGTCCGCATGGCCACGAAACCAATGCACGAACGGCGTTCCGAGCCACAAACAGGCTCAGTCGCAGCGTGCGTCGTCGCGCCGGGGATGTTGAAGAGCGAGGGAAACGCTCGACGGCCTCAGCGCACGCGCACGCCTAGCCGAAAGCACAGCAAGACCTCCCGCGTCGCGGTGTCCTTGCCGATTCGGCCAGTCATGAAGGTGGGCAGAGCCATGCGGTTCCACTTCGACGAATGAACGTCGAGACCCGCTCGGGTTAGCACCCGATCGGGACCTCGTCAAACCTGGGCGCCAGGTCGGCTCAGTTGCGGAAGCTGCCGAACCACAGGCCCGACTCGTCTTCGGACGCGAGCTCTCCGGCCACCAGCGCGTTGCCGGCCGAACCGGTCGCCACCCCGTAGCCGAACAGCGAGGGCGGCAGCAACCCGTTGACGTCGCCCTGGTGGAGGACCTGACAGCGCAGGTTGGCATCGCCATCGAGCCGCGAGATCCAGGGCTCCGACCAGGACTGACCGTCGAAGCCGTCGTCGTTGCGATAGCGCCCGAGCACGATCAGCTCCTCGTCGTTGGTCGAGATGTCCTCGAGGATCCAGTCGCTGCCCTGGCCCTCGATCTCGAAGTCCTCGCGCTCGAGCAGCCACTGCTCCTGCCCGGCGGCGTCGAGCTTGTAGACCCAGAAGTTGAAGTCCGCCCCGTCGACGCGGGACACGGCCATCACCGGTCCGCCATCGCTGGCCACGGTGACCGTCTCGGGGTTGAAGGTCTGGTCGGCCCCCGCGGGGGTCGGGGCGAAGGTCCAGGTGGGCGCACCGCCGTCGGGGCCAAAGCGCAACAGCGTGCCCGGAGCGGTCTGAAAGTCCACGTAGATGCGCGCCAGGACGTAGATCGAGCCGTCGTCGCCGATCGCGATGGGCCCACCGTCGTCGGTGGAAAAGCCCCCCGAGCCCAGGCCGCTATAGGTCTCGGTCCAGACCTCGGAGCCGTCGGCCGCATCGAGCTTGCGCACCCAGACGTCGTCGTCGCCATCGCCCGCGCGGACCTGCCCGGACACGACCGGCTGCCCGTCGGGGCCCACCGCGATGCCGAAGGCCAGCTCGTCTTCGCCCGCGAAGGCCCCGTCGAAATCGTGCACCCAGGTGACTGCGCCATCGGCCGCCGCGAGTCGGTACGCCCGGATCGCCCGGCCACCGTCGGCCGCATCGACGGTCGCGGCCACGTAAATCTCGCCCGCCGCGTCCACGGCCACCCCGGCGAAGTTCACGTCACCCTCGGGGTCGTCCAGGACCTGCTCCCACACCATGCCCGCGCCTTCGGACATGTGCGACTGCACCAGCACCGTGTCCTCACCGACCGTCGTGGTGCCGTCCATCTCGACCGTCACCTCGCGGAGCAGGCCGCTGATGATCACCTGATCGCCCGCGTCCCGAGCGACGCCCAAGCCCTCGATCACCGAGTCGAGGGTGGGCCCCAGGACCAGCTGGTCCCACTGGAGACCGCAGGGGATCTGACACGCGTTGGAGCAGGCATCGGCATCGTCGGCGTTCCCGTCGTCGCACTCTTCGTCCTCTTCCACGAAGCCGTTGCCGCACACCGGGTCGGCGGGGTCGAAGCCCGTTTCGTCGGTGCTCTCCTGCCCGCCCGAGTCGCTCGTGGCCGGGGCCGCGGTGCTGCCCTCGTCGGCGACCGGATCGGTCGTGCTCGTGCCGTCAGCGCCCGTCGTCGAGCCTCCATCACCTGTGCTGCCCCCATCGGAACTGGGGATGTCGTCGCCACAGGCAACCGGAGCGAGCAACAGCAGGGCAAGCGACGTACGAGGCAAGAAAAGGGACACGGACCGGAATCATGTCGCCCCGGGCCGAGCGCGGTCAAAAGAAAATCTCGCCGGTCAAAGCGCCCCGCCTCGGCCCGCGAATAGCCCCCGCCAGACGCCCACAGACCGCTCGCCCCCCACCAGCGGCAAGGGGGATTCCCCCCGGTGACGCGCATCACCACCCCGGGCGTTCCCCCGTACGTTTGCTCGGGAGGCCCCGCTACCCGGAGCCAAGACGTGGTGCCAAGGTGATGATGCAATGATTGGATGGGGTCGACGCTGGATGATGGGAGCCGTGGCCGCGGTGGCTCTCGGTGCTTGGCCGAATACGAGCATGGCCGGCAAGCTCGACTCCGTGCGCAGCGAGGTGAGCGGAAGCTCGTCGAGCAGCTCCAGCTCGGGTAGCTCCGGCTCTTCCGACAGCTCCAGCTCGTCGAGCTGCTGCGACTGGAGCAGCGACGACGACGGCTACAGCTTTGGTGGAGGGGGCGGAGGCGGCGTGGCCTTCGGCGCCAGCGGAGGTGGCTGGGCCGAGCTCGAGTATCGCCAATACCCCTACGCCCACGGCGCGCGCACCTACCTCAGCGAGCCCATCGACGAAGACGAGGCCGACGAGCTCGAAGAGCCCACCCGGCCCCGGTCCGGCATGGTGTGGGCCGAGGGTGCCGTGCAGGGCAAAGACCTGTGGCGAGGTGCGGGCGGCCTGCGCTACGACGGCCGACGCATCAGCCTCGATGGAGATCTCTCGTACTACGTCGAGCTGCCCGCCGACGATGCGCTCTACCTCGGCACCGCCAACCTGAGCCTCATCCCCGTCAAGACCAAGCGAGCGATCCTCCGCTTGGGCGGCGGCGTGAACACGATGATCGACGGCCGCGTCCCGGGGGAAGGCCCCCGCGAGTACGCCTTGGGCTGGAATGTGACCGGCAGCCTCGATCTGTTCCCCGCCTGGCCGATCGTGTTGTCGGGTCGCGTGGATGCGGGGCGCTTGTACAAGGCATGGGTCGGTCGCGGCCGCGCCACGCTGGGGGTGATGGTGTCTCGCCTCGAGATTTTCGGCGGCTACGAGCACATGCAGGTCGGCAAAGTGGGGCTGGGAGGCCCCACCTTCGGACTCCGCGTTTGGCTGTAGGTCTTCGGCCGCTTTTTCCCGACCTTCCCCTGCAACAAACCCGTCGGCGCCTCGTCTATGGGGACGATGAACGCCGCACTGCAGCGACTCGCCGTCTTCCCCCGAGGGGTCGTGACCCTCGCGGTGGTGGCCGCGGCTGCGACAGCGTTGTTCGCCGTCTGTGGGCTGGTCGCGTGGATGATTCTCAAGCCACGCCGCGCCCAGAGCCGCGCGTAGTGCAAAAGGGTCAGACCCCCACCCCGAAAACCGGCTGCGTGGCTTATTCTTGGCCTACGCGGCCGTCCATGCGCGGGGGAACGTGGGTGGCGTACGGGCGCGGTTTGGATGCACCACCATGCCAAGGCCACGCCGGCGTTTCGATTCACGACTGACACTTCTACTTCTTCCGCCTGCGCTGGCGGCATGCCCGGCCGACACCCCGACCCAGGTCACCGAGACCGGCTCCACGGGGGCCGGCACGACGACGACGGGGGTCGGAGCGGACACGCTCGGCGGATCGAACAGCTCCGCTCCCGGCACGGGCGTGGCGGACGAGACCTCGGCGACCGGTGGCGACACGGGCAGCGGAGCCGACTGCTGCAGCCCGCATCCCGGGGCCGGCTGCGACGATCCGGACACCGCGTCGTGTGTTTGTGATCAAGAGGCGTTCTGCTGCGCCTTCGAATGGGACCAGACCTGTGCCGACCTCGCGGAAGGCTGCGGTGGATGTACCGCCACCACGACCGACGATCCCACCGATCCCGGTACGACCGGCGGTGAGGACTCCGCCTGCTGCGAGGCCTCGCGGACCCCGGGCTGCGCCGACGATCCGCGGCTCGAGGCCTGCGTGTGCAAGGCCGACGACTTTTGCTGCGAAACCTCGTGGGACGAAAAGTGCATCGGCGTGGCGGTGGCGGAGTGCGGCCTGACCTGCGAAGGCGGAGGCGACGATGGGCCGCCGCCGCCGACGGGCGGGGACTGCTGTGCGGGCAACGGCTCGCCCGGCTGCGATGACATGACCGTGCAGGACTGCGTGTGCGCCGTCGATGCCTACTGCTGCACCGACGAGTGGGACGGCATCTGTGCGGCCGAGGCCCAGTACGAGTGCGGCAACGACTGCGGCCTGCCTCCGCCAGGCGGAGACTGCTGTGCCGAGCACGACGCTCCCGGCTGCGACATCCCCGAGATCAACGACTGCGTCTGCGACGAGAACAACTTCTGCTGCCTGTTCCCCTGGGACGACGACTGCATCGGCATCGGCGTCGCGGAGTGCGGGGCCGAGTGCCCGGACTGGGTGCCGCCCGACCCCTGCTGCAGCCCGAACCCGGGCCCCGGCTGCGGCAACGAAGAGCTCGAGACCTGCGTGTGCATGACCAACCCGGGCTGCTGCGGCATGGGCTGGGGCCCCGGCTGCGTGGAAGCGGCGCAGGTCGAGTGCGGCTACAGCTGCTACGACCCGGGTACCGAGGACTGCTGCTCCGAGCACCCCGGGGTGGGCTGCAACGTGCCCGAGATCCAAAGCTGCGTGTGCGGCATGGACGCGTTCTGCTGCGAGAACGAGTGGGACGGACCCTGCGTGGACCAGGCCACCAACGCGTGCGGCGGCTGCATGGGCCCGATGGGGCCCTAGAGCTCAGGGCTGCGCGCCAAAGGGCTGGTCGATGCTCTCGACCATGGGGCCGAACACCTCGGCTCCGGTCTCGGTCACCGCCACGATGTCCTCGATTCGAATGCCGAACTGGCCGGGTACGTAGATGCCCGGCTCGTTCGACATCGTCATGCCCGGCTCCAGCACTTGGGTCGAGGCCTGGACCAAGTACGGCGGCTCGTGAACCTCGAGCCCGATGCCGTGCCCGAGCCGATGGGTGAAGCGCTCGTAGCCCGTGCCGAACCCCGCCGCCTCGATGACCGCACGCGCCTGAGCGTCGACCTCACCGCACTGCACCCCGGGCCCGATCTTCTCGAGCGCGCGACGCTGGGCCTCGGCCACCGTCGCCCATGCGGTGCGGACCTCGTCGGAGGGCGTACCGTAGACCCAGGTCCGCGTGATGTCGGAGCGGTAGCCGTGCAGCGAGCCACCCGTGTCGACCAGCACGACGTCGCCTTCGGTGAGCGCCCGATCTTCGGCCGTGCCGTGGGGGAAGGCCGCATTGGGCCCGATCAGCGCCAGCACCCACACGTCGCCGAGACCGGCCTCGTTCTGGGCGGCGCGGATCAGCTCCGCCAGCTCGGACTGTCGAATGCCTCCGCCCACTTCGCTCGCCACCAGGCGCAGCGCGGCCTTGGTGGCCTCGTTGGCCCGACGCAGGCGTGCGAGCTCGGCCGGTTGCTTGCGCATGCGAACCCCGTGCACCACCGCCGCGCCATCGACGACCGCGGTCGCGCCCATCGCTTGCCGCAGGCCCTCGACGATGAAGCCTCGCATCTGGGGCTCGACCGCGACCGGGTCACTCGCTCCGCCCAAGCGCTTGGCCACGATTTCGTACGGGCTCTCGTGCTCTTGCCACGCGCTGACGTCGGCGTCTCCGAGCTGCTCGCGGGCGCGAAGCTCCTCGAACGCAGGCACCACCCAAAACGCCTCGCCTTCCCGCGGAAGCACGAGCAAGAACGGACGCTCGCTTCGACCCCAACGTACTCCGGCGAGAAACTGCATGGTGGGGCCCGGCTCGACCACCAGCGCGCGCTGACCCGCGGCGGCGAGCGCCTCGGTCATGCGGGTGCGATGGGAGCGACGCTCCGCGTCGTCGGGGGCCGCGATGCCATCGCAGAACCCCGCCAGCGCGGACCAGCGCGCGTCGACCTCGGGCAGGCGCTCGTCACACGGCGGAGGCACCGCGGCGTCCGGCCCCATCGTCGGCTGCGGGCGACACCCCGCCATCGTTCCCCAGGCAGCCCAAGTCCCCGCTCCGAACAGCAGCTCGCGACGTCGCACGGGGGGAGCGTCTCGAAGGGCCCTACCCCGGTCAAGCGACGGCCGCGACGCACCCGATCAGCTCGCGTCGAGTCGCTGCCGGGCCAGGTCCCGCGCCGCCGCGATCGGCGGCACGCCGCGGCGCCCGGCCTCGCGCAAGACCTCGCCCACGGTGCCCTCGATGCCCGCGATCGCGTCGTCGACCTGCTGGCGTACCGCCGCGCTCGTGCCCCCCTGCACGGTCACCACGCCCTCGATCACCGCCCCCGCGCTCACCACGATGTCGGGGGCGTGCACGATGCCGCGCGCGTGCAAGCGATCGGCATCGGCCGGGGTCGCGAGTTGATTGTTGGCCGAGCCACACACCGCCCGGCAACGAAGGCCCGCGATGGTGGCCTCGGTGAGCCCGTGCCCGGTCGCGCAAGGGCTCACCACGTCGCAGGGCTCCTGCAGCAGCGCATCGGGATCGACGATGCGAACGCCCAGCGCCGCCGCCTCCCGGCAGGCGGCGTCATCGGGGTCGGCCCCCACCACCTGGATCCCCTCGGCCACCAGCGCTCGCGCCAGGGCGTGGCCGACCGAGCCGAGGCCCTGGATTGCGACCGTGCGTGGATCGGCCGACGAACACCCGAGCGCCGCCCAGACCGCCCGCAAACCGGCGTGCACTCCGGCAGCGGTGGAAATCCCCGCGTCGTTGCCCTCCGGGTTCACGTGGGAGCAGCGCCGCCGCACCGCGGCGAGCTGCTCGACGCCCGTGCCGAGATCGGGGCCGCAGACATACGCCCCATGCAGCGCCGCAATCGCCTCGCCCAAGGCTTCGTAGGCCGCCTCGGACCGAAACGACGCAGCGTCGTCCGGCCGCAGCATGACCGTCTTGGCGCCGCCGGCCGAAAGCCCCGCCAGCGCGCACTTGTAGCTCATGGCCTCGGCCAGCTCGAGCGCATCGTCGAGGGCCGCCCCCTCGGTGTCGTACCGCATCCGTCGGATGCCGCCGAAGCCGGGGCCGCGGCGCGTGGAGTGAATCGCGATGATGGCCCGGAGCCCGAGGTCCTCGCGCTGGAGGACGATCAGGCGCTCGTAGCCACGGCCGGGACCCTGGCGATGGAAGAGCATGCGCTCCGCCTATTGGCCCAGCAGGCGGGCTTTTTGCTGCGCGAACTCTTCTTCGGTGAGCAGACCGGAGATGCGCAGCTCGTTGAGCTTCTCGAGCTCGGCCTTGAGCTGATCGACGTTGCGCCCGGCGGGCGGCACGGCAGCGTTGGGGCCCGTGGGCGGCACCATGGGCTGCGGCGCCCCGTAGCCCTGCGGCGGCGGGTAAGCCTGCGGAGGCGGATAGGCCCCGTACCCCGGCTGCTGCGGCGGGAGCATGTTCACCACCACGGGCGCCTGCAGCATGTTGCTGCCGTTGTAGCGGCGGTTGAACTCGTCGCTGTCCATCAGCGCGAGCACGAAGAAGTCGACCAGGCCCAGCAAGGCCGGGATGAAGGTCCACCAGAACACGAGGTAGAGAACACCCGCCCCGATGCGACCCAAGTAGAACTTGTGGACACCGATGGAGCCCATGAGCAGGGCGAGGATGGCCGCGACGTTCTTGTCCTTCATGAATGTGCCTCCGGGCGAATCTGTCGGGCCTGCCGATCGGCCAAGGTCATGGCGCCGTGGGTCCCGAACTCGTGCACCTGCGAGCGGTAGACCCACTCACCGGTGTCGAGGTTGAGATCTTCGACGATCTGACCGGCCTCTTTCATCGCCACCAATGTCTCTAGCAACGCATTTTCGGTCCACCGCAGCTCGGCGCCGAGACGTTCGAATGTGTAGTCGCCCCCGCGGTCGAGCACGGCACGGACCCGACTGGCCCGTTCGGCGATGACCGTCGCCGGCGACGACGGGGGAAGTGCCTTGGGAGCCTGCTCGGCGGCTCTGCGGTCCTTGCGCTTGAGCGCCCCCAGGAACGCCAGCCCACCCCCCAGCGTCATCATGCCTCCCAGGATCGTGGTGCCGATGAAGCCGGTGGTGATGACCAGAGCCCCCACCGCACCGATGGCGGCGAGCCCGAGGCCACCGGTCATCAATGCGCCGGAAGAGATCGGAGCCCGCCCCACCCACTGCCGGAGGTCACCCCCCTGGCTCGGCTGCGCCTGATTGCGCGCAGCCGCCGTGGGATTCGCTCGAACGAGGCCTGGGCCCTGGCTTTGAACCTGGAGCTGGGCCACGGGGATCCGCGCCATATCCATAAGCTAGCATCGACAACCGAGCCCAGCGCCAAGAAAATCCCCCTTTGGCGGAGCGTGCGCTGGAGCCGAATTCCGGGCACTGGCGGTGCCCCGAGGTCCGACCTACGCCGACACTCGCGGGTGCGAAGCGACATGCCTCCCTCGGTGCAGCTCGGGTCGCGGCTCGTTCGTCTCAGCGGGATCAACGCCTCGGCTCGGCAGCATCCCTTCCGACGATCGTCGTTTTGCATCACCGCACGGCAACGTCGAAGCAGCGCGTCGGGGAAAACTCCGTGTCGACCATCACCGGCCGCAGGGCTCTATCGACATCCCCTGCGTGACTCCACCCCCACTCGTTGCGACCTCGCGCGACGTCGAGTTGGTTTGAGCGTGTGCGGGGCTTTTTGGTAACGTCCTCGGGTCTTGGCAGCTAAACGTTCGACTATCCGGGGGTTGGGGGCCGCCGCACTGAGCATGGGTGTGTTCGCGTCTGGGTGTGGCTTGCTCGAGGAGCAGCTCGAGGACGGTGGCGCGACCGTGTTCATCTTCGCGACCCACCACGCGACGCCAGAAGACGGAGTGATTCCGTTCAAGGGCGACGACGACATGCCCCGCACCTTCGAGAACGAAGAGGGCTGGCAGGTCACCTTGCTCGAGGCCTACGTCACCATCAGCTCCGTGTCGCTGATCTCGTGTGGCGGAGCCGAGTACCCGATGAACATGTTCTGGGGGCCCTGCCCCGAGGACCTGCGCGACGAAGACCTGGCGCCGCTGACCGTCGCGGGCAACCGCGTCGGCGACGACAACTACTGCACGCTCCGGGTGGAGTACGCCGCCTACCAGACGCCGGTCATCGACGAAGAGAGCGACACCCGGCACGAGACGCCCGCGAACGACAACGTCGACGGCACCACCGTGTACTTGCGGGGCGGCGCTCGGCCGCCGGGCGGCGGCGACTCGGTGAACTTCGAGGTCGCCTCTCCCTCGACGGTGGTGGTCGACCTCGACCTGAGCGACCTCGAAGGCCCCGGCCGCCCGCTCAACGTGGCGCACCGCGAGGACTTCCCCAAGGAGCTGACCATCTCGAAGACCTACGACCGGTTCTTCGACGAGGTCGACTTCGAGAACTTCGATCCCGCGTTCCTGCAAGGTCGGCTTCCCGGGCTGCTCGAAGAGCAGACCAAGGTGTCGCCGGGCACCGTCGTCACCATCGACGACTGAGCGGTTCGGGTCGCGTCCGTGGGCCCGGGTTCAGGGCCCGCGTAGCTCTTCGTCCTCGTCGAGCGAGGGCAGGTTCGAGAACGGGTTGTCGTCGGTGCGCACCGACGGCACCCGCTTCCCCGACGACGGCGTGGGCGTGGGCTCGTCTTCTTCGTCGTCGAGCAACGCATCCATCGGGTCCACCTCGCCCGCGGGCACCGAGGGAATCTCGGTCCCGCCGTCGGCCTCGACGTCCGCCACCGGGGTGTCGTCGGCCTCCTCCTCGCCGTACAGATCGAGCAGGACATCGCCGGGCGGAAGCGCAGCCGGGGTGGCCTCGTCGACGGGCTCGGTGCCGGCCAGGAAATACTCGTCGAGGGTGGGCCCCGCGGGCAGCGGGTCGCCGGTCTCCGGATCGATCGCCACCACCGTGGGCGCCAGCAGCCCCGACTGCGCGTCGATCCGGCGCACGCTGACGCTGGGCGGCGGGACGAAGCTGCGCATGCCCTGGGGCTTGGTGGCCTCCATGGCGGCGAGCCAGACGGGGATGGCCGAGCGTGCGCCCGTCTCCCCTCGCCCGAGCGGCCGCGGGGTATCGAAGCCGACCCACGCCACCGCGACGCGCTGCGGGGTGAAGCCGGCGAACCAGGCATCCTGAGCGCTGGCCGAGGTCCCCGTCTTGCCCGCCACGGGGCGACCGAGGGCCTTGGCGCGCGTGCCCGTCCCCGCCTGCACGACGCTGGTCATCATGCTGCTGAGGATGAAGACGACGTCCTCCTCCAGGGTCTGCTCGGCCTCGTGTACGGGCGCCCAGTCGATCGTCCCGTCGAGCTCGACCTCGATGATGAGCCGGGGCTCGATGCGGCTGCCGCCGCGCGCCAGCGTCATGTAGGCGCGCATCAGCTCGTAGGGCGCGACCTCGGTGGTGCCGAGCGCGAGCGACAGGTGCCGCGGCAGCTCGGACTCGATGCCCGCCGCATGGGCAAAGGCGTGCACCGCATCGAAGCCGGTACGATCGAGCAGCTTGATGGCCACGGTGTTGACCGACTTGGTCAGCGCCAAGCGCATGCGGATGTCTCCGCGATAGACGTCACGCTCGTAGTTGGTCGGCTTCCACTTGTCGTAGATCTCGGGCGAATCCGAGATGAGCGACGCCGCCGTCAGGTCGCGGCTGGCCAGCGCGGCCCCGTAGACGAAGGGCTTGAACGAGGAGCCCGGCTGCCGCTTGGACTGCATGGCCCGGTTGAGCTGAGACAGGCCGCCGCCATAGCCCCCGATCATCGCCAGGACCTCGCCGGACTCGGCATCGGCCACGACCACCGCGGCTTCGGGGCCACGGATCTCGGCCGCCATGAAGCCCTCGGGGATGCCCTCCCCCTTCGTGCGGGTGATGAAGACCTGCACGATGGCCCCGGCGGGGAACTGCTCGGCGAGGGTCTTGTCGGGCTCGCGGAAGCGCGAGGTCTCGGACACCCGGATGAACACGTCCGTCTTGCCGACCCGACCGACGATGGCGTCCTCGGGGAGCTCGACGTCGGCGGGGCGCTCCCCGATGATCATGGGGTAGCGGCCGCCGACCTTGGGAGGCTCTTTTCGCTTGCTGGCCTTGGCGCGCCGCTTGTCGGAGGCAACCGTCAGGTCGCGACCATGGTGCTGCCGGGTATCGAGCTCGACCAGTGCCTTGCGCAGCCCGGCCCTCGTCTCCCGCTGCATCGCCAGGTCGACGGTGGTGCGCACCGTGCCGCCCATGCGGTCGAGCTCGTCCTTGCCGTAGTGCTCGACGAGCTTGCGCTTGACGACATCGACGAACTCCTCGGCCCCGCGCTCGACCTTGGCCGCCTCGCGGGGCTCGGCGAGCACCACCTGCTCGACCGGCATGTCGATGAAACGCTTCGCGTCGTTGCTGGCCAAGAACCCGTGCTTGACCATCTGCTCGAGCACGTAGATCTGGCGACGCTTGGCTCGCTCGGGGTTTTTGTAGGGCGAGTCGCGACCGGGCGCCTTGGGCAAGGTGGCGAGCATGGCCGCCTGCCCCACGTCGATCTCGCGCACGCTCTTGCCGTAGTAGTAGCGGCTGGCCTCCTCGATGCCGTAGCGGCCGTGCCCGAGGTAAATCTCGTTGAGATAAAGCTGGAGGATTTCCTGCTTGGTCAGCGCCTGCTCGAGGCGCCGCGCCAAGATGAGTTCCTGGACCTTGCGCTCGAAGCTGCGCTCGGAGCTGAGCAGGAAGTTCTTCACCACCTGCTGGGTGATGGTCGATGCGCCCTGCTTGACCTTGCCCGCCCGCACGTTGGCGACCAGCGCCCGGACCATGCCCATGTAGTCCATGCCCTCGTGCCGATAGAAGTCGGCATCCTCGGCGGCCAAGAACGCGTTCTCGACGTGGCTGGGAATGTCCTCGTACTCGATGAAGGTACGGCGCTGGGAGAAGACCTCGCCGATGAGCTCCCCGTCGCGCGACACGATGCGGGTGATCTGCGGCGGTCGATGGTTGCGCAGCGCCTCGTCGTCGATCGCCTCGAGGTCGCGGCCGTAGTACCAGAAGATGCCGACCACGGAGCCCACCGCTCCGAGCACGCCGAGCACGAACAGCACGGATAGCGAGATCAGCGTGATCTTGACCGCCCGCGAGGGGCCGCGACGAGCAGTGGCTTCAGCGGACATGCGTGGGCTCCTCGAGGGGCAGGCCGAACATCGCGCTCAGCATGCGACGGTCGACGCTCATCGCGTAGTAGCTGGCGCGGAGGTGGAGTCGTCGCGCGCCTTCCAAGTCGCCGGTCACCTCGGGTCCGCGCTTGCGCCCGAGCACCTCGTAAAGCGAGATGGCAGCGGTCACCGAAAGGTTGAGGCTCTCGCTCATGCCGACCATGGGAACGTGGAAGGTGAAGTCGCAGGCCTGCCGGGCTGCGGCCGACAAACCGCGTTGTTCGTTGCCGAGCAGCATGCACAGGGGCTCATCGACCGGTAGACGCTCGACGGGGATGGATCCATCCATGGCCGCCCCCGCCACCTTCAGGCCCCGACCGCGAACATGGGCCAAAAAGCCCTCCAGGTCGTCGTGGTGGTGGGTTTGCACCCATCGGTAGGACCCGGTGGTGGTGCGCGGAGCGTGCAGTGCACGGTCCACCGCGGAGATCACGTGCACGCCGAGCGCCCCGAGAGCCTCGCAGGTGCGCACGATCGCGGCCGCGTTGTGAGGATCGGTGGGGTTTTCCACCGCGACCTCCACCGACGCAAAACGGCGATCCAGCACGGCCTCGATCCGCGCCCGTCGAGCCTCGGTCAGATACGACCCCAAAGCTCCGATGACGTGCTCGGCTCCGTACTCGGCGACGATCGCCTCGACAGCGTTGAGGTCCATGGGCACGGGAACCATGGCATTAACCGCGGTCGGTGAAACACCTGCCGTTTCGCCCGGCCGCGATTCGGCCTAGCGCTCGGGATCATTGGCGATTTCGAGGCGCTTCGGGTGCGGGCGAAACAAGGGCTCCAGGGTTGCCCTTACGTCGTGATGCATCGGCCGACACGCGCGAAAAGCCGCGTTGATCGGCATCGCCGTGACAAAATGTGATCGAGTTCCCCTGGGCTCCGACGGTCTGGACAACGCTCCGGCCAGCGGAGCCTCGGCCCCCGCGACGCCCACCCCAACCATCGGAATCGGAATCATGAGCAACAACCCCAATTGGGTGACCCCGCCCAGCACCCTCGGCACCAACATCGGCACGATCACCAAGAGCGGCAGCAGCTACGTGTTCACCCGGAACACCGACCCCAACTTGCCGATGTCCGGCGGCGCGTACATTCCCGACAACGGGATCATCAACTGTACGAACGCCGTGACCGGTTCGGGGAAGACCAGCATCGCGTTGAAGTACGACGTCGATAGCAACACCCACTTCTCGCAGCTCGGCAACCATGCCAACGACCAGTCGAATACGGGGACGTTCATCGTGATGGACTCGGATGGCGTGTCGAACCCGCCCGCGACCGTCACCGTGTCCATCTACGCCTGGGACACGCACAACGAAAGCGAGCCATCGACGCCGACGGCCACGGTGAGCGTGCAGCTCCCGGCGGTTCCCCTCGTGCAGACCAACTCGGTCAACATCTGGGACTACGAGGGCACCCCTCAGTCCGAAGTGGCCATCGCGGTCGCCCCGGACAACAGCACCCCGCCGAACTACCCGCTGACGTTCACCAATCGCACCAGCTACACGGCCTACGTGTGGCGCAACGGCCAGACTGGATCGGTCGAGATCGACCCGGGAACGACGGCGACGACGCCGATCGAAATGTCGTCCAACGAGTCGCAGTGGTTCATCGGATTCTCGGACAGTGACGACCCCACCATCGTGGTTCGGCGGCCGCCCAACTACAAAACGGGGGGCTGAGCGCGAAGGCATCCGACACGCACACACGAACACTCGCTGCGACCCACACCGAGCCTCGAGGGCGCCGCGTCGATCGACGCGCGACTACGCCCCTCGGGGCACATTCGACCACAGTCAGTCGTGAGTCCACGCGACACGTATTGCCGAATACGCGTGTTACCCTCCCGGCTTCGCAATGCGAGTTCAGGACAAGTTCATCGTTCGTTCGACCGCGGCCTTCATCGGCGCCGGAGCCCTGCTCACGCTGAGTGCTTGTGGGCCCAAAGAAAAGCCCGCCACGGAGACGCCCGAGCCCGCCGTCGCGGCTACGCCCGCGGCCGAGGAGCCCAAGGCCGAAGAAGCGCCCGCCGAGGAGCCCAAGGCCGAAGAAGCACCCGCCGAAGAGCCCGCGGCCGAGCCCGCTGCCCCCGCGGCCAAGGTCCCCGAGGGGTCCTTTGCCGTCGGCACGTTCAACCTCGAGTGGGCCTTTGATGCCATCGAAGACAAGCGCCCCAAGAAGGCGCAGCCCAACGTCCCCAAGACCGACGAGGAGTGGGAGTGGAAGCGCGACCGCATCGTCGAGGTGTTGGTGGCCGAGCGCCTCGACGTCGTGGTGCTGACCGAGCTGGGTGGCGAGCGCGAACTCAGTGACATCGTCACCGAGATCACGGTCAAAGACGGCTACGACTACAGCTACGCGTGGGTCGAAAGCTCCGACAAGTTCACCGGGCAGGACGTGGGCATCATCTCCCGCTACCCCATCGAGAACGAGCGGCGCTACGAGGACACCAGCGTCACCAAGCACGTGGCGGCCGACATCGAGCTGCCCGGCGAGCAGTGGGTCACCGTCATCGCCGTGCAGTTCAAGGAGGGCAAGTTCAAGGGCTCGGTCGACCGTCGCCGCAGCGAGGCCAAGTCGATCAAGCGCTTCGTCAAGAAGGAGCAGCGCAAGAACCCGGTGATCATCGCCGGCACCTTGGGCAGCCCCATCACTCCCGACGCCGACGACTACAAGGACAGCGCCCCCGGCATCCTCACCAGCAAGGGCTGCACCGACTCGGCCAGCGAGAGCTCGGCCCGTGGCGTGACGGTGAGCGGCGGCGAGGCCCTCGATCGCGTCATCGTCTGCGGCCTGAAGCTCGAGTCCGCCGAGGTCGCGGGCCAGGGCCAAATCAAGCGCGGCGACACCGACCCCGACTCCACCCCGTGGGTCGAGATTCCCGTCGACGACGGCGCCAAGCGTGATGTCAGCGACCACTACCTGCTGTGGTCGCAGGTGGAGATTCCCAAGAAGGCCGCAGGCTGAGCCCGGCTCTCACTCAAAACGGAAAGCGACGAGGCGTCGGTGGGTCACTCCCCCGGCGCCTTCGTCGTTCTCGGGCTCAGACGAAGCTGGCCAGCTCGGCCAGCGCGTTCTGGCACACGCGCAGCTGCGGCTCGCGGCGCCGGCCCGTCGCCTCGGGCACCTGCACCGCGATGCGATCGGCGCCCACCAGCGCCAAGCGACCGCCCGTGGACGAGCGCAGGCCCGCGGCGACCTCGGCGGAAAGCGGCGTGTCTGGACCGAGGCGGATGGTGAACCGGTCGCGTCGAAGCTCCAGCGCCTGCGCCCGCAGGGTGCGGCCGTAGGTCTTGCACGCCATCACGAAGCCCAGGTGCACCGCCTCCATGGGCGGCTCGCCGAAGCGATCGCGAATCTCCTCGATCACCGCCTGCACGGCGTCGATGTCGGGCGCGGCCGACAGTCGCCGGTACAGGTCGAGTCGCTGCCCGGTGTCCTCGACGTACGAGTCGGGCAGGAACGCGGGCACGTCGAAGACCATCTCCGGGTCGGCCTCGTGCACGATGGGCTGCCCGCGAAGCTCCGCCACCGCCTCGGACAGGATCCGCGAGTAGGCATCGAAGCCGATGGCTTGGATCTGCCCGCTCTGGCGCCCCCCGAGGATCTCGCCCGCGCCGCGAATCTCGAGGTCCTGGCTGGCGACATGGAAGCCCGAGCCCAGCTCGGCGTACTTCTGAATCGCTTCGAGCCGCCGCTTCGAGTCGGGCGAGAGCTTCTCGAGCGCGCCGACCATCAGGTAGCAGTAGGCCCGCAGCTTCGACCGCCCGATCCGCCCCCGCAGCTGATACAGCTGCGAGAGCCCGAACATGTCGGCCCGCGCGATGAACATGGTGTTGGCCCGCGGGATGTCCAGCCCGCTCTCGATGATGGTGGTGGAGACCAGCACGTCGGCGCGGTGCTCGACGAAGTCCACCATGGTCTTCTCGAGCATCTCGGCCGGGATCTTGCCGTGGGCCACCAGCACCCGCGCTTCGGGGACCAAGGTCCGAATGCGCACCGCGTGCTCCTCGATGCCCATGATCTTGGGCACGACGTAAAAGACCTGCCCGCCCCGCGCGAGTTCCTTGCGGATGCCCTCCTCGATGACCGCGTCGCCCTGCCGCGTCAGGAAGGTGCGCACCGCGAGGCGGTCGACCGGCGGCGTCATGATGAGGCTGATCTCGCGGATCCCCAGCAGCGACATGTGCAGGGTGCGAGGGATCGGCGTGGCCGACAGCGCGAGCACGTCGACCTTGGTCTTGAGCTTCTTGAAGCGTTCCTTCTGGGCCACGCCGAAGCGCTGCTCCTCGTCGATGACGAGCAAGCCGAGGTCGCGGAAGCGGACGTCGCGGGACAACAAGCGATGGGTCCCCACCACCACGTCGACGGTGCCCTCGCGGATGCCCGCCACCACCCGCTTGCGCTCGGCCGCGCTGACGAAGCGGTTGAGGTGCTCGACGACGATGCCGAAGCTCTCCATGCGCCCGCGGAAGGTGTGGAAGTGCTGCTGCACGAGCACGGTGGTGGGCGCGAGCACGGCCACTTGCTTGCCGCCCAGCGCGGCTCGGCACGCGGCCCGCAGCGCGACCTCGGTCTTCCCGAAGCCCACGTCGCCGCACACCAAGCGATCCATCGGCTGCGGCCGCCCCATGTCTTGCTGCACCGCGTCGATGGCCTCTTGTTGATCGGCCGTCTCCTCGAAGGGAAAGGTGGACTCGAAGGCGGTGAAGGTCTCGTCGGGCGCGGGGTGAGCATGGCCGTCCAGGGCCTCGCGCTGAGCGTAGATCTGGAGCAGCTCCTCGGCCATCTGGCGGACCTCCGCCTTGACCTTGTTCTTCTTCGTCTCGAAGGTGGTGCCGCCCATCTTGTCGAGACGAGGCGGCTTGGCATCGGCCGAGACGTAGCGCTCGATCTCGCCGAGCCGGTACACGGGCAGGTACAGCTTGTCGGTGCCCGCGTAGTGCACCAGCACGAAGTCCCCGGGCACGCCCCCGAGCGACAGCTTCACCAGACCTTCGTAGCGCCCCACCCCGTGCGAGACGTGCACGACGAAGTCGCCCTCGCTGAGCTGGGCCAGGTTGCCCACGCCCGCCTTGCGCCGTCGTTTTCGCGCCTTGCGGGTGATCGTGCCGAACAGGTCGGCCTCGCTGAGCACCAGCAGGCGGTCGCTGGGGGAGGAAAAGCCCTCGGAGAGCCCGCCCGCCACGACGTGGACTCGGGTCGGCCCGCGGTCGGGGCCATGCTCGGGAAGCTGGGCCTCGCCCGCGCGCCGCGGTGGGTCGAGGCGCAAACCGTAGCCGCGCAGCAAGCTGGTGAGGCGCTCGGCGTGCGTCAGGTTGGGCGCAGCCACGACCACCGACCACGGGGTCTGTAGCTCGCCGTCTTCATCCCGACCCAGGCGGCGCACGTGATCGACCAGGGGCCGCAAGAGCTCGCCGCCCTTGCGCGCCCGGGCAGTCTGCAGCGCGGCTCGAAGCTCGAGGTTGGCATCCACCTCCAGTCGCACCACCGGTCGATCATCGGCCTCGGCCGGATCGTAGAGCCGCGACATCACCACCGGGCACGCATCGAGCCGGGAGGCGAGCACGCTGCCGTCGACCGAGAAGTCCTCGGGCTTGGCGACCAACCGCAGCGAGGCCACGGCGCGTCCGTGCTCTTCGACGAGCTCTTCGTCGAGCCGCTCCGCCAGCTGAGCCAAGGGAGCCGGATCTTCGATGAGCCACCGCGCGTCGTCGGGCAGGTGCTCCCATAGCGGCACCATCTGGTCGTGAAAGATGGGCGCCAGGGCATCGATGCCGAAAAAGTCGAGGCCCTGATTGAGGTTGTCGAGCACCTGGCGACTGCGGGAGGTCGGCACGTTGCCCGCGTCGGCCAGCGCCAGGACCCGGGTGCGCAGCGAGTCGCTGGTCGTTCGAATCGTCTCGCGAACGGGGTGTACCTCGCACGCGTCGATCGTCCGCAGGCTTCGCTGCGAGTCCGGATCGAATAGCCGCATGCGCTCGATCTCGTCGCCGAACCACTCCATGCGCACGGGGAAGCGCAGAAGCGGCACGAACACGTCCATCACCCCACCGCGCACGGCGAAGGTCCCCGGGTCGTCGACCACCTCCGCGTGCACGTAGCCGGCCGCCACCAGGGCTTCCACCGCGAGCTCGCGCGACAGCTCCTGACCGGTCTCGAAGCGCCGACACAGCCCCTCGAACACCGCGGGCGCCATCGTCTTGCGCACGAGAGCTCGGACGCTGACGATGACTACGCGCGGGGCCGTGACGGCGCCACCCGAGGGGTCTGCGCTCAAGCGCCGCAAGGCAGCCAGACGCGAGCCGACGGCCCGTGGATCGGGTGACAGGTCGGCGTAAGGCGACACGTCGATCTCGGGCACGACCACGATCGGGTCATCGGGCGTGACCGCACCGGCCTCCGTCTCTCGCCCGAGGAAAAAGGCCGTATCCGAGGCGACCGCTCGAGCCGTCGCGTCATCGGGCGCGACATAGACGACCGGCGATCCGGGCTCGCGTGCCGCGGTGGCGAGCAGCAATCCCCGCAGGGCTCCCTGTGCCCCGAGGACCCGCATCGCTCGACCCTGGGTCAGCGCAGCGGCGACCTCGGTGGCCGCATCTCGAGCGGAGTGAAGCGCCATGACAACGCGTGCGAACGGGGCAGCACCCTAGCAGCGCACCGATACCGACAACCCCCGACTCGACATGAAACATCTCACGCATCACCACGCGTTCGTGCTGCCTCGCGGCTCAACTCGATCCGACCACGCACCGGTCATGCATTGCCGTCGAGGGAGACGATGTGCGCGACGGGTGCCGAGAGCGGGGAACGTGCGGCGGCGACCTACGTGCCCCGCCATGCACCCCCAATTTGATCGCCAATCACGACGAGATCACGGCGCCGAGTAAACACCGTCGCGTTCGTCACGGGTCGGGCGCCCTTGCACCAATTCACTGCCGAAGACGCAGGCCCTCGGGTCAAAACGGGCAAGCGGCCCGTTCGAGAGGTCGAGATTGGGCCTTAATTGCCCGGTGATTCATCCGTAATCCAGCTTGAGTCTGGCAGTTCAAGCGCTACCTTCAATTTGACGCCACGGATGGCGTCGCGTCAGACCGAAGGATTCGATGGACACATAGTGTTGGTCGTGGCCAATGAGGCCGCGGAAAACACGTCTAGCCCGGAAGAGTCGCGGTGGCCCGTTTCTCCATCCGGGGCCCAGGCGACGAGGAGTCCCCCGCCTTCTCCGTCGTCGAGTGTTCGAGTCGGGTCACGAGTGTGCTCACCATGCTCGTTTCCCGTCCGAACACTCCACCCGATCCCCCTCGATCGATGGAGGGTGTCGTGTCGTATTGAGCCGCTCGGTCTGGCTTTTCCCCCTCAGGAAGAGACCACCCCGCATGCGCCCCAACACCCTGCTCTCCGCCAGCATCACTGCCCTCATCTGCACCGCTCACTACTCCACTCCGGCCCAGGCCTGCGACGGACCTCTCACCGTCGAGACCGTGGCTTCGTTCGACACTACGGTCCTCGATACGCCCGAGAGTGTGGCGACCGACTACTGGGGCAACCTCTACGTTGCCCAGGCATTGACTGGCGAGATCAGCCGCATCGACGTGCACGGCAACGTCGAGACCCTCGCGTGGCTGCCCATCGGCGAGCCCCTGGCCCCCTGTTTCGATTTCATCGGCGGCCTCGGAGCGCTGACCTTCACGCCCTGGGGTTTGTACGTCAACGTCAACTCCTGCAACGAAGACGACCGCGGCGTCTGGTGGGTCAACCCCTGGTCGGGCAACTCGGCCAAGGTCACCAGCCTGCCCACCGACACCTTCGCCAATGGCATCGCCCATCGCTACGGCACGCTGTACATCTCCGACTCGTTCAACGGTCGCATCTGGCAGGCCTCGGCCTTTGGTGGTGACGCCGAAATCTGGGTCGAGGACCCCCTGCTCGACCCGGTGCCGAATCCCTTCACGCCCATCGGGGCCAACGGGCTGCAGTTTTACGGCAACGAGATGTACGTCTCCAACTCGATCACCGGGCAGATCGTCGCGTTCCCGATCGAGGTGGGAGAGACCGCGGGCGTGCCCCGAGTCCACGCCACCCTGGCCACCCCCTGCGACGACTTCGCGTTCGACCTGTACGGCACGCTGTACTGCGCGACCAACCCGGTCAACTCCATCCTCGCCGTGTACCCCGATGGCGAGACGGAGGTCGTGCTCGAGGGTGGTGATCTCGACGGGCCCTCGTCGGCGGCCTTCGGTCGCTGGTGGGATCGCCACAGCCTGTACGTGACCAACGCTTCGTTCCCGATCTATCCCACCAGCAACGGCAACCCGAGCGTGCTCCGCCTGCAGCTGGACGTGCCCGGCTACCCGTTCCGCTGATCGCTCGGGCAGCCCGAAACGAAAAAACTCGCCGTCCCCATCGCGGGCCGAGCGAGTTTTTTCGTGGTGACCCGTGCCTCAGCGGGTGATGGTGAGGACATCGTCCAGCTCGCGCCGAAGCGAGCGCACGGTGGGCGGGGCATCGACCACCGCGAGGCGGAAGATCATGCCGTAGGCGTGGCCATCGACGCACTCGAAGACCTCGCCGAAGTCCTGGTGCAGACGCTGCAGCTCCTCCACCTCGGACGGCCGCAGGCCCTCTCCTCCCCCGCGGAGCACCCGCGCAAACAGGTACGCCAGCGCGCTCATGGGCTGGAATGCGATGCCGAGCTTGGTCGCGGTGAGCCACACCCGCTGCATGGCGCGACCGGCCGCGAAGTAGTCGGCGGGGGTCGTGCCGGGCACGGTCACCAAGCCCACCGCGGAGGCGGCCTCGACCGCCTTGATCGACGGCCGCAAAAGGCCCGTGCCTCCCTCGAGCTTCTCGACCACTTCCATCAGCGGCCAGTTGGAGATGAGGCGCAAGCCGGCGAAGTCCGCCCGGTTCATCTCGAGCGTGGCGACATCCACCCCGTCGCGGGTCTGCTCGGTCTCCCGCGCCGACCACCGAATCTCGTCCATCATCTCGCGATGCATGGTCGCGGACAGCAGCCGGACCTTCTCGCCGCGACCGAGGATGATCCCGAGCGCATCGAGGTCTGCGTCCTCGGTACGCAGCTGCAATCGCCCGCCCACATCGGCCGCCGATTGCATCAAGGCCTTGGCCGCCCCGTCGGGAAGCGGTCGACGTCCGTCGCGTCGGCGGTTGGTCGTGCGCTTGTCGACCAGCGCGGCGAGGTCGGAGACCTCGAGTCCCTTGGCGGGTGCAAAGCGAAGCCAGCAGACCTCGGTGGGGTCTTCCGGCCGCGGGAACAGCTCGAGGCTCACCTCGAGGCCCATGCCCGCCGCGGCCAGCTCGATGTTCTCCACGACCGCGCCAAACGACAGGTACGAGGCGGTGTGGGCATAGTCGAGCAACGAGCGCGAGCGCTCGACATCGTGGATGCAGCGCAGCGTGCCCTCGGAGTACACGAAGCGCCACGGCTGGCAGTTGCCGCCCGACGGCGCGAGCAGGCCGTGCGCGACCAGGGCCCGGACCTGGGCGTCGTCGAGCTGGGCTCCCTCGGCGGGAGCCAGCGCGGGGGCGACCTCGGGCAGGACCTCCGTCTGCTCGATGTCGTACGAGAGTCCCGCCTGCTCCCGGCTCTGGGCGCCGTCGTGGATGATCTCGTCGAGGTCCACGTAGTAGCGCCCGGAGGTCTGCAGCTGCCCCAGGCACATGCGGCGCGCGACGTCGGTGACCGCCGCTCCGCCCAACGCCACCGACGAGGCGAGCTGCGGCCACGAGGCGAGGCTGGATTCCACGTCGAGCATGGACGCGGCCAGGCGCTTGGAGATGGTCTGCGCGCCGATGAGCCGCAGCACAATGGGGACCTTGTCGAAGGTGCTCAGCCCCCGTAGGTCCTCCGCTTTGACGTCGCCCACCAGGCCGTGGAGCAGCGGTCGATCCGGCTCGAGGTCGAAGCGCTCGATGTCCACCATGCCCCGGTCGCTGGTCTCCATGATCACGGGCACGCGGTGCGCCCGAGCACGCTCGCGCAGCAGCAGCTTGACCAGCAGGTCGTCACACTCCTCGGCCACGAAGTCCAAGGGCACGGGCTGGGTGAGGAACGCGTCGACGTTGTCCCCGTTGATGCCCTCGGGATAGATCTCGACCTTGGCGTAGGGGTTGATCTCGAAGATTTCCCGCGCCGTGATGTAGACCTTGGGCACGCCGATCTCGTGCACGCCCGCGCGAAGCCGGTTGAGGTTCGACAGATCGAGGTGATCGAAGTCGGCGATGCGGAAGGTCCCGCCGACCCCTTCCATGGCCAACGTCAGCGCGGTCGCCTGCCCCACCGAAAGGCCCACCACGCCCACATGCAGCGACTCAAGCCGGTCCTGCTCCGTGCGCGTGATCTTGTTGCGGTTGCGGTCGGCCCGGAGCTCGCGGAACTCGTCCGCGGGCATGACGTGTACGAGGCAGCCGCTCCACGCGTAGTAGACCCAATTGCCGTACTCGGCCGCGGGGACCCCACCCAATAGCTCGCGACCCAGCTCGACGATGCGCGGGCCCTTCTTCAGCCACGGGTTGCGGATGCGGGCGAGGTCCTCCAGCTGCGCGACGATGGTGTCGTGCACGGAGCGAACGCGACCGCTGTCGACGAGCGCCTCGAGCTGAGCCGCATCCTGCGGGTCGGAGAGACGGAACAGCCGGGGCCTCCAGG
Organism: Myxococcota bacterium; assembly: GCA_039028615.1. Lineage (GTDB taxonomy): Bacteria > Myxococcota_A > Polyangia > Nannocystales > Nannocystaceae > Paraliomyxa. The sequence continues at coordinate 139,628 of JBCCHT010000005.1, read as the reverse complement.
CGGAGGTCTCATCGGCGGGCGAGTCAAAAGTGGCGAGGCGCTCCGCGAGCTTCGTCATGGGCAGGGTGTGTCGTCGATTTCGGGCGAGCGCAGACAACCCGCGAAGCCACCCCGCCCGAAACCCGGCCCCGCACGGGCCACTATATCAAGACTGAGGTTCGGTAGCGCGCACGACGCGGCCCTCCATCGAAAAGCGCAAACTCAGGCCGATCCAGACCGACCTGCGCTCCGTATGCACGCCGACCGGACGGCATTCCCCCTTCCAAAGGGCCGCCGGCGAATCAGGAGATGACCATGAACGTGCACATCAAGACTGCAGTGGCCGTGCTGGCCCTGGGTGTGATGGCGTCGATGTCGGGGCCGGACGCTCAGGCAGCCGACCACATCGACGCCCCGTTGGCGATGGCTGACAACGCCGCCGACATCACCGACTTCTACGCGTGGCGGCAGGGCGACGACCGCATCGTGGCCGCCGTCGGCTTCGCCGGCCTCGACATGCCGGGCGGCGAGGGCATCTACGACCGCGCCGCCCTCTACGGCATCCACATCGACACCGACCTCGACAACGTCGCCGACCAGACGATCTGGGCCCGCTTCGGCCAGGCCCCGGACGAGTCGTGGGGCGTGCTCATCGAGGGTCTGCCCGGCGCCGACGATGAGGTCATCGGACCGGTGAACACCGTGCTCGACGCGGGCGGCGACCTGCAGGCGTTCGCCGGGGTCCGCGACGACCCGTTCTTCTTCGACTTCGACGGCTTCCAGGCCACGCTCGCCACCGGCGACCTCTCCTTCGACAGCACCAACGACTCGTTCGCGGGCACCAACGTCACCATGCTCATCGTCGAGATGGACCTCGACGCGGCGGCCGGCGGTGCCGAGGACATTCAGATCTGGGCCACCAGCGCCCGACTGGAGGAAGAGCGATGAAACTCGCCCCCAAGACCCTCTCGCTCATCCTCGTGGGCCTCGGCCTCACCATGGCCGGCTGCCCCGGCGACGACTCGGCCGTGGACGACACGGGCAACGACGAGTCCGGTACCACCGACGGCACCACCGACACGCCGACCCCCGCCACCGAGACCGGCGAGGATCCGACGACCTCGGCCGACTCCTCGGGCGGCACCACCGAAGGCCCGGGTGACACCGAGGGCGAGACGGACGGTGAGACCGAAGGCGACACCGAGGGCGAAGACGAGTACGCCTTCAACCCGGCGCCCCCCGAGGACTTCACGCAGGTCGACCGCGTGGGCATGCCTGCCATCAACAGCGCGGTCATCTCCTCGAAGGACATGTACAACCAGTCCTCGCCTGCCGACGATGTCGCGGGCACCTTCGTCCCGGAGATCGTGGCCAGCCTCGAGTTCCTGCACGGGGCGCTGGATGACGACCTGGGCATGGTGCCGCTGGTCCCCTGCGGGGTCATGGAGTGCGTCGCTCAAGCCGGGCCGCTGGTCATCCCGGATACGCTCAAGATCAACCTGGCCGGCGATCCGGGCTTCCCCAATGGGCGCCTCCCCGCCGACCCGGTCATGGACGTGACGCTGGCCGTCATCCTCCTCGACCTGGCGACCCCGGGTCAGGACGGGTTCACACTGGCGAACCTGCCGCTCAACCCCCCGGCGAACGACCTCGCCTTCTCGAAGAACTTTCCGTACTTCGCAGATCCGCACTAGTAGAGCCAGGACGGCAACGAGTCGCGGCGCGGCGGCCCTCAGCACGGGGGTCGCCGCGTTCTTCAATTGGGCAAAAGCGACATGATGTCTGGGACTTGAAGCCAGGGGTCTGCGCCCGTGTAGCCGCGTCACCAACGCGCAGCTACGCTAGCCATGCGTGGTCGACCCTCCACGACACCTCTCGCCCGTGATCGACCCCGCCCACCGTCCCGAGTCCGCCCTCGCTTCCCGTGCAGCCACCCCGCTCGGCGCACCGAGGGAGACCGTCCATCGCCCGATCCTCGGTCGCGGCCTGATCGGTCTGTGCACGGCGGGCATGCTCGCGGGCTGTCCCGCGGCCACGCCACCGCCGGCCACCACGCCTCCGACCAGCGCAACGCCCGCGGAGCCGACATCTCCGGGGCCTGTCGCCAAAACCCCGTCCGAGCCCCCGTCGACGGAGACCGGCGACGAAGAGGAGAGCTGGCTCGACTCCGAGACGGCCCAGGCCGAAGCCAAGCGCATCCTCGACGAGGTGGCGCAGGCCCGGAACCTGGCGGTCACCGGATCCGTGAATGTGGATGTGGTCAGCAAGCAGGGCATTCGCGAGTTCGCGAAGGACTCGATGTACGACCACACCACGCCCGAACACCTTCAGATGCTGGGGCGGGTCCAAGCCAGCATGGGCGTGATTCCCCGCGACGCCGACCCCGAACAGATCATCTTGGACATGCTCGAAGATGGGGTCGCCGGGTTTTACGACCCGAAGGAAAAGACCCTCTTCATCGGTGACTTCGTTGACAAGGTCACCCTCAGCATGGTCGTGGGCCACGAGATCGCCCATGGGCTCCAAGACATGCATTTCGACCTCAACAAGCACCAAGAGCCGTTGTTGCACCGCAACGACGAGGAGAGCGCCCGCCGCTTCCTCATCGAGGGCGGGGCGCAGGCCACGTATTTGGCGTGGGTCAGCGGCACCATGGGGCTGGAGGCCATCGACGACGCGGTGCTCGACGCCATGGGCAACCAGGTCCTCGACATGGCCGACATGGTCTCTCCCTACCCGGTGCTGGTCCGTTCACTCCAGCTTCCCTACGCCGACGGCACCGCCACCGTGGCCCGGCTGGTGCGCGACAAGGGCTGGAGCGCGGTCGATGCCCTATACGAGCGCTTGCCCGAGTCCACCGAACAGATGTTGCACATCGACAAGCTGCTGGCCCGCGAGGCGCCCATCGCCACCAAGATGGATGTAGGTGTGCTCGAGCGCATCGTCCCCGGCGCCAAGCTGCTGTGGCACGACAACCTCGGCGAGGCCGAGCTGCTGAGCATGCTGGCCCAGGCCGAGCCCTCCACCGTCGCCCGGCGAGCGGCCGCGGGATGGGGCGGCGATCATTATGTGGCCGTCAACCGTCAGGGGGACGAGGCCTGGGACGTTCCTCTGGTCGTGGGCGTCATCGTGTGGGACAGCGACCGTGACGCGCAGGAGTTCGAGGAGGTCTTCCGCGCGTACCTGGAAGAAGAGGTCCCCGACCACGCCATCGACCGGCGGGGCGATGAAGTTTTGTTCGCCACGGGAATCCCGCCCGAGCTCGACGCGTCCACGCTCGTGTCCACCGCGTGGAAGGGCGTGCACACGCAAAACCGCCGTCGCCGACGAAGGGGTCGCAATTGAGCGCAGTGCAGCGGCTATTGGCCTCGGTCGAGCGCCGCCGTCGGGTGGCGGATGCCGCGTGGGCGCTGGCCAGGATCGCCCTGCCTGCAGGGCTGTGGATCGCGGCCGTGGGCCTCGTCGCCGTGCGGCGCTTCGAGGCGCCCTCCGAGCTTCTATGGCTGACCGCCCTGCCCGTACCCGCCGTGCTGCTGTGGGCCGGCCTGCGGCGCCACGCCTGGCGAGAGACGGCCCGCCGCGTCGACACGCACTACGGTCTCGACGACCAGCTGGGCAATGCGGTCGAGCTGCAGCGCACGCCGCCCCGTGAGCAGGACGCTCGCACCGCGGGCATCGTCGCCCTGCTGCAACAGCGAGCTCAGACCCTCGCCGCCGACCTCGACCCGCGCCCCGTGGTCCCGCTGCGGGTCCCGCCGCCGCGCTGGAGCGATGGGCTGGCCGTAGCCGCCGCGGTGGGGGCGATGTTCGTGCCTCCGCCCGATCCGCCCGTCCCCTTCGAAGACCCCGAGCCCATCGTCATCGAGATCGATCGCGAGGTTCGGCATCCCCGGCACGACCTGTCGCTGGCCGAGCCCCTGCGCGAGAACCTGCGGGACCTGGCGGCGGCGAATCAAGACACCCCGGCCGAGCTGGCCGAGGCCATTCTCGACGTGCTCGAGGCGCTCGAGGACGGCGAGATCGACCGCGCCACCGCGCTCGAGCGGCTCGAAGAGCTCGAGCAGCTCCTCGCCGACGCCGAAGAGCGCTGGAACGCCGAGCTCGAGGAAGACCCCGCCATGCTGGCCGAGGCCATGCGCGAGCTGGCTGGGGCGCTCGAGCAACAAGAGGTCACCGAAGAGACCGCCGCCGCGCTCGACCGCGGGGACGGCGAAGAAGCCGAAAAGGCGCTCGCCGACGCAGCCGAGCAGGCCGAGAACGAAGCCAAGGCCAAAGAAGAGCTCGACAAGGCCCTGCAAGAAGCCGAGCGTCGGCTGTCCAAGGCGGCCAAGAAGAAGAGCGAGACCGACAAGAAGCTCGACGAGGCCGAGCGTCGGCTCCGTCGCGAGCAGAAAAAAGAGGCCAAGACTCCCGAGGAGCAGCAGGAAAAGGAGCGTCGGCTCAAGCGCATGAAGGACGAGGTCGAGAAGCTTCGCCGTCAGCAAAAGCGCGAGCAAAAGGCCCGCGACCAGCTCGAGAAGCTCCGCCGCCAGGCCAAAGATGCCGCCCGCCAGGGCAGCTCGCCGCAAAAGCGCAAGCGCTCGCTCGAGAAGCTCGGTCGCGGCATGAAAAACGCCAGCCGCACCGCCCAGCGACAGCAGCGCATGGGGCAGGCCCGCGACAACCTCGACGAGGCCAAGAGCGTCGTTCGTCGCGCCGGTCAGCAGGGCGAGGGCCAGCAGCGTCGTCGCCAGCAGATGAAGCGGTTCTCCAAGGCCGCCAAGGGTCAGCGAGGCAAAGACGGCAAGGGCCAAGACGGCAAGGGCAAGGGCAAAGGCAAGTCCACGCTCCTGGTCGAGGGCAAGGTCGGCGAAGGCCAGGCCCAAGGCATGGTGGAGATGCCCGGAGAAGGCCAAGGCCAGGGCCAAAACCAGATGATCCAGCCCGGCGAAGGCCAGGGCCAGGGTGAGGGCGAAGGCCAGGGCCAAGGCCAGGGCGACGGACAGGGCCAGGGCGACGGCCAGGGTCAAGGCGACGGACAAGGCCAAGGGCAAGGTCAGGCCCAAGGCATGGGCATGGGCGAGAGCGCCACCGACGGCGCGGGCGAAGGCTCCTTCGACCCGCTGGGCGAAGATTCGACCATGCGAACCAACAAGCGGAATCTGCGGGTCAAAGCCAAGCAGGGCCGCGGCGTCAGCCGAGCCGAGATCATCCGCGATGCCAGCCAAAAGGGCTTCGCCACCGAGCCCTACCGCGAGGTCTTCAAGGACTACCGAGGCTTCGCCCAGAGCGCGATCGACAACGAGTCCCTGCCTGCGGCCGCCCGCCGCCGCATCAAGCGCTACTACCAGCTCATCCAACCCCGAGACTGACCGGTCCCCTCCCCGTCCGCTCGCGAGGTTCCCCCCCTCCTTCCCATCTCGACCGCCGCTTCGCTTTCGCATGCCTACCGCGATCACCACCGCCGAGACTCAAACCGCTCTGCAGGCCCTGCAGGACGATCTTCAAAACCTGGTCGCCGAGGTCCAACGCGTCATCGTGGGCCAGGACCGCGTCATCGAAGGGGTCGCCACCTGCCTCCTGGCGGGCGGCCACGGCCTGCTCGAGGGCGTCCCCGGGCTGGGCAAGACCCTGCTCATCCGCACGCTGGCCGAGGCCGTCCACCTCGACTTCGCGCGCATCCAGTTCACCCCCGACCTCATGCCCGCCGACATCGTGGGCACCTCGGTGCTCGTGCAGAGCGAAGAGGGCATGAGCGCGGGGTCGCGGCTCGAGTACCAGCCGGGCCCCATCTTCTCCAACATCGTGCTCGCCGACGAGGTCAACCGGGCCACGCCCAAGACCCAGTCCGCGCTGCTCGAGGCCATGGCCGAAGGCACGGTCACCGCGGGCGGCCAGACTCGCCCCCTGCCCGTGCCCTTCCTGGTGCTGGCCACCCAAAACCCGCTGGAGATGGAAGGCACCTACCCGCTGCCCGAGGCGCAGCTCGACCGCTTCCTGTTCAAGATTCACGTCGACTTCCCCGGCGAGGAGGACCTCATGGCCATCCTCAACCGCACCACGGGCTCCGAGACCCAGAAGGTGCAGCCGGTCTTGGATGCCGAGCGCCTGCTCGAGATGCGTGAGCTGGTGCGGGCCATCCCGGTCGCCGACAGCCTCACCCGCTACGTGGTGCGCGTGCTCCGGGCCACCCATCCCGACGACGCCAACGCCCCCGAGCTGGTCAAGCGCTACGTCCGCTTCGGCGGCAGTCCCCGTGGTGCGCAGTCCATGCTGCTGGCCGCCCGCGTGCGGTGCTGCCTGCAGGGCCGCCTGTCCCCCTCCATCGAAGACGTCCGCGCGGTGGCCCCCTCCGCACTACGTCATCGCGTCATCCTGGGCTTCGAGGGCGAGGCCGAGGGCATCAAGATCGACGACTGCCTCGAGCAGGTCCTCGCCGCCGTTCCCACCGACTGATGGGTTGGGCCGACCGGCTATTGTCTCGCCGCCCCGCGGCGGCGGTGCAGGACGAGGACGACCTCTTCGACGAGGCGTTCCTCGAGCGCCTCGAGCTTCTACAGGTCGTGGCTCGTCGGCTCTTTCGCGGTCGCCAGCGCGCCGAGCGAAAGACCCGCAAGGTCGGTAGCGGCCAGGAGTTCGCCGACCACCGCGAGTACTCGCCGGGCGACGACATCCGCTACCTCGACTGGACGGTGTACATGCGGCTGCGTCAGTCGCTGATCCGGCTGTTCGAGGAAGACGAAGACCTGCCGATCCGCGTCATCATCGACGTCAGCGAGTCCATGCGGACCCGCCAAAACGCCAAGCTGCGCTACGCGATGCAGGTCGGCGCCGCGCTGGCCTACGTGGGCCTGGCCAACCTCGACCGCGTGGGCATCACCTGCGCCTCGGGCAAGCACCACGCCACGCTGCCCGCCGTGCGCGGCAAGGGCCGAATCTTCCGCGTCTTCGAGTTCCTCAAGAGCTCCGAGCGCGGCGGCCCCACCGACATCCGCGCCATGTGCAAGCGGGTCGCGGCCGAGAGCCGGCAGCCCGGCCTCACCGTGGTGCTCAGCGACTTCTACGACCTCGAGGGCGCCTTCGAAGGCCTCAACATGCTCCGCTTCCGCAAGCACGAGCCGGTCGCGGTGCAGGTCATCGATCCCGTCGAGGCCGACCCCGTGGAGTCCGGGCTGCGCGGCGACCTGCGCTTGGTCGACGTCGAGGGCGGCAACGGCCGCGACGTCACGCTATCGCCTCGCACGCTGCGGGCCTACGCCGACGCCCACCGTCGCTTCTGCGAGCAGCTCGAGGCCAGCTGTCGCTCGCGCGGCATCTACCTGGCACAGGCCCCGGTCGACGTGCCCTTCGACGACATGGTGCTGCGGCTATTCCGGCAGGGAGGAATCCTGCGGTGACCTTCGCGGGGTGGACCCTCGCCCAGATGTGGCCGCTGTTCGCGGCCGGGGCAGTGGCGATCACGGGGCTCTACTTGCTCCGCATGCGGCGTCGCCAGCTCGAGGTGCCGTTCGCCGCGCTGTGGGATCGGGTCACCCGCGAGAGCGAGAGCCGACGCCTGTGGCGAAAGCTGCGGCGCCTGCTTTCGTGGCTGTTGCAGCTGCTGGTGCTCGCGCTCATCTGCGTGTCGCTCGGCGATCCTCGCCCCGAAGTGTGGCTGCGCGATCCGGTGAGCCTGGCCATCGTGGTCGACACCTCGGCCAGCATGTCCGCCCCCGCCCCCGACGAGCCGGATACCGACCGCCTCGATCTGGCGCGGCGTCGAGCCGAGCAGGAGGTCCTGGCGCTGGGTCCCGCGGACCGAGCGGTGATCATCGGCGCCAGCGAAGAGGTCACCGTGGCCGCCCCGCTGTCGAATGACCCGGCGGGGCTGGTGCCGGGGCTGCACCGCCTCAAATCCCATCACGGCGAAGCGGACCTCGGCCGGGCGCTGGCGCTGGCCAGCCACGTCGTGGGCGAGCGCCCCGGGCCGCGGATCCTCGTGCTCACCGACGGTGCGCTCGACCCCGCGGGCATCGAGGCGCTGCAACAATGCGCCGCCGGGCCCATCCCCTGCGAGATGGTGCGGGTCAGCGGGCCCACCGACAACGTCGCGATCACGGCCTTCGCGGCGCGCCGCTATCCCTACGCCCGCGACCGGATCGAGGTGCTCACCGAGGTCCACAACCTGGGCGACACCCCCACCAAGGTCGTGCTCACCGTCGAGGCCGACGACGCCCCCGTGGGTGCCCCGCGAACGCTGCGGCTCGAGCCCGGTGAGAGCAAGCGAGAGGTCCTCAGCGATCTCGATGCCGCCCGCTCCCGCTTCGTCGCCCGCCTGACCCGCGAGGACGGCAGCGACCGCGCCTTCGGGCTGCCGCACGACGACGAGGCCTACGCGGTCGTGCCCCCCCTGACGCCGCTCGACGTCGTGCTGGTCACCGATGGCAACAACCTGTTTCTCGAGGCTGCCCTGCTGGTGCTCGACGACCACGTGCGCCTGACCGGCATGGACCCGCAGTCCGCTCGCGAGGGCCAAAGCGAGCTTTCCGAGGCCGACGTGGTGTTCTTCGACGTCGGCGGCGAGACCCTGCCCGATACGCTGCCCGACGCCCACACCGTGTTCTTCGATCCCTGGCGGCACGAGAGCTCGCCGAGCCTCATCACCAAGAAGGCGGACGTCGCTCGCCCCTTCTTGACCGAGCAGAGCAAAGAGCATCCCGCGCTCGACCATGTGGTGTTCAAGGACGTCAACATCGCCCGCGGCACCACCTTCGAGACCATCCCCGGCGACCAAGTCCTCGTGCGCAGCATCGGCGATCCCATCGGGGTGCTCCGCGAGGCCGAACACACCACCGTCGCCTTCGGGTTCGACCCCCGCCAGTCCGACCTGCCCATGCGCATGGCCTTCCCCATGCTGGTCGACAACCTCATCCGTTACTTCGAGCAGCGCGAGGCGGGTTTCGTGGCCAGCGTCCCCGTGGGTGCCCACCGTGAGCTCGCCCTGGCCGACCTCGGCCTCGCCCCCGAAGGGGTGCGCCGCGTCGAGGTCACCGGGCCGCAGGGCACCAGCACCCTTCCGGTCGACAAGGGCCGCTTCCGCCTGCGCGCCCTCGTGCCCGGGTTCTACGCCATCGAGGCCGTCGACGGGCCCCTGGCCGGCGCCTCGGTCGAACTGGCCGTGAACCAGGCGAGCCTGCACGCCTCCGACCTGCACGATCAGATCGGCGAACGAGACCTGCCCACCGCCGCCGACACGCCGCCGCCGGCCGCCCCCGAGCCCGACCCCCTGCTGCCCCAAGGTCCCCTGTGGACGCTGGTCATGCTCGTCGTCGCCGGGCTCGTGGCCTTCGAATGGGCCAGCTACCACCGGAGGGTCACGGTATGAGCAACGTGTTTCGCCGCCCCGCCGTACAGGCTGCCCTCGCACTCGCGCTGGGCCTGGGTGCCGCCATCGCGCTGCTCGTGGCCGGACCGCGCCCGGGCTCGTGGGTGGTGACCCTGCCGCAGTGGCTGGCCGAGCAGCTGTCGGATACCGGGCAACGCGACGCCATCTTGGCCCATCCCGAGGCGCTGTGGCTCATGCCCGTCGCCGTGCTGCCGCTGCTGGTGGTCACGCTGCGGCAGACCCTGGTCGACCTGCCGCGCTTCCAGCTCGCCCTGCAGCTTCTCGCCCGCCTCGCGGTGCTGCTGGCGGTCGCCTTGGCCCTCACCCTGCCCAGCCTCGAGAGCCCCATCCGCGGCAAGACGGTCGTGTTCGTCGTCGATGTCTCCGACAGCGTCGACGATGGCCAGCTCGCCGAGGCCCGAGCCCTCATCGCCAAGGGCCTCGAGCAAGTCCGCGACGAGGACGAGCGCGACCTCGAGCGAGAAGACCGCACCCGGCTGGCCCTGGTCACCTACGCCGAGCGGGCCTACGTGCACGAGATCGAGGACGAGGCGCAGCTCGAAGCAGCGATGACGCGCCCCGAAGGGCAGGGCCTGGCCAGCGATCACGCGGCCGCCCTCCGCCTGGCCGCCGCGCTCGTCGACCCCGATACCGAGGGCCGGATCGTGCTGGTCTCCGACGCCACGGGCAGCCTGGCCGAGCGCGAGGACCTCGGCGTGGTGGCGCGCGAGCTCGAAGCCAGCGGCCTCGGTCTCCACACCCGCACCTTCCCGCCCGCCGCACGCGAGGACGTGCTGGTCGCCGCCGTGCACCTGCCCGAGGAGCTGCGGGTCGGCCAGACCTTCGACGTCCGCATCGACCTGGTCTCCACCGCCCCTCACGACCTCACGCTGTCGCTCGAGCAGAACGGTGAGCCCAACGAGCTGACGCCCACGCTCGAGGTGAAGCTGCGGGGCGGCCAGCAGCAGGTCTCCATGCAGGCCCGCGTCACCAAGGCCGGCCCGGTCGTGTTCAAGGCCAGCCTCGACACCTCGGCCCTGTCCGCCGCCGACAACCGCAGCGCCCTCAACGATGCGGCCGCGGTCGCAGCCGAGGTCCGCGGTCGCCCCCGCGTGCTGCTGGCCGGCGACTCGGCGGGCTCTCCCCTCGCCCGGGCCCTGCGCTCCGATCATCTCGAGGTCGAAGCGGTCGACCCGTCGTCGTTGCCCGAGACCCCCGAGGCCCTGCGCCCCTACGACCTGGTGGTGATGCACGACGTCTCCGCCGGTCGCGTCGCGGTCGGGGCCCGGCAGGCGCTCGAGCGCCACGTCCAGGACTACGGCGCCGGCTTCATCATGATCGGCGGCGAGAACTCGTTCGGCGTGGGCGGCTGGGCCGGCACCACCATCGAGCGCCTGCTGCCCGTGCGCTTCGAGGGCGAGCGTCAGCGCGAGCAACCCAAGCTCGCCCTCGTGCTCGTCATCGACAAGAGCGGCTCGATGAGCGCCGAGGACAAGCTCGATCTAGTCAAGGAGGCCGCCCGCGCCACTGCGCGCACCCTCGACCCCACCGACGAGATCGGGGTCATCGCCTTCGACTCCCGGCCGCACGTGCTGGTGCGACTGCAGCCCGCCTCCAACCGGATCCGCATCGCCAGCGACATCCGCCGCCTCGCCTCGGGTGGAGGCACCAACGCCCTGCCCGCCCTGCGCGAGGCCTACCTGCAGCTCGCGGGCAGCAACGCCCTGGTCAAGCACGTCATCCTGCTCTCCGATGGCCAGTCGCCCGAGGGCGGCATCAATGCGCTCATCGGTGACATGCGCGATGCGGACATCACCGTCTCGAGCGTGGGCGTGGGCGCGGGCGCAGGCAAGGACCTGCTGCGACGCGTGGCCACCCGCGGACGCGGCCGCTTCTACTACAGCCACGACGGCACCGACGTCCCGCGGATCTTCAGCCGAGAGACCCGCGAAGTCACCCGCAACGCAGTGGCCGAGCGCTCGTTGCTGCCCCGGGTCGCCAAGAACGTCCAGGCCCTGCGCGGCCTCGACTTCGGTCGCGCGCCTGGGCTGCGGGGCATCGTGCCGCTCAAGGCCAAGCGCATGGCCGAGATCCTGCTGCGCACCCACGAAGGCGACCCCTTGCTCGTTCGCGGTCGTCGGGGCCTGGGTCGCACTGCCGCGTTCGCCAGCGATGCCAAGAATCGCTGGGCCGCGCGCTGGCTGACCTGGAGCGGCTTCGCCAAGCTGTGGAGCCAGATCGCCCGCGACACCCTGCGGCAAGGCGCGACCTTGCTGGGCGGCGCTCGCATCAAGCTGTCCGAAGGCACGCAGTCGGGCACCTACCGCGCCGTCGTCGACGTCGAGGCCCCCCAGGGCTTCGCCAACGACCTCGTGGGCGAGCTCGAGATCGTCGACCCCAACCTCGCCACCGACGACCCCGCGCGAAGCCGAACGGTGCCCTTGGCCCTGTCTGCGCCCGGGCGCTACGAAGCCGAGCTGCGCGGAATCGAGACCGGTCAGCGCCTGGTCAAGGCCAAGCTCTACGACGAGACGCAGCAGCCCCGTCGCCTCGCGGCCGAGGCCGTCGCTCAGGTCTCGGTGCCCTACCCGGCCGAGCTGTCGCCTGCGCAGCTTCGACCCGACCCAGAGTGGTTGGCCGAGACCGTCCGCGGCACGCACGAAGGAAGCGTGGACTCGCTGCTGAAGACCGAGGGTGAAGCCCACGGTCGAACCCGCGCCAAGCCGCTGTGGCCCTACGTGCTGTGGGTGCTGCTGGTGCCGATGCTCGTGCTCGACCTGCTGCTTCGCCGCGTTGCACTCGGTCGTCGTCGCGTCCTGACCTGAGCACAATCGAGCGCTGTCGAGCGCCCTCGCGCGAGCACCTGGGCACAATCGAGCGTCGCTCGATCGCGTCTGACGATCGTGTAACCGACCGGACGTCCGTACGGTTTCGAGCGCCCACAGTGCGGCTCATGTCGGTGCTTTCGCCCGGGCCAAAATGGTCCCATTCCGTGCATGAACGTCGTAATGGTTCACATTACATATACATGCAGCGTGCCGTTCCCCGCGCCGGTGGATTGCCTCTCGTCGGCAGTCTCCCGGGCCTCCTTCGCGACCCACTCGCCACCCTACGACGTGCGAGTGCCGTCGGCGACGTCTGCCGACTCGGGTTCGGGCTCTTCGACGCGGTGACCCTTCACCACCCCGAGCACGCCGACTACGTCCTGCGTAAGAACCAGCGCAACTACCCCAAGGGCGGTCCCTACTGGGCATCCCTTCGGGACCTGCTGGGCAACGGCCTGCCCACCAGTGAAGGCGCGTTCTGGTTGCGGCAGCGACGAATGATGCAGCCGCAGTTTCATCGGCGGCGTCTCGAGGGCCTGACGACCCTGGTCACCGATGCGCTCGACCGCTCGCTCAGCTTCGACGACGTCGGCCGAGACTTCAGCGTCGTCGACATCGGCGCTCGCATGCCGCACCTGACGATGAACGTCATCTCCGCCACCATGTTCGGCGGCGAGACCTCTCACCGTGACTCCGCGGCCATCCAGGAGACGCTCGGCTTCGCCATCGATCACATCTTCCGCGGCATGCTGGTCAAGGCCGTGCCGGAGTGGGTTCCGGTCCCCGGCCGACGACGCTTCCAAGCCGCCGTCGACGGACTCCACCAGATCCTCCGCCGCATCATCGAGCGCCGTCGCCAGGCCATCCAACAGAGCCAGGGCATCGACGAGCACGACGACTTACTCGCCCTCATGGTCCAGGCCGTCGACGAAGACACCGGCCGCGGCATGACCGAGCGGCAGCTGCTCGACGAGGTCACCAGCCTCTACCTCGCCGGCTACGAGACCACCGCCACCGGCTTGCAGTGGGCCCTGCACTACCTCACCACGCACCCCGAGCACTGGGAGCGCCTCCGCGAAGAGGCCGACTCCGTCCTCCGGGGCCGCGAGCCTCGCTTCGACGACCTCCGTCGGCTGCGCTACGCCCGATGGGCGATTCAAGAGTCCCTTCGCCTCAACCCGCCCGCCTGGTGGCTGCCTCGCGTCGCCCAGGAAGACGACGAGATCGGCGGCTACGCCATCGAGGCCGGCACCATCGTCGCGCCCGTCACGTACACCATTCATCGTCACCCCGCGCTGTGGGTCCGGCCCGAGACCTTCGACCCCGAGCGCTTCGAGCCCGAGCGCGTGGCCGGCCGTCACCCCATGTCGTGGCTGGCCTTCGGTGCCGGGGCGCGCCGCTGCATCGGGCAAGAACTCTCGATGATGGAAGCCACCATGGCCTTGGCCATGATGAGCCGGCGCTTCGAGCTGCAGTCGATCGGGCACGTCACCCAGCCGCGGCTGTCCACCGTCATTCGGGCCAGCAACGGGGTGAAGGTGAAGATCCGACGTCGGCGCGCGCCGACCCGGGCTCAGGTCGGGCTGCCCACCTTGGTGGCCTCCGACTCCTCGAGCCAGATCCCGCTGTAGGCCGCGGGCGCGCGGCCCCGGCCTGTGCTTGTAGGCCCCAAGCCCCCCGTGCCACCCTCGCCCCATGCCGATGTCGCGCATCGTAGGGGGCCTGTTGGCGCTGGCCGTGCTGGCGTGCGAAGTCTCGACGCCGCCCGCCGGCAAGGCCCCGGCCAAGAACCCCGCCGCCCCCGCCAAGGCCGAGGCATCACCCGCCGCCAACCCGCCCGCGGGGGCGAACGAGCCCGCCGCCCCCACCGAGCCTCCATGGTCCACCGCGGCGGGCCTGGCCTACCGCGAGGTCTTGCTGGGCACGGCCGAGCCCAACGACCCCCTTCCGATGATCGTGGCCATCCACGGTCTCGGCGACACCCCTGACAACTTCCGGCACCTGCTGGCCACCTTCCCCGAGCCCGCGCGTCTGATCTTGCCGCGGGGCCTCGATGCCACCGAAGGCGGCGGCTGGTCGTGGTTCCCCATCCGCGCACGCGACCCCGACGTCGAGGCGCTGTCCGAGGGCATCGCCACCGCGGCCGACCGCATCGCCGCCGGCATCGAGGACCTCCGCAAGGAGCGGCCGACCGTAGGCAAGCCCGTCGTCACCGGCTTCTCTCAGGGCGGCATGCTGACCTTCACCTTGGCCGTGAAGCACCCGGACCTCGTCGGCCAAGCAGTCGCCGTCGGAGGATGGCTGCCCCCGCCCCTGGTCCCCGAAAAAAGGGCCGACGGCGTCGATTATCCCTCCATCCACGCCTTGCACGGAACCACCGACCGCGCCGTCGCCTATGAGCCCACCAAGCTCGCCGTCGACACTCTCGTCGAGCGGGGCTTCGACGTCACGCTCCATACCTACGACGGCGTGGGGCACATGATCACGCCGCCGATGCGCCAGGACCTCTACGATCGCATCACCGACGCGATCGCCAAGGAACACCGCCGCAAGCCCGCACAATGAGCACCGACGACCCCACCTCCGACGACGGAGCCCCCGAGGACGCCACCCGGCGCCGCAAGCTTCGGACTTTCCCGAACCTCGACACCGATCAGCTCATGCACCCGTGGGACCTCAAGGCCACCCGGGGCCTGGGCAAGGTTCCCGGCTTCGAGCTCGCCACCCGCAAGATCATGGAGTACGGGCTCGAGCGCATCTTCTACCTCGAGAACACCGCCGACAACGTGCGGGTCACCGACAACATGTTCCCCCGCCTGTACCGGTACCTGAAGTGGGGCTGCAAGATCCTCGGCGTCGAAGAGCCCGAGATGTACGTCAACATGGATCCGGTGCCCAACGCCTATACCTACGGGCACACGCGTCCCTTCATCGTTCTGACCTCCGGTCTCATCGACCTGCTCGACGAGCAAGAGCGCCTCTTCGTCATCGGCCACGAGCTCGGCCACATCAAGTGCGGCCACGTGCTCTACACCGTGCTCGCCGAGAACATCCGCGTCGTCATCGACATCATCGGCCGCGCCACCCTCGGCGTCGGCTCCTTGCTCGGTACCGGCCTCGCCCTCCCCTTGCTCGACTGGTACCGCAAAGCCGAGCTGTCCGCCGACCGGGCCGCCCTGCTCTGCTCCCAGGACGAGGACGTCGCCATTCGGACCTTCATGAAGCTCGCGGGCGGGTCCGAGGCCTTGTTCTCGGAGATGAATGCGGACGAGTTCATGCGTCAGATTCGTAGCTATGACGATGCGGATGATTCGACGCTGAACAAGGTCTACAAGGTGTGGCTCACGGCCTTTCGCACGCATCCGTTTCCGATCATGCGGGCGAAGCACCTGGATGAGTGGATCTCGAGTGGTGAGTGCACGAAGCTGACCGGGCTGACCTTCTGAGGCAGGAGGTCAGGCGTTCACGACGGGGGAGAAGGAGTCGCGCCAGCGGGTCCAGCGGGGGATGCCGGCGCCGGAGTGGTGCTCGGTTCCCGAACATGCGCGAGCGTGTGCATCAGCTCGTAGGCCTGCGTGTCGTTGAACTTCTGCGCTTCGGAGTAGCAAAGAATACTGACGACGAAGAGCACGAGTATGACGCCCGCCAACGCCAGAATGACGCCGAATGGAGGCCGGCCCGTACCGACGCCCAGGATCCAAAGTCCGAGGACGGCACACCAAAACAACAATGCGGTTGCCACACCGTCGTAGGTCGCGGCCAGAACCCAGTACCGTCGGACCAACGCGTAGGATTCCTTGGACTTGGATTCCCGCAGAAGCACCCAGAGGCGACCGTAGAGCGCCGATGCGTGATTCGGAGACCCGATCTTCCGTGGTGCTCCGGCCTCGTTGTTCTTGTCCTCGTCGCCCGACTCTCTGAGGTACGGATCCAACACGCTCACGTCCTGCAAGCCATGGGATTCGATGGAGGTGTTCAGCGTATTCTCGAGACGCTGCGCCCTCGGTTCTCGGTAGGCTCTCTTCAACAGCCAGGTCTTTTCGAAGCGCTCCGGGATCGCACGAATCCTGCGCCCGACCGCGAAACAAATCAGGCCGGCGACATAGACTCCCACCACCAGCAGCAAGAGGTTCGCGTCGAGCACAAAGCGCTCGACGATCGGCACAGGCGTCTCGCGTTCGATCTCACTGATGGCCTTTTTCCTGGCGGCGAGGCTCGTCGCAACGATGAGACGCTCTTCGTGGTCACGGATTCGCCCTCGAGTCCGCTCGAGGTCCATTCGAGTGAGAACGACCGCACGTTCGAGGCGAGCACGATCGTCCTCCTTGGCCGTCACCAGGGCGTCCGCCCGCGTCTCCCATGATTTCTGAAGCTCGGCGCGCTCGACCTTGAGAGCAGCGATGCCGTTCTGTAGAGCGGTCTTCTTGCCTTCGGCGTCGTGGTAGGCCGAGAGGCGCAGTCTCTGCTCGCGCTCGTACTTGTCCTTGGTCTCGGCGTAGTCGGCCCGCTCGAGTAGGTGCACCTCCATGGTCAGGGCAGCCAGAGCAATGCTGCCCGCCACGAAGAACGACAAGTCGAAGACATCGAAGAACCCGGCGATCTTCTCGAAGATGGTCTTGAGAACGTCCGCAAACTGCATCGATGCCCCTCCGCCCTCCCGAACCGCCACCGACTCGAGGCTCAGTGTCGACGAAGAATGTTACCAGGACACGTACGACCCGTTGGCGACGGTTCCGCCGGGTCGAGGCGCGAACTCATCGCTGGGTGGCCGCAATCGGGGCCCTTGCGATCGCCAAGGCGACGACCACCTGGAACACCCCCGAGGCGATCCACAGCCCCTCGTAGTCCAGCGACTCGAGCAGACCGGGTGCCATCGGAGCAACCACGACCCGTGGCAGATTCAACAGAGCCATCAGCACCGCAAAGTGGCTCGCCCGCAGCGTCGGGTTCGTGGCGTCCATGAACAGCGCATGCAGCCCGACGTAGAGCATGGCGGTGGGCAGCGCTTGAATGGCGACGAAGGCCATCATGAACCCCCGCGCATCCCAAAGCCCCGGCACGACCCCAAACCCCGCCCACAGACACCCGAGCAGGATCGAACCAGCCACCGCGCTCCGTCGGTGGCCATAGCGATCGACGGTCAGCGCCGCGAGGCCGAACGCGACGAGGTTCGACACCAACACCAGCGGGGCCAGCACCCCGGACAAGTCCTCGACCGACCACTGCAGCCGTTGAATCCAGAACGTGGCGCTCACGGTCGAGGTCAGAACCTCGGCACTGAAGGCGATGGCGGCCACCAACGCGACGGTCACCGTCGACCGGCTACGCAACAGCTCGGCGAGGGCCGCCTTCAGACCCGCTTGTTCGGCGCGCTGCGACGCAGACACGACCGACTCCGGTCGCTTCAGCAGCAACGGCAACCCGGCCAGCACCAGCATGAGCAGCGCCTGCCCCCACAGCGCGACCGACAGGCCCTGCGAGGCCACCAGCATGCCGAGGGCAACGCCACCGATCCCCTCCGAGCCCACCCGGTGACCGCCGAGCAGAACACCATTGGCCATGCCTCGCTCGGAGGCCGGCACGAGGTCGAGCACCAGCGCGTCGGTGCAGACGTCTTGCAGCGACAGCGAGACGTTGAGCAGCAGCCATAGCCACGCGACCGTCTGCGGTACGGCGATGAGGTCGTCGGGCGAGGCCAGGCCGACCAGCGCGGCGGCCATGCCCAGCATGGCGACGGCGGCGAAGGCCCTGGCGCGCCCGCTGGCGATGCCTCCGAAGCGATCGAGCAGCGGCGCCCACAGCAGCTTGAGCACCCAGGGCAGGCCGGCCAGCGCGAGGATCCCAGCCTGAGCCTCGAGGGAGACCCCGCCGGCCGCGAGCGTCGGCAGCAGGATGAAGCCGCCAAAGCCGTAGACGATGCCCTGGGCGAGGTACATCGAGCCCAGGATTGCCAGGCGGGAGGCTCGGCCGGACTCAGCCACGAGCGCCACTATCCCGCATCCCGCACTCGACCGCACCCCGGTGGGACCACCGCCGAAGCCCACGCCGCGATCGAACCACGGCCCCAGCCCTCGCCCCCTCGGGCGGGCGGAGCCGCGCGGAGCTCAGCGACGGCCCATGCGGCGCAGCCGAGACCACCAGGTCAGGCCGGTCTGACGCAGGTCGTCGAGCAGCGTGTACATCACGGGCACGACGAGGAGGGTCAAGACCGTGGAGGTGATCATGCCGCCCACGAGCGTCTTGCCGAAGGGGCCATAGGGTATGCCCTCGCCGGTCGGCTCGGAGAACGCGAGCGGCAGCATGCCGCCCACGGTCGTCAGCGCGGTCATCATGATCGGGCGGAAGCGCAGGCGCCCGGCCTGGACCACGGCCTCGAGTCGGTCGAGGCCCTGCTTGCGCGCGCCGTTGATGAAGTCGACCAAGACGATGGCGTTGTTCACCACGACGCCGATGAGCAGGACCATGCCGATGCCCGCGAGCGCGTCGATGTTCTCGTCGGTGGCGTACAGGAACCAGTAGACACCGACGAAGGACAGCGGGATCGAGGGAAGCACCGACAGGGGCAGCACGAAGGACTCGAACAAGAAGCCCATCAGCAGCAGGATGAAGATGGTGCCCAAGCCCAGCGCTCCCGCGAGGTCCTGCTGCATTTCATCGAGCCGCCGTCGGTCCGTGTCGGCGTCGAAGCTCAGGCCCTCGGGCAGCTGGTAGCCCCGAAGGACCTTGCGCAGCCGAGCGATGGTCTCGGGCCGCCCGTCGGGCTCGAGATCGAGACGCACGACCCCGCTGACCCGCTTGTTGTAGCGTTTGAGGCTGGTCTCGCCCCGGGTCACGCGGCGCTCGGCGAGCACCTGGAGCGGCACCGACTCCCCCGTCCCCGTGGTGACCGGGAAACGCATGAGATCTCGGACATCCTCGCGATCGGACTTGCGATAGCGCAGCCGGACATCGACCTCGCGCTCGTCCGTGTGAAAGCGAGGCAGGGGCGCGCCGCGAATCGTGTATGCGACGGTGTTGGCGACGGTGTTGGCCGGAACGCCGAAGCGCTCGGACATGTCGCGCGAGACCGCCAAGGAGATTTCGTCGCGACGACGGTCGTCTCGGCCGCTGTCGTGAACACCCAACACCCCCTCGACGCGTAGCAAGGCGTTTTGCAGGTCTTCGGTCGCGTCCTGGACGCGATCGTGATCGCTGCCGTAGACCGCCACCCGGAAGCTGTCGTCGCGAGCGCCATCGCTGGCGGCGAGCTCCGAGGTCTTGCGCCAGCCGGGGCGCTCGGGCAAGCGATCGACCACCGCCCGCGCCATCTCGTCGAACGAGGGCTGGCCCGGCTCGGGCTCGAGGAAGAACACCTGCACCTCCCCCCGCTCGGCGGAGAACCCGGTGTACTCGCCCGCCATGTAGAGGCTGTCCGCCTCCTCTGCGAGCAGCGCCTCGATGTTGTCGAAGAACTCCTCGGCTTCCTCGAGGGTGGTGTCCGAGGGCATCTGGTAGCGCACGGTCACCCGGCGCGTGCCGAAGTCGTCCCCGTTCACGCACCGGACGTGCATGGCGGGGATCGTCATCGAGGCCAGCGCAAAGAGGGCGATGATCACGACGTCCATGCGGCGTCGTAGCGCCCGCCGCAGTAGGCGGGCGTAGCCGCGATTGATCCGTCCGACCGTCGCTTCGTAGATCCGCTCGAGAATCGCCTTCCACAGCACATCGGCGCGCTGCATGAGGCCGCCGAAGCCATCACGGCTTCGAATGCTGACCGTCCCGCCACCCAGTCCGGTGACGGTGGCCAGCGGCACCAGGACGACGGCCACGAAGAGGCTGGCGACCAGCGACACGCACACGGGTGTCACCATGCGCACCATGAAGAACTGGGTCGGGCCCTGGGACAGCAGCGCCGCCGGCAGGAACACGACGATGGTGGTCATCGTGGCCAAGGTGATGGCCATGGCGACCTCGCCGGTTCCCTGAAGCGCCGCGGCATAGGGCCCCAGGCCGCGCCGACGGAACCGAGCGATGTTCTCCGCGACCACCACCGAGTTGTCGACCACCAGGCCGATGCAGATCATCAGGCCGATCAGCGAGACCAGGTTGATGGTCTGACCGGTGAAGTACATCACCGGGAGCGACAGGAACAGCGATAGCGGAATGGCGAGCGAAATGATGAGAGTCAGCCGCAGCCGTCGCAGGAAGAACAGCAGGACGAAGATGGCCAGCAACCCGCCCTGGCGTCCCGAGCTCATCACCTGATCGAGCGAGAACCGGATCGTGTCTCCCTGGACGAAGATCTTCTCGACCGTGAACTGCTTGAGATCGGGATGGAGAACCGCCTCGTCGACCGCGGCCTTGATCGCGTCGCTGACTTCGACGGTATTGGCCTGCGACTCCTTGACCACGGCCAGCACCAACGAAGGCTGGCCGTTGTATCGATCGAAGCGTTCTTTGTCGGGCGCCCTCAGTTCGACGGTCGCGATCTCGCGCAGGCGCATCCCCGCGTCGTTGACCACGAGATCGGACATCTGCTCGACTTCGTCGAACGAGGCCAGCGATCGCAGCAGATACTTGCCGTCACGGTCGATGACCGAGCCGCTGGCCATGGTGAAATTCGCCTGACCCAGCCGCTGCACCAGGTCGACGATCTGAATGCCCGCCGCCTCGGCCAGGGCCCGGTCGACCTCGACGAAGACCTCCGGCTTTGCGTTGCCCCAGACGTTGACCACCCCGACCCCGTCGATGCGCTCGAGAGGTCGCGCGATGCGTCGCTCGATGATCGTGGCCGGATCGGCGACCTGCTCGTCCCAGACCACGGCATAGAAGGCCACGGGCAACGCCGCCCCCGACTCCTTGCGAATGTCGACCCGGGAGACGTCATTGGGCAGGTCGGGCCGCACCCGAGAGACCCGGTCCCGGACCTGACGATACGCGACGTCCATGTCCGTCTCGGCCGCGAAGAGCATCGTGATGCTGGCGCTACCCGCCCGCGACGAGCTGGAGATGACGTCGATGCCCGGGGTCGTCGCGACCGCGGTCTCGAGCGGCCGAGTGATCTTCTCTTCGACATCCTTTGCGGTCGCGTCGGGGTACGGGACCGAGATGCTCATGAAAGGCGGAGAAAAGCCCGACGGGATCAGCTCGAGGGGAATCCGAGCCAGCGCCACGAACCCCAAGACGATGGCCGACAGCAGCACCATCATCATGGTGATCGGCCGCCGCAGCGACAGGCGGACGATCCCGGAGTCGGAGATTCCGGGGGTCACTGGGGCTCCTCCGTGTCGTCGCTCGAAGCGGCGTTCGGCTCGGGCGGCGGTGCCACGACCGTCTGCCCCCGTGCCGTGGCCGACTCCGCGACCTCCCCAGCTTCGGCTGAGGGCGCGACCTGGGTCTGGCCCTTTGCGCCCTCCGACGCCACGGCAGGCTCCGCCGCGATGTCACCGAGCTCGGGCGCGAGCTGCTCGGGGCGGATCGCCGCGAGTTCCTGCTCCAGCTGACGCCCCATGTCCGGGCCAACGTAGCTCTCCCCCTTGAGTCGATCGATCCCCGCGTACAGCGTGGGAATGACGACCAGGGTGAGCAGAGTCGAAAGCCCCAGCCCGGCGATGACGGTGATGGCCAGCGGTGCCCGAATCTCGGCGCCGTCGCCCGTACCCATGGCCATGGGCAACAGCCCGAGCATGGTGGTCAGGGTGGTCATGAGGATGGGGCGCAACCGTACCCGACCGGCCATCTCGAGCGCCTCGGCCGTACTCATGCCCCGCGCCTTGAGCTGCCCGGCGTAGTCCACCAAAACGATGGCGTTGTTGACCACGATGCCCGCCAGCATGATCCCGCCGAGGAACACCACGACGGACATCGGCATCTGCAGCCACCACAGCACCCCCACGACCCCCACGAGGGCCAGGGGAATGGTGAACAGAATGAGCAGCGGGTAGATCAGGCTCTCGAACTGCGAGGCCATGATCACGTAGACCAGGAAGATGGACAGGCCGAGCGCGAGGAACAGCGACCGCGACGAGGTCTCCCACTCTTCGCTCTGACCGGTGACCGCGGTGCCGACCCCGTCGGGGAGGGACAGCTCGGCCAGCGCGGCGCTGATGCGCTCGGCGACCGCCCCGAGGGCCACGCCTTCGATGTTGGCGCTGATGACCCCCACCCGCTGCTGACCGATGCGGCGGATCTCGTTGGGACCACGGGAGACCTCGATGTCGGCCACCGCGTGCAGCGGCACGGGCCGACCGAGGCCGGGGTTGATCACCAGCTGACGCAGCTCGGCCACGGTGGCCTGCTCGGCGTCGGCCAGGCGCACGCGCACGGGAATCTTGCGGTCGCCCCGGGTATAGCGAGTGGCCTCGGCCCCCTGGACCTCGTCGCGGATCCGCTGGGCCACCGTGCGCACGTCGAGGTTCATCCTCGCCAGCGCATCGCGATCGTAGACGATGTGGACCTCGGGGCTGCCGGGGCGAATCGAAGACTCGATGTCGCGGAGCCCCTCGATACGCCGCAGCCGCTCGGTGATGAGCTCGGTCGAGGTGGCCAGCTCGTCGAGGTCGTGCCCTCGTACCTCGATCTCCACGGGAGTCTTGAACGAAAAGAGCACCGGTCGCGACACGGCGATGGAGACGTCGGGAATGCCGGCCAGGACCTCGCGCATGGCCTCGAGGGCCTCGCCCTCGCTCTGCTGCGCGGCAGCCCGGGCCGCTCCGGTCGGCAGGCGGTACTCGGCCTCGCCCTTGGCCTCGAGCGTGACCCGCAGGCGTGCCGTGTGCTCTCCCCGATCGGCGCTATCGCCCTCGTCGCGCTCACTGCCCACGGTGACCGTCAACGACTCGAGGTGCGGCACCTTTTCGATGACCTCCTCCTCGATGGGATCGACGGTACGGTCGGTTCGGGCGAGGGGGGTGCCGACGGGCATTCGAACGTCGACGCTGAACTCACCTTGGTGGAGCTCGGGGATGAGCTCGGTGTCGAGGTTCTGCGCCCCCCACCCCAGGATCCCGAACGAGCCCAAGAACAGCACGTACACGACGATCCGGTTGCGCAGGCACCAGCGAATGAGCGGCGGATACGCCCGCTGGAGTGCATCGACGAGCTTGCCGAACAGCCACAGCGGCGGCCGCACGAACAAACCCAGCACCTTGCCCAGTCCCCAGCCGATGCCGAGGACCACCACCAGCACGAGCACCGAGGCGGTGACGATGGCCTTGCCGATGAGCTCGAACGTCAGGTGGAGCGAGAACCGAAACAGCGCGTAGGGCAGCCAGAACACCCGCCAGAAGCGCTCACGGATGCCGCGGAAGTACTCGACGAGATCGGCGACCGAGGCCCAGCGGATCCAGGTGCGGCCGAGGCCTCGCATGACCCCCACCGAGGTATCGCCCACCGCCAACCCGGTGCGGGAGGCGAGCATGGGGATGAGGAACAGCGCGACCGCCAGCGAAGCGAGCAGGCTGAACACCACCGCCAGGCCGAGATCGCCGAACATCTGCCCCGCCACGCCCTCGACGAAGACCATGGGGAAGAACACGGCGATGGTGGTGAGGGTGGAGGCGAAGACCGCCGAGCCGACCTCTTGGGTCCCGCGCAAGGTCGCGCTGATGACGTCGTCGCCTTCTTGCCGACAGCGATGGATCGACTCGAGCACGACGATGGAGTTGTCGACCAACATGCCGACCCCCATCGCCAAGCCACCAAGCGACATGATGTTGAGGGAGACGCCCGCGATCGACAGCGGCGCGAACGTGATGAGCACGGAGACCGGGATCGAGATGGCGACGATCAGGGTGCTGCGAAGGTCCCGGAGGAAGAAGAACAGCACGAGCACCGCCAGCAGGCCGCCACCGATGGCCGTGCCCCGGACCTCGGCAATGCTCGACTCGATGAAGCGAGACCGGTCGGACGCGACCGTGATGGTCGCGTCGTATTGCCGTTCGAGGCGCGGCGCGACCTTGCCGTCGAGCTTGTCACGCACGGCGTGTGCCATCTCGACGATGTTGGCGTCGGCTTCCTTGTAGACCTCGATCTCGACCGCCTCTTGGCCGTCGACCCGGGTGATGACCTCGCGATCCTTGTAGCCGGACTCGACGCTGGCGATGTCCTGTAGCCGGATGTCCCGGCCCTCGCGACGCACGACGACGATCTCGCCGATGTCCTTCAGGCTGCGAAACTCGTTGACGGTGCGGACCAGGTAGCGGGTCCGGCCGTCGCGCATGGTGCCGCCGGCCAGGTTGATGTTCTCGGCTTCGAGCCGCCGGGTGACGACGTCGATCCCAATGCCCGTTCGCCGCAGCTTGCCCTCGTCGAGCTCGACATGGACTTCCTCTTCGAGGCCGCCTTTGATCTTCACCGCCGCGACGCCGGGAACGGGCTCGACGAGCCTTCGGACGTCACGATCGGCGATGCGCCGCAGCAGCGTGAGACCGTCGACCCCCTCGAAGCGCTCGCCCTCGCCACCGAGGGTCAGGGTGAGCACCGGATCCAGGGTGGGGTCGTAGCGCAGCACCAGCGGCTGCTCGACGCCGTCGGGCAGGTTGGGCCGGACGGTATCGAGCTTCTCGAGCACGTCCTGCCCGGCCTCGTCCATGTCGGTGCCCCAGGCGAACTCGAGCACCACGTCGCCATAGCCCGCGCGGGAGATGCTCTCGATGCGGGTGAGACCGGTGACCACGCCCAGCATCTCCTCGAGGGGACGCGAGACGTTGTTCTCGACCTCGGCCGGAGCGGCTCCGGGGAACTCGGTGCGAACGGTCAGCTTGGGATAGCTGATGTCCGGCATCAGGTTGATGGGCAACAGGCGGATCGAAAATCCGCCGAAGACCATCACCGCCAGGAACACCATCAAGACCGCGACGGGGCGGGTGGTGGTGAACCCGAGCCACGTACGACGAGCGGGGTCGCTCTGCGTCTTGGGGGGCGCGGGAGGAGTGCCGCCCGGCGCACCGGGCGACGGAGGGGCGGCACTGCTGGGACTCATGCGCCCTCTTCGTTCGGCGACTGCTTCGAGTCGGCCTCGGGTTGGGTCTTGCCGTCGGCCGGCGCATCGGTGGCCTTGGGCGCGGCGTCGGGTCCTTCGACGGGCTCTCCGTTGGTGTCGACCCGGGTGATGAGTCCACCACCCTTGAGGCCCGCGTGCCCGGTCAAGACGATCTCGTCACCGACCGAGACGCCTTCGACGACCTCGGCTCGGTCGGCGTCGGTCAGACCGAGGGTGACCGAGACCCGCTCGACTCGCTCACCGTCGACGACGAACACGAAGGGTTGTTCCTCGTCGTAGACGAGGGCTTGCTTCGGCACCAATACGGCATCCGCCCGCACCTCGGTGGTGAGCGTGACTTCGGCGTACATGCCGGGCAAAAAGCCCGAATCGCCACCCACCAGCTCGGAGGGCAAGCCGATGGTCAGCTTCACCGTGCCCGTGGTGGCATCGACGATGGGAGCGATGCGCCGGAGCTCGCCGATGCCTTTGCGGCCGCGGGCTGCCTTGCCCACGATGGCCGCGTCTTGGCCGACCTCGAGCCGGTCGAGCTCTTTTTCGGGGACATAGACCCGAGCGACCAGCGTGTCGAAGTCGACGATGGAGAGGATTTGCGCGCCCGCGGAGACGAAGGCGCCCTCGGAGACGAAGCGCTCGGTCACCGTGCCGGCGAAGGGCGCGAGCACCTTGGTGTTGCTGACGTCCCGCTTGCGGTCGCGAACGTCGAGCTGGGCCATCTCGAAGGCCCGCTCGGCGGTGATGAGCTCGTCTTGCGAGGCCACGCCGCGCTCGACCAAGGCCCGGACCTTGTCGAGGTCGCGCTGCGTCTGCGCCAGCGAGGTGGAGGCCCGACCGAGCGCGTTGCGCTGGAGGTCCTGCTTGATGCGCGCGAGCTGCTGTCCCTTTTTGACTTGGTCGCCCTCTTCGGAGCCCAGCTTGGTGATGCGACCGGTCGACTCGGCGTGCACCGTGACCTGTTGTTCGGCCTCGATGGTGCTCGTGGCCTTGATCGCCGCGCTTATCTCTCCGCGGAACACCCGGGCCGAGACGATGGGCGTCGGGATCTCCTCTTCATCGTCGCTCTTTTCAGAACCACGATCGGAGGCGTCGGCCCGCCCCATCGGCCCACACGCAGGTGCAGCCAACAGCAGCAGGAAACCCAGCAGAGCCGAACTACGGCGATAACGGGTTGGGTCAGAGGTCATGGGCAACACCGGTGCTCGAGGCTCCCTTAGCACGAGCCGCAGAATGCGCCATAGGCCCCGGCCCATGCACGCGTTCGTTGGACCCAGCCCAGCGCCCGGCGGTGTCACCCGATGCGTTGCGCCCTCGAACGAATTCGAGGGCGCAAGAGCATCGCCG
Source organism: Myxococcota bacterium (assembly GCA_039028615.1). Lineage (GTDB taxonomy): Bacteria > Myxococcota_A > Polyangia > Nannocystales > Nannocystaceae > Paraliomyxa. Next base: position 113,158 of record JBCCHT010000005.1, on the reverse strand, counting down.
ACTCAGAGCAACGTTTCGAGGGCGACGGACTCGAGGCCATGGGCCTCGGCCACGGGTGCGCACACACACGCTCCCCGATGGGTGTTCAGTCCTCGCGCCAGGTGCACCGAGCTTCGCGCTGCTTCGACGACGCCCTTGTTGGCCAGCTCGACCGCCCACGGCAGCGTCGCGTTGGTCAGCGCGGTGGTGGAGGTCTGCGGCACCGCGCCCGGCATGTTGGCCACGCAGTAGTGCACCACCCCCTCTTCCACGAAGGTCGGCTTGTCGTGCGTGGTGGGCCGACAGGTGGCGATGCAGCCGCCTTGGTCGACGGCGACGTCGACCACCACGGAGCCGTCCTCCATGGTCTTGAGGTGGTTGCGGTCGACGAGCTTCGGCGCGGCAGCGCCGGGCAGCAGCACGGCCCCGATCACGAGGTCGGCTCGCGCCACCTCTTCTTCGATCGCGCCGGTCGTCGAGTACAGGGTCTCGATGCTGTTGCCGAACACGTCCTCGAGGTAGTGCATGCGGTCGGCGTTGACGTCCATCACCGTCACCTTGGCCCCGAGGCCAATGGCGATGCGGGCGGCCGCGGTGCCGACGATGCCGCCACCGAGGATCACGACGCGACCGCGACGGGTGCCAGGCATGCCGCCGAGCAACAGGCCCTTGCCACCCTTCTCTCGCTCGAGACACGCGGCACCGACCTGCGACGCCATGCGCCCGGCGATCTCGCTCATCGGGCGCAGCAAGGGCAGCGCCCCCGCCTTGTCGGTGATGGTCTCGTAGGCCACCCCGCTGACCTTCTTGTCGAGCAGCTCCTTGGTCAGCTCGGGGAAGGCCGCGAGGTGCAGATACGTGTAGAGCAGCAGGCCTTCACGGAAGTACTGGAACTCCGAGGGCAAGGGCTCCTTGACCTTGATGACCATGTCGGCCGACCAGGCATCGGCCGCGCCTTTGGCAATCGTGGCCCCGACTTTGGTGAAGGTCTCGTCGGAGAAACCGGAGCTTACGCCCGCCCCGGTCTCCACCTTCACCTGATGACCCGCAGCCACCAATCGTCGGACCCCTTCGGGGTTGATTCCCACGCGGTACTCGTGGGTCTTGGTCTCTTTAGGGACGCCAATCTGCATGTCGAAAACGACTCCTACGACGCACCATTTGCGTCGCTCGGCAGCCTACCGGTCGAGGAGCGCGGCCGCTACCTGAAGAAAGCCATCGGCCTCTCGTTCGTCAGTGACATAAGTCGGTAGGGACTCGAAGGCGTCGCGCTGCGACGGTACGTCGGCTGTGCCCACCGTCACTCCGAAGCGACCGCCGACGAACAACCCTTCGTCGTTGGGCGCGTCGCCAATCGTGAGAATCGTCGCGGGGTCTAGACCATGGTCCGCCGCAAAACGAAGCAAGCCCTCGCCTTTGTCGGGCGGCCGCGGGGTCAGGTGGATGTGCACGCTCGACCACACCAGGCACACCCCGAGGTCGGCCGCCTTGGTGCGCAACTCCGTGAGCACCTGGGGGTCGCGACCTTCACGTTCGTAGGCGACGTCGCCGAGTCGGAAGGGATGGTCGGCGGTGAGCACCAAGCCCGCGCCGTGTTCCTCGTTGAGTCGGTCGCCGACCGCCATCAGTGCCTGCCGATCGGTCGGGGGCAACAGCCACCGCGGGGCGACATCGGGCACGACCTCGAACAGCCCATTTTCCGAGATTGCATGGTCGACTCCCGGCAGATAGCGACACAATCCGAGCACCTCCCCGGTCGGCCGACCGCTGATGGGCAGGACCCGAACGCCCGCCTCCGTCAGCGCGGCGATGACGCGAACGACGGCCGGATCGAGGGCACGACCCCGGGTCAGGGTTCCGTCCACGTCGGTGGCGACCATGCGGATCGGAGCCAGCCGGGCGTTTCGCTCCGTGGGGGCCAGGCTAGACAGAGGAACGAGGACCGAGGGATCAGACATGGCGACAAAAGGCCGACGCGCAAAAACGATGGTAAGTTCGCGGCCGGGAGCCACTGGTACTGCACATGCCGCTCGATCTCCAGCCCGGGGACGTCTACGCGGGCAACATCAAGATCCATGGTGTCTTGGGCGTCGGCTCGTTCGCTCGCGTCTATGAAGTCGAATCGCCCGGCTACCCCCAGCGCCTCGCCCTCAAGCTCACTCGCGAGCCCGTGCACTCGGGCGAAGAAGCGCAGCGAGCCCTCCGCGAGATCACGATCCTCCGCTCGCTGACCAACCCCCACGTCGTCCGCACCTTCGATTGCGGCCTGCGACCCGACGGTCACATCTACTTGTTGATGGACCTGCTCAGCGGTTGCTCGCTCGACGACTGGCACGACTTCGGCAAACCGCTTCACCCTGCGCAGGCGGTCACGATCATCCACCAGGCGTGCCTCGGTCTGGCCGAGGCCCACGCCATGGGCGTGGTGCATCGCGACGTCAAACCCGAGAACATCTTCATCGAGCGCGACGGCAAGATCAAAATGCTCGATTTTGGTCTCGCGCGATCGTGGGACGGCAGCCCGGTGGTCGGGGTCAACGCCACCGAGAACCACATGGTCGTGGGCACGCCGCACTACTCGCAGCCCGAGCAGCTGCGCACCCGCGTGCTCACCCCGGCCAGCGACGTCTACAGCCTGGCCACCATCCTGTTCGAGCTGCTGTCCGGTCGCAGCCCCTTCTTCCCCGGCATCCCCTTGCTGGAGCTCAAGGAGCAGCTGCGCCACAACCCCACCGAGTGGCTCAAAGCCCACGCGCAGACGCCTCCGACGCCGATCCGGCAGTGCGAGGGTTGCAAGGATCTGCCCGACTCGCTGGTCAGCGGCATCGCCCGGGCGCTCGACAAGGACCCCGAGGCCCGGCCGCCCAACGCGGGGGCCTTCGCCAACGTCCTGGGCCTGGTGCTGCACCGCGACATGGACATCCCGGTCGCCGCCAAGCTCCGCATGCTCACGCCCGACGACGAGGTCGTGGAGCAGCTGTTCCTACCCGGCAGCTACCGCATCGGCAGCGGCCGACGCTGCGAGATCAAGCTGCGCGACGACGCCGTGCCCCGCGTCCACGCCGTGCTCGAGTGGAGCGGCGTGCCCAACCGCCCGCACCTGCGACCGCTGACCGGCGACGGCACCGTGCGGGTCAACGATGCGGTCATCGAGGCGCCCGTCGAACTCGGCGGTGAAGACGAGTTCTCCGTGGGTCAGACCCGACTCGCCGTCGTCATCTGAGCCGCAGCCGCCCGTGGAATTGGCGCTGGCGCTGCCCAGCCTCGTCCGCGCCACGACGCAGCGGAGGCAGCGTGCGAGCCGTGGCGCTCAGCGCCCGAAGCTCGACCGTCGTCGGCCGCGTGTGAATGGGTTTCTCCGTTCCGCGGTGACCGTGTCGGGAACTTTGTCGGTCACCGCGGGGGAGAGTCCTGTCGGGGCGAGAGGATTTGAACCTCCGACCTTTCGGTCCCGAACCGAACGCGCTACCAGGCTGCGCTACGCCCCGATGGGGAGCGGCCTCTTAGCAGGGCCCGACGAGCCGCGTCAAGGTGGCCGCCGAGGAGCCCGCAATCGGGCCAAAGAGTGGCTCTGAGCGATGAATTGCGGGCAAACGGCGACGGTCGCGGAAGCCGTCCCGAGCTGCCGTTTCGGCCGCCCGAGGCCCGCTGCGCCCCGGCCGAGATCGCACCGGACGGGTCAGTACCCGCGACGGGGCTCGCCGTTGCTCCGGCCCGGAAGCATCCCCCGAATCCACGGAGGGCCATCGGTGAACACGTGGTCCCGCACGGCCCGGGCTGCTCCGCCCATGCCGCGGGGGAAGGCCCGCATCAAGACGTCCAGGTGCCCCTCGTCGGACTCGACCCCGTGCACGGTGACGAACGAGGAGACCAAGCCGAGCACCCGACGGGCCACCCGGTTCTTGCCCAGGACGGGGTGCTTCATGAGATCGATGACCAGCCGGTTGCCCGTGGACTCGCCCAGCAGCCGGGACAGCCCGGGCAGGTGCGCCGCGAGATTGCCGCTTTTGGTGAGGTCGAGCGCGCCCGACTTGATGAGCGCCGCCACCGGGGACTCGGCATCGCCGAGCACCGTCATCTTCGTGTCTTCCAGGCGAACCTCGAGCCGAAGCTCCTCGGCCGACATCCGAATGCGCTCGATGTAGAGGATGGTGACGGCGCGGACGTTGGTGCCCATCAGCTCGACCGTGGCGCCGATGCGGATGCCCGGCGGACAGGGGTCGATCTCGACGTCTTCGGGACCACCGTCTCCGCCGTTGGCGGCCAGCCAGCGCAACCCGGCGATCGGAACACCAAACCGCAGGCCCATCGCGTTGCGGAGGATCCGCGACAGCTCTTCGGGATGAGTACGGAGGTAGTTGCTGGCGGCTTTCAGCACGGCGTCCCGGAGGTTCATCGCTGCCAAGGATACGCCCTGGACACCTCCCAGATACACCGCAAACCGCGATTGTGGCGTGCGTCCGGGGTGCGACCGGGCCTGCACGGACAACGCCCGGGAACGAACGAGGCCGCCACGCGGAAGTTCGCGTGACGGCCTGGCTCGGGTGCCGAGCGGAGGACGGCTCGTCCTCGCTCGGCGTTGGCGTGTCGCCTAGAGGTCGTGCGGACGCACGGTGCTGCGGTTGTTGCTCTGGCAGCGCTCGATGGCGGCCTCGAGAAGCTCGTGAACCTTGTCGGAAACGGCTTGGACGAGCTCGCCGTCGCTGCGGAGGCCAGCTTCCTTGATGACTTCCTTTACCTTCGAGCCGACGACGACGATTTCCTTGGGCTTGGACGCTTTGGCCATGGTCTGTTGATCCTGAGCGAGTTGACGCTAATCGTGGTGTTTTGGATGCCGGGGTCCGGGAGGAACCCTGGCGGTGATTCTTGGGATGGGGAGCGCGGTTGCGTGCTCCGCGGGGGCCGCGGAGCGCTCGGCTCGCCCGGACGATAAACCCGCCCAGACGGGCTTGAAAAGCGAAAATCGTCCAGCGTCCCCGAAATTCGCGCCCCAAACGGGCCTGTCGAACCGGAGATCTAGCGGCGGGATCCTGACGCTGCGTGGCCCGGCCCACGCCGTGTGCAGGGATTGCCCAGGGCGGGACCGAGCGCCGAGATCGGGGCATTCCGCCATCGTCGGGGCCCCGGGCGCCCGCCCGACACCACGCCTCGAGGGCGCCCACCCGAACCGAATCAGGCCGGCGCGGCGGGTTGCCAAGCCGCGAGTCGCTCGGCGGCTCGCGACCCGTGAGCGTTCACGATCAATGTTCTGCGCTGATGATCGTCGGGCTCGGGCTGCAGTCGAATCCGTAGGTGATCGGCCGGTGGGGCCGCCCACAGGTCTGCCCACTCGACGACCAACACCGGCTCGGGGCCGCCCAGCCCTTCGCCCAGCGCATCGAGCCCGAGCGACTCGAAGGCCGCCTCGCCGACCGGCGCAGAGCCCTCGTCGGTCTGCGCGAGACGAAAGAGATCCACGTGCACGAGCGGCCGCGGCCCGTCGTGGATCAGGCACAGGTTGTACGTGGGACTTCGCACTCGTTCGGGCCGACGTACAGCAAGACCTTCGGCCAGCGCCCGCGTGAACGTGGTCTTGCCCGCCCCCATCGGACCCTCCAGCAACAGCACGTCACCGGGCTGCAGCACCGCTCCCAGCGCGACGGCGGCGGTGGCCACCCCTCGTTCGTCGAGACCGTGCAGACCGACCCGCTCCATGGACGCCGCAGCGTAGCCTGCATCGCGATCCGTTGCTCGTTGGACGGCCACGGTGTACGCATCGAGCACGTGAGACTGCGGGCGATCCATCAGGACCGATCCCTCCGGGAGACCGTGGGGCGCATCCGACGGGGTGCACGAGTCTTGGCGGCCGCGGCGACGCTGGCCAGCGCCGCCTGCCCGGCCGAGGCCCCGCCGCCCAGCGAGCCCGTGCCCGAGCCGACCGAGGCGCTGCGACCGGCCGCGGCGTCGGGCAAGGTCCCCGCGTCCGCGCGCGTCGTCGACTACGAGATCGACGCCCGCTACGACGAAGAAGAGCACCGCGTCGAAGGCCGCGCCCACATCACCTGGCGCAACAACGGTCCCGCCCCCGTCCACGAGATTCCGTTCCACCTGTACATGAACGGATTCCGAGCCGAGGACACGGCCTGGATGCGTCAGGGTCGAGGCAGCCACCGGGCGCACGGTCAGAGCGAAGACAACCCCTGGGGCTACATCGACATCGAGACGGTGGAGCGACTGCAAGGCATCGGCAGCGACGGCAACCCGGCCCGCACGCCCCTCACCCACCGCGAAGCGGACGAGCCCTCGCTGATGACGGTGAGCCTCGATACCCCCGTGGACCCGGGGCAAGCGGTCGAGTTCGAGATCGCGTTCGTCACCCAGTTCCCGGAGGTTTTCGCCCGGACCGGCTTTTCCGGGCGCTTCGTGATGGCCGGCCAGTGGTTCCCCAAGCCGGGCGTACTGCATGCCGACGGCAGCTGGCGGGCTCACCCCTTCACGCTCTACAGCGAGTTCTACGCCGACTTCGGCCACTACGAGGTGCACCTGGACCTGCCCGCCGATCTGGTGGCGGGCGCCAGCGGCATCCTGGTCTCGAGCACCACCGAGGGCAGCCGCCAGCTGCTGCACTACCGCGCCGAGATGGTGCACGACTTCGCGTGGACGGCCGGGCCCGACCTGTTCGAGGCGTGGGACGACTACGAGGGCATCCGCATCCGCGCCCTGGTCCCCGAAGAGCGCGCCGCCGATGCCTCGGCCCACCTCGCCGCCCAGCGTGCCGCGCTCGAGAGCATGGAGGCGCGATTCGGGCCCTACCCCTGGTCGACCATCACCCTCATCGACCCCCCCGAGGGCGCGGGCGGGGCCGGGGGCATGGAGTACCCCACCTTCTATACGACCAGCGCCCCGTACCACCTGCCGCCCACCCTGCGCGCGCTGGGCTTCGACCACCGCGTCGGGGGCGAGTTCACCACCATCCACGAGTTCGGGCATCAGTACTTCCAGGGCCTGCTCGCCTCCGACGAGTTCAGCCAGCCTTGGCTCGACGAAGGCCTCAATACCTTCTCGAACATGCTGGTCTACGTGGACTGGCACGGCCCCGACGACGCCCACGGGCCCTGGCTGGCTCGGTTCGCGGGCCACGAGCTGGGGCTATACGACGGCCTGCGCCTGGACATGAAGCCGGGCGGGCCGCTGCAGCCCGTCGATCAGCCCGCCAATCGCTTCACCCCTCTCGTGGGGCAGTACGGCTCGCTGACCTACCGCAAGACGGCGGCCATCATGCTGACCCTGCGACGGGTGCTGGGGGCCGAGGCCTTCGACCACACCATGCGGCGCTACGCCGACGAGTTTCGCTTCCGCCACCCTCGGGGGGCCGACCTCGAGGGCACCTTCGTACGAGAGCTGGGCGAGCACGTGGTGCTCGGGCGTACCGACGACGACCAGCCGATCACGCTTTCGATCCCCGAGTACTTCGAGCAAGCCCTGCGCAGCACCAAGACGGTGGACTTCCGGGTCCACAAGGTCACCAACCGGCCCGCGCAGGGCGATGCGGGCTGGCACCGCGACGAGCACGGAGCCTTGGTCGGCGGCGACCCGCCCGAGCGTACCGAGGAAGACTCGCGCTCCGACGAGCAGCTCGAGGCCGTGGTGGTCGTGCACCGAGCGGGCGAGATGATCATCCCGGTCGAGGTCGAGGTCGAATTCGACGACGGCAGCACCGCGCGCGTGCTGTGGGACGGCCGCGGCCGCTACCGCGTCCTGCGATGGCCGGGACGGCGAGTTCGCTCCGCGTCCATCGATCCCGAAGGCCGCCTGGTGCTCGAGGGCCGACGCTGGAACAACACCCGCTTCGCCCACGAGCGCCACCCCGAGCAGACGGTCTCGCAGACCCTGGGCACCCTCAGCGAAGCCTCTTCGCTGGCCCTGATGGGAGGGCTGGGACCATGAGTCGGCTCATCGGCGGCTTGAGGCGAACGCTGGGCGCCCCCGGCTGGTGGCTCGGCGGTTGGCTGTGGATGGCGGCGGTGGCCGGCCTCATCGGCTGGCAGATCCAGATGCTCACCGTGGCCGCGCTCAAGTCCTTCGACGCGCTGGACACCTCACGGATGCTCTTCGGGGTCGTCGACGTGCTCCGCGATCACCCGGCCGTCGGCGCCGGGTTGGCCACCTCGGCCATCGCCAGCCTGGTCCTCGGCGCGATCACCTGGACGCTGCTGTCCCCGCTGCTCATCGTGCGCCTCGCCGGGCCGCGGCCGTGGTCGGAGCTGGGCGGGCGGGCGCTGTCCGGCCTGCTCCCCGTGCTGGTGCAGTCGGTGTGGCACCTGCTGCTGCGCGCGCTGCTGATGGCGATCGTGGTCGTCTCGGTGATGGCCGCGCCGCCCATCGTCCTGTGGATCCTCGGTCCCTTGGTCTGGATGTTGTGCGGCGTGGCTCAGGACGCGACCCGCGTCGCGGTGGTGGAACACGGTGCAGCGCCGTGGAGCGTGCGCTCTACCGTGCAGGGGCTCGGTCGGGTCGTTCGGCGCCCCGGACTGCTCATCCCGTGCCTGCTGCTGTCGCTCGGCCAAGTGGTGATCATGGGCACCATCTTGTGGATGGCCCTCGCGGGACTCACCACCGGTTCGCTGTGGGGCGTGCGGCTGCTGTCGGCGCTGAGTGTCGGCCTCGGTCTGTGGCGCGTGGCCACCGTGGTGGAAGACGCGGCCCAGGACGCGACGGCGCCCTCGGAGTAGCCGAGGTCAGACCTCGGCACAAACGATTGGTCGTCGCGGACGCGACGGTTCAGGGTGACGCCATGCAATCTGGCAGCACGACCCCCGATTGGCCCGGCTGGCGGGGAGACAAGTGGCAGCAACACCTCGAACCGATGGAGGCGATGCTCCACGTGGTCGACGAGCCGCTGGTGGCGGCCCTGGATCTGGACGATCGCTGCCGCGTGGCGGACATCGGGTGCGGCGGCGGCCACACCTCGCGCAGCATCGCCCGCGCCGCCCCGACGGGCTCGGTCGTCCATGGCTACGACATCAACGCCCGCCTGGTTCGCAGCGCCCGAGAGCGGGCGGGTGACCTCGAGGTCGAGTTTCAGGTGGCCGACGCGGAGCAGTTCCGTCCCGAGCGTCGCTACGATCGCTTGGCCTCGCGCTTCGGGGTCATGTTCTTCGCCGATCCACACGCCGCCTTCGCGAACCTGCGACACTGGCTGAACCCGGGTGGCCGCTTCGCGTTCGCGGTCTGGGGCGCGGCTCGAGACAACCCGTGGGTCACCGTGGTGCGCGACGTCATCGGCCGCATCGTCGACCTGCCCGCGGCCACCCCCGATGCCCCGGGTCCATTCCGCTACGGCGAGGACGGAGCGCTGGAGCGGTTGCTGCGCGAGGTCGGCTTCGCCGGGGTCTCGACCGAGGCGTGGTCGGGACGCTTGGCCGTGGGCGGCGGGCTCGATGCCGCTGCGTCGGCCGAGTTCTGCCTCGCGGCGTACTCGACGTTGGCCGAGCTGCTGGCGCGAGCCGGGGCCGCCGCCCACGAGCGGGCACACGCGGCCCTGACCCGAGCCCTGCAGGAGCACGAGCACGACGGCCGCGTCACGTTGCCGTGCCGCGTGGCGATCGTCCGGGGCGAGCGAGGGCCCTGATCGGTCGGTGCCGTTCCAACCTCGGGTCACGCGACAGGCCCGATGCTACGGTTGGCGACGACGGTGGAGATCCAGCAGCTCAGGACCTTCCTCGCGGTCGCGCGAGCCGGCAGCATCACCCGCGCGGCGGCCGAGTTGCGCCTCAGCCAGCCTGCCGTCAGCGCGCAGGTCAAAGCCCTCGAAGACACCCTCGAGCTGGCCCTGTTCGAGCGCACCGCCCGGGGCATGCAGCTCACGCCCGAGGGAGAACGACTGCGCACCACGGCCGAGCGGGCGGTCGACGCCCATCACGAGGTGCTCTCCGCGGCCGCGCGGATCCGGGGGATGCCCAGCGGCGTGCTGCGACTGGGGCTCGGTGCCAACTCCAACGCCTCCGTCGCGGGGCGACTGGTCTCCGCGTTGGGCGAGCGCTACCCCGCGATCGAGCTGCGGCTGACCGAAGGCGACTCGTCGACGGTGATCGCGGAGCTGCTCGCAGGGCGACTGGACGCAGGCTTCTTCAACGCCGAGGCCGACGTGGATGCGCGCATGCACTGCGAAGAGGTCGCGCGCTTCGGGCTCCGCCTGGTGGCCCCGGCCGGGTTCGGCGAGCTCCAGTGGGAGACCATGGCGGCCACCCCTTGGATCCTCCCCCCCGCCGACTCGTCGTGTGGCCAGGCCGCGCGGGCTCTGCTCGAACGCCACGCGATCGAACCGGTCCGTATCGTCGAAGTCGATCGAGAGAGCGCCACCCGAACACTCGTGGCCGCGGGCGCGGGGGTCGGCGTGCTGCACGACTACACCGCCGAAGACGCCCGGGCGCGCGGCGAAGTGGAGGTGCTGCTCGAGGTCGGACACACCCTGCGAGTGTTGCTCGGGTGCCTCGATGCACGACGGGAAGAACCCGCCCTCGATGCACTGCGGTCGCTCGCGCGAGCGCTCCCGCCTCAACGGCATTGCGTTGCCGCCCCGACCCCCGACGAACGGTAGAGTCGGCGTCGTGCCGAACCGCAACCTCCCGCTCGTGGTGGGTGCTGCCCTCGGGGCACTCATGTTGATCGCCGGCGACGTGCTCATCCTCGGCAACCCCGTCGACCCGGCCGCCCATCCCCTGTTCACCGAGGTCTACGCCGACCAGCTCGCCCCCGAGCTGTCCCTGCCCTTGGTCTCGGCCCCCACCGATGCCCTCGTCGCGGCCCGGCTGCTCATCGCGGCGTGCGTACCGTTGCTGTGTTGCGGGGTCTGGCTCACCGCTCGCACCCTTCGCATGGCCGAAGGCTGGTACCGCACGGCCTCCTTCGCCGCCCTGTTCGCCGCGGTCGTGCTGTCTCCCCTGCTCCACTCGACGCTCGCGTTCGTGGGCGAGGTCCTCAAGCTCGTCGAGCACACGGAGCCATCCGCTCATCCTGCGCTGCTCGAGACGGCCAACACCTTCATCATGGTGTTCTACGTCGGATGGGGGCTCGCGATGCTGCTGTTCACGGTGGCGTGGCTCAACGTCGCGGTGATGGTCTTTCGGGGTCGAACCTCGCTGCCGCGCTGGAGTGGAATCACCACCCCGTTGTTCGGCATGATGATCGTCATCGCGATCATCAACGTCCTCCCCGACGGGGTCTCGGCCCCCGTCTCGGGGGCGGGTCTCAGCATCGCGTACCTGCTGTTCTTCACCCTGCTCGGCACGGTATTTCGCGGGCGCCTCGCCGCGTCGGCCGAGCCGTCGCCGTCCTGACGCCGAGTCGCCCGACGGCAGCCCCCGCCTGCTCGCATCGATCCGACGTCGACTCCGCGTTCGTTTTCGCGCTGTCCTCCTCGAGCGGTATCGCCCCCGCGGAGGCTCGAACGGGCGACGCGAACGGGCCGATTCTCGTTCCATCTCAGGACGCACCGACAACGGCGCTGGAGGTTAGGGTGAATTTTCGGGAGGGCACCACGAGCGCGCATGGAGTTCGTCGCCCAAACGCGAGGCCGACGATGCACGAATCACTCGAGACGTTCCAAGACTCTTCGCTATCCAACCAGCGATGGAACGGCACGAGTGGTGAAGTGAACATCCACCGCATCACCGACGACGCCGTGTTGGTCGAGATGTGCGGCGCGCTCACCGACGAGGCCGAGCCCCTGTTTTCCACCGACCTCCGCCATCACGTCATCGATGGCGCGTCCCGCATCTTCTTCCATGCGGCGGAGCTCGAGCACTTCACCAGCAACGTCCGCGACTCGATCTTCGGCGTGTTCCGCAACGTCAACGACCGCATCGTGGCCGTGCACGTGTTCGCCAACCCGTCGTCGTGGCCCATCCAGATGGGGATCAAGGTCGGAAACCTCATCCTGAAAGCGGACGTGGTCTCGTACAAGACGAACGATGCGTTCATCGAGGCGCTCGACCGAGCCGTGCGCGGCAGCTCCTGAATCGGAGCCGGCCGACGCCCGACGGCGCCCGCGGTGGAAGGACCCCCCACAGGATCCCGGCGCCATCGCGAAAACTTTGTGAGAAAGCCGGCAAAACTAACAGTTCATTGCGCTCCATCCCTGGCGTGATCCGAGCGCGAGGCTATCCTGTGCGCGGACGCCCCCGGCGCCCGTTTCCACGTCTCGCCCACGTGGCCTGGACCCGACAACGTTCGTCGTGAGCGCTTCAATCGAGCCCTCAGCCCCCTCTACGGGGGATCCACTGCGCCGTGCCGCCCCCCAGGGCGATGACGTCGAGGCGCGTCGGGCCCGGGCCGCCATCGCCAGCCGGTTGTTCTCGGGGCCCCGACAGCCGGTCCGCGTGGGTCGCTATCGGGTGGAGGGGCGCATCGGAGCCGGCGGCATGGGCGTGGTCTATCGCGCCCACGACCCCGAGCTCGCCCGCGACGTCGCGGTCAAGCTCATGCACCCGAGCACCACGAGCACCAAGGACCCGGCCACCGCGCGGGCCCGCGTGGTCCGGGAAGCCCGGGCCATGGCTCGGCTGGCCCACCCCAACGTCATCCACGTCTACGACGTGGGCACGGTCGAGGACGGGGTGTTCATCGCCATGGAGTTCGTGGAGGGCCGCAGCCTCGCCCACTGGCTCACCGAGGAAAAACCCGCCTGGCGCGAGATTCTTCGCCGCTACGTCGAGGCGGGCCGAGGCCTGGCCGCCGCGCATGCGGCCGGCGTCATCCACCGCGACTTCAAGCCCGAGAACGTACTCGTCGGCGCGGACGGTCGGGTTCGTGTGGGTGACTTCGGGCTCGCCGGAGGCCCGGCCGCGCTCGACAGCGCCTCCGAAGAATCGGAGCTCGATCGCGACACGGGCGACCTGCAAGGCCCCTCGGGCACGCTCACCCAGACCGGCACCCTGCTGGGCACGCCCAAGTACATGGCCCCCGAGCAAGAGTCCGGGGCCGTGGCCAACGCCCGCAGCGATCAGTTCAGCTTCTGTGTCGCCCTCTACGAGGCGCTGTACGGCTACCCGCCCTTTGCCGGCAACTCGATCGGCGAGTACCGCAAGAGCGTGCGACACGGCCGGGTCCTCGATCCACCGTCGGAGAGCAAGGTTCGCGCGTGGGTCCACGCCGAGGTCGTGCGGGGACTGGCCATCGACCCCGCCGATCGCCACCCTGGGCTCGAGCCCCTGCTCGATCGCCTCGAAGAGGCGCTCATCGATCCCAACGTCGCCCGCCGCCGACGTCGACGGGCCCGGGTCACCGCCATGACCATGGGTGCGCTCGCCCTGCTCTCGCTCGGCGGCATGGGGCTGTGGATCGCGGGCAACGACGACTCCGCCGTCACCGAGGCCAGCGACGCGGCCAGCTTGGTCGCCCAGTCTCGTCCGCCTGCCGATCCCTCCGCCGCCGCCGCCCCGGCCGCGCTCGCCCCCACGAAAGCGCTGACCCCCGCCGAGCTGGAGCCCGAGCCCGAGCCCGCCCCGGAGGCCACCTCGGCCGCCGATGCCGTCGCCGCCCCCGAACCCGATGCGGCGGGTGCAACCGATGGCGTCGCCAGCGAAGACGAGGGCACCACCGCGAGCCCGGACGTCGGCACCAAGGCCCCCAAACGCAAGCGCAAGACCGAAATCTGCTACTTCCGGCAGGATCGCTTCAATTTCCTCCATCACCAGCGTCGGCACGAACGCTTCGTCGAGACCAAGAAGGGTCAGTGCTACGAGTGCGCCCAGCAAGCGCCCGAGTACCGACGAGCCGGGCTGCAGCCCGGGGACGGACTCCGCCCCTCGGACTGCTCGCGCTACTATCTGTGCGTATCGACCACCGAGGATCAATGCGAGTCCTGAGCCGCTGCTCGGGACCTTGGTGGGCGGCGCTGGTCGTCGTCCTGGTGATGGTGGTGTGGCCGCGTGTGGCCGCGGCGGAAGAGTACGGCGTCGTCACCCTCGACCTGCGGCCCGAGGCCGGCGACGTCCCCACGCACCTGTGCGTCGTCAGCGAGGCCCAGAGCCCGCGCACGCGCAAATCCCTGAGCGAAGTGCTCTCCCCTCACCCCGATGCCATGGAAGCGGTGGGCCGCAGCTCCTGGCAGGTCGACCCCGCGCTGTGGGGCGGCGACGAGGCCTCGTCCACGCGTCAGCGCTGCTCCAACGATCCCATCGGCGACTGCCGCCCGCGGGTCGAGCTCCCCGAGGGCCTGGGCCGCGCCGACGAGCTACACGTGGCCTGCACCTCCGACAGCCTCGCCGCGGCCGAGGCCGCCCGCAAACCCCGGCCGCTGTTCATCTTGCTCGAGCACCTCGAGGGCTCGCCGCCCGCCATCGACTCGGTGCGACTGACCGGAGGCATCGCCACCATCGGTGTCCAGGCCGACCTCGACCAGGTCGTGGTCACCGCTCGTAGCCTCGGCGGCCACTACCTGCCGCATCCCCGCAGCGAGCGAGGAGCCGAAGAGACCATCGCCAACGAGGGCGAGCCCGTGCGCAAGCTGATCTTGCTGCCGCTGACGCCTCGCTGCCACGTCGTCGAGGTCATCCTGCCGCGCACCCGGCTCGAGGCCAGCGACCGCGACCGCATCTCGCTGCGCATCCATGGCGTACAGATGAAGGTCGAGCACTGCGTCGGCGCGCTGACCAGCACGGGGGCGCTGCAAGTCTGGATTCCCCAGGCCCCGCTCGGGGTCGGCACCCTCGACATCGACCTGGCCGCCACCGACGACGGAAAGGCGGCGGCGCGCTTCGGGGCGCGTTGGGAGGGGCGATGGCCGGCGAGCCCCTTCGAGCTGCAGTTCAAGCAGGTCAGCTTCAGCTGGCGAAGACCCGAGTGCATCTACCCCGCCGAGGCCTGTCCCACCGTCACCCTCGAGACGGGCACCACCTGTAGCGCCACCGTGACCGAGACCGGCTGCGACTATCGCTGCCCGGGCACCATGGACGACTCGGCCCTCGACCTCGACCTGCCGCTCGAGGTCACCTTCGCCAAGACCCGCCCCACCCAGCGCTGGACGGACACCCTCGCCGCCAACGGCCAGGTGCTCACCCGCTACGTGCCCGCCGACCAGATCTACCTGCACACCACCGTCGATGCCTGGCGCACGGAGGTCCCCGGCAGCCGGGTCACCGACGTCGAGATCTTCGGCGAAGACGGCGAAGTGCACCGCTACGGCGTCACCCATGTGCCGACGCTCCAGCTCAAGGTGCCCGGAGCCTCGTGTGAGCCCATCCGCTTTCGCCCCCGCGGTGACCGGCCCTACGACGAGGCGGTGGCCGAGGTCCGCAACGGCACCATCGAGTTCGGCCGACCCGAGCGCACCGCCCGGCGAACCGCCTTCAAGCTCTACCTCGCCGCGGGGGGTGGCCCCGCCTGGTCGGACACCTTCGGCCCCGACGACGTCCCGCCCGTGTACTTCAGCGCGCTGGGCCAGTTCGCCCTGCAGTTCCGCGCCCGCAACCCCAAGTGGGCGCGGGTCGGCTGGGACCTGCGGGTCGGCGGCACCCTGGGCCGCTGGGGCAGTCGCCTCGTCGAAGAGGAGCCGGTCGAGCCCTCCGACGTGGGCGCCGAGACCACCACCGACGAGCAGCTGCGGGCCTTCGGCTGGGCGCGGGTGTTCTTCGAGCCCGGCCTGGTCGTCGCCGCCACCAGCCGCATCGAGGTCGGGGCCGGCTTCGGCCTCGGGTTTTCGTTCCCCATCCGCAGCAACGAAGACCTCACCGGGGACCGCATCAACTTCATCATCACGCCCTCGCTCGACACCCGCTATCGCATTCGTCGGTGGGTCTCGCTGATGCTGCAGTTCCGCCCCGTGTTCGGCGAGCGAGCCTTCACCGGGGTCACCCAGGGCACCACCGTCTCCGACGGCACCCAGCAGACGATGACCGACACGCAAGAGGCGCGAGCCCAGTCGCTGCTCGTGCTCTTCGGCACCGCGTTCTCGTTCTGAGTTCCACCCCGGGCAGGCCGCCGGCACTCACCCGGCACCACTTGTGGGTCGCCGACAACGCCCCGAGCCCGGACCCGATAGTGTCGTCGTACCGTCGGCGAGAACCCCATACACGGTGGGATACGCCGACATCCTCACCGAGTCGAAACAGGAGCCAGTGGCGATGTTCTCACCGCGACGGGGCGGTATCGTGAGGTCATGGATGACCCGACCGCGCTCCCCGACATCGTGCGACGGCTCGTCGACACCGCGCTCGGTGCCGACGGAGATTCATCGCCCGCGCTGCGCCGCGCCGTGGCCGATCGCAGCGCCGCGTTCACCGGGGCCCCTCGCGATCCCGGTGACATCCCCGACGAGCTGACGACGCTCGTCGACAAGGTCGCCCGTAATGCCTACAAGGTCGTCGACGAGGACTACGACCGCCTCCGCGACGCGGGCTACAGCGAAGACGCGCTGTACGAGTTCACCGTGGCCGCGGCGGTCGGGGCAAGCTTGGGGCAATTCGAGCGAGGCCTCGAGGCCATGAAGCGAGCGAGGGCGCGCCGATGAGGCTGTCGGTCGTCGACCACGGACACTCCCGCGTGCAGCGGGCCATGCTCTGGGTGATGCGTCGGATCATCGACCCGATCCCGGGACCCGTGCTCGCGCTCAGCTACCGCCCCGCGCTCTTTGGTCGCTCCATGGCCAAGGTGTTGCAACGATCGATGCGCAAGGCCCAGCGGTGGGAAGACGCGGAGTGCGAGCTGTTTTCCGCGTTCGTCTCCAAGGCCAATCGCTGCGAGTACTGAACCGTCCACCACGCCGCAGTTGCGGTGTCCGGCATCGACCAAGCGGTCGTCGATGCGGTGCTCGAGGACCATCGCACCGCGCCGATCGAGGAGCCTGTGCGGGCCGCCCTCGAGCTCGTGTACCGGCTGACCACCGAGCCCGACAGTTTCGGACCCGAACACATCGAAGCCGCACTCGAGGCCGGCCTCGACGAGCGAGCGATCCACGAGGCGATGTACGTGTGCTTCGCCTTCAACGTCATCGACCGCCTCGCCGACGCGTTCGAGTTCGAGATCCACGATGCCACCCACCAGGGGATCACGGCCCGCATGCTGGGGCGGCTCGGCTACTGGCCCTCCGCCCTGCCCGGGTGAACCGAGCACCTGCGCGGCGGCTCAGCCCTCGCCGTCGGGTTCGCCCTCGCTCGGGGGCGACAGCTGCCCGCGAAGCTCACGAGCCCACAACGAGAAGTTGTCCATCGTGCTGCGCAGCAGCTCTTCGGAGCCCGCGAGCTCTTCGATGACCTTGTCCAGCCGCGCCCGCGCCCGCTGGATGCGGCTTTTGACCGTACCCACCGGGGTCTCGAGCACCTCGGCGATCTCGGTCACCGTGAGCTCTTCCCAATAAAACAGCTCGAGGGAGACCTGCATCTCGACGGGCAGCTGACGCAGCGCGAGCAGCAGCAGGCGCTGCTCCTGGTGCCGCGCCACCGCCCGCGAGGGCGAAGCCAAGCCGAGGTCGGCGACCGAGCTCTCCCCCCACGCGGCCGAGCCCTGGTCGCGCTGGGCCTTGCGTAGGTACGAGTACAGCCGCTTGCGGGCGATCATGAACACGTAGGTGCGAAAGCTGGAATCGCCTCGAAAGCGATCCTTGCCCTGCACCAGGCCCATGAAGGTCTGCTGGGTCAGGTCTTCCGCCGCGTCGTCGACCTTGTTGCGGAAGAAGCGGAAGACCGACTCGAAATAGCGAGCAAAGAGCGCGCGGCCGGCAGCCTCATCGCCCCCGCGCCACGCCTCGAGCAACTCGAAGTCGCTCTCTTCGTCGGGCTGCTCTTGCTCGCTCATCGGGTCACTAGACCAGGCGCGCCCGCTCGAACTGGGTCAGCCGGGAGAACGCCATGAAGCGCTCGTCGATGGCCTGGTGTCCGAGGCCCTTGACCTGGTCGTAGGAGAAGCCCTCGACGCAGAAGCTGGCCATCACCGAGCCGTAGATCATGGCCGAGCGCAGGGTCTCACCCGTGGTCTCGCCGGCCCGCGCCAGGTAGCCCATGAAGCCGCCCGCGAAGCTGTCGCCCGCGCCCGTGGGATCGATGACGTCCTCGAGGGGCAGCGCGGGCGCGCTGAAGATTTCGCCGTCGTGGAACAGCAGCGCGCCGTACTCACCACGCTTGATCACGAGGCTCTTGGGGCCGATTTTGTGGATGGCCTGCGCCGCCTTGACGAGGTTGGACTCGCCGGTGAGCTGCTGCGCCTCTTCCTCGTTGATGGTGAGCACGTCGATGCGCTCGAGGACCTTGATGAGGTCGTCCTTGGCGACGTCGATCCACAGGTTCATCGTGTCCAGGCCGACCAGGCGGGGCCGCGTGGCCATCTGGTCGAGGACCTTGAGCTGCAGCGTGGGCTGGATGTTGGCCAGGAACAGGTACTCGCAGTTGCGGTACGACTCGGGCAGCTTCGGGTCGAAGTGCTCGAACACGTTGAGCTGCGTGTCCAGCGTGTCCCGCTGGTTCATGTTGTCGTGGTAGCGGCCCTTCCAGTGGAAGGTGTTGCCGTCGGGCACGATCTCGAGGCCCTCGGTGTCCACGTGGGCGTTACGCAGGTCGGCCAGGGCCTGGTCCGGGAAGTCCTTGCCCACCACGCCCACCAGGCGCACCGGGCCGAAGTACGACGCAGCCATGGAGAAGAAGGTGGCCGAACCACCGACGCTGGTCTCGCGCTCGGCTCGGGGGGTGATCACCCAGTCGACAGCAACGCTGCCGACCACGACTACGGATGGGTTCTTGTCGGTCATCAGTCTCGTGTTTCCAGGACATGCCCGATGATCAGGTCGAGGCGACGACGAGCGTCGACCCCGATGTGCTCGGGCGCAGTCATCAGCGCATTTTCGACGGCCCGTGGATAGGGCAGCTGCGCCGTGGTCTCGGGAAGCTTGGATGCCAGCGACACCAGGGTCTGGCGCGCGCGCTCGATGTTGCCGGCCATCACCGCCATGACCGCCTCGACGCTGACCTCTTCGGTGTGCCAGCAGTCATAGTCGGTCGACAGGGCGAGCATCGTGTAGGCCATCTCCGCCTCGCGGGCGAGCTTGGCCTCGGGCAGCGCGGTCATGCCGATGATCGACGCGCCCCAGCTGCGGTAGAGGTTCGACTCGGCGCGGGTGGAGAACGCCGGCCCCTCCATGACGATGCAGGATCCGCCCTCGTGCACGGTGGCGCCGGCGTCTTTGGCCGCGGCCGCCACCAGGGGTCGCAGCCGGTCACAGGTCGGGTCGCCGAACTGCACGTGGCCCACGACCCCGTCGCCGAAGAAGGTGCTCTCGCGCCCCTTGGTGCGATCGATGAGCTGATCGGGCACCACGATGTGACCGGGCTCGACGTCCTCGCGAAGCGATCCTACGGCCGAGACGCACACCAGGTGGGTCACCCCGAGCTGCTTGAGCCCGTGGATGTTGGCGCGGTAGTTGATCTCCGAGGGCAGGAAGCGGTGCCCGACGCCGTGCCGGGGCAGGAACACGGCCTTGATCGGCGGCGCCTCTTTGCGGGGCAAGGTGCCCACCGTGTACGCGGCACTCGGTGCGCCGAAGGGCGTGGACAGCTCGACCTGCGACGCGTCGGAAAGCGCGTCCATCTGATACAGACCCGACCCTCCGATCACCCCGAGCACCAGGGTTTGACGGCTTTCCGGGGCGGCGGGATGGGCGCTGTTCGTCATCGGCGACGGAGCATAACCCAAACCCCGGTCGGGCCGAGGTGAGGGCACGCGCGGCGGCCCGAGGCCCTGTACGCCCCTCTGGGCGCAGGATTACGCAGGAACCGCGCCATTCGGCGCCCCTCGCGACCACCGGTCCGTCGGGGGGATCGAGGCGCGCCGCGGCAGGGCGGGTGCGACTACGAGCCGGTGGGGCGACGACGACGAGGCCGACCCGGCGTGGGCGGCCAGGTGCCCTCGCCGATCTTGCGCACGGGCGACGCCTCGTTGGCCGCGTCGGTCTCGGCGTCGGCCTCGGTGGGGTTGAGCTTGCGAACGATGGATGAGGGCATGCGATAGGCCCGAGGCGGCTGGGTGCTCTTGAGGATGGTGCACGCGGGCACGTCCTCGGTCACCACACAGCCGGCACCGACCACCGCATGCTCGCCGATGGTGACCCCCGAAAGGATGGTCACCCCGGCCCCGACGGCCGCGCCCCGCTTGATGATGGTGGGGCGCTCGTACTTGGGGAACATGGAGGCCACTGGCCGCGACGGGTTGGCGTCGAAGTTGAGGTGCGTCAGCACCACCGACCGCATGCCGATACCGGCCCCCTCCTCGATGAGGATCTTCTCGGTGAGGTCAAAGAAGACCTCTTTGCCGATATGGCAATTGGCCCCGATCTCGAGGTTGCTGTAGTCGACCGGCGCCTCGTGCACCGTGATGAAGGGCCCGATGGGTTGGCAATCGGGGTGAATCTTGGCGCCAAAGCGAGCCAGGATTTCGCTCGTGATGGTGGTCGACCCGCAGCCCTTGAGGTAGCGGGTGACGGCCGCGATGCCATCGTGGTCGTAGAGCGCCTGGGGATCCGGGAACTGGCTCGCGGCATACAGCCGCATCTTGAGGTAGTTCAGGAGCTTATTGGCGAGCATTTGAGGTTCCTCGAGGGAGTTCTTCGTTCGATGAACGGAACATCCGCAACCATGCCTTCGGCCGAATTTCGATCGCCGTCATTCGGACCCCCCCGATGGCGATACGCCACGAACGTTGTAGCCGTGTTTCGTCCGATGACCACCATTGGGGTTGGACGTACATGCACCGACCAGGTTTCTCGTGGCGGCCCTTTTCGTCGAATTTTGGGTGCAGGACGCGGCTAGGTCCGGCTTCGGCTCGGCCAGGCGAACCGCGAGATTGTCCCGTGCCCGTTGTCACGAGCCGTATCGAGGGACAAAACGGGGGAAACGAAACTCGCCTTCATTCCACGGCGTTGGTTTCAGACGTACTCCAGCTCGCCAAGTCGGCAACCCGACGTCTATAGTCGTTCGTGGATGGGGGGCAACGAACAGCCGAGGTGGCCGACGACCCTCGGGGCGTGGATCGTGTTGGTGGGTGGCTGCTCGAATGGCACGCTCCCCGGCGAATCCAGCATAGACACAGCGACGGCATCGAGCTCGGGATCGACTTCGGACGCGCCGTCGGGACCGACCTCCGCAAGCACGGAGCAGACCGGTCTCGCGACGACCACCTCACCGTCGTCGACGACGGACTCGAACACCACCCACGCCGAGGGGTCGAGCGAGGCCGACGACGGGTCGAGCAGCACGGGCGACGCGCCACGCCCGGCCACGCTGTTCGAGGCCACGGATTTCTTGGCGCCCTACGAGACGGTCGTGGCTGCCTGGGGTCCCGGCAATGGCTGGGCCGACCTCGATAGAGACGGGTGGCTCGACCTCGTCACGGCCGGCGGCGAAGGTCCGTCGCACGTGTACCTCAATCTCGGGGACGGAACCCTGGACGAGTGGGCCGCCGACGATCTACTCGAGTCTTTCGACCGCACGATCGGCGTGTCCATTGCGGACTTCGACAACGACGGCTGGTCCGACATCTACCTGCTGCGCAACGGAGCCAATGTGCTGCTGCGCAACCTCGATGGTACCGGCCTCGAGGATGTCACCGTGTCGGCTGGCGTGGGTGATCCGCACAACGGCACATCGGCGTCCTGGGCCGACTACGATGGCGACGGGTGGCTCGACCTGTACGTGGCCAACGCCGAGAACGAGCCCGACGTGCTCTACCACGCCGACGGCGACGGCACGTTCTCGGACGTGTCCACGCTGGTCCAGCCCCCCGAGGACTACCAGGCCTTCGTCGGGGTCTGGCTCGACTACGACGACGACGGGGACCTCGACCTGTATGTCTCGAACGACAAGCAAGTCGGCAACCGACTGTGGCGCAACGACGGCCCGGGCTGCGCGGGGTGGTGTTTCGTAGACGCGGCCCCGATCGAGGGCGCCGCCCTGGCCGAGTGCTCCATGGGGGTGGCGGTCGGCGACTACGACAACGACCTCGACCTCGACATCGTGTTCACCGACGAGGATGACATCGACCTGGTCCAGAACCTCCGTGCGCAGGGCACCGAGGGTTTCGTGCATGCGTCCGCCGAGGCGGGGCTGGGCGAGATGGGCGTGGGCTGGGGCGTGTTCCTGTTCGACTACGACAACGACCGCTGGCCCGACCTTTACCTCGCCGAGGGCTACATCCCGAAGCGCTGGACCAACCTGCTCTATCACAACAACGGCGACGGAACCTTCGAGGACGTCACCGGGATCAGTGGCTGCGCCGACTCGGGGTACGGCTTCGGGGTCACCTACGCCGACGTCGACCACGACGGGGCCCTGGACATGATGGTCTCCAACCGCCACGAGGGGCACCGCCTGTACCGAAATCAGGCGCTGTGGCCCGAGCACCACTGGCTCGCGATCGATCTCGAGGGCGGCGGCTCCATCAACCGCGACGCCATCGGTGCTCGTGTCTGGGTCACCACCGACGGCGGACACACGATGATGCAGGAGGTCAAAGCCGGCTCGTCCGTGTCGTCGGTCAACCCTACCCGCCTGCACTTCGGACTCGGTCTCGAGCATCTGCAGACGATTTCGATTCGGTGGCCGAACGGTGAAATCGAGGAACCTGCCGTTCCCGAAGAAGACACCTTGTGGGAGCACGCCCACCCGGGGTGAGCCCGACAAAACACGAACAGCATTCACATTACGGATTCGCTCGACGTGTCAGATGGACACCGATGAGTATGGCGATCACCCCGATTGGACGGCGCCCTCCAGGGAACCGATTTCCTCCCGGGGCATGAGTCACTGGGATACTCTCCCTATCAGTGGCTCGTCGAATCGTAACTTGTTTGTCTACCGTCTCCTTGCTCTGTTTGGGGGGGCTCACGCCCGCGAGCACCGCCCACGCGGCCGTCGGCGGTCCAGATCCGTTCGGCTACACGTTCGTCGATCAGGACGACGGAGCCGTCTTCAATTTCGTGGACATCCGGGCCACGGGGACCATGTTCCAGCCCTTCGCCGACGATGCCCTCGGCGGCATCGTCCTCGCGCAGCCCTTCACGTTCTACGGCAACGATTTTACCGACCTCGATGCTTCGACCAACGGCTTCCTGACCCTATCCGCGGCCACGAACAACGACCTGGGGAACTCGTGTCCGCTGCCCGACCCCAGCGATGCACTCAACCCCCGGATCGAGGTCGTCCACGACGACCTCGAGAACCGAATCTTCTACCAGTACTTCGACGAAGCCGAGGCGGCCGCCGTGGGGTTCCCCGGCCAAACCGCGGGAGTGAGCATCTTGCAGTGGGAGGGCGACCACTTCCCCGATGCCCTGCCCGACGACCTCAGCTTCGAGGTCGTCTTGTTCCACACCACGGGCGAGATCTTGACGATGGTCGACTCCGACCCCGAGGCGGGCGCCGGCAGCACGTCGGGCATCTACGATCCGGTGTCGGGCAGCTCGCTGACCTATGCCTGCGACGCGGGTGGATCGATCAACCCGGGGGTGACCGCCATCCTCTACACCCCTCCCGAGCTCTGTGGCAACGGCGTTGCCGGACCGGGAGAGGATTGCGATGACGGGGGCGAGTCCATCACCTGCAACGCCGACTGTACGTTCGCAGCGTGCGGCGACGCGGTCGTCAACGCGACTGCGGGCGAAGATTGCGATGACGGGGGCGAGTCCGCCTCCTGCGACGCCGACTGCACCGCGGTCACCTGTGGCGACGGCAATGCCAACGTGAGCGCGGGAGAAGATTGCGACGACGGGGGCGAGTCCGCCACCTGCGACGACGACTGCACCGCGGTTGCCTGTGGCGATGGCAACACGAACCTGAGCGCGGGAGAGGACTGCGATGACGCGGGCGAGTCCGCCCTCTGCGACGACGACTGCACTGCGGTCGCCTGTGGAGACGGCAACGCCAACCTGAGCGCGGGAGAGGACTGCGACGACGCGGGCGAGTCCGCCGCCTGCAATGCCGACTGCACCACGGCGGCGTGTGGCGATGGCCAGGTCAACAACACGGCGGGCGAGACCTGCGACGATGGCGGGCGCTCGGCGATGTGTGACGCGGACTGCACCGCGGTCACCTGCGGCGACGGACTCGTCAACGCCACCGCGGGCGAGATCTGCGACGACGCGGGCGAGTCGGCCGCGTGTGATGCCGACTGCACCGAAGCGACCTGCGGCGACATGAACGTCAACGCCACCGCGGGCGAGACCTGCGACGAAGGCGGCGAGTCGGCCACCTGTGACGCCGACTGTACCGATCCGATGTGCGGCGACGGCCTCGTCAACGTCAGCGCAGGTGAGGCCTGCGATGGCGACGGCATGGGCATGGGTGGCGAGACCGACACCTGCAACGCCGACTGCACTGCGTCCGGCTGCGGCGACGGCCTCGTCAACATGAGCGCAGGCGAGGACTGCGACGACGCGGGCGAGTCCGAGGCCTGCGACGACGACTGCACCGCGGCCGAGTGTGGCGACGGGGTCACGAACGCCACCGCGGGCGAGGAGTGCGACGACGGCAACACCGACGACGACGACGGTTGCTCCTCGACGTGCGAACAAGAGGAGAAGGGCGGCTCGACCGGAGGTGATGCATCGACCGGCGGCGACACGACCGGCGGAGACGGCAGCAGCGACGGCACGACCGGGGGCGACACGGCGGCGGACGGTACCGGTGGTTCCGGCAAGGTCGACGACGGCGTCGGAGAATCGGGCCCGAGCACCCTGGGTGGAAGCGGTGGCACCAGCGGCGGCGGCAGCACGGGCAACGGGTCGACGGGCGGCGCGACCCCGACGGACGATGGCTGCAACTGCAACAGCGGATCGGAGGGCGGCAAGACGCCGTGGTCGCTGTTGGCCCTGGTCGGCCTGGGAGCGTTGACCCGACGCCGTCGCCGTTCCTAGGCGACCGCGGTGACCTGCACCTGCACGCCGGACAGCGCCGCGTTACCGCAGACCTCATCGACCCGCAGCTCGTCCGTGAGGTCGTTGATGCTCACGCCTGCGTGCTCCTGCGCCACCGCCAGCCGGGTGCCCGGGCGTCCGTGACCAAAGCCGTGGGGCAAGCTCACCACCCCGGGCATGAGATCGGCGGTGAGCTCGAGCGGCACCCGAACCTCGCCCACCCGCGACGTCACGCAGACCTCGTCCCCGGCCGAGAGCCGGCGAGACGCCGCGTCTTCGGGGTTCATCAGCAGGGTGCAGCGGGACTTGCCGCTGACCAGCGAGGGCACGTTGTGCATCCAGGAGTTGTTGTTCCGGAGCTGACGGCGACCGATGAGTAGCAGCCCGTCGTCGGCCTCCCCCTTCGGGGCCTCGGCCTGCAGCTCGGCGCGCAGCGGCGCCAGGCCTTCGACCAGCAGCTGCGGCGCGATGTTGATGCGCCCCTTGGGCAGGCGCTGAGGCACGCACGGCTGCAGCGGTCCCAGGTCGACCCCGTGGGGCGCCGCCCGCAGGCCCGAGCCCGACAGTCCCTTCAGCCCGCGCGCCCGCAGCCCGTAGGGACCCGCCCGCAAGCCGATGTCGACGACGCGCTCGGGGCCCACCCGCCCGAGCATGCGCTCGATGACTCGCTCGGGCAGCGGAACGTTACCTCGCAGCTGGCCGAGTCGAGTGGAGAGCCCGTGGAGGATCTGCCAGTCGTGGCGCTCGTCGTCCCCCTTGGGAAACAGCGGCGGCGAGAGCTTCGCCGTGTTGCGCACCGCGAGCAAATGGAACACCAGGTCGTAGTGACTGCGCTGCAGCGGCGAGGTGGGCGGCAAGATCAGGTCGGCGTGTCGCGTGGTCTCGTTGAGATAGAAGTCGACCGCGACGTAAAAGTCGAGGCCGGCCAGCGCCTGCTCGAGCCGCGCCCCGTTGGGGGTCGAGAGCACCGGGTTGCCCGCCATGGTGAACAGGCCGCGGATCTGCCCCTCCCCTTCGGTGAGCATCTCGTCGGCCATGGTCGCGACAGGCAGTTCGCCGCCGAACTCGGGCAGGTCGCGGACACGGCTACGCCAGCGAGAGAAGCCGCCCGGGCCCACGCCGAGCCCCTTGGGAGCCGAGATGACGTCGACGGCCGGCGTGGTGAACATCGCCCCGCCCGCTCGATCGAAGTGCCCGGTCACGATGTTGATCGCCTGGCACAGCCACGCACACACGGCGCCGTGGGCCTGCACCGAGGTCCCCATGCGGCCGTAGCAGACCCCGGCATCCGCATCGGCCAGGTCGCGCGCGAGGCCGGCGATGGTGTCCGCATCGATCCCGGTGATGGGGGCGACCCGCTGCGGCGAGAAGTCCTGCACCGCGCGTCTCAAGTCCCCCAGGCCATCGACCACCGCGTCGAGGTGGCGAAGGTTCACGCGGTCCTCGGCGAAGAGCGTGTGCAGCATCCCGAGCAGCAACCACGCGTCCGTGCCGGGGCGGATGAAGTGGTGTTCGTCGGCCTTGGCCGCCGTCTCGCTGCGCCGCGGATCGATGACCACCACCCGCCCGCCGCGGTCCCGCAGCTCGCGGATCCGCCGGGCCATGCCGGGCGCGGTCATCAAGCTCCCGTTGGATACCAGGGGGTTGGCCCCCAGCACCAAGAACAGCGACGTGCGATCGACGTCGGGGATTGGCAGCAGCAGCTGATGTCCAAACATCAGATACGAGGCGAACATGTGCGGCAGCTGGTCGACCGAGGTGGCGGAGAACCGGTTCTTGCTCCGCAGCCGCTGCAAGAAGCGCGGGCCATACACCAGCGCCCCGAGGTTGTGCACCGTCGGGTTGCCCACGTAGGCGGCGACGGCATTGCGGCCGTACCTTTCCTGAATCTCGTGGATGCGCCCGGCCGCCTCGTCGAGGGCCTCGTCCCATCCCACGGGACTCCAGCGTTCGCCCCGACGTCGCATCGGCTGGCGCAAGCGATCGGTGTCGGCGTGCAGGCCAGCCAGCGCCGGACCCTTGGGGCACATATAGCCACGGGAGAAGGGATCCTCCTCGTCGCCGCGGACGGAGATGACGTCGTCGCCGTCGACTTCGATCTTCAGGCCGCACATGGCCTCGCACAGATTGCAGGTTCGGAAGTGCTCGCGCCGCTGGCTCACCGAAGCAGTGTACTGCAAGACGCGTCACCGCTCGGCACGGCGTCAGGTGCAATCGAGGTACAGGCGAATGACCGTCTCGTAGCGCTCGAAGGCATCCTCGAAGGCATCTTCCCAAGCGCCTTCACCGAGATTCAGGTCGGTCACCTGCTCGGCGAGCATCGCGGCTTGGCCCTGCTGCGTGTTCGCCCAGGGCTGGCTGCCCTCCAGGACGCTGCGCATGTCCACCGCCCAAAAGATCACGCTGGCAGGATCGTTGTTGTCCAAGCAGTCGTTGCGCCACTGCGGGTTGACGTGGGTATCGCACTGCTCGCGATGGCTCTGTGCCGGCTCGACCAGGCGCTCGGCGATCTCCTGCAGACAGGCATGCACGGCCGGGGTGTCGTACAGCTCGCGCGTGTCGTCGAGCTGCTCGTCGAAGTCGGCTGGTCGGGCGAAGCTGTCGAAGTACAGCTCCACGATCCGGTCTTCGGCGGCGCCGTAGTCGACCGTGCTCCCGGACGGCTGTCGGTCGTCACCCGGCTCGCACGAGTCGAAGCAACCCGCGGCGAAGAGCAAGGGGATCGGGGCGAGGCGACGAAGGAAAGCAAAGCGGGGCATCGTTTCGAACAGGTGTACGAACCCGGGTCTCCGGGTCTGACGCGGCCGTGCTCGAAATTGCTCGAGGACTCGCGAGGCGCCCGCTCAGGGGCTGCGCTCGCCGACCATCACCACCAGGACGAAGGTCTCGCCCCCGCCCTCTTTGCCCCGCGCGACGCCCAGGCCGACCTCGAGCTGCGGCTGGGCCCACAGCTCGAGCCCCGCCAGCGCGTCGAAGTCGATGCTCGAGACGAGGTGCACGTCGATGCTCTGGTAGCCCAGCGCAAACACGTCCTTTTCGTACTCGGGGGCGGCCCGCCCCTTGGCGATGGCCTCCGCGCGCTTGGTCGCGATCTTGGACAGCGCGTCGTCCCACCGCACGGGCGTGACACCCAGCTGCACGCGACGCTCGTCGACCTTGCCCTGCAACAGCGGCCCGAGGTTGTCGCGAGGCAAGCCCGCACCCGGCTTCTTGTAGAAGTTCTGGGTCAAGAAGACCGAGCGCGGCGCGTCCGGGTTCTCGGCGTCCACGGGAGCGAGCACGGCCGCGATGCCCACGTGCGTGACATCGGTGGCCAGGATGTTGGCGCGATGCCCCGGGCTCGCCATGAGGCTGTCGTTGATGCCCCGCGGGCCGTACCCACGCGCCACGTTTTCTCGCACGATGGCCCCGCGCAGACCGGCGCGAGAGAAGCGAGCGACCACGTCCCCCGTGCGCGGCGAGACGTGCCCCACGAAGCCGTTGTCGTACATGTCCTGGCTATGTCCCAGCGCGACGGTGGTGGCCTCGGGGTCCCAGGCTAGCTCGGGTAGGCCTCGTAGGCGCCGTTCCTCGTTGAGATACAAGAAGTTCGCCCGCGCCAGCTGCCCTGCCCCCACCGACTCGTCCATGCGCTCGAGGAGCACGCTGATGGTGGTGGGCGGCGGCGCTCCGCAGAACACGGGGAAGTTGGCCGCCACCTCGATGCCATGGGTGCCGTTGGCCAAGACCTCGACCTGATAGGGGCCCCTGCCGTCGTCGCAGCTGACCTGAGCCTGGAAGCGACCGTCCACCGAAACGCTGGTGGGCATGCGCTTCCAGTGACCGCCGGGCGTCACGACCTCGACCACGGGCGCGGTGCGAGGCCCGAGCAAGGTACCGCCGACGGTGAAGGGTACGCTTCCACCCACCGAGCGAGGCATGGGCTCCAGGGCCACCGCTTGCTCGAGCAACGCGGCCATCATGCGGGTGCGGCCCCCCTCGAGCTTCGCGACCCCCACCCCGAACACGAAGTTCTTGGAGTCGGCCTCGCCCGGGGCCAGCTGCAGCTGCTCGACGAGCGACGCGAGGACCTCCTGGCACTGCGGCACCACCCGGCGGTGGCACTCGTGCGGGTCTTCGGACATCTCCACCAGCACCAGGCGCGGGTGCGGGTCGACCATGCCCGACCACGACATCAAGCCATCGACCAGCGAGGGAGGCGCGTTCATCCGCGCGGGCATCGTCCGCGCCAGTTCCCGCACCATGCGGCTGAGCGCGGGGCGGTGGCGCATGGGCTGGCCCTTCACCGCATCGACGACGGCGGCCTCGACCTCGGTGAGCGGATGCTGGATCTCGGTGCCGTAGCTGGTGACGGCGGAGGCACTGGGCTCGACCTGCAGCTCGGCCCGCTCGATGCCCTCGAGGTCGGCCGCGCTGGGCTCTTTGGTGTGCCGACGCGCCGCGGGCCCGACCCCGGGACCGGAGGGGCAGGCGCCGAGCAGGAACATCATCGCGGCCGCCGCTGCGGCCCGCCACGGAACATGCCTCATGGGTTCCCCAGCTTTAGCACGGCCGCGTTCTCGGGCGCGTGGAAGTCGGGCACACGGGGCGGGCTGAGGGCCAGCCCCAGCGTCGGGCCCTTGTGCGGTCGTTCGAAGCGAAAGGCGTTGATTCTCAGCTGTACGCCGGGCTGCACCGGGCACGAAACTTCGGTGTGCGCACAGATCTCGGTCCACGGGATCGACAGCTCGGCGCTCCAGCCCTCGTCGCGATCGCGGCGGTCGTCGAGGGTGCCCCGCAGGTCCACCGCCGCCTGCCACTGCCCGTTCCACGCCGGCTCGCCCTTGCGGTAGTGCTCGAAGCGCGAGTCGAACACGGTGCCGCGGGGCGACACCTGCAGCTCGAGGTAGTCGCGGCGTCGGTCGTCGCCGAACACGAAGACCTCGAAGACCTCCTGGTTCCACAGCGGATCGTCGCGGCGCTGGTACTCGGACCACACGTCGGGATCCCGGATGTCGGCGCCCACGTACAGCGCCTGCGCGTCCCAGGCCCATCGCACCGTGCCCGGACGCTCGAGGTAGGGCTCGCCGTCGAGGCTGTGGAACATCGGGTACGCGGTCGCCTCGCTCCATCCCGGCTCGTCGAGCCGTCCGTCGAGCACGGGCGGGGAGGCCATGGACACCGCGACCACCTGGGTCGGCCGCTTGGCGACGTCGACCAGGGCCAGCTGCGCCACGCCGTCGTGGCGTCGGGGGCCACCGGTCGCGGGCACGCGGTCATCTCCATCGAGCAGCTCCACCGTGACCAGCACCTGCGGGGTGTGCCACGGCGTGGAGAGGGGCAGCGAGACCTGCATCTGCGCGGTCAATGGTTGCTCGACGAAGCTCGCTCGCGCGTCGACGGGAACCTCGACCGGCGGCGCGCCCAGGCCCCCGAGCGCGACCTGCCGAGACCCCGCCCGGGGCGGCCACGCGCCCACCCGGGCCACGAGCCCTTCGGTGGGCCCTTCGACGCGCCACGAAAGCTCGAGCGACGCACCCGGCTCGACCTCATCGGGCGTCTCGATCGCGGAAAACCCCACGCCGCCTTCGAACACGATGGCGTGCGACCAGGTCCCCGCGGGGGCGGGGGCCTCGACCTTCACCTCGGGGGCCGTCGCCGGCTCACCGCAGGCCGCAGCTCCCAGCAGCCCGACGCAGAGCCACCGCCCACGACGGCGCGGCATTAGAAACGCAGCACGCCCAGGCCGCGCGGACCGGGCTGTACGGTCAGCGAATCGAGGGCATCGGGTTGGTCGTCGCGGGAGGCCCGAATGGCGATGGTGGTGACCGCAGCCGCGCTGGCCACGATGGCGCCGACCGTCACCCAGAAGTACCACTTGTTCACGATGCGATCGCTGGCGGGCTCTTGCACCGGGGGTGGCTCGGGCTTGGGCTCGGGCTTGGGCGGAGGCTTGGGTGCCCAGCGCTCGTCGAGCTGCTCGCGATGCGTGGACGCGGGCTCGTCGGCCACGGTGCCCCGAGCGGCTGCCGACACGCGGGCCAGGCCTTCGTCGGCCGCGCTGGCTGCCTCGGCATCCTCGCCCGCGGCCTTCTTGGCCTCGCGGTAGGCCTCGGCCGCCCGCTGGTACTCGCCGGACTGCTCGAGGACCTCGCCTTCGCGCTGCCAGTTGGCGGCGCTCGGGTCCGCCTCCCGGGCCTGAGCGGCCAACTCCTCGGCTGCATCCAGGTCTCCGCTCTCGAGCGCCCCTTCGAGGGTGTCGGGCTGAGCCGGGGCCGCCGCGTGCAGCGAGGCCGACGACGGCAGCGCCCACGGCGAGGCGTGGGCCGAAGACGACGAGACCAGCAGCGCCGCGGTGACCGTGGCCGCCAGACCCGCTCGCAGTGCTCTACTCGTAGACATCGTCCTTGAAGTCGGGCGGAGGCGGCGCATCGGGATTGGACTTGGGTTTGGGGCGCTTTGGCCGGGAGGGCCGTCGGCGCTCGCGGGACTTTGTATCACCGCTGGTCTGTGCTGCGGTAGCCGCCGCGCCTGCGCCCAGATCGGGCTTCGCTTCGGGGGCTAGGACCGCCTCTGCTGGCGGTGGAGCGCCGACATCGGGTGCGGGCGGCGGGGTCTCGCCGTCGGCGGCCGCGGGCTCGGGCTCGGGTTCGTCCGCGCTCGACGGCATCGCAGCCGCGGCGGGTGCAGGCACGGGTTCGGACGCAGCGGCGTCCGAGCTTCGCTGCGACAGCGTCCACGCGACCCCCAGACCCACCACCAGGACCAGCGCGGCCACCCCGAGCGGCACGACCGTGCGGGACCCGGACGACGGCGTCGACGCGACGACGGGCGCGGCCACGGACGAGTCGGGAGTCGCGGTGGCGAAGCGCATGGGGCCGCTGGGTTCGGCGACCACGCGACGCGGGACCGACTGACTCGCGGCCGCGTGTCCCTGCCGCGCTTGGTCCATGTCGATGTGGGTCGTGGCCGACCCCATGCGCGCGTGGCTGCTGCCGCTGCCCAACGCCTGCGTCCCCTGCCCGCCCGCCGAGGCCACGCCCGGAGCCGCGGTCGCCCGATGAGCCAGGTCCTGGATGTTCGCCGTGGCTTGCCCCGCGGTGCTCGCCTGTCGCGGCCCCGTCTGCACCACCGCGATGGCGTCGGCTTCCGTCTGCAGCAGGCGATCGATCTCGTCGGCCAAGGCCTGGCCGTCGGCAGGTCGCTCGTCGGGTTCCTTGGCCAGAAGGCGCATCGTCAGCCGACACACCCCATCGGGCAGCGGTCGATCGGGCGCGGCCTGGCGTGGATCGAGCGGCTGCGCCTTGAGGTGCTGGGCCAAGATGCCCATGAACGTCTCGTCGTCGAAGGGCACCCACCCGGTGAGCACTTCGTAGAGCATCACCCCGAGGCTGTAGAGGTCGGCCCGGGCGTCGAGGGAGCGCCCCAGCGCGCGCTCGGGCGCCAGGTAGTAGGGCGTGCCCAACAGCGTCCCCGCCTGCGTCTCGATCTGCGTGACGTCCTTGGTGACGACCTTGGCGATGCCGAAGTCGAGGATCTTCGCCTGCACCTGGTGGTCGCGACGCGTGGCATCGCCGTGCAGGTAGATGTTGGCCGGCTTGATGTCGCGGTGCACGATGCCCGCGGCGTGCGCGGCATGCAGTCCGCGCGCGACCTGGGCCAGCCACGTCAGGCCATCGCTGAGTCGGCCGGGCCCTTCCAGCCAGTCCTCGAACGACTGCCCGAACAGCCGCTCCATCACCAGGTACATGGTGCCGTCGGGGAACTGCCCCGAGTCGAAGACCCGCACGATTCCCGGGTGCCCCACCCTCGCCGCCGACTTGGCCTCTTGGCGGAATCGGGCCAGGTGCTCGTCTTGGCGTCGCTCGGCCCGGAGGATCTTGAGCGCAACCCGCACCGGCTGGGCCCCCGCCATGTCCTCGGCGTCGTACACCCGGCCCATGCCGCCCTCGCCCAGCTCACCGACGATCCGATAGCGATCCCCCACCATCGACCCCTCGGGCCAGGCTGGATCGCCACCGCCTTCGGCACTCAGCCCAAAGCGAAACGGCCGTGTCTTTGGCCCGGTAGGGGCGCTAACCGCCGTCCCTGCCCGTGCCGGGACTTCCATGCGCTTACGGTACCACCGCGGCCGCCACGGGTGCTATACGCCAAACTCGTGACGCGAGCGACGGAGAAGATCGAGGCCTTGTTGGCGCATCTCGAGGAGTCGGGTGCCGATCCGCAGCGGCTCGAAGCCTTGCGCTGTACCCAGCGTTTCAAACGTTCCTGGGTCGAGCTGGCCGAGACCCTGGTCGAGATCCGCCGCTCGAAGTTGCACGCCGCCTGGGGCCACGACGACTTTTACAAGTACTGCAACCAAGAGCTGTTCCTCAAGCGCGGCACCGTCGACAAGCTCACCATGAGCTTCTCCGCGCTGCAGCGGCTCGCCCCGCAGGTGCTCAAGTGGGATGGGGTCGAAAAAGAGATCCCCAGCTACCAGGCGGTCGACTACTTCTCCAAGGCCATGGGCAGCGGAGGCCGGGCCGACGCGGGAGGCAAGGCCGCCAACGAGCCGGTCCAAGCCCCGCGCGAGGTCATCAAAGAGCTGCGCCACGCGGTGTTCGACGAGGGGCAATCGGTGGCCGAGCTGCGCCGTCGCTTCGACCCGATCCTGCACCCCAAGCCCGAGGGGGCCGAGCAGCTCGAGGCGATCACCAAGGCGATGTCGGCCGCGCGCAAGCTCGCCGAGCTGCTGCCCGACATCGATGGCCTCACCGACCAGCGCGTGACCGACACGGAGAAGCACCTCGGTGCCCTCCGCCAGGAGCTCGAAGACCTCGCCGCGCCGCTGCGCGAGAAGATCGAACGCACGCGCAAGCGCCCGCCCAAGAAGGTCGCGAGCCGCAAGTAGGAACCGCAGGCGGTGGCCGACGACCCCGACAACGAAGGTGAGCCCGCGCAGGGCTCGGGGTCCACGCCATCGGTCGAACACGAGGTCCTCGCACCGTCGACCGACGAGGACCCGTCGCCCCTGCCCTCGTCGAGCGTCAAGGCCCGCCGCATCGCGGCCGTGCGACGTCGTCTCGCCGTCGCTCGCACGCGCCTGGTCCCCAAGCTGCCCGAGGCCGAGCCCGCTCCCCTCCGCCGGATCTGGCTGCTGCTGGTGTTCGTGCTCCGCCGCTGGCTGGTCGAGGACCGCTGCAGTCACATGGCGGGGCTGCTCACCATGCACACCCTGCTGTCGACGGTCCCCACCATCGGGGTCGCGCTGCTCATCGTCGGCTTGATGGACCCCTCGTCGGGCACCGCCCTGCTCGAAGAGATGTTCCGCGGGCTCGTGCCCGAGACGGACAAGGCGATCGTCATGGCCGAAGACGCCATGAAGCTGGCTGCCCGCGTCAACGTGTCCACGCTGGGCGCCTGGGGCTTCGGCGTCACGCTGTCGATCGCGTTCGTGCTGTTCTCCACCCTCGAGCGCACCTTCAACGGGATCTGGCGGGTCACCCGAAGCCGCAGCGTGCTGGTGAAGTTCACCATGTTCTACACGCTGGCCACGCTGGGCCCGGCGCTGATGCTCTACAGCCTCACCGAGCCGCTGGTGGCCGGCGTGACCCGCTCGCTGTCCCTGCCCATGCTCACCACGGGTGCCGGCCTGGTGCTGCTCAACCGCTACGTGCCCTACACCGCGGTGCGCTGGGGTCCGGCCGTCGCGGGCGGCCTGCTCACCGCGGTGCTCATCGAGGCGGGCAAGGTGGCGTTCGGCTACTACGCCACCAGCTTCGCCCTGCGCACCTACGAGGGGGTGTACGGCTCGCTGGCGATCTTCCCCATCATCATCGTGTGGTCGTACTTGTCGTGGATGGTGATCCTGCTGGGGGCGGAGATCACCTTCGTGATCCAGCGACGGCGTTACATCGCGCTGCAGGGCTACGTGAACTCCTACGTCCGCGAGCGCACCGAGGCGCCCAACGACTCCGGCCGCACCGCGGCCCGCCTGATGCTGGCGATCTGCGACAGCTTCGCGCGACGCGGGATCGGGCTCAGCCCCGAGACGCTGGGCGAGCGCTTTCGGCTCCCCCTCGAGCGAATCGGTGAGCTTTTGACCCACCTCGAGCGCCACGGCTACATCGTCGACACCGACACCGACGACGAAGGCCAGCGCTTCGTCCCCGCGCGCCCCTTGGCGCAGATCATGCTGCTGGACGTGCTGGTGCTGTTCGACCACGAGCAATCCCAGCAGCCCCGCGCCGACCGACTGGGCGAGGTTTTTGCTCGCCTCGACGACGCCCGGCTGCACATCGTGGAGGAGACGAGCTACGCTGACCTCGTGACCGGCGGTCGCCGCCCCTGAGACCGACATGTCCGCCCTCTCAGTCATGGAACGGCAGCGGTGGAAGGCCCAGCTGGCTGCCCTCCAGGAGCGCCTGCGCGAGGACGAGGCCGCCCTGGCCGCGTGCCCTCCCGCCGATGCCCCCCGCCGCCGTGCGCTCTCCCGAGTGATCGAGGAGCAAAACTCCGACGAGCGCCGCATGGTCGCCGCGCTCGATGGCCGCCGCCCCTCGGCCGTGGCCGGGCGCGAGGACCCGCCGCCCTCTCAGCTGGCCGCCGCCATCCGGGCCTTCGCGTTCGACGAGGCCATCCACATCGCCGAGAACGCGCTGCACTATCTACCGGAAAAGATCCCTCAGGATGCGCTGGCCCTCGATGCGGTGTTGCTCCGCACCGGGCGGTGGCTGCTCCGCCTCGATCGCGAGCTCCGGGACGTCCAGTGCCCGCGACCGGAATCCATCGACTATCACGACTTGGTCATCGATCTGCTCGTCGACCCCGACCCGGCCGCCGCCTTGGGGGCCCTGCGGTCGACCCTCGAGCGCGAGCTGAAGGCCCTAGGCGCGAACCGCTGACGGCCGACGTCGGCGCGCTGCGGCGGCCCATAGCGCCATCAGGGCCCACGCCCACCCGGGGGCACCGTGGCCCCGCGTTCCGCATCCGCACCCGCTACCGTCCGTAGCCCCGCCCGAGCTGCCGCCGACTCCCGTCGCGCCCGTGCCTGGCGTTGCGCTGGTCTCGACCCCCGGCGGAGGCGTCGAGCCGGTCTCGTCGCCCAACCCGGTGGCGCCTCCGCTGCCCGACCCCGCCGTCGTCCCGGCCCCCGTGGTGTCCGCGGCCCCGTCGTCGCCGGTCGAATCGGCCCCCGTCGAGTCGCCCGCGGTCGCCTCTCCCACCACCACGGCCGGCGCGACCAGAGTCCCCGCCGCGCCTCCGGGCTGCGCCACATAGTCGGCCACGTTGACCACCTCGGTGCCCGGCGGTACGTCGTCGAGCACGACATCCACGGTGACGTCGACCTCTCCGCCCACCGCCACCGGGATGTCCTCGACGATCAGCGTATTGCCAGCGCTGGCATCCGTCCCGCCCGCCGCGTCGACCAGCGCCCAGCTGAGCGCCTCCAACGGAATGGGGTCCACCACCGTGACCATCGCATCGGCATTGCCCGTGTTGTTCAGCCGAATCGTGAAGCGAATCGTGTCCCCGCCCGACGGACTCCCGTCGCCATCGGCATCGTCTTCCAGCGTCCACCCCTTGCCCGACAGGTCGGCCAGCACCGGCTCGAACACGTTGACCCCCACGATGCCGTAGGCCAGCCACCACTTGTCGATCCCCGCCGTGAAGCGCAATTGCACCGCGTCGTCGGCCGGGTCCAGTGCCGCATCGATCTCGAAGCGATCGATGTCCACTCCCAGCGACTCGGTCTGGATCGGCGACGTGGTGTTGATGGTGTGATTCATCGGGTTGCCCGCGGGATTGACCGCGTCCGCCAGCACCAGCTGGCCTCCGCCCGGCAAGCCCGTGACCTCGGCGCCCTCGCCCGAAGACCCGCCCACGTCGCCTTCCAGCACGTACCAGGTCAGGTCCCCCACCGCCGGATCGTCGATGTCCAGCCCGCCCAGCGTGATGACTTCCTCGACATTGGTGTCGTTGGCCATCGTCAGCAGCCCGTCGTAGAGCGCGACGCGGCGCGGAGGCAGGCCCGGGGCCCAGTAGACCACCACGAGCGAGAACGATGCGTGATGCGTCGTCTCGTTGCTGATGAGCACGTCGAGCTCGGAGACCGAGTACTCCCCCTCGAGGCTCAGGATCGATGCAGTCACATCGGATCGGCACAATTGAACGTCATATGCCATCGATCCAGCAACCGAACAAAAGCACTCGTCGGCGACGACCGACAGCACGGC
Organism: Myxococcota bacterium; assembly: GCA_039028615.1. Classification (GTDB taxonomy): domain Bacteria; phylum Myxococcota_A; class Polyangia; order Nannocystales; family Nannocystaceae; genus Paraliomyxa. The sequence continues at coordinate 76,111 of JBCCHT010000005.1, read as the reverse complement.
AGAGTCGGGGGCGCTGAAGTCCACCTCGTCGTCGATGTCGCCCACGACGGTACATTCGCTGTTGGCGATCGACCCGCCCCAATACAGATAGGCCGCGGTGAGCTGGGCGCCCGGTGGCAGATCGGCGGGCGTCAGCTGGATGCTGGCCGGTTGTGCCAGTTGATCCACGCTGGTCGTATCCGCGTCGGGCCCATCGATCGCCAGGGGCGCCCCGGTGGCGAAAAACCCCAGGTGCCCGCTCCACGCCTGCCGCTGCACGACAGGTTCGTCGGCGTGGGCCACCGAGCTCCCGAACAGGACCATGCTGCCAAAGACACCGAGAACTCGTGGCACGCCCACCCGCATCGGGTTCAGGATACGACGGACGCTGCGGCCATCGTGAACCGGCCTCCCACGGCCCGCTCACCGACCTGTAGTTTCATCGGCGGCCGAATGGACAATTGTACCCACTCGACTCTGGGACGCCGTCCTCGCTCCATTGGACGGCGCCACGAGCGTCGAGTGTGGACGTTCTTTGACGGCGGCTCGAGATCGCTTCGGCGGCCGAGACCCGACGACGGTCGGCTTGGTGAACTGCACTACGCAGTCTTCTCGAGCCAGCCGGGACCCATGCACGTCGCCAGGGCCGCCACGGCCTTGGCTCGTAGGACATCGCGCCCGAGGTACGACAGAGCGCCGTCGAGGTCGTGGGCTTGGAACGCCTTGGCCTCTACCCCGAACCAGTTCAGCGCGGTCAGGATGCCGCGAGCGAGCCGAGAGTCGGCCAGTACACCGATGCGCATGTTGAAGCGGTCGTAGGCGCCCCGCACGAAGTGCCGCTGCTCGGGATCGAGCTTGCCCGGACCCGCGATGACCAACATGCGAGGGATGGCTTCGGCGGCCTCGACATGAGCGACGAACGCCGCCCAGTCCTTTTCTGCCACTCGCTCCGCCCGGTGGACAGTCACGTACATGTCTTCCACGAAGCCGAACGCTATCGTCTCGAACACTTGCACGCCTTAGACATAGTCACCTGATTCGTGGGCGCAACCGATTCTGCATACCCGATCCGGTCCGGCCAACAGGCCTTTAATCGCCGTTCTCACCATACCAATGCGGGCCGCCCCAATCTCACTTCGTCCCGGTGAGTGGCTGATTTCCAGTGGGAACATAGTCGAACGATCCACCCAATGACACACTCGACAGGCAATTGGTTATTAAGTTCCACTGCGCGCAATCGCATGAAATTAACGTGCGTCTGAACCGCATAGTCCCAGTAAGGGGTTCTCTGATTTAAACAATTTAGTACGGGCGACCACGAAGTTGACCGACTGTCGATAGACGCCGGCGCGGCCGGCAACCGGTCTCTCTACATACTGCCCCCTACATACAGCAGAACCTCGATTCAGGCCTGGTGCTGCCGTTTCAGCTCGATCGTCCCATTGGCCGCTCTTCGATCAATCAACGAATGTTCGTCGTGAACCTACGTGGAATCATGTCGACAGACGAGATTGACATTCGACAACTCCACACGAACAACGACTGACTGAAAAAAAGTAAGCTTGACAACCCGGGGGCCATTGGGACAGGCTCCTTCCGCGGTCGTCAGTAGTCGAGCATTGGGGTTCTCGGGGAACCCCATTAGGGGGCTCGACTGCTGAGTGTGTGATCGCAAGGGGTCGAAAATGTCGGTACATCAATTGGGGGTATGGGGCCCGCGTGCGCGCGTGTCCTGGGTTCTTTGTCTTTCGCTCATCGCTGCCACTTCGTTGGCGTCGGATGCCATTGCCGGTGGAGTCGAACCGGATCATGGCACCACGTTCTCGGACGCGAGCAATGACCTGCATAGCTACGTACGGGCCCGTTCGCCCGATTTTGCGGCCGTTTCGGCCCTTCGTAGCGGGTCACAGGCAGCCCCTTGGCCGGGCGCCAACCTCCCGTTCACTCCCATGGGGTCGCACGGGCTTTCGGGGACTTCGGTCTTCGACTTCGACGGAGATGGCGATCTCGACATCTTCGTCACCAATGGCCAAGGGGCTGCCAACGCATTGTTCGAGAATCAACTGTCGCAAACCGGCGCAATGACGTTCGTGGATGTGGCTGACTCGGCGGGGATCACTGGAATTGACATGGACTCCAATGGCTCATGTCACGGTGACATCGACAATGATGGGGACTCGGACCTCCTGGTACTGGGGCGTGGAGCACCCAACCGACTGTACGAGAACCTGGGAGATGGCACGTTCGATGAAGTCGTCGATAGTGGCCTCGATCTCGACCTTCGCTCGCACCCCGCGTGCACCATGGGGGACGTCGATGGCGACGGATTGCTAGATATCGCGGTCGCCAACGCGTTTCCGCTGGAATCCTTGTTCGCGATCTTCGCCGAGCCCTACGCGATCAACGAGCACAATCAGCTGTACCTCAATGGTGGGGACAACACCTTCACCGACGTCAGCGCGAACTCGGGCATCGAGAACCTACAGTATCTTCCACCCGGCGCCGCTTCCATCACCTGGGCGCTGGCCCTGGTCGACATCGATCTCGACGGTGACGTCGATCTCGTGCATGCCGACGATCAGGGCGGTATCCCCACCACCGCAGTCGCGGGGCCGATGGGGATCGATCGTGGCTACGTGCACGTGCTGCTCAACGACGGCAACGGCAACTTCACCGATCAACCCGGCGACTTCGGCTCGCAGACGCCGGGCTCGTGGATGGGCGTCGGCTTCGGCGACTTCGACTGCGACGGGGCCATGGATGTGTTCGGGTCGAACTTCGGCGACTACCACATGCCGACCCTGGGCCTGCCCTACGCGCTCGGTGACCAGGCCACGCGGATCTTCTACGGAGCGGGCGACGGCACGCTCATCGACCCCGGCTGGACGGAGGAAGGCACCGCGTTCGGCTGGGGCAACGCGGTCTTCGACATCGACAACGATGGCGACTCGGACGCGGTCTACTACGGCGGGCTGGAGATGATGCCCATCGGGCTGCGTGACAACCCGGGGGTGGTGGTCGAAAACCACGGCTGCGGGGCTTCGCTCGAGACCAACGTGACCTCGCTGGGGGCCCGCCACCAGCGGCGCAACGTGCGATCGACGTCCATCGGCGACCTCGACCGCGACGGCTTCGTCGACATCGTCACCGCCTCGAACTGGGATGTGCCCGAGCCCATCCCCACCCTGCCCGGCCCCGCCAGCTACGGCAGCACCTTGGACCAGTTCGCGACCTTCGTTCCCACCTTTGCGCCAACCGACGATACCGGGGACTACCTGGTCTGGACCGGCATCGACTACGCGCCGGGCACCGTTCGAATCGATCGCAACGACGGCAACGACAACGGCGGCATCACCATCGGCCTGAGGGGCACGACCGACCTGTTGTGCTGGTCGGGCAGCAACCGAGAGGGCATCGGGGCGGTGGTCAGCGCCACCAACGACGCGGGCCAGACGCAGATGATGCCCATCACGGGCGGCTCGAGTCACTCGTCCTCCCACGCCAGCGAGGCGTACTTCGGCCTCGGCCAGGACGATGGGGTGACGGTGGATGTGCTGTGGCCGGGGGGGACCCGCAATCGCCTCTACGACGTGGAGCCCGGGGAGCACTTGGTGCTACCCGAGATCCCTTGTAGTTACGACACCGACGTCGACTTCGATACGTATATGCAGTGTGTGACGTACTCACTGAACGTACTTCGCGATGAAGGCATCACGACCGGACAGTGGCGCGTACGTCTGTGGATGAGCGCCATGTGGGCCTATCTCGACGAGCACTAGACACTGGCGACTCGAATCGAGTGCACACACCACGAGCCCGCGGCGCCAGCCCGGGCTCGTCGCCGTGGCCGCCGGGATCGAATCCTGCGTCCGACATGACCCGAGAGGGTCATCCCGCCGTGTTTTGGGCGAAGTCTCCGAGTTCATCATCGCCGATGTTCACAGAGAACATCCGTTCGACGGCACCGAACGACGGACCGTCGAGACGAACCGATCGGCCAACCACAATCGCGCATCCGACTTCGACGTCCCAAACGACCAACAATCGGGTACGACTTTGTCCGCCAAATTATCGTTCGAAGCCGTATCGGAATTGACGTGGCCGGTCTCGAGCCTGCACCCTCGATGTGCAGCGACGAGGTCCGCGGCCGGCCGCAACCTCGTCATCGTATTGGAGCCCAATGAGAGACGACTCGACTGCACGCTCGCTCAACGACTCGTTGCCTCGAACGCTCGACCTGCCGCCCACCGCGAAGCAGGGGCCCGGCACCGACAGCTACCAGAAGATCACGATGGACGGGGTCATCGTGACCTGCTGGTACGGCAACATCTCGTCGGAGGCGCTCGACACCTGGCAACGGCTCATCGACGAGCAATACGAGAAGGTGGGTGGCCCGGTGGGCCTGGTCATCTGCATCCGAGAGACGTCGTCGCCGCCCGAAGGCGACTTCCGACGCCAGGCGGCTCGCCTCATGTTCAGCGACAAGGTCGGGATCATCTCGCTGATCTTCGAGGGCAGCGGGTTCCGGGCCGCCATCGTGCGTAGCGTGCTGGCGATGATCTTCACCCTGGGGGGCAAGCGCCAGACGCCCTACAAAGTCACCGACGACGTGCGGCAAGGCAGCGCGTGGTTCGTGGAGAACGCCCCGTCGAACGGATGGGTGCCACGCGCCTCCGACCTCCACCAGGTCGTCGACGCGCTCATGCGCTCGTCCTGAGAGCCCGGCCCGCCGTCACCCGACGGACCTGGCTCTCGCGCGACGCTCTCAGACCGCGTCGCTGACGCTCGACAGCTCGAAGCCCGAGAGCACCAACGGCGGCACGACCATCACCCGACCCGTGCTGAGTCCGGCGCGCTCGGGACGACCCATCGCGACCAGGTTGCGGAACAAGGTCAGCGGACTGTCGTTGAAGCGGAAGTTGCGGATGGGCTGGGTGATCTTGCCCTTTTCGATCCAGAAGGTGCCGTCGCGGGTGAGCCCGGTGACCGTCAGCTGCTGAGGGTTCAGCATGCGGATGTACCAGAGCCGAGAGATCAGCACGCCGCGATCGAAGCCGGCGACCAAGGTGTCGAGGTCGTCGGTGCCGCCGGCCATGTGCAACGACGAGGGCGCAGGGCGACTGGCGATGCCTTCTTTGTCCGCCCAGTAGCGACCGGCGTGCAGCGCCTGGAGCACACCGTCCTCGATCCAGGTGACCTTTTGCTGCGGCCGTCCCGACGAGTCGAAGGGCGAGGCCGGGTTGGCGGCGTCGGTGGGATCGGACCACAGCTTCACGCGCTCGTCGAAGAGCTTCTCGCCCAGCTGGGTGCCGCCGCCCTTGCGCGAGAACACGCTGCGCCCCTCCTGCGCGGAACGAGCCCCCAGGGCGGAGACCAGGTACCCGAGCAGGTCGGCCACCGCCTGCGGAGCCAAGATGACGGGATAGTTGCCGGGGTCGCGGCGCACGGGCAGCTGCGAGCTCTTGGCGCGCTTGGCCGCGTCGTTGACCAGGGCCTCGGGGGTGAGACCGGCCAGTGCATGCGACACGAAGCCCGCTCGCGCGCTCCCGGTGCCGTCGGGCGTGCGACAGGTGGCCGACAGGCTGACCTTGGTGCTGGTGTGGTGCGCGAACAAGCCGGAGCGGTTGCCTAGCGCCACCGAGCTGCGGCTGTGCTCGAGCAAGCCCGCCACCTGGACGGAGTCGGCCTCGGCGCGGCGAATGGCACGACCCACCAGGTCGGCCCGGGTCTCGGGGGACAGCCCCGCCACCGCCTTGTCGTCGGCCTTGACCTTCGGCGGGTCGGACTTCGCCAGGGGCGGCATGTGCTCGCCATCGACCGGGGAGAGCCCGGCCAACCCCTCGGCTCGCTGCACGAGCAAGGCGATCGCGGCATCGTCGGTGCGGCTGCCGGTCACGGTGGCCGTCTTGCCGTCTTTGCTCGCGGTGACCTCGACCGTCACCGCCTCGACGTCGCCCGACGTGGTGGGCCGCCCCGCTCCGTAGCGCAGGTGTCCGCGCTGGGAGGAGCTGATGCGGACCCGAAGGTCGCCGTAGCTCGCCTCGCCCAGGACCTTGTCGACCAGGCGCTTGGCCTTCTTTTTCGACAGGCTCATTGCTGCTTCCCTCCCGTGTTGATGACGTTGGCCACGAAGCGGGCGGGCGGGCAGCCGTGGCTGACCGCGTTGGACTGACCCGGCTGGCCCTTGCCGTCGCTGAAGGTCGCGCCCAGTCGGTAGGTGCCGGGACCTCCGATCATGTCGCAGGAGCTCCAGAACTCGACGGTATTGGCCTGGTAGGCCACGTCGCGCAGGGGCCGGGTCAGGCGACCGCGCTTGATCTCCCAGTAGGTCTGCCCGGAGAACTGGAAGTTGTAGCGCTGCTGGTCGATGGACCAGCTGCCTCGCCCCGTGACGTAGATGCCGTCTTCGGTGGCGTTGATGAGGTCCTCGGTGGTGTAGCCCTCGGTCCCCGGCTGGAGGCTGATGTTGGGCATGCGCTGGAAGGGCACGCCGTCGTGGTACTGGCCGTAGCAGCAGCCACGGCTGGCGTCCTCACCGATCCACTTGGCCTGGTCGCGAGTGGTCTGCCACCCCACCAGCTTGCCCTCGCGCACGATGTCCCAGCGCTGCGCCGCGACGCCTTCGTCGTCCCAGCCCACCGTGGCCATGCCGCCCGGCTGCGTGCGGTCGGCGACGAGGTTGACGATCTCAGTGCCGATCTGCAGCTTGCCCGCGTCGTCGGGGCGAATGAAGCTCGTGCCCGCGTAGTCGGCCTCGAGCCCCATGGCGCGGTCGAGCTCGGTGGGATGCCCGATGCTCTCGTGAATGGTCAGCCACAGGTTGCTGGGCGCCAGCACGACCGTGCGGCGACCCGGCTCGACGCTGGCGGCATGGAGCTTCTGCACCGCCTCTTCGCCGATGCGGGTGGCGTCGCGCAGCAAGCCGAGGTCCCGCAGGTACTCCCAACCGGCGAGCATGCCGGGGGCCTCGTGCGTGCGCGAGGCGAAGCCGCCGCGGCGTCGGTCGACGGCGGTGGCGGTGAGCGAGGGGGCCCCGCGGAAGAACAGCTGGTGGACCTCGGTGCCGTCGCTGGTGACCAGCAGCTTGTCCTCGGAGACGCAGCTGAACCCGGCGCTGACGTGGCTGACCCCCGGCACCGCGCGAGCGCGGGCGGCGATCTCGAGCAGCATCTCCGCCTTGTCGATGGGCGCCACGTCGAAGGGATCGATCTCGTGGGGGGTGACCCAGATGCCCTTGGCCGCGGGGGCGGGCACGAGCTCGACCGGCGGCTGGCCCAGGCTGGTCCGCAGCTTGCCGTTGCCGCGGGCGCTGGCCACCGCGCGCTTGGCCGCATCGACCACCGCGCGTGCGCTGAGGGTCTGGATGCCCACGAAGCCCCAGCCTCCGTCCGCGATGACCCGGACGCCGAGGCCGTAGCGCTCGCGGAGCGATGCGGGCCGGGCCTTGTCGTTGCGAACCCGCACCGACTCGCGGCGCATCAGCACCAGTCGCGCGTCGGCGTAGGTCGCCCCCGCCGACATCGCCGCTTCGACCGCCTTGCGGGCGATGTCCGCGTCGCTCGCCACCGGGCTGCGTGCGATCGCCTGCGCCGCTTGGTCGTCGAAGGGTGGTGCCCCGGTCGGAGCGGGCTCGCGTGAACCCTGCGGAGGCGCCCCCGACGCCGTGGCTCGTGCCAGCCACGCCGCCGAGCCAGCGCCCGAAGCCGCAAGGAATTGCCGTCGAGAGGTCGGCATGGTGGCGGGATGATAGCGAACAACCGCGCGGACGGTGGCGAAGCGGGGCAAAACTGGCCATGCTGGCCCCCGCGCCCCGCCTGCCCGGCGAATGCGGCGTGACCCCGACGCTCGACCCCCCGCTTCTTAGGAGATCCAGCATGTCTCGTACCACCCTGCTCCTGGCCGCCCTCCTCGTCATGCCCGCTTGCGACGACGCCAAGAAGGCCGACGCGGCGAAGCCCGAATCCGACAAGACCGCGAAGAACGACGCGAAAAAGAAGGATGCCGCCGCGACCGACGAGGCAAAAAAGGATGCCACGCCCGCGAAGGCGGCCGACCCCTGGCAGGCCAAGCTCAACGCGCGGGTGCTCGCCGACAGCGGCTTGGGCAAGGACGGCAAGCTCACCGCCTTCGACATCGTCAACTGCGAGTCGGGCGAGAAGTACTGCCAGGTCTGCCGCTTCGGCGGGAACCCCAAGCTCATGGCCGTCGGCACGGCCGACGACGAGGCGTTCCACGAGGACCTCAAGAACCTCGACGCCATCGCGCAGAAGTACGGCAACGACAACCTCAAGGCCTTCGCGGTGATCACCACCCTCGACGGGGGCAAGGCCATCACGCCCAAGAACGTCGGCGAGGCGCAGAAGCAGGCCAACGACCTGCGGGAGAAGCTCGCGATCCAGATGCCCGTGGTCGTGCCCGCCCCCGACGAAGAGGGCGGCAACAACCGCGTCTGGGACGAGTACTACAACATCACCAAGAGCCGCACCGTGATGTTCGCCGACGGCCGCAACACGGTGAAGTACTCCGCGGTCGGGCCCGAGGACTGGGCGGGGCTCAACGAGGCCATCGTCTCCGTGGTCGAGGGCTAGGCGCCCGCCACCCCGCGACGCAAAAAACGCGGCGTGCTCCCTTCGGAGCCGCCGCGTTTTTCCGTTGGTGGGGCTGGGCTCAGGACGGCGTGTACCAGATGGGGCTGGTCCAGGCGCGCTCCTGGAGAGTGGTGGGCAGCTCGTCGCAGATCGGCGGCGCCTCGTCGCCCAGCGACTGGCAGTCGGGCACGCTCCAGCGACACCGCGGGTTTTCGACCACGCGCACGTAGTAGTAGGCGGGCTCGGTCGGATCGAAGTCGGGGTCGGTCCACACGCTGCACAGCGCGTCGGCCCCCTTCCCTTCCGGCTCGCAGGTCTGCGGGTCGACGGTGGCCCCGTTGTCGCCGCCCGCCACGTCGTACACCTGCACGTGGGCGAGGTCTTGGTCGTCGACCCAGCCCTTGATCACCTGGGCCCGCTGCAGGAGCAGCCCCTGGGGGTCTCGCAGGGCGTCGAGGACGATGGTCGGGGCCGCGCCTTCGGGTGCGGCAGGCAGCTCTCCGCCCATGGGCACACCTTGGGCGTCGGCCACCTCGACCAGGTCTGGTCGCTCGCACAGCGTCGCGGGCAGGTCGAAGCCACCGTAGGTCCGCACCGCGATGCGCGGGCCGCTGGTGCCGTAGGTCTCCCGCCGTCGCAGCGCGTCGAAGATGGCCTCCCGACGGTTCTCGGTGGCCCACACCGCCACCAACCCGCCGGGGCTGTTGTTGGGACCGGCCGGGACCTCGCCCGTCAGCCGCCCCAGCGGCGTGCCCTCCTCTCGACCCACGTGGCCGATATAGGCGTCCTCGTCGACCAGCCCCGGCGTGCCGTTGTGGGTGTCGGTGCTGGCGATGAAGCCCATCTCGAAGGGGTTGGCCCCGATGCGCTGCTGCTCGCGAAGGCCCTCGAGCAAGGCCCCGCGCACGAAGTCACGTCGCGACATGCAGCCCGAGCCGATCATGCCGTTGGAGCCGATGCCGTCGCCGCAGTCTTCGGTCGGCCCCACGCGGAGCTTCTCGAAGTCGCACAGCTCGTCGGGCTCGCCCAAGATCCCCGACAGGCCGTTTTGACACTCGCTGTCGCCCTTGTGCTGGAACACCTCGACCAGCGGCTCCATGGCGGCCCGGCGCTCGGCCTGCGTGGCCTCGCTGCCCTTGCCCGGATACTCGACCCGGAACAGCCGCCCGTTGCTCCAATTGGGGTTGTGGGGGATGGCCAGCACGTCGCAGCCGGGGCGGCCTTGCAGACACTCCTGGTCGAGCGCATCCCACAGCGCCTGCGCGCTGGGAGCCTCGTAGTACGAAAGCGGCAAAGCGGGCACCTGGTCGGTGCGGAAGATGACGTTGCGATGCAGGTTCGACAGCGACTGCATGCCGCTCCACTCATAGCCCACGAACGGCGTGAACTCGCAGGTCGGCGCGGGCGAATAGTGGGTCTGGGCCGCATCGACGGTGCGCTGCCAGACCTCGGAGGCCAAGGCCGGACAATCGACCCCACCGCCGCGACAAATCTCGGGGAAGCGCACAGGCGTGGCCAGGCCCAGCTGCACGCCGAAGGTCACCAGGGCGCCGTTCTGGTTGGCCCGGTAGTCGGTGCACAGCGGCGTGTCGTAGGCGCTCGAGCGGGGGTTGGTGCACGCCTCCACCTCGGCCAGGAACTCGGCGTGATCGGTCACCGCCGCAAAATCCAGCGGCCGATCGAGCTGCGCCATCTGGGTGGGCTCGCCGCGCTCGTCGACCGGCGGCAACGCGACCGGATCCCCCTGGGCAAAGCGATACGCCTGATCGGGATCGACGCGGACGTCGTGCAGCCACGCATCGAAGGAGTATGCGGTGTGTACGTGGAGGTCGCCCCAGTACAGGTTGCGATGCGCGTCGAAGTCGTCGCACACGCCCTGCGGCGGCGGCACGTCGGGATCCCCGGTCGCGTCGGTCGCGGTTCCATCGGCCCCCTCCGTGGTGGTGGTGGTCGTCGTCGGGGTGCTGGTGCTGGTCGATGACGCGGTCCCCGTCGCGGGCGTGGACGAGCTGTCACCGCATGCGGCGACCGAGGCGAGCAGGACCAACAAAGACGAAGCGCGTGAAGACATGACACTCACTTTCAAGACCAGTTCCCAAAGCCCGCGATGCGCTCGAGGGTCCAGGCGACCGCGATGCTGCCCGCGGCCCAGGCCAGCCCGCGACGCAGGGCCTGCCGACGGGGCACGGACAGCGGCACCACGGCGGCGACGATGAGGGCGACCAGCACCACCGCCAGCTGCCCCGCCTCCACGCCCAGGTTGAACGACAGCAGGGCGGTGACGATCGAGCCGGGAGGCAAGCCGAGGTCGGCCAAGGCTCCGGCGAAGCCCAGCCCGTGCAGGACACCGAAGCCCAGCGCCCAGCTCCAGGCCGAGGCGCGTTGGGGGCTCGGCCGCAGGGCTTCGGCCGCCGCCACCACGATGGACGCGGTGATGCAGGCCTCCACCCAGGGACCGGGCACGGCCATGGGGTGCAGCGTCTGGACGACCAAGGCCACCGCGTGCCCCAGCGTGAAGGCGGTGATGGTGCGCAGGTGGTCTCGCGGTCGACCCCCGAGCAGCAGCAGCGTGAGCACGAACAGCAGGTGATCCGCCCCCAGCAGGATGTGCTCGACACCCAACACGAAGTAGGCCGAGGCCGTCTCCTGCGTGCCCTCGACGGCCATGCCCCGGGCCAGTCGCAGCGACGGGCGATCGGGACCGAGGCGCTCGTGCAGCTGCTCCTCGCCCGACCAGCGCACGTGCACGAGGACGTCGACGGGGTCGGTCTCGAGGCCCGCCATGGCCAGGGTTCCGGTGAGGCCAGCGGCCCCGCACGACCAGCGCAACGCCGAGACCTCTTCGCAGTGGGCCGGGGGCACGGGGCGTAGCGCGGTGGTGGTGACCCCCTGGGCGGTGACCGGCGGCGGCGAGAAGCTCACCGCGACTTCGCCCTCGGCATCGACCCGCAATGAAAGCGAGGCGGGGCGGAACTCGTGCGCCGAGGCGACGGTGGCCCACAGGCACAGCACGGCCACGGCCAGCCACCGCAGCCCGAGGCCGGCGCGGATCATCGCGGCACCTCGATCTCGTAGCGGGCCCGCAGCTGCTCGAGGCCCCGCTCCAGCCCCTGCGCCCGCTGCTCGACCCGCCAATCGGCCAGGACTCGCGCTCGGATCTCCGCCAGCGGCACGCGCTGCCCCGGTCGCTCCTCGTCGAGACGGACGATGTGCCATCCGAACGAAGACGACACCACCGTCCACGTATCGCGCGACATCGCGTCGATGGCCTGGGCAAAGGGCTCGCCGTAGCGGCGAGCGATGGCGTCGTGCTCGGCGGGAGCCTGGCGGCGACCGTGCACGAAGCTGCCGCCCAGCGTGGCGGGGTCGGCCCCCTCGCGGAGCGCGTCGGCCAGCTGCCGCGCCTGTGCCTCCGACGCGGGCACTCGGCCGGGCACGAACACCTGCACGAACCCGCGCCGTGGCGCGCGGCGGTACGCAGTGTCTTGCTGCTGCATCCACGCCTGCAGCGTGGCGTCGCCGGGATCGGCGGCGGTCTCGGCGTCCTCGAGGGCGAACTTCATGGTCTGGGCCAGGCGCCGACGCACGATCGGATCGGCGCGATCGAGTCCGCGAGCTCGGGCCTCGCGAACGAGGATCTCGCGCTCGATCCAATCGTCGACCAACGCATCGAGCTCGGCCTCGCTGGGGGCACGCCCGCGCTGCTGCTCGAATCGTTCCTCCAGCGCGGCCACGGTGGCGGTCGTCACCACCACACGGTCGGGCGCTGGCGGTCGGGCGAAGCGGTACAGCCCCCACATCATCGTACCGAGTACGAGCAGAGCCACCCACGGCCCCCGGATCCATCGTCGCTCCTGCCCCACGCCGTGCGCATCGTTGCACGGTCGGCGTGCTCGCGCAGTGCGGTTGATCTCGACGGGCTCACGCCCGGGGGCCGACTCCGGGCCCCGGCCCCGTGATAGGGTCCGGCCATGAGCTTCGCCTACCTCCGCGCGTCGCTGGTCCTGTCCCTGACCCTCACGCCCGCCGTCGCCCTCGCGGGCGGCGTCATGACCGGCAGTACCACCGACATGGGTACGTCCTCGGGCAGCGACACGGGGGACACGGACGGCACCGATACCGGCTCCGGCGGCACCGATGGCTCCGACACCGGTACCAGCACTGGCGGCGGCTCCAGCGAGAGCTGCGGCGAAGTGGGCGAGTGCGACGTCAGCACGGACAGCGTGGTCATCGTCAGCCCCATGACCGGGGCCGAGGTCGGCCGCCCCTTCGACCTCCAGGTCACCGCGCCGCACACCTGCTACTGCGATCCCTGCGGGTGCTTCGCGGGCCCGCCCAACCGGGTGACGGTGCGCGTCGACGGCATGACCTTCGACAGCTGCGAGATGAGCGAGTGCGACACGATGGACCACACGTTCTCGCTGGACCTCGCGCCGGGCCCCCACACCATCGACGCCATCGCGGACGTCGAGCTGTCGCCCGACTTCTCCGCCCCCATCGAGGTGACGGTGGTCGGCGAGGTGGCGACCGGTGACTCCACCGCAGGTGAAGGTGGCGTGCCCCCCACCCCGCCCATGCCCGGGACCTCGTCCTCGGGCAGCGACGACAGTGGCACCACCGAGGCCGCGGCCGACGGTGGCGGCGGCGGAGGCTGTGGCTGCACCACCACTCCCACGCGTGGCGGGCCGCTCGGTGCTCTGTTCGGCGTCCTGCTGCTCACCGGGCTGCGTCGACGTCGGCGCTGAGCTTCCCATCGGCGTGAGCGCTTCGCCCACGCCACCCAAAACGAAACGACGAGAAGAGGCCGGCCGTGATCACCGTCCACCACCTCGAGCATTCCCGCTCGCATCGCATCCTGTGGCTCCTCGAGGAACTCGGGGTCGACTACGAGATCGAAAAGTACGCCCGGGATCCGCAGACCAACCTCGCGCCGCCCTCCCTGCGAGCCGTCTTCCCGCTGGGCAAGTCGCCCGTGGTCACCGATGGCGAGCTGACCTTCGCCGAGTCGGGGGCCATCGTCGAGTACCTCATCGACACCTACGGTGAGGGTCGCTTCAGCTTCTCCAAGGGCAGCCCCGAGTACCATCGCTCGCGCTACTGGCTGCACGCCGCCGAGGGCAGCGTCATGTCCTTGCTGCTGCTCAAGCTGGTCTTCACTCGCACCACGCGAGCCCCCGTGCCCTTCTTCCTGCGACCCATCACCAAGGCCGTCGCCAAGAAGGTGTTCAAGGGCTACGTCGACCCGGGCATCCAGGGGCACACCGAGCTCATCCTCAGCGAACTCGAGCGCAGCGCCTTCATCGCGGGGGACGAGCTTTGCGGCGCCGACTTCTTGATGATCTATGCCGCCGAGGCCCTGGTCGCACGCGGCACCTTCGATGGCGACATCTCGAAGCTGAAGGCCTACGTCGAGCGCATCCACGCCCGGCCGGCCTACGCCCGCGCTCTCGAGCGCGGGGGCCCCTGCGAAATCCCGGGCTAGAGCCCATCCCGCGAGGGCTGGCGGCGGAGCGCGACGAAGCAGGCGCGCCCCTGGGTCGGTGTCGTCAGCCGCGAGCGCAACAGTTCACGGGCGGGGCCAAATGACCGCTCGAGGACGCCGGTCAGCGCTTGCCGACCTGCAGGAACATGCAGCCTTCGGTCTCGTCGAAAACGAGTCCAACCTCGTCGGCATCGACCCAGTCCGCCAGCGCCATCATCTCGTCGGGCTCGCGGTAGATGAGGTGCCACGCGGTGGCGTGCTCCATCATCCAGGCGCTGGCCGGGTCTCGGCGGAGGTTGCCGAGGAAGAGGTCGCCGCCGGAGCGGAGCATGTCGTACAGGCACTTTACCAGGCCGCGCGCGATGGTGCGCGGCATGTAGTCGAACAGCCCCGCCGAGTAGATGAGGTCCATGTCCGACAGCCACTCGCGGGCCACCGCGGCCTCCGCTTCGTCGCGAGGCCGTAGCAGCTGCATGACCGAGAAATGCACGGCGTCGATCTGCACCCCTCGTAGCGCATCACCACGCTCGGCCAGGACCTGACGCACCCCTTCGTGGGCATGGGCGAGGGCGTCGTCGTCTTGATCGAGCAAGAACAGCTCGACCTTTTGACCGGCCTCGGTGATCTCGCGCAGCGCGTTGTGCAGTTCGAGGGCCGGACCGCAAGCGACGGACAGAATGCGAACAGGCCGGCCCGTGCTCAGGCGCTCGCGCACGGCGCTTCGCATGGTCTTCTCCCGCGCGATCACAGTGCGCGCGGTCGGGTATCGCTGGCCACAGTAGTGCAGGAACCTGGCGTAGAGCGTCTCGCCCTCGATCTCCGAAGTCATGAACAAGCGCATGAGTTCGAAGTCCCCCGCATAGCCCTGCGGCTTGTCGTATGCGCGGCGATGAATGGGGCAGCAGTGCACGTGGGGCAGCAGCAAGTGCGCGGCGTATTCGAGCCCGCATTGCTTCGCCTCCTCGGACAGCGCGGTGGTCATCGCATCCAATCGACGCAGCTGAGCGTGGTACTCGGCCCCCCACACGAGGAACAACTCCGCGAAGAGCTGGGTCTCGTTTCGAGCACCAGGAGGCCGCGAATGGTTGGCCTCGATCTGGTCGAAGAAGTCTCGCGTTCGCTTGAGGAGCTGGGCGAGATCGGCCACGGCGGCTCGCCAAGTGGCGGGTAGCAGCTCTCGTTCGGTGCGCTGATCGGCGATGAACGCCTGCATCGAAGTGGTCGACGCAACGTCCCGGAGCTGGAGCGCCCCGAGATCGAACAGACCCGAGACCAGGCGCAGCCCGAGCCGCGAGGGGGGTCCTTTGACCAGGTTCACGACTACGGCGCGCTCGCTGGCAGCAACCGATCCGCCCTGGAGCAGGCGGACCTCATCGATCACCGTGCCCAGCGGAAACACCACGGGCTCGTCGAGCTCGACGCCCAGCCCGTTGGGCGAGACGTCGAGGACGCGCATGGGCCCGTAGACGTGGCCGTCGCGCACGAGCTCGCACGACAGCGGCGAGGCCATGCTCCGCGCATCGAGACGCGATGGTCGGAACCGAAACGCATGGCTCGCGCCTTGAAGGCCCGTATGTTCTGCGCCCCGATGTCCTACGGATTTCTCTCGCTTGATCGCCAAGACCATTGTCCCGTTTCCCTTTGGCTGCCTGCCGTGCGATTGGACCTCCCCCGGTCGACGCTCGGCGAGCCGTTGGGAACGGTAGCCCGCGATGTAGGATATTCAACTGAGTCCAACGACATCAGGTGACCGTTGTGCAACACGCGTCGAACACCTGGTGCGAGTAGGTCCTCGCGACCCTTCCGGAGGGAGTCCGGATTTCGTCGGAGGCTTTCTCACTCGAGCCCAATCGCTGGAGGCCTGTCGCCTACGCAGCACGCGCTGCCGCGTAGGCGCGGTTGGAGGTTGAATTTGCAATATCCCGGCATACCAAGAGCTCGTCGATGTAAACGACGGTAGCGATCGAACCGAAGTGTGAAGCGAGTGTTCACGAGGCGCGAGGACCCGTCATCACGTCGCACTGTCTCTGGATGGTCGCCGATGAGACACTCGGGACGAATCGCGTGAGCGATACCGACGACAAGTCCGCGAGTCCGGGTCAGCCAGGTCGCGACTCGGCGTCCGCAAAGCTGACTCCCCCGGACGGTTCCGCCCGCGCTCGACGGCCGATCGACGAGCACGGCGAGGCACGGGCGGAAGCGCGAGACGGGGAAGGACCGGTGCGTACCAACGTCGATCCCGACCACGACGTGGTCGTATCGGGTGAGCTGAGGCCACGTGAGCGGATCGGTCGCTTCACGGTGCTCCACCGCATTGCCGAGGGGGGCATGGGCGTCGTGTATGCAGCGCTGGACGAGGAGCTCGAGCGCAAGGTCGCGATCAAGCTGCTGCATGCTCGGGGCAACCAGGCCAATCAAGCCCACGAACGCATGCTTCGAGAGGCTCGGGCCATGGCCCGGCTGTCGCACCCCAACGTCGTGCAGGTCCACGAAGTCGGTCAGTATCGAGGTCGGGTCTTCGTGGCGATGGAGTACATCCAGGGCATGACCTTGCGTCGCTGGCTGAAGGCGGCGCCACGCTCATGGCGTGAGGTGCTGGACATCTTTCGGCAAGCCGGACGGGGTCTCGCCGCGGCGCATCGGGCCGGTATCGTGCACCGTGACTTCAAGCCCGACAACGTGGTCGTGGGCAAGGATCGGCGAGTGAAGGTGCTCGACTTTGGACTCGCCCGCCGACACGGTGATGGCGACGCCGATCTGGAGGAGCCCGCGGCCGAGTTCCGTGAGGACCTCGTGGGCGACGGGGAGGAAGAACGCAGCCTGACCAGGACCGGGATCATCCTGGGCACGCCCGCGTACATGTCGCCCGAGCAACACCAGGGCTTTCCCGCCGACGCGCTCAGCGACCAGTTCGGTTTCTGCGTGGCGCTATACGAGGCGCTCTACGGATGCCGTCCCTTCCCCGGGCGCAACTACGACCGACTCGCCATGGCGATCATCAACGACGATCCGCTGCCGCCTCCGGCGGATGCCGTCGTGCCGCGGTGGCTTCATCGGGTGGTCATGCGCGGGCTGTCTCGCAACGCGGGGGAACGCTTCCCCAGCATGGATGCCCTGCTCCGTAGCTTCCAAGATTTCCAGGCCCAGGTCGACGCTCGCAACACGGAGATGCTGCGCCTCGAGACCGGCTTGGGCAGCGCGCTCATGCTGTCGTTTTGGCTGCTCGACTGGTTCTTCGTACCCGAGTACATCGTGCTCGCGCTCCTGCTGCGCCTGGTGATCTGTGCCTACGCGGGGTCGATTCACGTGCTGTGCCGCGTTCGACCTCGCTGGGTGGAACGCCATGTCGACGTCCTGTCCTTCACCGTGAACCTGACGGCTGGCTTCGGGCTCGCTGCGATCGTCTGGCTCGAGGGAGGGCTCGAGTCCGAGTACTACGCCGGCCTCAGCTTGTTGGTGCTGTCCATCGGCATCATGTTCCTGTGGTCGGTCTGGCGGGCGCTCGCCCTCAACGGGTTGATCTACGGGTTTTATATGTCCCCGCTGGTGTTCGGATTCATCGAGGTCCGCGATCCCAGTGCGATCCTGTCCAATCAGTTCTTCCTGCTCAGCACCATCATCATCACCGTGGCCGCGCAGCGGCAGCGCTACAAGCTTCAGCAACGCGAGTTCTTCGCCGAGCGCGAGCGCATGCAGCTTCGGGAAGAGGTGGCGGCAATGGTCAAGGGCGGCAAGCGCCCCGAGCTGTACAACCGGGCACAGTTCCTTCTGCTGGCCGAAGACGAAGTCCGGCGTTCATATCGTTATCGTCGCCCCATGACCTGCATGGTCCTCGGGATCGACCAATTCGACCAGATCAGCATGCGCTATGACGAGACCGTCGCCGACGAGATCCTCGCCCAGCTCCAGGAGCGCATCGTCGCCGACATTCGCCAGTTCGACCTCGTGGGCAAGTACCACGGCGACGAGTTCGTGTTCCTGTTGCCCGAGACCAACCTCGAGGCGGCGAACCTGGTTGCGGGTCGCCTCATCGAACGCCTCACCATGATGCCTCTCATCACCCGAGTCGGACCCGTCCAGGTCACACTGAGCGTGGGTCTGTCGGTGCTGGCCGAGGAGACTCGAAACGTCGCCAACTTGCTATCTCATGCCGTCTCCGCGCTCGAGAAGGCCAAGCGCGACGGGGGCCATGGCACCAATACCTGGAGCGCGGAGCAACGGGTGAGCACGCCGAATGCCCTGTTGACGACCGAGATCCACGAGCTGTGACCAGGCGAAGGACGTGTCGCCGGCGTCCCGGTGACGACGATCCAAGAGTTCGAGGATTGGCGACGCGGCCCTCGTCGATGGGGGCCGCGTCATCGCCTCGCGAGGGCTCTCGAGATGAGCGTTGGTCGCCGCCGGGTGACGGCTACGGGATCGGGATGTTCGCGCAGGCCTCGGCGATCGCAGCCGCCAGCGCGTCACCGAAGATGGTGCTGTATTCCGCGGTGTTCTCGATGTCGCCCCACTGCGGCTCCTCTTCATCGAAGAGGTTCATGAACTGCCACAGCTTCTGGTTGTTCTCGGTGATGCACTCGGGCACCAAGCCGCTGACGAACACGCAATCCGCCCCGCCGCAGCCGGCCTTCGCGTCGAGCACCATCTGCTGATAGACCATCGACGCGGACTCGGGCGACTTGTCGGGCTCGTCCGTCAGGAAGAACACGATGAGCAGGGCGCTCTCGTCCCGCAAGAAGCCCTCGTTGGCGTCGGCGTTGGCCGGGTGCGTGGCAAAGCCCGCGGCGGCGACGGGCATCTCGAACGAGCACCCCTCTTCGCCCGCGGCCACGGCCGCGTCCGCAAACCAGCTGCTGAGCTCGGCCGGATCGTCGTCGGACGAGGTCTCGAAGTAGCGCTGACCCGCCCACTCGAACAGCCGCCCCTGCGTGCCGTTGCCCATGTCGTTGTCCTCGTCGGGGCGACGGTAGTGAGCGTTGACGTCCTCGATGCTCGCGTTGGTCTGACAGTTCTGCGTCGACTCGGAGGCGTCGCAGCCCGCGTCGAAGTCGGTGGTGGTCAGGCCCACGTGCACGTCGATGGCCGGCGGCAGGGCGTCGTACATCGCAGTGATGAAGCTGGGGAACTCCTCGGTCAGGGCCAGCTGATAGGTCTGCATCGACGCCGAGTTGTCGACGACGAACAGGAAGTCGATGTACTCGCAGCCGCCTCCGGGCGGAGCGACCGGCGTGTCGAGCTTCTCTTCGTCGGTCGTGCCGTCGAGCGAGTCGTCGCCGCTACCGGTGGAGGGGTCGGGGGTGCTCGGCCCGGTGTCGAGCGAGGTGCTCACCGGGTTGTCGAACGTCGTTTGATCGCCGCGCGGCTCCACCGAACACCCGGCCACGATCGCCGCTCCACCCACCAGTCCAGTTGCCCAACTCAGTCTCGCCCTCGCCCGCATGGAGCGACAGTGTACGTCAACTCGGGGCGCGGGCTGGGGGTCTCGTCCCGGGAGTGGGCATCCGCGCCTCGGGCGCGGTCTGAGACCGTTTCGGGCGCCAATCACGGTAGGCTCGATGCATGCAGCTGGACATCGCGGTCATGGCTCCGCCTACTGGGGACACCCCTCCAAACGAACGTCGATCGCCCGCGCTGGCCTCCGTCAAGACGCTGCGACAAGCGGCCGTGCTGTTCTTCCGCCACGACAGCCCGCGCCTTCTGGCCGCCCACCTGCTCGTGTTGCTCGCGCTGCGCCTCACCTACGGCGGCTTTGGCTGGGGTGATCTGTTCGCCGCGCTGGGCGTGGCGATCTACTGGCCGCTGCAAGAGTGGACGATGCACATCTGGCTGCTGCACCTGCGCCCGTTTCGGTTCCGCGGGCGCCTCGTCGACCCCATCTTCTCGCGCAAGCACCGAGCCCACCACCGCGAGCCGTGGAACCTCGACTACGTGTTCTTGCCCTTGCGCGTGCTCGTGCCGCTCATCCCCATCAACGCGCTGGTGTGGTGGTTGGGCATGCCGAGCCTGGGCATCGCGCTGACCGGCATGACCTCGATGGCCGCCGCCGCGCTGGCCTACGAGTGGGTGCACTATTTGACCCATACGCCCTACCGGCCGCGCTCCGGGTACTACCGCGCCATCTGGCGGGGCCACCGTTTGCACCACTTCAAGAACGAGTCCTACTGGCACGGGTTCACCGTGCCCATGGTCGACACCGTGATGGGCACGAACCCCGACCCGCGCTCGGTGCAGACCTCGCCCACCTGCCGAGACCTCGACGCGCGCGACTGAGGGGTTCGACCGCGGGAGCGAGGGGGCGGATCGAGATGGATCCATCCTCCGTCGACGCGGACTATCTCCATGTTCGCCCCATGACCCGTCGTGTCAGCCGCAGGGCCTTCGTCGGAGGGCTGACCTGCGCGTTGGGCTGTGCGCATGGCCGACCGACGGAACACTCCGGCGATGGGTCTGCCCTCGCGCTCGCCCGAGGCCTCGCCGCGCGCTTCGTGCATCGGCACTCGCCGCAGCGCGTGCCTTGGCGATGGGACGGTGCCATCGCCATGCTCGGCCTGGCTCGCGTGGCGACGGCCACGGGACAGACGACGGGTCCCGTCGCCACCTTCGTCGCCGACTACTTCCGACACCATGACGGAACACCGCGGATCGTCATGCCCGACCACTGTGCGCCCGCGCTGGCGGCCGCGGCCGCTCGAGACCTCATCGGTGATGCGGCGGCTCGGAGGGCCGTGGCCCCCGTCGCGGAGTTCTTGCGGACCCAGCCTCGGAATCGACTCGGTGCCCTCGATCACCTCGGGCACGGCACCGCCTTGGCTGCGCTGTACCCCAAGTCGATCTGGATCGACTCCTTGATGATGTACGCCCTGCCCGCGGCGCTCGCTGGCGCATGGCTGCCCGATCCGGCCCTCGCGGACTTCGGCCACCGCCAGCCCGCCCTCTTCGCCCGTGCCCTCCAAGACCCGTACACGGGCCTGTTTCGCCATGCCTACCTCTACGAGCGCGGCCGGGCTCGTCCCCGTGCGCCGGTCTTCTGGCTCCGCGGCAATGGCTGGGTAGCCTGCGCCTTGGTCGACATGCTGCAGCACCGTCGCGACGCCAGGAACCTCGCCCTGCTCCAGACGCTCGCCGCGGCGCTGCTGGAACACCAGCGAGCCGATGGTTCGTGGACGACCGTCCTCGACGACTCGCAAACCTACGTAGAGTCCTCCGGCACCGCGCTGGTCGGCTACGCCCTGGCCAAGGGAGCACGCCTCGGCCTGATTCCTGCCACGGCTCACGACGCGGGTGTCCGCGCCATGGATGCGCTACGGGCTCGCCTACGATCGAAGCGCGATGGTCTGTCGCTCGCGGGCATCTCAGGGCCCACCATTCCATCGAGCCGGGCCGGCTACGCCAGCGTGCCCCGACGCTCCGACATCGACTACGGCGTCGGGGCATTCCTCATGTTGGCGGTGGAACTATCGAATCAAAACTCGATGCATCCAATGACGAAGTCGTGCGACTACCCGAAATAGCGGAGGTTGCAAACATATGCATGGTTGGTACGCGGGGATCCGCGAGGCCACTCGTCTACCGTCGATCGCAGGGACTGCCGCCGGTCTCGTACGACTGACTCGATCGGTATTCGATGGCCCGTCACGGGTCGAACTCGGTCTGGCGCAGTGGAAGCAAGCGGATCCAGACAACGAACGACGATGGACAAATCGGCGGGGTGACAACTTCGCCGCCGCAGGGGGTCGCAAGATTGCCCACGGTCGGCGGGCGGGCGCCCTGGCCTACTCGATCACGTCGATTCGGGCCTTTCGGGCGTTCTGCCTGCCCGAGCTGCGCAAGCTGGGACCCGACGGCCCCACCACCTACCTCGAGTTCGGGGCGTGCTGTGGCACGACCGTACTCAGCGTGCAGGAGCACTTCCCTCGCGCCAAGGTGATCGCGTTCGAGCCGATGCCCGATCGCACCGCCGTCTACGAGGAGCTCCGTCAGCTGGTGCCCTTGCCCGGTCGAGTGACGTGGATCGAAGACATCTTCGAGCATCACATCGAGGGCCTGCGAGCCATGCACCCCGAGGGCATCTCGGCCGTCTATATGGATACGAACCACAAGTATCCCAACGACCTTTGGTATCTCGAAGCGCTGCTCGTCGATCGACCCCTGCTCGCCGAGGACGGCCTGCTCATCTGCGACGACCGGTTTCACTCCGGCACGCGCCAGTCGATCAACGAGTTCCTGCATCGTCACGGCGCCGACTTCGACTACCGCCTGATCGCGGGCCAGTGGGCGATGATTCGCCGCCGACGTCGCTACGCGCCACAACACTGGTGACCCGCAAATAGCTCGTTTTCGCCCTCGGGAGTGGCGCTCCGAGGCCGATGCAACGAGATGTCGGCGCTGCACTCGAGCTCGGTTCGGCTTCGGTCCCGACCATCGACGACCGAGCGGGACGGTAGAAGATCGTCGACGGTTACCGGTATCGTCGTCCGCGGTGGCAGGTTCTTCCGAGCACGACCACTCGGAGGCCGAGGCCACCGGGCTCGATGCTCTTCACACGCTCAAGCCCTCCGATCGAGCCACGATCGCGGGTGACGGCGATGCGTCCGACCGACCCGCGCTCGAGCCCGACGCGCCCCGCCTGCTCGATCGCTACGTCGTGCAGGGCACGTTGGGGCGCGGGGGCATGGGCACGGTGCTGCGAGGCTTCGATCCGCAGCTCGACCGCCGTGTCGCCCTCAAGCTCCTGCATCACGAGGTCGACACGGCAGACACCAGCCGGCTCCGCCGCGAGGCACAGGCGATGGCCAAGCTGTCCCACCCCAACGTGGTGCAGGTCTACGAGGTCGGGCACGTCGAGGGCCGAACCTACGTCGCGATGGAGCTGGTGAACGGGCGCACGCTGGAGCAGGTCGTCCGCACCGAGCCTCCCGTGCCGTGGCCGCGGGCCCTCGACCTGTACCTGCAAGCGGGCCGAGGCCTGGCCGCCGCCCACGAGGTCGGGCTGGTCCACCGGGACTTCAAGCCGAGCAACGCCATGGTCGACGAGCATGGCCGAGTGCGGGTCCTGGACTTCGGCGTCGTGCGAGCGGTCGACGACGACGGCTCGGACGTCGATCCCTCGAGCGAAGAGCCGCCCCCCGATGGCCAGGAGCCCACCACGCTGACGCGAACGGGAGCGCTGATGGGCACGCCGGCCTATATGGCTCTCGAGCAACACCAGCGAGGCAAGGCCGAGGCGCGCAGCGACCAGTTCAGCTTCTGCGTTGCGCTCTACGAGGCTCTATACGGGCAGCGACCCCACCCGGGCCAGACGATGGGCGAGCGGCTGGCCGCGATGGTCGACGAACGAGTCGCACCCGCGCCCCCCGGGACCCCCGTGCCTCGCCCCCTTCGAAGGGTGCTGCTGCGCGGGCTGGCCAACGCACCCGACCGCCGCTGGCCCTCGATGAACGCCCTGCTCTCGGCGCTGCAATCGGTGGTCGATCGTCGGCGACGACGACGGTGGACGATGATGGGGCTCGGCGTCGGCGTCCTGGCCGTGGCCGGAGGCTGGAGCGCCAACGCCTACCTCGACCCGGAGCAGCAGTGCAGTGGAGCCACGGTGCAGCTGCGGGGGGTGTGGGACGAGGAGCAGCGCACGGCGACCCGCGAGGCATTCCTCGCGACCGACGTGCCCTATGCCGCCGAGCTGTGGCCGCGCATCGACGCCGGCATCGACGACTACGTCTCCTCGTGGTCCGGGATGTACACCGAGGCCTGCGCCGCGACCACGATCCGAGGTGAGCAGACCCCGGAGACGATGGAGCTTCGCATGAGCTGCCTGCGCAACCGGCGGGTCGCGCTCGAGCAGACGGTGCGGGTGCTCGGCCACGCCCAGCCCAAGGTCATCGAGAAATCGATGAACCTGGTGATGAAGCTCCCCTCGCTCGAGCACTGCGACAACATCGAGGCTCTGCACGCCGAGCTGCCTCCGCCCGATGACCCGGCCACCGCCTTCGAGGTCGAGGCGGTCCGCGAACGTCTCGAGTCCGCGCGGGCCCTCGCCGCGGCGGGCATGTACGACCAGGCCAAGCCGATCAGCGAGGTCGCGGCACGGCGGGCCGAAGAGCTCGGCTACCTCCCCTTGCTCGCCGAAGCGCTGCGTCGACGCGGCCGGGCTCGGTACTCCGCGGGGCGCTTCGAAGACGCCCGGGCCGATCTCGAGCGTTCCTACGCCGTGGCCCTCGAAGCCGGGTACGCGGCTGCGGCTCGGGCCGCCGCGGAATCCTTGACCTGGATCGTCGGATACGACCTCGCGAACCACGATGCCGGCCTGCAGTGGAGCATCACCGCCTTGGCGACCGCCCGAGGGCCGCATGGTGATCGCGCCCACGAAGCCGACGCCCTCATGGGCATCGGCGCGCTGCGCCTCGAACAAGGACAGCAGGACGAGAGCCTCGAGCAGTTCCGTCACGCCCTCGAGATTCGCGAGGAGATTTCCGGGCCCGACTCCTTCGCAGTCGCGAGCGCCCTCGAGTCCATCGGCAACGCGCTGGGCCATCGCGGCGACTACGAGGACGCACTCGAGCACCAAGAGCGAGCGCTGTCGATCTACATCGATCACCTCGGACCGCAGCACCCTTCCATCGCGGTCGCGCTGGGGAACATCGGGGCGAACCTCGCCGACCTCGGCCGCCTCGAAGAGTCGATGCAGTACCAGCGCCAGGCTCTCGAGATCCGCGAGCGAGCGTTTGGCCCGGAGCACCCCGCGGTCTCGTACTCGCTGAGCAACCTGGCCGTGGTCCAGCACCAGCGAGGCAACCTCGTTGAGTCCGTGGCCCTCCATCGCCGCGCCTTGGCCATCCGCGAGAAAACCTACGGGGCCGACCACGCCCAGGTCGGCTACTCGCTCAATGGCCTGGCCAACGCCCTGTCGGAGCTGGGCCGCACCGACGAGGCTTTCGCCCCCTATGAACGGGCTCTGGGCATCTTCGAGCGAACGCACGGACCCGAACACCCTCACGTCGCTTCGGTCCTCGATGGCCTCGGCGTCGTGCACGGCATGCGCGGCGACTCCGACAAAGCCCTCGAGGCGCTGCGGCGCGCCCTGGCGATCAAGCAAGAGGCGCTCGGCCCCGAACACGCCCGGGTCGGCAACACCCTGCACGAGCTCGGGAAGCAGCTACGGCAGCATGGCGACCTCGAGGCGTCCCGCGAGCACGAAGAGCGATCCCTGGCCGTCTTCGACCAATCCCTCGGCCCCGATCACCCTCGCCTCGTCGGCCCGCTGGTGATCCTGTCCGAGCTGGAGTTCGAACGCGGCCGGGTCGTGGTCGCCCGGCAGTACGCCGAGAGGGCGATGGCGCTGTCCGAGCGCGGTGAAGTCCCGCCCGTCGAGTTCGCGCAGGTCCGCCTCGCGCTGGCGCAGGCGCTGTGGTCCGACCCGGCCGAGCGCGCCCGGGCCCGCACGCTGGCCGAGCGCGCGGCCGCGACCGAAGACGACGCCGCGGACCGGCTGCGCGCACGCGCCACGGCCTGGCTCCAGGGTCACCCCCTCCCCTGAGGGATCGACCCACCACGGTGCTGGAGCAATGACCCCTCGGGCCGACCGAACCCCGAAAACGGCGGGTAAACTCACCGTTAAACGAGCGGCCGCTACCATGCCGCGCGTGCACGCTGCATTCGTGAGCCGTCCCCCATCGACCTCCCGGAACCGAGCACGGCGGTCTGCCTCCTCGCTCGCGGCGTTGTTCATCGTCGCGGCGGTGGGCGGCTGCTCCACCTCCGACCGCGGCACGGACTCCCCCACCGGTCCGAGCCCGACCGTCCCCTCGAACGCCGCCGTCGACGGTGAGGGCCTCGACGCCCTGATCGCGGCGCAATGGAACGCGGCGGGCGTACAGCCCACGACCGAGGTCGACGACGCCGAGTTCCTGCGGCGGGTGACCCTGGACCTCATCGGCCGCATCCCCACGACAGAGGAAGCCCAGCGCTTCGCCGCCGACACGTCGCCGGACAAGCGGGCGGCGGCGGTCGACGACCTGCTGCAGCGCGACGCCTGGGCCGAGCACTGGTCGCAGATCCTGGGCGACCTGTTGCTCGGCGACGCGGCCCAGCAGCGACCGCGCTTCGCCAACGCCTTCCACACCTGGCTCGAGGGGCGGCTGCTCGACGGCGCGACCTGGGACGAGCTCACCCGCGAGATGCTCACCGCGACCGAGCACGCCCCGGGCGGGTTCTTGCTGGTCAACGGTCGGGGCAACCGGGTCGAGGCGCTCACCGGACAGACGGCGCGGGTGTTCCTCGGTCTCCAGCTGCAGTGCGCCCAGTGCCACGACGACCCCGACGACCGCTTCACGCAGGCGGAGTTCTACGGGCTGGCGGCCTACTACGCGCGCACCCGCGGTCGCTCCACCACCCTCGATGGGGTCAAGGCCTTCCGCGTCATCGACAAGCCCCGCGGCGAGATGCGGATGCCGACCGAGCAGGATGCCCCCGGCGATCGCAGCGGGCCTCGGGTCGACCCCGCCTTCCCGGCCATCGATGCCATGCCGGGCAACGACGAGACCCGCCGCCAGGCGCTGGCCCGCGGTATCATCGGCTCGGACTTCTTCGCCAAGGCGACCGTCAATCGCACCTGGGCGCAGATGATGGGTCGCGGCATCGTCGATCCCTGGGACGACCTGGGGGGGCTCGCCGACAACGATCACCCGGCCCTGCTCGAGCATCTCGCGGCCGACTTCGCCGCCCACGGGTACGACCTTCACCACCTGATGAAGACGATCGCCCTGTCGAGCGCGTACCAGCGCAGCTCCCAGGGTGACGACGAGGGCTCGGCCGCCCGCGAGCGCGCCTTTGCCCAGGCCGCGCTGCGGCCCATGAGCGGCCCCCAGCTGTTGCGCAGCCTGCTGGTCGCCACCGGGCTCGAGGACGTCAAGGGCCGCAAGTTCCGGCGCCAGCTCGAGACCCGCCGCCGCCAGCTGCAAAAGGACTTCGACCTCGTCTTCGACGACGACGAGATGAGCGCCGCCGACGTCTTCACGGGCAACGTCCCGCAAGCGCTGCTGCTGCTCAACGGCGAGCTGACCAACCAAGGGGTCGCCGCCTCCGACGGCGCGCTGTCCCAGATCCTCGACACGCACGAGGAACCGGGGGCCCGCATCGACGCGTTGTTCTGGCGCCTGTACGGCCGCGCCCCGAGCCCGGACCGCCGCACCTCCCTCGTCGCCACGATGACCGATCAGGGCAACACCCGTGGCGCCTACGAAGACCTCATGCACGCGATGCTGGTCTCCAGCGAGTTTCTCACCCTGCACTGAAACGGACCGAGCACCATGGCACTGCACCGACGCAACCTGCTTCAGCTGGGCTTGGGAGCCCTCACCGCCACCCTCGTGCGACCCGTCGCCACCGCGGCGGCTGCTCGTACCGTCGCCCCCGCCCAAGGGGGGCGCGCCCGCGCCTGCATCTTGCTGTTCATGCACGGCGGCATGAGTCAGATCGACACCTTCGACCCCAAGCCGGGGCAATCGACCGGAGGCGAGTTCTCGGCCATTCGCACCTCGCTGACGGGCGTACGGATCTCCGAGCACCTGCCCGGCCTGGCCCAGCGCCTGCACAAGACCACGCTCATCCGCTCGCTGACCTCTCGCGAGGGCAACCACACCCGTTCCCGGCACCTGATGCACACCGGGTACGCCCCGCAGGGTGGCGCCCGCCCGCCCGCGCTCGGCTCTTGGGTGGCCGAGTCCCGGCAATCGGGAGACCTGCCCGGCTACGTGGCCATCGATGCTCCCGGGCAGGGCCCGGGCTTCCTCGGTGCATCGCGGGCGCCCTTCGTGGTGCGCAACGCCGCCCGTCCCGTGCGCAACATGACCCCCTCGCGCCCCATCAGCGACGCTCGACAGCGCAGCCGGACCGAGATGTGGCGCGCGCTGCAAAGCGACTTCGGCCGCAAGCACCCCTCGAACCAAGTCGGCGGGCATGACGACGTCGTCGAGCAGGCGCTGGCCATGATGTCGAGCACGGCCACCGCCGCCTTCGACCTGTCCCGCGAGCCCCAGCGCATCCGCGACCGCTACGGCGACTCGCGCTTCGCCCAGGGCTGCCTCATGGCCCGGCGCCTCGTGGAAGTGGGCGTGCCCTTCATCGAGGTCGGCCTGCAGGGCTGGGACACCCACGACAACAACTTCGAGCGCGTGCGCTACCTGAGCGGCGAGCTCGACCGCGGGATGTCGGCCCTGCTCGACGACCTCGAGGCCCACGGCCTGCTCGACGAGACCCTGGTGCTGTGCGTCGGAGACTTCGGCCGGACCCCGCGGATCAACGGCCGAGGCGGACGCGACCACTTCCCCGCCTGCGCCAGCATGCTCATGGCGGGAGGTGGGGCCACCGCCGGTCAGGTCATCGGCGCCACCAGCAGCGATGGCTACGAGATCACCGAGCAGCCGGTCTCCGTCCCCGACCTCATGCGCACCGCCGCGGTGGCGATGGGCCTCGATCCCAACGAGACCCGCATGACCGCCGCCGGGCGCCCGCTGTCGATGGTCGACGGCGGCCGGGTCATCGACGGCGTGCTCTGACCCCGAATGGCCTGGCTGGCGTGCACCGCCAGCCAGGCACCAGAGCGTCGCTCAGCCGCCGCAGCTGGCACAGCAGTTGTCGGCCATGTACTGCGCATAGGTGGGGTCGGCGCAGTACCCCCAGCTCGCCCAGTACCCGCACTCGCCCATCGTGTCTACGCACGACGGCGAGCCGCCGTCACAGCTCGCGCAGCAATTATTGGACATGTACTGCGCATACTGATTGTTGCAGTTGCCCACGCTGGCCCAGTACCCACAGTTCGGGTTTTCGTCGACACACTGCGACTGGTCTTGAGCGTCCTCGCAGCTGGCACAACACTCGGAGATCACGAAGGGATCGTTCGAGCAGTAGCCCACCGAGGCCCAATAGCCGCAGTGCGGGTGGGTGTCGGCGCACTCGGCCGGATCATCGCCTCCGGGATCCCCGTTGAGCGGCACGCAGAACCGACTCCCGAGGTTGTTCTCCTGCACCTGACCGGGCTGATAGTCATCCGAGCACGGATCGTCCGACCCCGTACGGATCATCGACCACACGTGCCGCACCGCGGCCACGTCGTCCGCGGTGAGGTCCGAGACCTCCCACGCGATGTTCATGATCCCCTGCGGCTGACCGATGGGGACCTGGTAGCCGGCTTCGGTATAGGTGTCGCCGAGCCCCAGCTGGTGCCCGTACTCGTGCAGGTCCAGGATCTGATCGAGCCCCTCGAACGCCGTCCGCCCGATCACCTTGGTGAAGCTGTGGTACGCGGCATAGGCCCGCGAGTTGCCGCCCTGGACGTCGGTCTTGTAGACGCGCAGGCCGTTGTGTTGGTTCGGGCAAGACCCGGGGTTCTGCCCCCCGACCCAATAGAGCTGGATGCCGCTGACCCGCCACCCCGGAGCCCCGGCCAGCGCATCGTTCCATCGATTCATGGTCGCTTGCTCGAGCTGCAGGTAGTTGTTTCGAGCGCTCTGGCTCGTGGGGAAATCGGTGGTCACACACACCGGATAGGCGACCTGGCTTCCCTGGGTGTCGACCGCTCGATCGAGCTCCCAGAGGATCGAGTGCTGGAGCGTCGCGAGCACGCTGTAGCGCTCGTCCCCGCCCGACTTCCTCGCCCCTCGCTCGCCACCGCAAGCGCCTACCAGGAGCGACAACGCAGCCCCTGCGACGACCGACGCCATTGCACGACAGTTCACGAATTCACCACTTCGGTTCTTCACATTCATGGCACACGACTTTCTTCGACGAGGCAGGCCATGACGCCCAGCCTCACCCGACGACAACCGACACGACGCGGCTGAGATCGGCAGGCGAACATCGCGAAGCGGCGGCGTAGCGCCGCGGCGATGCACGAGCTGCACGGACGCGTACGTAACCTCGCGCGGCCTCGGCTATGCAGCGGCGAGAAACAAACGCGGCGAGAGCCCTGTGGCCTATGGTCGGTTTGTCGACACTGGACCCGAGCCGACGACCAGCCCTTCACGTAGGCAACGACGCAGGAAACTCCACGAGACACGCTCTCCTGCACCCCACTCCCGCCGCAGCCGGGCCGCGGGCGTACCCTCGGGCACCACGATGATTGCGGTGATCCGAGGCACGGCCCGGTGAGGCACGACGCGGCCATCCCGCGTTCGGCGGCCTCGCCTGGCCGAACGCCCACGCGCCGCGATTTTTTGCCATCATGGCCGCCTGATGACTGGCCTCTCCCTGCGTACGACCGCTCGCCAAGCCCTCCCGCTCTTCGCTCTGACCTTCGCCCTCGCCTGTGGTGACGACTCGAGCACCGAAGACACCACGGGGGCCGCCAGCACCGGATCGGACCCGACCGGCACGATGCCCGCCACCGACGACGGCACCGCGGGCGCCGACTCCAGCACCAGCGCCGACCCGACCACGGGCGCCGACTCGAGCACGGGCGCGGGCGTGTGCGAGGACGAGCGACCGGCCATCGTCACCGACATCGACGAGACCCTCACGACCTCGGACGACGAGTTCTTCATGCAGATCGGCGACGGCAACTACGACCCCGCCGAGCGTGAGGGCGGCGCGGCCATGATCACCGCCTACGCCGACCTCGGCTACCGCATCCTCTACCTCACCGCGCGCAACGAGGAGATCATGATCAAGGTCACCAACGAGACCGGTCGCGAGGCCACGCAGCGTTGGCTCGAGGAGCACGGCTACCCCGTCGATCCCGAGACCACCGAGCTCGTGCTCGCCCCCATGTTCGTGGTCGGCGACGACGCCCAGGAGTACAAGGCGCAAGCGCTGATGGACCGCCAGGCGATGGGCCTGCGCTTCGACTACGCGTACGGCAACGCCACCTCGGACATCGGGGCCTACGCCGAAGCCGGCATCCCCCTGGAGAACACGTTCATCATCGGCGAGAACGCGGGCAAGAGCGGCACCGTGGCGATCGCCGAAGAAGACTGGCTCGCCCACAGCGAAGCGCACCTGCCCACCGTGCCCGCCGTGTGCGAAGCGGCCGACGGCTAGCCCGAGCCCACGTCCCGACTCCACGGCCTCCCGTGTCCTCCGTGGACCCGGGAGGTCTTGCGTTTCGGGCTACGGGAGCGCGTAGGGGCTGGTGGGCACCTCGATGCCGGGCAGCTCCGCCAGCTCGAGGCTCGCCCGCGCCACGGTCACGCCCCCCAGCATCAGCGTGGGCAGCAGCGCGGCAATGATGCCGCGCGCCACCGAGACCTGGTGGCTGCGTGCGAGCGCGAGCCCGGCCAGGCCCCAGTAGCCGGCCAGCTGCACCCCCAAGACCCCGATGTACACGGGCCCCGGCACCCACCCGAGGTACAGCGGGATGTCGACCACGCCGATCACCAGCAGCACCAGCCCCGAGACATAGCCACACGCGCGCATGCTGGCGCCGATCGATCGCGACGCTCCACCGGTGAGCGCCACCCCGATGTGCCCGGTCAGCCCGGACACGAAGTACAGCAGCGGCAGGCCCACCGGGATCATCATCACGATCCACATCGACAGCACCTGCGCGAGCGAGGGCTCGATGAACACGTAGATGGCCCGCATGGGCACCCCCATGCCCTCGACGGCGGTGAGCTGGGTGTAGCCCAGCACCCCCACCAGCGCGACCCACGGCAACAGCCGGACGGTGGCCAGGAACCGGATCACGCGGCCGTGATCGATGGGTTCGGGGCAGACCCGGAAGCTCCGCGAGGGGTGAAAAATCATTGCGGCGAGCGTTCGACCACAGCGAACGAGCCAGGCACTCGGGTCGCGATCCTCGAGCGGGATCGGACGCAAGCGTGACGAAGCCCGAGGGGGGTCGTGGTCAGCGCTGGGCACGGCGCCCGAGTGTACTCCTTGTGACCGAAACGTCGATCCCATGACGAACACGGCGTGTGAGCCGCCCCGCACGGCCGGTTCGCGGTGTGCTCTACACCCTTTCCAGCCGTGTCGGCCCCGTCTACCCTGGATCCATGCCGATCTCGCTCCGCCCGCGAACCGGCCGTGACCCCCGGGTAGGAGTCTGGTTGGCAGCCACCCTCCTGGCCGGGGCGTGCAACCGTGGCGGCCCCGGCAGCGGCCCGCCTCAGCACTACGACGACCCCAAAGCCATGATCGCGATCTTCGAGGACGAAGAGCGCGACGGCTGGCAGCAGCCCGAGCAGGTGGTGCGAGTGCTGAACCTCATCTCCAAGAACGCGGTGATCGCCGACATCGGCGCGGGCTCGGGCTACTTCACCCGACGCCTGGCGGCCGAGGTCCCCGAGGGTCGCGTCTATGCCGTCGACGTCGACGGTGAGTTCGAGGACTACCTGCTCGAGCACCGAGAGGCCTGGGGCACCCCCAACATCGAGCCTCACCTGGCGATCTACGACGACCCCATGCTCCCGCAGGGCGAGCTCGACGTCGTCTTCACCGCCAACACCTACGCGTATATCCGCAACCGCGTGGGTTACTTCGGCAAGATCCGTGCGGCCCTCAAGGCCGACGGACGCCTCGCGATCATCGAGTTTCGACCCCAAGCCGAGGCCCCCGAGGGCACCGCCCCCGACCCGCAACACCGGGTCTCGAGGGACACCGCGGTGACCGAGCTTCAGCAGGCCGGCTTCGAGGTCGAGCGCGAGGAAACCTTCCTACCGCACCAATGGTTCCTGGTTCTCAAACCCGCCCCCTGAACGACTCCGCCGCCCCGGTCGCGCAGACCCACGACGCCTACGATCGCGCCCTGCACTACCTGAGCACCCGCCAGCACGCCGACGGGCGCGTCGCGGGCGAAGTGGTGTGGAACCCGATGCTGCCGTGCCAGTACGTGATGCTCTGCCACATGCTCGGGCGACCGATCGAGGCCCAACGCGCCCGTCGGGTCCACCGCCAGCTCGAGGTGCTGCGCAACGAGGACGGCGGCTGGGGCATGCACCCCAACACGCCCTCGTACCTGTTCCACACCGTGCTGGGCTACGTGGCCCTGCGGCTTTTGGGGCACGACGCCAGCGATCCGCTGGTCTCGGGCGCGCTGCGGCTCATCCGGCAGCGCGGGGGCGTCTACGAGATTCCCACGTGGGGTCGCGCCTGGCTGGCGATGCTGGGCCTGTACCCCTGGTCGGGCATGCAGCCCATCGTGCCCGAGCTGTGGCTGCTGCCCGAGAAGGCCCCGCTGCACCCGTCGCGGCTCTATTGCCACATGCGGCTCATCTACCTGGGGCTGTCGTTCCTGTACGGCAAGCGCTTCGTGTGCACGCCCGACGCCCAGCTCGACGCGATTCGTCACGAGCTGTATCCCGAGGGCTACGAGCCGCGCGCCTTCGATCGCTACCGCGACCGCGTCGCCTCCACCGATCTGTTCGAACCGCTGTCGCGGGGCCTTCGCGGCGCCTTCTCGGCCATGCGGATCGCCGAGCGCCTCGTGCCCTCGCGGCTCCGCGAAAAGGCTCTCGAGGTCTCGCTCGAGCACATCCTCTACGAGTTCCGCAGCACCGGGTACGTGTGCCTGAGCCCGGTCAACGGCATGCTCTACTGCCTGGCCCTGCACGCCAGCGACCCGCGACACCCCGAGCTCGACCGCGCCATCGAAGGCCTCGAGTACTGGGTGTGGTCGGACGACGAAGAGGGCTTCCGCATCGCCGGGGCGCGCAGCGACATCTGGGACACCGCGTTCATGGTGCAGGCGCTGTGCGAGGGCCCAGCCACGCCGCGAGCCACCGAGATCGTGCGCAAGGCCTGTCGATGGCTGCCGCGCGCCCAGATCCTCGAGGACCTCGTCGGCCGCAAGCGTCACTTCCGAGAGTCGGTCTACGGCGGCTGGGGCTTCGCCAACGAAGACCACCCCTGGCCGGTCAGCGACTGCACGGCCGAGGCCCTCGAAGCGCTCATGCACGCCGAGCGACGGGGCTTCTCCGACTTGGGCGGCACCCTGTCGCTGGGCAGCAAGCTCGCGGCCATCGAGTTCATCCTGCAGCGACAGAACGAGGACGGCGGCTTCGGTTCCTACGAAGCTCGCCGCGGGCCGATGGCCTTGCGCCGCTTCAACCCGGCCGAGATCTACGGCAACTGCATGCTCGAGTACTCCTATAGCGAGTGCACCGGGTCGTGCATCCGGGGGTTGGCCTTCGCCGAGCGCCAGCTCGGAGACGCGATCGATCAAGACCTGCGGGCGCGCATGCACTCCGCCATCGAGCGCGGCACGCAGGCGCTGCTGGGTGCCCAGGCCAAAGAAGGCGGCTGGCTCGGTTTTTGGGGCATCAACCTCAGCTACGGCACCTTCTTCGCCAGCGGCGGGCTGCATGCGGCCGGCTTGTCGACGATGCATCCCGCTCAGGTGCGGGGTGCTCGGTGGCTGGTCGGGGCGCAGCGTCCCGATGGTGGCTGGGGCGAGAGCTTCGAGGGCTTGCTGCGCGAGACCTCCGTGCCCCTGCCTCCCGAAGAGCCCAGCTTGGTCACGCAGACCGCGTGGGCGTTGCTCACCCTGCTGCGGGTCGCCCCGCACGAGCGCGAGGCCATCGAGCGCGGCATGGCGTTCCTTCGCGAGCGCCAGCTGCCCCACGGCGGCTGGCCACAGGAGCGACCGTCGGGCGTGTTCTTCAACACCGCCGTGCTCGACTATCGGCTCTATCGCCACATCTTCCCGGCGTGGGCCTTCGCCCGCTACCTCGAAGTGTTCGGCGACCAAGCGTAGCGCGCTCCCGCTCGCCGAAGCCCTCGCGGTGTTGGGCCTGGAGTCATCGACCGGGGCCAAACACCGTCCGCGGACGCGTCGGAGCCGTCTCGAGCGCGGGTGCTCGCTCCCCTGAGCCCGCGTGAAAACCGCTCGGAGGCGAGAACGCCATCGGTTGAAAAATTTTAGCCGCGCCAGGGCACATAGACTACGGAGTCCATTTCGAGACCGGGTCGGGATCCCGAGGTGGCGATGGCTCACCCATCCGGTGGGCGCGAGGAATGCTCTCGCGTCATCGGCGGGCGGAGGCTCCGTGATGTTTTTGGAAGGGGGATGGGATGAACAAAATCGCCGCTAGGGATTGGACAATCTGTGTGCTCTTGGGGGCCGTCGCGCTGGGCAATGGTGGGTGTGACCGAGCAAGCCAGCCGCAGGGATATGACACCGAACAGCTCGAGATCCTCGAGGTACTCCGCGACGCGGGCTACGAAGACGAACACATCGGTACTCGCGACGGCTACGCGGGTCTGGTCGTGCAAGGGGATATCGGCATCGACACCGCCACCGCCGCCGAGATGCGTGGCAACGGATTTCGACAGTGGCGCGACGCCAACATCGTGACGCTGGAGGGCGGCTACATCTGCGTCGAGAAGGCCGTCTCGGCCGCGAACAAGGAGGAGCTCCGCTGGGACAAGAACCCGAACATCGGCTTGGCTCTCGAGGAAGCGCTGCGGCGCTGGAATGCCCTGAGCATCAAGTACACGTTCACCACCGACACCAGCGTCGACTGCAAGGCCACCATCAAGATGCTGATCAGCGCCGAGGAGAACACCGACGGGTTGGCCGACTTCCCCGAAGGCGGCAAGCCGGGGCCGCAGATCCTCATCTCGAAGAAGTACCAGCGGCTCTACGACGACCCGTGCAAGCAGTTCGGTCGCAACTGGGGCAAGGAAGACTCCATCGCCACCGTGATGCACGAGCTCGGCCACGCCATGGGCCTGCGTCACTCCGACTGGGACGAAAACGGCGAAGACCGAGACGGTGCCCAGCTCATCCCGGGCACGCCCGAGGACGAGCCCTACAAGTCGGTGATGAACTCGGATCCGAACTACGAGCTGTTCAAGGTTCAGTCGGAGTGGACCGCCGCCGACAAGCTCGCGATCGAGACCCTCTACGGCGCATGAGGTTCGGCGTCGGGTCGGCCGCGCTCACTCGTCGTCGTCGTCGAGCTCGACCTGCTCGGCGCTGACCCGAATCACGCGACGATCGTTGGCCGCGAGCACCTTGAAGCGCATGCCTTCGTAGACGAAGACCGAGCCGGTGGTGGGAATCTGCCCCGCGAGCTGGGTGAGCAGGTCGCCGACGCTGTCGACGCCTTCCAGCTCCTCGAAGTCGACCTCGAACTTCTCCTCGATGCGGGTCAGCGGAGACTGCCCGTCGAGGAAGGTGACGCCCGCGTGCTCGAGGGCACCGGTCGGGGCGTGGTCACTCTCGTCGAAGATCTGGCCGACGATCTGCTCGAGCACGTCTTCGAGCGTCACCACGCCCACCGTGTGCCCGCCGTCGTCGACCACCACCGCCAGGTGCACTCGTTGCTCGCGGAAGCGCTGCAGCAGGTCTTGGATCAGCAGGCTCTCGCTGACGAACATCGGCGGTCGCATGACTCGCTCGATGTCCTCGCGACCGGGGTGTCGGAGCCCGACCAGCTGCTTGATGTGCAGCACGCCCTTGATCTGGTCGAGCGCGCCCGTATAGACCGGCATGCGGCTATGCCCCGAGGCATGCGCCCGCTCGATGACCCGCTCGATGTCCCAGTTGAGGTCGATGGCGGTCATGCGCCCCTCGGGGACCATGATGTCGCGGACGATCTTGTCCTCGAAGCGGAAGATACCCCGCAAGAGCGCCGCCTGATCGGCGGGGATGGAGCCCTCGCGCTGGCCGACCTTGACCAGGTAGTCGAGTTCGTCGGCGGTGACCTTCTGGGCCCCCTCCTCGCCCTCGTTGCGGCGCAGCATGAAGTCGGTGAGCCGCGACAGCAACCACGTGATCGGACCGAGGATTCGGTTGAGCACGTTGAGCACCATCAGCACGGGGATGGCCGCCCGGTGGGCGTACAGGCGCCCCGCCGCCTTGGGCAGGATCTCGCCGAAGATGAGCAGCACGGTCGTGGTGAAGAACACCGCCACGGGCACCGCGTACTCGCCCCAGTCCCCGCCGCTGAGGTGTCGAATCGCCAGCGCGGTGGCCATCGACCCCATGAGGGTGTTGGTGACGTTGTTGCCCACGAGGATCGTGGACAGCACGCGCACGGGGTCCTCGACCCAGGTCGCGACGACCCGCGCCTCGCGCCCGCCGTCTTCGAGGATCTTGCGCGCCTGGTGAGGACCCAGGCTGGTCAGCGCCGTCTCGCTGCCGGAGAAGAACATGCTGCCGAACAGGCACAGCACCATGACCAAGATCCCCAGGACATCCGCGTCGCTCACCGGGGGCCTCCCTGGGCCTCTTCGGCGAGCAGACACGCCAGGGCCTGGGTACGTCGTCGCAGGCTGTCGAGGCTGCTCCACTCCCGCGGGTTGTGGAAGAACTTGCCCGCCGGGCCGAGCCCGTCGATGGAGGGCACGCCGTGAGCCGCGAGCAGGTTGGCGTCGGAGCCCCCGCCTTGCAGCGGCGCCTCACCGATGCGCAGGCCCGCCGCCGCGGCGTGGGCCTCGTAGCGCACGCGCAGCGCCTGGTTGCCTTCGCTCGGCTCCATGGGCGGACGCGCGATGCCCCCCTTGAGGGTGACCACCGCGTCGCGCAGGCGCTCGGGCACATCGGGCTCGTCGCCGAAGGGATCGGCGGCCAGCGCCTCCATGCGAGCCACCACCTCGTGGGCGTCCTTGACGGTGAGGAAGCGCGAGTCGATGACGCAGCGCGCCCGGTCCGGCACCGTGTTCTTGGCCGTGCCGCCTTCGATGATGCCGACGTTGACGGTGACGCCCCGCTCGTAGTCGGTGATCGCCTCCGCCTTCAGCACCAGCCGCGAGAGCACGGCGATGGCGTTGATGCCCTTGTGGTGCTCGTTGCCGGCGTGGGCGGAGCGGCCCTCGACCTCGAACTCGAAGCGCGCGCTGCCCTTGCGGCAGGTGACGATCTTGTCCTCGTGGCGCCCGGCCTCGAACACCAATGCTCCCGTCAGGCGCGGCGCCAGCTCGGCGAACAGCGGCTTGCTGCTGGGCGAGCCCACCTCTTCGTCGCTGACGCAGATGAAGCGCAGCCGGAGCTTCTCGTAGAGCGCGGGGTCGACCCTTCGCAGCGCCGCGATGGCGAACACGACGACCGACAGCCCCGACTTCATGTCGAGCGAGCCGGGGCCGCGAATGATGTCGCCGGTCTCGGGTCCGTCGGGCCCGTCGTCGCGGCTCAGCCGCAAAAAGCCCATGCTCCGCGGGAACACGGTGTCCATGTGCCCCACCACGGCCAGGCTCCGATCGTCGGGGGCGGTGGCCGGGGTGCGGTAGACCCGATGATCGGCGAAGCGCTCGTCGGGATCGGGCGTGATGTCGGTCGCCATGCCGAGCGCGGCGACCTGCTCGTCGAGGATCCGGGACGCCGCCTCGACGTCGTCACGCGCCGCGGTGTGGCTGGGCTGGTCGACCAAGCGCCGCACGAAGGGGAACTGCTCGGGCTCGAATGCCGCGGCGACCGCTTCGTGCAGGGCGCGATGCAGGGGACTCGATGGGGGTTCGTCGTCGTCGGGGGGCATGGGTCTGGGTTCAGCTCGGATCGAGATCGGGAAGCAGGGCGGTGCCTTGGCGGCCGGGCTCGTTGGCGGCCGCCTCGAGGCGACCGGCACCCGGCCCGATGATGTGCACGGCCCCAATGCCGCGCGCGAGGTTGTCGAGGGCTTCTTCGATCTTGGGGATCATACCGCCGACGATCGTGCCCTCGGCAATGGCGGCGCGAGCCTCCGAGGCCCGCAGGACCGGGATTCGTGTGGAGGGGTCGTCCTTGTCCCGCATGACACCGCCGATCGCGGTCATCAAGAATAGATGATCCACGCGCAGCGCGGCGGCAACCGCCGACGCCACCGTATCGGCATTGATGTTGTAGACCTGCCGGGAGACCGGTTCTCCGTGGCCCTGGCCGTCGATGCCCAGGGTGTTCATGACCGGTACGAAGCCCCCCGTCCACAGGTGTTCGAGCAGCTCGACGCGGATCTCGTCGATGTTGCCCACGAAGCCGAAGTCGACCGGTGCATCCCCGCCGCCGCTGACCACCATGGGCGGCCGACGGTGGGCGGTGACCAGGCCGCAGCTGACCCCGGAGATCCCCACTGCGGGTAACCCTTCCGCGACCGCGGCCGCGACGAGGTCGACGTTGACCTCGCCCGCCAGCACCTGCTTCATGACCTGCAGGGTGGGCTCGTCGGTGACGCGGCGTCCCCCGACCTTGACCGTGGGCACGCCCAGGCGTTTTTGCAGCGCTCCCGCCTGGGGGCCGCCGCCGTGGCACAGGGTGAAGCTCCAGCCGGCCGCGGACAGCGAGCGCACGTCGGCCAGCACCGCCGCGAGGGCGGGCGGATCGGCGACCACGTCGCCTCCGAGCTTGAGTACGGCGCGAGGACCCGTGCTCATGGCCACAGCGCGGGGGCGTCGATGCCCGTGGTCTCGGGCAGCCCGAGCATGATGTTCATGGACTGCACGGCCTGACCGGCGCCGCCCTTGACCAGGTTGTCGAGCGCGGTGGTGGCCAGGACCTGACGCTGACCGCCCACGACCTCGCCCACCGTCCAGCTGACGTCGGCCCACATGCTGCCCTTGATCGACACGACCTCGGACTGTCGGCCGCCTCGGCCGAGCAGGCGAACGAACGCCGCGCCCTCGTAAAAGTCGTGGAAGAGCTGATCGACACGGTCGGCATCGACCTCGGCCGGGACCTGCACGAAGCTGTTGGCCAGGATGCCGCGCGGCAGCGGAGCAGAGACCGGCACGAACTGCAGCGAGAAGTCGCCGTCGTGCCCACCCTTTTGACAGGCGTCGCGCAGGGTCTGCTCGATCTCCGGGGTGTGCTGGTGCACCAGCGGCTTGTAGATCTTGAGGTTGCTGGCCCGCAACGGGTGATGCGTGCCCGGCTTGGCATAGGCCCCGCTGCCCGACGAACCGG
This sequence comes from Myxococcota bacterium, assembly GCA_039028615.1. Classification (GTDB taxonomy): domain Bacteria; phylum Myxococcota_A; class Polyangia; order Nannocystales; family Nannocystaceae; genus Paraliomyxa. The sequence goes on along the minus strand of JBCCHT010000005.1, from coordinate 36,258 downwards.
TGGCGGCCACGGTGTGGATCGCCCCGCGAAGCAGCCCGGCGTGGGCCAGGGGCAGCAGCCCCAGCGCGATGGTGGTGGCGAAGCAGCCCGGCGAAGCGACCCGGCTCGCGGCGGCGATCGCATCGCGGTGCAGCTCGGGCATGCCGTACACGAACGATCCCAGGTGCTGCGGGTGCGGGTGCTCGACGCCGTAGAACTCCCCGTACGCGGCAGCGTCGCGAAGCCGGAAGTCGCCCGAAAGATCGATGATCTTGGCCGAGGCCCCCTCGAGATCGGGTGCGAGAGTAGCGCTCACCTTATGAGGTAGGGCCAGGAACACCACGTCGACCCCCTTGACCGCCTCGGCGGGGGGGATGTTCTCGAAGCGAAGCCCCGTGCGGTACAGGCTGAGGTGCACCGACTCGATGGGCTCGTCGACGTGATCGATACTGGTCACTCGGGTGAGCTCAACCCCGGGGTGACCCATCAGCAGGCGGCACAGCTCGGCTCCGCCGTATCCAGTGCCGCCAATGATGGCTACCTTGGGCATCTTTGCGTCGTTCGCCACGTTTTTGCCGTGTAGCACAGCCCGAAGCTCGCTTGGACGGCCCGCGAACCCCGCGCGCAATGGAGGCACGGTTTGGGGCTCCTGATCCACACGACATTCGTGTCGTGGTCCGGGTGTTTCCACCCTGCCGAGTCGGACATCGACGTCATACCCAGGCCTCACAACCAGGGTCAATCCGAGGCGGTTGCCAACTTGTCTCTCGTGATTTCAACACTTTGCCAAGTTGGCCCGAGTCCTGCTTATAAGCGAGACAACTTCAAAGGCAGGCGGCCCGGCTGGCAAACGTCCATTTGAAACCGTGCCGCTTTCCTTCCTTAGCTTACTTCTCGCTTGGTCTGACCTTCTCCCTTATCGCTTGGCCTGGACTCCCTACCCCCTAACTTTCAGAGTCTACGCCTTCGATTGCCCTTAGCCTTTTTGACTTAGATCTAGTTGGATTTCGCTGACTTACCCTTGCTCTTGAACTGAACCTAGCGCTTAGCAACGCGCCATACGCGCGTGCGATTCGGTCGGTGCTGTAAAACAAAGACTTTACTGGGGGGGACCCGGAGACGCTTGGTCAGCGACTCCGGGTCTTCGTTTTGGTTCGTACGGTGCGCACGCCCATGCGCACCGCGACGCCGGTGTCATGCCCTAGGGACCGGATCAACGTCATGTAGGTGATCGTCGGGCTCGCTCACACGTTCACTCAGACGCCACACCGATTCGCGGGCAATGCGCCGATCCAACGCGTCGAGCACGTCCTCGAGCGGGAGTTCGGTCGGCATGCACAGGCGTCGGCCGTCGATCACGAAGTGGCCCCGCGGAGCACACGACTTCCCCATCGGCATACCGTGGTGCGCGGGCGCCCAGCCTCGCTCGATCAGGGCCTCGGGCGAGTAGCGCAGCGGGCCGCCGCACCGTCGGCAACGCTGCTGCCCCGCGGCATCCAGGGCGATCGAGGGCCACGGCTCGCGGCCGTGCTCCGCCCGCGACTGACTCCACCACTGCGCGTCGAAGGGAAAGATGCCCGGGCCGAGCGGCGGCAAGATGCCCTCGTTGGAAAACCAGCGCGCCCCCAAGTAGTAGGCCGGAGCCGACGTGCCATCGGCTCGCTCCCGCGCCTCGACGAAGAGGTCGGGGTTATCGAAGTGCGGGTCGGCCTCCCACGACTGGGCGAGCCGCAGTCGCGCGTCACCGTGCAGCCGCCACATGCGGGTGCCCACCACCACCCGCGTCAGGCGATCGGCGAAGACCCACAGGACGTTGGAGAGCTTGTGCCAAGGGTCGACCGAGATGTCGCAGACCTTGAGCTTGTCGCACGCCACGGCTCCGCTGCGCTGCCACACCGAGACCAGCTTGATCTCGATGCGGTCTTCCCAATCGAGGCGAGCCTCGCCGTCGTGCGAAGCCAGGCCCAGGTGCCACTGGAGGGCGTTGCCGTGGCGACCGCGCGAGCGCCCGCCCGGCGCGACCAGATCGGCGGCCGCCCCCAGAGGCACACCGACCAGCGCAGCCGCGAGCGCCTCCAGGTGTGCGCAGCGATTGGGCGAAGGGTCGACTCGTGGCGGGCGGTGACGGAGCGGCAATCGCATGACGAACCGGACGTGGCCACCGAGACCGAAAACGGCCGTCGGTCGTCACGGGACTGAGTTCAGCCCTTTTTCTTCTCGTCTTTCTTCTCGCCCTTTTTCTTGGCGTCGTCGCCCTTGTCCTTGGCGTCACCCGATTCCTTCTTGTCCTCTTTCTTCTTGCCAGGGCGTTCGGCACACCCCGACACACACAGCGCGGCAACGGACAGTCCGAGCATGACCCGAGTGATCGTCTTCATCGTCGCAAAGAGTACCAACCTCGCCCGCCCCACACGACGCCCCGCCATTGTGGGCCTGCACCCGTCGTACTAGGCTGATTTGCGTGGTGGTGGACGAATCGGGCCTCGAGGAGACTCGCGACCTCGATACCCCTCCCGCCGACACCTTCGAGAGTCACCCCGCGGAGGATGCCGCCCCGTCTGATCGGGACGTCACGGGCCTTCGCATCGGTCGCTATCGCATCGTCGGCAAGCTCGGCAAAGGGGGCATGGGCGTCGTCTACGACGCGCACGACGAGACGCTCGATCGCCCGGTCGCGCTCAAGCTCATGCTGCCCGACAGCCACCGCTCGACCATCGCCCGGTTCCAACGAGAAGCACAGGCCCTGGCCCAGCTGTCGCATCCCAACGTGGTGCAGGTCTACGAGACCGGCCTGCACCAGGGGCAGCTGTTCATCGCGATGGAGCGCATCGATGGCGTCACCCTGCGCCGCTGGCTCGGGCAGACCGAGCGCAGCGTCGAAGAGATCGGCCAGGTCATCCTCGCGGCGGGACAGGGCCTGGCCGCCGCCCATGCGGTCGGCATGGTGCATCGCGACTTCAAGCCGGGGAACGTGCTGGTCGGGCACGACGGCCGAGTCCGGGTGGTGGACTTCGGCCTCGCTCGCCCGGAGCAAGGCGGCGGCAGCCGGACCGATGGCGAGACGCCCTACCCCAGCGGCCCGAGTCAAACGCCCTCGCCGGCCCTGGCCGAGCTGACCGAGACGGGCGTCCTGATGGGCACGCCCGCCTATATGGCGCCCGAGCTGCTCGAGTGGGGCGAGGCCACCGTGGCTTCGGATCAGTTCGCGCTGTGCGTGACCGCGTACGAGGCCTGGTACGGCCAGCGCCCCTTTGCCGGGAGAACGGTGCGTCAGCTCGCGATGTCGCTGCGCAACGGCCTGCCCCCACCCCCGGCGAGCTCCCGCGTCCCCACCTCCATCCATCAGGTGCTCGAGCAAGGTCTGGCCTTCAAGCCACAGCAGCGCTTCCCCAGCATCGATGCGCTGCTGCTCGCGCTACGTCGAAGCCAACACGGCCGGCGGCGATGGGTGTGGGCGACGTCCGCGGCCGCCACCGCCACGATCGTCGCGGCGTTGGCCTGGCCTTCCCCCTCCGAGCACGGCCCCTGCAACCCGCCGGGCGGCGACCTCGACCAGGTCTGGGACGCGGACGACAAGGCCGCGGTGGCCTCGGCCTTCGAGTCGACCGCCCTGCCCTACGCCGCGACGACCAGCCAGCGGGTGGGCGTCGAGCTCGACGAGTACGCCGAACAGTGGTCGAGCACGCGGTCCGATCTGTGCGAGGCGTGGACGGCCCAGCGCATCGAGACCCGCACCTTCGACGTGCGCCTGCACTGCCTCAACGAAGGCAGACGAGCGCTCTCCGAGCTGGTGCCGTTGCTGACCGCCGCCGAGCCCGAGGTGGTCGAGCACGCGCACGACCTGACGGTGAACACCCTGGCTGCGCCCAGCGCCTGCATCGATGCCGCCACCCAGGGGCCCACGCCCGAGACCGCGCCCGCCCGGGAAGCCCTCGAGCGCCATCGCGATCGCCTCGCGCGAATCAAGCTGCTCCGCGTCGGGCACCAGGTCGAGCGCGCCACCGCGGAGATCGAAGGAGGGCGGGCCGACGCCGAAGCGACCGGCCTGCCCCAGCCGCCGCTCGATCTATCGCTCGAGCAGGGCCGTCTTCAGGTCCACGCCGGATCATACGACGATGCCCTCCAGACCTTCGAGAGCAGCTACTTCGCCGCCCGCGAGCACGGCCTCGATGCGCTGGCCTATGCCGCCGCCGCACAGCTGGCCGAGCTCCACGCGGTCGAGCGCAACCATCCCGACGACGGCGAGCCCTGGCTCGAACACGCGATCGCAGTGGTCGACCCCGAGCGCCAGCCCGAGCACGAGGCCTGGGAAGCCCAGGTCCGCGGCACCATTGCTCAGACCCGAGGCCAGTACGAAGAATCGGAAACGCTCTACCGCCGCTCCCTGGAGCTGGCCGAGGCACGCCACGGCTCCGACCACAGCACCCTCGTCCGCCCGCTCAACGACCTCATCGCGGTGCTGCAAAAGCGCGGGCGCTTCGAGGAGGCGCTCGAGGCCTCGAGCCGGGCCCAGCAGCTCGTCCAGACCAACCTCGGCGACCAACACCCGATCGTCGCCCAGATCCTCATCAACGAAGGCGGGGTCCATGTCGCCCAGGGCCACTTCGAGCCCGCGCGGACCCAGCTCGAACAAGCCCTGGCCATCCTCCTGGCGACCCGGGGCAAAGAGCACCCGGACATCATCCCCGTGCTCAACAACCTGGCGCTATGCGACTTCCAGCGCGGGGAGTTCGAGCGAGCCCGGACCCACCTCGAGCGGGTGGTAGAGCTCGGACCCCGGGTGTTGGGCGAAGACCAGCCCGTGGTCGCTGGCGCTCAGATGCACCTGGGCAACCTCGACTTCGCCGCGCGAGACTACGAGGGCGCGGTCCGACGCTTCGAACGAGCCTTGGCGGGCATGGAAGCGGCGATGGGGCCCGAGCACCCAGCGATCACCAAACCGCTGGCCAACATGGCGCAGGCGCTCAGTCAGCTCGAGCGCCACGACGAAGCCCGCGCTCGGGCCCTGCGCGCGTTGAACATCACCGAGGCCACGCTGGGGACCGAGCACTCCGAGTACGCCGCGGCCTTGCACACGCTGGCCATGGCGGACCTCGGCGCGGGCAACCTCCCCGCCGCACGAGACGGCATCGAGCGCTCCATCGCGTTGTGGCTCGAGACGGTGGGACCCGAGCACCCCCACCTTCGCGGCGCGTACGGGCTTCAAGCCGACATCGCGCAGCAGCAAGGGCGGCACGAAGACCGCGTCGAGGCCCTCCGTCGGGTGCTGGCGCTCGACGAAGCGCGCACCGGACACGGCACGAGCGCGGGCCTGGGTCGGTTGGCCCTGGCCGAGCTGGATCTCGGCCGTCGCAGCGAGGCGCGCACCCACGCCGACATGGCCTTCGACCGCGCCACCGCGGACGGCAGCCCGACAACCATGGCCAACGCACGATTCGTCCTCGCGCAGGTGCTGGCCGTAGGCGGTGACGGAGCCGAGGCCCGCCGCCTCGCCGCCCTCGCTCGCGACGCCTACCGGAGTGCCGGACCCGGGTACGACCACGAACTCGCCGAGGTCGAAGCCTGGCTGGGGTCGGCGGGCCGGAGCCGATCTCCGAGTCGGTGACCGCGAGCCCCCGAATCGTGATCTCTGCCACGCATTCGGCAGCGACCAAAGCGACCCCCCCGACCCGCGCGGCCCGATTTGTCGTTTCACCCCCGGGGCCGACCTGTGGTGTGCTGCGACCATCGTGTCCGAATCGAGCAAAGGTCGAGTCATCGGGTTTTGGGTCCTCACGGCGCTCATCGTGCTGAGCCAAGGCGCCTCCGGGGTCATGGACCTCATGGGTGCAGAGGAGCTGGTCAAGGGCGTCACCGACCTCGGCTACCCGGTGTACATCCTCAAGATCCTCGGGCCGGCCAAGCTCGCGGGGGCCATCGTCCTTGCGCTGCCCAAGTTCCCGCGACTCAAGGAGTGGGCGTACGCCGGCTTCGCCATCGATTTTCTGGGCGCCACCGCGTCGCATGGGCTCAACGGCGACCCCGCCGACAAGCTCCTGCCCCCGCTGGTCATCTTCGGCCTGCTGATGGGCTCGTACTTCCTGCGCCCGGCCGATCGTAGGCTGGCCGACTGAGCCACCCGGCCGTGTTCAGCTCGGCGGCGTGAACTCTTCGCACGCGTCGCCGATGTCGACCACCGCTTCGTTGAAGAAGCGGGCGTAGTCGTCCTGGCACACGGAGACCCACGAGCCCCGCTCGAAGGACTCCACGAACTCGCGCAGGCGCGGCGCCCCCTGAGCCCCGTCGCCGTTTTGCGGATCGAAGGGCTCGCACACCCCGTCTTCGACGTCGGTGTCGCCCACGAGGCCGAGCATCACGATCGCGCTCTCGTCCCCGTTCTTGGCCGCGACCATGACGTCTTTCCACAGCACGGGGTCGCCGGGTGAGTCCACGCCTGCGTCGTCTTCCTCGTCGGAGATGATGGTGACGACCAAGATGGCGTCGTCGCGCAGGTAGCCCTCGTTGCACTCGCCGGGCAGGGTCTGCTCGACGATGGCCTGCGCCATCGCCCAGATCGGCCGCTCGGCGCCCGAGCCGTTGGTCCCCACGTCGGCGACGCACTCGAAGACCTGAGCCAGGTCTTCGTCCTCGGGCGTGGTGTAGCGCCGCTGCCCTTTGCCCCCGAACTCGCACGGAGTGCCGTTGGCAGCGGCGACTCGCCCCGCACCGAACTGCCCATTGCACGGATCGCTCGGCGGCATGGCCCCGCCCATGTCACCCGGACCGCCCGAGTCTCCCGTGGTGCCCCCGGAGCCGCCGGTCGTGCCCCCCGAGTCACTCGACGAGCCGCCGGGGTCGCCCGTGGTGCCGCCCGAATCACCCGAGGAGCTGCCGGAGTCGCCCGTCGTGCTGCCGGAATCGTCGGTCGTGCCGCCAGAGTCCGTAGACCCTCCGGTGTCGCCCGTCGTGCCTTCGGGCTCGGGCTCGGGTTCGGGTTCCGGCTCGTCCGTGGGCGTGTCGTCCACGGTGACGACCATCAGGTGATAGTCGTACTGGGCGATCGATTTTTCGATCCCCGCGATGAACCCGGGGAAGCCATCGATCAACCGATCTTGCTCGTCGTCCATCGACCCCGAGTTGTCGATGACGAACAAGAAGTCGATCTTCTGGCAGGTCATCTCTACCGGTGGCGGCAGATCGAGCCGCCCCTGACCGGCCGCGCTCGACTCGGCGTCGGCGACCGGCCCCGTGCTGGTGGAGCTGCCCGTGGCTGTGGTGGAGCCCGTGCTCCCGCTGGGCACCGGATCCGAGCCACACGCCAGACAAAGGCCCGCGCTCAGGAGCAACGTCGGTCGCCGCACGAGCATGTCGCCCTAGCCCGGAGGCTGGAAACCGCCGCACGCGGCATCGATGTCGCCCACCGCTTGGTTGAAGAAGCCGGCGTAGTCCGACTGGCACACCGAAGACCACGAGCCGTAGGGAAAGGACTCGACCATCTGGCGGATCCGCGGCGCGGGCTCGGCCCCGTCTCCATCCGGGTACTGGTAGGGCGCACAGACGCCGTCGCTGAACTCGCTGTCACCGATGAGCGCCAGCATGACCACCGCTTCGTCGTCGCCGTGCTTGGCCTCGAGGACACCGTTGACCCACAGCTCGGGGTGGCCCGGCGAGTTGTTGTCGAAGTCGCCGATGGGCGGCCCATCGTGGGGGTTGTCCTCTTCGTCGGTAATGATGGTGATCACCAAGATCGCATCATCGCGAAGGAAGCCCTCGTTGCACTCACCGGGGTGGATCCGGCGGCTGATGGCGTCGGCCATGGCCCAGGCGATCTTCTCGTCGCCGCCGCCGTCGGTGCCGAGGTCGGCGATGCAGCTGAACGCACCCGCCAGGTCCTCGTGGCTGTCGTCGAGGTAGCGCTGCCCGTTGAGGAAGTCCTCGAGCAAGCCGCAGTCTTCGCCTTCGGCCGAGCGCACCCGCCCTGCGCCCAGGCGGTTTTCGCAGGGGTCGAACGACATCTCCTGCGCGCCCGTGCCCACCACCATCACGTGAAAGTCGAAGTCCACGATGGTCTCGCGGATCTCCTCCATGAAGCCGGGGAAGCCGTCGATGAGCAGCTGCTGCTCGTCGGCCATCGAGTGCGAGTCGTCGATGACGAACAGGAAGTCGATCTTGCGACAGCCGAGCTCTTCGTCGTCCTGGGGCACGTCGAGGCGCTCGCTGGGCGGCTGGATTCCGGGGTCGAGCGTCTCTTCGGCGCCGTCGGACGACGACGCAATTGCGTCCGTGTCCCCCGTAGACCCGGTTTGCGCCGGGTTCGGCGACGGTTCGCTCGCACAGCCCACCACCAGCAGGCCAGCCCCCAGTGCCCCGTAGCGAAGAGTCAACGCGGTGGAACGTAGCACGGTCACGGGGGCAACGACCCCACGCGATGGCGCTAACACCTTTCATCCCAAAGGGCTCGACGACGGCGTGATTTTTCGCCGCACAACCACGCGATGATGGCGCCCACGTCGACGGCGAAGGGCCGCGTTCGGGGACTTCGTTGCTCCCGAGGCATGCGCCCACGCGGAGTTCGAAGCCGTGGACGAGCGCGCTTTGGGGGCGCACCGTGTTCGGTTGAACCGAGGCCGTCGTCTCGGCGTTGCCCTCAGCCCGCGAGGGTCGAAGGAGCGCGGACGTGGGAGCGCATCGACGCGGCCCGAACCACCTGTCGCCGTGGCTCCGTCCACGCTCGAGCGCCCTGGCGCGGACCCTACCTCGACCGGTCGACCATCGCCGACGCGCCGCCGACCGACCCTGGCCTTCACCGCCACCGGGTGGGTGCCCGATCTCGGTCCTGGCGACGCAGCGCGAACTCCCGATCGCTCGCAGTCGCGCATCATTGCCGGACCCGTCCTGTTCGTTCCGCCCAACCGTGTCGGCGCGACCCCGGGACCTCGGCCGACGAGACAACCCCTCCACGCCAGGCAGGCCCAGCCCGCGAACCGCTCCGAGCTCGAAAAGGCCCTCCAATCGGCCTCTGCGGGCCGTTTGTCGCCGCCTGTCACTAGTGAGCCTGGTCACAACTTTATCAGATGCGCTCTTTGCCGTTTACATGTATGACCTCCAAACCGCCCGGACGGTGGCCGCCGGCACTCGTCACCAAGTTTCCCAGCCAACCGGGAAGCACCCAACGCGCGACGACGGCACGGAGAGCCGAGTGGACGACGAAATGAAAACGAGAAGACGGGGTACACGGACGACCGTGGCCGCCGTCGAATGAGAAGTGAGCGATATGTCGAACAAACTCTTTGTGGGCGGTCTGAGCTGGGACACCACTGACGATAGCCTTCGCAGCGCATTCGAGGAATTCGGTCCCGTGACCGACGCGAAGGTGATCCTGGATCGTGATACCGGACGTTCCCGCGGCTTTGGTTTCGTGACCATGGACAGCCCCGAGGCAGCGCAGGCCGCGATGAAGGAGATGGACGGGAAGGAGCTCGACGGACGAGCCATTCGCGTCAACGAGGCCAATGATCGTGGTCGCGGCGGCGGCGGTGGCGGCCGTGGCGGCGGCGGTGGAGGCCGTGGCGGCGGTGGTGGCTACGGTGGCGGCGGCGGTGGAGGCCGCGGTGGCTACGGTGGCGGCGGCGGTGGAGGCCGCGGTGGTCGTGGCGGCGGCGGCGGCTACGGTGGCGGCCGCTACTAAGCGACCCGCTGCGAGCGAGCCCGCCTCCTGAGGTGGGCTTGCCGACACGCACTCGAGCAACGAAGGGCGCTCGACGGTACCCCGCACGGGGTCGGTCGAGGGTCCTTCGTTTCGTTGGGGCGACGGCGGGTTTTCAGCCCTCGAGCACGGCTCCGCGCGGCGGCTGGACGCCGACCCGTTGCGCCTCGTAGTCGTCGAGCACGCGCAGGACCTCGGTGACGATGCGGTCCTCGAGCGCACGCCGGGTGTCCGCGACGAAGGTGGCATCGGGCTCGACGTTGGTCAGGATGCTGAAGCCGAGCAGAGGGTCTCCCCCCTCGGACGTGATGACCCCGGACAGGCCGCTGACGCGATCGAGGGTGCCCGTCTTGGCGCGGACGCGCTTGCCCGACAAGCGCAAGCGGCTACGAAGCGTGCCCGGCTCCCCCGCGACCGGCAGCGCATCGATGAGGCTGCCTCCTGCGGGCGCGCTGCGATGCGCCATGGCGATGAGGTCGACGAGGCCGTGCGTGGTCAGCCGTCCTTGCCGACTGAGCCCCGACGCGTTCTCGACCACCGCGGGCTGGGGCCCCGTGAGCGCCGCCCAGTAGTCGTGGAGGATCTGCTGGCCCGCGTCCCAGTTGCCCGGATCGCCCGTCATGCGCCAGGCCAGGGTCCGCAGGGTCTGCTCGGCGATGAAGTTGTTCGAGTAGGCCAGGCCGCTGTCGAGCACCTCGAACAGCGGCAGCGACTCGTTGACCACCAGCGTCTCGGCATCGCCCGGCACCACGCCGCGGCTGACCGGCAAGGGCTTGGTGGCCGTCAGCTCGGCCAGCAGATCGGAGAACGCGGTCCCGGTATACAAACCCGGATCGGTGACCCGGCGGCGTACCATCGCCGCGCCGTGGTTGCGCGGCAGTCGACCGTCGATGCGCACCACCGTCTGATCGCCGCGCGCCTCGGTCTGCACCCGCAGCGTGTTCTTGCTGCCCGTGCGCCCGCGGTTTTCGATCTCGACGTGAGCGCTGGGCGGATACACGGACACCGCCAGCCGGGAGCTGCGAGCCAGCGGATAGACGGTGATCTCGAGCGTGTTGAAGGCCAGCGACAGCGCCCCGCTCGGCGCCTGGTAGGAGTGCCCGGGGCCGTCGGCGTCGTAGCCGGGGCCGAAGCGGCGGCTGGAGAAGGCGGAGTCGTCGATGACCAGCTGCTCGATCTCGGCGACGTCGACGTGCTGGGCGGTGAGCACCGCGATCGCGGCGAGATCATCGACCTGCAGCAGGGGATCGCCCTCCCCCACCAGATACAGCGTGGGGCCGTCGCGGGCGACCCGGGTGTCGAACACGTAGTCCGAGCCGAGCAGGTCGAAGGCTGCGGCCGAGGTCACGATCTTCTGGTTGCTCGCGGGGATGAGCGGCGAGTCCCCGAAGTAGTCGAACAGCACGTGCCCCGTCTCGAGGTCGCGGACGTGCACCGACAGGCTCGCCCGGTCCTCGTAGCGCTGGAGCATCTCGGTCAGCGACGCGTTGAGACCCTCGACATCGAACTCGGTCAGCCCGGCCGGGTGCTCAGCCTGGCGCCGCTCGAGGTCGCGCGACAAGGCGGCCAAGCGCTGCTCGAGCTGCTGCGCGGGCGTGAGCGGCCGGGCGTCGTCGGGCACGCTGAGCATGGCCGGAGCCGACGCCAGCACGGGCGCGTCGACGATGGGGGGCGACAGCGGCCGAGGTGGGGTGTGCTCGGACACCCAACACGCCGCGAACGCCCCCAACGCCAGTATCCCGCTGAGGACACGGCCCCGTTGGACCAGGGATCGCATATCGAAACGTGGAGCCCTACGCTCCCCTCTCAGTGTTGCCTCGGTCGGACCCGCTTTCAAGCAAAGTCCCGCAGACGGGCGCTCCGAGGTCGTTTCCAGCGATTGTCCCGCGATGCCCTCGCGCGCTCCGAGGAGCCTAGAGCCGGATGTCGATGTGCGCCTTGGCTCGCAGCTGCCGCCGGAGCTCGAGCTCGGCCTTGTAGAAGGCCTCGGCCTCGAGCTGGTCGCGGATCCGATCTTTGGCTTCCTCGAAGGACAGGGCGGCCGAGGCCAGCTGCTCGATGACCTTGAAGACCACGTAGCCCTGGCCCGACGCGGTGGGACCGATGATCTGTCCCGGCTTGCCCGCGAAGATCGAGTTCTCCAGGCTCGGCGCGATGTCTCCCCGGCCGATGGTGCTCTCGGTCTCGCGGTCGTAGCCGAGCGCCTCGGCCACGGTGGCCGCGTCCTCGCCCTGGCGTAGGCGCCGGGCCACGACCTGCGCTCGCGCAAACGCCCGATCGCGATCTTCGCTCGCCTGGGAGTTGGCCGAGAACGTGAACTGGTGCACCCGTACCTTGGCACTCTCGTCCCGGGTCATCTTGCGATAGTGCTCGCGGACCTGGGCGTCGCTCACCGACCAGGTGGCGAGCATCTGCGCCACGCGATACTGGATGATCTGATCGCGGAGGTCGGCGCGGTACTCGGCCCAGCTGGCGTACTCTTCACTCGCTTCCACCTGGGCCTTGAGCTCGGCCACGGTGAGGCCGTACTGCGCCGCGACGTTGGGCAGCGCCTGGTCGATGTCGGTCTCGGTCACCCGCATCTCGAAGCGGCGCCCCTCGGCCCGCAGAAGCTCGAGGTCGATGAGCTCGTCGAGCACCTTTGCTTCGACGTCGCGCCGCTTCTGCGCGATGAGCTGGGGGCTCGCGTTGGCCGGCAGCTGCGACATCGCCTCGGCCAGCAGCGGGTGGCGCTGCGTCTGCCGGTCGAGCTCGCCCTGCAAGATGATCTGCTCGCCGACCACGGCCACCACCCGATCGAGGGTGACTCGGCCCCGGCCGGGCGCCGCCGCCACGGTCGCCGCGGGAACGACCGAAGATGCCATCAAAGCGCCGATCAAGAGCAGACGTCGCATGCGTGGGACTCAGATAACAACGCGGCCGGCCGGGGGGCAAGCGCAGGGGGACGGGCCGGCGACAGGGGCCTGAACCCGGCCCTGACGGCCCGACTGCGCCCCGGCACCCCGGCGCGGCGCCGGGCTCGAAGCGGGCGTTTTCCGCAGAATTTGTCACGAATGACGTTTGCTTGGCTCCACGGGACCGATCCACCGGATGGCCCAAAACCGTGCGTTGGAAGTCGCGTGGGCCGGCCCGATCATGGCGTGATGGACGGTCTCCGCCCCCACGGACCCTCTGCTCGACCGCGACGACGGCTGCTGCCACGAACGGCGGGGAGCCTGCTGTGTGCGTGGCTGCTCGCGTGTGGCCAACCGGAGCCGCAGCGAACCGCCTCCGACGCGGCGCCGCAGGCCGACGCGACCTCCGCCCCCGTTCGCGATGCGCCCGATGGCTCGAGCGCAGCGCCCGGTGCAGGACTCGAGCTCGACGCCAGCCTGGCCGTCCAAGGGGGCACCGTCGTCCTGCGCACGGAAGGCTCGACCCCCGGCCACGAGATCTGCTTCTCGCGCCGCCAGCCACCCGCTCACCCCCTCCAGCTCGGCTGCGTCCGCGTCGACGATTCCGGGGCCACGAACCTGCGCACGCCCGTGCCCGGCTCGATCCGGCCGGGGCAGGACATCTCGTTCGATGCCCGGGACACGACCTCGGGTGCCGTGGCCCCTCGAGTCACCCGCACGGTGGCCCTGCCGCACAACGTGATCGTGTTCGTGGCTGACGACCTGGGGATCGATCGCATCGGGCTGTACAACCCGTTGCCCGCGGGCATCGAGGCCCATACCCCGCGCCTGGATGCGATGGCCGCCGATGGCCTGGTGTTCACCCGCGCCTACGCGGCGCCGAACTGCTCGCCCACCCGCTCGATGCTGCAGACCGGTCGTCTGCCGTGGCGGACCGGCGTGGGCACGGCCCTGGATCAGATCGGCGTCGCCTATCTGCGCCCCGAGGAGACCACGCTGCCCGAGATGCTCGATCAGCGCACGAATGACGCCTACGACCACGCCGCCATCGGCAAGTGGCACCTGGGCTCCAACAAGCTCAGGGGGCCACAGATGGTCGCGCTCGGGCTGAGTGCCGATGGCGACATCAACTTTCACGACAACCCCACGCAGGTGCACGGCTGGAACTGGTTTGCCGGGACGCTGACCGGGCCGAAGAACGCGGCGGGCGACGCCAGCTACTTCGACTGGATGAAGTACTGGGGGCCCAAGCTGGAGTCCCCCACCGGGCAGGCGCTCAACGAGACCAACGAGACCCGGTACACCACCGAGGTTCATGCCTACGATGCCATCGAGCGACTCCAGCACTTCGCCCGCGACCCCGCCCGACCGTGGCTGATGTACGTGGCCTTCAACGCCCCGCATGCGCCCTACGTGAATCCGCCCAACCGGCTGTGGCAACACACCCGAGACACCTGCCAGTGCAACGACCCCAGCATCTGTGTGGACGCCGACTGCTCCCCCAAGAGCGGCCGCTACAACGCCATGGTCGAGGCGCTGGACCACGAGATGGGGCGCATCCTCGACACCCTCGACGCGGACCCCAAGATGGCGGCCCGGACCACCGTGGTGTTCATCGGTGACAACGGCACCCCCGACAAACCCGCCGACGACCTCGGCCAGGGCAACATCGTCAAGGGCACGCTGAAGGAGGGCGGCATTCATGTGCCCTTCGTGGTTCGCAGCCCGCTCATCGAGACCAGTGCTCGGGGCGGGCAAACGAGGGCGCTCGTGAGCGCGGCCGACCTCTTCGCCACGATGGCCGAGCTGGCGGGTGCCCCCTTCACCGAGCCAGAGCGGCAGCGCCTGGGCCTCGACTCCCGCTCCTTCGTGCCGACGCTGGTGGATTCGCAGGACCACGCGCGCACCCACGTGGTGTCCGAACTGTACAAGGCCCCCGGCCTGCCTTCGGAGGACCCCAACCGACACACCCACGGCCGCACGATCCGCAACGCGGGGTGGAAGCTGCACGTCGACGTGACGAAGCAGGCCGTGCCGGGTCCGGGGGCGGTCACGACCACCACCCAGCGCACCGAAGCTCTCTATCGCCTGCCCGGCCATCGCCCCGAAGGCGGTTCGACCTGCACGGTCGAACAGACTCCCACCACCGACTGCACGCAGCACACGGGCCGGGCCGGGAACGCCTACCAGGAGCTGGCGGCGGTCGAGCAGAGCATCCGTACCGCGGTCGATCCGCTGTTCGGGCATTGCGGCGACGAAGCCATGGACTGCCCGATGGTGCTTCCCGTCCGCGTGATGCCCAAGGAGCTCGGCGATTTCACGAGCGGCCAGTACGTGGCCGAGCGAAGCTTTCGTCTCGACCGCGCCGCGCTGACCCGGACCGCGGGCGGCCGTCTGTATCTGCAAGGTCACCGCCTGGGCTACCGCGATGGCCACGAGGTCGCAGGTGCCCCGGTCAAGGACGGCAAGGCCGCGGTCGCGCTCGGCTCGTGCGACTTCAAGGTGCTGCGCAACGACGACGCGGACATCGAGATTTTCACGCCCGAGCGGCAGTACGGAGGCATCGGCGGCGGCTTTCGGACGGTGCGGCTGTCCATCCCCCTGCAGGCCCTCGGTCGCCGATGCCTGACTGCGGGCACCAACGTCATCCGGTTTCGCTTCGAGGGCACCGATGGCGTCACCTCGGGCTATCGCATCGTCGACTTCAACCTACGCGACGCGGCCGGCACCGACATCCTGCCGGAGACCGCGTTCGTCCACGAAGACCCGGCGACGTGGGCCGCCCCGTCGTACGACTCGGCCGACGTCGACGAGGGCGGTCGGCTCTTCGCCGAGCGCCGCCTGCTCGCGATGAGCCCCACCAACGCCAATCGACTCGAGGCCTCGTGCGCGGACTGCCACGCCCACGACGGCCGCGACCTCGAGTACTTCGCGTATTCGAACGAGTCGATCATCAACCGCGCCGTGTTCCACGGGCTGAGCGAAGAGCAAGGCGAGCAGATCGCCTCATGGGTGCGCCTGCACCCCGCCGAGCGCCACGGGCGGCCATGGAACCCGCCCTATCAGCCCGGACCGGAGCTCGACACCCGACCCGATGCCGTCGCACGCTGGGCTGCGGGGGCGGGCATCGATGCCGTCCTCGACGACGAAGCCCCGCATGCCCACACGATCCTCGACGCGCTCTTTCCCCGCGGCTGGGGCGACGCGGCGATCATCGCCTCTCAGCTCCGCGGCGAGGGCCTGCCCTCGAGCACCAGCAACCTGCGGCAGGTTCCCATCGCGATTCAGCTCCCGGACTGGAATGCATGGCTACCGGAGACGCACCCGCTCGATCTGTGGGGCCAGGACTATCTCGACGCGACGGCGAGCGGCTCCTTTACCCCCTGCCCCGGCACGCGGACGCCCGAGCGGATCTACCTCGATGTCCGAGACGACCTCGCCGATGGGTACGCGGCCGACGACATTGTCCAGGTCATCGGCCATGTGGAAGACGCGGCGCGAGCCTGGGTCGCATGTGAAGCCACGCTGGCCATGGGGACCGAGTGGCGAACGCTCCGCAGCGGGAGCCTCGATGCCGCCATCGCTCGCGGCTATGCGACCGACTACACCAAGCGCAACCTCGCGCAGTGGCTGGGGACCAAGAACTGGGAGTTCGCCCAGGAGCATCATCTCGAGAACCTCGGTCGCAAGATCTACGGTGAGTACGGCGAAGCCCTTTCGTGGCCCTTCGGCAACCATCAGTCGGTGCACCCCATCGCGCCGCACATCGTTTCGAGTGATCGTGACCACCTCCAGACACCGCTCGAGGCCGAGATTCAGTGGCAACGCACCGAATTCGCGCTGCCGCCACCAAGCACCCCGACCCTGTATCGCGATCGCTGGTGCTTCCGCTCCCCCGCCGACAGCGACTGCATCGACCCGACGGACACCGATTTGCTCCGCGGCTGCCCCGCCGACGTCGCTCGATGCTTCGAGGACTTCGACTACCCCACGGTCCATGGCGCACAAACCTCGCTCAAAGGCGACTACGACTCGACCGCCTGGTACCACTTACAGACCGTGTTGCACGCGGGGGCTCGCAATCCCAAGGGCATCGGGAACGAAGCGATCAAGCCCGTCGACTGGCCCTACGGGCTCATCCACATCGACGACCTCGCCCGCCAGGTGGCCGACCGCGGCTCGGGTCCGCAGGTCTGGGAGAGCCTTCGCTACCTCGCCACGCTGACCAAGGCCTACCAGATGCGAGACAACGGGCGCGGACCCGGGCGCATGGGATGGTCGATGCGAGACATCAGCCCGCGCCTGCTCGTGGGCAGCTACCGCGGCTACGTGCGACAAGACGAGCTATGGGCGGGGCTCGACACGCTCGGGCGCACCGACCCCGCGATGGACGGCCTGCGCAGGCGTGTGGGCGATGCGTTCCTCATCGCGTTCCTCGACGTCGTACAACCGACGCCTGAAGACCCGCACTACACCCCGGAGCTCGTCCAGAAGTTTCACCCCACCGGATGGCCCCGGCACACGAGCATTCCCGGGACCAGTTCGTGGTGGAAGCTCGATCCTCCCGAGACGCGCGTGACCTTCGTCGACCCCTTCGTCGATGCGCAGGCCTCTCGCCCGCCTCTGTGCATCGGCGTGGGCTGCAGTCAGCCGCTGGCCGGGCTCGGCACGGGCGACGGTGCCGCAGACAAGGAATTCCGAACCTCCCCCGTGTTCCGGCACGCCGACCACATCTATCGGGTCATCCCCTGGATGGTGAACCTGGGCTTCGACCCCTGCCTCGTCCTCGAGCTCACCGAGTGGGCCAAGCAGATGTGGCCGGGCCCCCGCTCCACCGCCACGCACTGGGACTCCGCGCACGGCGGCGTCACCTGCAGTCGACCCCGATGATCCAAAGTCACGGGGCGCGCTCGGGGAAGCGCTCGGCCAGCTCGGCCATCAGCTCCGCCTGAGCCTTCGCCACCAGCGGCGCCCGAACTTCTTGGACCAGCCGCTCTTGGACCTGCGGGTCGTCGAAGGGGCGGCGCTTGGCCGCGACGATCTGCTGCACCCGCCCCACGATGATCGTCCGCGCGATGACCACGGGAAAGGGCAGCAGGTCGCCAGCGCTCAACACCGAGGGATCGAACACGATCGCGTGAAACCCGGGGTGCTCGTGATCGTCGCGAGCCTGCAGCGGCGTCGCGATGGTCTCCCCTAGCTCGGCGAGCGTGACCTCCCCCGCGTGCAGACGGGCCAGCGCGGCCTCCGCCGACGGAGAGTCCGGCATGACCACCCCTTCGATGTTGCGCTGCTCGGGCCGCCAGAACTCGTCGGGATGCCCGTCGTACCAGGCCTGAAGCGCGGCCGTGTCCCCCGCGACCTCGGCCCGCGGCACCCGACGCTCGAGCTCCGCCGCGAGATAGACCGCGGCCTCCTCCTCGAGCAACGCAAACTCCACGCGAGGATCGTCGCCGAGCCCCTGGTCGATCGCCTCCTGGGCCAGCAGCTCCGCGGCGACCAACGCCTCGAGCAGCGCCCCGCGCCCCTCTCGCCCCTTGAAGCGAAGCTGCGCGTAGGAGCCCAGCTGGCTCTGCACCCCGGACAGCTCCTCGGGGCCGAGCACCGTCTCGCCCACCACCGCCAGCTTGCCGGGAGGAATGCCTTCTTCAGCCAAGCTACACGCGGAAAACCCCGGCATCAGCAGGGTCCACCCCAAGATCGCCGAGATCGGGGGAGTGCGCGGCATGCCGCAGAGGATACCTCGCCCCGCTCATGGCGTGCCATTGGCCCCGGGCCCACCCGAACGACCGGTTGCTACCCCCGCCAGAAGGGCTAGCCTCCCCCTCGCCATGGCCGAAGAGTCTGACATCGACCGCCTGCGCCCCATCGCGCGGCTCCGCCGGACCTTCCGGTACGTGATCCCCTATCGCGGGCGGCTGGCCATCGCCCTGGTGTGCCTGGCGGTCGGCAGCAGCCTCGGGCTGGTCTACCCCTCGTTCTTCGGCGATGTCATCGACGCCGCCTTCACCAACAAGGACGTCGCCCAGCTCAACCGCAGCACCGTGCTGCTGGTGGCCATCTTCGCCTTGCAGGCGTTCTTCGTGTTCTTCCGCCACTACCTCATGACCTGGGTCGGTCTGCGGGTGGTGGTCGACCTGCGGGTCCAGGTCTATCGGCACCTGGTGAGCATGTCGCAGGCGTTCTTCCATCGCCAGCGCACGGGCGAGCTGCTGTCGCGCATGAGCGACGACGTCGGCCAGCTCCAAGACACCGTCTCGCAGGACCTCAGCATGGCCCTGCGCAACCTGGTCACGCTCATCGGCGGCATCGCCATCTTGGTGTGGACCAACCCGTACCTCACCGCGGTGATGCTGGCCGTCGTGCCTCCGCTGAGCGTCATGACCGTGTTCCTCGGTCGCAAGATTCGCGGGCTCGCCCGCAAGGCCCAAGACCGGCTCGCCGAGGCCAGCGGCGGGCTGCAAGAGGGCCTCGCCGCCATCGAGACGGTGCAGGCCTTCACCCGCGAGGACCACGAGACCAAGCGCTACCGCAGCAACGTGCTCGATGCGTTCGCGATGTTCGTGCACCGGACCATCGCGCGCTCGTGGTTCATCAGCGTGTCGAGCTTCCTCGCCTTCGGCACCCTGGCCGGCATCTTCTGGCAGGGCGGGCGCATGGTGGCCAACGGCGAGATTTCGGCCGGCGACCTCACCGAGTTCATGCTCTACACCATGCTGGTGGCGGGCGCGGTCGCGGCCATGTCTGGCGTGTGGAGTAGCTTCCAGCTCGCCCTGGGGGCCAGCGCGCGCATCTTCGAGATCCTCGACACCCCGCCCGGCATCACCGATCGCCCCGACGCCAAGCCGCTCGAGGCGGTGAAGGGCGAGCTGCACTTCGACAACGTGAGCTTCTCGTACGCCGACCGCGACACCACCGTCGTCCAGGGCATCGACCTCCGCGTCCAGCCGGGGCAGGTCTGCGCTCTGGTCGGTGCGAGCGGCTCGGGCAAGACCACGCTGGGCCGGCTGCTGCTGCGCTTTTACGATCCGCAGGAAGGTCGCATCACCATCGACGGCACCGACCTGCGCGACATCCAGCTGCCCAGCCTCCGTGGCCACATGGCGCTCGTGTCCCAAGACCCGGTGCTCTTTTCCGGGTCCATCGGAGAAAACATCCGCTACGGCCGACTCGACGCCACCGATGCCGAGATCGAGGCCGCGGCTCGGGCCGCCAACGCCCACGACTTCATCGCCGACTTCCCCGAGGGCTACGACACCCGGGTCGGTGAGCGCGGGGTCCAGCTCTCCGGCGGGCAGCGCCAGCGCGTCTCCATCGCGCGCGCCATCCTGCGGGACCCGCCCGTGCTCATCCTCGACGAGGCCACCTCCGCGCTCGATGCCGAGAGCGAGCACCTCGTGCAGGAAGCCCTCGACACCCTCCAGCGCGACCGCACCACCCTCGTCATCGCCCACCGCCTCAGCACCATCCGCCACGCCCATTCCATCGTGGTCTTGGAGGACGGCAAGGTGGCCGAACAAGGGACTCACGACGAGCTCGTCGCCGTGGGTGGGGCCTACGCCAAGCTCGTCACGCGCCAGGCCTCGGGCGACGGCCAGCAGGTCCCCGCCGCCCAGTAGCGTGGTCGGGCCCGACGCGCCCGCGATCCGTTGTAGAGTCGATTCATGCGAGCGCTCGTGACCGGCGGGGCCGGCTTCATCGGCAGCCACGTAGTCGACGACTTGCTCGCGGCCGGGCACGCGGTCACCGTCCTCGACAACCTCGCCACCGGTCGCCGCGAGAACGTGCCCGCCGGGGTCGAGCTCATCGTCGCCGACATCCGAGACGAGGCCGCCGTGCAGGCCGCCTTCGCTCGCATCCAGCCCGAGCTGGTCAGCCACCACGCCGCTCAGACCAGCGTCTCGGTGAGCGTGCGCGCGCCCTCCGACGACGCCGCCGTCAACCTGCTCGGCACCGTCAACGTCCTCGAGGCCGCCCGGCGACACGGGACCCGACGCTTCGTGTTCGCCAGCACGGGCGGAGCCATCTACGGCGAAGTCCCCGATGGCGAGCGAGCCGGCATCGCCAGCCCCGCGCGCCCCTTCTCCGGCTACGCGTGCGCCAAGCTGTCCGCCGAGACCTATCTCGACTACTACCGCCGCGCCCACGGCCTGCAGACGGCCATCTTGCGCTACGCCAACATCTACGGCCCGCGCCAAGACCCCCACGGTGAAGCGGGCGTCGTCGCGATCTTCGTCGACCGCATGCACGGCGGCCACGCCTTGCAGATCAACGCCCGCAAGGACACGGGCGACGACGGCTGCATCCGCGACTACGTGTTCGTCGGCGACGTCGTGCGAGCCCATCGCCTCGCCAGCGAAGGCCAGCTCGACGGCGAGATTTTCGACGTCGGCACCGGGGAAGGCACCTCCACCCGCAGCCTCGCCCAGACCCTCGCCCGCGCCATGGACCGCGAGCCCACCTTGGTCGACGCCCCCCCCCGGCCCGGCGACGTCGAGCGTTCCGTCCTCGACCCCGCCCCCTTCCGCACCCGCGTCGGCGAGCCCACCCCGCTGTCCGAGGGCCTCGAGCAGACCGCCGCCGCCCTCACGGGCAAGCACGACGGCTGAGCATCTTCGCTGCTCGTTCGCCGCCCCGGCAGCGCGACAACCGGCGCGGTACGTCGTCCCGCGGGGATTGGCCGATGCACACCGACGCCCGCGGATTTCCGGCTATCGTCGGTCCCGATGCCGGCACGACTGCAAGACTTCGACAAGATGTGGGATGCCTATCCCGCCCCCGGAAGAACGGCCGACGAGGCCAAGCACATCATCGGAGGTCGGGCCGAGTCCGACCGGATCACCAACACCTGCGTCCTGCGGGTGAGCCGTTCGTTCAACTACTCGGGCAACCCGATTCCCCGCAGTCGCAACGACGAAATCCTGACCATCAAGGGCGGCGACGGCCTCAACTACGCCCTGCGCGTCCGCGAGTTCACCCGCTACATGAAGCGCAAGTACGGCGACCCGGCCGTCGAATACACCTACGCGGGCGCGAGCGACGAAGACGTCGCCACCGCGGCGGAGAACAACGCCCCCGAGGGTTTCGTCGGTCGCCAAGGGGTGATCATCTTCGACGTCGATGGCTGGAACGACGCCACCGGTCACGTCGACCTGTGGAACGGCACCACCTGTCGCCACGCGGGGTACTTCAACCGTGCCTCGAAGGTGATGCTGTGGACGGTGGATGACACCCAGATGCAGCAGCTGGGTGGTTCGGTCGGCAAAGGCGGAAAGAACGACCGCGACGACGTGGAGGCGGTGCAGCAGCTGCTCGCCGACCACGGGGTCGATCCGGGGCCGATCGATGGGCTCGTCGGACCCAAGACGATCAAGGCGATCACGGATTTCCAGGCCGAGTTCCTGCGGAAGCCCGATGGGCGTGTCGACCCGGGCGGTCGCACGTGGCGAGAGCTGCTCGGGCTCTACTAGAAGCCGTGAGCGGCGGCCTCGTGGTTGTTCGGGCGGTCATTGCTCTCCGCGGGTTCAATGACCGCCTCGACTATTCCGCGGGGTCTTCGGGGTGCTCGTACCAGTTGAGAGGCTCCAGCCACTTCAGCTGCTCGCGAGTGATCCGAATCCCCTTGTCGGAGAAGAACAACGAATCGGAGTGCATCCGATACTGAGCGATGAAGATGAGGGGCGCCCCTTCGACGTCGTAGCCGAGCTGCACGATGGCCCCGGCCGTCCATAGGCCATCGGTGCCAAACAGGAGCTCGCGGGTGGTTCGGTAGAAGCCTTCGTGCGGGACTCGGATGAGCGTGTCGAGGCGGGAGTCCGAGGCCTCGAGCCG
Source organism: Myxococcota bacterium (assembly GCA_039028615.1). Classification (GTDB taxonomy): domain Bacteria; phylum Myxococcota_A; class Polyangia; order Nannocystales; family Nannocystaceae; genus Paraliomyxa. The sequence continues at coordinate 13,869 of JBCCHT010000005.1, read as the reverse complement.
CTCGCCTGGGTTCTGAAACCGCCATCGATTGTTGTGGTTGGAGCTCGGCATGAGCAACGAGATCGGGGCGAACTCGCCATCGGTCCGCACCAGCGCCAGCGAACCGGGGCTGCCGAGTAGCACGTAGAGCCCAGCGCCAGCGAAGCCGGTCGCGACCGCGGTCGTGCGTGGTAGCTCCGCCTCGACGAACCGGGGGGCCTCCGGGTTCGCCAGGCTGGGCGACGGGTCGCGGCCAGCGGCAGGGCTGGCCGCCGTGGACCGTGGTGAGGAGTCCTGCTGTCCGTCGGCGTTCCTGCACGCAGACCACAGGATGATCGCGATGATCGCTCCACCAATGACGGTTCGTCGTGTCGACCAGTCGTTCACGAACGTCAACCTGCGGCGATCCGGACACGTTGACAACACCTTCGAGAGAAACCGTCGTCGTCCGCAATCCGATCGCACTCGACGGTCACTACCCCCCGAAGCCCACGATGCCCGTGGGAACCGTCTCGCGACACGTAGGAGCCCGGAAATGAACAAGCCCATTGCCACTGAACAGCTGACCGAACTGAGCCAGACTGCGCTCGAAGACAGCGATCTCGCGTTCGACGCGTGCTTCACCGAAGCGTACGTGATGCCCAGCCCGCTCCGATCGAAGTTCGTCGAGTCGGTCAATTGCGGTGGCAAGACGGTGCTCTTCACGGTCGATTCCGACGGCTCGATCTACTGCACCATCGAGCAGAAGAGCGCCAAGACGGGCTGGAGCGCTCCGACAAAAATCCCGTATGTCGACTCGCAGGGAAACCCGACCGATGGTCCCAGCCTGGCCGAACTTCGCTCGATGTCGGCCACCGTCGTCGACGATGGGCGGGCGTTTCTCGTGGTCTGCACCCAGTTGTTCGTGTACGTGGCCCTCTGCGGCGATCCCTCGGCCGAACCGGACCAATGGAGCGGGTTGGTCGAAAGCGGAGTCGGCGAACAGCTCACCTTCGGCGACTGGATTCAGGCGGTTGCCGCGGGCTCATTGCCGCACGTCGCCAACAACGGCGAGGGTGACCTCGTCTGGTTCGGGATCCAGCAGGGGCGGTCGGTTTCGATGTTCTCCTGCTCGTACTTTCAAAAGCACCCGCTGAGCGATCAGCCTGAGGCCCCGTCTCCCATCGACGTCATCACCAGCATCCGCATGGACGGGACGAGCAACGAGTACGGCGCTGGGCCGTGGCGTGGTGAACCGTCGAGCGAGTCGCGCGATATCCTCGTGCCGCTGCAGTCGAGCCTCTCGAGCGCCAAGAAGGGGTGCTTTCTTCCCGGGTGGGGGTGCGGAAATATCGTGTGTTCCCGCGACGCCGCCGAGCCTCACGCGAACTTGGTGTTCGCGGTCACCGGGAGGGCCAAGGACGACGGCTCGGGCGACAAGAACACCAAGACACAGACCCAATGCGTGCTGACGTGCGTGGCGGGGAGTTCGCAGCTTCAGACGGAGCCGGGCTCGTCCGTTTCGTGGTCGTTCCAGTCCGTGGGTCGCAAGCGCAACGTCCAGTGTACGACGGGTCAGTCCGACACCAACATCAACGCGGTCTTGGCCCTGGACCTGGTGTGCCTCCCCGGCGAAGACGAGTCCAGCTTCGCACTCGCGCTCGCGTTCTTCGCCGACAAGGTGGAGCGAAACAGCGGTTCGCTCTCCAATGTGGTGAACATCATGTACCTGAACAACACGTCTTCAGGTGATGGCAATGGTGGCCCGACAGGAGCGGGCAACATGGCGAATATCGGCCGATTTCACGACCTGGGGCTCCCCGGTCAATCCCCGGCCAACTACCCCGACATCCTACGAGTGGCGCAGCTGCTGGCGCCGAACGACGACACGTCGCAAGGCGTCTTCGCCATGTGTGTCGGCGGGTCCAATCACGTCAACAACGAGTACTTCAGCGGCATGGTCGCGGTGGATGCCGTGATCCCCGAAGGCTCCGACCGGTACGAAAACGACGGAGCGCCGAACACCGGGACCTCTGTGGCTGACGCCAAGGACAACTCCGAGAACGAGCTCCCTCCCTTTGGGCCGTTTCAGAACGACGTGAGCGCGATCTCGGCCACGTACTTCTCGGACGACGGAAGCCAGGCTTCCGACCAAGGTCGCGGAAACTCCTGCGTGTTCTTCACCGCGGTGAGCCACCCCGATTCGCTCTCGCCGATCACGAGCTGGCCGGTCAGCGATCCGTCCCACGATGCCCTCAACCCCATTCCGATCTCCGCCGACGCCACGCGCGAAGACCCCGGCGAGCCGGGCGACCAAGCTCCGTTCGCAGTGCCGGTCTATTCCGTTCAGTTCATCCCTTCGCCCACGGCCCCGCCGGTCGAGTCCGGCAACTACGCCGCTCACGCGAGCGATCGGCCGATCTTGGTGCGAGCATCGGTTCCGAGCGAGTGCTTGATCGACGGTCGGGTGACCTTCCTGACTCCAGACAAGTGGACCAGCGTGCCGGTCGGGTGCGCGATCGCAATAACCTCGCACGATCTGTCCGCGCCGACGCTCGAATTCTCCGGTTCCAGCCCGAACGCAGAGGAAGGAGCGCCGGCCGTAGTCCTTCCGACCTCCGCGGTGGCCACCCGGCTCTCCGCCGTGACCGCCGACGAGATTCGCAACCCGGTGGACAACACCGGACTCCCGCTCGGCGAGTCGATCCTTCCCGCCGAACGCGACCCGACCGACGACAGCTACGAGACCTGCGCGACGGTCTCGAACGACCTGTGCAGCTCGGTGCTCGGCGACGATGCGGCGATGCGACGCGGGTTCGCCCCCCGTGTTCCCGTTCACCCGACGACCGGCCACGTGGAGATCTTCGCTCAAACCGAGCGCACCGGGGCCTTGCCCTACACGGTGTCCTTCACTCGTTCAGACAACCCGGACCGGTGGACGACCTCGGAACCGGTGTGCGCGTCGCTCGTCCGAGTCGATCGAGCGGAGTTCTACCGCACGCTCGCGAAACGGACGGGCGAGATTCGGCCCCTGCTTCACGCGGACGTCGTGGAACTCGAAGGGCTTCGCCCCACCCGTAGGGAAGTCAACGAGAGTCCGGCCGCGGTCGCGGAGTGGGTCGCGGAGCACAAGTCAGCACTGATGGCTTCCGGCGTCGCAGAGGCCGACATCGACATGCTCGCGGAGTCCATGAGCTCCCAAGACAACGCCCTGTTCGCGAGCGTTCATCGCTTGGTCCAAGCCGGCAAGCTGTTGGTGGAGAAATACGAAGCAGACATGGACAGCAAGGTGTTGTCCTTCGTGCTCTGCGGCCTGGAGTCGGGAATTCGCTACGCGTGGCACATCGTGAACTGGACGGCGAACCAGGCGATGAGCGTGGTGAGCGACATCTACGCGGCCTTCGCCACCGCGTATCAGACGATGCGCAAGTGGCTGTCGTGGATGTTCGACTGGAACACGATCTCCGACGTCGCGGATGTAGTGCAGGTGATCTTCGACGGCTCCTGCACGCTCGCTGCCGCCGCGGTCGAGGGGGTCGGCAAGAAAGCCCACTCGGCCTTGGGCACGATTCGAACCAAGATCGACGAGGCATTCGAGGGGCTGGAGTCCTCGAAGTACGGAAACATCTCGATCGGGCAAGCACTCGGCTTGACCGGGCACGATATGCCGTCCGATTTCAGCTCGCGACCGAACGCGGTCTCCGATTCGGAGACCGTGGGCGGTCACAACCCCCTGCAATCGCCTTCGAGCATGCGCCGAGCCGAGTTCACGAGCATGAGCTCGCCCTCCGACGAGCTCGACCCCTTGGATCTCACCAAGGCGACGGTGGGGGACAAGCTCCACTGGAACGAGTCGGGGGAGCAGTCCGTGTTCGATCTGCTCTCTTCCTTCTTCCACAGGTTCAACCCATCCAACATCCTGGACATCACCGTCAACGACGTCCTCGAGGCGTTTCGGTCCCTCCTCGACTGGCTCCTCGACGCCGCCGACGGTGCCATCGATGTCCTGACGACGGCGTTCCAAGACGCGCTCATCGCATTCCAAGCGTACGGGTCCTCTCCGCTCTACATCCCCGTCGTGAGCGAGCTGCTCCAGTTCACCTGTGGGCTCGACACGGGGCAGACCACGCCGTCTCGGGTCGCGTCCTACCTCATCGCGGTGCCGCTCACCTTCGCCGGCCAGCTCACCGCCGGGCACGACATGTTCTCGAAGGACCAGCTGAGTCAGCTCAAGGCGAAGGTCGAAGCAGACATCTCGGCCGCCGCGGCTTGGCTCTCGGGCGGGGGTGAAGGTGTCGTCGAGGTCAACGAAGACATCGTGTACGACAGCTACACGCTCGTGCTCAACCTGGCATCGTTCGTCAACAAGAGCGCGGCCGCGACATGCAGCATCCTCATGCCCTCGACCGGTGTGCCCCTGAAGTTGAACCCCGACGGGGTCACGCCGATGCAGCGATATCCTTTCCGGCCCGGACGAATCGGCCTCGGGAGCGAGCAAGGTCTCGGTGGGTTGGTGGGCTCGAGCCTGCCGTCGTTCTTCAACTTGCTCTTCAAGTTCATCGGCTCCGCGCTGGCGATCCCCCTGTACCGGAATCCGCTGTACGGAAAGTCCTCCACCCAGGACCATCGGCAGTGGGAGCTCTGGGCACCTTCAATGGTCGCCAATGCCTTCGATCTCACGTGCTTCGTGACGCAGGGCAACGCGATGAACGGCGTCCAGTGTTCTCCCGTCGTGATCGACTTCCTCGTCGGCAACACGGCCCGCGTCTGTTCCATCGCCCAAGCCGGGGCGGCGTTCTACGAGGCCCTCGATGCAGAAGACAACACCTGGGTGCTTGCCTACGACGCCGCGGGGCTGGCCGACTCGATCGTGGGCTGCGTGGGAGGCCTGTTCAACATGCTCAACACCATGGATACGAACACGTACGCCGCGGGGAAGGCCTTCTATGATCCCGGATTGTCGCACGGGACGTTCCTGGAAGCGCCGATGGTCCGATTGCCCTGGGCGGCGACGGTGGAGCTACTCGGGCCGGAGATCGCCCTGGAGCCCGCGCGCTTCGTCTTGTGGAACCTCAGCCAAGCGTACAGCGCCTACTGCAGCGCCACGGCACAGGCCGCACAGGTGTTCGCAGGCAAGATGATCATCGGTCCCCTGGGTGGGGCCGAGGCGAGCTAGGACACCGCCGACGTTCGCCAGCGTCGCAAACCGTGCGCTTCGTGCGACCAAGGTCGCGATGGACGAAGCGTACGGTTTGCGTCGCAATTGCGCGCCCATGCTCCCGTCGACCCGGGCGGCGGTTGCCCAACGTGACCCCCGGCGAGCCGTGTACACCCCTTCGCAAAGCGGGCGTACACGACTCGCACGGACGGTCCGGGTCCAGGGCTCCCCCTACTCCTGGACCAACTCGAACTGCGGCTGCACGGCGGGAGCCAAGGGCGGGTTGGCCACCCAGCGCCAGATCTGGGCCGAGCCGACGCGCTCGGTGCCGTCGACGGTCTCGAAGGGAGACCCCGCGAGCACGACACCGGAGCTCTCCCCGACCGCGACCGACACCCCGTAGCGCTCGCCCGACTGACGCGTCCATCCATCGAGCTGACGGACGTAGTTGCCCAGATACTGGGCGCCGATTCCCGGCAAACCGTAGGCGTACGCGATGGCACCGACGTCGGGTTGGACCCCGAAACCGGTCCACGGCTCCTCCAACCACGCGGTCCCGGGTGCACCGATGACGAGATCGGTGCCGCCACCTCCGGTGAGTTCGCCGGCCCCCAGGGCGTGCCCGAAGCGTGCACCGGGCAGGTAGCCCAAGCCGGTCCCGCCGAAGTTGTATCCGTAGTGGATGTCGTTGCCGTCGCCTTCCCACACCCAGACCCAACCCGTGTCGCGGTTCTCACCGGGGGCACCGACGGCGAGGTCGTCGTTGCCGTCGGCATCGAAGTCGCCGATCGCGAGCGACCAACCGAAGTCGTCTCCCTCTTCTTGTGAGCCGTTCTGAGTGAGCCGGTCCTGCGGTTGAAAGCCACTGCCGATCATCGAGTAGGTGTAGGCGGCGCCCACTCGTCGGCCATTGACGACGTCGTTGAAGCAACCCACGACCAGGGTCTCGGCGTTCGTCGGCTCGGTGCCCGGGTACAGGCGCCCACCGCTGGCCACGGCGGCCCCGAAGCGCTCATGGCCTTCGGGCGAGCCCAGTGAACCCTGGTCGCTCTGGCGAATCGCGGTGTATCCCACGAGTTCGCCGCTCGAGTTGGCCAAGGCGACATAGACGGCGCCCGAGGCCAAGGTGCCGACGGTCTCTCCCGGGGCACCGATGGCGAGGTCGTCGTCCCCGTCTCCGTCGAAGTCGCCCGCGGCCATCGACCAGCCGAAACGGTCCCCGCGTTCGTTGACGTCGAGGTTCATCGACTCCTGATCGAGCTCGCCTTCGTAGGAGAAGCTCTGCGACGTGCCGTGGTAGATGGTCACGGAGCCGCCGCGCGAGCCCGCGCCGCGACGATCGTAGGGAGACGAGATGGCCAGATCGTCGTGGCCATCGTCGTCGAAGTCGCCCACCGCGAGCGACCAGCCAAAGTGGAGGTACTCGTTGCTGGACGCGTAGGGGTCGAAGAGGCGCTCCGCGGGCGTGGCCGTGCCGTCCTGGTTGCCGTGCCAGACGTACACGGCTCCACGCGCTCGGTTCCCGCCCACGACCTCGAACGGAGCACCGATCGCGTAGTCGTCGATGCCGTCGTCGTTGAAGTCGCCGATGGCCACGCTGCGACCGAAGGCATCGTTCCAGTCGTTGCCCACGCCGGACCAGCTGGCGACGACCGGATCGTCTCCGGGGAGCGTGAAACCTCCCGCGGCCGCCAGGTTGGCGATGCGGGGCACATCGAGCGTCTCGGCGGCGAGGCGTCGTTCGGTGTCGGCCGCAGGGACATCGGGGATGGTCCCGATGACATCGGCCGGCAGCTCGCGGCTGCGATCGTGACGTGTCCACGTCACCGCGACCTCGACGGTCTCGTCGAGCATCTCGGGCTCATCGCCGAGCTCCTCGCTCAGCGAGGCCGTGTCGGGCTCATGCTCGTCGACGTCGGGCTGCGTGCACGCAGCCACCAGAGAAGCAGCCAGCGAGAGGGCAGTAATTTCGAGGGTCTTGTTGGTCATCATCGTAGTCCTCTCGCCATCAAAAGTTGGAGCCGAGCTGGCCCGAGAAGATGGATGACGCGGTATTGATGCCGTCGCGGGTGCCGGCGATCGACGAGCCATCGAGATGCCGGGATACGTTGCCGTGATCGGTCGCAATGACGGCACTCGCCCCCGCTTGGATCGTTCCGTTCTTGCTGAGGTACTGGCTCGTCGCCGAGCTATTGGTCCACATCAAGACCGTCTCCGCGCCCATCGAGCGGACTTCGTCCGTCCAGGTCGGGCCCAGGATCTGCTCGTACCGCAGGGCACTGAGCATGCGGGACAGGAAGTCGGTATTGGCCTTCCATCCCCGAGCACCGCAGTGGCCCGAGGCCGGCGCATAGGTACCGTTGGTCGGGGTCGCGGGCAGGTTCTGGAACCGCAGCGCCTCGCCTTGCAGACAATGCGGCATCTCATGGTAGACGCTGGACATCCACAGGTTGTAGGTGAGGTCCATCGAGGCCGCCGTGTCGCGCCCCCCGGCGAATCGATCGTAGATCAGGCGCTGGAGCAGCACGTTGCCGTTCTCGTAGTCGCTGCCGCAGGTCGCCGGCCCGGTTCCCGTGGCGCAGGTCGGATCGCTGACGAATGCCATGTCGAGGAACGGGCCCACGAATGGCGCGGAGCTGGTGTCGCCCTCGGTGCTCGTGAAAGCCTCTACGCCATTTCCGACGCCGCTCTCGTGCCGCAACAAATCGTCGATGGTGATGCCATCGAAAAACCATGGAGCCGCCCCCGGCTGGAGGCCGTCGAGCTCGGGGCCCCAGTCCAGGTAGTACGTGAACGGTACGTCGACATCGATCTCCTCCATCTCGGCGAGCTTGAGGATGTTGAGGCCCGTGATGACCTTGCTGACCGACTCGATCGCCATGTTGTCGGTCCGCTCCAGGTCGACCGGCGTGGTGCCGGAGTAGTCACCGAGCCCTTCGACGCGACGGAAGAGCAGACGGCCATACTGTCGCAGCGAGACCTGGAAACCCGCGGGCGGCAGCAAGGTCCCGCCCGGGGAAATCCACTGGTCGTCGACGTGCTGATCGAACGCCTCCAGAGAGCTCGCGCTGGCCGCGAGCGAGCCGTCGTCCTCGTCGATGGCGACGGCGCGAACCGTGGTGCCGTCCTCGAAGAAGTGCAGCCGATCGAAGGGCAGGTTGGCCGCGTCGCTCCACTTGTTGACGATCCGAGTCTTGCTGTCGAGGTCGAACAGACGAGCGTAGTAGCGCGAGGGGTCCTGGCGATAAGCGATGATCCAGACCCGTCGAGCGGTCGTGGTCGGGTCGCCGACCATCGTCACGTCCGTGTAGTCGTCCATCCAGGTGTTGGGCAGCCGCGTGCTGATGGTGCTCCCCGTCGCCGTCACCTCCTGGACATACAGGCGTCCCGGCTGAGTGGTGAACGCCGATGACTGCTTGTAGAGCAGCCGGTACAGCTTCCCGCGACGCTCGACGTGCTGTACGTGGCTCCAGCCATTCGACCAGTCGCCCGTCACCATCGAGGCTCCGCCGATCTCACCGCGGGCGTTGGTGCCATCGAAGCGGTTCATGGCGAAGAACCACGCGTTGCCGGCAAACACATAGGCGTCGAAGACCTGCTTGTCGGCGAGATTCGAGGACTCGATCTCCAGGTCCAGCGAGAGCGTGCCCGTGCTCGAGACGTCATAGGTCCGCATCACGCCCGCCTCGCCGTCGAACAGCACCACTTGCTGCGTTCCGTTGAGCACGTACGTGTCCATGGCCGTCCAGCGGTGATGCGTGGGGTACTCCCACAGCAGCGTCCCCACGTCCGTGTCGGTCCGAGCGTTGACGTAGACCCGCCCGCCCTGGCCATCGAGCGAGAGCAGATAGTCGTTGCCGCCGACCGTGATCGCACGCGTATGGGAGCGAAGGGTCGGCGCCGCGTCCCAGCTCATGTTGCTGTCGGTATAGGCGTGGACGAGGCCCGCGCTCGAGTCGAGTGTGGCGACGCCCGGTTTCGAGCCGGCCTGAGCGACGCCGAGAACCGGGCCCATCAACAAGGCGGCGCCCGCAAGCGAGCTGCTCCCGATCGAGAGGGGGCGGCGATAGAGTCGTTTTGATTTCATTCGTGATCCTCCATGCCGAGCGACGGCGCGCGCACGCCAATCGCCCAGGCGTGTTCGTCCACCTCCTAGGTCGTCCGCCCTCGGCCGCAGGTTCGATCTATTTTCGGCGATGTTTCCGCCGGCCGAATCCCGCCCGCAGCGATTGGATTTCGCACGTGTGGAACGAGTTGTTCATGGGTACGCTCGCGCCACGATGTCGGCGATACCCGAGAAACTGCTCGCGCTCGTGGAGTGGCGCGACGAACCGCTCGATGCGACCCGTACGCTGCGGATCGGCGTGCTCCCGGATGGGCAGAACACACGGGTGTGGCTGTTGTTGCTCGCGAGCGATCGTGACGACGAGGTGATCGCGACGCTGGCCGAGGCGGCGGGCGTCGACACCATGCATGCGCGGTGGCAGGACCAGCTCGCGGTGCACCGAGTCTCGTTCGAAGGGGACTCGGTCGAGGTCGAGCTGTCGGTCTACGAAATCGAGACGGGAGCGCGGCTCCATCAGGTCGACCTTGGAGCGCTGACCGACGCTCTGCTCGATGCGGAGGCGAACAGCGACGATCCACTGCTGTACGAGTATGTTCCGCTATCGATGGAGCATGGCGCGGACGGGCCGGCGATCGTGCTGGAAAGCGACCAACGCATGCGCGTGGTGTTCGAGCCGGAGCCGTCGCTGCACGTCAGCTGACTGCTTGGGTTCTACAGCCCATGACCTGCGGTCCCGTTTCTCAGAACCGGTCCGGTCCCACATCATGGCGACTTTGTCGGCCACCGTTGCACAGCTTCCCGCGAGCTGGTCTCTCGCGGCTGGCGCAATGGTCTCGAGTTTGATCGCCGCCTCGAGGAAGGCGGGAAGGAATGTCGTCAGCGCATCCCGGCTCTTCCGCGTAGGCAGACACAACCAGAACTCGACGTCGTCGCCGGTTTTCGGCGGGGCGATGGATGTCTCCGCAAGAGGTATCGCCCGCGCGAGTTCGGGCAAGTAGCCGACGATGAGTGCGTTCGTCCAATCGAGTTCGTTCGACTCGCCCACGAGTAGGCCTCGAGGCCGAACCTCGGTTCGCATCAGAATGTTCACCGAGTCTCTCATGATGGAGAACAGGACTTCTCGTTCGAACTGCTCCTGTTCGATGGGTCTCATGGGTCGTTCCTCTGGGCTTCTACGATCAACCTTGCGATGCGTTCGAGGTGCTGCTTCACTCCGACATGGCGATACTACCTATCGCCATCGACTTCCTCACCGCAGATCATGGGCGCAACTCTCATTTGGGGCAAAGGCTTCGAACTGCAGGCTGGCACAACACCGCGGGGCAGGATGGTCGTGGAAGTCGTGGGCATCGATGGGGACAGTGCGATGATCAGCTGGTCGTCGCTCACCGAGATCCTGACGCTGGCCGAGCAGCACGGTGTGCCCAAGTCCATGTGGCCCATCTACGGAGAGCTCGCTCTCGAAGTGCCGCTCGACGAGGCGATCGAGAAATCTCGGTCGCTGGCGGCGGCGCTGGAGACCATCCCCGACGAGGTAGTGGAGGAGGATTACTGGCTCGCGATCCTTCGTCGACTGCTGCGCCAGGGCAACTCGTTCTTCGTGACGTCGATCTGAGCGCAGCGAATCGCGGGAGCGAAGTCCCGAGAGCTCGCGGCGTGGGGTCGTCGCGCCCTGACCTGCCTGCCTCGAGACGCGACCGTCAAACATCATGATCCCGGCCGGCTGGTCCAAACGGGCCAGGATCGGGACGCAGCGGTCTTGGTACCATCGTCGTGGTGATCGGTGCCTCTTCGACCGCTGCGGTGCACTTCGGAGCGGACCGCTACATCCGTGCGCTCGTGGATCGGCTCGATCGGTACTTCGAAGCGCAGCGCCGCAACGTCGATGGACAACAGCGGGCATTCGCGGGGCCTTCGCGGGGGGACCAGGCGTTGGTCGTGGGGATCTATGGGCCCTGGGGGTGCGGGAAGACGACGTGGCTGCGTCGCATCGAGGCGAAGTTCGGCAGCTTGGAAGCGCCGCCGAGCAGTCGGCGGATTACGGTGCCCGTGTTCTTCAATGCCTGGCAGTTCGAGCGTGAGCCGCACCTGGTCGTGCCCATGCTCAAGACGGCCGAGCGGGCGGTGCGGCAGTACTTGGACGGGCGCGCGGAGGATGAGGTGCCGGAGTCGACACAGCGGCTGCGGACGTGGGCGCGGGAGTCGATGTTGATGCTCGGCGATGTTGCGCTCGCGCTGGGTAAAGGGCTTTCTGGGGAGCTTTCGACGGGGGGTATGGGGCCCGAAGGCAAAGGGCCGGAGGCAAAAGTTCGGCTGGACTTGGGAACGAGCATCGATTCGTTCGTGGCGCGGAGGAAGGAGCGTCAGGACGCGAAGCAGGCATTGCCGTCGCCGTTGGAAGCGTACGAGTCGCTGTATTTCGATCTGCGGAGCTACATGCGGGCGCTGACGGGGCGAGGCGAGCGTCCGGAGGCGTGGAAGTGGATTGGGGACGCGCAGAAGCGGATCCAGCGGAGTGAGGAGGAGCGGCAGGAGAGCGAGCGGCGACAGCGACAGCGACAGGAGATTCTAGCGCGGCGTGAGGCCGTCGTTCTGGAGATCGATCGGCTTCGCTTCTGGAGTCGACGGCATGGTGCGTTGACGAGTGAACTCCAACAGCTCAACCAGGCGCTCGAGAAGCTCGACAAGGAGGAGGGTTCATCGGCACACGCCCTGCCCCAAAGTTCGGATACCGACACGCGAGAGGAGGCGGCCGAAGGTGAGCCAGAGCCTCGGCTCGATCTGCTGTTCTTGATCGATGATCTGGATCGGTGCCTGCCGGAGAAGGTCGTGGAGGTGCTCGAGTCGATCAAGCTGTTCCTCGAGGTTCCAGGGTGTGCGTTCGTGTTGTGTGTCGATGACGAGATCGTCGAGCGGGGGATCCTGCATCGGTATCGCGACTACATCGGGACTTCCCCCGAGGGGGCGAAGGAAGGCACCGAGCGGCAGCCTCCGGTCAGCGGCGCGGAGTACCTCGAGAAGCTGGTGCATCTGCCGGTTCGGGTGCCGCCGCTGGCGGAAACAGAGACGCGGGCGTTCCTGCAGTCGGAGTACCGGAAGTTGTTTCAGGTGGCCAAGCGGCCCGAGGTGCGGAGCCCCGATGGGGAGCGTGCACTCGAGGAAGGCGGACCGGACGAAGCCGAGCCCGAGTGGGACGAGACGCTGCTGCATTTGTTCGAACGGGGCGTCCCGAGTGTCCCACGCAAGCTCATTCGCGCGGCGGAGTTGCTGTCGTTGCTCGACGAAGTTGCCCAGGATTTGGTCGCGAACGGTTGCTTCGGAAAGGTTCCGTATGAGCGGACGTTGCTGGCGCGCCTCGTGCTGCTGCAGCTGTTCGCTCCGGAGGTGTATCGGTTGGGTGCACGGCGCGGAGGCGACGAGTTTGTCGAGGGGCTCAAAAAACTGAAAGGAGTTGGACTCGAGCCTGAGATCAAGCGCCTTCAGCAAGCGCTCGAGGGCTACGATGGAACCTCGGAAAAGGAACGCGAGGACATCGATCACTTCGTTCAGTGGACGAAGAATCAGGAGCAATTGCGGCTGGCGAAGGCGGTGTTGGAGGTCTCGCGACAACGAAGCCGCTTCGATGCGCGGAAGGTGATCGACCCCCAGGAGGACTACGACTGGCATCCCCGTGTCGCTTGCCATTACCGGCTCGTCGAGGAGCGCGCGCCACAAGCCGACGCCGAGTTGGACCCCGCGGAGTCGTTGGTGTCGGAGGTGGAGGAGGCGTTCGAGCCGGATGCGTTGGAGCGGGAGCTTCAGCCCCCTGCCCCAAAACGCAGCGTGGCCCGCCGTGCTCCGACTGGGTCGCTTTATGACCCGCGGAGTTTCTTGGCATTTGCGTTGTCGAAGGAGCCCAAGGATTGGAATCGGGCGCTCGCGCAGGCGGACGAGGAGCTGCGGGGAAAGGTCTTGGACGCGGCGACGTTCGAGTCATTGATCACCGAGGTTCTCCGTGGCAAGAATAAGGAGCGCATCAACCTGGAGTGGCTGAGGGCGTTTGGTCGCTACCTCGACCCCGACGCAACCGCTCAGCTCATGCGTGAGACCGGGCTGCTGGGGCGCCTGCAAGGCACGGAGCGCGTCGACGCGATCGAGTGGGTGTGTAGGAAGTTCAACCCACCCGAACGTCCGAGCATACGAGCGGTCCGGTTGGAGGACCTTCACTCCGAAGGTGAGCCGCTCGACCTACGACCGGAAACGCTCCGGTGGAGGCACCTCGTTGGCCTGCAGGATTCGGGCGTTCGGTGGCCTTCGGCTCCTGATGCGTGGGTTGGTGCCGATGCGCGTGGAAGCGGATTCGCGTCCGCATCGGCACCGACTTCTCCGCCCCACGCGCTCTCACTCGACCTCGGACTCAGCGAGGTGCTTGGCGTGTGCGCGGTAGGAGACAACCGCCTCGCGTCGGCGGGCTCGGACGGCACGGTTCGCCTCTGGCGAGCCTCGGACGGCACGCTCCTCCACACCCTCGAAGGCCACCGAGGCCCCGTGGGGGGTGCGTGCGCGGTGGGAGACGACCGCCTCGCCTCGGCAGGCCACGACGGCACGGTTCGCGTCTGGCGAGCCTCCGACGGCACGCTTCTGCACACGCTCGAAGGCCACCTAGATTGGGTGCTGGATGTGTGCGCAGTGGGAGACGACCGCCTCG
>JBCCHT010000004.1:0-337392 GCA_039028615.1 Myxococcota bacterium | reverse complement strand
TGCTGGAGCTCGCGGTCGCGGAACGAAGGCAGCAGCACCATGGGATGCGTGGTCGCGACGTCTTGTCCGCGGGCGAGGGCCAGGCGGGCGTTCGCGGTCGTGCGGGCGCCCGGATCGACATCCTTGCCCATGGTCGCGAGCAGCTGATCGGAGCGCTGCGCGAAGGTGTCGGCTTCGCTCTTGGCTTGCTCGTCGCCCAGCGCGTTGGCGCGGATGGTGGCCTCGACCGCGAGGCTGGTGAGGGCGGACAGCCGCGCGTGCTGGGCTTCGGGAGTCTTGTCGGCCGTGCCGAACTTCTGCTCGAGGTCGCGAAGGCGCTTCGTGTCGAGGGCCAGGCGGGCGGCGTCGGTGTCCTCGATGAGCGCGTCGACAGAAGGCGCGGCGTTGTCTTCGGCGGGCGCCTTGGCTTCGGTGGGCGCAGGCTCCTCGTTGGGCTGCATCATCGAGTAGGCGACGGCGCCCGTGAGCCCCACTACCGCGGCACCAATGACCAAGAGGCGGCCACTGCCGGAATTCCCCGCGTTTTTCTCTCCGTTGGCCAAAGTGCTCCTCAAAAGGCGTCGAAACCGCACGGATCTTGTCAGGCCCGTCCGTCTGGCGCAACAAACAGCAACGCACGAGGGGCGGCGTCGGTTTGCGGACCATGAGTCTCCATGCCGATGGGCCGGTGTCGGGTCGACGCGAGCGACCGTCCGTGCGTGGTGACGGCGAATTTTTGCATCGGCGGTCGCCGTGCCGCGGCCCATGGCGTCGACACCGAACGACCGGTTGGCTCCCCATCGGTTCGGCGTTCGAGAGCATTCGGGCACTCGGCGCGCGAGACGTCAGACAGCTTTTGCTCTAGCTGGAGATGCGGGAAACTCCGATTTGAAAAAAGAAGTCAACTTCATGAGGTGTCATCGAACGCGATTCTGTTGATTCTGTGGTAATTCAAAATCAATCCAAATGAACATTGTTTTCATATTTGGAGGTGCGGCATGGAGAACGTTCGCGGCGACGAGGGTCGTGCGGCGTGTCCTGATCGGGGCCGCCGCCGGTGTGATCGGGCTCGGGGCGGGAGCGTGTGGCTCGTCCACCGAGCCTGCGGCGGCTGAGCCGTCGGGTTCCACCAGCACGACGACGGGGTCCGCTTCGACGACCGATGTCGCGTCGACCTCCGCCGCGTCGAGCACCAGCACCGGCGGGCGCGAAGACGAAGGCGCTCTCGACGAAGGCTCGGGCGGTATCGGCCAGGGGGCGATGTGCAACCTCTTCGAGCAAGACTGTGCCCCCGGGCTCAAGTGCGCATACGCGTGCGACACCCTGTTCTGCGAGCCGACGTGTCGTCCCGTGACCGGGGACGGCGAAGCGGGCGACGAGTGCGTTTCGAATGGTCTCGAAGGCGAGTCCCCCGACGACTGCGGCGAGGACACCCTTTGCTTCACGGGCGAGGCGTCACCCGGTCCGGGGATTTGCGAGCCGTTTTGCATCGGAAGCGCCGAAGCGCCCGATTGTGAAGACCCGGACCGAGTCTGTGCTCAGGGCACGCTGTGCCTGCCGCGGTGCGATCCGCTCCTGCAGGTCTGCCCCGACGGTCAGGGCTGCTTCGCGGTCGACCTGGGCGTGTTCGTCTGCTGGAACCACCCCGAGGTCCCCATCGGCGACGGAGAGGCCTGCATGGGCAACACGCTGTGTCAGCCCGGGTCCACGTGTCTGCATGCCACCGAGCTCCCGGATTGCCCGGACTTTCGCTGCTGCACGCCGTTGTGTGATCTGAGCGAGCCGGATCCGTGTCCGGCCATCGATCCTTCGCTGCAATGTGTGGCCTACGGCAACGACGAGCCCGAGCACGCCAACGTCGGCGTCTGCAGCCTGCCTTCGTGAGGGGTCGACGATGAGCATTGGCCAAGAACTCGCGCTGACCATGGGCTCCGTGTCGTTCATGGTTGCCGCCTTGGCTGGCGGCCGAAGCCGGCTCGCTTCGCTCGAGCGTGGCCTGCGGGTGTTGCTCTTGCTCGTGGGCTGCAGCATCGCGATCCATGCGTTCGGCTGGGCCTCGGGTCTTGCTCGATGTGTGTTGCTCGTGAGCGTGGCCGGCATGCTCGCCGTGCTCGTGGCCACCGTGGTCACGCCGTCTCGATACGAGCTCGTTCGGGTCGCCGCGGCGATCATCGGGGGGGCGCTCGCGCTCGGGGGTTGGCCATGAGTCGAGCTCGAGCGTCCGCCGCCATCGTCGGCGGGTTCTTCAACGCCATGGCCGGCATGCTCGCGCTCATCGCCGTGCTCCCGGTGGCCGCGATCGATCGCACCGCCTACGGGGCACTGCTCTTCGTTCCGCTCTGGGTCGGGATGATCATCACCGCGTGCCTGGCTCCGGGCGGGTGGGCGGCGTGGCGTCGACAGCTCGGCGTCTTCGTGGTGCTCACCCTCGTGGCCGTGACCGGCTTTTTCCTCCGGAGCTGACCCCATGGCTCGCTTCGTCACCAAGCGCCTCTACGACGTCCACTCGGCCGTGGGTCTGAGCTTCGGGCTGCTGCTGTACGCCATCCTGTTGAGCGGCACGATCGCGGTCGTGGCTCCGCAGATGACCACATGGGCCGTCCCGGAGGCTCGTGTCGCGCCGGTCCAGGCCTCCGTGGACGCGCCCATGCGCGACCTGGCCGAGGTGCACGACATCCGAGACCACATCGTGGTGGTCGAGCTCCCCGAGCCCGCCAAGCCGTCGCTTCGGCTGTGGTGGTCCGACGAGACCGCTCGTCACGCCATCGACGTCGGGCTCGACGGGACACCCGAGCCGTGGTCCCCGGGGTTCGGCGAGTTTCATCGTCGACTCCACACCAACCTTCACATTCCGGGGCCCTTCGGGCGCTGGCTCATCGGCCTCGCCGGAGTCGCCATGGTGGTCATGCTCGTGACCGGGCTCGTCGCCGACCCTCGCTGGCGCAAGGATCGGCTGGTCCTGCGGCCCCGTCGCGCGGTCCGGACCGCGCTGGCGGACATTCACAAGCGCTTGGGGCTCTGGGGATTGCCCTTTTCGATGGTGATGGCGCTGACCGGGGCCCTGCTCGGGCTGCTCCAGCTCATCCTCGTGGTCGGGGCGCTCGCCGCCTTCGAGGGGGATCAGGAGGCTGCCGTCGAGGCGGTGGTGGGAGAGCGCCTCGATCCAGCGGAAGTCGATGCCGACATGGCGCCGATCGATCCGCTCATCGAGGACGCCCGTCGAAGGCTCGGGCATTCGCCGCGGCAGCTGCTCGTCTACTACTACGGTGATGCCAACGCGCGGGTGGAGGTCAGTGCCTTCGTCGACGATCTCGGCGAGCGCGCTGCCGCCACCTACAGCCTCGCTGATGGCTCGTTCGTTCGCCGGACGCCCGTCTCGCCCGACGTCGGGGTGGCGATCACCAACGGCCTCATCGACCTGCACTACGCGACCTTCGGCGGCACCGTCCTGCGGTTGATCTACTTCCTGCTCGGAGTCGGGGGGACCGCGATGGCGGCCCTCGGGTCGTCGCTGTGGGTGCTTCGACGCAGGAAGTCGCGCGGAACACCTGCGCCCGGTCGTATGGCGCGTCTCAACGCCGGGATCATCGCCGGGATGCCGCTGGCCACCGCGGCCACCGTGCTCGTGGCTCCGTGGATCGCTCGTGATGCGTCCACCATGGCGACGTTCACCTCGCTCTACTTCGGGATCGTGGTGGCGAGCCTCGTGGGATCCATGGCGTGGCCTGGGTTCTTCTCGTCGCGGCGGCTGTGGGCCGCGACCGGGTGGCTGCTCGTCGCTGCCGTCGCGCTCGACATGGTTCGGATGGGAGCGGAGCTGCCTCGCTCTGTGTCCATCACGCCCGGGCTCGCCACGTCGTACGGCGGCATCGCGCTCGTGGGCATCGTCGTGCTCGGTGTCCTTCGTGCCAGCGGCCGGAACGACGCCGCGACCAGGCATGGCTCCGCTGCCCCGGGCGCGGCGGTCGACGACTCCGACCCCACGGACGTCGACGATTCATAGCGTAGGCTCGATGTCACGATGGAGGCCGAAAGGCCCATCGGCCTACTGGCGTATCGGGGCGTCGATGTGAATGGTCGTGCGAACGTTGCTGTCCTGCACCTCGGGAAGAAGGCCAGCCGGGTGAATGCGCTGTTGGTAGTTTCTCACATGGGCCACTGCCATAGGCAGAAGTTGCATGCAATGTTCGCATTTGAATGTGCTAGCGGCGGAACCCACTCATCGTCGTGATCCGATGGGCGCGTCGCATGACCGTCGGAGACGGCTGGCTTCGGTCGGAGGAGTGAACGCTCGATACCCCTCGGACGCTCTGCTCGTTGGCTAGGGAACGAAAAAGACGGTTGGCCGGACGTTGAACGCCGATGGCCCAGATCGGTCTGGGTGCAGTGACTAGTGCAGATCCATCCTCTCACCGTCATCCCGATTCGAGGTCGATCCACGAGTCGACAATTGAACGTATGAGCACAGCTAGTGGTATGTCGCCATAGTTTTCCTGTCTGAGGTAGGGGCGAAAATTCAGGTGTCGATCGATGATCGATCGAAGTGAACCATCGCGGTGTGTCGAATACGAGGCGTCGATCGTTCTCGAAGTTGCCATTGCGTTCGGGTCACGATGCCTCACGTTAAAAGTCACCACTCGTTGGTCGATGTCCTGGTTGTCGAAGGTGCGCCCCTATTGATCCGGGGGCCGAACCCTCGAACAAGGTGAATGCTGTCGTGGATGAAAACAAATCGATTCCCCCCATCATCGAATCCTCTCTAACGACGGAACACTCGGGTCTCTCGCGACGCGATGTGCTCCGGGGAGCCGGCCTGGCTCCCGCTCTGGTCGCAGCGGGCGGCTCGGTCGCGGCTGCGGTGCTCACTCCCGGCACTGCCAATGCCGAAGTCCTCAGCCCTCTGTCTCGGGGCGAGCGACGGGCCGAGGCCTTTCGCATTCGTCGAGATGCGGCTCGCGACAATCGTCAGCGCTCGCGGGGCCTCGGCCGCCAGCAAACCAATGATGACGACGACTATCCCGATGCCCGCGGAAGCTTCACCAAGGCGTTGCCCCACGATGCCATCGGTGAGGTCGATCCGAGCGCGTACCATGCCCTGCGCTATGCAATGGAGTCGGGCGATCCCGACGACTTCGACCTGATTCCCCTCGATCCGGCCGCAGACCGCCGCTTGGCCAACCCCCAGGCCGCGCTGGCGTTCTCGATGACCGGTCTCGACTCGCACTTCGGTCGCATGCCGCCCGCGCCGTCGTTCACCAGCCTGAAGACGGCCGCCGAGATGGGCGAGCTGTACTGGGCGGCGCTGACCCGCGAGGTGCCGTTCCGCCACTATGGGTCCGATGCGCTGGTCGGCCAGGCCCTCACCGACCTCAACGCCTTCACCAAGACGGTGGGGCCCAAGTCCGGCGGGCAGGTCACGGCGGGCACCTTCCTCCGCGGCGAGACGCCGGCCGACCTGGTGGGCCCGTTCCTGTCACAGCTCTTATGGAAGCCGGTGACCTTTGGCCTCGCGACCATCGAGCAGCGCTACCCGGTGCCCATCGCTTCCGACTTCATGACCGACTTCGGCAGCTGGCTGCAGATTCAGCGGGGAGCCGCCCCCCCGGCTGGCATCACCTACGACCCGGTGCCGCGCTATCTGTACAACGGTCGCGGCCTGGGCGAGTACGTGCACGTCGACCAGAGCTATCAGGCCTATTTGTTCGGTGCGCTCATCCTGCTCGGCTACGGCGGCGCGGCGCTGTCTGCTGGCAATCCGTACCTGGCCGGCAACCAAGGTGGCTTCATCACCCACGGTGGCGCGGAGATCCTCGACCTCGTGGCCAAGGCGGCGAGCTTGGGCCTCAAGGCCGCATGGTTCCAGAAATGGGCGGCGCATCGTCGCCTGCGGCCCGAGGCCTACGGCGGTCGCCTGCAAGTGCAGCTCGACGGCATCAAGGACTACGGGCTGCCCGCCGAGATCACGGGCAGTGCGGCCATCGCCATGGTGCAGATGCACAACGGCAACGCCCTGCTTCCGCAGGCGTTCCCCGAGGGCTCGCCCACGCATCCCGCGTATCCGGCTGGGCACGCCACCATCGCGGGGGCGTGTAGCACCGTGCTCAAGGCGGTGTTCGACGAGGACTTCGTGTTCCCCGATCCGGTCCAGGCCACCTCGGACGGCATGGCGCTGGACCCATGGGCGGGTGCCGGCCTGACCCTCGGCGGCGAGGTGAACAAGCTCGCCGCCAACGTCAGCCTGGCCCGCGACACGGCCGGGGTGCACTACCGCTCCGACAGCATCGATGGCTTGGCGCTCGGGGAGCAGGTGGCCTTGGCCATGCTGGCCGACGACACCCGCACCTACAACGAGGACTTCGGTGGCTACGAGCTGACCACCTTCGACGGGCAGTCCGTGCTCGTCGTCGACGGCGAGATCCACACGCTCTGAGCTGTCGCGTCACCGGCCCGTGCCTCCGAGGTCGACCCGACCTCGGAGGCTCTTTGCGCCCGCTAGAGGAGCGCGCGGACCAGGCTGGGCACGATGAGCCACAGCAATGACTGCACCACGATGAGGGCCGAGACCACGCCCTCGGAGACCCCGGGCTCGAGGTCGTCGCCATGGCTGGGGGCGATGCGATCGATGACGCGCCCCAGCCAGCCCGGGCCGGTCGCGGAGGGCTCGCCGACCTCGAAGCGAGCCGCGGGTGCGGTGAGTCGGACCTGCGCCCACGTGCCCGAGGCGACCACGAGCCCGAGCAGGATCCACAGCTCGGCGCCTGCGCCCGCGCGCAGGTAGGCCTCACCGAGGGGAAGGCCGAAGCCGAACACCGCGACCGCGGCCAAGCCGACCCCGACGGCGGCCCCACCCCAGCCCGACGGTCGATACGCGATCATCACCAGGGCGAGTGCCAGGGCCAGGCTCGACAGCTCGACGAAGGCCTCCTCGACGAAGTAGTCGGCGAAGCCGCCCCCGAACAGCAGCACGTGGGCCAGCACCTGCAGCGGGACGATGGACACGGTGAGCACTGCGGTGCCCAGGCGTCGGGGCAGTCGGTAGTACTTGAGCTGAACCGCGAGGTAGACGGCGGCGATGATCCAGCCGCCGAGGTTGGCCGTGCCCGCGTGCTTGGTGATGCCGACCAACGAACCCACGCCCACCAGCGGGATCGCCAGCAGGTAGCCCAGGTGGGCCCACATCAACCCTCGCGCGAACATGCGGGGCAATGATGCCATCGGCCGGCTCAGCGCAGCGACAGCGCTCGCAGTAGCCACGTCGTGTCGTCCAGGCGCATGGTGGCCTGCGCTTCGACGCGGTCTTCTTGGGTGAGTCCGTGGTCGCGAGCGATGGCCTGGAGCGCGCCATGGAGGCTGCCGGACAGGCGGGTCGCGAGCAACAGCCGCGCGCGACGCAAGGCGATGCCCAGCCGCGCCAGGCCGCCCTCGATGGTCAGCCAGTGCGCCAGCTCGTCCATCAGCCCGGCGCGCTGCGGTGCGGTCAGGCCGATCGAGTAGGCATTGCGGGCGGCGAGGACGTCGGCGATGGCTCGCGCCTGGTGCCCGGTGGGCTGGTGCCCGGGGTTGGCCAGCTGCACCAGCGCGTCCAGCAGCACGCCCGAGGGGATGGCCCCGCTGTCGAGGATCGCGATGCCCAACGCGATGGTGGCGGTGGCGTAGGCGAGTCGGAAGGCGAGCTCGGGGCGTTCGAGCTCGGCGCAGTTGCGGCCCAGGACCAAGCGCGGCGGACGGTCGTTGCGGGCGGCGACGCTGCCGAGGAACTCGTGCTCGCTCCAGGCCAGCGGCAGATCGAGGCCCAGCATGGTGCGCCACGGCTCGACGATGGTCTCGGCCATCTCGATGCGGTTGGTCCACCAATCGGGGGGGCGGCGATGTGCGGGGGCAGGGGTGGGTGCACCCCGGGTGCCGAGCCCGGACAGGTGGTCGCGCAGGGAGGTCAGGACTTGGCGCAGCATGCTGCGGCTCTCCATCGGCGCGGTGCTGAGATGATGGAGGTCGAGGCCGCTGACGCGGTGGCCGGGCAGGCGTGCCACGAGGGCGGGGACGGGGCCGCGGGGGGCGAGGAAGGCGGTGAGCTGGAACTGGTGCCGAGCCAGGTCGCCGCTGCCCTGCGCCTCGAGCAGGCGGGCGAGGCCGAGGGTGAGGCCCGGCTCGGGGGGGCGCTCGCTGGCCCAGGCCTCGAGCCACTGGCCCAGGTGCTTGCGTCCGCCGAGCAACGCGGAGCCGACCCCCAGCACGGGATCGAGGCGAGGCAGCGGCCCGCGCATCGCCACCTCGGCGAGCACCTGCTGGATGCCCGGCAGGAGCACCTGGCGGATGACCTCGGGCGGGTGGCGGTAGCCGATCTCGCGGGCGAGTTTCTGTTCGCCGCGGCGGTAGGCCTCGGCGAGCGCGGCCAGGACCAGGACCTCGTGGTCGGCCCCCTGGCGCATCAGGCCATCGGCGAGCTGGAGGACCTCGTCCCAGCGCGCCTGGTTGAAGGCCAGCGGGAGCAGGGCGACGCGGGCCTCGTGCCCCTCGGGGTCGACCTCGGTGGCGCGCAGCAGCAGGCGTCGGGCGAGCAGGGAAGAGTCGGAGTGACCGCTGACGTCGGGGTGCTCGAGGTGGATGCGGGCCGCTCGCGTCAGCCACATCGCCTGCTCGGAGTCGTCCATCGCCAGCGGAGCGAGCTGCTCGAAGAGGTCGGCCTGGGTCGCCCAGTCCTCGTCTTGCTCGGCGAGCTCGGCCATCAGGTGCAGCAGCTCGCGGTGGTCGGGAGCGATGTCCCGGGTGATCTCGCCGGTCTCGCGGGCGGCCGCCCGATCGCCCTCGGCCCGCTGGAGTCGGGCGAGCTCGAGCCCGAGGTCTCCTGCACGAGGGTCACGGCGGTGCCGCGCGAGATCGAAGTACACGGCCAGCATCTGGCGCCGCTCTTCCTTCTCGCCGCGGGAGGCCAGCAGTGCGTCGAGCCGACCCAGCGCCTCGTAACGCACGGCATCGGGCATGCCCGGCTCGGTGAGCGGCCGGACGAAGGCCAGGGCCTCGGCTTCGGCGTTGCGCACGGTGGCCAGGGCCGCCAGGCGCAGGTTCAAGATCGGGGGGCGGGCTTCGGCGGGGACGCGGCACAGCTCGCGGAACACGTCCTCGGCCACGTCGGCCTCGGTGACCTCGAGGGTCAGCTCGGTCAGCATGCGGGCGGCGGCTTCGTCTTCGGGCGCTTGCTGCAGGGCTCGGCCGAGCAACTGAGCGGCCTGCGAGGGGTCCTCTTGTCCGCGCCATGCGTAGCCGGCCGCTTCCACCAGCACTTGGGCGGCGCGATCGGGGTCGTGGTTGCCCGCGGTCGCGGCCAGGCGCTCGTACAGCTCGACCACCGGACCGTACTCGCCGCGCGCGGCCAGCAGGTCGCGAAGCAGGGCCCCGGTGGTGGGCGCATTGTCGTCGCTCTCGTCGAGGTCCGCGGCCAGCTCGAGCTGCTCGCGCGTGGCTCGTTCCACGAGGTCCTCGTCGTCCATGGCCACGCCGACGTCGTGCAGCCGCCCCAGCAGCTGGACGCGCTCGCGAGGGGAGGGCGGCGGTGTGCTGTCGAGCTGGGCGACGATGCCCGCCCGAGCGGCGACGAGGCTCTCGGGATCTTGCGGCCCGAGGCGATCGAGCGTGCGGTTGGCCGCGGCGGTGGTGGCTTGGGGCACGGCGGGCAGGTCGAGCACCCGCTTGGACGCGGCCTCGGCTGCGTCGTGGTCGTCGTCCTCCATGCGCAGGTCGGCGGCGAGCAGCCACAGCCGGGCCCGGGCCGGATCGTCGAGCTCGTTGTCGCCGGAGGCGATGTTTTCGAAGCGCTCCGCCGCGGCCGAGCGATCGGGCATGCGTCGCGCCAGGTCACCGGTTCGGTTGCCCACCACGACGTCGGTCGCGGCTTGCTGCAGCGCGCTCTCGATGTTGCGCATGGCGCTGCCCGGGTCGCCGAGGTGGTCGAGATAGGTCGCGGCCAGATCGAGGTGCACCAGCGCTCGCTGGACCCCGAGCGGCAGCTCTCGGATCGCGAGGTAGTGCATGTGCGCGACGATCGACCACTCTCGCCGCGCGGTGGCGAGTCCCAGCAGGGCTTGGCGGGCGGCGTGGTGACGGGGATTGGCGCCGAGGGCTTCGAGCAGGTGACTGCGGGCCTTCTCGCCCTGGGGCCCGGTGGGCACACGCTCGTAGATCGGCTGCAGCTGCAGGGCGCGGCGGTAGGCGACCTCGGCCAGGACGGTGCTCGACAGCGGCAGCTCGGCGAGGCGGTCGAGCACGCGGCCCAGCTCGTCGCGGCGGCCGTTGTGCTCGTAGAGCCGGGCCAGCTCGAGCAGCGCGCGCTGAGAGTCGGGGCTGCGATCGAGGGCCTGCTCGAGCGCGGCTTCGGCCTCGGGGAAGCGCTCTTGCTCGATGAAGTTGCGGGCGGCCAGGGCGGCTGCTTCGGCGGCGCGAGCGGGAGGCAGGCCGTGACTATTGGCGGCCTCGACCAGGGCCTGGGCGGCTTCGGAGCGGCGATCGAGGCGACTGAGCAGGCGGCCCAGGCCATCCCATGCCCCCGCGAGGCTGCCGTCGATGGCCAGCGCCTCGCGGTAGCGCACCTCGGCTTCCTCTTCGTGGTCCTCGTGAGGGGCGAGCACGTCCGCGAGCAGGGTCAGCAGGGCGGGGCGCCGCGTGGGATCGAGGTCTTCGAGTCGGCGCAGGAGTCGACGCCGCACGTTGAGCACCGAGTCGACCCCGGACAGCAGGACCCGGGCCCGCGCTCCTTCGGCGGCGTGGGTCTCCGGGTTGGCGAGGTAGGCCTCGAGGTAGTACGGCGCGGCATCGTGGGGGCGCGCCAGGGGGCCGTCGAGCAGCTCGGCGATGCGAAGATCGGCGGCGGCCCTGCGCTCGCTGTGCTCTTCGAGGGCCAGCGAGCGCAGCTGCAGCACGCGAACCAGGTCTTCGTGCCGACGGGTGCGGCCGTACCAGCGGGCGAGCGTGGCGAGGCCTTCGTCGGGCAGCGCATGCCAGCGCTCGAGCGATTCGTAGAGCTGGGCGGCCCGGGATTCGTCTTCGAGGTGGTCCCGCAGCACGCGGGCGAGGGTCTGGATCAAGGTGAGCCGAGGCGGCGCGGGCGTGTCCTCGACCGCCAGCTCGGAGTCGAGCTCGGTCTCCAGCTCTTGCTCGAGATAGACGGACAGGTCGATGTAGCGGCCTTGGCCCTCGAGGTTGTCGGCGAGCTCCTGGCGGAGGGCATCGGCCAGCACCCGCTCCTCTGCGCTGGGACCCAGCTCTTCGATGGCGAGGCGAAGCGCCCGCTCGGCGCGAGGCGGATCGTTCAGCTCGTCTCGGTACAGCGTCGCGATCTCTTGCAGGATCTGCGCGCGGGCCCGGCCGTGGCGGCGCGGCAGCTCGGCTTCGTGTAGCGCGACCAGCTCGGTGAAGCGCTGGTGGTCGCGGTAGAGGGATGCGAGCAGCTCTGTGCTGGCGATGCGCTCGGGGGCCTCGTGAACCACCGAAGCGAGGTCTTCCATCGCCTCCTCGAAGCGCTCGAGTGGATCGATGAGCAGGCGGGCGCGCTCTTCGAGGGCCTCGATGCGCGAGCGCCCGCTCTGGCGAGCCGCGACCGCGGCGAGCAAGCGAACGCGATGGCGGGGCTCGTTGACGCGACTGCGCAGCTCGGCCGCGCGCCCCTGGGCCTTGGCGTCGTCGGGGATGCGCTCGACCACACGATCGAGCAGGGCGATGGCGCGCTCGATCTGGTCTTGGGCGATGGCGGCATCGGCCGCGCGGTGGGCCAAGGCGGCATAGGCCGCGTCACCCATGCGCACGTGCTCGAGTACGCGCTCGGTCAGCTCGATGGCCCGCGACAGCTCGGTACGCGAGAAGTGATGGTCGAGCAGCGGCAGCAGCAGGTCGGGGTCGGTGGGCGCGAGCAACAACGCCGCTTCGAGGTGCCGGATGGTGGTCGCCGGATCGCCCAGGATCTCCGAGGCCACGTGGGCCAGGTGCTTGAGGGTGGCGACCTTGATCTCGGGCTCGGGGTTGGCCTCGACGCACGCGGAGAGCAGGCGCAAGACCTCGGGCCAGCACTGCCGGGCTTCGAGGCCTTCGATCAGGCGGCCGAAGGCTTCGGGGTCGCGCAGGTACTGGATGGCGCGGGCGGACAGCAGGTCGGCGGCCGAGCGGCGATCGAGCGGGGTGGCGATGCCGATGAACAGCTCGGCGCGGTCGCGACCCGGCAGCTCGTAGCGATCGGCGACCGCATCGAGGTGGGTGCTGAGCTCGTCCTGCAGGCGCGCGGCCGGGCTGCCGCGGTAGGCCACGTGACGGGCGAGGGCGCGGTGCAGGTGCTGAGATCCGGGCTGGTGGGCGAGTGCGGCGTCGAGCAGTCGATCGAGGCGATCGTCGAGCGAGAGGCCGGCTTCGTGGGCATCATCGGCGAGGGCGACGAGGTCGGCGAGCGCGGCATCGTCTCCCGCCGTGCTCACCTGCTCGACCAGGCCGGGCCAGGCCTGCTCGGCCGCGGTATGAGCCCCGACCCACAGCGCCTGACGCAGGGCCTGCATGGTGAGCGAGGGAAGACCGACTCGACCCGCCAGCTGGAGCGCGGGGGTGACGATGCGCTGGGCGACCTCGCCCTCGGACTCGCGGACCAGCGCGAGCAGGTGCTCGACGCAGGCTTCGTCCTGGCCGACGAGGCGGCCCAGTCGCAACAGCAGCGCCGGATCGACGGCCCCCGCGCGGAGGCGATCGTCGATGCCCCGCAGCTCCTCTTCTTCGAGCCCGAGGTTGCGAACGGCCCAGTCGCGCAGGTCGAGCAGCTCCTCGCTCGAGCCCGCGTCGGAAGAGATGCGCTCGAGCGCGCGATGGACCCGAGCCGCGTCGCCGTCTTCGGCCGCGGTCAGGGCGAGCTCGGTCGCCAGCCGGTCGCGCTCGTCGCCGGGCACCATGCCCTCGATGGCGGCTTCGACCGCGGCGAGGTAGGGCAGCATCGTGCCCGTGGTGCGGGCGAGGTGCTTGAGGGTCGACAGCAGCAGCGCGTCCGAGGGGCGCACGGCGAGGCCTTCCTCTACCAGGATGCGGGCACCATCGGGGTCGGCCAGGCGCTCGGCCATCAGCAAGGCCTCGGCCCGCAGCTCCTTGGCCGACAGCTCGCGACCGAGGGCATGCCGTAGCTCGATGCGGGCGGCGGCTTCGTGGCGCGGGTCGTCGACGGTGAGCGCGAGCGACAGCCAGGTGCGGGCGGAGTCGACGTGCTCGGGCGTGCCGCGGGCGAACCCTCGGGTCGCGGTGGCCACGTGGGGCAGGGCTTCGTGGCTACGGCCCAGGGCGCCGAGCTGACGGGCGAGCTGCAGCTCGGCGTCGAAGCGAACGGGCCCGCCTTCCTTGGCCTGCGCGATGATGCCTCGGAGCCCGAGCAGTCGATTGGGTGCGTCACCCAGGGCGAGGGCGGCCTCGGCCAGCAGCTCGTGGGCCTCGCGGGGGGTCTGCCGCATCTCGATGAGGGGCAGTAGGCGCTCGCGGGCGCGCTCGGGCTGACCGTGGGCGAGCTCGTGCGTGGCCAGGGCGAGGCTGGGCTCGATGCGGCGCGGGTCCTCGGCCGACAGCTCCTCGAGCACGCGTCCCCAGCGATCGAGGGCCCGTTTTTCGTTGCCGTGGCGGTGGTCGTGCTGGGCGAGCACCAGCAGCGCCTCGACGTCTCCGTCGTCGATCTCGAGCAGTCGCTCGTACAGCGCCCGTAGCTCGGCGTCCTCGGTGGGGCTGGCCTCGCCGTGACGGCGGCGGGCGATGAGGCTCCGCAGTGCCCGGCTTCGTGCTTCGGTCGAGACTTCGGGGTGCTCGATGGCCCGCTCTTGCGCGAGCTTGAGTCGGTCGCGATCGCCGGCCGCCCGCGCGGTACGTTCGAGCTCGGCCAGCAAGTCCCCGTCCTCGGGCCGCAGCTCGACCGCTTCGGCCAGCCATGACGCGGCGTCGATGGGCTCGGCGTGCCGGGCGGCTCGGGCCAGCCACTCCGCGCGCAGAGGTCCTTCGTAGGCGTCGGCCAGGCTGCGGGCAATGCTGGCCGCTTCGAGGGCCTCCCCCGTCGCTTCGAGGGCTTCGAAGAGCGCTTCGGCCAGCTGGGGCTGACGCGCGCCGCCCATCGCTTCGACGGCCGGACGCAGCAGCGCCGCCGCGTCGGCGGGGCGATGGGCGTGCAGGAAGATGGGCCCCAGGTGCGCACGCACGAGCTCTGGCGTCGGGGGCAGGCCGAGCCGCGTGTCGAGCAGGAGCTTGTTGCTGTGGTTGACGTCGCCGTCGAGAGCGGTCGACACCAGCGTGGCCGCGGCTTCGTAGTTGCCCGCCTTGGCTTCGAGCCAGCCGAGCGCCAGCGCGAGCTCGGCCGAGCGACGACCCAGGGCGTAGGCGCGGGCCATGGACCGCCGGGCGTGGTCGAGGTCATCGTGGGCGAGGTGCCGCAGGGCCAGCTCGATGCGGGCGCGTCGTTCACCGCGGGCATCCTCGTGGGTCGCACACGCTTCGGCGAGGGCTTCCCAGGGCTCGCGGGCTTCGTCGCCGGCCAGCTCCACCAGCTGCCGCAGGGCGGGGCGGGGGTCGTCGAGCCGCTCGGCGGCCAGCTCGAGGTCGGCGCGTCGCTTGGAGTCCGATGCGCGTCCCTGGGCACGGGTGAGCAGGGCACGGCCGCTGGGAGGACCGTCGTCGATCTCCACCAGACGATCGAGCAGGGCGTCGCGGATCGACAGCGGTGCGATCTCGATGGCCATCTCGAGCAGCTCGGCCTCGAGTTCGGCGCTCGTTTCGTTGAGGGCGGGCTCGAGCTTGGTCCACGCACGTCGAGGCTGACCGCTCTTGGCCAAGATGCGCGCCTGCTCGAGCCGAAGCCGGGCCCGGTCGGCCGCGTCCTCGTTGCTCTTGGCCAGCGTGCCCAGCATGGAGGCGGCGGCGTCGGGGCGACCGCGGTGCCGCTCGAGGACCTGGAGCTGCTCGGCGAGGTCGGCCGCATCCGGGTTGTCGCGGACCAGGGTGCGCAGCTCGGCGATGGCCAGCTCTTGATGGGTCTGGTCGTTGCGCTCGAGCAGGGTGGTGACCAGGGTGCGCCGCAGGTCGATCGAGCGCTCGGGACTGGCGTGGGGAATGGCCGCTCGCAGGAGGTCGACGCCCGCGCTGGCGTTGTCGGTGGAGCGGGCCGAGGCCAGCGCGGCGTCGACCAGCTCGTCGTCGTCGGGCGTGGCCGAGACCACCTCGGTCCACAAGGTGGTGGCCGCCTGGTGATGCCCCTGCCGGTCGAGCGCGGTGGCGACCTCGGCTTGCACGCTGGCTCGCACCGCGCTGCGGTTGGTCACGGCGAGCGCGAGCGTGAGCTGATGGAGGGCCTTCTGCGGGTGTGATGCGAGGGCGCGGGCGAGGGCGCTGCGTACGGGCAGCTCGAGCGAGGCCAGCGACGGCGAGGTCGAGCAGCGCTCGAGCAGGGGCTCGAGCAGCCCTCGTCCGGCTTGTGGCTCGTCGAGTCGATCGATGAGCACCGTGGCCAAGGCCAGCTCGAGCCGGGCCTGCTTGGTGGGCGGGTGCGGCAGTCGGCACTCGGCGGCGAGGCGACGCGCGAGGGCGCGGTCGTTGCCGCTGCGGCCCAGCTCGATCACCAGGGCTCGCGCCGCCGTCTCGTCGCGGGGGGCTTCGTGCAGCCACGCGCGCAGGGCTCGGAGGCGCTGCGTGGGATCGAGGCCGCGGGACAGCGAGACCAGCCACTGCAACGCGGCTTGGCGAGCCGGGTGTTCGCTGGGCAGCTCGTCGGTGAGGCGCTCGAGCTCCGTGGCGGCATGGTCGGTGCGTCGGGCTTGCAGCGCGGCGTGGATCCGCTCGAGGTGGGCGACCACGGGACCCGGGTCTCGGGGAGGCTCCAGCGGCACGGGGCTGGCTGCGATCGCATCGGTGCCCGCCGACAGCGAGAGCACGGCGCGGTCGGGCCCGAGGGACAGCTCGGTCACCTTCAGCTGGCCGAGGTCGGGTGTTCGCCAGCCCGCGGACACGAAGGGACGCAACAACACGCCCGGCACTGGGTCGACGATGCCGAGCCCGGGTCCGTCCGATTCTGCGTCGGGTTCAACGGTGGGGGTGAGTCGCGCGGCGATGCCCCGCCAGATTGCGTCCGAGTCGAGGGGGCCGTCACCGAGGCGCCAGGTCTGCCACGGGCGGAAGCCGACCTTACGCCCGCGCGGCAGCAGCTGCACGGTGATCATCAGCCACTGCGGGCGACCGCGATGATGTCCCTTGACGTACAGGCAGGGCGCGGGCGCCTGCCCTTCTTCGGTCGGGGCGGCCAGGCGCAGCTCGACCTCTTCGATGTGCAGACCTTCGACCGTGCGACCGACCAAGCGCGTGCGCAGCCACGCGGCGAGGGTATGGGTGTCGACTTCGAGGCTGAGCTGACGCGCGCGACATCGTCGTCGCCGGAAGGCCGCGGCCCCGTGAGCGCGGAGCGGGAACTCGACGTCGGGGATTTCGGCTTCGTACTCGGACAGGCGCAGGCCCGGGCTCAGGGCGCGACGCTCCAGTCGCAGCAGCGCTTGACGGTCGCGCAGCAGCAACGAGAAGCCCAAAACGTTGCCGACCGAAGGCCTTCCGGTCGCATGGTCTTGCTCCTCCATCGGGCTCGCCCAGCGTGGTGGAGCATAGCGTAGGCCGGTCCGCTTCTTCGCCTGCCCAGGCCACATCGCGGGAGGATTGTGTGAGCAATCGACGGCGGATCGGGACCCGCCTCCCGTGTAGGTGCGTTCGGGATGAGGTGAAGGCCGTTCCGGCGGCTCGCGTGGCTGCAAGCGATCGCCTACCGTGTCGACATGATCACACCGTCTCGTGTCGTCGTGTCCGGTCTGCTGGTCTTCGGCGGATGGTTGGGGGCCGGCTGCGACAGTGCCAAGCCAACGGCCGGCACGGCCGAGTCCAAGGACGCCAAGACCGACGCGAAGACGGCCGGCAAGGCCAAAGACGAGGCCAAGGACGAGGCCAAAGACCCGGCGGGGAATGGTGGGGCGGAGAAGGGCAAGGCTGGGGCCGAACGGGACAAACCGGCCGCGCCCAGTGGCGATGCGGCGGGCGACGGCGGCAAGGCAGCCCCCGCCGAGGAGCCGCCGGCCGCCAAGGCCGACGACGGGAAGGCAGCCGCCGCGGGCGAACCCGAGATCATCCTCATCACCGGCACCGAGGTCGGGCCGCTGACCCGCGACATGGGCACCGTCGAGAAGCTCCAGGCCGCATTCCCCGGGGTGAAGATCGCGACCGAAACACGGTTAGGGGAGGGCGATGAGTACGAGATCTACGAGCTGTCTCGCGACGGGAAGGCGTTCGCCACCGTCGAGCCCTCGCTCGGCAAGGTCTATGGCGCCTTGTTCTACGACGAGAGCGTGCACGGGCCCTTCGGGATTCACTCCGGCACGACCCTGGCCGCGCTGGGCAAGGCCGATGTCGTCAGCGGTTGTGACGTCGAGGTGGAGGGAGAGGCCCATGTCCTGTGTGGGATCAAGGACGTGTACTACGTGCAGGTGATCTACGACGCCACGAAGATGAAGGGCATCCATCCCGGCAAGACCATTCGCAAGGCCAAGATCGAGACGATGCCCATCTACGCGCTGCGGTGGATGCCGGACGACGAGTGAACCCGACACCCGCTCGACGGATATGAAAACGCCGCCCGCGATTGCTCGGGGCGGCGTCGCTCGGCGCCGGGCTGGCGCTCGGGCTCAGAAGGGCAGGCCGAGGCGGCGGGTCAGCAGACCCCCGCGCGTGCCGACCCGGCTGCAGACCGTGTAGGTCGACTCGGGCTTCGGCGCCTCTTCACCTTCTTTGGTCTCGTCGGACACGTCGTAGGTGGTCAGCCGCGTGACCGTCTCGTCGGAGACCTTGATGTCCTTGCGGGCGACGGCCTCGGTGCAGCGGCGCTTGATCCAGGCCTGGACGACGTCGCGGGACTTGAGGCGGCGCATGTTGGACTCGAGCAGCTCGCGTTGCTCGGCGAAGTCTTCCTTGCTCGCCTTCTTCTTGCTCTCGACGCCGGCCAGCACGACGGCGCCGGGGACCTCGTAGATGTTGCCGAGCAGCTCGTCTTCACCTTCGTAGGCCCAGGCGTCGTCCATGAGGTCGGGCACGAGGCCGAGCCCGCGGATCTGCTGACCCTTGGGGACCGGTCCCGTGCTCTGCATCTCGGCCTTGGGGCGAGCACGGCCAGCCATCGGATCGGCTGGCGCCTCGGGGGTGGCCTCGTCGCCTTCCTTCGCGGGTCCGTCTTTCTTCTCTTCCTCGCCCTCGACGGGGAGGTTCTCGATCGGCGCGCCGCCGAACAGCGTGGTCTCGCCCAGCGCTCCGGGCTGCGAGAACACGTCGGTGATCGCGTTGCCGGCCGTCACCGCGTTTTGGTCCTCGGCCGCGGCTCGCATCGCGAGCTCCTTGGCGATCTCGTCGCGCAGATCCTCGGAGGCGAGCTCGCGCAGCGCATCCTCTTTGGGCACGTCGCCCTCGCGGTGGGCCTCGGCGCGGAGCAGCCACAGCGAGCCGTCGGCCTCGACGATCTCGGAGACGGCTCCGTCGGCGAGGCCGGGCAGCGCCGCGGTCACGGCCTCGGGCAGGTCGGAGGGGGTGTCGCTCTTCTCGTCGATCCAGCCGTAGTCACCCCCGCGGCCGGAGGTCTCGTGCGTGGACTGGGCCCGGGCGGCGGCGGCAAAGGTGTCCGCGTCGGTGAGCGTGGCGCGGGTGGCTTGCAGGGCGGTCTTGGCTTCCTCGCCGCCCTCGACCTGAATGAGCGAAAGCCGCACTTGGCGGGGCAGCCCGGTAAAGCGGCTCTTCTGCGACTCGTAGCGCTTGTCGAGCTTGTCGCCGTTGTCGGCCACATACGCGTCGATGCGCTCGGTGCTGGGCTCGGCGAGATCCGCGAATGCCGCGATCTCGTAGCGGGCATAGCGCAGCGAGATGGTGTTCGCCGTCTTCTCGTACTGCTTCCACAACGCGGACTCGGGCACGACCACGCTGGCCGAGACGAGGTCCCGCACGGTCTGCGCCAAGAATTCATCACTCTGGTGCTCGAGGTAATTCTTCTCGACGACGCCGAGCGACTTGAGCCAGCTGTTTTGGAACAGGTCGTTGCTGAACGCGTCCTCGGGCGCGAGCCGGTCGAGGCGGAACCCGAAGAGCATCACGTGGCCATCGATGACGATGTCTTCCGCCTGCGTGGAGGTGGAGGCCAGGCCCATCTTTTCCGCCTCGTGCACGAGCAATAGCCGCTCGATGGCGCCGTCGATGAGCTCCTCGTTCGCGCCGAGGGCTTTGCGTCCTGCACTACCCTTGGGCATCAGGCCGAAACGCGTCGCCATGGCCAACTGGAGGCGATAATCCTCTTGGCGGACGTCCTCGCCGTAAACCTCGGCGACGCCGGACACTCCGCTGCCGGAGAGCATGTCGCTCGGTCCGCCGAACGTGATGCCCATGGCGACTGCGATGGCGCCCAGGATGAGCCAGGACATGAAGCTCCTGGACTGGCGCCGGATGAACTCGAGCATGGGGCGGGACCTTAGCCCTCGGTCTGCCCGACATCAATCTCGCGCGGACCACTTCGCGGCCGGGGAACGAGGGTGCGGGGCAGGCGCGAAATGAGCCGGTCGGGGCCTCGCGTGGGGTTGCGCAAGATGCACGATCTGGGTCCATTCTTCTGGCCGATCACGGAATGCCCGGCCGGCCTCCCGCGTTGGGCTCGGCCACGGTGCTTGCCCGCCGCACGACCGCCGTGTAAATGACAACGGCTGCCAAGCCCGGAACGGGGCGAGGCTGGCCCACCCGCCGGCTTCCGCCGACTCCCGCCGCAGCGGGCCTTTCATGCTCTTCGACTGGGTATACGGCCTCTTCTCCAACGATCTGGCCATCGATCTCGGCACCGCCACGACGCTCACCTATGTGAAGGGCAAGGGCATCGTCGCGCACGAGCCTTCCGTGGTTGCAGTGCAGAAGCACGCCAACACCAAGCGCGTGTTGGCGGTCGGCAAAGAGGCCAAGGAAATGGTCGGGCGAACGCCCGGCAACATCGGCGCCATTCGTCCCATGAAGGAAGGCGTCATCGCCGACTTCGAGGTGACCGAGGCGATGATGCGTTACTTCATCACCCGCGCGCACAACCGCCAGACCCTGGTGAAGCCGCGGATCATCATCTGCGTGCCCTCGGGGATCACCGAGGTGGAAAAGCGTGCGGTTCGAGACTCTGCGCTGGCGGCCGGGGCCCGCGAGGTGTTCCTCATCGAGGAGCCCATGGCGGCGGCGATCGGCGCTGGGCTGCCAATTACGGAGCCCGGCGGCAATATGGTCGTCGACATCGGTGGCGGCACGGCCGAGGTCGCGGTCATCTCGTTGGCCGGCATCGTGGCCTGCAAGAGCGCCCGCGTCGGCGGCGACAAGATGGATGAAGCGATCATCCAGCACATCAAGCGCAAGTACAACTTGCTCATCGGTGAGCGCACCGCCGAGAAGGTGAAGATCGAGATCGGCACCGCGGCCCCGACCGAGGTGGTCATGACCATGGAGGTCAAAGGCCGCGACCTCGTCGCCGGGATTCCCAAGACGGTGGCCATCGATTCCGACGAGATTCGCGAGGCGCTCTCCGAGCCGGTCTCCGCCATCGTCGACGCGGTGCGGCAGGTGCTCGAGCGAGCGCCCCCCGAGCTGTGCGCCGACATCGTCGACAAGGGCATCGTGCTCACGGGCGGCGGCTCGCAGCTCGCCAACCTCGACACGCTGCTGTCCGAGGAGACGGGGCTGCCCGTGTTCCTGTCCGACGAGCCGGAGTTCGCGGTGGTGCTGGGGTCCGGCGCCGCCCTCGACGAACTCGATCTTTTGCGCGAAGTTGCGCTCAGCTGAGTCGCGCAAAACGCACGCCGCGAACCGCGTCGAGGCGCCCTGCGCCCGTTCGGAGCGGTGCCCGGCGGTCTGCGGCGCGCGTTTCGTGATCGAGGTCCGCCCAGATCTGCGCGGTTGGCGAGTTCCGAGCGGCCGGCCGGACCGGGCGCGCAGCGGTCGCGAGGTTCACGCACCCCGGCGGGCCGCGCCGTTTGCGAAATTGCCCAAAGCTGGCACGGTTGGTCGACGCGGCCCCCACAGGCTCCTGGAACAAGGGAAGTGCCTGGGCCGTTGTTCGCCGCTCCGCCATGGACCTTTCGCTCCGCAACATCCGCAACGTCGCACTCATCGTGGTGCTGTTGGGGATCCCCGTGCTGCTGCTGCGCAGCACGGCTCAAGACCCGCACGAGATGAGCGGCTTCGATCGAGCGGTGCGGCGGATCGGTGCGCCGCTCGAGGCGGGCGTCTCCTATAGCGCGGGCATGCTGGGGGCGTTCTTCGAACGCTGGCTGCTGCAAGCGCGGGTGCAGGACACCAACGAGCGACTATCGGGAGAAAACCGCGAGCTCCGCCAGCGCATGCGGGAGCTGATCCATCTCCAAGAGGAGAACCAGCAGCTGCGGCGCGCCCTGCAGATGCGGGAGAAGGTGCCCGAGGACATGATCCCCGCCGAGCGCGTGGGCGTCGACCAGTCACCCTTCTTCCGCGTGGTCAACATCCGGGTCGATCGCGGCTCCGAGTACGCGCGCCCCGGCATGGCCGTGATCTCGCCCGACGGCGTGGTCGGCCGCATCGACAAGTCCTTCGACGACTACAGCGACGTCATGCTCATCACCGACCCGCGTTCCAAGATCGCGGTCGAGCTGGCGCGCACCAAGGCCCAGGGCATCTTGGTCGGGCGCACCGAGGACAGCTGCTCGCTCGAGGTCTCCAAGGACTACGACGTCGAGGTCGGCGAGCTCGTGCAGACCAGCGGCGTGGACGAGCTGTTTCCCAAGGGTCACCCGGTGGGGCAGGTCGTGGAGATCGAGCCGCTGGTCGGCGATCAGCAGCGCCTGCACGTGGTGCCCTCCGTCCGCTTCGACCGCATCGACGTGGTGTGGGTGGTGCTGGCCAATGCGCCGCGGCCCGATCCCCGCGGCGAGCGAACCGGACCCATCGTCCAGGCCCGCGGGGTTCAGCCCGTACAGTAGGGAAGGAACCGACCGTGCTGCGGACCTTCGTCTACTTGATGCTCGGCTGGGTGCTCATCGCGGTGGTGGGCGGGCTGGCCGACGTCCTGTCGCTGACGATCATGCTCCCCGCCACCTCGGCGGTGATCATCACGCACGCGGCGTTTTCCGCCGGGACCTCCGTTCACTTCGGCCTGGCGCTGGCCATCGCGCTCGGCTACCTCGAAGACCTCCACCAGGGCGCGCCCACCGGGGTGCTGTCGCTGGCGCACGGGCTCGGCTTTCTCGTGCTGCGCTGGGTCTCGGGGCGCTTCGCCATCACCGGGTGGGTCACGCGGGCGGCGGCGGGGCTGCTGGCCGCGCTGCTCGTCGATGCGCTGACCTTGGCCATCTTGCTGGCGCTGGCCGAGCCGCTCGAGGTGCCGCGCGAGGCGCTGCTCAACGCTACGCGGGTGCTGCACTGGCATGCGCTGGCCACCCTGCTGGTCGCGCCGCCGCTGTGGTCGGGCGTCGATCGGCTCTTGGTCGCGTTGAGGCTGGACGACAGGCCCCCGCAGCAGGCTTACTGGACGGGCAAGTGACGCGGCCATGATCAACCTGCGCCAACGCGACGATCTGCGGGAGCTCCGACCCCGGTTCCAGGCGATGGTGTTCATCGTCTGCCTGGTGTTCCTGGGCTTGCTCGGTCGCTTGTGCCAGATCCAGATCCTCGAGGGTGACCACTACACCCGTCGGGCCGAGCGCAACTTCCTCGACGTGGTCGACGTCGAGGCCCCGCGCGGGCGCATCTTCGATGCCGAGGGCCGGCCCGTCGCCACCAACCGACCGGCCTACACCCTGTACATCACCGCGTGGGCCCGGTTCACGCGTGACGGCGAGGCGGGCGTGGTGCCCAGCCCCGAGGGCAAGCGCATGGTCATGGACGATGAGACCCGCAACCTCATCGTCTCGCTCATCGACGTGGTCGACGACGAAGACCGCGACACCGTGGTCGCGCGCATCGAGGAGCTGCGGTCCGACGAGGCGGTGGGGAAGTACCCGCAGGTCGTGCGCCGCAACCTCGACTGGGAGGAGTTCGCCCGCATCCAAGCGCGGCTCGACACCATCGACCCGTGGGTGGAGATTCGCGAGAGCTCCAAGCGCTACTACCCCGAGGGCGTGCTCATCGGCTTCCTCACCGGGCACATGGGCAACATCGGCCCGCGCGGGCTCGAGCGCTCGAAGCACCTCGGGTACCGGCCGGGCGATCGCACGGGTAAGACCGGCATCGAGCGGCAGTGGGAGAACTACCTGCGGGGGCGTCTGGGTCGGCGCGCGCGGGTGGTGGACGCCCGTCGGCGCGAGGTCGACGAGCCCCCGCACGAAGCGGTCGAGGCCCTGCCCGAAGACACCGACCCGATCCCCGGCCAGGACATCTACCTCACCCTCGATCTCGACCTGCAGCGGGTGGGCTACGACGCGCTGTCCGAGAAGCTGGCGGGCGGCGTCGTGGCCATGGAGATCAAGACGGGCAAGATCATCGCCATGGTCTCGGTGCCGGGCATCGATCCCAACCTGTACGAGCAGCCGATCTCTTCGGCCACCTATCAGGCCTGGGCCAACAGCCCGCTCCAGCCCTTCATCGACAAGACGGTCCAGGAGCACTTCTTCCCCGGCTCGACCTACAAGGTCGTGTCCGCCATCGCGGCGCTGTCCCACCCCGAGTTCGACCCCGACGAAGAGCTCGAGTGCGAGGGCTACCTCAAGTTCGGTGGCCGGACCTTCCGCGACACCCACGTGCACGGGCCGATGAACCTCGAGACGGCCATCGTCGAGTCCTGCAACACCTACTTCTATCAGCTCGCGGTCGACAACATCCTCAGCCTCGATCGCATGGAGCAGGTGGCGCGCTCGCTCGGCCTGGGCGAGCGCTCGGGCCTGGGCCTCAACGGCGAGGTGCGGGGCACGATTCCCACCGAGGAGTTCGAGGCGCGCGAGGGCACGTACCAAGGTGGTGTGCGTCTCAACAGCGCCATCGGGCAGGGCAACGTGAAGGCCACCGTGCTCCAGCTGGCGGTGCTCTACGCCGCCATCGCCAACGGTGGCTACGTCATGACGCCGTACCTGGTCGATCACATCGAGACCAACGAGGGCAAGCTGGTGTTCACCAGCCAGCCCCAGCGGCGCAACGATCAGCCGGTCATCGATCCGGTCGACCGCGAGCGCATCCACCGGGGCCTGGTCGGCGTGGTCAACAACGAGGATGGCACCGCGTACTCCGAGCGGCTGCCCAACATCGTCGTGGCGGGCAAGACCGGCACCGCGCAGGTCGGTCGCGAGAAGCGGCGGCGCACCGACGACGACGAGGACGAAGAGCAGATCGAGGGCTGGGATACCTCGCAGGACCACGCCTGGTTCGCCGCCTATGCCCCGGCCGAGAACCCCTCCATCGTGGTGGTGGCCATGGTCGAGCACGGCGGCATCGGTGCCGACGCGGCCGCGCCCATCGTGATGAAGGTGGTCAACCACTACATCGGCCAGAGCGTGTCCGAGACCAAGGCGGCGCCGCGGCCCTACGGCGTGCCGCCGCCGCTGCCGGGCCAGGCCAAGGCCAAGCTCCCTCGCGCCGGGGGCAGCACCCCCACCGGAGCCGCGCCATGAGCGACCTCCTCGGCCAGCCGCGCGACCTGTGGGGACGCCTGCGTCAGTCCATCGACTGGGTGGTGGTGCTGCTGGCCTTCGGCGTCATCGCGCTGGCCCTCATCAACCTCAACAGCGCGGGCAAGGGCGACTGGACCGGCCGCGTGGCGACCCAGCTGCGGTGGGTCGCGCTGGGCACGGTGGTCATGTTCGTGGTCACCGCCATCGACTACCGGGTGATCTACCGGCTGGCGTACGCGGCTTATGCCGCGGGGGTGGGCCTGTTGGTGTTGGTGCCGCTCATCGGGATCAAGGTCAACAACGCTCGACGGTGGCTGGGCACGCAGGACTACCGCTTGCAGCCCTCCGAGGTCATGAAGGTCCTGCTGGTGGTGGCGCTCGCTCGCTATCTGCACGACGCGTCGACCCGCAAGACCCAGAGCTTTCGGACGCTGGTCATCCCCTTCGCCATGGTGCTGTTGCCCGCGGCGCTCATCATCAACCAGCCCGACTTGGGTACCGGGGTGATGATCTTGCTGGTCGCGTTCCCCGTGCTGTCGGTGACGCGGCTGCACCTGCGCAGCATGCTGGGGGCGGGCTTCGCCGCCCTGGTCGCGGTGGCGCTGGGCTGGCGCTACATGGCCGACTACCAGCGCAAGCGCATCGACGTGTGGCTCAACCCCGAGCTGTACGCCGACGACGAGGGCTACCAGACGATCCAGGCCATCATCAGCGTGGGCAACGGCGGGTTCTTCGGCCGCGGCGTCGACCAGGGCACGCAGAACGTGCTCGGCTTTCTGCCCGAGCCCTTCACCGACTTCCCCTTCGCCGTGTACGCGGAGGAGTGGGGCTTCGTGGGCGGGGCGATGGCGCTGGCGCTCTATCTCGGGCTCACGCTGTGGTCGATCAACATCGCCAGCCAGGCCCGCGATCGCTTCGGCGCGCTGCTGTGCACGGGCGTGGCCGCGCTGTTCTTCTGGCACGTGGCGATCAACATGGGCATGGTGCTCCAGCTGGTGCCCGTCTCCGGCATTACGCTGCCGTTCTTCAGCGCGGGCGGATCGAACGTGCTGACGATGATGGTCGGCCTCGGGATCTTGATGAGCGTGTCGAGATCCCGGCAGTACCGCGCCTAGCTGCGTCCGCAGATCGGACGCACGCGGCTCGCCCCGAGGGGCGAGCGCGTCGGGACTCGGGCTCAGCCCTCGCTGGGCTCGGAGTGCTCCAAGTTGGCCACGTAGTCGCGCAGCCGCACCAGCGTGCCGTCGTCGCCTTCGATCAGCACCTGGTCGGCCATCGCATCGGCGAACACCGCCAGGCCCGTCAGGTCCTCCTCGGTGGTGTCCGCGGGTGGATCGAAGACCATCTGCCCCTTGAAGGCGAGGCTGCCCGCCCAGGCGGCTACGAGCTCGCTGGTGCCGATCGAGGTGTCGGGGTGGTACGGCACCCAGTTTCCGGTGGGGCACCCCGGGCACAGGTAGTCGTTCCACAGCGTCACGCGCTCGGCCGACAGCAGAGCGCCGTGGGTGCAGTTGGGCACGACGGTCAGCGCCACGTTGGGGGCGGCGTTGGTGGGCAGGCCGCACGCGGCGTGGAGGTTCGGCGCGCTGGTCAGCGTGAACTCGAGGCGCTGCAGCGCGATGGTGTGGCTGAAGGAACCGAGCGCGCCCGAGCCCGCCTGGTAGTTGTGGGTGGCATCGACGTAGACCGGGCTCCCCCACAGGTGCATGACCATCGCGGCGTAGACCAGGCCGACCGCGGGATCGAGGAAGTTCGCGGTCATCCAGGTGCCGGGCGGATCATTGCTGAACACCGCGCCGCCCGACTCGAAACCATCGAGGTGGGTGTTGTCGGTGGGGTTGACGTTCAGCCCCAGCCCGGAGACGCCGGCGATGGCCGTCGTCGCCGCGTTCATGTCCAGGGTGTAGCTGGCGGGGGCGACGTAGTCCTTCCACTGCATCGCGTGGGCGGGCCAGCCCCGGTCGTAGCTGTTGACCGGGCTTCCGCCGTAGGGGTGGGTCGGCGAAGGCGGAGCGCTCATCTCGTAGACCGCGGTCCACGGCGAGACCGAGAAGAACTCGTCGAGGGACATGCCGACGAGCTCCTCGGCGCTGACGGGATCGGGATCCGGCTCGGGCTCGGGTTCGGGCTCGGGCTCGGGCTCGGGCTCGGGTGCGGGATCGAGCGAGCGGACGGGAGCTCGCTCGGAGCGGAACTCGAGATCGTCGCGATCGTCGGCGACGTCGCACGCGAGGGTGGACAGGCTCAGGACGGACACGAGCCAGCGCAGGGGCTCGTGCTGGTGGAGGGGGCGGTGGGGCATCGCTGTGGCCCTCGCCGCCGACGGCCGTCGATCTGACGCGGACGGGAGAAAAAAGACGATCGGGGAGGGGAACTCGGTTTGGCGGGGCGTCCGCCGTTCACCGCTAGTCGACCGAGCCCGACCGCTCGTCGCACCGCCCTCGTCCGGGCCGGGGTTCGCTCCTAGCCTGGAATTACGACCCTCATGATGCCCGGCAGAACTCTTCCCGCATTCATCGTCGCCCTTGGCCTGTTCAATTGTCGCGGAGCCGACCTCGGCCCCAACACCCCCGGTGAGCCGATCGCCGAGCTTCGTACCATGGAGGACGAACTCGAGTTCGTGCGGGCGCGAGCCTCGAGCCTGGAGCTCAACGAGCAGGGCTTCTGGGAGGCGACCTTCGATCACGGGATCGTGATGATCTACGTACCGGAGGGGAGCTTCGTATCGGGCA
This sequence comes from Myxococcota bacterium, assembly GCA_039028615.1. Lineage (GTDB taxonomy): Bacteria > Myxococcota_A > Polyangia > Nannocystales > Nannocystaceae > Paraliomyxa. The sequence goes on along the minus strand of JBCCHT010000004.1, from coordinate 310,034 downwards.
ATGACGCGCTGCACTCGGGGGTGGTGACCGAGTCGTACCCGTCCTCGCCCGCGCACGAGGTCCGGCTGTCGCACTACTGGATCGCCAAGACTCCGGTCACGCGCGGGCAGTTTCGGGCGTTCGTGGAGGAGACCGGATTCGTCACCGACGTGGAGCAGCCGGGTCACGATGGCTGCTGGGTCTACGAGTTCGGCGCCCAGGGGTTCACGCCCACGCCCGGCTACGACTGGCGCAACGCATTCGAGCGGGTGACCGAGCGTTTCCCCGAAGCGATCGTGACCGACGAGCACCCCGTCAACTGCGTGAGCTGGTACGACGGTGTCGCGTACGCACAATGGCTCGAGGAGCAGACCGGATTGCCGTTTCGGCTGCCCACCGAGGCGCAGTGGGAGTACGCGGCGCGGGGCACCGATGGCCGGGCCTATCCCTGGGGGGACGCCCCGCCCGATGGCACCCGGGCCAACTACGCCGACGAATCCTTCGATCGGCTCTTTCCCGGAACAGAGCAGTCCATCGTGCATCGGGGGGTCGACGACGGCTATCCCATCACCAGCCCGGTGGGTCTGTTCCCTGCGGGGGCCTCACCGGTCGGTGCGCTCGACATGGCGGGCAACCTCACCGAGTGGGTGCACGACCACCTGAGCATGTTCTCGGCCGAGGCCATCGACGATCCCATCGGCGCGATCGGTGGGGACATTCGAGCGCAAAAGGGCGGGTTCTGGGCGGGCTCGGCCGGGCGCATCGGGGTCTCGCCGGACGAGGTCGAGTTCGGTCACAACATTCGCGCCGACTCTCGGCAGGGCGACGACCCGCGCAGCGCGGATGACCACCTCGGGTTTCGCGTGTCGATCGGCTACCTCGACCGCGGCGCCACTGCGCCCTGAACGAAAGAGAGCCGAGCGGCGCAGGGCCGCTCGGCTCGGTGACGAAGCGCGGTCTCTCCCGTTCGCTACTCGAGGGTGTGCACGCAGATGTTGTCGTTGAAGCAGTCCATCCCGGCGGGGCAGGTTTCGCCCGCCGAACAGTCGAGCACGCATTCCTCGGCGACGCCGTCTCCCGTGATGTCGACGCACAGCGCAGCCGCGGTCCCCGAGCCCGGGGCGGCAGGGCAGTCGGCATCGACGGCACATCCGATGGTGACGCAGATGCCGAAGGTCGGGGTGTCGACGTCGTCCGTCAGGCAGCCCTCTCCCATGATGCACTCGGTCGGGCCACCACCCGGCGTGCACATGCCATAGCCGGTGGGCGGCGCGACGATGCGCCCTTCGGATCCGTCTCCGCCGTTCAAGACCACGGCGGCGGGGTCCGCACTGTCGGTCACGCCACCCAAGCCACCGCTGACGTCGAGGGTTGCTCCGCCGATATCCGTCGACGGAGAGAGCAGGTGGATCGCTCCCCCCGCGCCGCCGCCCCCGAGACCTTGATCGGCACAGCCGGCCCCATCGTTGTTGCCCCCGGCGCCCCCCGAGACGTTGATGGTCCCCGTCACCACGATGGCCACGGCGGAGTCGATCGCGATGGCACCTCCGCCTCCGCCCCCGCCTGCGCCATCATCGTCGAGGCTGCTGAGCGTCCCTTCGCCAATCGATGCGTCCTTTTCGACCGAACCGCCTCCGCCTCCGCCTCCGCCGATGAGCGGAGGCACGCTCATGTGTGCCTCGCCTCCGGCGCCCGCCTGCGCGCCCGTGGCTGGATCTGCCGAGCCGGGTGAACCGGCGACGAGGTGGCCGCCGCCGCCTCCACCCGCGCCCGCGAAAAGAGATTCGGTGACCGTCGAAGCGACCCCGCCCTGTGCGGGCGACATGCCGGGTCCCTGTCCCGGCGCGCCATCCTCCGTACCGGTGCCGCCGTTACCCGCTCCGTCGCCACCCGCGAATCCACCGGGCCCCGGGATGCCGCCGAGCCCAGCGGTATCGCAGTTGGGTGAGTCGATATTGGGGGTGCCTCCGTCCTGGCCCGAGCCGTCGATGGTGCCCGCGACCAACACGGGTCCGTCGGCGACGATGGTCAGCGAGTTGCTACCGACCACGGTGAGCACGCCGGTCTCCTGGATCTCGAGCCCGTTGAGGAACCAGGTGCTGGTGGCCGCATCCCAGAACTGAGGCACGCCATCGAGCTCGCCCGTGTCGGTGTCGAACACGTGGTCGGCATCGAGCACGGGGGACGGTGCGGCCAGGCAGGTGCTCGAGCAGAAGTCGAGATCCTCCATGTTGCTGTCGTCGCACTCTTCCCCGGCCGTCTCGTTGATGATGCCGTCGCCACACTGAGTCGGGGTGCAGTCGGCGTTGCACTCGGCGGACTCGCCATCGCCATCGCAGTCTTCGCCCGCGCTGGCGTTGAGGATCCCGTCGCCGCACATCGCCTCGGTGCAGTCGTCGTTGCAGCCCGAGGACTCACCCTCGTCGTCGCACTCTTCCCCGGCGAGGATGTTGACCGTCCCGTCACCGCAGGAGGACACGGTGCAGTCGGCGTTGCACAGCGCGGACTCGCCGTGGTCGTCGCACTCTTCGCCATCGTCGAGAATGCCGTCGCCGCAGCTCGGGTCCACGTCATCGGTGGTGGACTCGTCGCCGCTCGACTCGTCGACGCCCTCGGTCTCCTCTTCACCACCGGTCCCGGTGGCGGCGTCGGTGGTCGCCATCGGGGTGCCGGCCTCGGCCATGCCGTCGTCCGTCACGGCGTCGTCGGTCTCGCCACTGCCCTCGGTCTCACCCCCTGCGTCGGCAATGACCATGCCGTCGTCGCTCGGGCATCCCGCGAGCAGCAGGCCTAGCGCACCCGCTACGGTGAGCCGAGCCCGTGACGCCGCGATGGAAGCGGGACGGTGTTCGGCGAGGGTCCAGGCGCGAGAGAGGAAAAGGCCGCGAAGGTCATGGATCTGAGGCATTGGGCTGATCTCCGTGTTGGGGGGCCCCGCGAAATGCCGGGGCTGCGAACCCAACCTAGGGGGCAGCCAGCCGAGTCACCATGACAGCCTATGACCGCAGTTCACCGCGTATGTAAGAGATTTCCCGCGATTACGGGCCTCTCGCGAAATGTGCCCGACCGCGTCGTTACACCATCGCCCAAAACGAGATTCGATAGTCGCTCGGCGGTCGTAGTTGGTACAGCGAGTCGAGCAACGGCACCAGCCAATAGCCCGCGGGTTCGGAGCGGTGCTGCAACGCGTACTCCCAGTCGTAGAGCAACAGTTCCTCGACCGTCAGCCAGCTGATGGCGGAGTGGCCCCGGTCGATGAGCTCGGCCGGGCAGTCGTGGGCTCGGCCACGCGGCGCATCGACGATGGGGGCCGGCAGCTTTGCCCCGCGCAGCCGATACGCATCGGCCGTGAGCACGTACAGCGCGTGGTAGTTTTCGTCGAAGTCGGGCCAGAACTCGAACCCGATCTCCTCCCAGTATCGCTTCGTCGGGACGACCCACCCCTGCGGGGTACGGTGCTCGAGCTCGCTGCCGAAGTCGATGGTCATGAGCGAAGACGCAAAGTTACCATGGGGGATGTGGGGTCCTGGATGCCGCCCAACGACGAGACCCTCGCCGGGCAGTGGTTGTGGTTGGGTGTGCAGGACCACGCAGTGCGATACCGGTCGATTCGTCTCGAGGATGCGCGCGTGCAGCAGGGCGATGGACCGGCATCCGAGCTGGACGACTGGGACGAGCTGCCCCCGCTGAGCGGACCCTGGCAGACCCACTCCAACCCCCAGGCCGCGCGACGCGATTGTCGAGCCGTGATGGACGGGTGGCAGCGCGACGGATGGGTCTTGGCGACCTACACCGAGAAGACGGAGTGGATGTCGTCGTACACGCTGGACAACGACTTGCTCGGTATCGGCATCGAGGGCTGCTCGCCGTCCTTCATCGCTCGGATGCATGGACATCAGGTTGCCCAGCGTGCCGAGTACGAGTGTGAACAGCGGCGGGACGAACTCGATGCTGCGGTGCGCACGGGCACGCTCGACGAGATCCAGCTGGTGTTGGAGCGCATGGAGGCGGGCGACGTCTGGGAGCGTCACGTGACGACGGCCGTGCAACGCGGTGACGTCGACATCGCCGCGCTGCTCTTCGACCGACAAGGGCCCATTGAAGAGTGGGAGCATGAAGACGGGCCCCTCGCGCTGGCGTGTCGTCTCGATCGCCCGACGCTCGTGTCGCTATTGCTCGACCATGGGTCATCGACCGAGCGAACCGACGGGCTTCGGCGGACCCCGCTGCACCAGGCGGTCGCGGTCGGTGCGACACGGGTGGTGCGCATCCTGGTACGGCACGGCTGCAAGACCGATCCCCGGGATGCCAACGGCGTCAGCCCGATCGAGCTGGCGGCGCGCGAGGGCCTCGACGAAATCTTCGACGTCCTCGCGTCCGAGGTGCCCCCTTCGCAGTACCAGCAGGCCCTGGCGTCCCGGGACGAGGGCCGAGCCCGGGCCCTGCGGCGTGCGCAGATGCACCCCTACACCGGCCCCCTGCTCTGGGCCGCGTACCGGGGCTTCACCGATTCCGTGCTGCGCTTGCTCGACGAGGAGGGGGTGCCGGTCAATACCGCCGCCCCCGACGGGCGCAACGCCCTGTACATGGCGGTGATGGGGGAACACGAAGAGCTCGAGGCGCTGCTACGAGCCCGAGGTGCGGTCGAGCCCTGAGCCGGGTTGCGTCCTCACCATCCCAGCCAGAACACCAAGCGGTGGTCCCTCGGTGCACCCAGGGCAAAGAGCGTGTCGAGCATGGGCAGCAGCCAATCGGCGGGCCCGTTGGGGTGATCCAGCGCGGGCTCCCAGTCGTGCAGCAACAGCTCCTCTACCGTGAGCCAGCTGATTGGCCCCGCGTACTCGGCCGTCATCTCGTAGAGCTTCTTCGAGCAGTCGGTCGGCCTTCCTCGTGGCGTGTCGACGATGGGCTCGGGGAGGTCGCGGGGGTCGATCCGGTAGTCGAAGGCGCCGAGCAGGTGGAGCGCCGAGTATCGTTCCAGGTCGATGTCTCTCACCCCCGACTCGCGATAGAAGCGAAGCGTGGGAATCTGCCACCCTTTGCGTGTCCGAATCTCGAGAGCGCTCATCGGATCGGCGGACACGACCCGATGACGGTACCATCGTCGCGTGGGCATCAGCGTGCCGCCGGATGACGAAACGCTCGAAGGCCACTGGCTATGGCTGCGCGAGCACGGCGACGCGGTGCACTACCGAGTGCTTTGCCTCGGGGGCAGTCTCATCCGGCAGGGCAGCGGTGACATCTCGGGGCTGAATCTCGGCGACCCCACGGCGTATGACGATTACGACGACATTCGGTCCACGACCGAACAAGCGCGCGGTGTCTGTCGGGGCCTCATGGAGAGCTGGCATCGCGACGGTTGGGTGCTGGCCACCACGTCCGAGCGAACTCCGTCGTGGACCTGTCGCCGCGTGGAGCACCACCTGCTCGGGGTCGACTTGCCGAGCTGTACTCCCGAACTCGTGGCCGAGATGCGTCGCTACCGGGGCATCACGCGCGGTCGAGCCTTTCGCGAAAAACACTTGGCCGCGCTCTTCGACGCAGCGCAGAGAGGGTGCACGGAAGAGGTTCGCGCGCTGCTCGACAAGGGCGCGGGGATCCTCGTCAATCCTCATCTGCTGAACTCCTCGGTGCCGAGCGGTTCCACCGAGACCATCGAGTTGCTGCTGACGACGGGCGTCCGGCTTTTCTACTCCGACAAGGACGGGGCTCCGCTCCACACCGCGTGCCGCTTCGGCCATGCGGACATCGTCTGTCTGTTGCTCGACAACGGAGCGGGCATCAATGGTCTCGGCATTCACGATCGCACTCCGCTGCACGAAGCGGTGGCGATCGAGTCCGTCCCGATCGTCGAGATCCTCCTGGCCCGGGGCTGCGACGCTTCCGTCGTCGATCGCCGCGGCCAAAGCCCCATCGAGGTCGCGGCTCGCGAAGGCTACGAGCGAATCGTCGAGTTGCTACTCGAGCACGTCGATGCCGAGCAACGCCGCGAGGCGGAGCGCCTGCTCCCCGAGGGGCGCGAGCGAGCGCGGCGTCGGACCGACCTCCACCCGCGCACGTCCTCGCTGCTGTGGGCCGCCTACCGCGGCTTTGTCGACGATGTTCGGCGCTTGCTCGACGAGGAACAGGTCCCGGTCGACAGCGCCGCGCCCGACGGTCGGACCGCGCTGTTCATGGCCGAACTCGGGGGTCGGGACGAAGTCGCGGCGCTGCTGCGGTCCCGCGGTGCCACCGAGTGCTGACGAAACCGCGGGCCCGACCGCAGCCGGACCCCGGTGGAGCGCTCAGCCGAGCGCGCGGCACTCGAGGTAGAAGCGCTTTTCCTCGGCCTCGCCCATCGAGAAGGTCTTCCGCGGCAGCGCCCCGTCGACGATCACCGTCTTGAACAGGTCGTGCTTGTCCATGCCGGGCAGGAAGAACCCGGCATTGCCCGCGGCGGCGCCGAGCCGAGCCACCGGCTCGCTGCCGTGCACGTAGTCGAGCTCGCGGGCCCCGTTTTCTCCCATGAACGCGTCCAGGAACGCCTGGAGCGAGCCCACGGGGAGGTTGGCCTCGGGCTGGGTCAGGGTGGCGACGGCGTGCCCCTGCGGAGTCACCACGCCCCAGCGCTGGCTGGCGGCGGTGGAGCCCTCGACGGCGGTCGTCATCGCGTCGAAGTCCGCGACGCTCTCCACCGTGAGCCGGTCCCCGAAGTAGGCCTGCATGCGGGCACCGATGTCGACGCCCTCGCCCAGCTCGAAGAGCACGCGGTGGATGGGCTCGAAGACCAGCGACTCGTCGTGCAGGTTGGTCAGCTCCACCAGGGCGAAGCGACGCGGGTCGCCCTCGAGCGCCTTCGGATCGTCGGCGTCCTTTTTGGCTTGCTCCCAGATCGCCTTGGCGGTGGCCAGCGAGTGGTTGCCGTCGCCCATCGCGAACAGGAGCACGGCCGTGCCCGGGTCGAGGTCGTAGCGCTCGGCGAACGCGTCCGCGTCGGCGAGGGCCGCCAGGCCTGCGGTGACGCCCGCTTGTTGCTCCGGTCCGACGGCGTAGCCCGCGATGTGGCCGGCGCCCAGCATCAGGTCGAAGTCGTAGCGCGTCTCCAGCTGATCCTTGGCCTCGCCCAGCGGCTCGATCACCCGCTTTTCGGGATCGTCGATGAGCACCATGATGTGGGGCAGCTCGATGGGCGCACCCTCGCGGATCCGGATCCGCGGCGGCAGGCGATCGAGGATGGTGCCCTCCGTCGCTCGCACCAGCGACGACGAGCCCTTGTTGAAGTCGTAGGCCTCGAGATCCATCGCGACCATCAGGCCGCGGCGCACCGTCTCGCCGATCTGCCGCTCGACGTAGATGAAACCCGCCTGCTTGGTGAGCACGCCGTCGTCGAGGTAGCCCTGCATCGCCTCGCGGATGGCGGTGATGCGTCGCTGAGGCTCGGCTTCATCGAGGAACACCTCGGGGTAGATGAGCCGCAGGGTGGAGGGGGCGTCACCCACCGTATCCGCGACGCGCTGCCAGTACTCCGGCTCGGAGGTGTACTGGTCGCACGCGACGACGGCCCAGCGCGTGGGATCCACGTCGGCGCGGGGCAGCAGGATCTCGGGGACGGCGATTCCGAGGGAAGCGAGGTCGGTCACGGTGACTCGTGCATAACGCCGGACCGACCGGGATGGAAGACGGCAATCCCGCTCACACCCCGGAGCCCGCCCAGGGCCCACCCAGGGCCCGGTAGCGCCAGCCTGGGCCGCGTGGGTCCCGTAACCTGGCAGTGGGTTTCGCGTTAGGATTCGGGTCGACCGATGCTCGGGTCTTCCCACGACGCCAACGTCGACGCCACGAGTCGGGCCCAAAGCGGCGTCGGCGAGGGCTCCGAGTCCACCGCGGGCTTCGCCGCGGGTGCGACCATCGGGCGTTACGTCCTGCTCTCCCAGGTGGGCGCGGGCGCGATGGGCATGGTGTTCGCGGCGTACGATCCGCAGCTCGATCGCAAGGTCGCCCTGAAGCTCCTGCGGCCGCGAGGCGGGTCACTGTCTCGCTCGCAGAAGCGACTGCATCGCGAGGCACAGGCGCTGGCGAAGCTCGACCACCCCAACGTCGTGTCGGTGCACGACGTGGGGGTGCACGAAGAGCAGGTCTTCGTGGCGATGGAGTTCGTGGGCGGCCGCAACCTGGCGGAGTGGATGGAGTCGGTGCCCGAAAGCGCGGCGGTGGTGAGCCCGGATGTCCTCGTCGGCGAAGACGGTGCCCCGCGCGTCTGGCCCTGGCGCGAGGTGCTGGAGGTGTTCACGCGGGCGGGAGAAGGGCTGGCCGCGGCCCACGAGGCCGGGCTGGTGCATCGCGACTTCAAGCCGGAAAACGTGATGCTGAGCGAGGACGGCCGGGTCCGGGTCATGGACTTCGGCCTCGTGCGGGTGGAGGACGGCGAGACGACCGAAGCGGTCGACCCCGATGCTTCGGCCACTTCGCTGACGCAGACGGGCTCGATGATGGGCACGCCGGCCTATATGGCGCTCGAGCAGTTCGGGGCGGAGCCCGTCGATGCGCGCAGCGATCAGTTCGCGTTTTGTGTGGCGCTGTACGAGGCGCTCTACGGCGAGCGCCCCTTCCAGGGCGAGACGGTGGGCGAGCTGGTCAACGCGCTCGACAACGGGGTGGTCCGCGGGGCGCCGCCCGGCATCCCCGTGCCCGCGTGGGTTCGCGCGGTCATCGTCCAGGGCCTGGCGAAGGAGCCCGGCGAGCGCTTCGAGTCGATGCAGCACCTCCTCGACGCGCTCGCGGCCGATCCGGTCGCACGTCGTCGTCGGTTGCTGGCCCGGTTCGCGGTCGCGGCCGCCTTCGTGGGCGGCTCGTGGGGCGTGCTGTCGTTGTCGGGGGAAGTGGCCGAGCGCGACGCGGTCATCGAGGAGCAAGCGGGCACGCTCGAGCTCCAGAACGCCGAGCTCGTGCAGCAGCTCGCGGTCCAGCGGGGGCTTCGAGCGCGGGCGCTCGTGGGCATGGGCCGTGAGGCGGAGGCGCTCTTGCTCGGGGTGCAGGCCGTCGGCACCTACGCGGACGCGTGGGGGGAGGCGCCCGGCGAAGCAGTGACCGGGCTCGAGCAGGTGCTCGCCCACGAACCGGTCGTCATGCAGGCTCGGCACGTGCTGCGGGGTCACGAGGACTACGTCTCGTGTCTCGCGTACTCGCCCGACGGGCGCTGGCTGGCCACGGGCAGCTACGACGGCAGCGCGCGCCTGTGGGACTCGGCACGGGGGCAGCCGGGGCGGACCCTGGCCGGCGATGCGGGGCAGATCTGGACGCTGGCGTTTTCACCCGACGGCACTCGCCTGGCCACGGCGACGATGGAGGGGCGAGCGCAGCTGTGGAACGTCGCGTCGGGCGAGCGACTCGCCACCCTCGGCGGCTCCGAGGGGGCCCTGTCTTCGCTCGCCTTTTCCCCCGACGGGACGCGGCTGGCCACCGCGGGGCAGGGCGCCGAGGTTCGGATCTGGGAGGTGCCCGCGGGGACGCTGTCGTCCACGCTCTCGGCCGATGCTCAGGGCGTCGTATACGACCTCGCGTACTCGCCCGATGGGGCGCGGCTGGTGACGGTGGGGGCCGACGCGGCGGGCAAGGTCTGGGACGTGAGCACGGGGCAGCGGGTGGCGAGCATGCTCGGCCATGAGCAGGAGATCACCGTCGTCGCCATTGCCCCCGACGGCACGCAGGTGGCCACGGCCAGCGACGATGGCACCGCGCGTACCTGGGCCTTGGAGACAGGGGAGCCGGTCGCGGTGTTGCCGGGCCACCGCGATCGGGTCAAGGACCTGGCGTACTCGGCCGATGGCGCTCGCCTGGCGACGGTCTCGTGGGATGCGACGGGGCGGATCTTCGACCCTGCGTCCGGCAAGCCGTTGGCGGTGCTCGCCAGCGATCGAGAGGGCTCGGGGATCGACAGCGTGGCCTATGCCCGCGACGGATCGAGCGTGGCGATGGGCAGCTACGACGGCAACGTCTCGGTGTGGAGCCCGGAGCACGGCCGCCAAAAATCGCAGCTACGCGGGCATGGGGCCGACGTGTGGAGCTTGGCCTTCGCCCCCGACGGTCGTCACCTCGCCACTGCGAGCGTCGATCGGACGGCGCGGATCTGGGATCTCGACCACGTGGAGATCACCGTGCTCGAGGGGCCGTATGCGGACGTCCGTCGGTTCGCGTACTCGACCGATCATCGCCGCCTGGCCACGGTGTCCAGCGATGGTCGGCTGCGGCTGTGGAACAACGAGACGGGCACCGTGCTGCACACCCTCGACGAGGCGGAATCCCATGGCGGCGTGTTCATGGCGTTCGTGCCCGACACGCCCGAACTGGTGGTGGCGCATGCCGGTCGGATGCGGGTCTGGGACGCCGAGACGGGCCAGCTGCGTTCGACCACGGACGTCGTGCCGCACATCCGAGACCTACGCTTCTCGCCATCGGGCACCCAGCTGGTGGTGGTCGGCGAGGCGGACGTCACGATCTACGATGCCCACACCCGGGGGCCGCTCACGCAGATCGAGTCGCGGGTGCGGACGCGGAGCCTGCTCTTTTCGCCCGACGACACCCAGCTCGCCATCGAAGCCGGCAGCTCGATGGTGCAGCTGCGGGACACGCAGACGGGAGCGCTGCGGGCCGAGCTACCGCTGCCATCCGAGGTTCCCCAGGGGCGCCGCTTCGGCGTCGTGTTCTCCCCGGACGGCACCGAGCTCGTGGCGGCGGGCGAGCGCGGCGACCTTCAGCTGTGGGACGCCCACACGCTCGTGCCCCGGGTGACCCTCGCCGGGTCGCAGCCCGTGCAGTACCTGGCCTTCTCCCCCGACGGCTCCGAGGTCGCGGGGGGTCATCACGTGCTGGGCGTGTGGGTATGGGACGTCGAGACGGGCGCGGTGCTGCGCCGCATCGGACCCGACCTGCACCAACCTCGCATGGTCCACCTGGGCTACTCGCCCGATGGACGCTGGCTCGCCATCGCCGGGCTGGAGGTGGTGCGGATCTTCGATCGCAAGTCGGGCGCGCTCGTCACCTACATCGACCATCCGGGGGTCGTTCGCCGCTTCGTGTTCTCACCCGACGGCGCCCGCCTCACCACGCGCTCCAACGACGCGCTCCACGTCTGGGACACGGCCACGGGCGACAACCTCACCCGCGAGCGCATCGGCATGGTCAAGGAGGGCGGGGGCGTCCTCTGGCCCGTGCCGCCCGCCGAGCTGACCCGGATCGGATGTGAGCGCCTGCGCGTGTTTCGGCGCCACTATCCCGAGGCGGCGGAGATCTGCGACCCCTTGCTCGACGGCTGACCTGGCCTCACTTGAGGCGGACGTCGTCGACCCACTGCTCCCAGGTGCCGGCGGTGGGCGGAGCCCCGAACACGATGGCCGTGATGTCGTAGGGCTCGGGCACGAGGGTCCGCATGTCGACCTCGTAGCGCCCCCACTCCTCGCCGATCTCGACGGTGGTGCGGGCGGGGGTGCCCTCGAGCTGCTCGGCGAAGACCATCACCACCAGCGGCCCGTCGCCGCGCGCGTGGAAGGTGACGGTGGGTTTGCTGATGAGGTTGGCCGGGGCCATCGCACGATTACCCGGGAAGAACATTGCGCCGGCCCAGGGATTGGCCGAGCTCCCGTCGATGGTCGCGCGGATCTTCAAGGCGTTGGGGGAGCCGTCGGGGCCGTCCGCCACCACCTCCAGCTCGGCCGTGGACGCGCCGTCCTCCATTTCGTCGCTGGCCTTGGTCCAGCCCGCGCCGAACTCCGAGCGCAGCTCGCCGCTCTCGAAGTCGGAGACCAAGCCGGCGGACAGGCCCGCGGGGGGCGGCTCGTTGCGTTTGCGCTGGAGCTCCTTTTCACGCGCGGCCGCGGCCGCGGCCTCTGGATCGACCTCGTCCTCGCCGTCGGCTTCGGGGGCTTCGGCGACCGCCTCGGGCTCGGGCGCCACCGTGGGGGGTGCCTCTGTCTTCGGATTGCAGGCGAACAAGACGGCGAGCGGGAGCCAAGAGCGTCGCATTTGCGCCATGATAGACCGGTCGCGGCCGTCGACGCGCGGGCCGAGCAGCACCGAAAGGGAACGGTCCCACGACTCTCCTCGAAATCGCGAGGTCGTGGGAGCATCGAGGCTTGTTCCAGCCCCCCGTGCCCATCGAGCCTGCTGCTCCTGCGCCCCTCGAGCTGCCGGCCGCCATCATGATCGAGACGGTGGTCACGGTCGGGGTCTCGGCGTGGGCGTGGACGTTCGCGCGGGCGAGCGGACAGCCGCCGCTGCGTTGGTCGGCGGCGACGATGGCGATTTCGTTCGTGATTCACCGCGTCGGGATGGCGGTGTATCTCGCGTTCTTGGACCCCGCCGACCTGTTCTCGAAGGGAGCGGAGCTGTGGCGCTCATTCGGGCCGTTCCTCGCCTCTGCGTTCGTATTCGTCGCCGCGCCCATCGTGCTCGGCCTGGCGGTCCCCAACACGCCTCGACGGCGGCGGTGAATCGCCGCCGCCGCCGAGCGAGCGCCGCGATCAACCGCGGAGCTCACGGTCGACGTCGATGCGGGTCTGGAGCGCCTCGCGAGCAGCATCCAGGCTGGCCTGAGTCGCGGACGACTCACCCACGCCGCTGATGACGTGCAGGTACGCGGCTTCGACCGAGACCAGGCCGGCGTCGATCTCCGAGTCGATGGCGGTGCGTCGTCGCTCGACCTCGCTGCGGAGCGAGGAGCGGACCCCCTCGGAGCCGGCCTCCTCGGGCAGCGCCCCCGCCACGCGGAGCGACGTCGAGATGGCCTGCTGCTGACGGACGAGCTGTTCCATGCCCTCGACCACTTCCTGCATTTGCGCGTGCCAGGATCCGGCGTCGGTGGTGGAGGCCCCCCGGTCGTGGCGGTTCAGCTCGCGGAGCATGCGTCGCGCTCGGGCGACCCGCGGATCGCTGACGGCCGGCACCCGTGTCACCCGAGCCCAGCGTCGGCCCGCCACGAACCCGGGGACCAGCAAGCCGAGCCCCAGCAGCCACCACGGGCTCGGTCCGTCGTGGCGGGCATACGCCATGGCGTGAGGCGCTCGAGCCTCGGCCGGGTGATTGTCGACCGTGCGCGGGTCGATGAGCGACAGCTGATCGTGGTCGGTGTAGTCCTCGATGAGCTCCACCAGCAGGTCGTCGAGGGGCTCGATCGTGTGAGGACCGACCGTGGGCTCGATGTGGGAGTTCCCGATGCCGCTGTGATCGGTGAGGAACACGTAGCGCCCACCCGTGCTCACCGCCAGGTGCCGCAGGATGAACTCGGTGGGCTTGTTCACGCCGCTGCTGGCGATGGGCACGATGCGGATGCCCTTGTCCGCCGCGTGGGCGATGGTGCTCTCCAGCTGGCGTCCCACCCTCGAGCCCGGGTGGGGCGGGGCATCGGTGATCACGAACATGATGCGCGCGACGGCCGAGCGACTCCATCGGTGCCGGTCGACGCCATCGGCCAACGCCGCGGCGAGGGCCTCGGGATAGTCTCCGCCGCCCCCGGTGGTCTGGGCTCGAAGCTGCGAGAGGCTGCGCGAGGTGTCGGCGGTGAACGGGAAGCTGCGGAGCCGATACTCGTCGCCGTTGTCGCGGAAGAAGTTCACGCTCGTGCGCACCTCGTAGTCCTGCGCCGCGCCATGGCGAACGCGCTGCACGATGGACGACAGCTCGGCCTGGAGGTACTGGAGCTCGTCGCTCATCGAGCCCGTGGTGTCGACGACGAACATCAGGTCGAGCGCGGACACGACCGAGGTCGGGGTCTCGACGCGGAGTACGTGGTCCTCGCCCGCCTTCACGTTGCGCGTCGCGACGCGACCGGGGCCGGCGACGAAGACCTGACCGCTCTGCCCCGCGGGCAGGAACAGGTCGACGCGCCCTTCGTTGTCCGTCCGCGCTTGCCACAGTGAACGCCCGCTCGGGTCCTGCAGCACGACCAGGGTGTCGGCGGGAACGAAGTCGTCGCCCCGGAGCGTCACGCTGACTCGATCGCGGTGCGGGATGCTCCATTCACCGAGCGCCTGGTGGTGGATGGAGCCGGGGGCGAGCAGCCGTTGCCAGCGGGGCCAGTCGTCGCGGTCCGACCACTGCCCCGCCGTCAGGCGTCCGGGCCCGGGCGCGGGTTGTTGACGCGCCCGGTCGTCGTAGTGGGCGCGCTCGTCGCGAGCCTCAGGCGCCCCGTCGAGCGGCATGAGATCGGACCGCGCGGCAGGCTCGGCCGCGCGCGCATCTTCGCCGCGAGGCATGGCGGCGGCCTTGTCCGCGCTCGGGGCGGGATAGCCGGGGGCCTTCGATGACGCCACGGCCGGGGCTTCTTCCTTCCGACTCTCGGATTCGTGGAACGGCCCGGACGCTTCACAGGCCAGGAGGAGCAGGCTGCCGAGGCCGGCGAGGATGGGAGCACGAGTCGTTCGCATCGTGCCCCATTGGACGATCGGAACCCTGTTTGGAGGTCATCGCTCCGTGATGGAACCGTCATCGTTTGGTCATGACCGACCTCGGTGACGCGAAAAATCCGGCCGCAGAGCAATCCGAAAGCGGCCTTGCGGACCTACGTTGTCGAGAGGTCGCTCCGAACCACGCTCGGAGGGACACCGACCAATCACGAGGGGGCGAGAAGCTCGCCCACGAAAGGGGACCGGGGGCGAGCCTCGAAGTCTTGGGGGGAACGCGGGGTCGATCGGGTGAGCGTCAGCTCGCCTGGTCGACCCTTTTTGATCTCCGGTCCACCACTTCCAGCAGGGGCATCGACGCGTCGCCGACGATGATCTCCACCGCCCGCCAGCATCGCAGCCACACCGACTCCCGTACGTAGGGCACGCCGTGTCGCTCGCAGATCTCCCGTACGCGAGGCTGCGCTCGCCGGTACTGGAGCATCGACATGTCGGGCCACAGGTGGTGCTCGATCTGATAGTTGAGCCACCCGTGCATCAGATCGCGCAGGTCGCCGCCCGAGTTGAAGTTGGCGCTCCCGATCACCTGGCGCAGATAGAACTCGGCCCGGCGGCGGGTCGGGGTGGAGAAGCGGTAGAGGTCCTTGCCCGCGTGGTTGGGCACGATGGTCACGAACGCGTGCACGTTGGTCACCAGCTCTGCGAGCAGGGAGTTGAGCAGCACGCTCATGGCTGCCCAGGCCCCCAGCGGCAGGAACAGCAGGGGCAGGAGCACGAAGTAGAGCAGCAGGTAGGGCCCCCAGCTGCGCAGCCATAGCCGAGCGGTGACACGCGGGATGAAGCTGCGCAGGCCGCCCTGCGACCAGCGCTCCTCGAGCTCGCGGCCCGCATCGACGGTGGCGTCGCCCGCCCGGCGTCGTTCGGCGCGCTCGAGGGCCTCGAGGGTGCTGGGCGCGTAGTAGACGAACTTCCAGCTCATCGCCATGAGCGGCACGACCGCGAGTCGCAACCACCGGGGGAGCCTGGACTCCCGCAGCCACGCCAGGTTGCGCTGGACGAGGTCGGGGTCGGCCCCTTCGTTGAGTCGGTAGTGATGCTGGATGTTGTGTTCCTCGTGCCATGCATCCGGGTGCATCCAGTCGAGCCAATCGAGGACGCGTCGCCAGCCGCGGGCAAAGACGGAGCCCTTTCGGGCGGGGGCCACCCCGTCGATGCGGTCGTAGCCGCGATGGCACACGTGATGGCCGACGGCGGCCCACCGCAGGAACCGGGCGGTGGACATGGCGAAGATGGACAGCGGGTTGGGGGCGATCCAGGCGGTGGCGTAGCCGAGCGCGGCGCAGGCCCGACCGATGCGCTCGATCTTGGTGAGGTGCCGCAGGTCCTCGGGTCCGACCTCGGCGTTCAGCTCGCGGCGCAGCGCGTCGAGATCGCGGGCGAACGCGTCGAGGTCGACCTCGAGCGTCTCGGCCTCGTCCGTGCCTACATGGGGTGCTCGCGAACCCACGCCCGCAGCCTTTCCATGCCCTCGGCATAGGACACGCGGGGGTCGTAGCCGAGGTCCCGTCGTGCGGCCGAGATGTCGTACCAGTGGGCGGTGCTCAGCTGACTGACCACGAAGCGGGTGACCGGGGGCTCTCGCTCGATCCCGAAGGTCCGCCAGATCCACTCGATGACCGTCGCCGCCGCCCGGGCCTTGCCCACGGAGATGCTCTTGCTGACCGGAGGCAGGCCGGCCGCGCCCAGCAGATCGTCGAGGAACGCGGGCCCGGGCATGGGCTCGCCCTGGGTGATGAAGTAGGCCTTGCCGGCCGCGGCCGAGCCGGGCTCGAGCCGGTCGTAGGCGGCGAGGTGAGCATCGACGGCATTGTCGATGTACACGGTGTCGATCTTCTGCGGCTCGCCGATGTTGCGCACCCGCCCCGTCCGCGCCTTGGCGATGACCCGCGGCATCATCGAGGTGTCGCCGGGCCCCCAGACCAGGTGGGGCCGAATCGCCACCGTGGCCAGCGTGTCGGAGTTCGCCGCCAGGACCTCGCGCTCGGCGATGGCCTTGGTCGCGGGGTAGTGCGCCTCGAAGTGATCGGGGTAGGGCGCCGACTCGTCGACGCCGCTGACCGCGTCCCCGCCGTGCACCACGCTCGGCGTGCTGGTGTACACGAGCTTGCCGACACCATGGGTCTGGCAGGCCTCGATGACGTGGCGCGTGCCCAGGGTGTTGGTGCGGAAGAAGTCGTCGTAGGGCCCCCAGATGTCGATACGCGCCGCGGTGTGGAACACGGCCTCGCAGCCCTCCACCGCCTTGGAGACCGCCTCGGCATCCCCGACGTCACCGCGGACGATCTCGACGCCTGCTTCGCTCATCCAGGGGTAGTCGCCGCGACAGAAGCTGCGCACGGACAGCCCTCGGTCCAGCAGGGCGCGAGTGATGGAGCGACCGAGGAAGCCTCCGGCACCGGTAACGAGGATGGTCATCTAGAGCCTCTGTTCGGCCCAGGCGCGGAGCTTCTCGCGCCCGATCTTGGCGTTGTGACGGATGTCGACGGGGAAGCCCCCGCGGACGTCGTAGTGCAGGTAGTGCTTCACGCGGTGCAGGCCGAGCGAGTCGGTGGCGACGCGCCCGGCGATCTCCCGCAGCTCGGCCTCGATGGTGTCCCAGGCCCGGGTGCTGCCCGGCTCGAGCTCGACGCACAGCGTCGGTCCCTGCGAGGGCCCCACCAGCGCGCTGCGATAGACCTCGGGGTGGGTGTCGAAGACCTTCTCGCTCGACACGGTGAACATCTGCTCGTCGTCGGAGAGCACCACGCGATGAGCCTTGCGCCCGCAGAACCAGATGCGGCCCTGTTCGTCGCGCCAGCCCACGTCGCCCATGCGGTGCCAGACCTGGTCGCCATCGAGGATCTTGGCCTTCGCGGTATTGGCCCCGTCGTTGTAGTAGCGGTCGGTCACCATCGGCCCGCGCACCGCGATCTCGCCTACCTCGCCGTCGGGCACGAGCAGGTCGGAGCTCCAGCGCTCGATCGGCTCGTCGGTGATGCGGATGATCTGCACGTCGATGGTCGGCACGGGGGCGCCCACGCAGACGCCCGCGCCTTGCTCGGTGCGCGGCCAGGTCTCCGAGAGGATCTGGCGGCAGGGCAGGTAGGCCACGGGCAGCGACTCGGTCGCCCCGTAGGGCGGGTAGAGGTCGGCCTCGTCGCTCAGCATCCCGTGCCAGCGCTCGATGGTGGGGCCGGGCAGGGGAGCCCCCGCGGCGATGACACGGCGCAGGCTGGGCAGCGAGACCCCGTGCTCCTGCCCGTAGCGCCCCACCGTGTTGAGCAGCGCGGGGGAGCCGAACATCATGGTCACGCCGAAGCGCTGTACCGGCTCGATGATGTTGCGCGGGTCGACCTTCGCCGGCTTGGACGCGTTCATGTCGGGCAGCACGGTGGTCATGCCCAGCGCGGGGTCGAAGAGCGCAAACAAGGGGAAGGTGGGCAGGTCGATCTCACCGGGCTGGATGTCGAACATCTTCCGGATCGCCTCGACCTGCGCGACGAAGGTGCGGTGCCGATACACCACGCCCTTGGGGGGACCGGTGCTGCCGCTGGTGAACAGCACGGCCGCGATCTCGTCGGGCCCGGTGCTGCCCAACCCGTGCCCTTCGCGGAGCCGCTGTTCGCCCAGCGCCTCCACGCGAGCGAGCGTGACCCCGCCGAAGCCCCATCCGCCGACCCAGACCTGGTGCCGCAGCGTTTGCTTGCCCCAGCCCAGCGCGATGCGAGCGGCATGAGCCACCGGGATCCCGATGAAGGCGCTCGGCTCGGCGCGAGCGAGGCACGACTTGAGCCCGGCCATGCCGAGCCCGGGGTCGATCATCACCGGGACCACGCCGGCCTTGAACATGGCGAAGGTCAGGGCGAACAGCTCGGGGCTGGGCTTGACCATGAGCGCGGCCCGGCTGCCCCGCTCGATGCCCACCGCGTGCAGGCCCGCGGCGATCCGGTCGCTACGCTCGTCGAGCTCGCGATACGAGACTTGCGTGTACTCGACCTGCCCCTTGGCGTCGCGGCGCTTGGTCGGGAAGTAGATCGCGGTGGCGTCGGGCTGGGACGCCGCCATGCGGGGCAGGATGTCGGCCACCGTCGAGGGGACCGCGTCGCTCATGCCGCGACTCCCAGAAACTCTCGCACGAGCTGCTCGATCTCTTCCCCCGCGTCCTCGAGCACGTAGTGCCCACAGTCGGGGAACCGGTGCACGTCGGCGCTGGGCAGCTTGTCCTCCCACACGCGCAGGAAGTGGTGGTCGAACACGAAGTCGCGGTCACCCCAGCAGATCATGGTGGGGCGATCGTCGAATTGCGACAGCTCGTTGCTGACCTCGGTGAGGATGGCGAAGCTGGGGTCGCTCTTGGTCAGCGGGATGTCCTGCACGAAGCGCAGGACGGCGCGGCGGTTGTTCCAG
The DNA here is from genome assembly GCA_039028615.1 of Myxococcota bacterium. Lineage (GTDB taxonomy): Bacteria > Myxococcota_A > Polyangia > Nannocystales > Nannocystaceae > Paraliomyxa. The sequence goes on along the minus strand of JBCCHT010000004.1, from coordinate 291,237 downwards.
CTGTCGTAGGGGGCACACAGCGCGTTGCGGACCTCGGTGGTCAGCGGTCGCCGCGTGACGCATAGCCGGGTGGCGCCGCGCGAGAAGGCATTGAAGCCGCGCACGAGCACCGAGCCGACCTTGGTGTTGCGGGCCAGCCAGAGGCTCGCGGGCATGCGCTTGGTGTCGGGCAGCCCGAAGGCGGCGGTGTTGAGCAGCACCAGGCGCGACACCAGCTCGGGGTGGCGGTGGGCCCAGCCCATGCCGATCATCCCGCCCCAGTCGTGCACCATCAGAGTGACGTCGCGGAGCCCGAGCTCCTCCACCAGCCGCTCGATGTCGCTGATGCGCCGGTCGAGCCGATAGGGGTAGCGCGCGTCGTCGGGCTTGTCGGACTTGCCGCAGCCGATGTGGTCGGGAGCGATGACCCGGTGGGTGGGCGACAGCGCCTTGATGAGCCGCCGCCAGTAGAAGGACCAGGTCGGGTTGCCGTGCAGCATGAGCACGACGGGGGCGTCTGCCGGCCCCTCGTCGACGTAGTGCATGCGGACACCCGGTTCGAGCTCGAACCAGTGCTCGGCGAAGGGATAGAGCTGTTTCGATACCTGCATGGTCACCAAACCACTTCAGCCATGGCGCAGTTGAGGCCGGAGCCGATGCCCATCAAGGCCACGCGATCGCCTCGGGTGAGGCGGCCCGCCTGTGCGGCCTTGGAGAGCACCATGGGGATCCCGGCCGGGCCCACGTTGCCGTATTCGGGATAGGTCGCCAGGAGCTTTTGGGGGTCGATCTCGAAGGTCGCCCGGAACTTGTCGGTATGCGCCTTGCTGACCTGATGGATCACGTACTCGTCGAGCACGCCCGGCGACCACCCCAGCTCGCGCTGGGCGGCGGTGAAGGCCTGTCGCGCGACCTTCAGGCCCATGGTCAGGAGCTTGGTCGAGTCCGTCTCCATGCGGTCGACGTGCCCCTTGCACAGGTCGCGGTGCTCGCTGGCGGCCACCGTGACCCCGCCCAAGAACCGTGGTCCCTGCGGGGCGAGGTCGCGGCGGGTCAGCACCATCGCCACGCCGGCCGAGCCCAGGGTCAGGGTGGCGAAGCTGCCCCAGAACGCGGCGTGGTCGGCCCCCGGCTGGCTCAGGCGCGCGATGGTCTGATCGACGATGAAGCGGCTGTCCTCGCCTGCGACCACGATGCCGTAGTCGAGGTGCCCCTGCTCGATCATGGTGGCGATGACCTCCATGCCGCTGAGGAAGCCGAGGCACGCGTTGCCGATGTCGAAGTTCAGGCAGTCGGAGCGGAGCCCGAGCTTGCCGTGCACGATGCTGGCGGTCGAAGGCTCGACGTAGTCGCGGCACACCGAGGTGTTGATCAGGATGCCCAGCTTGCGGCGGTCGATGCCCGCGGCCGCGATGGCCCGCTTGGCGGCGATGGTGGCCGCGTCCGACGGCGAGGTCCCGGCCGGCCACATGCGGCGTGCCACGATTCCGCTCAGTCCTTCGAGCAAACCCGAGGGCACCCGCAGACGCTTCATCGTCGGCGCCAGTCGATCCTCGATCTCGGCCGACGTCACCCGCTGCGGCGGGTCGACATGCACGACGCTGCCGATCGAAACGTTATGGAAGCGCATGCCGGGCTCGCGGCGCGCAGCCTAACGGAACTCGGGCAAAAAGAGGCTGGGCGGCTGGGTGCGCTTCTCCGCGCTGCGCTTCACCCGCGAGATCGGCGTCTACCGCTCGGTCGCACCACGCGCGCGCGGGTCGGTGCGCTTGGACGCTCGTGGGGCCCAGGTGCGTGCTCCGCTGCGCAGTTTGGCGCCGAACGCCCGATTCCCGCCCCCGTCGCTCCCGAACCTCCGGCCGCGCCGGGTGTGCAAGTAGGTGCGCACTGTAGGCGTAACCGTGACGCATCAGTGTGACGTGGTACACCGCCGCCACCCATGTCGAGCCTGATTGGAGTGGTCACGAACCCGAATTCCGGCAAAAACCGGAGGCGGGGAGGCGATCGGAAGCTCGAGCTGGAGCGTGCCGTCGGTCGGCATGGTCTCGTCCGGCAGACCCAGGATCTCGACGAACTCCGCACCGTGCTGCAGGAGTTCTACGACGCGGGCTGTGACTATTGGGTGAGCGACGGTGGCGACGGCACCCTGCACTGGATGCTCAGCGTGGGCTGGGAGGTGGCGCGCGAGCGAGCCCGCAGCGGCATGAGCCCGGTGCTGCCCCGCATCGCGCCCGCCAACGGCGGCAGCATCGACTTCGTGGCCCACAAGGCGGGCATCCGCGGCCAGGCCACCCAGGTGCTCGGACAGCTGGTCGAGTGCTTCGAACGCGGCGAGGTCCCGCGAGCGGTCGAGCTCGATACCTTCCGCATGCGCGGCCAATACCGCGACCCGAAACCGAGCGGCGATCAGAGCTTCGAACGGCTGGGCTTCGCCAGCGCGATCGGTGGGGTCGCCCAGCGTTTCTTCGAGAAGCTGTACCAACACAAAGTCATCGACGCGAAGGCGATCGTCACCGTGTTGGGCAACTCGTTCGCGGGAGCGGTGGCCGGCACTGCGCCGAAGTTGCTGCGAGACTTCGTGCCCGAGCCTCTGCTCCGTTTCGCCGACGAGCTGTTCGAGCCCACGCGGGCGCGGGTCGAGCTCGACGGTCAGCCGCTCGCCTACGACGACTTCGCTTCGCTCCAGGTCGGCTCCATCGACATCAACCTCGGCGGGGTGGTGCGAACCTTCCGTCACGCCGCCGCGCCCGGGATCATGCACGCGCAGGCGATCAGCATGTCGCGCTGGGGCGTGACCGCGAACCTGCCGAATATCGTGCTGGGGACCCCGATCTGGGGAGACAAGGTCTACGACGGGCCGGCCCGGCACCTCCGCGCGGTCGCGTACCCAGGGGATGCACTCGATCCGGTGATCGATGGCGAGCTGTTCTTCGGGCTGAGCGAGCTGCAGGTCGAAGCCGGACCTCGGCTGGCGATCCCCGCGGTGTGCCAGGCCAACTAAAAATCGCTCGCTCCAGTTCGGTTTCGATCGGACGAAAACGGAGAACGACGTCCTTGGCTCCACGCCGTCGACTGACGACCTGGAGGCAACGCGGCACGATGCGGAACGGTTGAGCCAACACACGGCAATCAGACGCAAGGGACGTCTTCGATCGCCGTTGGGTCACGGCCTGGGGAAGCCTTGTCGGGTTGACATCAAGTCGGCCGCGGGCAAACGTCCCGGAGATTCTCGTTACCTGGAGAACGTGACCATGAAGCGGATTTTCTTGACCACCTGTGCCCTCGCGGCCGTCCTTGCCCCCTCGACGGCTTCGGCTGAGCCCGGCGTCCTCTACATCCCCACCGATCCCGTGACCCTGCGTCCGACCGGCGTGGCCCCGTGTGGCAGCGGCGTGAACTCGGCCACCGGTTGTGGTGGTGCCTCGATGGAGGTCGAAGAGCCTCCCTTCGCTGGCGCTGCCGACCTCACCACGGGGATGGCCGATGCCCTGGCCGCGTACGACGTCCACGTCACCAACACCCGTCCCCCCGAGTACATCTCGTACACGATGCTGCTCCCGGGTGACGAGCCCCTCGACCCCAAGTCGGCGGGCATCCGCAGCTTCACCTGCGCCTTCGGTGGCATCAACTGCGCCGCGCGTGGTCGCAACGACATCGTGTCGACCTCCGGCTCGACCGACAACTGCACCGACCCCGACGTTCTTCACGCGGCCCTGTACGCGTTCGGTCGGAACTCCGGCCTCGAGGGTATCGACAACCCCGAGGACTGGATGAACTACCCGCCCGACTACACGACCCTGCCCATGGGCTTCCAGGACTCGTGCTCGGACCGCCTCAACCAGTTCGGCTTCAACGACCGCGACATGCAGATCGAGCTCCCGCTCGAGTGCACCAGCGTCGACCACGTCGAGTGCCCCGACGGCACCAACGGTGACCCCGGCCAGAACAGCCACCTCGACATGGTCGAGTTCTACGGCGACGTGGTCGAGGACACCGATCCCCCCGAGCTGACCAACATCGTCCCCGAGGACGGCGCGATCCTCATGGAGGGCGACGACCTGGTGCTCGACGTCGACGTGGCCGACTCCGACCCCGTCGTGGGCCTGCGCTGGATCATCCAGTCCGACGCCATCGTCAGCGACATGTTCCCCGACGGGACCATCTCGCAGTGCACCAACGACGTCTGCAACGTGAACTGGGAAGACGCCGCGCCCCTCAAGGCGACCGAGAGCGACTGGATCGTGACCCTCGGTGGTCTGCCCGCGGGCGCCTACGCCATCACCCTCGAGGCCTCGGACTACCACGGCAACGTGTCCGAGATGGTGAGCATCAACGTCACCATCGAGGGCAGCGGTGGCGGTGACGAGACCGCGGGTGACGAGACCGCGGGCGAGGGCGGCGACGAGACGGCCGGCGAAGGCGGCGGCGTGCTCTCCGAGGGTGCCACCGACGCGAGCGAGGGCGGCGACACCACCCCCGCGGGCGACGACGGCGACGACACTGGCGGCTGCGCCTGCACCACGGGCGACAGCACCCCCGCCGCTCCGGCGCTGATGCTGCTCGGCCTCATGGGCCTCGGTGCCATGCGTCGCCGCTGGTAACCAGCGACGACCCCGGCCCTGAATCATCGGGGCCTCGAAGGCGCGACATCCCGCATGGGGGTCGCGCCTTCTTCGTGCTCGCACTTCAGTCCGCCGCGGATGCTCGGGCCTGCCAACGCCGGACGAGCCACGACAGCAACGGGAAGCTCAGGGCGAAGGACACCGACGCGACCACGAGCGCCCCGAGCCCGAAGGGCAGCAGCGCGTCGGTGAGCACCTGCCACCAGCCCGCGGCGTCGAGGCTCCGCATGAGGCTCCACGTGGGCAGCTCGCGGCCGAGCAGGGCGAGGCCGAGCCACAGCTTGCTGAAGTAGATGAAAGGACCGGTGATCGGGTTGACCACCGCCGTGCCGAGGTAGGTCGCGGGCAGGTTGCAGCGCAGGCGGGGGGCGAGGGCGAGCGAGACCAGCATGCCCGCCACCGGGATCGGCACCAGCGACAGCGATAGGCCCAACGCAAAGCCGCCCGCGATTCCCCGCGGGCTGCCGTTGAGCGCCATCAGCTTGCGAATCCAGCGACGCACGTTCTGCTCACCATGACACGGTTCCGACAGTAATCGACTCACGAGTCGATAAAATCCTTGCAATCTACTCGTGAGTCGATAAGTCTGTAATTCATCATGGGCCGCCCTCCTGCGAGCGCTAACCCCATCGCGACCCCCGAGCGGGTCCTGGTGGCTGCCGAGCTGGCGTTCGCCACCGTGGGCTACGGGGCGGCCAAGCTCGCCGACATCGCCAACCGGGCCGGCATTCGTCGCCCCTCGCTGCTCTATCACTTCGGCAGCAAGGAGGCGCTGTACGAGCGCACGGTCGAGCGCTGCTTCGAACGCCTGAGCGTCGCCCTGACCGAGACGATGGGCGCCGACGGTGACTTCGTGCAGCGCATCGATCGCACGGTCGCTCGCTACGTCGAGTTCCTCGACGCCGAGCCCCAGCTCGCCCGCATCGTGCTGCGCGAGCTGCTCGACGAAAACGGCCCCGGTCGACCCATTCTGCTGCGTCAGCTCGCGCGCCTGCTCGACACCGTCGAGCGCTTCATCGAGGTCCACGGCGACGGCCAGGTGCCGCCCGATCTCCCCGTGCGCGCCGCGGTGATGCAGGTGGGCTCGGGAGCCCTGCTGCGGGCCGCGGCGGGCTCGTTGCGCGAACCCCTGTGGGGCGCCGTCGACCACAGCCGAGACCTCGCGCGTCGCTTGTTGCTTCGCGATCCTCCCCCTTGCTCAACGTCCACCGTCAGGAGCCCGTCATGAACGCCCAGAACTCCGTGTTCGGCCCCATGGGTCGCAGTCGCAACCCCCGGGTCTTTCTCGATCTCGCCGGCCCGGCCGTGCGCGGGCTGCTGCTCAAGCGGGGCAAGCAGGGCGACACCGCCCAGATGCGGGCGACCCACGAGGCTCACTTCGACTGGAACTACGAGCGCACCCGGCCCCAGCTGCAGAAGCTCTACTCCGCGGCCAAGCGCTCGCAGTGGGACGCCGACACCACCCTCGACTGGTCCACGACGGTCGACCCTCACAACGAGGAGTTCGATCTCATGCCCGACCACACCCTGCCGCTCATCGACGTCCGGGCCTATCGCACCTTGCCCAAGCGGCGGCAGCAGGAGCAGCGGGCGGCGCTCACCGCCTGGCTCCTGTCGCAGTTCCTGCACGGGGAGCAGGGGGCTCTGTTCGCCGCGTGCCAGGTCACCGAGGCGGTGCACTGGATGGACGGCAAGCTCTACGGCTCCACGCAGGTCGTGGACGAGGGCCGCCACGTCGAGGTCTTCCACCGCTACCTCGAGGAGAAGCTCGGGCGCGTCTACGAGATCAACGACAACCTGTACACGATCATCGATGCGCTGATGACCGATGGCCGCTGGGACCTCAAGTTCCTGGGCATGCAGATCATGATCGAGGGGCTCGCGCTCGGGGCCTTCGGCACGATGCGCCAGTCGACCAAGGAGCCCCTGCTCCGCGAGCTGCTCAAGTACGTCATCACCGACGAGGCGCGGCACGTGACCTTCGGGGTGGTGGCGCTGCGCGACTACTATGAGGCGTTGCCCGAGAGCGAACGACGCGATCGCGAGGACTGGGCCTACGAGATTTCAGTCCTGCTTCGAAATCGCTTCTTGGCCCACGAGTTCTACGACGAGTACTACGCGCACAGCATGTCGCGGCGGCAATGGAACGAAACGGTGCTGAACTCCCACTTCATGGGCCGTTTTCGGAATACCCTGTTCCGACGCCTGATCCCCAATCTGAAGAAGATTCACCTGCTCTCCGACCGGGTGCGGCCGCACTACGACGCGCTCGGCTTGCTCGTCTACGAAAACGAGAAGCCCTCCACGGAGCTGACCGCCATCGACTTGCTCGAGTGCGATCCGAAGGACGCCGAGGCGCAGCTGCTGTAGTCGAGGCGGCGCGGGGCCGCGCGTGGGGTGGGGCAGGTCCGCGCACCCCACCCGCGATCGCGACACCGCGGTCGCTGGCTGCTATCGTTCGAGGGTGAAGGTGCCCCGGGTCCTGTTGCTCGACGTATTGGGCACGCTGACGTACGACCCCTTCTACGTCGAGATCCCCGAGTTCTTCGGGATGAGCTTGCCCGAGCTGCTCGAGGCCAAGCACCCGTCGACCTGGGTGGAGTTCGAGCTCGGCACCATCGACGAGCGCACGATGCTGAGCCGCTACTTCGCCGATGGTCGAGCCGTCGACGGGGTCGGCCTCAAGCGCAAGATGAGCCAGTCGTACCGGCTCTTGCCCGGCATCGAGTCGTTGCTGCACGAGCTTTATTCGCACGGCGTGCCCATGCACGCGCTGTCGAATTACCCGAGCTGGTATCAGCTCATCGAAGAGCGGCTCGAGCTGTCTCGTTACCTGCGCTGGAGCTTCGTGTCGTGCCTGGTCGGCATGCGCAAGCCCGACCCGAAGATCTACCAGCACGTGGCCGCCGAGCTCGGCGTGCCGACCTCCGCGTGCCTATTCGTCGACGATCGCGAAGACAATTGCGAGGCGGCGCGCGACGAAGGCATGGACGCGGTCGTGTTCACCGATGCCAGCGCATTGCGGCGCGCATTGGTCGAGCGACGCGTGCTGTAGCACTGGCGTATTGAGCCCCGGTCGATCGACCCCTCGGGGTGCCGATCTTGCGTGCGGTGAGCGAATCCCGCCCTCGGCGCGTGTTCAGGTCGTGGGATGTCGTACACGAGCCCGAATTGAGGAGAATTGGGCCACCTAACAGCGGTCCTGGCCCACGAAACTGGCTTCCTACCGACGGGGGAGTACCCCTTCGTACCGTAACTTCCGTTGGCACTTTGGCGGGCTCGCCTGTCACAATGATGGTGTTGCTCTTCGTATCGGAAAATTCCCACCAGCGGCGCCGAGCCGATGCGAGTAACAGTTGGAACTCTCGGCGCGGCTTACATCAAGGAAGGCCCATGAAGCTCCCATTGGAGATCACGTTTCGCAACGTCGTGCGAACGGAAGCGATCGAAGAACGCATTCGATCGAAGGCTGCCAAGCTCGATCGCCTCTACGATCGGATTACCGGCTGCCGAGTAGTGGTCGAGGCCAATCATAATCACCACCAAAAGGGCAATCCCTACCACGTACGCATCGAGCTCAGCGTGCCCGGCGACGAGATCGTCGTGAGTCACGAGAAGCCGAAACCCGAGCACAGCGACCTCGGGGTCGCGCTGCGCGACTCGTTCAACGCGGCGCAACGACAGCTGCAGGCCTACTCCGACCGCAGCAATCCGAATCGCTCTGGTTCACACCTGAGGATCTCGGAAGTCGTCGGACCTTAGCGAAGCGTAGACTTGTCCGATGCACGGCATCGGGCGTACCGAGACCGACGGCGGCAGGATGCCCCGTCGGTCTCGTCGCATCAGGAGCTCGAGCGCGTGCGGTGCTTGAAGGCCCGCTTGCCCGGCCCGTAGTCGCCTGCGACCTGGCCCTGACCGCGGAGCAGCCAGCGATAGGTGACCAGGCCTTCCACGCCCACCGGGCCGCGCGCGTGCAGCTTGCCCGTGCTGATGCCGACCTCGGCCCCGAGCCCGTAGCGATAGCCGTCGGCGAAGCGCGAGCTGGCGTTGTGGAACACCCCGGCCGAGTCGACCGCGGCGAGGAAGGTGGCCGCGGCCATGTCGTCCTCGCTGATGATCGTCTCGGTGTGGCGCGACCCGTAGCGCTCGATGTGGTCGATGGCCGCGTCGAGGTGGTCGACGCGGCGAATGGACAGCACGCGGTCGCCGTACTCGGTGGACCAGTCCTCGTCCGTGGCGGCGACCATCTCGGGGTACTTGCCGCGGGTGTGCTCGCAGCCTCGCAGCTCGACCTGCTGCCGCTGTAACGCCTCCACCGCGGCGAACAGGGCCGGCTCGGCCCCGGGCTCCCACAGCATGGTCTCGATGGCGTTGCAGGCCGCGGGGTAGCCCGTCTTGGCGTCCACCGCGATCCGGGCCGCCATCGGCGGGGACGCGGAGTGGTGCAGGTACAGGTGGCACAGACCCTCGGCGTGACCGAGCACGGGGATCGAGGTGTTGTTCTGCACGTAGCGAACGAAGGACGTCGAGCCCCGCGCGATGATCAGGTCGACGTCGCGCTCGAGGCCCAGCAGCGCATCGACCTCGGAGCGGCCCTCGAGTAGGGCGACGGCGTGGGGGTCGAAGCCCTGGGCGTGCAGGATGCCCTGCAGGTGGCGAACGAGGGCGGCGTTGCTGCGACGCGCTTCCCGACCGCCCTTGAGGATCACCGCGTTGCCCGTGCGCAGGGCGAGCCCGGCGATCTGCGGCACCGCGTCGGGGCGGGCCTCGAACACCACGCCCAGCACGCCGAGCGGGCAGCTGACGCGGCGTAGCACGAGGCCATCGTCGAGCTCGCGCTCGAGGTCGGTGCGGCCGATCAAGTCGACTTGGTCCGCGAGCTGACCGAGGCCGTCGCAGAGCCCGTCGAGCTTCTTGTCCGTGAGCACGAGTCGGTCGACCAGGGCCTGGGCCAGCTCGCCGCGCTCGCGCATGGCGTTGGCGTCCTCGAGGTCCTCGGCGTTGGCGGCCAGGATCCCGGCGCGGGCATCGGAGCGGGCCAGCTCGTCGGCCATGGCGAGCAGGATGGAGCGGCGGTCGGGGCCGCTGGCGCGGGCGAGGTGCGACCCCGCCTGGCGGGCCTTACGAGCGAGCTGTCGGACGTGATCGGGAGAGGTTGTCATCGGCGAAGCTCCTTGGTCGCGCGTGCTCAGACCTCCGAGAGCACGAGGTTGTCGCGGGTGACCACTGCATCGTAGCCCCGCCAGCCCAGGATGCGGTCGATCTCCGAGCTGTGACGCCCGACGAGCGCCCGGCAGGCATCGGCGTGATAGTTGACGATCCCGCGCCCGTGGACGCGCCCGCTGGCGTCGCGCACTTCCACCACGTCACCCCGGGAGAATTCGCCTTCCACGCGAATCACGCCGATGGGCAGCAGCGAGGCCTTGCGCCCGCGCAGGGCCGCGATCGCGCCGTCGTTGACCACCAACGCCCCCTGTCGCTCGCGCCCCATGGCGATGTGCTGGCGACGGGCGCGGTGTGGACTGCGAGGCCACAGCACGGTGCCGAGGTCTTCTCCCGAGAGCGCCCGCGAAAGCGCCCCCGGGTTCGTGCCGTCGATGATGAGCACCGAGCAGCCGGACTCGGTCGCGAGTCGAGCCGCCTCGAGCTTGGACGCCATGCCGCCCGTGCCCCCGGTAGAGCGGCCGCTGGCCAGTGCATCGAGCTCGGCATCCACGCCCACTCGCTCCGGGATCCGCTTCGCGTCGCGATCGAGCGCCGGGTTGGCGGTGAACAGCCCGTCGACGTTGGTCATCAGGACCAGGAGGTCGGCATCGAGCGCGACCGCCAGCCGGGCGGAGAGTCCGTCGTTGTCGCCAAAGGCAGGGGCGGCGGTGGCCTCCTGCTCGGCTTGGCGATGCTCGACCAGCTCGCGGACGCTGACGCTGTCGTTTTCGTTGAGGATGGGCAGCGTGCGCAGCTCGAGCAGTCGCAGCAGGGTGGTGCGCAGGCACAGCGCGCGATCGCGATCGGCAAAGTCGCTCTGGGTCAGCAGCACCTGCCCCGCCACCAGGCCCAGCTGCGCCAAGGCCTGGGTGTACAGCGTCATGAGGTGCCCTTGCCCCACCGCGGCGCAGGCCTGGCGCAGGCCCAGCGAAGTAGGGCGCTCGGACAGACCCAGCGCGCGGGTGCCCATGCCCACCGCGCCGCTCGAGACCAGCATCAGCTCGCGGCCGTCGCGGTGCAGCCGGCCGAGCTCCTCGACCACGCTATGCAGGCGGCCGAGCGCGAGTTCGAAACCGTCGTGAGTGACCACGGCCGTCCCCAGCTTCACCACGATACGCCGCGCATCGGCGAGGTCGCGGCGTTGGGGCTGGTTCATGGCAGCCACCCCTGGGGGTCGTCGACCGAGGCCGAGCCTCGCACGCTGTGACGACGCTGACTGGCGATGGCCTGGCGGGTGTCGTCGAGCAGCGAAGGGGGCAGGCGGACCTGGCCCTGGCGACCCTCGAGCACCATCCCGCCGCGCAGCGGATCGCGGCGGACCTTGGCGATGCCCCCCAGCGGCAGTCGCTGCACGCGGCCTCGCATGTCGATGCTGGTGATGCTGGCGTCGGTGACCAGCACGGCACGTCGGTTGATGCGCTCGCGAACGAGCACGAACGCCGCGGGGGAGAGCAGCACGCCGATGGGCTTGGCCAGCTCCTTGGGCGGTTGCTGCCAGAACTCGGGGGCGAGCAGGGTGACGACGGCCAGCACGGCCAGGGCCACGCCGAGGATCATCAGGACCGGTCCGAAGCGGATGGAGTCCTTGTCGCCCCACCATACGAGCGCCTCGCCGTGCACCAGGTGCCGGGCCAGCTCGTTGGGGATCGGGCCCGACGAGGGCGGAGCCCCCGGGGCGAGGATGCGTGGGCCTCCGCCGCCGCCTTCGGGGCCCGGCGAGCTGGAGACGACCTTCAGCGACATTGCTTCAGATCCTCGACCCGTGCGCCGAGGCGACGCATGAGGTGATCGCAGAGCACCAGCGCGGTCATCGCTTCGACCATCGGCACCGCGCGGGGCAGCACGCAGGGGTCGTGGCGGCCGCGGGCGGTGTAGGTCGCGGCCTTGCCCTCGCGATCGACGGTGTCCTGCGGCTTGAAGATCGTGGCGACCGGCTTGAACGCGACGGCGAAACGAATCAGCTCGCCGTTGCTCAGCCCGCCCTGGATGCCGCCGCTGCGGTTGGTGCGGGTGCGGATGCCGTCGGTACTCGCCGCGCGCTCGGGGTCGGGCACGAACGCGTCGTTGTGCTCCGAGCCTCGCATGCGCGTGGCGGCGAAGCCTTCGCCCAGCTCGAACCCACGGGTCGCGGGCAGGCTCATCATCGCCCCGGCCAGGGCCGCGCTGAGCTTGTCGAAGACCGGCTCGCCGAGTCCGGGCGGGACGCCCCGGGCGACACAGCGCAGCACGCCGCCCACGGTGTCGCGGTCGGAGCGGGCGGCGTCGATGACCTCGGTCATGCGGGCGGCGGCCTCGGGATCGGGGCAGCGCACTTCCGCCGCATCGACCTGCTCACGCGTGACCGTGGCCGGATCGATGGTCGGGCACGAGACGTCCGTCACCTGGTCGACCCAGGCCACGATGGAGATGCCGAGCGCCGCTTCGAGCAGATCCTCGGCGAGGGCCCCCGCGGCCACGCGCCCGACCGTCTCGCGTGCCGACGCTCGCCCGCCGCCGGCCACGAAGCGCAGGCCGTAGCGGGCGTCGTAGGTGTAGTCGGCATGCGAGGGGCGATACAGGTCGCGGAGCTCGCCGTAGTGGTGGGACTTGGCGTCGCGATTGCGAACCCACATGGAGATCGGCGTGCCAAGCGTGCGGCCCGAGTCGGGGTCGACCCCGCTGCCCACCTCGATCTCGTCCGGCTCTTTGCGCGCCGAGCTGAGTTTTCCCTGCCCGGGGCGCCGTCGCGCCAGCTGGGCCCCGATGCGCTCGAGCGGGAAGGGGTGCCCGGCGGGGCAGCCGTCCACCACCACGCCCACGACTCCGCCGTGGGACTCACCGAAGGTCGTCACCCGAAAGCGCTCGCCAAAGGCATTGCCCGCCATTTCGTCGCGAGGCTAGCAGGGGCGAACCGGGGCCACCACCGCGGTACGAGCAGGCCCGGTCGCGGGCGAGGGCAGGGCGGTGGGTAGCGGCAGGGGGGCGGCGATTTGAGCGAGCACGGCGGACGAACGGGCTCCCGCCGCGGACCGGCTCAGCGCGACTTCCGCGGCAGACGGAGCGAGAGTCCCGGCGATCGACGCGGGTTTGCACCGACGATCGTTCGCCGAGCTCGCGACGGCTCCGCATCGCTGCGCTTGACGAACAGGCACCGAGGATGCAGCCGCGATGCATCGCGGCCACGCGCTCGAGCGGCCCGACGCGTTAGATTTTGTACCGATTGGCATATAATGTCTCGAGAGTCCCGCACGCGGCATGGCGAAGCGCAGCAAGAGCACCCGATCCCGGGGTCGACCCCGCAAGTTCGACGAGTCGGAGGTCCTCGATGCCATCACCGATCTGTTCTGGCAGCGCGGATTGTCGGGGACGTCCCTCGACGCCCTATCGGCGGCCACGGGGGTCGCTCGTCCCAGCCTCTACGCCACCTTCGGCGACAAAGAACAGATGTACCTGGCCGGGCTGCGCAACTTCTTCGGTCGCATCGATGCCTCGATCTCGCCCGTCCTCGAAGAGGCGGCCTCGCTCGACGAGAGCCTCCGCGGCATCTTCGAGGTGCTGATCGAGCTCTATGTCGATCACGAGGACATCGCGCGGGGGTGTCTCATCATGAGCACCGCGGCCACCGAGGCGTCGGGCAGCGAGCGGATTCGGGAAGAGCTCGGTCGGCTGCTCGATGGGATCGACGCCCGCTTCGCGCAGGTGCTGCAGCGCGGCCGAGAGCACGGCGAGCTCGATCCCGACGCCGACGTCGAAGCGCTCGCCTCGGTCTTGGCGGGCGTGACCCACAGCCTGTCGGTGCGCGCCCGGGCGGGTGCCGAGCGGTCGCAGCTGGAGCAGCTGGCCGACGCGGCGGTCGCCGTCGTCCCCTACGCGTGAGCCCGCTGGGGTCCCACGCGCGGGGAGCACTCGCAGGTGGGAGCTACATGCCCGGCATCAGCACGAGCGCGCGGGTGTCGGTGGTGCGCCACTCGCCTTCGGTCACCGTGCCCGTGGTGCGGAACTCGGTGACCCGATAGCGATAGCTTCGGTTCTCGCGGTTCTTGATCGCGATGGGCCAGCGGAACGCACCCGCGTGCCCCTGGTTGATGACCTCGGAGTGAGCCCAGTGCACGTCCTCGCGGTCGTCGTCGTAGGCCAGGTCGATCTTCACCGCCATCAGGTCGCCCATGGGCAGCGGCACGAGCCAGTTGATCTGCACGGGGATGACGTCGACCACCTCGATGCCCAAGATGAGCTGGTCGTCCTCGCCGTCGATCCAGTCGGTGGTCTCGATGGCGCCCGCGGATTTCACCATGGTGGCCTGGTACTGCCACGCGCGGGCCTCGGGGTCTTCGAGCCGCACCGTCCACTCCTCGAGCTGCGCGTGGTCGGTCAGCTCGTAGGTCTGTTCGACGTTGCGGTTGCCGTGCTGGTAGCGCAGGCGGACGGCGATCTTGCTGTACTCGTCGCCCGGGTCGGCCATGATCACCCGCACCCGCAGCATGTTCTCGCGGGCCTCGTTGACGACTACCAGCTCTTGCGGCGACCACTCGCCCGCGGGCAGCGGGACCTGGGCCCCGTCCTTGTAAAAGAGCATGCCCTCGGTGCGGATGGGCTCGTCGGCGAGGTCGCGCTCGGGACGGATGACCAGGCGGTGCTCGGGTTGCTCGGCAGAGAGCTTGAGGTTCTGCCGGTAGGGCCCGTAGCTGAGCACGAGGTTGGCATGGGCCAGCAGCTCGTACTTCACGATGCCGGTCATCACGTTGACGGTCAGGCCGGGGGTGACGTCGCGCGGGTGGATGACCAGGTTGCGCGAGTGGCTGCGGATCCAGCCCTCGGCGTCGGCGCCCTCGGCCCCCACGCTGTCCATGGCCCCGCGTTGGTTGCCCAGGGCCACGCCCTGTCGGTAGTGGATGGTGACCTTGTAGTCGTACCAGTACGCGACGGGGTTGCTGCGGTCGTCGTCCTCGTGGAGGACGTTGACCTTCCAGGTGTCGGAGGTCTGGGTCGGGGTCAGCATCATCTCGCCGCGACGTCGGAAGCCGCCCTGGCCATCGGTGCCGTAGCGGATCTGGATCTGGATGGAGTCGATGCCGTCGAGGTCCCAGACCGCGGTGGTGGTGGCCCGCAGCTGCAGGTTCTGGAAGAAGTCGATCGCCCCGTCGGCCTCGATGATGTAGTCCTCGGGATTGTCGACGTCGAAGGACAGCTGCCCCTGCGGATGGATCTCGTGGATTCGGGCCTCGCGGCGGCTGAGGTTGTAGCTCGCCGTGGTCTGCTCGGTCCGCTCGATCATCTCGAAGTTGATCTCGAAGCTCGCCTCGACGGTCGCGCCCCCGGAGCCGCCCGAGTTGGGCGCCGAGGTGCCGGGCGCGGTGCTCGGCGTCGGGCTGGCCGAGGGACTGGGACTCGGGCTGGGGCTCGGCGAGGGGCTGGGACTCGGGCTGGGGCTGGGCGAGGGGCTGGGACTCGGGCTCGGCGAAGGGCTCGGGCTCGGTCGCGTGGTGGGAGCGGTGGTGGGAGCGGTGGTCGGCGCCGTCGTGGCGTTGGTGGTGGTCGTCGTGTTGCTGCCCGACGGCTGCACCTGGGTCAGCTGCGACATCTGGCTCAGCGAGGGGCGGAACCAGGTGGAGCCCATGAGATTGCCGATGATCTCGTTGATCTGCTCCTGGTTGGTCTCGTCGCGCCCGCCTTCACCCGGAATGGGGTCGAGCTCCCGGACCACGATGGCGCGGTTTTCCTGGAGCTCCTCCATGAGCATGTGGAAGCCGGCCTTGCCCACGAACTTGGTGTTGCCGCTGGCCACGCCGACGCCCGCGTTGAGCCGCAGGTCCATCAGCTCGCGAGACTTCGAGTAGTCGATGGTGATCTCGA
This sequence comes from Myxococcota bacterium, assembly GCA_039028615.1. Lineage (GTDB taxonomy): Bacteria > Myxococcota_A > Polyangia > Nannocystales > Nannocystaceae > Paraliomyxa. The sequence goes on along the minus strand of JBCCHT010000004.1, from coordinate 275,599 downwards.
GGTTGTAGGCGGGACCGATGGCCGCGTACTTGAGGTGATAGATGGCCAGGGCCATGGTCAGGCCGCCCTCGGCGATGACCTGGCGCATCAGCGCGGCGCCATGGCGATCGAGGACCACGCTGAAGGCCGCGCGCTGCGAGCCGTACAGCGAGGGCACGGCCGAGCCGGCGACCTTGCGCACGAAGGGCTGGCCCTCGTCGCCTCGGCCGACGCCGAGCAGCACGAGCTCGACGCTGCCTTCGGTGAAGGGCACGGGCACGAGGTTGGCCTCGTCTCCGAATTTGCTGCGCAGCTCTTCCTCGATGCTGTTGAGCTGGGCCTCGGTCACGTTCAGATCGACGTCGAGGTTGAGGAAGCCGCCGCCGTCTTCCATGCCCTGCGGCGGCGTAGCGTTGGGATCGGGGCGAAAGAGCACCAGCCGCAGCGCGTAGTCACCATCTTCGCCTCCGCCGGCAACGCGGGCGACACGGGGACCGGTGGGCGGCAGGAAGTAAAACGTGTTGGGGTTGGAGAAGTCTCGGAAGATCTCCAGACCACCGATGTAGTCGACGGGCTCGTCGTAGATCATGGCGTGGTGGACTCGCTACGGTTTCGGGGGAAGAACGGTCATCGCGGGCGGGGGGGAGAACTGTTGCTCGTGGGTGTGGCCGGTGTTCGTGATCTCGCGGACCGTGAGCACTGCGGCGGAGCCCTCGGGGGCGACCAGCACGAGCTCGGCCTGGGTGGCGTCGCCTTCGATCAGGGCGCTGGTGGTGACATTGCCTGCGCTCAGCACCAGCTCGATGAGGAAGCTGCCGCGGGCGTTGGGACCACCGCCGAGCACGAGGACCTGGGTGCGATGGACGGCGGAGGGCCCGTCGGCACCGATGACCAGGCTCGGTTTGTCGCTGCTCGCCCACGTGCCGACCTCGGTGCGGCCATCGTCGAAGATGAGCGTGGTGCGGTGGCGATACTCGTCGGGGGTGTCGCGTAGCCGACGGAGGACGACGGTCTGCGTGGCCGTGGTGGGGCTGGGATCGTCGAAGCTCACCGAGGCCGTCTGCGTCCAGTCTTCGTGCGACAGCTCGAACTCGGTGACGGCCGACAACAGGCCCGGGCGCGGCAGCCGAGCCACCAGCACTCGGAGTGAGGGGCCGAAGGGCCCATCGATGACGGCCAGTTCTTCGCTCGCGGGCACGGTGAAGGGCTCGTCGGAGCGCGAGGGCTCGCCTTCGCGGCCGCGATAGTGCGTGGTGAGGGTCAGGGGCTGCTCGCCCGCGGCCGGGAACGAGGCCCGACCCGTGCGTTGCTCGCCCGACAACATCACCGAGCGCGGCGGCTCTTCGGGGTCGGGCGGCTGGACGACGACCTCGATGTGATCGAGCCAGTCGAGCTCGAGATGACCGGCCACCACGGTGAGTTCGCGCTGCGGGAACAGGCGGCGCGGTGACACGACGACGAGGCCGCCGTGGGCGAGGGTCCACTCGGTCTGGCGATCGTCGGCGCGGGTGCGCTCGGGGTCGAAGCGCGCCCGCACGCGGTACCACAGCGGCTGTCCCGGATCGCGCTGCAGGGCCAGGGTGGCTTCGAGCGTCTCGGGGTCGAGCATGACCGCGAACTCGGCCTCTTCCTCGGCCGGCTCGGGCTCCGGCGTGGCCTCGGGCTCATCGGTTGGTTCCTCGCTCGGCGGGGCCTCCGGCTCTTCGAGGCGCAGCTCGACATCGAGGGTGGCGATCGCCAGCTCGGCCAGCTCGGGCTCGGCCCTCACCACGATCTCGCGGCTCGGCGTGCCCAGATCGACATAGGAGATGTGATCGTCGACGGGGCTGTCGCCGAGGATGCCGATGAGGCTCGCCGCGGCGTGATGCGTGATGCGACGCGCGGCGCGCTCGCGAAAGCTCCAGCGGGCAGTGGTGGTCAGCTCTTCGCGGCGGTCGACGAGGCGAAAGCTCAGCTCGTAGGGAGGCGCCGTGCCGTCTTCACGCACCCGGGGCATCTGCACGGGCGGCATGGGGGTGAACATGTTGCTCACCAGCTCCTGACCCACCCGACTGAGGGCCTCGGCGCGTCGACCCTCGAGCTCGCCGCTCTCGTCGATGACCTCGAGACGGATGAGGCCGTTGTTGACCAGCTCTTCCCAGCTCTTGGCGAGGCGGGCCTTGCCGAAGGGGGCCTTGGCCGCGCCCTCGACGGAGAAGTGGTCGAAGATGGACTGGACGTCGGCCTCGGCCTCGATGCCCAGAGGCCCGCCCAAGCCGAGGAACTCGAGCTGAAAGAGGAGCACCGTGGGCAGAGCATCGCCGCCCCGAAGCGCTTGCTCGGCCAGCGCGGCTCCGTGCTGATCGAGCCGGGCGGCCACGATGGACGACGGATCGCCGATGAGCGACGGCGTGCCCACGTTCAGGCTGACGGGACCGAGTTCGTCCGCATCGAGCCACCCGGCGACCCGAACCGTGCCGTCGCGCCAATCCGGCCGATGCAATCGTGGCGCCTGCCCTTGCTCGGTGAGCTCGTCTCGGACGAGGTCGAGCTGCTCTTGCGTGGGGGCGAGCTGCGATTCGAAGTGCAGCATCGCGCCCGCCTGGTCGCCGCGAAACAGCAACAGGGACAGCGCAGGGCTGGGGTTGGCGACGACCCGCGGAATCTCGGGCAGCACGTAGAACAGCAGTGGATCGGCGTGGTCCTCGAAGATCGTCAGACCACCGATTCTTCGGGGAGCACTACCAGCGTCGAGCATCTCGGTTCCGCGCTCGCATCGTGGCATAGGGCCCCATGGCCGGCAAGCGTAGGCGCGGCCGCATCGGGGCCTGCTGGGCTCGCGTGAATCGATGTTCGACGTGCTTGTGATCGTCGTGACGACGATGCCACGCTCGAAGGCCGTGACCTCGTCGCTACGCCTGCCGTCCTGGGTGCTCGCCGTGTCCGTAGTGGGTCTGGGCTGTGCCAACGGTGAGCCGGAATCCCCTGCGCCCGCATCCCCGCCTCCGATGCCCGAATACGAGCTTGCCCAGGTCGACCCCAGCACCCTGGCCAGCGACGAAGTCGTCCGCTTCTTGCCCACCTTCGGCGTTCTCCGAGGGAGCACCTGGGACATCCCCATCGAGGCCTGGGTGTTCGAGCCCGAGTACGACAGCCTCTCCCGTCGCGTGGTGCTGGAGCTTTTTGGGGACGCCATCTCGGTCCCCGACGGGTGGTCGGCCGATGCGAAGGTCCGGGCGCGGCTGCAGCCCTTCGTCGTCGACAACGAGCGCGGCGAGTATCTGGCGTTGCGTCGGGGTCCTCATGCCGCGCGGGTCGGGCCCACGACCCCCAGCGGCCGGGCCCGCGGTGCGTTCGAGCTGCCCGTCGACACCCCCGTGCCGCACGGCGAGCGCTCGTGGGTCGAGCTCGAGGTCGTGGTGCGCGAAGGCGACACGCGACGCTTCTCGGCCTGGGCGCAGCTATTGGCGGACGAGGGCGTCTCGGTCATCTCCGACGTCGACGACACGATCAAGGTCACCGAGGTGCACGACCGCAAGGCGATGTTCGAGAACACGTTCCTGCGCGACCCGGTGGCGGTGCCGAAGATGGCCGCGGTCTACGAGCGCTGGGCCGAGCAGGACGTCGCGTTCCACTACGTCTCCGCGTCTCCGCTGCCCTTGCTCGACGCAATGGCCGAGTTCGCCCGCGACGAGGGCTTCCCGCGCGGAAGCTTCGCGCTCCGGCCTTTCCGCTGGCGCGCGGGCGAGATGATCGACCTGCTCGCGCCGTCCGAGGCCTACAAAAAGACCACCATCGCCACCATCATCCGCTCGTTCTCCACACGCCAGTTCGTGCTCATCGGCGACACGGGCGAGCACGACCCCGAGATCTACGCCGCGATCGCGCGGCAGTTTCCGGGACGAGTTCGCAGCGTCTACCTGCGAGACCCGAGACCCGGCGGCACGCCCGGGCTTCAGGCACGCCTCGACGCCGCCTTCGAAGGGCTCGACGCCGTGCCCCGGCACGTGATTAGAGACGGCGCAGACCTGCCCGAGTCGCCATGAACTTCTAGTCGGCCGCGTGCCGCACGACCCACAGGGGCACCACGCCGACGGCCATGCCCACGATGGCACCGACCAGGGTGCCCAGGCCGATCGGTGCACAGCCGAGCGAAGCGGACACGGCCGCGATCGCCAGCGAGGCCGCGGTGACCCGTGGCGTCTCGCGTGCCGCCGTCTTGGTGCCCAGCCACGCACCTACCACCAGCCCGGTCGCGGCACACAAGGGGGCACACAACTCGGCGCACGAGTTCGAGGCACAGCCGAAGTGCTGCATCGTGCCCATGGCGACCATGGCGGGCAGCAGCCCGGCCACTGCCCCGGGGGTGATCGCTCGCTCGAGGCCCTGGCCGCGATACGAGCACCACACGCACATCAGCACCAGCGGCACGGCCAGGGCGACGGCGGTGGCGGTGTGGCCCATGAGCAGGGCGACGACCACGACGGGCGACACGGGCCACCACGCCCATGCGGCCCGACGCAGTCGTCCGAGTTCGTAGGCCCGGCGGGCCCGGGCGGCGAGCTCATGCGAGTCCATGGATCCTCCTCCACGCGCTGCGCAGGCGAACGAGCGCCCGCTGTTTTCGCTTTCGTCGGGTGGCCGGGGCGACCGTGTCGTCGGCCCCGTCTTCCAGTCCCAGCGCGACTCGATCGTCCTGTGTGAGCGTGCCGACCACGGACTGCAGCGCCTCGGCCAGATCGGCCCGGACCAGGATGTCCTCGGGTAGCGCCTGCGACCCTGCGTCCGAGGACGGCTCGACCGTCAGCGATTGCAGGGGTCGACGTCGCCACCGCGCGCGCACCGTTCGGCATTCGTTGATCACGAAGGTGAGGATCCACGGCAATGCCTCCCGCTCCGGATCGAAGCGAGAGGCATTGGAAAAGAGCTTGAGGAGGGCACGCTGGGCCGCGTCTTCGGCCTCGGCGGAGTCGCCGAGCAGCCGCACCGCGAGCGAGTGCATGACCGGCCAGCTCGAGGCGTACACGCCGTCGAAGGCCTGCCGGTCACCCGCTGCCAGCGCGGTGAGGCCCTGCTGAAGTCGCCGACGCGTCGATGCGTGCATACCCGGGGAGACAACGTCACGAGTTCGAAGAGTCTTCGTCTCAGCAGCACAACGGGCAGATGCAGCCTGCGCCGAGGGCTTCTCCGGCCCACGCGGCGGCAGGCAGAAGGAGGATGGAGGCGCCGACGAGCCACTTGGTCATGGTCTTCATGTCCACGGTAGGCACCCGGCCGCACCGCGTGACCCGGAGCGGGAAAAAGCCGCCCGCCAACCGGCGCGCATCACGGTAATCGAGATTTATTTATCGTTTTTCGGTAAAAAATGGTTGAAAATCGAGAGGCGTCCCGTAGGTTGGGAATCGAGAGAAGTCGCCGATGCGCCGCATCCAACGAGTCAGCAAAGTCGTCAAGCTCCTCGCGTACGCCCTTTCGGTGGTGTCGCTGATCTCGGCCGCGCTCATGGGCTTCGTGCTCGCTCGAGCCCAGCAGGAGCCGCCCTCGTACTCGGTCATCATGCTGTACAGCGGGGCGCTCGCGCTGGTGATGACGGTGGTGTTTCACCAGGTCGCCCGCCTGGCCGAGCGCTACGAGAGCGGCGAGCTGTTCGGGCTCGCCAACGTTCGCCACCTGCGGGTCATCGGCTGGCTCATCGTGCTCACCGCAGCGCAGGTCAGCGTCGACTACGACCAGGCCGCCGCCGAGTTTACGACCGGAGTCGGCTTCGGTCCCGGCTCGTTCGTCGCGGGTCTGGTGCTGATCTTCATGTCCTGGGTCATGGACGAGGCCCGCAAGCTCGACGAAGAGCACGGGCTCACCATCTGACCTCGGGAGTTTCGCCATGCCGATCGTGATCCGACTCGACGTGATGCTCGCGCGCCGCAAGATGCGGCTCAACGACCTGGCTGAGGCGGTGGGGGTGACCGCTCAGAACCTCTCGGTGCTCAAGAGCGGTCGCGCCAAGGCGGTGCGCTTCACCACCCTCGACGCCATCTGTCGGGCGCTCGATTGCCAGCCCGGCGACATCTTGCAGTGGGAGCCCGAGGTGGCCGACGCCTGAGCGTCAGCCGAGAAACTCGACCACCGCTTCACGCCACGGCTCGGCCGCCTCGATGGGGATGGTGTGGCCGGCATCCTCGAAGCGCCGCGTCTGTGCACCCATGCGGGCGGCGAGGCCCTGCACTTCCTCGGGGGGCGCCAGCCGGTCGAGGGCGCCGCCCATGACCAACGCCGGGCACTGCACGCGCGCAGCCAGGGCGTCCATGGCCCACGGGCTATCCGGATCGGAGCGCAGGGTCTGCTCGAACAGGGACCGGATTCCCTCGAAGGAGTTGCGCTCGATCACCGCGCGCACCATCGGCTCCACCAGGTGGGCGTGCTTCTCCAGATATCGCGGCCCCACGATGTCCGGGAGGCTGATCCGCGCGAGCGTCTCGAGGTCACCCGTCTTCAGCGAGGCGATCCACCCCTCGACGATGAGCTGCCCGACGATGCCGCGCCCGCTGCCCACCCCCGACAGCACCAGCCGTCGAATCAGGTGGGGGTGAGTCGCAGCCACGGACATGCTCACGCGCGCGCCGAACGAAAACCCGCAGAGATCCAGCGGCGTGGGCAACCCCAGCGCCTGCACGAACGCGGCGAAGTCCTCGGCGTGGCGGGCGAGCCCGGCCTCGGAGGGGTCGAGCTCGGTCGACCCCTGGCCACGGGCTTCGTAGGCGAGCACCGTGCGGGTCTTGGACAGCGGCCGCAGCTGGCCGCCCCAGCTGGACAGGGTCTGGGTCATGCCGCCGAGCAACACCAGGGGAGGGTGCGGGCTGGCGTCTTTGGGCTGACGCAGGTCGTAGCGAATGCGACCGGTGGCGTCGGGTCCAGCGACGGGATCGGGCACGTCGACGAAGGCGGGCACGGAGTCGAGCTACCACGAAACCCCCGAGTTTCGACCCGCAATGTGCCTGGCCCACGCGGTCTGGCTCACGCGGCGTGGCACCCCGTGGCGAGCGCGATCAGGGCCAGGGATCTTCGGGGTTGCGATCGTCGTCGCAGATCGCTCGCGGCAAGCTACAGCCGCCGCTGCCCTCGATGCGCGCGGCTTCGATGCATGCGTTGCAGGTCTGCGGGGCATCGATGCACTGCTGCTCGCAGGTCGCCTCGGCGCAGTGCAGCAGGGCTCCGAAGATTCGGATCGTCATCGCGTCGGTGCGCGCGAAGCATTGGTCGGGGCACGAGAAGTCGGCCGCGGGAGGGCAGCCCTCCATGCAGTCCTCGAGCTCGCGGCAGGTGTAGACCTTGGTCGGCCCCGGCTCGACGCACCAGCAGGCGTGCTGCCCCGTGCCCGTCGCGACGCAGGAGAAATTCGTGAAGCCCCCGCACAGCGCTCCGCAGTCGAGCTCGGAGACGGTGCCGTCCTCGACACTGCAACTTTGCACCGTGTCCTGGTCCAGGCAGCGATCGTCCTCCGCCAGGGTGCACGGGCCGTCGTCAGTGTCTCCCGTACCTTCGTCCGCGCCCGTGCTCTCTTCGGCCCCGGATTCGCCCGCGCCCGGCTCTGACTCCAGCTCCTGAAAGAAGTCGCAACCCCCGCCAAACGCCGCCAAGACGAAGATTTGGCAGAGCGTGAGAAACGGTCGGCAGTGGGCCACGGGGCGCATCAGGCCCAGTAGAACGACGAAACCGGGTGTGGCCCAAATTTCTCGCGACCCCGCATGGCCGGATTTGGCCGACGGGGCCCAAAAGCGGCTACACTCCGACCGTGATTCCCGACGCGGAGGGCTCCCACGGCGCACAGCCGGGAGGCAGCGAGGTCGACGCGAGGCTCGGAGAGCTCGAGATGCAGGCGCAGTTTCAGCAGCGCAGCGTAGAGGACCTGGACGAGGTCGTGCGCGAATTCGCCGAGCGCGTGACCCGCCTGGAGACGGAACTCAAGGAGCTGCGGGCTCAGCTCGAGTCCCTCAGCGACGGCGATCTGCAGCTCGACCCCGCGCACTAAAGCGCTCGAGGGCTCGGGTTCGCAACCGCGAAGCCGCGGCGAACGTCCGCGCCCAACGGGTACGGTGGTTGTCATGCGGAACCATCGGCTCTTGGAGGTGACCGTCGCCGTGACGGCGCTGGTCGGGTGCGGCGATCCAGACCCCGGTGAGGACTCCGCGTCGTCGGCCGGCGCCGAGTCGGGCCAGGCGACATCCGGCACGATGACTTCCGGTCCGACGCCGGGCTCGAGCACGGACGTGGCGGACTCCACCGCCGAGGGCACCCGAGGCGATTCGACGGGGGGCGACGACACGCCCGTGCTCGACGTGGGCGGAGGGCTCGACCTCGGCGGTCCGTCCGAGCTGTGCTTCGTCGCGGACGACGACATCACGGGCATCGGTGGCTGCGATGCGCCGCCTCTGGCCGAGAGTTTCCAGCCGAACGTGGAGTGGTCGTGGTCGGGGGATTCGGGCGACCTCCAGGTCCTCACCACTCCGCTGGTCGCCAACCTCACCGACGACGATGGCGACGGCGAGGTCACCCTGTGCGACATCCCGGACGTGGTGGTCTTGGCCGCTCCGGCCGGCACCAGCGAGGCCCGGCTCTACGTGCTCGACGGGGCCACGGGTGCCTTGCACTGGGCGAGCGGCTTCACCCTCGACTTTCTCACCAACCCGGCGCTGGGGGACATCGACGGCGACGGGCAGGTCGAGATCCTGGCCGTCCGCGAGCTGGACTTCGGGGGGCCGGGAGAGATCATCGCGTTCGAACACGACGGGAGCGTCGCGTGGGGGTCCGCAGTCGATGGATTTCGAGGGCTGGGGCACATCACGCTGGCCGACCTCGATGCCGACGGCGATGTGGAGATCATGGTCGACGAGGTCGTCGCCACGCATCTGGGCGCCCAGATCGGCAGCAACGAGCCGGGCAGCGGAGCGGGGGTCACCCCGGTCGCGGCCGATCTCGATGACGACGGCGACCTCGAGATCATCTACGGCAACTACGCCTACCACCACGACGGGTCGACCTACTTCGCGCTGCCCAACGATCCCGATGAGCTGCACTTCGCCCACGTCGCGGACATCGACGGCGACTCCTTGCCCGAGGTCATCATCAGTACGCGGGACGACGCGGGGCTGCGGGGGCTCACCGTGGTCGAGCACGACGGCACGGTGAAGTTCGAGGACGCCATGCCCTCGCTGTCGGGGCTGCCAGCCGCGGTCCACGACATCGATGGCGACGGTGCGGCCGATCTGGTGGTCGGCAACGGCTCGTACGTGACTCCGAACTTCGGCGTGCTGCGCTACGACCCGAGGACGGAGGGGTTGGCGTCCGACTGGTCGCTGCCCGTCCTGGGAGGGTGCTGCGCCTCGGGCACGGCCTTCGACTTTCTCGGGGACGGCAGCGCCGAAGCGATGTTCGGCGACGACGATCAGCTCTACGTCTTCGACGCTGACGGCACCGCGCTGCTCACTGCTCCGCGCAGCAGCCCGACGGGCACGGACTACCCGGTGGTCGCCGACGTCGACAACGATCAGTCCGCGGAGATCATCGTGGTCTCGGCCGACCCGAGCGGCACGGCCCCCGCGGTACAGGTCATCGGCGACGCCGACTCGGGGTGGACGGCCGCGCGGCGGATCTGGAACCAGCACGCGTACTTCGTCACCAATGTTCGAGAAGACGGAACGATCCCAACCGTTCAGCCTCCGCACTGGTCGAGCCTCAACACGTTCCGAACGCAGGCCCAGATCCAGGCGGACGGTGGAGTGTGTACTCCGGCCGGCTGAGCGTGGGGTGAATTTTGCTCAGTAAATCTAGGGGCTTGGGTCGCGGGGTGGGCCCGCTTCGGCGTCCGATCCAAGCCTGCTAGCGTGCCCGAGCCGTGGCGCAGACCAAGCTGACCTTCGGTGCGCCCGCGCGCACGCGAGCCCAGCCCAATGCCTGGACGGTGAGCCAGGTGGTGCGCGGTGCCAACCGAGCGCTCGAGGAGCGCTTCTCCATGCTGTGGGTGGAGGGCGAGCTCATCAACCTCAAGATCGCCGCCAGCGGTCACGCCTTCTTCAGCCTCAAGGACGCGGGCGCGTCGCTGCCCGTCGCGATGTGGCGGTCGAGCGTCGAGCGATTGCGCTTCCGGCTCGACAACGGCCAGCGGGTACGCGTGCAGGGGCGGCTGGGCATCTTTGCCAAGCAGGGGCGCTTTCAGATGTACGCCGAGCAAGCCGAGCCGGCCGGGCTCGGGGCGCTCATGCAAGAGCTCGAGCGCCGCAAGGGGCGGCTCGCGGCCGAGGGCTTGTTCGACGAGCAACGCAAGCGTCCGCTGCCGCGCTGGCCCGGGGTGATCGGCGTGGTCACCTCGGCCCAGGGCGCGGCCGTGCACGACATCATCGAGGTCGCGCGCCGCCGCTGCCCGAGCCGGATCCTCATCTCGCCCGCCGTGGTGCAGGGGCCCGAGAGCCCGCGCTCGCTCATTCGCGCGCTGCAACGGGTGCAGCGCCAGCCCGGCGTGTCGGTGGTGATCATCGGTCGCGGTGGTGGCTCGCTCGAGGACTTGTGGGGCTTCAACGACGAGAACCTCGCGCGCGCCGTCGCGGCTTGCCCCGTGCCGGTCGTGTCGGCAGTGGGGCATGAGGTCGACATCTCCATCACCGATCTGGTGGCGGATCTGCGGGCGGCGACGCCCTCGCACGCGGCCGAGCTCGTCGTGCCCGATCTGTACGCAGTGGAGCAGCGGCTCGACGGGCTCGGCCGTCGCCTGGCCCGTGCGCTCGAGCGCAGCACGCTGGACGAGCGGGCGCGGCTCGAGGGGGCGCGGGCTCGCCTGCTTCGCTTGGGTCATCGCTTTTCGGTACGCCCGCGCGAGCGGCTCGAGGCGCTGCGACGTCGGCTCGAGGCTCATCATCCGCAGCGTCGGGTCGAGCGAGATCGCCGTCGGCTCGATGCCCTCGAAGCTCGGCTGCGACAAGCCGCGCTCGAGCTGGTGCCCCGCGCGAGGCGGCGCTTGGTGAAGCTCGACCATCGACTCGTCGCCGCCGGTCAGCGAGCGCCTCGCGGGGCTCGGCTACGGCTGGCTCGGGCCGCGGGCGCGCTGCAGGCCTTGTCGCCGCTCGGTGTCCTCGAGCGGGGCTATGCGGTCGCGACCGACGAGCACGGGCAAGCGATCACCGATGCATCGCGGCTGAGCGAAGGCGACGAGATCGGACTGCGGCTCCACAAGGGCCGGCTACGGGCGCGGGTGACCACGGCCGAGTCCGAGGAGTGACGAAGCTGCTAGCCTCCACTCCAGCGCCATGATCGAGCTTCTCTCCAGCCCCGAAGCATGGGTCTCCCTGCTCGTCCTCTCGCTCATGGAGGTCGTGTTGGGGATCGACAACATCGTGTTCATCACGATCCTCTGCGGCCGGCTGCCTCGCGAGCAGCAGCTGTCCGCGCGCCGCCTCGGCCTGGGCGTGGCGCTGGTCGCCCGCCTGGTGCTGCTGTCCGCCATCAGCTGGATCATGGCGCTCGAGCAGACGCTGTTCACCCTCGTCGTGCCGTGGTCGGGGCGTAACCTGATCCTCGCCTTGGGCGGCTTGTTCCTGCTGTACAAGGCGACCAAGGAAATCTACGAGAACGTCGAGCACGCCGACGAGCACGGCCCGCCCGACAGCGGCTCGGGTGGAGGCTCTGGCGCCAAGAAGGTCAGCTATGCCGGCATCATCGCCCAGGTCATGGTGCTCGACATCGTGTTCTCGCTCGACTCGGTGATCACCGCGGTGGGCATGGCCGAGCATATCGAGGTCATGGTCGTGGCCATGCTGATCGCGGTCACGGTGATGATGATCTTCGCCGGGCCGCTCGGGGACTTCATCGAGGACCATCCCTCGGTGCGGGTGCTGGCGCTGGCCTTCCTGGTGCTGATCGGCGTCATGCTGATCGCCGAGGGCACGGGCGCGCACGTCTCCAAGGGCTACATCTACTCGGCGATGGGCTTCTCGCTGTTCGTGCAGATGCTGAACCTGAGAATGGACCGCAACCGGAGCCGCAACAACGCCGCGGACGCGGACGAAAGCGCAGCCTCGGCATGACCAACTCGGCGCGTGCGTTCGGGGTGCTGGGCGATCCGGTGGGGCACTCGCGCTCCCCGGCCATGCACTGTGCGGCGTTCGACGTCCTCGGGCTGCCGCACCGCTACTTCGCGTTTCACGTGCGACCCGAAGGTCTGCCTGCGGCACTGGCCGGGGCACGGGCGCTGGGGCTCGGCGGCCTCAACCTCACCGTGCCGCACAAGCAGGCCGCGGTGCCCCTCATGGACGAATTGAGCCCGGAGGCGGAGCGCATCGGGGCGGTCAACACCGTGGGCTTCGATGGCGATCGCATGATCGGCCACAACACCGACGGCCGGGGGTTCTTGGCCGGCCTCGAGGAGCTGCCGGGGGGAACCCCGCGTCGTGCCGTCGTGCTCGGCTCGGGTGGTGCGTCGCGGGCCGTCGTCGATGCGCTGCTGCATCGGGCCGGAGCGGACCTGTGCTGGGTGACCCGTCGTCCCGAGGCGTTGCCGGCCGGCCCTCATCGTGGCGTCGGCTGGGACGCGATCGACGAGGCGCTGCGCGGGGCCGACCTGCTGGTCAATGCGACCACGGTGGGCATGAAGGGCGGCCCCACCGATTTCCCCGCTGCGCTGCCGCTGTCGAAACTGGAGTCGGGGGCCCGGGTGGCCGACCTCGTCTATCCGCGACCGAGCGGAGGGCTGCTCGATGCGGCCGCGGAGGCGGGGCTACCCCACCAAGACGGCCTGCCCATGCTGCTGTGGCAGGGCGTGCGTGCGCTCGAAGAGTGGTTGGCGATGACGCTGCCGCGCGAGGTCGTGGACGCCATGCGGGCGGCCATTGGATCGACCCGCAACGAGTGACGTCCTTCCACGGTTCGGTCCCGATTTGTGTTCCCGATTCGCCGAACCGAAGCGTAATGACGCGGTAGGTTGGTGCGTTCGGAGTCACCGATGGCACGCCTCGTCCCCCCGCCTCTCGCCCGCCCGTTTGCTCTATGCACCCTCGTCGTGGGGCTAGGGGCAGGGTGCTACTCGGCGGGAGCCAACGCCTACAAGGTGAGCGGGTCCTCGGTCGAGATGATGTCGGCCGACGGCTTCGCGCCCCGGCGCATGGAGCCGTTTCCCACGGACCGCGAGGACTACAACCATATCGAGGAGAGCGATTTCTTCGTCGCCGCCGACTTCCCGCTCTCGACCTTCAGCGTGGACGTGGACACGGCGTCGTATAGCAACGCGCGGCGCTTCCTGAGCCGACGGCAGCTGCCACCCGCGGACGCGGTGCGGATCGAGGAGATGATCAACTACTTCGAGTACGACTACGCGGAGCCGGCCGGACCACACCCGTTCTCGGTCACCGCGGAGATCGGCACCTGCCCGTGGAACGAGGCGCATCAGCTCGTTCACGTGGGCATCCAGGGCAAGCACGTCGAGCTGGACGAGGTGCCCTCGCGCAACCTGGTGTTCCTCATCGACGTCTCGGGCTCGATGGACTCGGAGGACAAGCTCGGGCTGCTCAAGAAGAGCTTGTCGATGCTCGCCGACCAGCTGCGCCCACAGGACAGCGTGGCCATCGTCGTCTACGCGGGGGCCAGCGGCTTGGTGCTGCCGCCCACCAACGACAAGCGACAGATCAAGAAAGCGTTGCGGCGCCTCGATGCGGGGGGCTCCACCGCGGGCGCGGCCGGGCTCGCGTTGGCCTACCAGGTCGCCCGACGCAACTTCGAAGACGGCGCCATCAACCGCGTGATCATGGCCAGCGACGGCGACCTGAACGTCGGCCCCTCGAGCCAGGGCGAGCTGGTGGACTTGATCGAAGAGTACCGGGAGTCCGGGGTCTTCCTCTCCATCCTCGGCTACGGCAGCGGTAACCTGAACGACGCATTGATGGAGCAGGTCGCCGACCACGGCAACGGCCACTATGCCTATATCGACAGCGAGAAGGAGGCACGGCGCGTGCTCGTGGAGCAGGTCAATGCCACCCTGGTGCCCATCGCCGCCGACGTGAAGCTCCAGGTGGAGTTCAACCCGGCCAAGGTCGAGGCCTATCGCCTGGTCGGGTACGAGAACCGAGCGCTCGATGCTCAGGACTTCAACGACGATCGCAAGGATGCGGGCGAGATCGGGGCGGGGCACTCCGTGACCGCGCTGTACGAGGTCGTGCCGGCTGGGGCAGGGGAGTTCGAGGGGAGCGTCGATCCCTCGCGCTACCAGACCGACAGCACCACCACCGCTGCGGCCACGGCGTCGAGCGAGACGATGTTCGTCAAGATTCGCTACAAGAACCCGGGGGAGGCCAACAGCCAGCTCGTGGAGCAGGCGGTCGACTTGCCCACCCTGCCGCTCGCCGACACCAGCGACGACTTTCGCTTCTCGGCCGCCGTCGCCGGCTTCGGCATGCTGCTCCGCGACAGCGAGCACAAGGGCGACGTCAGCTATCGGAAGGTCCGCACGCTGGCCAAGGGCGCCCTGGGCCGCGACCCGCGAGAGGTTCGCCGGGAGTTCGTCGACTTGGTGGGGGAGGCCGCGGAGATCACCCGCCGCCGGGGTTGAACCATCGGCGGCCCTTCACGTGTTCGGGGCGTCGGCCAGCACCCGCTCGGCGAGGGCTCGACCGCCTAGCCAGGCCCCCTCGACCCGGGGTCCGCCGCACCAATCGCCCGCGACGCCGATCCGAAGCTCGGGATCCCACAGCGCTCGCTCGGGCAGTGGGGCGTCGGCCCGGGCGTAGCGCCAGCGTTGGGTGTCGGCGTGGGCGAGCGAGGGCCGCTCCACACCCGAGGCCTCGGCCAGCGCGGCGGTCAGTGTCTGCACCACCGTCGCGGCGTCGTCGTCCCAGTGCGCTCGGGTCCAGGCGGGGGTCGCATGCAGCACCCAGGTCTCGCGCGCGCCTCGGCCCGGTTTGCTGCCGTCGCGCGCCGCCCAGGCGACGGGGCTGTCGTCCACGAACACGCCGTCCGCCGGAATCTCCCACGGTCGCTCCAGGCTCACCATCACCGCCCAGCAGGGCTCCATCTCCACCGCCGCGACACGCTCGGCCAGCTGTGGTGCGGCGGCCAGCAAGTCGACCGCTTGCCCCGCGGGGGTCGTGAGCAGCACGGTGGACGCGGTACCGAGGGTCACCCCGTCGGTATCGATGAGTCGCCACCCGTCATGGTCTCGCTCCACCGCCCCTACGCGGGTCTGCGCCGCGACGTCGAGGCCCGCGGCGAGATGCCGGGGGATGGCCGACATCGTGGGGGTACCGACCCAGCGAGTGACGCCGTCGCCCTTCGCCGTCACCGACCCGTGCCGCGCCACCGCAATGCGGCCTGTCCACGGCTTCGCCACGCCCGCGTCGGCCCACGTCTGCACGACCTCGCCGAGCGCGTCGCTGCGCACCGTGAAGTACTGGGCTCCGTGATCGAAGGTGACCTCCGGGCCACGGCGAGTCGACATGCGCCCGCCCGCTTTGCGGGCCTTGTCGAACAGGCGCACCGAGACCCCTCGGCGCTGCAGCCACTGCGCACAGCTCAGGCCGCAGATGCCCGCTCCAATGATTGCAACTCGAGATTCGCTCATGTCGTTGGCTTCCGTTGCGGGCCTGGCGGGGCCAGGGTCGTACGTTCGATGAAGGTCTCGGCGGCGGCAAAGATGGTCTCTTTTCTCGACACCGACATGCGGTCGAGGTTGCCGACGACCCGAGACAGTCGCGCTTGGCGACGAAAGAACTCCCGGTTGCGCGCGATGAAGCGCCAGTACAGGCCGTCCATCACGTCACACCAGGGGCCCTTGGAAAAGTCGCTCATCTTGCGCACGTAGTTGCTACCGCAGATATAGGGCTTCGTGGCGAAGACGCCTCCATCCGCGAATAGGCCCATGCCGTACACGTTGGGCCCCATCACCCAATGGGCGGAGTCGACGAAGCGCTCCATGAACCAACCGTAGGCCTGGCGCGGCTCGATCTCGCATAGGGTCATCAGGTTGCTGGTGACCATCAGCCGCTCGATGTGGTGCGCCCAGCCCCATCGATGGGTCTTGGCGATCGCCGCGTCCAGGGGCGGTAGCCCGGTGGTGCCTTCGGTCCAGTGCCGGGTGAGCCCGCGTCGGTGACCGAAGAAATTGCGGGTGTGTTGTTGGGGGCCGTAGTGACGATCGATGCCGCGAATGAACTCCCGCCAGCCCACCAGCTGCCGCACGAATCCCTCCACCGATTGCAGCGGCGTCTCGTGCTCGGCTGCGTGGGTGAGAGCTCGGCCGAGCACCTCGGCCGGGGTCAGCAGGCCCATGTTCAGTGCGGGGGTGAGCACGGCATGAAACAGGTGTGGATCTCGCTGGCTGAGCGCGTCCTCGTAGGGACCGAAGTCGGTGAAGCGCCGCGCGAGGAAGTTCCGTAGCCATCGCAGGGCCTGCGGGCGCGTCGTCGGCAGCCACCAGCCTTCCACCGACAGCTCTCCGGGGTGCTCGCCGAAGCGCTCGGCCACGAGCGGGACCACGGCCTCCACGTGAGCCGTGGGTCGGGCCGGCTGCAGCCCGGGTAGCTCGACGCCTCGCGGCAGCGGCTTGCGGTTGTCGGCGTCGAAGGACCACTGCCCCCCACGTGGCGTGCCATCGGGCTCGAGCAACACGCCCAGGCGTCGCCGCTGCCACCGATAGAACGCCGCCATATGGGGCCGCTGCTCGGCCATCCATGCGTCGAGCGCTGCGGTCGGCGTAATGAACATCGGGCTCGGGTGCTGCACCAAAGTCACGCCATGACTGGTGGCGAATGCGAGCATGCGCGCCTCGAACCCTCGGTCACCGATCTCGAAGGTCTCCAGTCGCTCGACGCGGTGGTCGCGGACGAATCGACCGAGGGCCTCTTCGTAGGGCTCCTCGGCCCGGGGCTCCTCGAGGGCCTGGTACTCGACCGCAAAGCCACGCTCGCGCAGCACATCTCGGTGGGAGCGCATGGCGGCCAGAAACAGCGCGATCTTCTGCTGGTGGTGAGCGACATCCGTGCACAAGCCCACGTCCTCGCGCATGAACACCCGGGTGCCCGAGGGCACGGGAAGCAGCGACGGCGCAAAGAGCTGGTCTCCCAGGACGAGGAAGGCGCGTTCGGCCACGGTGCCCCTGGCCTTAGCGCTGGCGGCGGAATTCGGCCAATGGATCCCCGGGCCGAGGCCCTGAGAGGCCGTGTTCGAGTGAAGCGCCGCCTGCCAATTGCAGGCATCATCACCCCCGGTCCATGAAGACGCGAATCACCGAACTGTTTGGCATCGAGCACCCCATCATCCAAGGCGGCATGCACTACGTGGGCTTCGCCGAGCTGGCGGCGGCGGTCTCCAACGCGGGCGGCCTGGGGCTCATCACCGGGCTGACGCAAAAGAGCCCGCAGGCGCTGTCCGAGGAGATCGTCAAGTGTCGCGAGATGACCTCACGCCCCTTCGGCGTGAACCTGACGTTTTTGCCCACGCTCAGCTCGCCCGACTACCCCGGCTACGTGGACGCGATCATCGACGGGGGCATTCGCATCGTGGAGACGGCGGGGCGCAACCCTCAGCCCTACCTGCCCAAGCTCAAGGAGGCGGGGGTCAAGGTCATCCACAAGTGCACGTCGGTTCGCCACGCGCTCAAGGCCCAGAAGATCGGCTGTGACGCGGTCTCGGTCGACGGCTTCGAGTGCGGCGGGCACCCGGGCGAGGACGACATCCCCAATATGATCCTGCTGCCCCGGGCGGCAGACGAGCTCGAGATTCCCTTCGTGGCCTCCGGCGGCATGGCGGACGCGCGCTCGCTGGTGGCGGCGCTTTCCATGGGCGCCGACGGGATGAACATGGGCACGCGCTTCATCGCGACCCAGGAGGCGCCGGTTCACGACAACGTGAAGCAGGCCATCGTGGCCGCGTCGGAGCTGGATACCCGGCTCATCATGCGACCTTTGCGCAACACGGAGCGGGTGCTCAACAACAAGGCGGTGGAGCGGCTGCTCGACAAGGAGCGCACGCTCGGTCCCAAGCTGGGGATCAACGACATCATCGAGGAGGTCGCGGGCGTCTACCCGAAGATCATGATGGAGGGAGAGATGGACTCTGGGGCGTGGTCGTGCGGGATGGTGGCGGGGCTCATCAACGACATCCCCACCTGCGCCGAGCTCATCGGGCGGATCATGACCGAGGCCGAGTCGCTGATCCGGCAGCGCCTCGCGGGGATGCTGTAGCGGTCGCTGGCTGCTCGGGTGTGCAGTATTTTCGGCCACCCGAGCGAGCGTCTTTGATCAAATCCCCGATTTTTTGCGTCGGCGGATCAGCTCGGATAGGCCCGATCCACGCCCCTTTCTCGCGACGGCAGATCCGTCGCTCGAGCCAGGGCAGGAGCGGAATCATGGCGCACTTCGAGCTCGACGACTGTTTCCCGGACCAGGCCAAAATCATCGTCATTGGCGTCGGTGGAGCCGGCGGCAACGCGGTCAACACGATGATCGAACACCACGTCGAGGGCGTCGACTTCGTGGCCGCCAACACCGACGTTCAGGCCCTCGACAAGAACGCCGCGCCGATTCGCATCCAGCTGGGCGGAGCGGTGACCCGCGGCCTGGGAGCGGGCGCGAACCCGGACCGAGGCCGCGAGGCGGCGCTCGAGAGCATCTCGGAGCTCACCGAGGCCCTCAAGGGCGCAGACATGGTCTTCGTGACCGCGGGCATGGGCGGCGGTACCGGGACCGGAGCGGCTCCCATCGTGGCTCAGGTGGCCCGTGAGTGCGGAGCGCTGTGCGTGGGCGTCGTGACCAAGCCCTTCCGCTTCGAGGGGCGCCGACGGGGTCGAGTGGCTGGCAAGGGCATCGAGATCCTCGAGCAGGCCGTCGACACCCTGATCACCATTCCCAACGATCGACTGCTCGACGTCACGAGCAACAGCACCAGCCTGCTCGAGTCCTTCAAGCTCGCGGACGAGGTGCTCCAGCACGCCACGCAGGGCGTGTCCGACCTCATCACCATTCCCGGCATCATCAACGTCGACTTTGCCGACGTGCGCACGATCATGGCCGACCAGGGCCGCGCGCTGATGGGCATGGGCTTCGCCACCGAAGAGGGGCGAGCGGTCGCCGCGGCGCAGCAGGCCATCAACAGCCCGCTGCTCGAGGACGTCACCATCGAGGGCGCCAAGGGCATCCTCATCAACATCACCTCGGGCCCCGATCTCAAGCTTCACGAGGTCGAGGAGGCCGCCTCTCTCATCCAAGAGGCCGCCCACGAGGACTGCAACATCATCTTCGGCGCGGTCATCGACCACAACATGGGCGAGGCGCTGCGCATCACGGTGATCGCCACTGGCTTCGATCAGCACGAGCCGGCCGAGGACATCATCGAAGAGGCGATCAAGACCCACTCCGGGCGTCGTCGTCAGTCGCAGCAGGTCTTCGCCACCGGGACCATGGGCCCCAATGGCCACGCCGAGCTGCACACGCGTCCCGCTGCCGTGCCGCAGCGACAGACGGGTCTGTTCACCAACATGAACTCGAACTCCAACGCCAACGCGAGCGCACCCGCCGAGTCGCTGATCTCGGCCCCTCGCGTCGGTCGTCAGCAGGCTCCCGCGGGGCGCCAGCAGACTCCCGCCGGTCGCCAGCAGACTCCGGTCGCGGGCGAGGCCACGATGAGCACCACCGGTCGTCGACCCTCCGCTTCGGCCTCGCATGCCGGATGGAGCCGAGGCGATGGTGCTGCTCCCGATCCCTCGGAGATTCCCGCCTTCCTGCGGCGCCGGGGCGAAGACGGCTACGGTCGCTAGATCGAACCGGTCTTCGAACGAGAGAAAGGCGGCTCCCCGGTTGGGGATGCCGCCTTCCTCGATTGGCCTTTAGGCCGATCGTCGACTACAGGTCGTAGGGACGAACGGTGCCGCGCTTGTTGGACTGGGCGCGGGCAATGGCCGCCTCGAGTAGATCGTGAACCTTGTCGGACACGGCCTGGACGAGCTCTCCGTCGCTGCGCAAGCCAGCGTTACGGATCACGTCCTTGACCTTCGAGCCAACGACAACAACTTCACGGGCCTTCTTCTTCGCGGTTTTCTTCGATTTCGCCATGGGGTTTTCCTCGCGGAACAGCTTGGGTTCGGTAACGGTCGAGATCGGCACTCTAGGGCGCCGCGCTCGCGATTGTAGGCGAGTGCGATCTCGTGGCAAGCCCAATTCGGCCGAATTCGGCCGAATTTCGTGCGGCCGGGTTTGGACCGAGATCTACGAGTGGATCTCGCTGGGCCTGCGACCACCCCAAAATCGCCGGACGAGGTCTCGTGCTTGGTGATTTTTTGCGTTGTCGAGCCGAGGGCGTTATTCCCGAAATCGGCCTCCAAACGGGGCTTAGGACGCGAATTCCAGTGCAGATCAGTCGCCTAGCTGCCCGCCTGACCAAGCGCCGAACCGGTCCGGCCCGACGTGGGAACCGTCGTCGCCAGACCACGGGCGCCCGGCGGAAGCCCAGCAGCTCCAAGGCCGAAACGAAGGCCGATCGGGGCTCTGCGGCGGCCCTGCGCAAGGCCCGTCGCACTGAGGCGACCCCCCGTGGCCCGAGCTGGCCCCGTCGGATCGCGGGCGTGAGCCTGCGTTTGGGGATCGTCGGGACCCTCGCCTGGGGCCTGCTGGTGGGGGTCAAAGAGGGCTACGCGTACGCGACGACTTCGCCTCGCTTCGAGGTTCGGGGGCTCACCTACGAGCCGACCCCACACATCGATGACGCCCGGTTGCGTGAGCTGATGGCTCTGTCGCCGGGCACCAACATCCTCTCGCTCGACCTCGACGAGGTCGCGTCTCGGATTGCGGCCGACCCTTGGGTGGCCAAGGCGTCCGTGGTGCGGGTGTTGCCGGACAGCCTGTCGGTCACCGTGGAAGAGCACGAGCCGGTCGCGGTGTTGCTCGCCGCGGGGCGTCTGGTCCTCGTCGACGACGAGGGGGTGTCCTTCAAGGCTCTCGAGGCTGGCGAGCGGGGGCGACTTCCCGTGCTCACCGGCTTCGACGACTCCGGCCTCTTCTCTCGGCCCGAGCTCATGCACGAGCGCGTGATGGAGGGGCTCGAGGCACTGGGCGCGTACCAAGACAAGCGACGCCCGCGACTGTCGGAGCTGCACGTCGGAGAGACCGGCGAGCTGACGCTCTACACCGCGGAGATGGGCACGCAGCTGCGACTGGGTCGCGGCGACGTCGAGCCTGCGCTCGCTCGCTACGACGCGCTGCGAGCCGCCCTCGGTGAAGAGGCGGAGAAGCTCGCACTGATTCATCTCGACGGAAGCCGAGCCCCGGGGCGACCCGATCGCATCGTGGCCAGCTTCTTCCCGGCCAAGGAAGCCCCCTCGTTGGTGGTGGAGGCCGAGGCACGGGCCGCCGATCGGGCGGCCGAGGCTGCACGCAAGGCCGAGCTACAGGCCAACGCGGGCAAGAACAAATCCAAGAAGAACAAGGGCAAAGGCAAGGTCAAGGGCAAGCTGCCCCGGTACCACTAGGCCGCCCGACGGAAAGCGACAGCGGAGACGATCATGGCAGAGGTGGGAGAGATCATCTGCGGCTTGGACATCGGGACCACCAAGATCGCCGCCCTCATCGGGGAGGTGACCGAGGCGGGCATCGAGATCTTGGGCGTCGGCACCAGCCCTTCAGAGGGGCTACGGCAGGGCGTGGTGGTCAATATCGAGGCCACGACCAACTCGATTGCGCAGGCGGTTCAGGAGGCCGAGCAGATGGCGGCGGCCGACGTGCAGTCGGTGTTCGTGGGCATCGCGGGCGGTCATGTCCGAGGCTTCAACAGCCTGGGGCAGGTCAGCATGCGCTCGCGCGAGGTCGAAGAGACCGACGTCGCCCGCGTCATCGAGCAGGCCAAGGCGGTCAATATTCCGCTCGATCGCCAGATCATCCACACCGTGCCGCTCGAGTACATGATCGACGGCCAGGGCCAGATCCGCGACCCCATCGGCATGAACGGGGTGCGCATGGAGGTCCGCGCCCACGTCATCACGGCGGCGGTCACCTCGGTCCAGAACATCATCAAGTGCTGCAACCGGGCAGGGCTCGAGGTCATCGAGGTCGTGCTCGAGCCCATCGCGTCTTCCACCGCGGTGCTGCACGACGACGAGAAGGACCTCGGGGTCGCGCTCATCGACATCGGCGGCGGCACCACCGACGTGGCCGTCTATAGCGAGGGCAGCAACGTCTTCACCTCGGTCATCGTCATGGGCGGGCATCGCATCACCCAGGACGTGGCCCATGGGCTGCGGACCTCGGTCGCCGAGGCGGAGCAGATCAAGCGCAAGCACGGCTGTGCCCTCATCAGCATGATCGAGGGGGACGACCAGATCGCCGTGCCCGGCGTCGGTCCCCGTCCGCCCCGCGAGTTCAAGCGTCGCTTCCTGGCCGAGGTCATCGAGCCGCGGGTCGAGGAGATCTTCCTGCTCGCTCAGCAGGAGCTGCTCGCGAGCGGGTGCGCCGAATTGGCCGCCAGCGGCCTCGTGCTCACCGGTGGCGCCTCGCAGATGGAGGGCATGCTGGAGATCGCCGAGGACATCTTCCAGATGCCGGTTCGCAAGGGCGTGCCCACCGGGGTGGCCACCGCGACCGCCGGGCGTCAGAAGATTCGACTCACCGAAGGCGGTTTCGCCGGGATGATTCAGGACCCCAAGTTCTCGACCGGCGTCGGTCTGGTGCTCTACGGAGCCACTCACGACCCCATGCCCATCGAGGCCGCGCCGCGTGTCGGCGGCGGCATGCGTCCCCGTGACGAAGGGCCGGGGCTGGCGCGTCGCTTCACCAGCTGGGTCCGCGAGATGTTCTAAGCGCCATCGAGGTTCATGGCGCAAGAGTAGGGCGAGTCTCGGGATCGAGGCTCGCCCTTCCTTCATGGCCGCTCGTGCGCTCTAATCCCGGGCGTGAACCATCACGAGCGCACGATCGAGGCGGCGGACGGTACGACCCTGCGAGTCGAGGGTTGGGAGCCGAAGAACGAGCCGCGTTTCGTCGTGGTGATCGTGCACGGGGGCGCCGAGCACATCGGGCGCTACGATCGGCTCGCCAAGATCTTCGGTGCCCTGGGGGCCCGGTGCTTCGGCCTCGATCACCGCGGGCAGGGCCACTCGGGGGGCCGCCGCGGCCATGTCGACGCCTTCGAGGACTACGCGCGGGACCTCCGGCGGGTCATCGAGACCTACGCCGAGTCGCTGCCCGCCGAGCAGCGGCCGGGCGAGATCCCCTGGTTTCTGTTCGGGCACAGCATGGGGGGGCTCATCTCGCTGACCTACCTGCTCGACCACGCCAAGGCGATTCCGCTGGCGGGGGCGATGATCAGCAGCCCGCTCATCGAGGTCGCGGTGAAGGTCAACCCGGTCAAGCGCTGGGTCGGCAACGTCGCCTCTCGCTTGGCCCCCGGCCTGAGCCTGCCCACCGGGATCCCCGAGGAGGCCATCTGTCGCGACCCGGCCGAGGTCGAGCGCTACCGCAAGGACCCGCGCCGGGTCGGGGTGGTGACCGCGGGGTGGTTCGGCGCCATGCAGCGCGCGGCCGAGCGGGTGAAGGCGGACGTCGGCAGCATCGACGTGCCGATGCTCTGGTACGTGGGCACGGGCGACACCGTCTGCAGCCACGAGGCGGGCATTGCTGCGTTTCGCTCGATCCCCGACGCGGGCGACCGCGGGCATAGCCTGCACTGTTTCGCCGGCTACTACCACGAGCTGCACAACGAGCCGACCGAGCTGCGGGCGCCCGTGATGGAGATGCTCGAGGAGTGGGTGCTGGCGAGGGTCGAAGGCGACGGCTGAGGCCTCAGCGCGGGTCCATTGCCAGCTCTGCGTACAGACCCGTGACCCCGGCCCAGTCGTAGTGGGCGCGGACCATGGCCACCTGCATCGCGACGAAGGCCCGCGTCGTGGGCTCGAGGTCGTTGTGGAGCAGGACCCGCACCAGCGACACGAACCGGCGCATCAACACGTTGTGCATGGAGACCAGGCTTCGGCGGGCGTAGAGCGGCTCGAGACCGTGGGCTCGTTCGAGGACGAACAGCAGGTTGTGCGCCCGGGTGTCTCGCTCGACCTCGGCCGTCCACAGGTCGTTGCTCCACGCGATGAGGTCGCTCGCCCACTCGGCGAGCTGTTGGACTCGGCGGCGCCGTTCGGGCCACAGGTAGCCGGTCATCAACGGAAATAGCGCCTGGACCGTGGCCACGCCCGACGTCGTTCGGCGCAGCGCGACATGGCGCTGCAGTCCCGTGTGGGGTGGGTGACCGTGGAACGCGTGCTCCTCGACGTACGCCGCGAACAACGTGCCCACCTCGCGATGGAAGCGATGCATCGTGCCCGTTCGCGTCGTCAGGCGATGGAAGCGGTCACACGCCCGGCCGAGCACGTCGGGGCTCGAGCCCAGGCGCCGGGTGCCGCCGAGCCGTAGCTGGAGGCACTCGAGCCTCGCGGCCAGCGTTCGGCTCGAGCCCTCGTGGGTCTCGGCGAAGTCGTCGAGCAGGCACAGCAGCAGCATCCAGGCCGCCGCGAGCCGTCGTCGGTCCTCGGAGGCATGCGGGAAGGCGGCGTCGACGAGCACGCCGAACCGGAGCTCGACGATGCTCGATGGCGATACGTGCTCGGTGAGCCCGACGTTCTCGGCCCAGCCCACGAGCCACGGCGACAGGTCCGCCGCGGGTGTCTTCGCTGCGGGGCGCAGCGGCATGAACAGCTGCGCGTGCTCGGTCGGTGGAGTGAACCGTTCGTCGCCGAATGCTGAGTCAAATCCTAGGGCCTGCACCGTTTGTCTCGAGCCATTTCTCCCCGCACATCCCTTGATTCACGAGCGGCCGAATCGTTACAGCCTCGGCTCGAAAAAAAGACGACGGTGATTCGCTGCGGCCAGCAGGGGCGTTCGGGTGCGTTCTCGCGCCGTGCTATAGGGCAACGATGGACCGAAGCGGGAAGTGTCTGTGTGGCGCCGTGGCCTTCACGGCGCGGGGCACCAAGCCGGATCGGGCGAGCGTGTGTCACTGCGAGATGTGCCAGCGCTGGTCGGGCGGCCCGTGGATCGCGGTCTTCGTCGAGTCGCTGGAGTTCGAGCGGCAGGAGTCGCTGACCTGGTTCCAGTCGTCGGATCTGGCGCAGCGGGCGTTCTGCAACCGCTGCGGCTCCAGCCTGTTCTGGCGCCTGACGGCCGAAGGCCCCTACCAGGGCACGACGTCGGTGACCTTGGGCAGCCTCGACGACCGCAGCGGCGTCAGCCTGGTCAAGGAGTGGTTCATCGATCGCAAGCCCGATGGCTATGCGATGGCCGGCGAGCGGGAGTGCATCACCGAGGCCGCTGCGTTGGCGATGCTCGACGGCTGACGGCGTACTACGGCTGCGAGTAGAGCACCTGCAGGGCACCGGACAGCGGTCGCATGATGACCACGTCGGGGACCTCGTCGTCGTTGAGGTCGTCGACCCACAGGTCGCCGGGGGTGGTGACCTCGAAGCGCGGTCCGGGGACGAAGGTCCCGTCACCGAGGCCCATGTGCATGACGACGAGGCCCGGGTTGAAGTGCGCGACGACGATGTCGAGGTGCCCGTCGCGATCGAAGTCGGCGAGCTGCACCGAGCGGGGGTCGGTATCCTCGAGCATGAGCAGCGACTGGGCCGCGATCCCACCCGCGCCTTCGCCCAGCAGGATGCCGACGGAGGCGCCCGTGATGTGGGTGACCAGCAGGTCGAGCGTGCCGTTTTCGTCGATGTCGCCCCACGCGAGGCCCCGCGGCGCCGAGGCGGTGTCGTGGATGGTGCTCTCGCCGAACTCGGTGCCTTGGTTGAAAAAGCAGGTCGTGTTGCCGCCGCGCCCCTGATTGACGGTGACGAAGTCCAGGTCGCCGTTGCCGTCGAGGTCGGGCAGGCCCAAGTAGTGGGGCCCCGTGGGCATGGAGAGGTCTTGCTGGGGGATGAACCCGGCGAGGCCGTTGCCTCGCATGAGCGTCGCGACGGTGTTGCCGGCCGCGACGAGATCGGGGGTGCCGTCGCCATCGATGTCGCCAGTGACCAGCCGCGTCGGGGCCAGCGGCAGAGGGTATTGCCCGGCGAAGAACAGCCCTCCGTCGCCGCTACCGGCGTAGGACACGACCCGAAGGCCCGGGGTGTCGGTGAGCACGAGATCGGGGGTGCCGTCGCCGCTGTAGTCGGCCGCGACGAGGTCTTCGACGTTGGCGCTCGCGGTGACCAGCAGCTGGGGCGCGAGAAAATCACCCGTGCCCACACCCCACAGGGCATGCACTTCGGGAGAGAGGCGGTTGCTGACCAACAGGTCGAGGGCACCGTCCTCGTCGAAGTCGACGATCGCGAGGCGCTCGGGGGAGGGCGTGAGCTCGATGGCCGGGCCGAGCACGTGGCACTGCTCGGTGGGCACGACGAAGCCGTCTCCGCACAAGGGCTCGGGGGCCGCGGTCGTCTCGCTGCTGGAGTCGCTCGCGTCGTCCTCGGTGGTCGTGCCCGGCGAGGTGGTGCTCGTGCTCTCACCGGCTCCTGCGGAACTGTCGGTGCCGGTCGCGGTGGTGTCGGCGAGCATGCTCTCGTCGACCGTCGTGGCCATCGGCTCGGTCGCGGAACCCGTGTCGCCGCCCGTTCCTTGGGCCTCCGTGGGGAGGTCTTGGCAGCCGCTCCCGACGAGCCCGACCAGCGTCCAACCAACGACGCTCAGCGGGGCTCGGCCGAGACCTACGATGGTCTTGCGCCTCACCGTCTCTTTGGATGCCACCCGAGCCCGTTTTTCCGGCATGAGTCCGAAATAGGTAGGCAGATGTCGGATGTGCCGGCCGAGAGTTCGGCCTAGGCCAGGTGGGTCTTGATGCTGTCGACCGCGTGCACGGGGGCCCGGTCTCCGGCCATCAGGTGCTTGATGGAGGACAGGACCATGCGTTGTTTCTGCAGCATGGACTTACCCTCGAACGCGGCCGCGGTGACCTCGATGGTGTAGTGCCCGCCGCCGCCGTCGACCTGCGCTTTGCTGTCGGGAATCGCTGCCTCGACCGCTTCGCGGATGGCATCGATCACGGAGCCCTGAAAGTCAGTGGGGTGATGGGACATGCCGGGGAACGTACCGCGGCGACGCCCCCGACAAAAGTGGCGGCTCAGCCCGCGCCGAGCAACGACAGCAGCTGCGGCCCCACCCGCGTGATGCTGCCCGCGCCGAGCGTGAGCACGAGGTCCCCGCTGGCGATCTCACGCTTCAGCGTGGCGGGGAGCTGGGCGAAGTCTTTTTCCACGACCACGGGACGCTTGGGGTTGCGCTTGCGCAGGCCCTCGGCCAGCACGTCGATGGTCACGCCCGGCAGAGGTTTTTCCCCCGCGGGGTAGATGTCGGCCAGCACCACCAGCTGCGCGTCGTCGAGGCAGCCGATGAAGCCCTCGAGGTTGTCGCGAACCCGGGTGTAACGGTGGGGCTGGAGCACGGCGACCACGCGGCGGTCGGAGTAGCTCGCTCGCGCGCCGGCCAGGGTGGCTCGGATCTCGGTGGGGTGATGTCCGTAGTCGTCGACCACCACGACGCCGTCGTGCTCGCCCCGGATGGTGAAGCGGCGCTGCACGCCCTCGAAGGTGGCCAGGCCCTTGCGGATGACCTCGGGGTCGACGTTGTACTCGTCGGCGATGATGATCGCGGCCAGTGCGTTGCGCACGTTGTGGACGCCGGGCATCGACAGCTTGAACTCGCCGCGGTCCTTGCCGCGCACCACGAGGCGGAAGCGCAGGCCGTGGCCGTCGTGGACCACCGAGGTGGCGACGTAGTCGGCGGTGGTGGCCGTGAGCCCGTAGGTCACGAAGCGCTTGTTGAGACGCGGCAGCACCGACGCGATGTTGGGATCGTCGAGGCACACCGCGGCCATTCCGTAGAAGGGCACGCGGTTGGCGAAGCCGATGAAGGTGTCGAGGAGGTTCTCGAGCGAGCCGTAGTGGTCGAGGTGCTCGTTGTCGATGTTCGTGATGACCGCGAAGGTCGGGGTCAGGAACATGAACGAGCCGTCGCTCTCGTCGGCCTCGGCCAGCAGCACGTCGCCGCGACCCAGGCGCGCGTTGGAGGCGAAGGAATTGACCTTGCCGCCGATGACCACGGTGGGGTCGATCCCGCCCGCGTGCAGGGCGGCGGCGACCAGCGAGGTGGTGGTGGTCTTGCCATGCGAGCCTGCGATGGCGACGCCTTCTTTGAGGCGCATCAGCTCGGCCAGCATCTCGGCCCGCGCGATCACGGGGATCTTGCGCTGGCGGGCGGCCACCACCTCGGGATTGGACAGGCCGACCGCGCTCGAGATCACCACGACGTCGGCGTCTCCCAGGTGGTCGGCGCTATGCCCCCGGTGCACGGTGGCGCCCATCTCGGTGAGGCGAGTGGTGGTCTCGGAGGAGACCAGGTCGGTGCCCGTGACTCGATAGCCGAGGTTGAGGAGCACCTCGGCAATGCCGCTCATGCCGATGCCGCCGATACCGACGAAGTGGATGTGGGTGTCGCGCTTGCGGAACATGAGGCCTCAGCCGGGGGAATGTACCGATCTCGATGCCAGCGGTACAACCGCGGCGCCACGTGAGCCCACGGGGTCGCGGGACGGCGCCAGCCGTTGCATGCTCGGCCCCCATGGCGGGGCGGAAAGCGCAGCCGGTAGAGCCGGTCGACGATGAGCGCTCGCGGGCGCTGGCGCGGGCGCTGGAGCCATGGTTCGTGGCCAACCAGCGAGAGATGTCGTGGCGGCGAACCCGAGACCCGTACTCGATCTGGGTCTCGGAGATCATGCTCCAGCAGACCCGGGTGGAGACGGTGGAGCGCTTCTACGACGCGTTCCTGCGCCGTTTCCCCACGCTGCAGGCGCTGGCCTCGGCCGACCAGGAGGCCGTGCTGCAGCAGTGGAGCGGGCTCGGGTACTACCGACGGGCGCGGCTGTTGCACAAAGGGGCGCAGTTCGTGGCCCGCGAGCTCGGGGGCACCATCCCGCAGGCGGCGGCACAGCTACGCTCGATCCCCGGCATCGGCGACTACACGGCCGGAGCCATCGCGTCCATCGCGTTCGATCGGCCGGAGCCGCTGGTCGACGGCAACGTCGCCCGGGTGTTGTCTCGCATCGAGGGCATCGAGGAGCCCAAGCAGCAGCAGGCCACCGCGCGTCGCCACTGGGGACGGGTGGCCGGGATTCTCCAGCACGGCACGCCGCGCTTGCTCGCACAGTCGCTGATGGAGCTGGGCGCGACGGTGTGCACGCCCAAGTCTCCGTCATGCGCGCAGTGCCCGGTGACCAAGCACTGCGACGCGCTTCGGGATGGGAGCACCGACCGGATCCCCGCCCCCCGTAAGAAGGTTGCTCAACCGGTCGACGCGTGGCTGGCCCTGGCCGTGACCTGGCGGGGCCGCTTGCTGCTGGTACGTCGTCCCGGGGAGGGTCTCCTGGCGGACCTGTGGTGCCTGCCCTTGGTCTCGGCCCCCGCGTTGCCCGTATTCGACTCGAATGCCGCCTCGGCTCTGCTCTCGGCGGCGCCGCGCTGGGCCGATGCGCCGCTGGCCGAGGTCCGCCACGTGTTCACGCACCGGATCTGGAAGCTCCATCCGCTGATCGGCAAGGCCGCCCGCAAGCCGAAGCTCAATGAGGTTCCGGCCGAACGCCAGTGCTGGATCACCCCGGGGCAGCGCCCCGATGGAGGCCTGCCCCGTGTGACTGCCAAGCTGCTCGAGCGGGTGGGCTTCGCCGCCCCGGCCAGCTAGCAGACGGTGTAGTAGGTGCCGCGGCCCATGCCGTGGCGCTCGAGGTAGCCGTTGCGCACCAGCTGCCCCACGTGGAAGCGAAGCTTGCGGCGGGCGACCCCGGTGTTCTCTTCGAGGTCCTGCATCGTGGCCTCGCCGAGTTCCTCGACGTAGGGCACGAAGAACTCGGCCGCCTGATCGAGGCTCATCCGGTCGTCCACGTCGGCTGCGGTGGGCTTGCGCTTGCGCGAGGACTTCTTGGCGGTCTTCTTCTTGGAAGAAGCCTTCTTCTTGGAAGCGGCCTTCTTCTTGGAAGTGGCCTTCTTCTTGGAAGCGGCCTTCTTCTTGGAAGCGGCCTTCTTCTTGGAGGCGGCCTTTTTCTTGGAAGCGGCTTTCTTCTTGGAGGCGGCCTTCTTCTTGGAAGCGGCCTTCTTCTTGGAAGCGGCCTTCTTGCGGCCGCGACGAGGGGCGGTCTCGAGCTCGAGCTGCTCTTCCTCTTCTTCCTCCTCCTCTTCTTCTTCTTCCTCCTCTTCCTCTTCTTCCTCCTCTTCCTCTTCCTCTTCCTCTTCTTCGACCTCGTCCTCTTCTTCGTCGGCCGCGGCCTCTACCTCTTCGGGCTCGTCGGACTCGGGCGCCAATAGGGCTTCGGCGAGATCGGCGAGCGACAGGTCGCCCATCTGCTGACTCCACCCCAGAGCTTCGGCTGCATCGACGACCTCACCCAAAGTGGAATCGGGGTTGATGCTCGCCCCGATCGCTTCGAGGACGGCTCGCCGTTGCTCTGCGTCGAGGTGCCGCCGGAAGCTGCTCTCGAACCCCACCTGTTGCCCTTGCACGGCGCGGGACGTTAGCAGCTTGGTTCGGTCGGGCCAACCCGATCGAGGCCCGCGCTATGTCGCATGGGCGAAGCGGCGTGAGATCACTGCGGAGTGACCGGGGCGACGGGGGTATCGACGACGAGCTCGCCGTCCGCGCTCTCGGCCTCGAACTCCGACGGCTTGACCGGCTTGGGCACGTAGTCGTCGACCGGATACTGCCGGGACCCACGGATACGACCCTCGAGCACGCGAATGGGGATGGGCTCCACCAGCTCGTACTTGTAGCCGCGGGTGTCGATCTTCATGAGGTAGGACTTGCCGTCGACCTCGAGGTTGCGGCGCACGCCCACGTTTTGCTGCCCGTGTCGGGTGTAGTCCCGATGGCGCAGGACGTAGGAGAAAAGCCGCACCGCATCCATGTTGTAGAGCCGGTGGCAGCCGTGCGAGTAGCGCCGCAGGATGGACATGTAGTCGACGCTGCCGTGCGTTCGGATGCCGTTGTCAATCTCGGCGCGGACCGTGCCGTCCTCGTTTTTGATCTGCTTGACGTGGTACGCGGCGACGAGGCCGTAGGCCGACTTATAGCCGGGCCCGATCTCCGAGTAGTGCACGTCGGTCTTGAACTTGCCCTTGCGCCAGCTGGACTTGACCAGCTCCTTGGCGGGTGTGGTGGGAGGGGGAATCCACACCGGTGCGGCGACGATGTTCTTCCACACCCGCGGTCCGACGTCGGAGTTCTTGTACTTGAGCATCACCTCGCCCTCGGACAGCTCGGTGCGCCAAGAGCCGATGGTGGTGCGCCAGTGGACGACCGGGATCTTTTGCCCCTCGTACTCGACGAAGAGAGTGACGTGGGGATAGCGCTTGCGTGGCTGCCCGACCTTGTTGCCCTCGTCGTCGTAGGGGAAGTCGTACCAGACGTCGCCCCGATCGATGACCGCCGACAGCTGCATGTCGTCGGAGTGGTAGGCGGGGCGGGGCGGGAGCTTGACCGCGATCAGTAGGTTTTCGAAGCCGCCCTCACCGAGATCGGAGAGCATGGCGAGCGCCGCCTTGGCGTCGTCGGGCGTGCCCACGCCCAGGGCCTCGATGACGGTCTCGGTGTAGTCGTCGACCAGGTTGGGCAGCTCGTGCTCGACCCCGTCGGCGTCGGTCCAGCGGAAGCCCTCGTCCATCTGGGCGGCCGAGCCGTCCTCGATGATGCCGGTGGACATGACCACGCGCTCGGTGATGACCCGGAGCAGGCGCGCGTGGGTCGACGCGTCGGTGCTCATGGCCAAGGCGGCCCGGTTGTCGGGCTTGAAGTGCCCCCAGCCCATCACGTCGTGCTTGCGCTCGAAGTTGGCGAGGGCGTGGGTGGTGGCGGAGTCGTAGATGCCCGGCTTGAACTTGCCGCGACCCTGGTTGCCGTTGAACAGCCGCTCGCAGCGGAAGCGCCGCTGGGCGTGGTCGATGATGTCGATGACGTCTTGGTCTTGGCGCCAGCGCTTGTGCGCCTTTTGGGTGGCCGGGTCCTCGGCCGCCTTGGCGAGGTCTTCCTCGGAGCTGGGGTCGAGCCCCGCCTTGCGCATGGCCTTGCCCAGCATGGCCCGACGTCGTCGGGCGCTCTTGTTGCGCTTGCCCTGGCCCGCCTTGCGGTACGCGATGGTGCGGTCGTAGCCGTGGAAGACCTCGGGGTCGAAGCCGGCCTGCTCGAGACAGGGTTTGACCTCGGCGTCCATCCAGGCCCACTCGCGCTGGAGCACGGCCAGCGAGGGCGGGATGCCGTACAGCTCCAAGAAGTTGTGCTGGTGCTCGCTCAGCTCGTCGCCGTAGTGATCGATGCGATCGTTGGCGAGGCCGATATATTTTTCCCGGTAGAGGTTGGCCTGGGTGTCGTCGGCCCCGGCCGTCTTGTCGCTGAAAATGTACGGCGTCCAGTCGTTGGATAGGTCGATGACCGAATAGCCCCAGGACTCGGCGGCACCGATGGGGACGGACCGTGGCTCCTGGCCGGACTCGAAGATCCACACCTGCTCCGCGGGGTGCTCACGGAAGCTGTTCTTCGTCACGGGCCCGAGCTCTTCTTCAGTAGGAATGTGCTCGACCTCGGGCGCTTCCTCGGGATCGCTGGGCGCAGCTGCGCCGAGCCCCGCGGCGGGCGGTTCCTCGCCGACGCTTTTCGCCCCAGAGCAGGCCAAGGCGAGCAGCAAACCGCCGCAAATCGCCCCTCTCACGATCCGTCGGGGAACCCCGGCCGGTATGCGCTCGAGTCTCATAGGTCGAGTCGTCGCCATTGGACCCATCCGCTCCTTCTCTGCCATTGTCGGTTCCTTCTGATCCTAGCCCGTGCTCGGCTTACGCGCCAAAGCACAGGCCGATTCCAGGCCGGCCCGAAGTGTCAGAATCGCCAGGTCTCGGGCCGGGCGCACCGCCGCCCCGGTGTCGCGAATACTGCATGAAGCGGCATCATCCATGCCGGGAGGACCAGAAACCACAGGGCGCGTGAAGCTTTACATCAGCGCGCGGCCATGCCACGGTCCGAATCAGCAATGCGGTCCGAAATGATGCTTCGTTTCGTCTTGGTCAACGGCGGTGCCATTGGGCTCGGCGCGATCGTGGGCACCTCCTGTATTGGAGTCGACTACCCACTGGTGGCGTTCCGTTGCAATCCTCGGCAGGAGAACAACTGCCCGGCGACGCACTTTTGTTGTTCCGACGACCCGGCTGCGGAGGAGGGCAACAAGCCCGACTACACCAACCGGTCCATCCCGGACCCCGTGGGCGCGCCCTACTTCTCGGGAGCGAACAACAACGTCGGCACCTCGGGCATGTGCGTCCGAGTCGACGACATTCAAGGCCAGGGTCTCCAAGACCTCGCCGCGCTCAACTGCCCCATCCCGTGCAACCCCACGTGGGACGCGGAGTGGATCGACGACGTGTGCGGCCCCGCCCGCGTTTGCTGCCAAACGGTCGCTATCGAGGCTCCTGACTGCGTTCAGGACGGTGGCTCGTTCCGGCCTGTGGACGGCAACGACATCGGTGGTCTCACCAGCTGGCGTCCCGCCGACCATGCGACCCACCAGGACCCGAACGGCGACGGCTGCCTCGGGCTCGCCGGGGGTGACAACACCTCGTCGATCTTCCAGGACTGTGTTCGCCAGCTTTCGGTCGCCAACCAGCGCGGCTTCTGCATGGCGCTCGGAGCCGGGCAGACTTGCCCGACCGACCAGCCGACCTTCGTGGACGCGTGCACGTCGCTCAACGGCGGCGCCGGCGTCTGAGCGATTCCGTTCCGAACGACCACGCTACTGACGCCGCGGCTCTTCGGAGCGGCGGCGTCGTCGATTGCGGTGTGAGATCGACCGCTCGATCAACGAGCTGCGGGCTGTGCGCGATGCGCGGGCGGCTCGGCGGGATCGGCGAGCGTCGGAGATCCAACAACCGGCGTTGATCGGGAGTAGGGGGCCGATCTCCGCCGAGGCACCACGGCGGGGGGTTACGCACATTGACCGGTACTCAGAGGCCTGCGGTTGCGGACGTCGCTGCCCGACCCATGCTGAGCGCCCGACCTCGCCCGATGCCAATCGGCGGGGTCCGAGCTTCCCGGGTAGCCGGGCCAACTCGGTTCCATTACATTCGGGCGCCCACGTCGGTGGGCGAGCGCAACTTGCGCTCTTTTTGGACCTCGGCTCATGGCAGCAACGACGAAGAAGAAGACCGCCAAGAAGGCGGCAAAGAAGACCACCAAGAAGGCGGCCAAGAAGACCGCCAAGAAGGTGGCGAAGAAGACTGCCAAGACGGCCGCGAAGAAGACCGCAGCCAAGAAGACGACGGCCAAGAAGAAGACCGCAGCCAAGAAGAAGACGACTGCGAAGAAGAAGACCGCGGCGAAGAAGAAGACGACCGCGAAGAAGAAGACCGCGGCGAAGAAGAAGGCCGCGACGAAGACCACCGGCCTCAAGAAGACGAGCAAAGCTCGGACTCGAACCCAAACTGCTCCGCCTTCGGGCGAGGGCCGTCAGCTGGTGATCGTCGAGAGTCCGGCGAAGGCCAAGACCATCAACAAGTATCTCGGGTCGGATTTTATCGTACACGCCTCGGTCGGCCACATTCGCGACCTGCCGCAGAAGGCCCCCAAGGGGGTCAAACAGCCGGTCCCCGGCGTCGACCTCGATAACGATTTCAAGCCCACCTATACGGTGCTGAGCGGCAAGGCCAAGACGGTCGCCGAGCTCAAGCGCCTGGCCAAGCAAGCCTCCGACGTCTGGTTCGCGACCGACCTCGACCGCGAGGGAGAGGCCATTGCCTGGCACCTCGCACAAGAGCTGGGCATCGCTCCCAAAGAGGCCAAGCGGGTGGTGTTCAACGCCATCACCAAGACCGAGGTGCATCGCGCCTTCGCCAAGCCGCACCCCATCGACGAGAACAAGGTCAACGCGCAACAGGCGCGGCGGATCCTCGATCGCATCGTGGGCTACCAGGCCTCGCCGCTCCTGTGGAAGAAGGTGGCGCGAGGGCTCTCGGCCGGCCGCGTGCAGTCGGTGGCCGTGCGTCTGGTGGTCGAGCGCGAGCGCCAGATTCGAGCCTTCATCCCCGACGAGTCGTGGCGTGTGACCGCCCAGCTCGCGCTGAAGGTCGACGCCTCCACCACGCTCGGGACGCAGTGGCGCGAGCTGCTGGCCACCGTCGACGAGAAGGGCAAGGGCCCCACCCTCAAGAGCAAGAACGCCTGGCTGGCCGCCAACGGAGGCCTGGGGGCGGAGCTGGTCGAGCTCGACGGGAAGCGCTTCTCCCTGGGCTGCAAGGCCGACGACCCGCGCGATCTGTCTGGCGAGATCAAGGCCGTGGCCGAAGCGGTCGGCCTGGTGAAGGTGCAGGTCACCAGCGAAGAAGATCCCGAGGGGCGCGGCCCCGCTCGCTTCCGCCGCACGCTCAGCGGGCAGGTCGATGCGAGCAGCCGCTACTCGGTCAAGAACATCGAGACCCGGCGCACCACCAGCCGCCCGTCGGCCCCGTTCATCACCTCGAGCCTGCAGATCGCGGCCGCCAACCGCCTGGGCTTCTCCGCCCAGCGGACCATGCGAACGGCCCAGTCGCTGTACGAAGGTGTCAACGTCCCCGGCGAGGGCCAGGTCGGTCTCATCACCTATATGCGAACCGACTCCACCAACATCGCCCCCGAGGCGATCGAGGAGGCTCGCAAGCACATCACCGAGCTCGGCCCCGACTACCTGCCGGAGAAGCCGAACGTGTACTCCTCGGCCAACAAGGACGCCCAGGAGGCTCACGAGGCGATTCGGCCCACCGGGGTTCATCGCGAGCCGTCGGCCTTGGCCGCGGCCCTGACCCCCGACCAGCTCAAGCTCTACGACCTCATCTGGCGCCGCTTCGTGGCCAGCCAGATGGTGCCCGCCAAGTGGGACGCCACCGCGGTGTTCTTCGAGCGCAGCGATCGCAAGACCGGCGCCGTGCTCAAGGCCACCGGTCGCGTGCTCGCCTTCGACGGCTTCTATCGGGTGGCCGGGGTGCCGACCGCGTCGGACGAGCAGACCCTGCCGTCCTTCGAGAAGGGCCAGACGACGGCGCCCTTCGGCATCGATGCCGACCAGCGCTTCTCGAGCCCGCCCCCGCGCTACACCGAGGCGTCGCTGGTCAAGACCCTCGAGTCCGAGGGCATCGGCCGACCGTCGACCTACGCGTCGATCATCGGCGTCATCCAGGACCGCAAGTACGTCGAGCAGCTCGACCGACGGTTTTACGCCACCGACCTGGGCGAGGTGGTCTCCGACAAGCTCCAAGAGGCGTTCCCCGACCTCATGGACCTGGGCTACACGCGCGCCATGGAGGCGCAGCTCGACAAGATCGAAGAGCAGAGCGCCGACTGGATCGGCATGCTGCACTCGTTCTACGGGCCCTTCGCCGAGGCGCTCGAGAGCGCCCACGACGTGATGACCCACGCCAAGGCGGAGACGCAGCCGGCGATCTACAAGTGCCCCAAGTGCGGGTCGCGGACCGAGTACCGCTTCGGTCGCAACGGTCGCTTCCTGTCGTGCACCGCCTATCCCGAGTGCGACTACTCGGCGCCCATCGACCGCAAGGGGCGGCCGCTGCTGCCCGAGCTGGTCGACGTCAAGTGCCCCGAGGACGGCTCCAAGATGGAGCTTCGCAACGGTCGCTTCGGGCCCTTCCTGGCTTCGGTCAACTACCCGGAGACCACGTACGTCATCAACCTCGACAAGAAGGCCGGCATCAAATATCCCGCCCCGCCGCCCTTCGTGACGGACCTCGAGTGCCCCAAGTGCGAGCAGGCGCCGCTCAACCTCCGCCGCGGCAAGCGTGGCCCCTGGCTGGGCTGCTCGCGCTTCCCCAAGTGCCGCGGTCGCCTGGGGTGGACGACCCTCGAAGAGGCCGAGCAGAAGTCGCTCGAGAAGAAGCTGGTGGCGCACGAAGCCGACCACCCCGTGCCGGACATCACCCATATGGACGGCTCGGTGATTCCCGAGGGCACGCCCGTGGCGTCGCTGGTGATCCCCGGCGGCGTGGCGGAGCTCGAGATCCACGAAGAGGCGATGGCCGAGATCGCCGCGGCCGAGGCCGCCGAGGTCACCGCCAAGCCGAGTGCGCCCAGCGCGTCTGCGCGGGTCTGAGCCTCACGGCCGACGATTCGATGCACGCGCCCCGGCTAGAGCCCGGGGCGGGATGCTTCGTGGGCTACAGGCGGATGTCGAAGCCCGGGAACTCCCCGGTGGCCTCGTCCCAGATCGCTTCGACCTGGTCGACGCGGGCGAAGGGCGAGCCCTCGTCGCATTGATCTCGGAGCGAGCGCAGGTCCTCGCGAGGGCCTTCGACCTCGACCGAGACCGAGCCGTCTTGCTCGTTGCGGACCCAGCCCAGCAGGCCGAGCGCGCGCGCTTGTTTGCGGACGAAGGCGCGGTAGCCCACGCCTTGTACGCGGCCACGGACACGGAGGTTCAAGCGGTGGTGGACGGCGTCGTTCATGTCGTGCGGGCGGCTCGGAAGCATACCCGAGCAAGGCCGAGGCTCAACCGCGGGGCGCGTGTGGCTCCTCGTTCGCCCGTATGCATCACGCACGAAGGGCG
The DNA here is from genome assembly GCA_039028615.1 of Myxococcota bacterium. Lineage (GTDB taxonomy): Bacteria > Myxococcota_A > Polyangia > Nannocystales > Nannocystaceae > Paraliomyxa. Next base: position 238,048 of record JBCCHT010000004.1, on the reverse strand, counting down.
CCAACCCCGAGGAGATGGCGCCCTTGCGACGGTCACGATCGTACCGCGTCTTAGCCGGCCGCGGGATCCCAGGTCGCCGCGTCGGGCGCTCCGGCCGTGAGCCAATCGATGAGCAGCTGCTGGTCGGCGGCGGTGATGGGCTCCCCGTCCTCGAGCACGCAGTAGTAGCTCGGCGGCATGCGGCTGAACTCCGTGCTCTGCACGCGCTCGAGCACCACCTCGTAGGCGGGGCGGCCCATGAAGTCGCCCTGGAACTCGGCGATGGTCGAGAAGTTGAGCTGGCCGAAGTAGCCCGAGACGCCCTCGGCGAACTCCTCGGAGGCGGGCCCGTGGCAGCCGCAGTTGTTGGTCAGGGCCGCGCCGATGTCCTCGGGGATCTGCCCCGCCGCGGTGCCGATGTCGAAGGGGTTGGTGGCCATGGGGGCGACGTCCGAGACGCCGCAGGCGACCACCTCGGCCGCGGTCGTGGCCTGGCCTTCCTCTTCGCCGCCGGAGTCTCCGGTGGCCGAGTCGTCGCCGCCACCGGGCAGCTCGGCGCCCGCGATCCATCCCAGGATGATCGCGTTGTCGAGGGCGACCTGGGCGTCGTTGAAGTCGCGTCCTACCGGCATGCGGTCGCCCTGCCGGATCTCGCTCTCGGGGAGCAGCTTGTGCGCGAGGTAGCTGCCCTGCACGTCGCCCAGCGTGACCATGGGCAACGACGACTGCGTCGCGGAGCCGCCGATGATGCCCGCGGCGGCGCCGGCTGTGAGGTCGAGCCCCGCCTGGCGCGAGTTGGCGTCGTGGCAGCCCGCGATGGCGCAGCCGTCGTCGAAGACCCGCTGGACCTCGTCGGGGATCGCCGCCTCGCCCGAGCCGCCGTCATCGAGCCGCTCGAGTTCGTTGCAGGCGCTGGCGCCGAGCAGCAGGCCCAGGCTCGCGAGGCCGGTGAGGGTGGTGCGAGTCATGGTGCTCACGATGCACCTCCTGCTTTCGCTTCCGCTTTCTTCTTGCGGCTCTTGGGAGCCTTGATCGAAAAGCGGCGTTCGAGGTTGAAGCCCAAGAAGAAGTTGAACTTGTGGAAGGGGTTGCTGCTGTCGACCCCGGGGGTCGAGAACGGGTTGCCGCTCTGGCCACCGGGCGCGTACAGGTTGGTCGCGATTTCCCGGTTGTTGGTGAAGAACACCTGGAAGACGTGCTTGGCCGTCTTGAGCGAGCCGCCCAGGCCCCACGAGCCGATGGAGAAGCCGTTGGGGTCCGCGTCGCCGCCCCGGTAGTAGAAGACGTTCGGGCTGGAGCCGTCGGGGATCGGCAGCACGTACTGGAAGTCGATGCCCCACTTCTTCTTCTTGTCGACCCACACGGTGGACGCCAGGCCCATCGTCATGGTGTCGCGGCGGTCGTTGACCGGGACGGGGTTGCCGTCGCCGAAGTCCACGTTCACCCGCGTGTCGTGGTTCGTGTTGAGGTGGTAGCCGATGACGAACATCGTGCTCCACCGGTCGAACCACAGGTGGCTGATCATCGCCTGGAAGTCGCCGACCCACGGGTTCGCGACGTCGAAGTCCCGCAGGAACGACAGCGCCGCGTAACCGCCGACGCTGAAGGCGTGGCCGTCTTCCTGGCGGATGGGGATGTACTTGGTGCCGAGCTCCCAGGTCTTGCGGGAGTTGGCGCGGCGCAGCATCACGTCCCAGCCGTCGAAGATGCCGTACTGCAGGCCCATGGCCATCTGCACGCCGGCATCGAGGCCGAAGGCTCCGCGCTCGGTGCCGATGCGACCGAAGCGGTGGTCGATGCGGTACTGCAGCGTGCGCTTGCCCAGCGTGGTCGTGGTGGGCAGCGAGATCTGGGTGGTGCCGTGGAAGGGCTTGGTCCCCTTCTTCGGCGGAGGCGGTGGCGTCTCCTCGCCGCCGTTGTCGTCGCCGTTGCCCGGATCGGTGACCGGGGGCGGGAGCGAGGAGATCCAGTCGGCGACCACTTTCAGCTGCTCGGGTGGCAGCGGGTCGTCGCCGAGCGGCATGATGTCACCCTCCATGCCCTCGCCGCCTCGCATCTTGACGAGGAGGTACGAGGCATCGGGGTCACCGGGGACCACCAGTTGTTTGCCGTTGGCGGCCGATGGGATCCCCACGAGACTGGACAGCGGTACGTCGAGGTCGAGGGCGCCGGGATCCGAGGCCGGATTCCCTCCGCCGGAGTGGCACGAGGTGCACCACTCGTCGAAGATCTCCTTGACCTTTGCCTCCTCAGCAGGCTCGGGAGCGCTGTACAGCAGTGTCGTGAGGGCGATGGCAACAGATGAAGACAGGCCCATGCTCGCGCCGAGCATACGTCAACTCGACGGCCATAGACAGCCGGGCGGCCGGCATGAAAGCGGCGCTCGCACCGGATCGCTGGCCCGAATCGACGCGCGGATTGGCGCCGGAGTGATGAGTCGTTTCTCGCTTTCGGGTAGCATCGTCGCCCATGCGGATCCCTCGACTCGCTGCGATGCCCGAGGTGCTCGTCACCTTTGCGCTCCTCACCATGCCCGCCGCCTGTGGCGGTTCGTCGTCCAAGCCGGCCACGACCGGCAAGACCGAGGCCAAAACACCGGTCTCGGCCGATGACGGCAAAGCCGATGGCACGTTGCCCGCCAACGGACCCGCTGCCGCCGACGGATCGATGGAGGGGGGTAAAGCCGAGACGGGCACGCCAGCTGCGTCGGGAGGTCCCGCGGCGGGCAGCAGTGGAGCCGCTGCCGCCGCCACCGAAGCCGCGCCGGCGACTGGCGGCGGCACGGGTGGAGCAGCGACGGGCGGTGCGCCGACGGGTGGACCGGCCACGGGCGGAGCGACGGGCGCCGCCGCAACCGAGGGCGGCACCGGTGGTCCGGCTACGGGTGGAGGCGAGAGCACCGGGGGTCCCAACTGGGATGCGCTGATCAAAGAGATCAAGCGTCGCCGAACCAAGGACGCGCGTGCCCTCGCGGCCCTGGCCGAGGCGGAGGAACTCGGGGCCGAAGCCGAAGAGCTCGCCGAGGCAGCCAACGCCCGCGGCCAGTACCTGCACGCCACCCCCGATCGCGCCAAGGTCTTCTTCGAGTGGGCCGCGGAGAAGAACGACAAGTACGCCCTGCCGGCCTTCAACCTCGCCAAGCAGGCGGCCGTGCTGGGCGAGCTCGAGGAGGCCAAGAAGTGGCTCGCCGAGACCCGCAAGCGTCGGCGAGGCAAGCGTCTGATTCAGCAGATCGAGTTCGACCCCATGTGGGAGATTCTCAAGGATGATCCCGACGTACGGGCTCTGCTGAAATGACCGAAGGCGCTCGTCGCCACGGCGTGCTCTTCGTGTGTCACGCCAACATGTGCCGCTCCCCGCTCGCCGAGGGCATCTTCCGCCACCTCGTACAGCAGCGGGGCCTCGCCGATCGCTTCGACATCGACAGCGCCGGGGCTTGGGCGGCCGACGGCGTCGCGCCGCACTACCTGAGCGTCGAAGTCGCTCGTCAGCATGGCATCGATGCTGCCCTGCTGGGGACCGGCTCGCGCTCCATCTCGCCCGACGACCTCGATCGCTTCGCCGACATCGTCGTCATGGATCGGCGCAACCTCGCCGACGTCGAGCGCCTGCGTCGGATCTCCGCCTTCGGTCCCGTCGTCGGCGGCAAGGCCCGCGTCACCCTGCTGCGGCACTTCGTCGATCCCAAGGCCAAGGGACGCGATGCCGACGTCCCCGATCCCGTCCGCGGCGGCCCAGAGAACTACGCCGCCGCCTACGAGCTGATCAAAGCCGGCTGCGAAGCCATCCTCGAGTCGGTCCTCGCCCGCGAGACCTAGCCCCGACCGCCTACCACGGCTCGGGCGTGAAGCAGGAGGCGGAGCATCGCGTCGTGCTGGGCGAGGCGTTGCTCCGGGGTCAGCGTGAGGTTGTAGTCGACGACGGTTGGATCGATGCCGGCCTCGATCGCGGCCCGTCGGGCAGGGCCGCCCCGGGTGCGCTCGTGTGCTTCGAAGGATTCGAAGGTCAGATCCATGGGGTCGAGCGGCTCCACGTGGCAAGGAACGTAGCACGCAGGGTCGGTGCGAGACGTGCCGAGTGCGGACCCCTTGGCGACGGGCGATGAGCCGCGTGCGGGTGCCGAGAGCAGCTCTAGGCGCCCTTTTGGGGGAGGACGAAGGACAAAGTCATGCTGGTGGCGTCGAAGGTGGCGACTTCGCTGACGGGGACCTTGCCGGTCGCGGCGACGACCAGGGCCTGGCAGTTGGCGACGGAGAGCAAGCGGTACACGGGGTCGTCGCTGTAGCAGTAGTCGCGGTAGTGGACGAGCACGCGACCGTCGTCGGTGACCTCGGCTTCGAGGGTGGCGGGGCCGCGTCGCAATCGGGTCCAGACGACGGGGACCTTGCGTAGCACGAAGCGCGCGGAGGCGAGGTTCATGAGCATGCGGAAGAACCGGCTGATCCCGGCCAGCGCCAGGTCGCGTGCGATCTCCATGAAGCGCTCGTCGTCACCCTGCGCGAGGTGGCTGTGGACGCGGTAGATGAACGTGCGCAGCTGAGACTCGGGGTACCAACCGTTGAGCTCGGCATCGACGAACAAGGAGCACAGCTCGTCGTCCAGCGGACCGATGAGTTCGCCGAATCCCTCTTCACCCAGTTGCGCGATGAAGTGTTTGCGTGCGGTGAGGAAGGTGAGCCCCTTGACCTGTTGTTCGAGCGGCCCGTCTCCCTGCTCGTCGTCCCCCGAATTCCCCCGACCCACGCTCCGATCATATCCAGCGCGCGCAAATGGCGTAACGATTGTTTCACCGCGCCGTGAAATCACGGTCGGCGCCAGGGGCAATCAATGTTCTGGCGCGGGGTGGGATGAGGTCAGTACACGCGGAAGCCCGCGTAGCCGACGACGCGATCGTGGTCGCCGCTGACTTGGCCCGAATGACCATAGCGAACGAGCTGCGCCTCGCGAGCACCGAGAGCTCGTGCCGCGAACAGAGCAACGGTGGTGGGAATGACCCCGCACATGGAGATTCGATGGTCGCGAACGGTGCGGAACAAGCCGCTCGGATCGAGGGCGGTCACGCGATCGATGGCGAGGTGATCGACATGGGAGGCCTCGGACGCGGACAGGAAATGGGACATGTCCGTGCTGGCGATGAGCAGGACCGGCTCGGGGCTCTCGGTGACGACCCGGGCGAGTCCTCGTCCCACGACTTCGCAGGCATCCACGTCGAGGCCGGCCAGGCACAGCGCGGCGATTCGAAGGTCCGGCTGGTAGGCGTGGGCGAAGGGCAGGTGGACTTCGATCGCGTGCTCGCCCAGGTGCGCCGCCTGATCCGGCGTGGCGCCGCAGTGACGCTCGACGGCCGCGACCAGATCGTCGTCGACGGGCACCGTACCGCTGGGCAGGCGCCACCCGCCGCTCGGCCACAACGAGCGAGCGACACCCCGTCCGGTGTGATTGGGGCACAACAGGATCACCCGCGGCGGCACCACGGTGCGGGCGTAGGTCTCCCCGAGGATCGACCCGCAGTACATGTAGCCCGCGTGCGGTCCGACCATCGCGATCGTCAGCTGCGGATCGACATCGTCCGGCATGAAGCCCTGCAGCTCGGCCCGCAACGACTCGTGATGTCCGGGATAGAAGCGTCCGGCGACGGCTGGCTCTCGGATGCAGGCGTCCACGCCATCGATGGTGCCTGGTCGGCGGGGCATCGCGCTACGACGTGGATCCCCGCAGGTGCGGTCCCCGCAGCACCGTGCGCCGACTCTCGGGGTGAGCACACGGCCCCGTTCGATGGCGCTGCCATTCGAGATGACTGGAGTCGAAGGCGGGGCCGGAACGGGCACTGCCGGGGTCGTGCGCAGGCCGTGCGTTCGGCGCCCACTTCGGGGGTCGTGCGGCCCCATACCCCCCGACACCCGGTCCCCCGACGACGTCGAACCTCCCTCGATCCGCGGCCAGTTGCCCTGTGGGCGGCGTTGCTGCTCTACTGGCCGCCCGCATGCCCGCGCTACGCTTGCTTCGTTATCTGGCACCGAACCTCGTCACCTCGGCGGGAATCTTGTTCGGGCTGTTGTCGATCGTCGCGAGCTTCGAAGGGCGCTTCGCCGACGCGGGCTGGCTCATCGTCTGGGCGGTGCTGGTCGACCGCATCGACGGCATGGTCGCGCGGCTGCTCAAGGCCACGAGCAACTTCGGCGTGCAGATGGACTCGTTCGCCGACGCGATCAACTTCGGGGTCGCGCCCGCGGTGCTGATGTACTGCACGCTCAGCGCGGTCCCCGAGCTCGGCCTCGATGCGGGGGTGGGGCGAACTCTGCTGCTCGGCTCGTGTGCGGTCTGGGTGTTGGCGAACGTGTTTCGCCTGGCGAAATTCAACGTCATCACCGAGGACGCGTCGACGGCCAACAACATGTTCTTCGGGGTGCCGACCACGCTGGCCGCGGGCGCGCTGGTCATCTGGTACCTGGTGTTCCTCCAGTACACGCCGCTGGGTACGACCACGGGCCAGGCTGCGCTCATGCGAGGGCCGCGGCTGCTGGGCGACCTGGTGATCCCCATGTCGGTGTGGGGCTACATGCCCGCCGCGATGCTGGTCGGCGCCTTCCTCATGGCGTCCAACCTGCCCACGCCCAAGCTCGGCCGGCTCCGCAGCAAGGCGCTGACGATCTTCGTGGTGAGCAACGCGGTGGCCGGCGTCGTGTGTGGCTTCGGCCGCGTGTTGCCCGAGTTCATGGCGTTGATGCCGACCTCGTGGACGGTGGTCTCGCTCGTGTGGGGGCAGCTGTCCCGTCGGGCTCGCACCATGCACCCGCCCTCGTTCTTGCCCAACGAGGAGTCCGACCCGGGCTTCGAGCCCGACTTGCCCGCCGCCGAAGAGCAGGCACCCTCGCGCTGAACCACGCCAACGAGCGTTCTAGGGCAGCACGGCGAGCCACTCGTCGCGCAGCTTGGCGACCACCGGGCTGAGTTCCTCGGTGGGCAGCAGCGAGAAGCGATACGTCCGCCGCGGGTTCTCGGCCAGCGTCACCGTGCGGTGTAGCAGGCGGCCAGCTCGGAACAGCGACAGCTCGACCTGCTGCCCGGGGTCGTGCTCGCCCAGCCGAACGTTGACCGTTCGGCGGTCGTCGGTGCGTCGACCCGCCACCGCGATGATCTGGTCGTCGCGCATGAGCCCGGCACCATCGGCCGGTGATCCGGGCTCCACATTGCGGACCGTCGCCCCGGAGTCGAGCTTGAGGCCGATGTGGATGCGAGCGAGGCGCTGGGCCGGGGTGAGCTCGGGCAGCAGCTTGCCGTCGTCGTCGAGCCACACCGCGCTCTGCTCCACCTTCACGCCGATCTGCGGCAGCAGGGTCTCGAGTGGGATCTCCTCGGTGCCCTGCACGTAGCGCTCGAAGAACCAATCCATGGGCTCCCCGGCCTCGGCGGTCGCCGCCGCGACGATGTCCGCGTGGGTGATGCCGGTATTGGAGGCGCCGTGGCTGGCCATGAGCCGACGAAAGAGCCCCGGCACCGACCCCGACCGGCCGTTTTTGGCCGAGCGCAGCCGCAGCTCGATGTCGAGGACGATCCCGATGAAGTCGCCCTTTTCGTAGTAGCTGATGGAGACGTTGGGATGGTTGGCGGAGGGCTGATAGGCCTTGGTCCAGGCGTCGAAGCTGATGTCTTCGATGGGATCGTGGTTACGCCCCGCCTTGCCGAGGTAGGTGGTCCAGCGTTTGCCCAGCGACGCGACGTGCTCGGACGGCTCGACGATCCCGGCCCGCACCAGGCTCAGCCCCTCCATGGTCTCGGTGAAGCCCTCGTGGAACCACAGCAGCTTCGTGTGGTTCTCGCGGGAGTAGTCGAAGGGCCCGAGCACACGGTCGTGGATGCGCTTGACGTTCCACAGGTGGAACATCTCGTGGGCGGCCAGTCGCGTCGCTCGCTTGTAGCCCGCGCTCGTGTCGAAGGAGGCGCGGGACATCATCATCGAGGTGCTGGTGGCGTGCTCGAGGCCGCCGCCACCGACCGGGGACACCCGCATCAGGAACAGGTAGCGCGGCATGGGCAGGCCCGCCATGAGGGCGGACTGGGCTCGGGCGATCTGCTCGGCCTCTTTGCTGAGCCGGTCCAGGTCGATCTTCGTGCCTTCGGCTCCCGTGAGCACGTACTCGAAGTGAGTGTCGTCGACGGTGAAGGTCGCGATGGTGGGCGTCCCCAGCTCGATCGGCGAGTCGACCAGGGTGTCGTAGTCGGGCGCCGAGAACACGGCGTGCCCGTCGGCGGAGTGCTCGGCCGGAGCCAGCGCGGTATGGGCCGACCACTTCGGCGGCAAGGTGATGTCGACATGGGCGCCGCGGGACAGCTCGCCCACGACGTACAGAAAGATGCTGGTGCCCATCAGGCTCGCGTGGCGATCGTCGACGTGGCTGGTGCGCACGCTGGCCTCGTTGGCGAACACCCGGTAGCGAACGGTGAAGGGGCGGCCGCCGTGGTGCACGGTCCAGCTCTGCTTGTCGGTGTGCTCGACCCGCAGCGCCGCGCCCTTTCGATCGGTCGCCCGCACGTCGTAGACGTGGCGAGCGTGGTCGCGCACCAGATACGACCCGGGAGTCCACGCGGGCATGGCCAAGGTCGAGTGCTTGCCGCGGGCGGGCGACAGCTCCATGGTCACGTGCACGTATTGCCGATGCGGATCGGGGATCTCGAGGCGATACGTGATGGGAGTCGGTGGCTTGGCGTGGGCGCGGCGAGGCAGGGCACACGCGGTCAGGGCGGTGAGCAGGACCAACAGGGCCAGGCGGAGGCGACCGGGATCCAGGGGCGACATCGGGGGGAGGATACGCCCAAACGAACAAAGGCCGAGCTCGGGAGAGCTCGGCCTTCGTTGATCGCAAACCGCGAGAGGTTCGCTCAGCGCGCCCGCAGGAACCGGAGCATGGGGCGAGCGTAGATGAGCGGCACGATGAGCAGGCCGCCCGCCAGGAGCCCCGCGATGGTGCCGGCGATGGCGGTGGAGCCCGAGGGCGTGAGCAGCAGGACGCCGATGCCCGGAGGGCCAAAGGCGCCGAGCCCAGCGGCCAAGGCCAGGGCACCCGCGCCACCCAGCGCAAACACGCCCCACGTGCGGCCGCGAAGCAGGCCGATGAGGCCGGCGACGCCGAGGCCCAGGGCCAGCATCTCCGGGGCTTCCTCGCGAGGACCGAGGGCCCACAGGATGAGGAAGGGCAGGGTGGTGCCGGCCGACTTGATGGCGCGGCGCATGAGGATGAGCGACTCCTCCTGCAGGTTCCAGCGCTCGGCCGTGGCCTCGGAGTACTCGTACTTGGCGGCCATGCCCTCCCCCAGCAGCATGAGCCAGATGGCCAAGTGCGTGCCGCCGACGAACACGATGATCGGGTCGACGGTCTCGGCCTGGAACAACACCAGCAAGATCAACGAGCCGAAGTTGCCCACCCCGATGGCGAACCACCGGGCCCAGAACCACTCCGCGGACAGGCCTACGAACGCGATGCCGTAGACCATGGTCAGGCCGAAGAAGCAGGCAAAGAAGTCAGGATTCAGCGCTGCCGTCAGCCCGAAGTACGTGACGTAGAAGCTGAGGAAGAGAAGCGCGATCGCGCGGCGAATTCCCACCATGTTGAATGCTCCGGCCTCGGTTTCGAGCCTTCAGCGTACGACGCGGTCCACGCTCGTGCAAAGGGCAGGCGAGCGAGAGCACCTGCGGGAGCATTCACGGGCCGTTGCCGGGTTTGGTCCCGCGGGGCGCGAGTGTCGGTGGCGCCGGTGAAAGCCGGCGGCAGAGCCAGCGTTAGTTCGAGCAGACCACGATGGCCGCCTGCCGCGGCTCTGGACGAGGCCCTGGACCACCGGTAGCGTGGTGGGCGGGCCTGGACGGGATCGGGCAGGGCGCCGGAGGGATGAAGAAGGGTATGCGTACCGCCGTAAGAGCCTTGCTCATGACCGCACTGGGGTTTGGCCCCGCCTGTACGGTGCCTGCGCCCACGAATCCGCCCGTTCGCGCGTCCCATCGGGGTGGCGTGACCTTCGTGCAGCCGCGCTGCGCCACCGCCAACTCGTGCTTGCTGGGGCAGGTGGTGACGGCGGAGACCGCGATACCGCTGGCGCAGGCCACGGTGTTCCTCGAGCGCGAGGTCGCCGAAGACGCTGCGCCCGAGGTGGTGGAGTTGACCACCTTGACGGACGACCAGGGGGTCTTCGCCATCGAGGAGCCACCCGCGGGTCGGTACCGGCTCCAGGTGTTCAAGCGGGAGCGCCGACTCGAGGTGCGCGGGCTGTTTTTGGGGGAGCCGGGCACGACGATGGTGCCGGTTCGCTTGCCGCAGGGCTGAGCCGTCTCGAACTAGGAATCGGAGTCGAGCTGACGCTTGAGCTCGTCGAGATCGTCGCTGGGTCTCGGGCTCGCGGATGAACTCGACGAGGCGGCCGGTTCGGCGTCGGCCTTCGACTGACCGCCCGCTCGCTCGGCCGCGATCTTGCGCTTGAGCGCCTCGAGATCGTCCTCGATGTCGCTGTCGCCCGCGGTGTCGGACGACGGCGCAGGCTCGGGCTCGGGCTGTGGTTCGGGCGCTGAGGGCTGTGTGTGCCCCTCGGCTTCGAGCTTGCGCTTGAGCGCCTCGAGATCGGACTCGACCCTCTCGTCGAGAGCCGCCTCGCGTTGGCGCTGGGCCTCGACGGGATCTTCGGGAGCCTCGCTCGACTCGGCCCGCTCGGCATCGCCCGAGGGCTCGACCTCGCCGTCCCAGTAGCCGACCCGTGCGTCCATGGGGAACATGGCACCGCCGCGGGGCTCACCGTTTTTGTCGGGCGGCAGCGTGCCGTAGACGCCGACCTTGCCCGAGTCGGGATAGACCGCGATCTCCGGTCGAGCCATGGTGGAGACCACGAGGTAGCGCAGCACCTCGCTGCCCGTGTTGGTCAGCTGATGGGCGTGCTCGGGGCCTGGTGGGAACGCAATGTAGTCCCCCGTTCGAACGCGCACGCGCTCGGCACCCAAGCGCAGCGTGCCCTCTCCCGCGAGCACGTACAGCGCTTCCTCGTTCGCCAGGTGATAGTGGAACGGGAACGCGGTCTTCCCCGGGTCCAGCTCGATCATGCTGCACCCGAGGTTCTGCGCTTCGGTCGAGTCCGCCAGACGACGACGACGGCGCGCGAAGAGTTCTCCGCGCTCCTCCGAGGTCCAGGGCAGATCGTCGCTATGGATCACGCGATCGCGTGACATGGCGGAACGAGCCCGCGAGGGCGACTATTCTTCCGCGGCCTTTTCGCCGTCGACGCCCATGTTCTTGTACTTGCCCGCGAGGCCGCCATCTTCGGCCTTGGGCGTGACGAGGCCGATGACCGAAGAGCCGATCAACCAGCCGAACAGCGCAACGAAGCCACCCATGAGAGCCAACTGCATGATTCCGCCCGCGCTCTTGAGAGGGGGCTTGGTGGAGCTGAGCTCCCACTTGTTATCGGCGATCTCGGCTGAGGACATTTGGAAACTCCGTGGTCCCGTGGGCTTGAAATGTGAGCGCGAATCACACCCTCGGGGATTTTCAAGCTATCACGTGCGGCCCGACGACGACAAGCGTTCGCGCGTCCGCGAGTGAGGCGGCAATGTTCAGACACCCCTCGACATTGCAGGGTTTTCTGGCGGCGATCCCGACCCGTGCACGGGCCATCGCGGGCCGAGCACACGCGCCATGGTGGGGACTGAACGACACGACGCGATCGCACCGCACGCGGGTGCGATGACGGCTGCGCGCCGGGTGCTTGCTAGGGGAGATCGAGCCCGTAGGCGGGGAGGATCTCGCCGTTGAGTGCCTGCAGCTGGACCAACGCCTTGAGGTAGTTGATCTGCGTACTGAGCGCGGAGGCGGCGGCCGTGTCGACCTCGTCGAGGCGCTGGAGCACGTCGTAGTTGGTCGAGCGACCGACCTCGAAGCGCGCCTGCTCGGCCTCGAGGTTCTCCTTGGCGAGCTCGAGCGAGATGTCGGCGACCTCCATGACCTTGGAGGCGGTGCGCAGACCGTTGGCGGCCCGGATGACGCCGGCCGCGACCTGCTGACGCACCTGGTCGAGCTGGACCTCGGCTTTCTTCAGCTGCAGCAGGGCGGCCTCGTGCTGACCCTTGGGGCCGCGGTTCTGCACGTCCCAGGTCAGGCTGATCTGCCCGGTGAGGGTCCAGTCGGCGAGCAGCCCGTCGTTGCGGACGTCGTCGCTGAAGATGTTGCGGAAGGCCTCGGGCCAGCTGCCCTGCGTGCCGGGATCGCCGGTCTGGGCGTCGGGCACGGTGTCGACACTTCGACCCTGCGGCGTGAACGAGCCGCTGACGTCGAGCTGCGGCAGGCGGTTGTTGGCCGCGACCAGCTCGTCGATGCGACGGCTCTCGATGCCCAGCTGCAGCTGCCGCACCTGCGGGTTCTGAGCCATGGCGTTTTGCAGCTCGCTCTTGATGTCGACCGGTCGCGGCTTGACCACGGGATCGGTCATGGGGAGCACGCCCAGCGTGTCTTGGTCGGCGAGCGACTCGCCCATCAAGGTGCGCAGGTTGAGGCTGGCGTCGAGCAGCGCGTTCTCGGCATTGATGACGTCGCTCTCGCGCGCGGCCAGGGCTTGCTCGACCGCCTTGGCGTCGACCGGCGAGAGGCGACCGGCGGCCACCAGCGCCCGCGTACGCTCGAGCTGGCTCTGGGCCAGCTCGACGCTGCGGCGCTTGTTCTCGAGGTCGCGGTGGGTGAAGAGCAGATCCCAGTAGGCGCTGATGATGTCGCGCACCAGGTTCTGGGCGGTGAGCTGACGGGTGGCCTCGGCCTGGCTGACCGCGATCTTGGCCCGGTTGATGTCGGCTCGGTTGACTCGCAGCCCGGCGCCCTTGAGCAACGGATGCGAGACGGTCAGCGTGGGCACGACGGAGTACGTCGCCAGCGACAGCGAGCCGGCGTCGGCGTCGAAGAAGTTGATGGGCTGGTCGGTGAGGTTGCGGCTCGCCCGGATGTCGACGGAGACGTTGCCGCCCGTCTCCAGCTGACGCGACACCCCGAAGTTGGCGCCCACCGTGCGGGCACCGAGAGCGAAGGTGAAGGCAGAACCACGCTGCGGCGTCTGGGACATGTTGCCGTTGACACCCGCGGTGATGAACACGTCGTAGGCCCCGAGCGCGGCCAGGACCTGCGCCTCGCTGATGTCGATGTCGATGGCGTTGACGCTCAGGTCGAGGTTGGTCTCGAGCGAGCGCTGCAGCACGGCCGAAAGCTCGAGCTCGTCGCTGGGGAAGGGCGGCTCGTAGCCGTCCGACAGCCCCGTCATCTCGACCGAAGGCGCGGGCGGATCGTCGGGCGCCGTCGCGGGAGCAGGGGCCGGGCCCGGCTCGGCCGGAGGATCGGCGACCGCGGGCCCAGCTGCAGGAGCAGCCGCGGGCGCGGTGGTGGAATCGTCGGCAGCGGGCTCCGGCGGCGTTTGGGGAGCGGGCGCGACGAGAAGCAGAGCGGCAATGTTCGTGAGAAGGTGCACGGAAACCCCACGAGCGGGGACTTGGCGAGGCCCCGATCTGCGTTCGGGCGGATACCGCCGCGCACCATCGGGGTCAAGCGAGGCCGTGATCGACCCTGCTCGTACCCCTTGGACGTCATCGGTCCAATCACGGTTTCGTCTGGCTCAACGCTAAGATTTCTCGGCCGAGCGACCGCTCACGAAGGGCCGGCCCGTGGGCCGATGTAAGGCGGCGGGCGGGCCCCCGTTGCCACCCACGAGGAGCGATGTTTCCCTGTGTGCCCGGCGCCGATGGCCCAATCCCAGGTGCGAATTTGCGTGACAAGCGCAGTTCCGAGGCCCGCCGAGCGACTCAGCGTGAACGGATCCGATCCCAATGTTCTGTCTCCCGACGATGAGCGTGCCCTCGTGGTGCGGGCGCAAGCTGGCGAAGCCGCTGCGTTTCGGGCGCTGTACAAGCGCTACGCACCGTCGGTGTTTCGGTACGCGATCCTCCCGTTGGTCCACGACCGCACGCTGGCCGAGGATCTCCTGGCGGACACATTCGTTCGGGCCATGGAAAACATCGGGCGGTTCCAGTGGCAGGGCAAGGGCGTGCTGCCCTGGCTCATCCGCATCGCCAAGAATCTCTGCCTCGATCACCTCCGCAAGTCGGGTCGTGTCGGGGCTTGGCCTACGGAATACGAACAGCTCATCCCCGATCCCGGGGAGTGGAACGGCGAGACTCTTGCCGCCCACAAGGAAATCACCGGGCTGTTGCGCGAACGCATCGACGAGTGCCTCGAGGAGATCAACCCTCGATACCGCCGGGTACTGGAGCTTCGTTTGGTGCAAGGCATGGCAAGAGACAATGCAGCCGAGACGATGGAAGTCTCCATTGGTACCCTCGACGTGCTGCTCTTCCGCGCGTGTAAGGCGTTCCGCAAGGTTTACGTTCAACGCTATGGCGACGGACCCAAGCGCGAGTTCGGGCACCCATGATGCAACCAAAGCATGATCACGCGACCCCCTCGGGGGCACCACCCGCCGCGGCGGCCGATGCCGAGCGCATTGCCGCCGAGTTGGCTGCGCTCGGGGAAGACCCGATCGCCGACGACGAGCTGGCCTTCGCCAGCACGACCGCGACGGGACTCGACGACGAAGACGTCGGCACGGTGGCGACCTTGGTGGGTCTGTCGCGCTGGACGGGGCCGGCTCCGTCCATGGACGCCCTGCTTCCGCTCGAGCGGCATCGGGTGTGGCGACAGATCGCCTCCCGCACGCCGGCTCCCGTGGTCGACCCGAGCGAGTCGCCCGCGGCCAACGGCCTGGGCGGCTGGCGAGGCATGGTCGCCGGGCTCGGCCTGGTGGCGGGGCTCGCCTTGATCCCTCGCTTCGACGTCGCGCCGCCGGCCTCGCAAGAGCGCCAGGCCGCCACCCAGAGCGCGGGCGAGGCGGCTCGCATGGCCATCGACATTCTCGGCGACAAAGACGGCGCTCGGGCCAGCTCGGTCGCCGCCGACTACGAAGCTCGCCTACGGGCGACTCGGGGAGGCGAGTGATGCCGAAGCTCGTCCATCGCTGGCTCGGCCCGTGGATGGCCGTGACCGTCCTGGCCACCGTAGCCACGGCGGGCTGTGACCCGACCGGCGATTCGCCGAAGGAAGTCGGCAAGCCCGACGCCACGCTTCGCACCCACGCGGTCGACCCCAGCACGCCCACGCCCGAGGGGCTCGTGTACCTGCGCTCGGTCGCCGACGTTCATGCCGACGCCGACGCTCGCACGGGCGACGATCGACGCAGGGCGCTGCGCCGCGGCCTGGCGCTCCCCGTTCCGGCGGGGCTCGCCGAGGCCGAGATCATGCGCCTCGACTTGGCGGCCCGACTCGGCGAGGAACTGCTCGCCGATCCCCACGGGGCTCGAGCCGCCCGGGAGTTGCTGCAACCGATGCTCACCGTCGAGCGCTCGCTGCCGCTCGACCGAGCCACCGCCCGAGCGCTGGTGGTGTTGGGTGATGCCGCCGTGAAGACCGGCGATGATGCTCTGGCCGCGGGTAGCTACGCGCGGTCGATCGAGATGATGTCTCTGCTGCGCCAGGAGCTGGAACCATGAGGGTCACGCAACGACGAAGCCTCCCGCGAGGGCTCGCCCGCCGCATGGCGGGGTCGGGCGCACGATTGGGCGTAGTCCTGTGCGTGGTGGCTGCGCTCGGCGGTTGTCGAGCCCAGGCCGGCAGCGGCACCGTGACTCCGGGGCGGGGCAACCATGCCGTCCCCGACGGTCCCGATCCCGAAGGCCCGCACGAGCAGACGAGCGACATCAGTCGCCACGCCGAGCTGCTGCAGGCCCTGCGCACGCGCCATGCCGAGGTCTCCGCGACCTCCGATGCCACCTTCGGCGTCTGCGAAGAACTCTGCTCTCTCGCGTCGCAGATCTGCACCGTCAAGGAGAAGCTCTGCGATATCGCGGACGACCTCCCCGGCGAGGACGACTATCGCGACCTGTGCCGCAAGGGTGAACTCGAGTGCAACGAGGCCGAGGAATCGTGCGTCGAGTGTGTCGAGTCCCGCCAGAGCGAAGAGCCGCCCCTGAGCTCCGAACCCCCGGAGTGAGGGGCCGTCCCGCGGTCATGTCTGCGCCCGCCGACGCGGCGGCGCGCTGACGCGTGGTTCGGGCCGACGACACGTCCAAGCCGTGCGCGTGGGCGTCAGTCCAGGGCGAACGCCGACGAGACGATGCCCCGACGGCGCCGCGACGCGGGATCGGCGGGGCTCAGCGTCCGCGGAGGATCTGCAGCTCGACGAGCCGAGGCGTCGTGCCCATGGACGCGAACACCACGAGGTAGGTGCCCGCGTCGAGCGTCACGCTGGCCGACATGCCGGGCTCGGCTCGTACCAGCCGTCCCTCGTGGTCTCGGGTCGGCCACCACGGTGTCGAGAACTCGCGGTCGGCCACATAGGGATCCACGATCTCCACCCAGGTCCCCGGATCGCCATGCACCACCAGTCGAGCATCTCGCCGCTGCGGAACCTCCAGCCGCAGCAGTCGCGCCATGCCCTCGGTGGGCCCGGGCAAGGGGCCGAGCACGTGCTCGCTGGAGCAGTTGAGCCGCATCTTGGCCCACAGCGTGGTGTCGCCGAGCTGGGCCGTCTCGATCTGGTCGTCGTAGATCCCTCGGTACAGCCGGGGCGCCTCTTCGCGATAGCGGTCTTCGATGGTCGGCAGCAGCTCCCCGAAGATCAGCTCGAGCTGAGTCCCGATCTCCGCATCGTCGGCGCCCTCCGACAGATGGGAGGCCAGCCGCTGCACCGCCGAGATGCCCTCGGTCTCTCGCAGCCAGTGGGTGAAGTGGGCCGCCTGCGGATAGCTCAGCCGCCCGTGCTCGTAGTCCCGCCGCGACAGCATCAGCTGCGACGCGAGCCGGCCTTCGATGTTCGACGCTCGATGCCGAACCCCGGTGCCTCCGTAGAGCTCCGCGATGCCCTCTTCCATGAAGAACGCATCGCCCGGGGAGTCGATGGTCGCGTGCACCAGCTCGTGCGCGATGCTCTCGGCGTGGGCGAACACCACCCGCGTGCCGGGGTAGTAGCAACCGGACGCATCGTCGTCGCAGAAGTCGGACAGCTCGTCCTCGAGCCAATACACGACGTAGCGATCGTCGTTGTCGTCGCGGGCAAAGGTGTCGTCGATGTGAGCGGCGGCGCTGTCCAATGCGGCCAAGGTCCCCGCGCACACGGGCTCATCGAAGTCGGTGGCGAGCGACAGGCGTTCCGTCTCGTACTCGACCTCGGGCAGGGGCTGGCACGCGGCCAAAGCCAACGCGAGCATCGAGCAGTGCCGAACGACCGAGCGCCTCACTGCGAAGCCAACGCCGGGGCTCCGCCGCGATTACATCGGTTAGCTGTCAAAACTAAAGTGCCCCGCCGTGGAGGGGGAGCTCCACGGCGGGGCGGTCGGGGTGCACGAAGCGACTCGGGGGGCGAGCCGCTCCGTGCGAGGGAACCTCATGGTGAGGCAACATCGCATTGTGTGCCACCCTCTCTCACCGTGACCTGAGTCAGGCCGAGGGAGGCATCGAGGGCGCGGTAGCTGGCCTTGGTGGCCGCGAAGAAATCCAGGTGCTGGCCGTTGATTGCGTTACCCGTGTCCTCGGCCGTGACGCAGCCGTCGTGGACGAATTCGGGACTTGTTGGCATGGCCGGGACACGGACCCCGTCGAGGGCCTCGATGTACAGGCGGGTGCCGTACTCGATGACGTTGCGGTCGACGGCGACCGACCGAAAAGGGCGCAGAGCCCGGCCACGGACGCCATAGCCCCACGGGTGCTGCTCGTCGGCCACCAGGAAGCACGGAGACCGGGGGCAGGAGCACCGCCCGGACACGTTGAGCAACTGACCCTCGGTGAGGCGACCAGTGCCCTCGAGGGTGATGGCGCGAGCAAAGTCGGCGGAGACCTTGGCCAGCGGTCGGCAGCCTTCCGTGGCGTACAGGGAGGTCGTGGCAGGGCCGTCGTAGGAGGACTCTTCCGCGACCCAGTAGTACGTCCACTGGAAGTCGCCGAGGACGGCTCCGGGTTCGCTGGGGCTCGCCGGAACGACTGCATCCGTTCCCGACGGCACGGCGCTCGGCGTGGCTTCTGCGGCGGCGGGACGGCTCTGATCGGCTGCACACGCCCCGAGGACGAACGCCATCGCCCCGAATCCCAATTGCCGGCGAAACCCTGCTCGCACGTCCCCCAACCCCCATTTCGGGGATAAGCCTACATGTCGGGATTGTCCACGGGTTTCGTACACTTTGTCAGGGATCCCCTGTGCTCTCCTGTGTGGCCCTCGTATCGTTTCATTCGAATGATCAGATGCGGTCACCGAGTCGCGAGTCCGCAGAACGCGGCATCTTCCGACCGTCGTGGTCGCTGATCGAGCGGCCAGATTTCGACCGCATCGAAACATCTGCCGAAACGATCAGGCCTTGTTGGGCGTGTTCGCATGCGGTGATGAAACGCGCGAACGAGATCGTTCGGACGGCCGGCCGCTATTGAACTCGTGTGCCGTCTTTTTCAACGACTCGCGAGGGTTCGAGTCGCCGGATCTCAGTTGCCCGACAGCACGCGGGCGGGCTCCATGCGAGCGGCTCGGCGAGCGGGCAGCAGCGCTCCGAGAACGCAGAAGCTGATCGAGAACGCGAGGGCAGCCGCGACGAGCCACCAGGGGAACTCGAAGTACGTGGTCGGCTTGTACGGGAAGTCGGGCACGTACTGCGCCGACACGTAGTCGAACAGCTCGGCGGCACCCCACGCGAGCAGGATGCCCGCGGTGCCGGCCATGGTGCCCAGCGACGCCGCCTCGCCCAGGATGATGCGACCGATGTCGCCCTGCGAGGCACCCACCGCCCGCATGATGCCGATCTCCCGCTGGCGCTCGTACACCAGCATGAAGAACACGTGCATGATGTTCACCGCCGCGATGCCGACGATGACGGCGCTGACGAGGCCGAAGACCATCATGAACACCGCGATGAGCATGGCGGCTTCCTCGGCGTTGGTGTCTTTGACCTCGAGGTCGAGGTCGGCGACTGCCTTGGCGACCGCAGCGACGTCGTCCTTGTTGCGGACCTGCACGATCACCGAGTGGTAGCTCTCGGCGTCGCTCTCGTTGCCGAACTCGACGTTGTAGCGCTGGACGTAGCCCAGCGGCAGCGTGAGGCCCAGCGGGATGGCCTTGTCGGTGGAGCCCACGAACATGCCGCGGTCGTGGATGACCCGATCCTTGTTGGACGAGGCCACCATCGACTGGCCGATGATGAGGTCGAACTTGAAGCCGCGGACCGCATCGGGGTTGAGCTGGGGGAACCCGTGGGCGCGGCGTAGCGTGCCGTTATACAGCTCGACGATGTGGTCGGAGACGACGACGGGCACGTAGTGGCGGCAGACCTTGACCTCGGCCTTGGCCGCTTCCGCCTCGGCGGCGGCCTTGTCGGCGGCTTTCTTCTCTGCCGCGGCCTTGTCGGCGGCAGCCTTGATCGCCGCGGCCTTGGCCTTGGCGACCTCGTCGTCGGTGGGGGGCGCGGTCGGTTTGTCGGCGTCGGCCTTGCCGGGGGCGGGCGCCTTGGCGTCGGTCTTGGGCGCCGGCTTGCTCGGGGTCGAGGGGACGCTGGGCTGCTGCCACTGCGTGGGCAAGCGAGTGCTCGCCGGGGTCCTCGGGTCCGTCTTCAGCTTGGGTCTGGGCTTGGGCTTCGGCTTGGGTTTCGGCTTCGGCTTGCGCTTGGCCTTCCGCCGCCGGCTCTGGGGCTCCGTGGTGGTGCCCGCCGGCCGCCCGCAGTACATCTTTTCGCCGCACTGCGAGTCCTCGGTGCACTCGACCACCTCTTCCGCCGCCAGGCGCTCGGGTGCGTCGAAGTCGATGAACTCGAAGCCATCCTCGTTGACCTCGTCGGCCACGAGCTTGGGGTCGATGCCGTCGGCGACCACCTCGGAGCGCAGGTCGCTGCCGAACAGCGCCTCGCCGCCGTAGGCGATGGAGCCCACGGTGAGCTTCATCTTGGGGTAGACGGCCTCGACGGCTGGGATCTCGGCGAGCTTTTGGACCATCTCGTCGTCGAGAGAGTCCTGGCCCATGCCCATGCGCAGCACGCTGATGTTGAGCTCGAGGCTCTTGGGCACCACCTCGAGCTTGTCGAGGGGGAAGATCTTGCCGAGCACGACCTGGCGGACCCCCAGGCCCAGCGACAGGAAGAACGCGAAGGTCGCGATGCCGACCACGATGCCGATGGAGGCGAGCAGGAAGTGGTTGCGGCTGCGTCGGAGGTTCCCGAGCACGACCGTGAACAGTCGCGCGCCTCTCATGCCTCCGCCTCCTTCGTCTCCTCGAGGACCTTGCCGTCCTTGACCTTCACCGTGCGGGAGGTCGAGGCCGCGATCTTGGGATCGTGGGTTACCAGCACCACGGTGATGCCGTCGTCGCGGTTGAGCTGGCTGAACAGCTCGATGATCGCGTCGCCCATGACGGAGTCGAGGTTCCCGGTGGGCTCGTCGCACAGCATCAGGCGCGGCTTGTTGAACAGGGCCCGCGCGATGGCGACGCGCTGCTTCTGGCCGCCGGACAGCGTGGTGGGCGGTGCCTCGACCTTGTCGCCCAGGTCGACGCGCTCGAGCGCCTTGCGAGCCTGGGCCAGCGCATCGGCCGGAGCCAGCGCCCGGTCGCCGCGGGCGAACAGCGCGGGCAGGGCTACGTTCTCGGCGCAGGTCTGGTGCGGAAGCAGGTTGAAGGCCTGGAACACGAAGCCCACGTGCAGGTTGCGATACTCGCTGAGCTCGCGATCGGACATGCGATGCAGGTCGCGCTCGCCCACCTCGATGGTGCCTTCGTAGTCGCGGTCGAGGCCGCCGATCGCGTGCAGCAGCGTGCTCTTGCCCGAGCCGGAGGGGCCGATGATGGAGACCATCTCGCCGTCCTCGATGTCGAGGTCCACCCCGTGCAGGACCGGGGTGACGAGCTTCCCGGTGCGGTAGCTCTTTTGCATACCGCGGACGCGGATCATGGCGCGCGAGACGATAGCCCCGGTCGAAAGGTGCGTCCAGTGCGGGCCGTCAAAGCGGCCGGGGGCGGGCCAGCCGGGCTCACTGGGCCGCGTCGGGCGGATCGAGGACCTGGCCGTCTTCGCCGATTCGGTGCACGGCGGCGACGGTTTCGGCGAACTCCTCGACCAGGGGATGGGCGGGCAGGGCCTGGGCCGCCTCGAGCAGGGCGTCGAAGCGCTCGAGCTGCGCGTCGCGGCCCCGCTTGAGCCCGGACCAGGGATTCCCGAACTCGGCGGCGCACGCCACGATCGATCGGAGGTTGTCGATCTTGTCGGCCAGCTTCAGGGCCTGGGCCGGCCAGGGCTTGCTGGGGAAGCGATCGAGGCTCTGCTGCTTGCGCTGCTCCCAGGGGAGGCTCTTGTCTTCCTCGGTGACGTGCCGCACCAGCGTGCTGACCTCGTCGCCGAAGAGCCGGTCGAGATCGTCGAAGGTGGCCTCGGTGTCCTCGACCACGTCGTGGAGCGCGCCCGCGGCCTGCACCGTCTCGTCGAAGCCGTACCGCGCCAATATGGCCACCACCCCGGCGGGGTGACTGAGGTAGGGGACCTTCGCTTCGGGGTACTTGCGGACCTGCTGCGCGTGCCACAAGGCCGCGTGGTCGAACGCGCGCTTGAGCAGCATGCCGGGGGAGTCGATCACTTTTTCACCGATAGCACGTCTGCCGCGGTGGGGGCGAGCAATGAGCGGGACCGAGCTATGGTGAAGGGCATGGCGCACCGAACCCGTGTCCTTCGCTCCAGGTGGGCGCTCGCGTCGGTGGCCTTGCTCTTGGTGCTCACCGCGGTGGCGCTGGCCTGCAATGTCGTTCGGCTGCAGCGGCATCGCCTGGAGCGAGGTTTCGAGCGGGCGGGGCTGCAGCGGCAGGTCCTGACCCAGGGCGAGGACCGCGTGCACCTGTGGCACGGGGGCGTCCGTGAAACCGCCAAGACGCCCGTGCTGCTGCTGCACGGGTTCGGCGGCGGGGCGGTGTGGCAGTGGGGCGAGCAGCTGCCGCCGCTGAGCGCCGATCGCTGGGTCGTTGTGCCCGACTTGCTGTGGTTTGGGGACTCGAGCTCCACTCGCGACGACCCCTCGCTCGAGCACCAGGTCGAGGCGATGGTCGGCGTGCTCGACCACGAGGGGCTGTCGCAGGTCGACGTGGTGGGAATCTCCTACGGGGGCATGGTGGGCTACCTGCTCGCGCGGCAGCACGGGGATCGGGTGCGACGGCTCGTGCTCGTGGACAGCCCGGGCGGCATCTATGGGGCCGAGGACCTCGAGAGCCTGCTGCAGCGATTCCAGGTCGGCAGCGCGGCCGAGATCATCATCCCGCAGGACGAGGCGGGGGTGCAGCGCCTGCTGGAGCTGGCCTACGGCGACCCGCCCTACGCGCCCGACTTCGTGCTGCGACAGGTCATGGCTCAGATGTACGAGCCGTATCGCGAGCCGCAGACGGCGTTGCTCGAGGCCGTGGTCCGCCAGCGCGAGCACTACACCGGGTCGCACGAGCTGTCGGTCTCGCTCGGGCTCATCTGGGGCGAGGACGACCCCGTGTTTCCCTTGTCCATCGCTCAGCGGATCTCGGGGATGTACGACGCGCCGCTGCACGTGCTGCCCAAGGCTCGACACGCGCCGAACCTCGAGTACCCCGAGCTGTTCAACCGCGCGATGCTGCAGCTGCTCGACGACTGACGGGGTGCAGTACGATGCCCGCGATGAAGGTCTGGGCCCCGCGAATCCTCGCTCTGTTCCTCGCTGCCGGGTGTACCGGGCAGAGCAGCTCGGGCGAGTCGACGCCGAAGACGAAGACGGAGGCGACGCCGCCGGATGTCGCGCCCAAGCCGGTCATCAAGCCCCCGGAGGTGGTCGCCGAGCACTCAGTGCCGCGGGCCTGGCAGGGGCGCTGGCGCTTCGAGCTGGACTCCCCGGGCGGAAAACTGCCGTTTTTTGTGGAGCTCGAGGCGAAGCGTGGGGCGCTGGTCGATGCGCACGAGCGCCTGCCCTTTTCGTCGGTGACCGCGTGGGCGCAGTCGCTGCGGCTCGAGATCGACAACTACGACTCCACGCTGGAGCTGCGGCCCGACGAGGCGCGACCGGGGGCGCTGTCCGGGACGTGGCGGCGGCGTTCGCCCGGCAAGGACTCGTACACCGAGATGAGCATGTCCGCGGTGAAGTCGGCCGAGGGCCTGCGCTTCTCGGACACCGAGGCCCCGCTGCAGCCGCTCGACGGGCGCTGGCGGTTGACCTTCGCGGAGAGTGACGGGTCGAACTACACGGGCGTGGCCACGCTGCGCACGGTGAAGACCCTGAGCCAGTCCACCATCGAGGGGACGATCACCACCGACACGGGGGACTATCGGTTCCTCGAAGGCGTGGTCGCGGGGGACCAGCTCATGCTCTCGGTCTTCGATGGCGCCCACGCGTTTCTGTTTCGGGCCACGGTCGAAGACGGGGCGCTTCGCGACGGGCACTTTTGGTCGCGCGACACCTATCACGCGACCTTCCTTGGGGACCCGGTGGAGGGCGAGGGCGCCGCGGGCCTGGCCGACCCCTACGAGATCGTCAGCATGACCGCGGACGATCGGCGCTTTCGCTTCGACTTCCCCATGCTCGGCGGCGGTCGGCTGAACAACGACGACGACCGGTTCGCGGGCAAGGTGGTGGTGGCCGAGATCTTCGGGACCTGGTGCCCCAACTGCAACGACCAGGCGCCGCTGATGAGCCAGTGGTACGCCAAGTACCGCGAGCAAGGGCTCGAGATGGTGGGCATCGCCTACGAGTTCACGGGCGACGAAGCCGACGACATGGAGATGCTGCGGCGCTACGCGAAGCGCTACGACGTGAAGTATCCGCTGGTGCTGGGGGGCACGAGCGGCAAGAAGGGCGCGAGCGAGTCGCTGCCCGATCTGTCGAAGGTCGCGGCGTACCCGACGACGCTGTTCATCGGCCGCGACGGCACGGTGCGCAAGATCTACAGCGGCTTCTCCGGGCCAGCCACGGGCGCGGCCTACGACGAACTCAAACGCGACCACGAAGCATTGATGGAGCAGCTGCTGGCCGAAGCCGCCCCGTGAACGCCCCGCTCAGAACTCGAGCTTCACCCCCACCGAGGGGATGATGGGCAGCGAGGGGATGATGCTGAAGGCCGAGAAGTCGTAGGCATAGTTCACGAACTCGGCATTTTGGCGGTTGTAGACGTTCTGCACGTCGAGGTAGGTGGTCAGGCTGACGCGCTTCCACACGAAGCGCTTGTCGACGCGTAGATCGAGCTGGTGGAACATGGGCATGCGCTCGGAGTTGGGGGCGCCCGAGATTGGGATGTAGCCGCCGCTGCTCGCATCGAAGGTGCCGCCCACGGCCGGGGTGAACGGGTTGCCCGAGACGACTCGAAAGCGAGCGCCGACCTGCCAGCCCTTGGGCAAGCGGTACACGCCGATCAAGGTCAGGATGTGGGTCTGGTCGAGGTCGAAGACGCGGAACTCCTCCGAGGGGTTGGGGCGGCGATCGGAGCGGGACAGCGTATACGACAGCCAGCCGAACACGTTGCGGGTCAGGGCTTTGCGCACGAAGAACTCACCACCGTAGATCCGACCGAGGCCCGTGCTGTCGAAGTTCTCCAGGCCGACCTGGCCGTTGTCGCGGATGACCAGGTTGGTCGAGGGCGCGGCGATGTCCCACAGGTACTTGTAAAAGCCGGTCACCTCCACGCGGATGTCGTGCACGAAGTCGCGGCCGAGCGAGGCGCTGGCGTGGAAGGCTCGCTCGGGCAGGACCCGCGGGTTGCCGAAGCGGGGGTTCCACTCGGGGAAGTCGGGGATCTGCGAATACAGGCCCACGCCGCCCTTGAGGCTGGTGCGGTCGCCCAGCTGCCACGCGAAGCGAAAGCGCGGGTCGGTGGTCATCTGCCGAAACAGCAGCGAGTACTGCGTGAGCCGAACGCTGGGATAGAGCACCAGCCGCGGCCCCACGTGCATCACGAAGGTGGTGTAAAGCGACGGTGAGAAGAAGCGCTCGCGCGAGGTCAGGACGAGGCTGGTCCCGTTGCCGCCTGCGCCCGGGGTCGGCACGGGGACCGACTCGGCGTCGATCTCGAGCCGCCCGCCGAAGGCCTGCGCCCCCACGCCCCAGTAGAACTTCGGGCTCGGGCGGTAGCCGATCTCGGCGCGGCCGGAGAGGCTGTGGGAGATCAGTCGAAACCGGAACAGCCCGCCCGCTGCCGCGCCGATGTCGTCGTAGCGATACGACGGAGTGACGAGGAACTCCCAGGGCCCCTCGCGGCGGGTATAGGCCAGGTCGGCGCGGTGGAAGACCAGCGAGGTCTCGAACTGGTCGCGGTCGCTGGGCTCGATGTCGTTGGGGCTCGCGGCGATGAGCCGGGTTTGATCGTTGGACCCGAAGACCTTGGCGGAGAGGTTGCCCTCGGAGACGGGATAGTCGAACAGCGCCTGGTAGTCGTAGTAGCGGGGGGCCACCGCCACGTCGAGCCCGGCGTCGTCGGGGATGACGGCGGGCAGCAGCAGGTCGATGTAGCTGCGGCGCCCGCTGAGGACGAACGAGCCCTTGCCCACGGGCCCCTCGGCGAGCACCCCGGTGTCGAACAGATCGCTGTCGATATAGCCGTGGTAGCCGTCGCGTCGGCCCTTGCGGGGCGTGACGTCCACGACCCCGCCGATCGCGTCGCCGTAGCGGGCGTCGAAGTTGCCGGGGATGAAGTCGATCTTGTCCAGGACGTCGGAGTTGAAGACGCTGGTGATCCCGCCGAAGTGGAACAGCTGGGGAATCTCGTGCTCGGCCAGGAACACGGCCGAGTCGGTGGGGTCCGAGCCGCGGATGACGAGCAGGCCGATGCCGACGGGCGCGCGGGCGATGCCGGGGAAGTTCTGAATCGCCTTGAGGGCGTCGCCTTGGGTGCCGGGGAGGTTGCGGATCTCCTCGGTGGTGATCGTTCGTCGCGTGACCTCTTCGCGTTCGATGCGATCGCCCTCGACGACGGTGCGGTAGGGATTGTCTTCGAGACGACGCGCGTAGTAGCGGACGCTCAGCGCCTGGCGCGGGGCGAGCTCTTCGACGACCTCGAGGCGTTCGAAACCCTCGAGCAGCACGATGACTCGTACCTTGCCGTCGGGCACGCCGTGGAAGGTGAAGCGGCCTTGCTCGTCCGTGGTCGCGCGCTCTTGCCACTCGGGCGGCGGCGCGGGCCGATAGTCTTGGCGGCGGACGGGTCCGAGCTTCGCGTCCGCGTCGGCCGGGATCACGATGATGCGGGCATCGGGCAGCGGCGTGCGTTGCCCGGCCTCGAGCAGTTGCCCCGAAAGCCGCAGAGGGCCTATCGGTTGGTCTTCGTCGTCGGTCGTCGATTCGGCCTCCGCGGGCTCGGGCTCGGCCTCAGCGGGCTCGGGCCCTGCCTCGGCGGGCTCGGGTGTCGGGGCGGGAAGGGGCGGCGGCTCGAAATCGATGGGGATCGGCACCACCACCTCGACCTCGCGTCCTTGCCACCGCGCGGGGTCGTAACGCAGCTGCACGACCGCTTCGACCGCCGCCTCGTCGAGCAGCGGATGCACTCCGGTCACGACCACGGGTTCACGCGGAATACCGTCGACGCCGATCGTCACCTCCACGGTCACTCGCCCCGCCGGGCGTGGATCGAGCTGCGCCGCCTCGGCCGGATAGTCGATGCTCACCCCTTCGCGGAGCTGCGGCGGCTCGATCTCGGGCGGGGCCTGCTCCGTCGACGGCTCGGCCGCAGCGGGTCGTGGGCCGGCCAAGCCCACGCCCAAAAAGGACCCGATGACGAGCCCCATCGCTGTCGCACGCACGAAGCTGAGCATGGCCGCAGGCGCGATTATGCCTCATTGGCCTCGGTTCCGTGGTACCACCGACCATCGTGGATCCCTCCCGCCTCGTCTCCATCGTTGGCGCGCTGGCCATGGTCGGCGTGGCCTATGCCCTGTCGAGGCACCGCGGCAGCGTCAAGCTTCGCCTGGTGCTGTGGGGCGTCGGCTTGCAGTGGGCCATGGGTCTGCTGCTGCTGCGCTTGCCCCAAGGGCGCGATCTGCTGGCGGGGGCCTCCGCGGTCGTGCAGTCCGTGCTCGACCAGAGCTACAAGGGCTCGGAGTTCGTGTTCGCCTCGCTCGGAGCCAAGGGGGGCGAGGGCTCGGGGCTCGGCACGATCTTCGCGTTTCAGGTGCTGCCCACCATCGTGTTCATCGCCTCGCTGTTCTCCATCCTCTACTACCTGGGGATCATGCAGCTCATCGTGCGCGGGCTGGCCTGGATCATGATGCGGACCATGGGCACCAGCGGGGCCGAGTCGCTGTCGGTGGCGGCCAGCGTGTTCATGGGCCAGACCGAGGCGCCGCTCACCATCAAGCCGTTTTTGGATCGACTCACCGAGTCCGAGCTGTTCGTGGTGATGGTCGCGGGCATGGCCTCGGTGTCCGGGGCGATCCTCGGGGCCTACGTGGCGATCGGCGGGGTGCCCATTGCCCACCTGCTCACCGCGGTGGCCATGACCGCCCCCGTCTCCATCGTCATGGCCAAGCTGATGGTGCCGGAGACGGGCACGCCCGAGACCATGGGCACCATCGACGTCGACATCCCCAAGACCGACGTCAACGTGCTCGATGCGGCGGCCAGCGGGGCGAGCGACGGGCTCAAGCTCGCGCTCAACGTCGGCGCCATGCTCATCGCCTTCGTGGCCTTGGTCGCGCTCATCAACGTCATGCTGGGCGTCATCCCCGTCGGCGGCGAGCCGCTGACCCTCGAGCGCTTCATGGGGTGGCTGTTCTTCCCCGTGGCCTTGCTGATGGGCGTGCCGCTGGAGGAAGCGCAGTCGGTGGGCAGCGTGCTGGGCACCCGGGTGGTGCTCAACGAACTCTATGCGTTCGACATGATCCGCGAGCTCGGCGGCCAGCTCTCCGCGCGCTCGCAGGCGATCACCACCTTTGCCATCACCGGGTTCTCGAGCATCTCGAGCATCGGGATCCTCATCGGTGGGCTCGGGGGGCTGGCGCCTTCGCGCAAGCAAGACATCGCCCGGCTCGGTGTCCGGGCGCTCATCGCTGCCACGCTGTCCAACTTCGCGTCCGCCTGCGTGGCGGGAGCCTTGCTGTAGCCAATCGCCTCGGTCGGGCGCCCCCGCGTCCTTTACGGCGCAGGAGGTCTTTGCCACGATGAGGCATGAACTTATCTAGACTGATTGGTGTCATGGCCCTCGGAGGGGTGTCGCTGGGGTTGGCCTGCAGCGCCGAGCCCAGCCCGAGTGACGCGGCGGGCTCGGGCGACTCGGGTGAAGCCAACACCAGCACCGACGACGGGGCGGACGAGACCGCGACCGTGCCCACCGAGGATGTTGACCAAGCCGGCGTATGTGCGCGCTACATCGAGTGCGTGGCCGCGGTAGATCCGGCGCAGGTCGGCCAAGCCGTGGAGCAGTACGGCCCGGAGGGAAGCTGCTGGACCCCGGACACGCTGGCCGTGTGCTCGCAGGCGTGCATCGATGCCCGCCGCAACCTGTGGCAGCTCGACCTCGACGAGATGGCCTGCTGGGACTGCCGCGACGACTCCGAGTGCTTCGGCGCCACCTGCAATTTGGGCTCCGGGCTCTGTGGCGACAAGGACGATCCGCCCGTCGAGGACCTGCTGACCGGGACCTACTTGCTCGCCCTCGACAGCATCGTCGCGCCGGGCTTGCCGTTTCAGTTCATCGCCGAGGTCACCACCGACTTCAACGACGCGGGCAACGGCACCGCGATGTTCGAGCTGCAGCCGCTGTCGCTCGACGTGGGCAGCACCGATACCCCGCGCGAAGAAGTGGGCGACCCGCTGTTGGTGATGACCGAGGTCGCCGACATGACCTTCGAGCTCGACTTGGGCATGGTTCAGGTCACGGGGGCTGCCAATCCGATCACCGGGTCGGACATCGAGCTCGAGGCCGTGCTCGACGGTGAGGTTCGAAGCCAGGCGGCCTGGTGCGGCACGCTCAGCGGCAACGTCACCTCTCCCATCATGGCCTCCTTGGAGGGCTCGACCTTTGCCGCGGTGCGCCTGGCCGATCGCAGCGAGCGGCCAACGGTCTTCCCCCTGAGCTGCGCCGACGTCGACGCGATGGGCCTGGGCGGGGGCTGAGCCCGCTCAGTCGACCGCGATGACCACGATCGCCAGCAGCATGAACCACAGGGGCACGTAGGGGGTCACGACGCGTCGAAAGATGCGCCGCGCCCCGCTGCCGTGCACGCTCGCCCAGTCGTTGCCGTCGGACTTGGGACCCTCGCTTTGCGCGCGGAGCTGGCGTACATAGGGCGGCAACCCGAGCAGCAGCCCTGCGATCAGCCCGCCCGCGTGCCCGATGTTGGCGATGGGCCCGAACAGCCCCGTCGCGCACGCGACGAACCACAGCATGATGAGCACCGAGTCGCGGTCGCTGATGGCATAGCCGCGGCGTCGGTCGTAGCGGGCGTACATCCACACGAAGCCGAACACGCCGTAGACCACCCCCGACAGCCCGCCGAAGTTGGGCCCGACCAGCAGGTACTGCCCGATCGAGCTGGGAATCTCGCTGGCCAGGACCACCAGCACCATCATGGTGAAGCCGTGGTTGTGCTCGATCTGTTGGCCCAGCCGCCACAGCCACAGCACGTTGAACGCCAGGTGGAGCACCCCGAAGTGGATGAACATCGGGGTGATGAGCCGCCAGATCTCGCCCTGGCGGACGCGACCGAACAGCTCGTGCGAGGCCCAGGGCTCGATGCTCAGGTTCTGGATGGTGATGGTGCCCGGATCGCCGAAGTCGCTGGCCATTCCGACCAGGGCGGCGGCGATGCACAGCGTGATCGTCAGCGGGCCGAGCCCGGTCTGCTCCGGGGTCTCCCATCGTCGCCGCGGATCGACCGCCCGTTGAGCTGCGGCTTCGTCTTCCCGCTCGCGCTTTTGCCTCAGCTTGGCCGCGCGGCGCTTGTCGTCCTCGGTGCCCGCCTCGGGGCTCCACGCGGCCAATCGCTGCTTGGCGTCCTCGAGCTGGCTGTTCTCGACCACCCAGACCTGCCAGGGGTCCTCGCCGCGCACCAGCGCTTCGATGCCGTGCACCAACAAGTGGTCCACGAGCGCGTCGGCGCTGGATCGGCGGGGGACAGAGGTCAGCTCGCGCATGGCCGGGGCTCCAGCGGGAGCCTACCAGCCATGCCGGGCCCGTTCGCTAGAAGTTCTCGTAGACGATGCTCACGCTGTCACCGACGCCCGGAACGTTGTCGGTGATCTGGATCGTGCACGAGGGAGCGTCGTAGTTCCAGCTCGTGGGCGGCAGCGGGATGCCGTTGACGGTCACGGTGATGGTGGCCGGGTCGATCATCAGGCAGGTGCCCTCGGGCACGCCGCTGAGCACGTACAGATCGTTGGGCACGGAGCCGATGATGGCATCGGCCAGGGAGGTGAAGTCCCACGGCGCGTCGCAGATCGAGAACATCGAGGGCACGGTGCCCGTGAGCAGGGCGAGCTTGACGAACTCCTCGCCGTCCTCGCGGTTGCTCTGGCAGTCGTTGAACTCGTAGGCGTCGTCCGCCCCGGACAGCACGGTGGTGCCGGTGTTGCCGATGATCGGGTACAGCGACCAGTCGTCCCCGGGGTCGAGGGTGGGCAGCACGTTCTCCATGAAGGTGGCGAAGCCCAGGTGCCCGGCGTGGTCGTAGGCGAGCGAGGTGTAGTTGAGCCCGTCGGGCCCGACCACGCGGCAGACGTTGCCCGTGGTGTCGTCGTCGATGTAGCTGAAGCTGCTGCAGTCATCGACCTCGGAGGGATCGCCGTCGGCGAGGCCCCACTCGGGATCGTCACCGTTGTCGTCGGTGGTCACGAGGAACGCGACGTAGGCGTAGGGCTGCAGCCGCGGCATCCAGACCGGGGCCTGGTGGATGATCCGGCCCAGCGCGTTGCTGGAGTGGACCATCTCGTCGCCGTTGACGTCGCCGTTGGTGTCGTACTGCCAAAAGCCGTTGGCGGGGTCGTCGGTGCAGCCGGGGCCGCCCAGCGGAGGCTGCACGCAGATCTCGAAGTTCTCGATGCCGCGGTCGGCGATGAGGTGCAGCTGGGTGCTCGAGCCGGCCGCCTCCAGCATGGAGGCGAAGGCGTTGATCTCCGCCTCGACGGTGGCCATCTCGTCCTCCATCGAGCCGGAGGAGTCGACGGCCCAGATCACCTCGATGGGACGGGCCACGGTGTCGGTGCCGACCAAGAAGGTCTCGGCGCACGAAGCCTCGATGCCATCGCAGTTGTTGTCGATGCCGTCGCCGCAGATCTCCGGCCCGCCGGGGATCGGCACGCAGGTGTTCTCGGCCTGAGGCACGCCTTCGATGCAGGTCGGCACGGAGACCTGGCACTCGTTCTCGCCGCAGGTCCAGTTGCCCTGGTCCTCGTCGGTGATGCAGTCGCAGTCGTTATCGGCCCCGTCGCAGACCTCCTCGGACGCGCCCTCGAAGGGATCGCAGACCTGAGGGAAGCCGTTGATGCACGCGGGCACGGTGTGCTCACAGTCACCGCAGCCGCAGGTGATGTCCCCGAGGCCCTCGTCGGTGGCGCCGTCGCAGTCGTTGTCGAGATCGTCGCAGGTCTCCGGGCCCGCGCCCTCGAAGGGGTCGCACTCCATCGGCATGCCGTCGACGCACGCGGCCACGCTGTGCTCGCAGACCCCGACGCCGCAGGTGATCTGCTCTTCGCTCAGGCCGTCGTCGATGTCCGCGTCGCAATCGTTGTCGATGCCATCGCAGACCTCGGGGGTGGCTCCCTCGAAGGGATCACACAGCTGCTCTTCGCCGTCGAAGCAGTTCTCGACCTCGTGCTCACACAAGCCGAGTCCGCACACGGTGGTGCCCAGGCCTTCGTCGACCTCGGCATTGCAGTCGTTGTCGGTGCCGTCGCAGACCTCCATGGTGGGCAAGGTCTCGCCCTCGCAGGGACCCCACTCGCCGACGTCGAGGTCGAGCGCTTGGCACTGCTGCGTACCCGGGGTGCACTCGCCGACGCCATACGTCGTGGGCGAGCCCGTGTAGCAATAACGAACCGCGCCCGGAGGGGCACACAGGCCGAGCTCGAGGCCGGGGAAGCGACCGGGCACGGGACCCGGGTCCGCACCGTCGTCGGCTCCGTCTCCGCTCGCGGATGCACCCGTGGTGTCGTCGGCCGCAGTGGCGCCGGCCGAGTTGCCGCCCGAACCCAGGGTCGCGACTCCCGAACCGTTGCCGGTCTCGGTGCCTCCCGAAGTGGTGCCGTCGGAGGTCACGGGACCTCCATCGCTGCTCGCACCGACAGAAGTTGCCGGCACACCGTCATCCCCACCGCAGGCGCAAAGCGCCAATGAAGCGAGGCCGAAAACATGAAAACGAAGCCGAAGCATGAGGGTTTTCCTGAGCGTGCGACGCGGGAGTCCCGCACCCTGAGCGGATATCCTATCGGGGTTCAAATGTAGTTTGGAATCCCAAAATATTGAGAGGTAATCAGTGAAAATTTGGCTTCGATGGCGAATGGCTTTGGGGTATATCTCCACACGAGTCGGGGCGGCAAGAATATTGTTAGTCATATCAAACGCTTAGAACCGTAATGGAACACCCTAGAACCCATATACCTCCAATAACTCCAATCCTTCCAAATCTGTAACTTGAAAACCTCCTATTGAAGGACAGGACTAGCCCCAAAATGAAGCGCCGACTCTCGCCTTTTGGCTTTGGCCTGCTGATCTTGCCCACGCTCGGACTGGCCGGGTGCAACGACGACGGAGTGGAAGCGACCACCGATTCCGGGGATGGAATCGCGTCCCTCGACGGTGGCGCCATGAGCACTGGCGAAGCGTCGACGGGGGCGACGGGTGGTGAACCCGGAGACTCGACCGGTGGTGGCCCGATGGGGCCATGTGAAAACGGAGCGCTCGACGACGACGAGACCGATGTCGACTGCGGTGGCGCGTGTCCGCCCTGCGGTCCCGGTGGGCTGTGCGAATCCGACAACGACTGCGATACCGCGATCTGTGCGGGCGGGTTCTGCCAGACCCCGACCTGCTACGACGGGCAGCGCAACGGGGATGAAGAAGGTGTCGACTGTGGCGGCACGTGTCCCAACACTTGCCCCGGCAGCGAGTGTGAGACCGACGCGCAGTGTGGCGACGGTCAGTTCTGTAGCGATGGCGACTGCGAACCATCGTCATGCGACAACGATCAACAGGACACTCTCGAGACCGACGTCGACTGTGGCGGCCCCGATTGCCCCGACTGTGATCCGGGTGACGGGTGTGCCTCCGATGCCGACTGCGAGACGCAGGTGTGCACGGGAGGAATCTGCCTCGAGGCGGCCTGCGACGACGGGGTCTTCAACGGCGACGAGACCGATGTGGACTGCGGAGGGTCGTGCGGCCCCTGTCCCTTGGGAGGGACCTGCGAGGACGGTGGCGACTGCGTCGAGCTCGTCTGCGACATGGGGACCTGCGTCGACGACAGCTGCACCGACGGCGTAGCCAACGGAGACGAGAGCGACGTCGACTGTGGCGGCCCGCAGTGCGACCCCTGCCAGCCCGGTCAAGGGTGCAACGACGGCCCCGACTGCGAGCCCGGGGTCTGCATCGCGGGGATCTGTCTCAACGCCGAGTGCGACGACATGGTCCTCAACCAAGACGAGACGGATCTCGACTGCGGAGGGTCCTGCGGGGCGACCTGCGTGCCCGGTCTCGACTGTGACTCGTCGGCGGATTGCGTCGAGGGGGTCTGCGAGTTCGGCCAGTGCTCCGAGCCCGACTGCGACGACGGCGTCACCAACGGGGACGAGACGGACGTCGATTGCGGCGGCCTCGATTGCGGGGCGACCTGCGTCATCGGGGAGAGCTGCACGGGCGGAGGGGACTGCGAGCACGGCGTGTGCGTGGCCAACGTCTGCCTGCCTCCGGTCTGCGACGACGGGGTGGTCAACGGCAACGAGACCGACGTCGACTGCGGAGCCTCGTGCGGAGCGACCTGCCTGCCCGGGCAAAACTGCGACGACGGTGACGACTGTGCCGAGGGCGTCTGCATCCTCGGGGTCTGCATCGCGCCCACGTGCGAGGACGGGGTGGAAAACGGCACCGAGGGCGGGGTGGACTGCGCGGGGATCTGTTCGCAGCCGTGTTCGCTGGGCGGCGAGTCCACCGTCAACACCACCACCTTCGACTTCCAGGTCCGACCCGCGGTCGCGGCCTCGGTGGACGGGAACTTCTTTGCCGTGACCTGGGCCAGCTTCCCCGTGCTGGGCGCCTCGCAAGACGGCGACGGGGCGGCGATCTTCGCTCGGATCTACGACGGCGACGGCACGCCGCAAGGCCCGGAGATCCAGATCAACACCTCCTTCATGGGCGACCAGAGCTTCCCCTCCATCGATGCCAACGACGGTGGGTTCGTGATCGCATGGGAGGGGCCCGACGGGGACGGCGTCGGGGTCTTCGCCCAGCGTGTCAGCTGGGCCGGGGCCTTGGTGGGCTCGGAGATCGAGCTGTCCGAGAGCCCCGACGGTGAGCAGCGGCGGCCGGACATCGCGATCACCCCGGCGGGGAACCTCGTGGCCTGCTGGGAAAACCGCCTCGCGGTGTTCGCGGACATCGCCTGCCAGCGCTTCGACGACGCGAACGCACGGGTCGGCGTGCAGATCACCGCCAACAACACCTTGGTCTCCGAGCAGAACCTGCCCGTCGTCGAGGTCTCGCAGACGGGCAACTTCGTGGTCGCGTGGCAGTCTTCGGCCTCGCAAGACGGCGACGGGGTGGGCGTGTTCATGCGTCGCTTCATCGCGGTCGGCATCCCGCTCACGGCCGAGGACGAGCAGGTCAACGACTTCACCGCGCTCGATCAGCAGGGCCCGGCCATCGGCATGAACCAGTCGGGCGAGTTCGTGATCACCTGGACCAGCGACGACCAGGACGGTAGCTCCACCGGGGTCTACGCCCACAGCTACGACTCGCTGGGGGCACCCTTCGGGCCCGAGTTCCCCGTCAACACCACCACCGCAGGGGCGCAGAACAACCCTGCGGTGGCGCTGAACCCCGACGGCGACTTCATCATCGTGTGGCAGACCGCCGACGATGGCCTGCTGACCGGTGTGTTCGGCCAGCGCTTCGACCAGCTCGGTCTCCCGGCGAGCGGGGAGTTCCTCGTCAATCCCACCATCGACGGCCTGCAAGAGGATCCCGACGTGGCGGTGAGTGCCGTGGACGACATCGTGGCGGTGTGGAGTCAGGGCGACGATGACTTCATCGATCGCGACATCCAGCTGCAGCGCTACGAAGCGCTCTTCCCCTAGCTCTTGCGGACGAAACGAGACTTACGATGCCCACTTCGACGATCCGCTCTCGCTTCTTGCCGACGTGCTCGACCCTCTGCACGCTGCTGCTCGTCCCGGCCGCCAGCGCGGCGGTGCCGGCTGCACCCGCCGCCCCGACGGTGAGGTCGGCCCCGGCCTCTACGCCCGCCTCCAATCCCACGTCCACCCGCGGCTTCACCCTCGAGCCTACGCCCGGGGGTGGTGGTGGCTTGGTCGTGATCAACGAGATCCGCATCGACCAGACGGGCAACGACAACGACGAGTACGTCGAGCTGCTGGGGCCTCCGGGGACCTCGCTCAATGGCTACACCTACTTCGTCATCGGTGACGGTGGCGGAGGTGACGGCACCATCGAGGAGGTCGTGGACCTGTCCGGGCAGGTCATTCCCGCCGATGGCTACTTCGTGTTCGGTGAGGATTCGCTGAGCCTCGCGGTGCCCGACTACGAGGTCGACGTCAACTTCGAGAACACCGACACGGTCAACCACATCCTGGCGACCGGTTTCACGGGCAATATCGGCGATGACATCGACATGGGCGACGACCTGATCATCGACGCCATGCCGTGGACCGCATTGGTCGATGTGGTCACCGTGCTCGAGGACGATGGCGAGGAGGAAGCCTACGGACCCGGGGTGCTGTGTGTGGCGTCGCCGACCTGCCAAGAGGTCGAAGAGCCCATGTCCACGCCGCGGCACGTGTTTCGTTGCCCCGACCTGGTGGGCGCGTTCAGCTCGAGCCTGCTCGATCCGGGCCCCGGCGACACGCCCGGGGCGCCCAACCCCTGCTTCTGCGGTGACTCGGTGGTCGCCGTGGGAGAGGAGTGCGACGACGCGGGCGAGTCGGCGATGTGCGACGCCGACTGCACCTTCGTCATCTGCGGCGACGGGGTGACCAACACGAGCGCGGGCGAGCTTTGCGATGACGCGGGCGAGTCGGCGGCCTGTGACTCCGATTGCTCTCCCGTGGCGTGCGGCGACGGGGTGGCCAACTTTGCCGCGGGCGAGCAGTGCGACACGTCGGGCGAGTCGGCCACCTGCGACTCCGATTGCTCGGCCGTGGTGTGCAGCGATGGTGTGGTCAATACGACCGCGGGCGAGCAGTGCGACGAGATGGGGGAGACGGCCACCTGCGACGCTGACTGCACCCTCGTTGCCTGTGGCGATGGCTTCCCCAACATCACCGCGGGCGAGCAGTGCGACGACGCGGGCGACTCGTTCGGCTGCGACCCGGACTGCACCTTCGCCGTGTGCGGAGACCTCTATGTCAACGCGGTCGCGGGCGAGACCTGCGACGACGGCGGCTCGGCCATGTGCGACTCCGATTGCACGGCGGTGACCTGTGGCGACGGGGTGGTCAACATGTTCGCGGGCGAGGCCTGCGACGGAGATGGTGCCGGGACGCCGGGCGAAACCGCGGCCTGTGACCTCGATTGCACCTTTGCGATGTGCGGCGACTCGGTCGTCAACGAAGCGGCCGACGAGGACTGCGACGAGGCGGGCGAGACGGCCACGTGTGACTCCGACTGCACGGTGGTAGTCTGCGGCGACGGGGTCACCAACGTGACCGCGGGCGAGGCCTGCGACGACGGTGGCGAGTCCGGGGCCTGTAACGACGACTGCACCCCCGCCTCCTGCGGCGACGGGGTGATCAACGAAGCCGCGGGCGAAGACTGCGACGAGTTGGCCGAGACGGCTACCTGCGACTCCGACTGCACCGTGGCCGAGTGTGGCGACGGCGTCCTCAATGTGACCGCGGGCGAAGAGTGCGACGACATGGACGAGTCCGAGTCGTGCGACTTCGACTGCACCCCGGCCGAGTGTGGCGACGGCACCGTCAACCCCGCTGCAGGCGAGAGCTGCGACGAGCAAGGCGAGACGATCAGCTGCGACCTCGACTGCACCGTGTCGTCGTGCGGCGACGGGACCGTCAACGAGACGGCGGGCGAGGACTGCGACGACGCGGGAGAGTCGGCCGAGTGCAACGACGACTGCAGCGTGGCCGAGTGCGGAGACGGGGTCCTCAACGTCACGGCGGGCGAGGAGTGCGACGACGGCAACGACGAAGACGGTGACGATTGCTCGGCCGAGTGCCTCAGCGAGGTCGAGCCGGGCACCTCGACCGATACCGGGGCCGATGACACGGACAGCGGCAACGACGAGACGGCCGAAGGCGGCGGTAGCGGGACGGACGCCGGCGATACCGACATCGCGACCTCGGGACAAGACGGCTCGGGCTCGGGCTCGGGGACCGACGGCGGCACGCCGGCCGTGCCGGGCGACGAAGGCTGTAGCTGCCGTAGCACGTCCGAGACGGGCGGCCACGGTCTCGGCCTCGCGTTGTTGGGCCTGCTGGGGCTCATGCGACGGCGTCGTCGTCGGTAGTCGGCACGAGCGAGGCGCGATCCTACCCCTGGTCGCCGTGTGTGGCCGGGGGTTGGTATAAGCGCCGGGCATGCCGCGTCTCGTCGTCGTTCGTCACGGTCAGGCTTCGATCCACAAGGCCGACTACGACGAGCTGTCCGACAAGGGGCGAGCGCAGGCCACGGCCCTCGGTGAGCACCTCGCGGCGCAGGGCATCGCGTTCGACACCGTGTTCGTCGGCCCCGCCCGCCGCCACCGGGACACGGCCGGGCTGGCGGGCGAGGCGATGGTCGCGGCGGGCAAGGACTGGCCCGAGGCGGTCTCGGTGCCGACCCTCGACGAGCACGATGCGTTCTCACTCGTGCGCGGGGCGGTGAGCATGCTGGCGGACGACCCCGAGATCGCCGCGCGCCAAAAGGGCTTGCTCGAGGCGCAGACTCCGGCCGCCCGATCGCAGAACTTCCAGCGCCTGTTCGAGGTCATCATGCTCCGCTGGCTCGCGGGCGAGCTGAGCGTCGAGGGTGTCGAGTCCTGGCCGCAGTTCAAAAGCCGCGTGCTCCAGGCGCTGGACACCATGCAGGCGCAGATGGGCTCCGGCTCGCGGGCGATCGCGTTTTCTTCGGTCGGGCCGCTGGCGGTCCTGTTGCAGCGCGCGCTCGAGACCGACGACGCCACCAGCTTTCGTACCGCGTGGCGCATTCGCAACGCCTCGCTCACCACCCTCGTCTTCGATCGTCAGGGGCGAGTCACCCTCGACGGCTTCAACGCGCTCCCTCACCTGCCCGATCCCCGGGCGTGGACGTTTCGCTAATGGACTTCGCAATCTCCGACTCTCTGGCCACCCTGCTCGCCAAGCTCCGTCGCTTCGTCGACGAAGAGGTCGTCCCGCTCGAGGCCTCGGCTCGAGACGACGGCTTCAACGCCGTGCAAGAGCGGCTGCAGAAGGTCCGGGCCAAGGCCCGCGCCCAGGGCCTGTGGCTGCCGCAGATCGCCGAGGAACACGGCGGCATGGGCCTCACCGTGCAGGAGCACGGGCAGGTCAGCGAGGTGCTGGGGCGCTCGCCGCTGGGTCACTACGCGCTCAACTGCCAGGCCCCCGACGCGGGCAACATGGAGCTGCTCATCGAGTTCGGCACCGCCGAGCAGCGCGAGCGCTGGCTCGAGCCCTTGCTCGCGGGTGAGATTCGCAGCTGCTTCGGCATGACCGAGCCCGAGCACGCGGGCAGCAACCCTGTGTGGCTCGGTACCAACGCGCGGCGGGACGGCGACGAGTGGGTCGTCAACGGGCACAAGTGGTTCACCACCGCCGCCGACGGGGCCGCGTTCTGCATCGTGATGGCGGTGACCGAGGCCGACGCGCCCGCGCACCAGCGCGCGAGCATGATCATCGTGCCCACCGACACCCCGGGCTTCCAGATCGTCCGCAACATCCCAGTGATGGGCGAGGCGGGCGAGGGGTGGATGAGCCACGCCGAGGTCCGCTTCGACAACGTACGCGTGCCCGCCGGTAG
Source organism: Myxococcota bacterium (assembly GCA_039028615.1). Lineage (GTDB taxonomy): Bacteria > Myxococcota_A > Polyangia > Nannocystales > Nannocystaceae > Paraliomyxa. The sequence continues at coordinate 198,877 of JBCCHT010000004.1, read as the reverse complement.
CCTGCTGGGCGGCGCGGGCATGGGCTTCGCGTTGGCGCAGGCGCGCCTGGGACCGGGCCGCATTCATCACTGCATGCGCTGGATGGGGCTGTGCGAGCGGGCCTTCGATGCCATGGCGGAGCGGGCGGTCACGCGCAAGCTCTCCCCCGAGCAGCGCCTGGGCGACACGCAGACCATCCAGCACTGGATCGCCGAGTGTCGGGCGGAGATCGACGCCACCCGCCTGCTCGTGCTGCACGCGGCCTGGCAGATCGACAACGTCGGGGTCAAGGCCGCCCGTGAGGCCATCTCGCTCATCAAGTTCCACGCGGCGGGCGTGCTCATGCGGGTCGTCGACCGAGCGATCCAGTGCCACGGCGCGCTGGGGATCACCGAGGACACCATCCTGTCGTGGATCTATCGCCACGAGCGAGGCGCTCGCATCTACGACGGTCCCGACGAGGTCCACAAGACGGTCGTCGCCAAGCGAATCCTCCGTCGCTACCGCCGCAGCGGAGCGTCGGACTACCTCGATGGCACCAAGGCGGTGCGCAAGGGCGAGGAACTCGACCTGGGCGCTCTCGATGGCTACCTGAAGAAGACCGCACCCGAGCTGTCGGGGGACCTGAGCGTCGAGCAGTTCCCCAGCGGGTACTCCAACCTGACCTACCTGCTGAAGAAGGGCAGCACCGAGCTGGTCCTGCGTCGCCCGCCCTTCAACGTGCAGGTGAAGTCCGGCCACGACATGAGCCGCGAGTACCGGGTCTTGTCGGCGCTCCAGGGGGTGTACCCGCCCGCGCCCCGGCCCCTGGCCTCGTGCGAGGACGAAGGGGTCCTCGGCGCGCCGTTTTACGTCATGGAGCGGCGTCGGGGCATCATCCTGCGCAAGACGGTGCCCAAGGCCCTGGGGGTCAACCCACCGCTGCTGAAGCGCATGTGCGAGTCGTTGGTCGACGAGCTGGCGGCCCTGCACGGGGTCGACCTCGAGGCGGCGGGCCTGGCCGACTTCGGGCGCCCCGAGGGCTATGCTCGACGTCAGGTCGAGGGGTGGCTCGCTCGCTTCGAGAAGGCCAAGACCAGCGAAGTCCCCGACATCGATCGGATCGGCGCCTGGCTGCTCGAGCGCATCCCCGAGGACGGCACGCCCACGCTGGTGCACAACGACTACAAGTTCGACAACGTCATGCTCGACCCCGAGGACCTGACCCGCGTGGTCGCGGTGCTCGACTGGGAGATGTGCACCGTCGGCGACCCGCTCATGGACCTGGGCACGACGCTGGGCTACTGGGTGCAGCGGGACGACGATCCGCGCTGGCAGGCCATGGCGTTCGGGCCCACCAACTCCAAGGGGGCGATGACCCGCCTCGAGCTCGCCGAGCGCTACGCGGAGAAGACGGGGCGCGACGTCTCGAACATGCTGTTTTACTACTGCTTCGCGCTGGTCAAGATCGCGGGCATCGTGCAGCAGATCTACTACCGCTGGAAGAAGGGCTACACCAAGGACCCGCGCTTCGGCATGCTCGATCAGATCGTGCTCGCCCTCGGCAAGACCGGCGTGCGGGCCATCGACGCGGACCGCTACTGAGGCCGTGGTGCTGGAGGTTCGCTACGAGCGGATCTCCAGCGAGCGCGCCATGGTCTTCCCGCGACGGTCGACCATCACCTCGATGTGGGAGGCATGCCGGAGCTTGCCGAAGAGCCCGGCCAGCGCATCGAGGGTCAGCGGGGTGCCCCCGACCTCGGTGATGACGTCGCCGTTGCGCAGCCCCAGCAGGTGAGGGAGCGAGCCTCTTCGGACGCGGCGTAGCTTGAAGCCGGGGGACCCGTCGCCCGTGGTGGCCGGGCTGGCGGCGGCCTGGGTCACCAGCTGCTGCGGGTTGGCGATGAGCGACTCGACGAAGGCCCGATCCACCACGCAGTTGCCCTTGGCGTTGCACTGAATCGCCTCTTCGGCGCCGGGGAGCGACGAACTCTTCGGCTCGCGCTTACGCTTTGGAGGGGGAGCCGCGGGGTCTTTGGCGACCGGCGTGGGCGGAGGCGCGCCAAAGGGGATGTACTCGAGCCGGCCGCCGTTGCGGATGTGCACCATGCCCGAGGTCACACCCACGACTTCCACCGTGCCATCGAGCATGTCGCCGATGCCGAAGAGCCCGCCCGTGCCGCGCTGAACGTCGACCAGGGTGGCCATCGACAGCGAGGGGTCGTCGGATTCCATGGTCGCGGCCACGACCAAGGGCAGCGTGCTGCGTTGGGCGCCCGACAGATCGTCGGGGCCGGTGGGACCGGTGGGACCGCCGGGCGGTGGAGGGTCGCCCAGCGCCTGCTCGGGCCTGCACGTGGGGCAGAACGAGTTGTAGCCCAGGATCGTCTCCGCGCTGCGCTGGGTCTGCCTCCCTCGTCGGTCGAGGTTCGAGGCTCCACGTGCGAGCACGGGGGGTTCTTCGTCGGTTTCGAGATCTCCAGGCGGCAGCTCGGATCGGCCCGACACGACGTACAGCGCGAACAGAGTGGTGGCCGTATTCGCCAGGAGCGCGGTCACGATCAAGAGGCCGAACATCTTGACCATCCAGAAGTTTCGTCGCAGCAACCACTCCATGCCGGTCGAAAGAGCAAAGCGCTGGCCATCGCCGCATTGTCCTTTGCTGTCGCCCACTTGGGGCACGAAGCGGTACCGCTCGGCCGTCGTCGCGTCATCGACGAGCTCACGGCCGTGTCACGATGGCAATCGGGTCGTGGCTCCACGATGGCTCGAGCCGAGGCGGTCGCTCCCGAGCGCGCTTCGGGCTGCGCGATCGTGGCTTCACCGGGGGGAAACTCCCCCTGTCGGCATCGAGCGGCGGTCCCCTCGGGGGTGATCCCCCGGTAGAAATCCGCATCGGACCCGGGGGCCCACGGATTTACGAATCCGTACGCGTTGCTAGGTTGAAGACATGGGGATTGGACTGGGCCGTACGCTGTTGTGCTTCGCGCTGGCGCTACTGCACGGGTGCGTCGACTGCTTCGACGACGGCGAGCTCGAGGCCTCCTATCGTGAGGGGCAGGCCACCGCGCGCGAGGTCAACGATCGCGAGTTTGCGTCGGGCTACGACCACGGCCAGACCTTCACCTTCGCGGACGGACAGTTCGAAGGTGACGCCGACGGCTATCGCGATGGTCACTCCAACGGCTACCACGGACCCCACGGTTACCCCGCGGGGGTCGACGCCGGCTATGCCGCAGGCCACACCGTCGGCTTGCTCGACACCAACGCGTGTAGCGAAGGCACCAGCGCAGGCCAGGCCGATGGCTACGACTACGGCTCGGCGAGCGGCTACGACGAAGGCTACGACGTCGCCTACGACGAGGGCTACGAGTCGGGCTACGTCGATGGGACCAACAGCTGCTACCGCAGCGCCAAGCGGGAGGCCGACCCGGACGACATCGAGACCTGCCGGGCACGCGGCTATCGGCGTGCGCTCAACCGTCTCGCCTACGGGCAAGGGGTCAGCGCGGGCAAGGCCGACAATGCCGATTACCAGGCGGGCTACGTGGAGGCCTATGACCTGGCCTACTACGAAGGGGTCGCCCATGGCCGCATCGACGGCTACGACGACGGGTACTTCGACGGCTACGACAGTGGCTACATCGAAGGCTACGAGGTGTCGTTCTACCTGTGCTACGACGAGGTCTACGACGACAGCTACGTCGCGGGCTTCGACGAGGGCTACGAGACCGGGCTGTCGACGGGTTACGACGATGGCTACGGCAACGGCTTCGACGAGGGCCTCGCGGAGTGTCCCGAGGTGCCGTAGAAACCCCGTTTTCGAGCGACGGCGTGCGGACCGTGCATTGGCACTGTTTTTTTGAGGCCGCGGTGAACAGATAATTCGGAGGCCGGTGACTGATGGAGGAGCCCCATGCCCCCATCAGCGTCTCGCCTCATCGTCACTGCCTCCTCCTTGCTGCTCGGAACCGTCTCGATCTCGACGCTCGGGTGCTCGGTGGGCGAGCCCATCGACGAGAGCGATCAAGGGACCGCGCTGATGAGCGGCACCGGGTCGACGAGCGTCGCGGACGATGACGACGGCGCCAGCGGTAGCGACACGGGAGGCCACAGCGGGGCTGTCGGCGAGGAGAGCAGCGAAGGCGGCGAGAGCAGCGAAGGCAGCGAGGGCGCAGACGAGGGCAGCAGCGACGGAGGCAGCGAGACCGGGGCAGAGGACGAGACCGAGCCGAGCTACTCCAAGACCATTCGCATCGCGGGGGCGCAGGTCAGCGGCACGGAAGCCCTGACCGATTTTCCCGTGTTCGTCTCGCTCGTCGATGCCGACCTGCACGACCGTGCGACCGAAAGCGGCTGCGATATCGCGTTCTTCCAGGGGGCGACCCCCTTGGACTTCGAGCTGGAGCAGTTCGAGCGCGACCACACGGAGACCGAGGCGAAGCTCGCGGCGTGGGTCCGGATCCCGTCGTTGGCCGCGACGGAGGACACGGTCATCAGCCTGCACTACGGCTTGCCCTGTGGCCTCTACGGCGACGAGATCGGGGTCTGGGGAGCGGACTACGAGCTCGTGTGGCACATGGGCTCCGACGATGCCGGGCTGACCACCGACAGCACCATCAACGGCTTCGACGGCTCGTTACTGGGGGAGCCGCAGGCCGTGGAGGGCAAGCTGGGCCGGTCCTTGATGCTGGATGGGATCGACGATCGCATCGAGGGGCCCTACGCCAGCGACCTGGGCATTCACAGCGACGCCGCGCGAACCTTCAGCGTGTGGGCCAACATCCAGCACTACGAGGCGACGACGTGGGGGGGCATCTTCGGCATCGGCCGGCTCGGGGGGGGTTGCTGCCTGTACACGGGCTACGGCATCACCCGGGGCTCCGATGCGGTGAGCTTCAGCGTGGGCGGGGAATGGAGCCAGAACGCCAACTGGTCGATCTCGGAGGGCGGCTCCGGCTTCGACGAGTGGGTGCACTACGCGGCGGTCTACGATGGCGATCTGAGCCTGCGGATCTACGCCAACGGTCAGCTCATCCAAGACGCCCAACTCACGACGCCGCTCGACACCGTCGACGACAATCCGCTGCGCTTGCCCTACGCCGACGACTACATCATCGGAGGGCCGCGGGACGAGATGCGCATCAGCAAGCAGGTCCTGTCGGGCGACTGGATCGCGACCGAGTACAACAATCAAGACGACCCCGGGAGCTTCTACGAAGTCGGTCCCGAGGTCGCGATGCCCGTCGGGTAGGCGGGCTCAGCCGTCGTCCGCCCGCCGCTTGCGTGCCTCCCAGCGGGCTCGCTTGCGACGCACCCACGGCTTGAAGTCGCCCTCGGGAAGACCATGGCGCCGTCGCATCTCCGGCGTGGGCTGACCGAGGGGCACAGCCGGGCAGCGCTCGGTGTGCAACACCTTGGCCTTGCCCGAGCGCTCGAAGAGATCGGCGGGGTCGTACCAGCCCTTGTCTCGGGTCTGCTCGGGGCTCGGAATGCGATACCAGTGGTGCACCAGCTGGACCTGCCGTGGAACCCGACCCTCGTGCTCCAGCGCCCACGTCCGGCAGTAGTAGCGCGCGTACCACTTGCGGTAGCGGCTGCCCTTGCCCTTCTTGCGAATGAGCACGCGCTTCATCTTGCGCGAGCGGTCGTTCCACACGAAGGGGAACTCGCGGCGCTCAGGCGCGTACAGGTCGGTGCGAAGATCCCAGACCTCGCCGTCGGCATCGGTGACCAAGACCTGCAAGAACCGATTGTGACGCGGAGGGTTGGGCGCGAACATGCCCCAGCCTTGGTCGGTCTGCGTGGTCACGAGCCAGCGGCGCACCAGGGCCCGGGCGGGCGTGCGAGCCGACTTCAGCGCGTCGTAGCTGGGCATCAGCCAGAGACCCACCGCGCAGATGTGCCACAGCAGGCCCGCGCTCACGAGCAGGCGACCCCAGGGGCCATACGCCCACGGGCGGGCCACGGCGGGGCGACGGCCCGCCTTGCCCCGGGCTTTGGTCCACGTCACGCCGAGGATGAAGGCGAGGACGACCAGCATGATCCACCCGCCGGGACCCTGGTGTGCATGGGCGATGACCGCGATGGTGCCCCCGAGCCACGCACCCCACAGCACCCAGCCGGGCAGGACCTGGCCATCTCGACGCAGGTGGGGGAGGGCAGGGTCTTCGGCCGGGGTGGTGGCCTCGCGTCGGCGTAGCCAGGCCTGCGCGCGGGCGACCTCTTCGCCCCGCAGGTACACCAAGCACAGGGTCAGCATGATCGTCTGAAACTGGCCGATGTTCATGACCAGGTAGATGCCGCCCATGGTGAGCACGGCCCAGGTCAGCCAGATGCGGCGCCCGAAGAGCCAGTGCGCGATGAAGGTGCGTCCTAGGAGGCGACAGGTCAGCGGCAGCCCTACCACGGCCGCGGCGACGAACACCCAGCTCCAGATCGAGGGGGCGGGGCTTTGGGCAGGCCAGGCCGCGACCACCAGCCCGATGCCGGTCGTGAACACGCCGAGCCACAGCAGCGCTCGTACCCATGGCCGCGGCCACGCGGGCTCTTCGTGTTCTTGGAACCGCAGCACCGCGCCCACGAACACCAGGGCGAAGGCCATCTCGCCGAAGCGCACGAACCAGGTCATGGCCCGCAACACGGTGGTGCCGAGCATCGAGGTCAGCCACTGCATGGGCACGCGGTGGAAGTGGTCGAGGTTGAGCGCGTAGTAGATCGCGTCGCCCTGCTGCCACACCGTGCCGTGCTTGAGGATGCCGGTCGTGAAGTACAAGACGGCGAGCTGCAGCATCATCAGTCGCCGCGGCCACACGGGAATGCGGCGATAGATCGCGGCCAGTCCTTCGGGATGCTCGGGGCAGGGGGCGAGCCCCGCTCCGTCTCCCGGACCGCCCGGCTCGCTCAGGCGCCCCGCCTTTCGCAGTCGGCGGCATCGCAGCCAGTTGTCGACCGAGTAGGCATGACCGCAGCGCGACAGCACCAGGTAGGCCAGGAACACCCGAAAGACGATGTCGGTGCCTTCCCAGCCCAGCGTGTTGCGGTGCAGCAGGCTGTTCATGAGCACGAAGGTCAGGATGCCGGCCAGGCGGGTGCGGAAGCCGACCATGAACGCCACCGCCACCCCCCAGAACGCGACGAGGTGGATCCACATCGCCGTCGTCGAATCCCAAAAGTGCAGCAGCGAGTACCGAGGCCCGCGCAGGTACTCGAGGACGGCGTCACCGTCGAAGAAGCCCCACGGCTCGCCGGGTACGACGCCGTCGCCGAAGCCCGCGAACTGCGAGGAGGCCAGCAGCTGGCGGGCAACCGCGGCCGGGAACATCCCCTCGTTCGAAAACAGCAGCGTGAAGTGCTCCCACAGCCCGTTGATGTTGCAGATCGTGAAGAACGCGAACACGATTCGTACGAGGCCCATGGCGCGCGGGTCTTCGAGCCCGAGCCAAAAGCGGCGCCACTGGTCCCGGTATCCGATGCCTAGGGCAAAAACCGACACTGCTGCCGCGAGCAGCCACCATCCGGCCGAGGCCGATTCCGCCCCCACCGCCAATAACCAGCCATGCATGGCCGTTTCGACCCGCGACGCGAAAAAATCGGCATCGACGTTGCGCAATTGCTCCGCTCACGGGTCCAAGGGTCCGATGCAGCTTGGACGCACGCCGGCCGACGTGGCCCTGCTCTACGCGCAGCATGCGTCCCGGGTCCATCGGTGGGTACTTCGGTTCTGCACCCCCACCGATGCCGAGGAAGTGGTGCACGAGATCTTCGTCAAGGTCCTCGAGCGCATCGTCCAGTTTCGCAACCACGCCAGCCCCACCACCTGGCTGTATCGGCTGACCACCAACCATTGCCTCAATCGCCTGCGCGACACGGGGCGGCGCGCCGAGCTGTGGCAAGAGCACTCGGCCACGCTGTGGTCGGCGCCCGTGGCCGAGGCCGACCAAGAGACGGTCACGTTCTTGCGCCAGTTCTGGCACGGCCTCGACGACGAGCTGGTGGAGATCGGCGTGTTCTATTTCGTCGACGGCATGACCCACTCGGAAATCGCTCGGGTGGTGGGCTGCTCGCCCCGCACCGTGGGCAACCGGGTGCAACGACTGCAATCGCTGGCCGTGGAGGCCGCAGGAGACCTACCATGAACGACTCGCACCGCGACCTGCTGTCCCGCGATGGCCACCTCACCGGTCTCACCCTCGATCGCTACGAATTCGGTGAGCTTTCGGCGGAGCAAGCCCGGTACGTCGAGGAGCACCTCGACGATTGCTTCATCTGTCGGCGCCGCTGGGACATGGCGCGGGAGCATCAGCCGGTCATCGAGCCCCCGTCCTTCGTGCAGCCGTCCACGGGCAGCGCGACGCTGGCCGGCCTGATGCTCAGCGGAGGCGTGGCGGTGGCGGCCACGGCCGTGCTCGCGTTGGCGTCGACCCTATGGTCGGGCCCGCAGCGCGTCGATCCTCGCCCCGAGGGTCCGCCCAGCGCGGTGGCCAGCGCCTACACCACCAGCCCTCCGCCCGAGTACGGCACCGTCGACGGCAGCGAGAGCCTCGACCTGGCCCTGCGCACCCGCGGCATCGATCTGCGGATCAGCGCGCAGGGGCAGGGCACCATGGCCGTGGTGTTGTTGGCGGGCTTCGATCCCGATGGCATGGACACCGACGGCGGAGAGCCCGATGAAATCGTCGAGGTCTTGCGCGCGCCCGTGTCGGTGAACGCAACCCGGCAGCTCACGGTCACGCCGGGGGCCGAGTCGGGTCGGGTGGTCGCGGTGATGTGTCGCGAGCCCTTCGCGGTAGCGATGGGCGATACGCTCGAGCTCGCCGACGACTGCGTGCAGCGGGAGATCCTCGCGTCGTCCCTCACGCCGCGCGAGCGTGACTCCTAGGGGCGGTCGTCAGCGGGCGCGACCGGGGCCCGACGGCGCGGCGGCGGTGGCATCGGCCGCGGTGGGCGTACCCGGGATGCCGGGTTCGACCTCGCCGGGCAGGATGCACTGGAAGAAGCCCTCGTGAATGCGGGCCTTGGTCACGCCGTTGGCCGTCCGGGTGACGGTATCCCCGGACAGGGGCTGGAAGTCTCCTTCGCAGACCTTGCGCGCGGTGGCGTTCCAGCGGGCCTGGAGTCGCCGCGGGGTGATCAGGGGGCCGCCTTCGACCGACAGATAGCGGGTGCCGTCCTCACCCGGCGGCGACACGATGGTCTTGTCCGGCTGGGCGACGTGCTGGAGCAGGGGAATCGCCGGAGCCGCGGCGCAGCCCCCCGAGGCGGAAAGCAGCCCCACGAGTGCAGGCACGGCGATGACGGACGGCAGACGCATCGTCGGCCGAGCTTGCCAGAGTCGGCCCCGGGCACGCCAAAAAGCGGCGGACTCACTCGAGACCGACGAGGGCGTCGGCGTGCGGGTGCAGGCCGTGGATGCCCCCCGTGTGCAGGAACAGCACGTGCTTCAGGCCCGCGAAGGGCTCGCCAGACCACAGCTGACGCAGCGCATGGAACGCTTTGCCGCCATACACGGGGTCGAGCACCACGCCCTCGAGGCGAGCCAGCTCCACCAGGGATTGCAGCTCTTCGGGGCGGCTCTTGCCGTAGCCGAGCCCGACGTAGCCATCGATGATGTCGATCTCCTCGGGCGGCACGGACACGGGCAGGTCGTAGCGCTCCACCGTGGCCGCGGCCAGATCGCCGATGTGCCGACGAAAGTGATCGGCGTCGTCGCAGACGTTCACGCCGTACAGTTCCGCCGACAGGCCATACAGGCGCAGGCCGAGCTCGAGACCCGCGGTGGTGCCCCCGGAGCCGATCGCGTTGACGATCGCATCGAACTGCACGCCGTGCTCCCGCTGCGCGTCGGCGATCTCGGACACCGCCTCGATGTAGCCCCACGAACCCTCGACCATGCTGCAGCCCTCGGCGATCACGAAGGGGTTGCGCCCCTGCTCGCGGAGCTGTGCCGCCACGCCTTCCATGAACGCGTCGTGCTCTCGGTATTGCTCGGGGGTGATCCAGTGGATCTCCGCACCGAGCACTCGATCGAGCAGGAGGTTCCCCGTCCAGGTCTCGGGCGGCTCACCGCGGAGCACCAAGTGCACCTGCAAGCCCAAGCGGCGGGCGAGCGCGGCCGTGGCTCGGCAGTGATTGGAGTGCAGACCCCCACACGTGATCAGGGTATCCGCGCCCTGGTCGAGTGCGTGCTGAACCGCATATTGAAGCTTGCGAATCTTGTTCCCGCTGATCAGCGCGCCCGTGTCGTCGTCGTGCTTGATCCACAAGGTTGGGCCGCCCCACGCGGCGGAGATGCGCTGCAGCGGGCGCACCCGAGTGGGCAGGCACGCGATGTCCAGGCGGGGCGGGAGCTTCGGCGGCGTGGCCATGGCCGCGATCCTACGCTGCCCTCGGCCAGCGCGCCGCACCGATGCGCTACGATGCCGCGATGGGCATACGGAGACTTGGTTTGGGCTTGATGCTGTCGGGGCTGGGGTTGGCCAGCGGTTGTCCCAGCGACGGAGCGGCCGACACCAGCACGGGCACGGGCACCGCGGGCGACAGCACGGGCAGCAGCAGCGAAGGCCCGGTGGGCGTCACGGGCAGCGGCAGCACGGCGGTCGCCGATTCCAGTGGAGGCGCAGCGTCGTCATCGTCGGACGACGGCGGTCCCGTTCAGCCCCCGGGCGAGTTCGACGTGCTCACCTACAACGTGGCCGCGCTGCCGCAGGGGCTTTCGAGCAGCAACCCCGAGGTCAACATCCCGCTCATCTCGCCGCTGCTCAACGACTTTCCCATGGTCCTGGTCCAAGAGGACTTCTGGTACCACGCGCAGCTCGCCGCCGAGGTCACCCTGCCGCATCAGAGCATGCCGTGGTCGGAGATGCCGACGCTCGAGGACATCGGTGACGGGCTCAATCGCTTCGGCGAGCACCCCTTTGCCGACCACGAGCGGGTGGCCTGGTACGCGTGCAACGGCACCATCGATTGCGCGAGTGACTGCCTGGCGACCAAGGGCTGGAGCTTCGCCCGGCACACGCTGGCCGAGGGCGTGGAGATCGACGTCTACAACCTGCACATGGAGGCGGGCGGGTGCCCCGAGGACCTCGAGATCCGCCTGAACTCGGCACAAGACCTGGTGGACGCCATCGACCAGCGCTCGGCCGGGCGTGCGCTCATCGTGGCGGGTGACTTCAACCTGCGGGCCACCGATCCCGAGGACGTCGAGCCGCTGGCCATCATCACCGATGGGGCGGGGCTGACCGACGCCTGCGATGCGGTGGGCTGCCCCGACCAGCTCATCGACCACGTCATGGTGCGCAGCAGCGACGACCTGGATGTCGAGGTGCTGCAGTGGTGGGTGCCCGAGCAGTTCGTCACGCGCGGCGGGGAGCCGCTGTCCGACCACCTGCCCGTCGCGGCCACGCTGCGCTACACGCCGCGCTAGGCGGCTCAGTTGGGGTCGGCGAGGCGGTAGTAGCGGGCGGAGCAAATCTCCTGAAAGCCCATGCGTACCGCGATCGGCCCCGAGGTGCTCTCGTCGGCCCAGATCACCGCGCACGGGATGCCGCGCTCGCGCAATGCCTCCAGGCGTAGCCAGGTCATCGCCCGGTAGAGCCCACGTCCGCGAGCGGAGGGCAGCACACCCGCGCCCTGCAGATAGCCGAGCGAGCCGAGCACCCGCAGCGTGCACCAACCGACCGTCTCGCCGTCGAGCGAGACAAGCCAGTGGCTCAGGTCTCCCAGCTCCCCGCGAAAGCCCGCCCGAACCCAGTCGGCGACGAAGTCCGCGAACGAGGGGACGCCGCCGAAGCAGGCGTAGCTCAGCTGGCCCATGACGGGGGCGTCGTCGAGGGTGACCTTTCGTACGCGAACGCCCGGCGGCAGGGGAGGGGGTGCTTCGTTCGGTACGGCGCGGGCCATGCCGATGGCGACGCAATCGAAATCGAGGCCGGCCGCTTCGAGGCGCTGGCTCAGGTCGGCGGGGGTCGAGTCGTGGTCGACGATCCAGGTCAGGCCCGCGTTGCGGCTTCGATGGTCGTCGAGCACGGCGGCGATGCGCGGGTCGACGTCGTCCGCGGTACAGCGGGCCCGCATGACCTTGTTGTTGGTGTGATAGGGCGACGACGGGGTCCGCAGCTGGGTCCAGTCGTCGTGCTCGATGAGCTCGGAGTCGGCCCGGAGCGCGAGCGAGTCGACGAGGACCCGCCACATCGCCTCCGGGTTGGGCAACGAGGCCATCGCCTAGCCGATGCGATCGAGGATCGCGGGCGTGGGGACGGGGACCTGCTCGCCCACCGTCACCGCGCCGAGCAGGGCCTTCGCGCAGGCCTCGGCTTGCGCCTCGTCGCGGGCGTGAATCACCGCGATCGGGGCATCGGGACCGACGTCGGCGCCGCGACCCCGGATCTGGGAGAGGCCCACGCTGGGATCGATCGCGTCGTCGGGGCGCCGTCGTCCTCCGCCCATGGCGAGCACGGCCAGGCCGACGGCGCGCACGTCCATCGACTGGATATAGCCGGGCTGCTCGGGCTTGACCTCCATGGTGACGGGCGCGAGCGGAAGGTGCGTCTCGTAGTTGTCGAGGATGTCGGCGGGGCCGCCGAGCGCCTGCACCATCTTGGCGAACTGCTGCGCGGCGGAGCCGTCGTCGAGGGAGCGCTGGACCTTGGCGCGGGCATCGTCGAGGTCGGTGGCGAGCCCGGTGGGATGCAGCAGCTCGGCCGCCAGCTCCACCGTGACCTCGTGCAGGCGGGGATCCCTCGCTTTGCCGAGCAGGTGCTCGATGGACTCGCGCGCCTCGATGGCGTTGCCGGCCGTCCACCCCAGCACCTCGTTCATGTCGGTGAGCACGGCGGAGCAGGGCAGGCCCGCCCCTTTGGCGACCTCGACGAGGCTCTGGGCCAGCTCGCGGGCGCGATCCGGCTCGGGGATGAATGCCCCGCTGCCGACCTTCACGTCGAGCACCAGGCGCTGGAGGCCCGCGGCCAGCTTCTTGCTGAGGATCGAGGCGGTGATGAGCGGGATCGACTCGACCGTCGCCGTGACGTCGCGGATCGCATAGAAGCGCTTGTCGGCGGGGGCGAGGTTGGCGGTCTGACCGATGACGGCGCAGCCGGCCTCGCGCAGGACCTCGCCGAAGCGGTCGTTGTCGGGGCGAACGTCGTAGCCGGGGATGCTCTCGAGCTTGTCGAGCGTGCCTCCGGTGTGGCCGAGTCCGCGGCCGGAGATCATCGGGACCACCGCACCGCAGGCGGCCAGCGCCGGGGCGAGGATCAGGCTGACCTTGTCGCCCACGCCTCCGGTGGAGTGCTTGTCGACGATGGGGCCGGGCAGATCGTGGCCCGACCAGTCGAGCACGTCGCCCGATTCCATCATGGCGCGGGTCAACGCCACGCACTCGGGGCGGGTCAGGCTGGTGAAGAACACGGCCATGGCGAACGCGGCGACCTGCCCCTCGCTCAGCTTTTCGTCGCGGAGGCCCGCGACGAAGAACTGGATCTCCGCTTCGGTCAGCGCGACGCGGTCGCGGACCTTGCGGATGATCTCCTGCGGGAGGAAGGGTCCGGCTTTACTCGCCATAGGGAACCCAGATGTTCTTGACCTGCACTGCGTGCCGCAAGAACTCGCGACCCTCGCCCTGCTCGTTGTCGAACCAGTCGCGGCGGCGACCGTTGTTGACCCACGTGCGCTTCATGTTGCCGATGCTCAGCTCCTCGACGAGCTTGGAGCCGGACTTGGGACCCACGTACCAGTAGGCGTCGACGCGGTCGTGCGCGGCGAGGACCTTGGTCAGACCCTTGCGGTCGCCGGTGACGATGTTGACCACGCCGCCGGGGACATCGGAGGTGTCGAAGACCTGGTACAGGTCGGTGGCGGCCAGCGGGTGGCGCTCGGAGGGCAGCGCGATGACGGTATTGCCCATCGCGATGGCCGGGGCGACCAGCGAGATGAACGACAGCAGCGGCGCGTCGTCGGGGCAGGTGATGCCCACCACGCCGATCGGCTCGTGCATCGCGATGGTCACGTTGCGCATGGGCGGGCTGTGGACCCGACCCTCGAACTTGTCGGCCCAGGCGCCGTAGGAGAACAGCCGCGACACGGAGGCCTGGACCTCGCGATCAGCCTGCGCCCGGCTGACCCCGGTCATGGCCACCAGGCGGCGGGCGAACTCTTCGGCGCGCGCCTCGAGGTTCTCGGCGATGTAGTAGAGGATCTGCGCCTTGCCGTGGGCGGGACGGGTGGCCCAGCCCGAAGCCTTGCGCGCGGCCTCGACCGCGTTGCGGATGTCCTTGCGGTTGCCTTCGCCCACCTCGCCCACGATGGTGCCGTCGGGGCCGAGCACGGAGCGGCTATAGCCGCCGTCGGGGCGGGCCTGCTTGCCGCCGTAGTAGAGCTTCGCCGTGCGGTCGATGCTGCGGAGGCCCTCGCCGGTCTCGGGCTCCTTGGGCTCGGGCAGCGGTGCCGGGTCTTCGTAGCGCGGCAGCTGCTCGATGAAGGCGGGCTCGAGGTACGCGTGCATGCCCTCGATGCCGCCCTCGCGCCCGAACCCGGACTCGCGGTAGCCACCGAAGCCGCAGGCGGCGTCGAAGGTATTGGTCGAGTTGATCCACACGACGCCCGCCGCAATGCGCGGGGCGAGGTCGAGGGCGAGGTTGATGCTCTCGCTCCACACGCTGGCGGCCAGGCCGTAGCGGATGTTGTTGGCGATCTCGACCGCCTCGTCCGGGGTCCGGAAGGTCATGGTGACCAGCACGGGGCCGAAGACCTCTTCTTGGGCCAAGGTGGCGGCGGGCTGCACCCCGGTGAGCAGAGTCGGCGGGTAGAAGCAGCCGTCCTTGGGGCACGCGCCCTTGGGCTGGTACAGCGTGGCGCCTTCGTCGACGCCCTGCTTGACCAGCGTCTCGATGCGCTCGAGCTGAATGGGAGCCACGATGGCGCCGACGTCGATGCACTTGTCGAGCGGGTTGCCGATGCGCAGCGTGTCCATGCGGGCCCGCAGCTTGGCGATCATCGCCTCGGCGATGTCCTCTTGCAGCAACAGGCGCGATCCGGCGCAGCACACCTGCCCCTGGTTGAACCAAATGGCATCCACCACGCCCTCGACGGCCGAGTCGAGGTCGGCGTCGTTGAACACGATGAAGGGCGACTTGCCGCCGAGCTCGAGGGTGAGGTGCTTGGCCTGGCCCGCGGTGGCCTTGCGGATGATGCGACCCACGTCGGTCGAGCCGGTGAAGGCGACCTTGTCGATGTCCTCGTGCCCCACGATGAGCGCCCCGGTGGAGCCGTCACCCGTGATGATGTTGAGCACGCCGGGGGGCAGGCCCGCCTTCGCGGCCAGCTCGGCGAAGAGCAGGGCGCTGAGGCTGGTGAACTCGGCCGGCTTGATGACGATGGTGTTGCCCGCGGCCAGGGCCGGCGCGACCTTCCACGCCAGCATGAGCAGGGGGAAGTTCCAGGGGATGACCTGGCCGACCACGCCCACCGGAGCCATGCCGCGCAGCTCGGTCTCCATGAGCTGGGCCCAGCCCGCGTGGTGATAGAAGTGCCGGGCGACCAGCGGGATGTCGATGTCCCGGGTCTCGCGGATGGGCTTGCCGTTGTCGAGGCTCTCGAGCGTGGACAGAAGCCGGCTGTGCCGCTGCACGAGCCGCGCGAGGGCGTAGAGGTAGCGAGCACGGCCGTGGCCACCCAGGGCGGCCCAGCCGGCCTGCGCCGTGCGAGCGGCCTTGACCGCTGCGTCCACGCTGGCCTCGCCCGCTTGCGCGATCTGGGCCAGGACCTTGCCGTCGGAGGGATTGGTGGAGTCGAAGTGGGTGCCCGTGTCGGGCTCTTGCCACTTGCCGTCGATGAAGAGGCCGAACTTGCCGTCGTGCTGGGCGAGCCACTGGCGGGCGGGCCCATCACTCTCGGGGGCGGGCCCGTAGTCCATGCTCTGGAAGATTTCGGCGACGCTGGAGCTGCTCATGATGTGGGCTGCCTTCACGCGATGGGGTGACGGAACGAGGCCGAGTAGCGGCCGGTCACGTAGTGCTCGAGCTGACGCTCGATGTCGGAGACGAGGGACGAGGCGCCGAAGCGGAACAGCTCGGGCTCGAGATACTCGCGGCCGAGCTCGTCCTTCATGAGGGCCAGGTAGCCCAAGGTCTGCTTGGCGGCTCGGATGCCGCCCGCCGCCTTGAAGCCGACCTTGAACCCGGTGCGCTCGAGATAGGTCCGCACCATGCGGGCCATGACCAGGCTGACGGGCAAGGTCGCGTTGACCGACTCCTTGCCGGTCGAGGTCTTGATGAAGTCGGAGCCGGCCATCATGCAGACCACGCTGGCCTTGGCCACGTTCCGCAGGATGCGAAGGTCACCGGTCGCGATGATCGACTTGAGGTGGGCGTCGCCGCAGGCCTCGCGGAAGGCCCGGACCTCGTCGTACATCGCCTGCCAGTTGCCCGTGAACAGGTGGGCGCGGTTGATGACGATGTCGATCTCGGTCGCGCCCGCGGCCACCGATTGCTCGACCTCCTTGATCCGCTCGGGGAGCGGGGAGAGGCCGGCGGGGAAGCCCGCGGCCACGGCCGCGACGGGGATGCCGCTGCCCTCGAGGGCCTCGATCGCGGTCGGGATCATCTCGTGGTAGACGCAGACGGCCGCGACCTTGAGGTTCAGGTCACCGACCTCCATCGCGTCGAGCAAGTCCTGGCGCACGGGGTTGCGAGCCTTGGCGCAGAGTCGGCGGACGCGGCCCGGCGTGTCGTCGCCGGCCAGCGTGGTGAGGTCGGTCAGCGCGATCGCCCGCAGGTACCACGCCGCCTGCCAGGCCTTCTTGACCGAGCGACGGGTGGGGATGGTGGCGGCACGGCGCTCGACCGCGCTGCGGTTGACTCGGATCTCGCGGACCCAGTCGAGCGACAGCGGCATGCCGGGGTTGCGCTCGATGGTGTGGTCGGCCGGCGGCTCCGGTACGGCGCGCACGTGCCTCTTGTCCTTGTTCTTGTTCTTGCCCATCGAATCCGGCCTCCTACGCTGGCGCGCCGAAACGGGCGCGACCTCGAGCGGGTCATCGAGTCTGCCCGAAGATCGAAGCGGACGCGAGATGGCCGTGGGGGGCCGGGCGTAGGCTGTTTTCCGCCGAATTCGGGCGGGGGTGGTCGTCTGGTCAGCCCTTGGCGGGCAAGCGCTCGAGGAAGCCCAAAACGAGCCGTGTGAGGTCCGCCGCAGCGGCCTGGCCGTACTGCAGGGTCTGCTCGTGGCTGAGGACCATGTCCGACAGGCCGGCCGCGAGGTTGGTCAGCACGGAGACGGCCGCGGCCCGCAGACCACAGTGTCGGGCCACGATGACCTCGGGCACGGTGGACATTCCCACCGCGTTGGCGCCGAGGATGCCGAAGGCCCGGACCTCGGCGTGGGACTCGAAGTTGGGCCCCAGGGTGGCGAGGTAGACGCCCTCGCGCAGGGGGATGCCCAGGTCCTTGGCGACGTCACGCAGCTGTTGCTGGTGCTCGGCGTCGTAGGCCCCGTCCATCGGGGGGAAGCGGGGGCCGAAGGAATCGTCGTTGGGCCCGACCAGCGGGTTGCCGCCCTGGAAGTTGATGTGATCGGTGATCAGCATCAGCTGACCCGGCTCGGCGTCGACATCGAGGGCCCCCGCCGCGTTGGTCGCGAAGTAGGTCTCGCACCCGATGAGCTTGAGCGTGCGGACCAGCGGGGTGACCGCCTGCGGGGCATGGCCTTCGTACAGGTGCACGCGACCCTGGAGGCACGCGACGTCCTGACCGCCGAGGCGTCCGAGCACGAGGCGACCGTGGTGCCCCTCGACGCTGGGCTGAGGGAAACCCGGCAGGTCGGTGAAGTCGATGACCGTCGCGTCTTCGACCTTCTCGGCCAGCGCTCCGAGGCCGGAGCCCAGCGTCAGGCCCACGCGCGGGCGAAACCCGGGGCGACGTTGCTCGACTACCTTTGCTGCGTTCCGTGCGTGCTCGCTCATCGCGTCGTCTCCCCGGCCTTTCGTCGCTGTGCGACGTGCGGGAGACTATAGGAGCGTGATGGTCACGGCAGCAAGACGGGCGAGGGTCCCCCGATGAGCGCGAGCGGGCGAGCGATTCGTCTGCCCCGAGGAGCCCTGGCCAAACTGCGTAAGGCCGACGAAGGCCTCGCTCGGGTCATCGACGAGGTTGGGCGCTGCCGCATGCGGGTGGGCGAGGCCGACAGCCACCTCGAGTCGCTGGCGCGCGCCATCGTGTACCAGCAGCTGTCCGGGAAGGCGGCCGCGACCATCTATGGCCGCTTTCGGGCCCTGTACTCGGGCGACCTGTTTCCCTCGGCGCAGCAGATCCGCCGCACGCACTACACCAAGCTGCGCAAGGCGGGGTTGTCCCGACAGAAGCAGGCGGCGTTGCGCGACCTGTGTCGCCACGTCGTGGAGGGCCGCCTGCCACTGGACGACGTGGAAGAGCTCGACGACGAGGCGCTCATCGAGCGGCTCACCGCGGTTCGCGGCATCGGGCGTTGGTCGGCGCAGATGTTCATGATGTTCCAGCTCGGTCGCCTCGATCAGTGGCCGGTCGATGACCTCGGGGTTCGCAAGGGCGTCGCGCTGCTGATGGGCACGGAGCAGCTGCCGGGCAAGCGCGAGATG
Organism: Myxococcota bacterium; assembly: GCA_039028615.1. Classification (GTDB taxonomy): domain Bacteria; phylum Myxococcota_A; class Polyangia; order Nannocystales; family Nannocystaceae; genus Paraliomyxa. Next base: position 180,311 of record JBCCHT010000004.1, on the reverse strand, counting down.
GAGGCCTGGGGCGAGCGATGTCGGCCCTACCGGTCGGTGGCGAGCTGGTATCTGTGGCGCTCGCTGGATATTCAAACCCCGGGCTGAAAAAACGACCGGCTCGCTTTTTCGGGGGTCGCCCTGCAAGGGCCGCCACGCGGGCGGCGTTTTGGGGGCATGACGATACGACACCCACTCGCCGCGGCCATCTTGGCGGCGGCCACCATTGGGGCGTGCAACCCCAAGGCCGACACGGCCAAACCGGATGGAATGACGGCCTGCACCGCCGACGCCAAAGTCTGTGATGACGGCAGCTCGGTGAGCCGTACCGGTCCGAACTGTGAATTCCCGGCCTGCCCGGGAGAGGAGGTCACCGAACCGGCGAGCGCCGACGGTGACGAGGACATGGTCACGGACGAGACGCCCACCGACGAGGCGACCGAGCCCGCCGCCGAGGAGGCCGCGGACGCCGAGTAGCACCGTTTTCCGGTTCGCTGGTCCGGGCTGGTCTGTGCCGTGGGGGCGTCCCGGCGCAGACCGGCCCGCTTTTTTGTGAGGCGCTGCGCGCTACTTCCACTGCGAGGTGAATCGAGCCTTGAGCCGCATCCCGACCAGTCGACCCAGGACCTGCAAGCGGCTGCGCTCCGCCCGAAGCCGCGACGCCAGCCCCTGGGGGTGCGGCAGCGAGAGCCACAGCCGCAGGAGGTGACGCGGCTGATCGCCGTCTTCGAAGGCCCCGCGCCCGTGCACGATGGTGTGGTTGTTCACCATCTGAATGTCGCCGCGTCGCAGCTCCATGTGCAGGGCGGTGCCCGGCTCGGCCATGATCTTCGAGTGCAGCTGTAGCACCTCGCGCTCGGGATCCGTCAGGGGCTCGGCCCAGTCGTAGCGCTCGAGCGACCGGAAGTACGACGAGTGCCAGAACGTGCGCAGCTGGCCCTCGGCATAGCGGCAGGGCTCCACCGGGATGAAGGGGATGCCCCCCTCGCCCTTGGTGTCGACCTTCATCGGGCGATAGAGCTGGTCGACGAGATCGGGGCGGCGTCGCACGATTTCGTCGTAGGCATGCACGGAGCTGGCGATGCAGCTGGTGCCGCCCGATGCCGCGGTGCGCAGGCACAACAGACCCACCACGTCGGCGAGGTCGCAGTGATAGTCGATGGCCTCGCGGGTTCGGTACTGGCGAACGGAGCCGTCCATCGGGGCTCCGGTGTCGCGCACGTGACCGACCAGATCGCCCTGCGGGTTCTGGGCGCCGGGGATGCCCATGTGCAGGCCGAAGCACCAGAAGAAGCGCTCCGCCTCGGTCTCGCTGAAGCGCTCGACGGGAATGCCTCGCAGCACGAGGAAACCGCGGCCTCTCGAAAGCTCGTCGCGCCACCCCGCGAAGCGTGAACCGAGGTTCGGGAGCGGGAAGTCGTCGCGGGTCAGCTCGCCCGTGGGGCGGCCGCAGTCGCCCGCATGCTTCAGCGCCGCGCACAGCTCTTCGATCGCCGCCGCGTCGAGCGTCTCCAGCCACTGCTCGGGGCGGAGGTCCCCGCCTCGCCACGCCGCCCGGCCCCCGATCGGGGTGCGCCGGATCTCCTGGTGAGGCCGCGCGAAGTAGTGCAGCGACTGTTGGATCTGCGAGCGATAGGCGGCCATGACGGGCGACTCCTAGCCGAGCTTCATCATGCGGTCGTAGATCGCGTTGGGCAGGGCGGCCATGGTCTTGGCGGCGCCCGCCATGGGCAGCGGGAAGGTGAGCACGTCCTTGCGGCCGCGGATGGCCCGGTAGATGCGGTCGGCCGCGTCTTCGGCCGTGACCACGAACGGCATCTTGCCGTTGTCTTCGGTCATCGGGGTCTCGACGAAGCCGGGGCGGATGTCGGTGACGCTGATGCCCGTGCTGCGCAGGTCGACGCGTAGCCCCTCGAGGAAGGTGCTGAGGTAGGCCTTGGACCCGCTATAGACCGCGAACTTGGGCAGGCCGCGGTAGCTGGCGATGCTCGAGATGCCCACCAGGTGACCACGCTTGCGCTCGACCATGCGGGGCAGGGCGGCCACGAGGGTCGCGGTCGCGCCCGCCACATTGACCGCGAGCACGTTGGCGCAATCGTCCCAGGTCAGCTTGCCGCTCCACTGCCCCTTGCCCACGCCCGCATTGGCGACGACCACGTCGAGCCCGTCGTGTTGGTCGTCGGCCGCGGTGATGGTGGCGATGGTCGCATGCGGATCGGACACGTCCACGGGGTGGATCGTGGCGCGGCCGCCTTCGGCTTCGATCTCGTCGGCGAGGTCTCGCAGGGCTTGCTCGCGGCGCGCGGCCAAGGCCACGGTGACGCCTTCGCGGGCGAGTCGCTTGGCGAGGGCGGACCCGATGCCGCTGCTGGCTCCGGTGATGAAGGCGGTTCGGATCGGCGTGCTGGCCATCGGGCGAGAGTATGGCGAACCGCACCGCAGGCCGCCAATGCGCGCCGTGCCCCGCGACCTCGCTCGAATTCACCCGGGCCGCGTCGGGGGCGCGATTCGCCTCGAGTCGAATTAGTTGTTGTTGGCAACTAATTCGGGCGCTAGCCTACGGCCGAAGCATGGAGCGCACGGTGTTTCGACGACACTCCCAGCAGATGGTGCGAGAGCTGGGCTTCTTTCGCAGCTTCTGTGGCGACACCGAGGTCACGGCGACCCAGGCGCACATCCTCGTCGAGCTGCGGGAGCGCGAGGGGCTCAACCTCGGGCAGCTCATCGAGGCGGTGCAGATGGACAAGTCGACCGGTAGTCGCACCGTGCGGCGGATGGTCGACAAGGGCTGGATCAAGCGCATCGCTCATCGCGGCGATCAGCGACACAAACGTTTTGGCCTGACCGCGGCGGGCAAGCGCCAGCTTCGTCTGGTCGATCGCAGCTCGCTGGCCACCATCGACGACGCACTCGAGACCCTGACGGAAGCGGAGCGCGAGATGGTGCAGTCCGGCATTGCGCTGTACGCCAAGGCGCTCGCCCGGGCTCGCCACGGTCGGCGGCTCCCCATTCGGCCGATGCGGCGCGGCGACAACGAGGGCATCGCCGCAGTCATCGTCGAGGTGCTCCGCGAAGAGTTCGGAGACTCCGACGAAGAGATCGCGCGCCTGCTGCCGGAGCTGCCCGATCTATTCGCCCACTTTCAGCGCCCGCGCGCGCGCTACTTGGTGATCGTCGACGGGCAGCACGTCGTGGGTGGGGGCGGGGTGGCGCCGCTGCCCGGGGAGCCGCAGGTCGGCGAGATCCAAAAGATGTACCTGCTGCCCGAGGCCCGCGGGTGCGGGCGAGGCCAGGCGCTGCTGCAGTCGTGCCTCGGCTTTGCCCGCGATCACGGTTATGCACAGGCGTGCCTCGATACCCGCTCCGCGATGACCGAGGCCGCAGCGATGTACGAGAAGGCCGGTTTCGAGCGCGTCGATCGACCCAAGGGCAGAGCCTGTCATGCGGTCTGTGATCTCCACTATCGCGTGCGCCTGTGATCACTTGGGTGGCGTGACCACGGGCCGCGCAGTGGTCGTTCGCCTCGACTGAAACCGATGCGAGGTCGCCCGTGACACCGCGTCGCAGCCCTGAGGCGTGGCGTCGCAGCGGCGCCGATTCGTGAGCACGCTCGTGGGTCGATTCGCTCGCGATCGCTAAGGACCAGGCCGAGCGAACCAACCGATGAAGCACCACCTGTGGATCCCGAGTCTGGGCCTTTCGTGGGCCCTTGCCGTCGCTTGCACGAGCACCACCGAGTCGATCGAGACCAATGCCGAGGCGTGCCAGATCATCATCGACTCCTGTCACCCCAAGGACGACGGTAGCGAAGGGCAGATCAACGACTGCCATGCCATCGCGCACGACGGCGACGCTGAGGTCTGCACACCCATGTTGGACGAGTGCGTGGCGGTCTGCGACGCGGCGCCGCCCTTGGGCGGGCATGAGACCGACGACCACTCGGGCCACGAGACCGATGGCGAGGGCACCGGAGGGCACGAGTCGGGAGAGCACGACTCGGGCGGGCACGAGACCGAGGGCCACGACGGCGGCACCGAAGGGCACGAAGAGTCCGGCACCGACGGTGGGGAGAGCACCTCGGACGGCAACGGCAGCACCGGGGACGGTGCCGTGTCGGTCGAGTGCGTGGCCCACTGCGACTGCCTCGAGACCGAGTGTGCCGAGTACGAGGGGTATCCCTTCGGCACCCGGCAGGCCTGCGAGGACGACTGCATGGGTTTGTCGGCCGAAGAGCAGGCCTGCTACATGATGTGGTGCCCCGAGGTGCCGAAAAACCCCGGGATTGCGCTGCACCTGTGCGAGCACGCGTGGGGCGAGCTCGGTCTCAACGAGTGCTGAGCGCCTCGTTTTCCCGTCGTGCCAATTGACGGCAACGGGCGGGCGGACAAAGATCCATCGGTAGGGAAAGGGGGCTTTTCCGATGGATCCGAACACGCTCGAGAAGGCCGCGATCTACTCGCTGATGCTGCTCGACCACTACGCGTGGCGGGGCGCACCCGCGAGCTCTCCGCTGTTCTCGCCGCGGGCCTGGCTCGTACACCGAGCGATGGCGCGGGACTTTCCCGAGCCGCGCAGCGCATTGCCCTTGCCCGAGCTGTCCGCCGAAGGGCTCACGCGCGCTCGCTTCCTCGAGGTTTCCCGGAACATGCGGCACCCGGTGGTGATCCGCGGCTTCGTCCGCGAGACGCCCGCGGTGCAGCGGTGGGACCTCGACTACCTGAACGCGCAGATCGGGCAGACGCGCTGTCTGGTGTGGGGCGGTGCCCCGCTGCGTTGGGACGAGCTGTGGAACCGCCGCATCCCGATGATGGAGGTGCCCTTCCACGAGTTCGCCGACCGCATGCAACACGAGCCGCTGTACCTCAACAACAGCACCGAGCTCATCATGGCCTCGGACGGGCTGCTCGAGGACTTGCAGCTGCATCGCATTCAGCGGGGGCTGTGCCGTCCCGATGCCTCGTGGCAAGAGCTGAGCACCACGCAGCTGTTCCTCGGTTCTCCGCACGTGGGCAGCCCCCTGCACCATGCGATGGGGGGCAACTTCTTCATGCAGATCGCCGGTCGCAAGCGGTGGACGCTCATCGATCCCGAGCACACCGCGGCGCTGCATCCCGTGCCCGCGCATCCGTTTCAGTCGGGCTTCTCCGCGCATGGGAGCGTGCGGCTGGGCCGTGGGGAGCGCAGCACGATGTCGGCCATCTTCGAGCGTTTTCCTCGCTACGAGGTCGTGCTCGAGCCGGGCGACTTGCTACTGAACACCTCGTGGTGGTGGCACGAGGTCGAGAACCTCGATGCCTGCACCATCGGGTGCGCCGTTCGGCATGCGCCGCCGCCCTTCGAGCGGCCCGCATGCTGGGACAACCACCCGTTCTTCACCGCGATCTCGACGTATCCGGTCTTTCGCGCGCTGGTCTATGCCCACTATGCGCGGCAGAAGATCACCGGGGACGACACGCCGCTTTTCGTCTACATGAACCGGTTGATCAGCAATTTCTATCGGCGCGGGCTCACCCGCGCGAACTAGCAGGGTCGTCCTAGACTTCTCGGCCGCGGTGGTCCACGACGGTCATCGTTCCGTCCGCGTGGAACTGCAGCCGGCCATCACCCCGGCCTCCGCCCCCCGTGACTCGTCCGACGTCCATCGTGGGCACGCCTCCGACTCCCGTGTGGTAGTTGAAGGCGCGCGTCCGACCGCGGTTATAGGCATCCAGCCGCTGTTGGAGGTAGTCGTGGTGCTCTTCGTCGATGCTACCCAGGTTGGTGATGCCGTCCAGCGTGCGTGGGTCACCACGGTCGATGGGGGTCGCCTCCTCCTCGTCCTCCTCCGATTCTTCTCGCCCGGCACGGGAGTCGGAGAGGAGGCCTTCGTAGTTCCTGCTTCGAGCGCGGAGGTTCTCCACCAGGAGTTCCTCGAGCGTTCTCGGCCGAACCCGAGGTCGGGAGGCGGCGGTGCTGCTGGCAGAGGAACTCGAGGTGCTGCTGGATGCAGACGCGCTGCGAGGTGCGGCGGTCGTGCTGCTGGCAGAGGAACTCGAGGTGCTGCTGGATGCAGACGCGCTGCGAGGCGCGGCGGTCGTGCTGCTGGCAGAGGAACTCGAGGTGCTGCTGGACGCAGGCACGCTACGGACGGCGGTGGCAGTGCTGGTGGCAGTGCTGCTGGCGGAAGAGCTGGAAGTACGACTGGACGCGGGCGTGCTGCGTGAAACGGCGGCCGTACTGCTGGCGGACGAGCTGGAAGTACGACTGGACGCCGAGGCGCTGTGTGAGCCGGAGGCGCTGCTCCCCGATGCTGCTTCCGTAGCAGGCGGGGCTGGTATCGGCCGACCTCCGAACCTCGTCGGCGCAACTCGTTGCCAATAGCTCCGCGTGTCTCCGAGCGATGGATGCGACGTCCCGCCGAGGAGGTACGGCGCGTAGCGTTGCCATGCACTACGATTGTCCCTTCGTCGCATGAGCTGGATCGGCTGGGCGCCGTCCGAAGTCACGGAGCCCGGCCAGGCGCCAGCGCCCGAGCCCCGACCCGCGGCGGTTCCACCGACCGACACCTGGCGAAGGTCGATGGCCGCAGGTGCGGCCGATTCCGTCTCGGCCAGTGCATTCGAGCGGCTCACCTCGTCGACATCAACCCTGCGGCCCGGCGCGTGTCCGACCCGCTCTTGCGATGGCTGCGAAACTCGAGACCTCACTACGACATCAGCGTACCGGATGGGCCGTGTCGTCGGTAGCGTTTCGTGCGTGGCGCCAGTGGCAGAACGACAATTCGGCCCGGCGTGGGACGGCGAAAGAGCGAGAAATCGAGCCGTCGATCCCGTCTGGATCATTCGAAGATGGGTGTTCGTAGCCTTCTGCTCCGACACCATCTGCCGAGCTGTCGACGACGGGGGCGGGGCAGGCTCAGTACTCCGAGTGGAGGGAGGGCAGGCTCGCCCCCAGGCCTTCGTCGTAGGCGTCGTCGCGGCGGTCGAAGAGCAGGATGTCCAGCTCGGTGATGACGTTGCCGCCCTCGGACTCGGCCTTCGTGGTCAGCTCGCTGAGCGCCATGGTTCGGGCGTCGAAGATCTTGCTGCCGGAGCAGGACGCCACCACCTTGTCGCCCATGCTGGCGATGGTGGCACCCACCGCTTGGGTGACGGGACCGATGGCGGCCTCGACCGCGGTGCCGATGGCGGCCCCGGCGGCCGAGCCAGCCGCGGTCAGGGCCGTCTTGACGTTGCCGATGGTGGAGTCGAGCAGGCCCGAGGCGCCGACTTCGTTGAGCAAGATGCCGGCCTCTCGAGCGCGGCTGCGGTCGCGGACGACGAAGACCTCGTACTTCACCAGGCTCGGGACGGCGCCCACCGAGACGTAGATCGGGTAGCCGTCGAAGCCGAAGTCGATGCGCCCGGGTTTGTTGCGGACCGGACGATGCAACAGGGGGTAGGTCTGCGGTGACTCGCAGATGTAGATGGTGCCGTTGGTGTCGCAGGACACGACCACGAAGTAGGCCTGGAAGCGACGCCACAAGCGGTAGAAGAAGTCGATGCGATCGATGCTGATGAGCACCGAGTCGTTGCCCGGCGGGTGTTCGTCCTCGGCTGGGGTCTCGGGGGCGGGCGGTGCCGCGACCTCGATTGAAGGCGAGGGCGCAGGGGCAGGTGCGGCTTCGCTGGCGGGAGCGGGCGCAGGAGCAGGTGCGGGGGCACTGGCGGGCGCAGGTGTGGCGGCGGGAGCAGGGGCGGGCTCGCTGGCAGCCGCGGGCGTAGCTTCGCTGGCGGACACGGGAGCGGGGGCGGCCTCGCTGGCAGGCGCAGGCTCGCTCGTGGCCTCGGTTGCGGGGACAGACTCGGCTTCGTTGGCGGGCTCGGTCTCGGTCATCGACGGTGATCCAGCAAGACGATTACGAAGTCGACGGTATCAGATGCCCCCGAGGGCAGCCATCGTGGCGGCATGGGACGAGCGGCCCGCGAGTCGTTCGAGATCGAGCCGCGCTATCGGGTCTCCCGTCGTCCGAAGACCAGCGCCGTGATGACCGAGATCAGCGCGGGGAACAACGAGAAGAAGAACATGATCGTCAGACCCAGCGCGGCGACGAAGATCATCGCGATGAACTGCGCGAAGATCTGGCCGATTGCCTCTCCGATGCTGCTGGCTCCTTGCTGCACGACCGAGATGGTGAACGCGGATGCGAGGATCACACCGCCGAGCCCGATGACGCCGAGGCTCACGAGGTGAAAGACGACCGCGACCCAGCCCAGGCGGGTGAGGCCCTTTTTGTTGAGGCGGGCTCGAGCCCATCGTCCTGCGCCGTAGATGAAGCCGGGGCTGACGATGAGGGCGAGGGCCGCGAGGATCAAAAAGGCGACGGCGGCGTCCGAGGACGATTCGTCGACGGCCGCGGCCAAGGCGATGAACGGAATGACCGAAGCCGCCATGATCCAACCGGTGCGGAACAGGATGCGCGGGCGACGAAGCGACACCGCGACCTTCTCCGGCTCGGTGATCGGCTCGTCTGCGATACGGCGCGGCTCGGTCGACGTGACGACGGGCGGCGGGGCGTCGACCGGCGGCGCATCGGGGCCGTCGGTGGGGTCCTCCGGGGTGTCCGTGGTCTCGGTCTCACCCGAGGGGTCGGACTGCCGCTGGAACAGGGTGATGTCGACCTTGGTCTCGATGTTGCCCGTGGGCGAGACGATGGACTGGTCCAACCGCTTGCGCGGCTCGTCTTCGCTCCAGCGCACCATGGCGACGTCGAAGATCTTGCTGCCGGAGTAGGCCTCGATGACCTTGTCGTCCATCCTCTCGACCATGCCCCCCACCAGGTCGAGCACGGGGGTGACCGCGGTGGCGACGGAGCTGGCGGCCGCGCCGTTCGACGAGGACCCCACCGCATCCTTGGCGGTGGCCAGGGCGGATTCGAAGTCGGACGAGTCGCGGAGCATCTGCCGCAGCGCGCCGACCTTGCGGCCCTTGGAGCGGTCTTTGACCACGAACACGTCGAAGCGCACCAGGTCGGGCACGTTGCCCGTGGACGAGTAGATCACGAACCCGTCGAAGCCGAAGTCGATGGTGGCTGGCTTGTCTCGTATCGGGCGATGGAGGATGGAGTAGATCTCGGGGGACTCGTAGACCTCGAGGTTGCCGTTGGTATCCGCGGTGATCACCAGCAGGTACGCACGGAAATTTCGGCGGAAGAAGTAGCGAAACGAGATCCAGTCGATGCTGATGAGGACGGAGTCGTGGCGGTCGCTGGTCACGGGGATGGCTCCTGAGCACGAAGCGGCGTCAGAACGCGTGATTGGTCGTGAAGTAGATGCCGCGGCCTTCGGGGCTGAAGCCGGCGTCGATGCGGAACACGAAGAAGCGGTCCCAGATGAAGTACACGCCGGGGCCTCCCGAGATGATGGGCTGCACGCCCACTTGCCCGGGGCCGCGCACGTAGCCCACGTCCATGAAGCCCTTGATGGCCGGAGTGAGCGTGCGCTTGAAGATGCGGAACTCGTGCGGCTCGATGCGCAGCTCGACGCTGGCGTAGAGCTTGGTGGGGCCGATGAAGCGCCGACGGAAGTAGCCGCGGCCGGTGTCGCGCCCACCGATGCCCTCGCGGACGAGCAGCCCGCCGAATTCGCCCTGGCTCACCAGCGGCGCGTCGCCGAGGATGGCATCGGCCAGGAATTGGTTGCCCAAGATGAGCTTGGGCGTGCCCAGCGGACGATAGAAACGAGCCGAGCCGTTGAAGCGCGCCCAGTGGCGAGTGCTGGCCGCCCACGGCCCGCCCAGCTCGATGCTCAAGTCGTGCAGCGAGCCGCGGGTGGGGCTCCAGGGGTTGTCGCGGCTGTCCCAGGCGAGGCCACCGAAGAAACCACCGCGGCGCAGCACGGTGCGCTCGCGGCCACCGTCGTCGGTGTACAGCGTGTCGGGCTCGGCCTCGATGCGGTCGTGGGCGAAGCGGGCCCCCAGAAACCATCGCGCGTAGCCGGTGGTCTCGATGCCCAGCTTCCCGCGCTCGAACACGGCAAAGGGGCGCTGGTAGTCCACGGCACCCCCGATGGAGCGCAGGTGAACCTGATAGAAGGGGTCGAGCAGCTCGCGCCCGGACAGGCGATCGAAATTGGCGACGCCGGGGTAGGGGAACACGGGGTCGTCGTTGAAGCGAAACGAGACGTCGATGATCTCCTGGCGATGCAGCAGGTCGCGGAGCTGGAGGTCGACGGTGTGGTCCTGGACCCGCTTGGTGGACACGCGGCCCACAATGTCCAGCCGTGCCCGGTGGAAGGTCTCGCCGGGCGGCCGATAGACGTAGCGCCCGCGCAGGCCCAGGGTCAGGCCGACCGAAGGCTCGGCGCGGAAGGTCGGCACGGGCAGGATGCGGTGGCCCCGGACCCGAAACCCGCGGGCTTCTTCTTCGCGCGGTGACAGGCGGGGGCCGGGGGCGGGCCGCGAGGGATTGCGGGTCTTGGCGTGCTGGGCCTTGGCCGAACGCGCGGGGCGATCGGCGGGCAGTGCATGACTCGCGGCGGTGGCAAAGGGACCCCCCGGTCCGCTCGTGCGGGGGGTGGCGGGGGAGCCCAGGGCGGCCGCGAGCGCGACGGCGAGCCCGAACATGTCGCTCCGAGGGTAACAGTCGCTGCGGTGGCAGGGGGCCAACCCGCGACAATCACCCGGGAGCGCCCCGGTTGGCCGCCTTCAGCCGTCGCTGCCTTGTTCCAGGCCGGCGGGCGCGAGTCGGTGCTCCAGCCGTCCCAGGAGCATGTCGAAGAGCAAAGCCAGCAGCGCGGCCGGAAGCGCACCCGAGAGGATCAGCCGGGTGTCGTTGAGCTGGAGACCGGTGATGATGAGGTGACCCAGGCCACCGGCCCCTACGAACGCGGCCAGCGTGGCGACGCCGATGCTGATCACGGTGGAGGTCCGAATGCCCGCCATGATCGTGCGCGTGGCCAGGGGCAGCTCGACCAGGCGCAGGAGCTGGAGGTCGCGCAGGCCCATGCCGCGGGCGGCCTCGATGAGGTCGGGATCGACCTCGCGGATCCCGGCGTAGGTGTTGCGGACGATGGGCAGCAGCGCGTAGAGGAACAGCGCGACCACGGCGGAGTTGGTGCCCAGGCCCAGGCCAGGGATGGGGATCATGAAGGCCAGCAGCGCGAGGCTCGGGATCGTCTGGATGACGCCCGTGGTGCCGATCACCAGGCCGGCCCAGCGCTCGTGGCGGGTGAGCCACAGGCCGGTCGGCACCGCGAACAGGATGGCCAGCAACACGGCGAGTCCGGTGAGCCCCAGGTGCTCGCCCGCGAGTCGGGTGATCTCGCCGCGGCGGTCCCACATCAGCGCCAGCAGGCCGTCGGCGGCCGGCTCGGCCGCGGTGGCCTCGGGATCGCCGACGAGGAGGCCCTCTTCCTTCAGGAAGCGAGCGGCGACCACGTCGAAGTCGAGCCCTTCGTCCTCGACCGCGTGGTTGAGGTCGCTCATGCGCCGGGCATCGAGCGTGAAGGCGAGCCGATGTAGCAGCGGGCCCAGCTCGGGGTGCGAGCGGAGCAGCTCGCCGCGAACGAGCGGTGCGGCATCGTAGGGCGGAAAGAAGCGCGCGTCGTCTTCGAGCACCCGCACCGAGTAGGCGCGCAGCTTGCCATCGGTGGTGTAGGTGTCGACGACGTCGATCTCGCCCTGTGCCAACGCCTGGTAGGCGAGGCCGTGCTCCATGCCCCGTGGGGTATGGGCGGGAAAGTCATAGGCCTTGGCGAGGCCGGGGAAGCCGTCTTCGCGCTCGAGGAACTCGTAGCTGAAGCCCAGACGTAGGGTGGACAGGTGCGGGCGCAGGTCGGAGATGCGCTCGATGCCGAGTTCTTCTGCTCGAGATTCGGCCATGCCCAGCGCGTAGCTGTTGCTGAAGCCGAAGGGGTCGAGCCAGTGCAGGTCCCAGCGAGTCTCGAACTCGTGCCGCACCGTGAGGAAGGCGCGCAGCGGGCTCGTGATCTTCTCGGGGTCTTCGAGCATCACCGTCCACGCCGTGCCCGTGTACTCGACGTAGAGGTCGATCTCCCCGCTCTTCAGCGCGGAGAACAGGACGGTGGTGCCCCCCAGGTTGTAGCGTCGGTCGACCTCGAGCTCGGTGTGTTGCTCGATGAGCTGGGCCATGATCTCGGCCAGCAAGCGACCCTCGGTGAAGTTCTTGGCCGCGATCTGGACGCGCGGTGAGGATGCGGCGGGGGTGGCCTCGGCGGTGCCGGAGCGCCCGTGGAGCACCAACGCGAGCAACACCGCCAGCAGAGCCCACAGGCGAAGACCACGGCCGCGTCTACGCATGGTCGCCTCCCAGGTGCGCCCGGACGAAGCGCTCGACGAAGTCGTTGGCCGGCTCGTCGCGGAGCTGCGACGGGGTGCCGAGCTGCACGACCCGACCCCGGTCCATCAGCGCGACCCGATCGCCGAGGGTGAACGCCTCGTGCAGATCGTGGGTCACGAGCACGATGGTGGTGCCCATGCGCTCGCGCAGCTCGCCGAACTCCGCGTGCAGCTGACGGCGCGTGATCGGATCGAGGGCCCCGAAGGGTTCGTCCATGATGATGATCGGCGGGTCGAGAGCGAGGGACCGGGCCACGCCGACCCGCTGGCGCTGGCCGCCGGACAGCTCGCGCGGGTACCGAGGGGCGACAGTCTCGGGCAGGTTGACCAGGCGCAGCAGCTCGGCCACCCGCTGCTCCTGCCGCGCGGGCTCCCATCCCTCGAGGCGGCACTGGAGCCCGATGTTGTCCGCCACCGTCATGTGGGGAAAGAGCCCGCCGCGCTGGATGACGTAGCCGATGCTGCGCCGCAGCTCGATGGGGTCGCGGTCGCGAACCTCTCGGCCGTCCACGCGCACCGAGCCGGACGTGGGCTCGACCAGCCGGTTGATCATCTTCATGGTGGTGGTCTTGCCGCAGCCGCTGGTGCCGATGAGACACAGCGACTCGCCGCGAGCCACCTCGAGCGAGATTTCGTCCACTGCCACCACCGGCTCGCCCCGAGCGTCGGCGAAGACCTTGCGGACCTCGCACAGCTCGATCATGGGGGAGGGCGCGTCCATGACGGCTCAGCCCTTGATGACGGCCACGGGCACGAGCTTGGCGACCTTGCGGGCGATGCCCGCGTCGTGCATCACGTCGACCACGTTGGCGACGTCCTTGTAGGCCTCGGGCAGCTCTTCGGCCACGGTGCGCTTGGAGTCGGCCTGCACGAACACGCCCTGCTGACGCAGCTCTTCGAAGAGCGGGCGCCCCTTGGCCTGGCGCTTGGCCTTGGCGCGAGACAGTCGACGACCCGCGCCGTGGCAGCTGCTGCCGAAGGTCTCCTTCATCGCACGCTCGGTGCCGGCGAGCACGTAGCTGTAGCGACCCATGTCGCCCGGCACCAAGACCGGCTGCCCCACGGCGCGATAGGCCTTGGGCACCTGCCGATGTCCCGGGCCGAAGGCTCGCGTGGCGCCCTTGCGATGCACACACAGCCGCCGCATCTCACCGTCGACCTCGTGCTCTTCCCACTTGGCGATGTTGTGGCACACGTCGTAGACCACCTCGAGGCCGAGCTCGTCGTCGCCCATGCGCAGGGCCTCGCTCAGGGCCTCGCGGGCGAAGCTGGTCATGACCTGGCGGTTGGCGAAGGCGAAGTTGACCGCGCACGCCATGGCCGCGAAGTAATCCTGAGCCTCGGGGCTGCGCAGGGGGGCGGCACACAGCTGGCGGTCGGGCAGCTCGATGCCGTACTGGGCCGAGGCCTTGAGCATCCGCTTGAGCGAGTCGTCGCAGATCTGGTGCCCGAGGCCGCGCGAGCCCGAGTGCAGCATCAGGGTGAGCTCGCCTTCGTGCAGGCCATAGGCCGCGGCGGTGTCGTCGTCGAAGACCTCGGCCACGTAGCCCAGCTCGCAGAAGTGGTTGCCCGAGCCCAGCGAGCCCAGCTGCGGTCGACCCCGGGTCCGCGCCCGCTCGGAGACGCGATCCGGGTCGGCGCCCGGAAAACAGCCGCCTTCCTCGATGGTCTTCAGGTCTTCGGGGCGCCCGTGGCCCTGCTGTACGGCCCAGGCGGCGCCCTGCTCCATCACGTGGTCGAGCTCGCGTTCGGACAGCTTCAGGCGACTGCCGCGACCGAGCCCGCAGGGGACGGCGTGGTACAGCGCCACCGACAGGCGCTCGAGTTCGGTCCGCACGTCGTCGATCTTCAGGTTGCTGCGCAGCAGCCGGACCCCACAGTTGATGTCGTAGCCGACGCCGCCCGGCGACAGGACGCCCTCGTCTTCGTCGAACGCCGCCACGCCCCCGATGGGAAAGCCGTAGCCCCAGTGCATGTCGGGCATGGCGAGGCTGTGGCCCACGATGCCGGGCAGGTGGGCCACGTTGGCGACCTGCTCGGGGCTCTTGTCGCGCCGGATGTCGTCGATCATGGCGGCCGAGGCATAGACCCGGCCGGGGACTCGCATGCCGCCCTCGCGGGGGATCTCCCAGCGGCAATCGTCGATGCGTTCGAAGCGGATGGTCATGGCGTCACACGTCGAAGATCACCCGGGCTCGGGCCTCGCCGGGGGATCGTTGGAGCTTCAGATCGTGATAGGTGACCGCCTTGATCTCGGTACGCAGGTGCTCGCTGGCGTCGGCGTGCCCGTACACCGTGCCCCGCAGCGCGCCGTCCGGGAGCTCGAGCGTGGCGTCCGTGCACAAAAAACCCTCGACCGAGGCGAGGTAGAGCACTTCGCTGAGCCAGCGCACGAGGCGATCCTCGGGGTCGAGCGCATCGAGCTGCAGGGGCCGCGCGCTCGGCTCGGTCGTGGGCAGCGGGGTGCCCTCGGTGAGCAGCTCGATGACGGCGCGGGCACCCTGCACGAGCAGGCGGGCCTCGTCGGGGGCCCAGAACTCGAGCGCGAGGTCGGCGGTGTGCTCGACGGTACGGTGCCCGGAATCGGTCACGGCCCGAGCGTATCACCGCGCGGGCCGGACATCGGGTGGCCCCGCGACGGTCGTCGTGGGGCCGGGTTCACAGGCCTCAGCCGGCGGGGGGCGTGAAGCCTTGGCAGGTCAGGTCGATGGACTCGACCGCGTCGGCGAAGACCTGCGCGTAGTCGTGGCACACGCTGGACAGAATGCCCTGCTCGCCGAAGCTCTCGATGAAGTCGATGAAGTTCTGCGACTCGGTGAACTCACCGCCGAACTCGATGCAGGGGGCCACCCCGAGGTCGACGTTGACGAAGCCCATCACCACCACCGCGTCGGGGTTGCCCTGCTTGGCCGCCAGCACCGAGGGCCTCCAGTGCGAGATGTCGTCGAGCGCCGCGTCGGGCGGGAAGGTGTGCTTTCCGAAGCCCGTGTCGTCCGAGAGGATCACCACCACCAGGATCGCGTCGTCGCGGAGGAAGTCCTCGTTGCAGCCTCCGGGGCCGTTGCGGTCCTCGTCGAGCGCCTCGATGAGCGCGGTGACCGGCTGCTCCGTGGTCGGCCCCACGCCCACCCGGGCCATGCACGGAAACACGGCGTCGAGGTCGTCTTGCTCGGTGGCGAAGCGGTAGCCCTCCGCGAAGGGCCCACAGACCCCGTGGTCTTCGGTCTGCGTGACGAGGTCGCCGATGGTGTTGCAGGTGGGGTCGTTGTGTAGATACGCGTCGCTGGTGATCACGCCGACGTGAAAGGACTCGGCGTCCTCGTTCTTCAGCGAGCCCTCGATGGCGTCGATGAAGCCGGGCACGGCGGCGGCGATCTGCTCCTGGTGCTCGTTCATGCTGAACGAGTTGTCGACCACGAAGAGGAAATCGATCCCGCGGCATCCCGCTTCGGGATCGGGCGCGGTGCCGACATCGAAGATCGCTCCCGCCGTCCCGCTGTCGGCTCCCTCTGCCGCATCGTCGGTGCCGTCGTTCCCCGTGGTCGTCGCTGCGCTCGCGCCATCGTCGGTGGCGACGGCCGTGTCGCCCGGTCCGTCGTCGTTGGACGTGGAGCCTGCGCTGGAGCTCGATCCGGCGTGCTCGCCGAGGTCACCGACGCTCCCCGGGCAGGCGACCAGAAGCGGCAGCGCGGCAAGGGTCGTGAGTACGCCGATGGACTGAACGGGGTGGAGCTTGAACATGCGGTGCTGAATCCTCGAATCACCTCATGCGCGAGGCGGCGCCGATCCGTGATGCTTTTGTCAGCGGCAGACCGATCGCATGCGCGTAGCCAAGGCCGAACCCGGATGCTGGGCGATGAACCCGTCGCGTAGTCGGGTGGCCTCTTCGGTTCGCCCCAGGGCGCACAAGGCCCGGGCGCGCAGCACCTGACCTTCGGTGCGCAAGGTCCCCTGCGGGAAGCGCTGACGGTGGCGCTCGAGCAGCTCGAGGGCCCGGGCCGGGTCCCGCTCGACCATCAGCGTGGCGCGGCGGAACAGCGCCAGCTCTTCGGCGAGGGAGGGCTCTGCGGGCTCTGGAGCGGCCGACGGTTTCGGCGACGACGGGGGGCGTCGGGTGCGATGCGGCGGGCGGCTCGGGCTCGGGCTCGGCGTGGACGGAGGCACGGCCGTCGGTGCTTCGCTCGGCGTCTGCGGGACCGGAGTCGGGGGAGCGGGGGGCGGAGGCTCGCGTCGAGCCGGGCCACGCTCCGGGGAGCGATCGGTCGCCCGCTTGGGCTGGGCCGTCCCCGCGGACTCACGCGCCTCGCTGGCCCACGACGCCTGGTTACGCGGATGGTCCACGTCTCGCTGCAGGTCGTCGCCGCGGAGGCTGAACACGAGCACCAACGCCGCCGCGATCGCGACCACGATGGCCAGCTCCAGCATGCCGACGCGCCGCGGCGGGGGCCCGATCTCCTCCTCGATGGCCGCCCACGTCGATTCTTGCTGCCGCGGCGGAGGCTGCTGCCGAGCCGCGAACGCGTCGACATAGGCCTGCACGTCGTCGGGCAGGGGCGGCAGCTCATCGCGGGGCTCGGGCTCGGACATGGTCGCTCTCCTCCCTGGCGCGATGTCGCCGGACCGATTGCTGGATGGATTGCCGCGCGGCCCGGAGCCGGGCGTAGGCGGTGTTGAGGTTGATCCGCTGGCAGCGGGCGACCTCCGGGACGCTCATGCCCTCGATGTCGACCAACACGAAGGCCATGCGCTTGCGTTCGTCCATGCGCTCGAGGGTGGCCTCGATGACGCGGGCCGCTTCGGCGCGGGCGGAGTTTTCTTCGGGGTCGACCATGGCGTCACGCACCAGCGCGAGGGCGGGGGGCTGGCGCTCGTGCTTCCGACGTTGTTGCGCGGCGACCTTCCTCGCGATGCCGTACAGCAGCGGTCGCGCCCCGTTGGACAAGTCGAATTCCTGCCAGCGGCTGTGCATCACCACGAACACCTCTTGCACGGCATCGTCGACGGCCGGGGCGCCCAGCCTTCGGAGGATGCGCCACACGAAGGCGTAGTGGTCGCGGTAGATCTGCTCGATTTTGGCGCGCTTGCCCAACCGCCGGTTCCTCTGCGCACGTACGGGGACGAGACCATCGAAGCCCTCCCGCGTTGGTTCATGTGCGCAGCAGGTCGTTTCCGTGTCGAAAAATCGAATCGACGAATGAACGCCGTTATCGACGCTTCAGAGGGTCACGGGAAGCGGACTTCGGCGGTGAGCGCGGCTCGCAGACCGACCGGAGCGGGCTCGAACACCGCGCCCAAACCCGCAATCTCGAAGCTCGGTCGGACCAGCGGGACCACGGGGCCGACGCGCGTTCCCAGCGCGAAGCGACGCGTCGGCGACCAGGCGAGCCCGGCATCAGCGACGGCGGCGAACCAGCCCAACCGGTCGTCTCGGGGTGTGTCGATGCCCACGCCGACACCCCGCAGCGCGCCGACTTCCACCCCGCCGCACAACGGAAACTCGAGCGTGTTCCACCCGAGGCGACCGCATGCCCGGACGTGACCGAACCCCGAGCGGATGTCTCCCCCCAGGGCCGTCGCTTGCTCGAGGCGGGCGGGTTGGTCGAAGAAGAACGAGGCCCCGAGCACGATGCTCACGCGTGGCCACAGCAGTGACGCATCGAGTCCGATGCCGGGTCCGACCTGCGGCAGAGCGCCTGCTTGCAGCGCGACTCGAAGCCCCAGCGCACCGCAGCTCGGCCGCAGGTCGCGGGGGCTGTGGCGGAGGCCTGACGGCCCCGGTCGACAGGAGCGGAGGGCCCTCGGAGGTTCGTCTTCGGCGGCCGGGGGCTCGGGTGCGGCTGCGGGGTCGGGCTGTGGCTCGGGCTCGGGCTGTGGCTCGACGGGCGCTTCGTCGCGAGGCTCGATCGGCGCCGGATCGGGTGATTGCAGCGGCGGATCCGGCATTTCGATCGCGAGCGTCGTGGCTTTGGGATCGATGGCGATCGCGACCATCAGGGCGGCCACATCGGCGAGCAGCGCACAGTCGGCGTCCTGCACCGCGCGGGTCTCCGTGTGCTCGCCAGAACCCGTCAGCCTCAGCTCCAGCGCATAGCCATCGGCGGTCGTGTCCACGCGTCCGGTCGCGGTGACCGTCTCGCTCGCCAGCGGGCGCCCCACGTAGCGCGACACTGCCTCGGTCACCGCGCGCTCGTCGGGGCACTGCGGCGGCGCGTCCCAGCGCAGGGCAGGGCGACCCGCCGCGGTCGGAGGCTCTGGCACCAACCCCGGAGGCGCCGCCGCGGTGGCGAGCAACAGGCCGTGCACCAGCATCCGCTGGATTGTGACTCAGGTGATCGCGAAGTGCAGCCCGGCCGCGGCGAGGTAGTCGCGCTGCTTGTCGAGATCGGTCCGCGTCATCGGGTGCTTGTCGAGCCACCCCTCGGGCAGCCGTAGCTCGAGCACGCGCCCGGCCGCGGTGAGCTGGCAGTCGGGCAGGGGGCTGGGGTCACGGCCACGGTTGAGCGTGGCCGCCAGGCGCAGCAAGACGGCCAGGCGCACGGCCGTCTCGCCTCCGGCCGCACGCAGGGCCTCGAGACGATCGGGCTTGAGGCGGCGGCGGTGGGCGCCGACCAGGGCAGCGATGTAGGCCTGCCGGTCGCGGGAAAACCCGGGGAGGTCGGCGTGGGTGAGAAGGTACGCGCCGTGGGTGTGGTAGCCGGAGAAGCAGACCGCGAGGCCCACCTCGTGGACGGACGCCGCCCACCCCAGCAGGTTGTGCAGATCGGGGTGGTGCAGCTCCCAGGCGTAGGTGACCTGCTCGATGAAGGTCTGCGCGGTCGCTCGGACGCGAGCGGCCTGCTCGCGGTCGATGCCCAGGCGATCGGAGAGGCTGGCGATGGTCGACTCGCGCACGTCCTCGTGCTGAATGCGCCCGATGGTGTCGTAGAGCAGGCCTTCGCGCAGCGCTCCGCCCGAGGCGGCCATGTCGTCGATGCGCAGGCTCTTGAAGATGCCCATGACGATGGCCAGACCGCCGGGCAACACCGAGGCGCGCTCCTCGGAGAGCTTGTTGATGCTCAGGTTGGCGATGCTGCCCTGCTCGATCATCTGCGAGCGCAGCAGTCGCAGGCCGTCGTAGGTGATGCCATCGCTCCAGTTGTTGGCCCGCAGGAGCTCGGCAATGGCGTTGAGCGTGCCCGAAGAGCCGACGGCGGAGGCCCAGCCCTGGTTTCGGAAGTCGCGCTTGATGGGCTCGAGCTCGACGCGGGCCTCGGTGGTGGCGCGGCGGAAGTTCTCGCGGCTGAGCAGGCCATCGGCGAAAAAGCGCCCGGTGTAGCTGACGCAGCCCATGTGCAGGCTCTCGGTGCGTCGCGCCTCGAAGCGCTCGCCGAGGATGAGCTCGGTGCTGCCTCCGCCGATGTCGACGACCAGGCGTCGTCCCGCGTCGTCGCTGAGGTCGTGCGCCACCCCCAGGTAGACCAGCCGCGCTTCCTCGCGACCGGAGATGACCTCGATGGGGTGGCCCAGCGCCGCCTGGGCGCGCTCGTTGAAGTCGCGAGCGTTCCGAGCCCGCCGCAGGGTGTTGGTGCCGACCGCCCGGACCCGCGCGTTGGGCAGGGTTCGTAGCCGCTGGCCGAAGCGCTCGAGGCACGCGATGGCGCGCGCCTGGGACTCCTGCGTGATTCGCTTGTCGTCGTCGAGCCCCGCCGCCAGCTTCACTCGCTCGCGCATGCGATCGATGATGTGCACATGACCGCCCTGGAGCTGGGCGATGATCATGTGGAAGCTGTTGGAGCCGAGATCGACGGCGACCAGCTCGGATGGACCCGCCGTCTTGCTCTCGGACTTGCTCATGCCAGGGTCTCGCGCCGCGCTCAGACCGCGATGGTCGGCAGGTCTTTGGCGACGTTGATGGGGCAGCCGGTCTTGCCGCGAATCTCGTCGACGGTCACGTCGGGGGCAATCTCCACCAGCGTGATGCCGTCTTCGCCGACCTTGAAGTAGCCGAGGTCGGTGACGATCTCGTGCACCACCCCCTTGCCCGTCAGCGGCAAGGTGCACTGCTCGAGGATCTTGTGGGCGCCCTTTTTGTTGACGTGCTCCATCGTGACGATGACGCGACGCGAGCCCGCCACCAGGTCCATGGCGCCGCCCATGCCCTTGACCTTCTTGCCCGGGATCATCCAGTTGGCCAGATCGCCGAACTGGCTGACCTCCATGGCTCCGAGCACGCACAGGTCGAGGTGCCCGCCGCGGATCATCGCGAACGAGTCGTGGCTGCCGAAGAACGCCGCGCCGGGGTTGGCGGTGACCGTCTGCTTGCCGGCGTTGATGAGGTCGGGGTCGACTTTGTCCTCGGTGGGGAAGGGGCCCATGCCCAGCAGGCCGTTTTCGCTGTGCAGCACGACCTCGACCCCCGCAGGGATGAAGTTGGCCACCAGCGTCGGCATGCCGATGCCCAGGTTGACGTAGTCACCGTCGCGCAGCTCCTGGGCCACGCGTTGACTGATTTGCTCACGGGAAAGCGCCATGGTTCGTCGTCCTCAGCCGGCCTGGGTGGTGCGGAACTCGATCGGTTTTTCGTAGTCGGACCCTTGGATGATGCGGTCGACGAAGACCCCAGGGGTGTGGATGAAGTTGGGGTCGAGCTCGCCCGCGGGCACCAGCTCTTCGACCTCGGCGATGGTGACCTTGGCCGCCGTCGCCATGGCTTGGTTGAAGTTGTTGGCGGTGTAGCGGAACACCAGGTTGCCGTGGGTGTCACCGCGCCAGGCCTTGACGATGGCGAAGTCGGCCTTGATCGCGTGCTCGAGCACGACCATGCGACCTCCGAGCTCGCGGACCTCCTTGCCCTCGGCCACGGGGGTGCCGTACCCGGTGGGCGTGTAGAAGGCGGGGATGCCGGCGCCGCCCGCCCGGATGCGCTCGGCCAGCGTGCCCTGGGGAACGAGCTCGAGCTCGAGCTCACCCGACAGGTACAGCCGCTCGAAGGTCTTGTTCTCGCCGACGTACGACGAGGTCATCTTGTCGATCTGGCCCGCGTGCAACAGGATGCCGAGGCCCTTCTCGTCGATCCCGCAGTTGTTGGAGACCACGCTGAGGTTCTTGATCCCCTTGCGGTGTACGGCGGCGATGAGGTTCTCGGGGTTGCCGCAGAGTCCGAAACCGCCGGACATCAGGGTGATCCCGTCGGTCATGTCCTCGATGGCCGCGTCCGCGGATGCGTAGGTCTTGTCCATGATCGTGGGCCATTTTCGGGGTACGGGCTCGCCGTGGCAAGCCGCGGGCGACGAAACTACTTTTGCCCGGACTGTGCTGCCTCGCGAATGGCTGCGATGGCGGCGGCGTAGCCCGGGTGCCGTGCGTTCTTGAAGACGCCCGAGCCGGCCACGATCGCGTCGGCTCCGTCTTCGGCCAGCTGCGCCGCGTTGCGCTCGTCCACCCCGCCGTCGACCTGAATGCGCGTCGACAGGCCCTGGGCATCGATGGCGGCACGCAGCGTGCGAATCTTGGGACGCACCAGGGGGATGAAGGCCTGGCCGCCGAAGCCGGGGTTGACGCTCATCACGAGTACGAGATCACACAGGGGCAGCACGCCCAAGATCGCCTCGGCCGGCGTGTGGGGGTTGAGACTCACGCCGACCTTGACGCGTTCACCAGCGTGGTGGGACAGCGCGTGGATCTGCTGGAGGTTGCGGTGCAGATGAGGACAGGCCTCCACGTGCACGGTGATGAGATCTGCACCCGCCTTGGCGAAGTCTTCGACGTAGCGCTCGGGGTTTTCGATCATCAGGTGGCAGTCGAGCACGCGCTTGGTCACCGGGCGCAAGGCGGCGACGATCGGGGCGCCGAGGGTCAGGTTGGGCACGAAGTGCCCGTCCATCACGTCCACATGGATCCAGTCCGCGCCCGCCTCGTCGATGGCACGGATCTCTTCACCGAGCCGAGCGAAGTCTGCGCTGAGGATCGAGGGGCAGATGACGGGAGCCTGCGGAGCCATGGGCGGCGATCTACCGCACCTGGAGGCCTCCCGTGTAGCTCATCAGCACAAAGGCCAGGAACCCCACCAACAGCAGCATGCCCTCCCATCGCACGATCTTTCGGCCGGTGAAGGCGAACCACCCGGCCAGGGCCGAGCAAATGACCATGGTGATGGAAGCCACGCGGAAACGGGTTTCCACCACGCCGGGCGACAGGGTCGCGGCAACCCCGGCCACGGCCAGGGCATTGAAGAGGTTCGAGCCCAAGACGTTGCCCACGACGAGATCGTCCTCGTTGCGTCGAACGCCCGCGACCGAGGTCGCCAGCTCGGGCAGGCTGGTGCCCACCGCGACCAGGGTCATGCCGATGAAGGCCGAGCCCATCCCGAGCGCCGACGCCAGGGCGGTGCCGCCTTTGACCAGCAGCTCGGCGCCGGCCAGGGTGGAGACCAGAGAAACCAGCCCAAAGGCGATTTCCTTGCCCGGCGCGATCGCGGGCTCGCCGTCCTCGCCTTCGCCCTTCGGCTGCTCCTCGGTCCGCTCGAGCGACGACACGGGCAGGGTGGCGTCGAGTCGAGCCCAGCGGACGATGAACACCGAGGCCACCACCATGCCGGCCAGCAGTACGAAGCCTTCGATGCGGCTGAGCTCGAGGTCGTAGAGCATCACCGCCAGGGCGGTCACCGCGATGAGCATGGCGATGCCCTCACGGCGTAGGACCCGGGCCGCGCCGCTCAGCGGGGCACACAAGGCCGTGACGCCGAGCACGAGGGTGACGTTGGCGACATTGGAGCCGACCGCGTTGCCCACCGCCAGGTCGAGCTCGCCATCGATGGAGGCGAGGGCGGAGACCAGAAGCTCGGGCGCCGAGGTGCCCATGCCCACCACCAAGGCGCCGACCAGCACGGGCGACAGCCCCCAGTGACGCGACAGCCGTGCCGCCGCGAGCACGAATCGATCGGCAGCCACCGCCAAGATCGCCAGGCCGGCGACGAGCATGGCGACGCTCACCCACATGATGGGCGCTCCTCGAGTCGGACCTGGGCGGGGCGGTTCACGCGATACGAGCGACGAGTATCGCGCCGCACCGCGCCGCGGCCAAGGGGGCTCGGTCGGAGAGCTTCGCTTTGCTTCAGCTACGCGCGATCGAGACGCGCGACGTAAAACCCCTCGGTGCCGTCCTGCTCGGGCGAAAAGCAGTGCTGCTGGGTCACTTGCCAGCCTTCGGCGTTCTCGCGCAGCACGCTTTCGACCACCTGCGGGCCCTCTTCGGGGGCGGGGCTGCACACCGCGTAAACGAGCCGACCTCCGGGGCGAACCCGTGAAAGCTGGCGCGCGA
This sequence comes from Myxococcota bacterium, assembly GCA_039028615.1. Lineage (GTDB taxonomy): Bacteria > Myxococcota_A > Polyangia > Nannocystales > Nannocystaceae > Paraliomyxa. The sequence goes on along the minus strand of JBCCHT010000004.1, from coordinate 156,719 downwards.
GCAGGGTTCGTTGCAGCTCGGCTCGGGCCGCGATGTCTTCGTAGCGTCGCAGCCAGCGGATCTCGGGGTGCCGCGCGAGGTTGCCCAAGCCCGTGCAGGGGACGTCGAGCAGCACGCCATCGAAGGGCGCTTCGTCGAGCACGGGGTCGGGCTCGGGCGCGGCGAGATCGAGCACGCGATACTGGTGCGCGAGCTCGGGAGGCAGGCGGCCGCGGGCGGCGAGGTCCTCGTGGTCGACGACGTGGCGCTCGTCGATGTCGGCTGCGAGCACAGTGCCGCGGCGCTCCATCAGCTCGGCCACCTGCAGCGTCTTGACCCCCAGCCCCGCGCACGCGTCGAGGATGCGCTCGCCCGGGGTCGGGTCGAGCCACCGCGCGGGTTGCTGGGCGGCGAGGCCCTGCACCGAGATGAGCCCCTCGTCGTGCAGCGGGCCGTGGAACAGATCGCCCGCGCCCTGCAGGCGCAGGGCCTGGGGTTCCTCGGCGGGCAGCTCGATGCGGGCGCGGGGATGATCGGCGCGCAGGCGCTCGACGATGGTGTCGCGATCGCTGCGGTGCAGGTCGAGCCGCAGGTCGATGGACGGCGGGGTGGCGAGCAGGCGGGCGCGCTCGAGCGCTCGTTCGTCGCCCAGCTGCTTGCGCCAGCGCCCGCCGATCCAGCGCGGGATGGACCAGCGACGATCCAGGACCTCGAGGGTCGAGCCCTGGGCGAAGCGTTCGTCGAGGGCCGCCCCGTGCTCGCCGACCTTGGCCAGGATGCCGTGCATGGCCCGTCGCAAGCCGTCTCCGCCCTTGAGGCGGGCGGCGGCATGCCCCACCTCGGTGAGCACCGCGTGGGGCGGATGGTCGAGCTCGCGGAGCTCGAGGGCGCCGACGCGCAGCAGCTGCCGCACCTCGCCGCGTAGCTTGCCCTTGCGGGTGGCGTGCTCGTCGATGTGCGCGTCGAGCCGACTGCGGTGTCGCAGCACGCCGTAGACCAGGGTCGTCAGCAGGCCGCGATCGCGGGAGGCCCAGCTCGGGTTGCGCTCGAGGTGGTCGGAGAGCACACGATTGCTGAACGCACCGCGCTGCTCGATCTCTTGGAGCACGCGGGCGGCGAGCCCCCGAACCTGGCCCGGGGCGGGTTTACGGGCGGCGGGCACGACTCTAGTCGTCTTCGCCTTCGCGGAGGATCTTCTCGTCGGTCTCGTCGATGGCGAGCGACCAGCGGTACATGGGGATGAAGCCCTTGTCCTTGAAGACCATCCGGCCCTGGGTGTCGATCACGACCAGCGCGCTGTCGTCGGGCGCGAGCTCGAAGGCTTTGCGGGCCTCGGCGTCGTCGGGGACGATCTGCCAGCCCTTGAGGTCGAGGCCCTCGAGCTCGCCGACCACGAGACCGTGCGACTTCTTGATGGGCAGGCGCATCGCCGACGCGGCCATGCGGATCTCGGGGCGGGTCATCCGCTCCATCGAGTCGGTGCGGTTACCCTCGAAGCCGCCTTCGATCCAGGGGATCTCGGCGCGGGTGACCTTCTTGCCCATGAAGATGAAGATGCAGGGCTTCTGCTTGCAGGACTCGTTGTCGAGGCCGGCGAGCGAGAAGGGCGGGGCGGGCTGGGGCGGAGGGGGCTCGCTGGCGCCCAGCATCTCGCGCAGCTCCTCGACCTGGCCTTTGTCGAAGCCGCCGCTGTTGCGGAGGATGGTCTTGCCCTCGGGGTCGACCACCGCGATGCCGTGGTGACCCTTGACCAGCTTGAAGACGTCGAGGACCTCGCCCTTGAAGTCGATGTAGACGGGGTGCCGCACCTCGGACGCGAAGAAGTCGGTGAAGCGCGAGACCTTGTCCTTGAACATCTCCATCCCTTCGCCATCGAACACGATGTGGACTTTGACGTTCTCGGGGATGGTCCACCGATTGAGGGCGCTGTTGATCTCCTTGCCCTGCTCGGTGCGCATGGACTGGAAGCCCTCGAAGATGATGACGTTCTTGTGACCGTGGAGCTCGGCCAGGCGGAGGTCGTCGCCGCTGCCGACAGCCGGGATGTCGAGGTCGTCGGCGCTGCGCTCCATTCGGGGCAGCTCCTTGGGAATCTCCTCGACGCGGAGGGTCACCCAGGCCCAGGCACCGAGGATGGCGACCACGATCAATACGAGGACGCCGATGACCTTGAGGATGGTCTTGGTACGAGTGCTCGCCACGACGCCGGGAGTATACGGAATGGTCTCGGGCGTGCCCGGACCTGGCCCACATCTCGCCGAAGACGGCGTCTTTACGGGGGGCTTCCGGCGGGGCTCGCTCCGACGGCGAATTGGCTGCGCGAGCCAACGCACGCCTTCGTAGCGGGGTTCAGCGGGTCGTGGAGGTCAGCTCGCCGAGCCGTACTTCGCCGTCGCGGAGGCAGGCCAGCGGCACCGAGCCCACGCCTGCGATACCGGCGAGGGCCACCGCGTCGCACTGCACGCCCGGCAGCTCGATGATCTCCAGGTCGTCGCCTACCGGGAACAGCGCTTGGACCGGATGCGAGGCGCCGAGCGGCACGAGAAACACGGTGAGTCCATCGATGGATGCGCTCGCGATCGGGCCGGTCGCGTCTTCGACGTTGGGCTCGGCATCGGCGGGCGTCTGGCGGGTCGTGACGCGGCCCCCGAGGTCGTCGATGAACGACACGTGCATGCCGACCTCCGGCTCTGCGGCGAAGCCGGCCACGGTGCGGGAGCCGAAGGCCCCGAGCACGGACGCCAGCGGGCCCTCGACCTTGACCTCGTTGCCGCCGCGGCCCGGCACGGCGGTGCTGCGAATGCCGAGCAGGTTGGTCGAGGGGTCCAGCTCCAAGATGACTGGGCGATGCCCGTCGGCACGCAGGCTCACCGGGGCCGGTCGCCCTGCGTTGGCGGCGATGGCATCGACGGCGGGCGCGATGCCGTCCAGATCCATGAGGTCGGGCCCCAGCGCGAGGTGCTGCGCGGGATCGAGGGTCTGCGCGTCACCGCCGATGCGAGCGAACGCGATGATGTAGTCGCCCGGTCGCGAGGACTCGACGTCGACCGGAGCCCACAGCTCGGTCAGCAGGTAGTCGCCGAGCAGCCACGGGCGCCGCAACTCCGACCACTCTGCCGTACGGTCGGCTCGAGCCGTGGCCATGTCGAGCACGAGGTCGGGGAACATCTTGGTCTGGGGCTGGTCCCACTCGAACTCGACGACTTCGATGCGCGTGCCCGGTCGATCGACGCGCCAGGCCACGCGCAGCCGGCCCGTGTCGCCCTCGTCGACGCGCCGACGCTGGGTGGCCACGGGGAGGCTGGTCTCGTCCGCGCCCATCTGCAGGCCGGGCAGGGAGATCGTGGGGCCGCCGTCGGCGGTCCAGCCGTCCTCGCTTCGCGGCAGCACGTGCAGCAGAGGATCGGTGTCCGTCTGCTCGAGCACGAGGAGCACGGCGTGGTCGTCGTGGCCGATGCTCGACAGGTGTTGTCCCCGGGCGACGACCGTGTCGTCGAGGCTCGCGGCGGGCTCGATGCTGGTGTCGGCGGCGATCTCCACCAACACCGGCTCGGACTCGTCGCTGCCCGTGCCGTCGGCGGTCCGCAGGATCATATCGTGCTGCCCGGGCACCAAGGACCCGCGCACGTACAGGGTGAGCATGTTGGGCTCGAGCTGACCCGACACCGAGCCTTCGGGCAGCGGCCCCAGCGTCTGCTCGTCGAGCAGCAGCTCCGTCACGCCTTCGACGACGCCGAGCACGGCCAGCTCGATGTCGAGGTGACGGGTTCCGGTGAGGGCCAGTCGCCGGCTAGCCGGCTCGGCAAAGCTCGGATGCGGCGGCCCTTCGTCTTCGCCCGTGCTGGCTCCGGCCTCCCCTTCGCCCTGCTCGTCGCCGGCCGCGTCGTCGCCACCGCAACCGAGGGCGAGAAGCAGGCCCAAGGCGACGATGGGCAGGGGGGGACGGCGAAGCATCCGTCAAAAGGTACCAGGCGCGAGGACGCGCGGCGACGGGCGAGCCGGATGGCGGGTGTACGCGGCATCGATGTGCCCTGGGGCCCGCGGCGCCCGGGCCGTCGGTGCTCGCGAGCGCGCGGCGATCGACGTGGTTGCACCATAGCCACGATCTTTGAGCGCAACCTGAGCGGACATCAGGCGGGCATTGACCTGGCGAGTGAGCGCAACGAAGGGCTACGCCAATCGAGCGCATGCAAGCGCATTCGAGAAGGTCCCCAATGCAAATCAAAACCGCCCTCCTTTCCATCACGTGTCTATGCACTCTGTCCATCGGTTGTGACGCTCCCGAGCCCCAGCCCGAGGTGCCCCGCAACGAGACCGAAGCCCCCTATTTGCTCGATTTCACCGAGGACGAGCTCGTCTCCGTGTGGGAGGCCTCCGAGGTCGAAGGCTCGGTGGACGAGTGGCTCGATCACCATCGACGTGACTTCGATTGTGCCGAGTTCGGAGACCTCTGCGACGTGGTCGGCGAGGCGTCGGCCGAAGAGATCCTGCGCGAGAGCTACCAGCGCTTGATCGACGGCGAGACCGTCGAGGACGTGCAGGGGTGGCTCGAGGCGGAGATCGAAGCCGTCTCGGAGCAGGCGCCGCAGCTCGACGTCGGTGAGAGCTTCCGTGCCTACCAGCAGTCGTTCAACACCCAGGGCAATCGTCGCACCCGGGTGCGCGGCTACAACATCCGACCGCTGCAGCCGTTCCAGGGTTATGCCTATGCTCAGTGTCGTCACCAGGTGCGGGCCAACGGGAGCGCGCCGTGGCTCAGCAACTCGGCCAACCATCGCGCCTCGATCCGCAGCCGTCGCAGCACGATCATCGGCGGCAACGTGTTCAACGGCGCCGCGATTCCGTCGGAGACCGGCTATCGCCAGCGGACGGCGACCGGGACCACCGTGACCTCGGGCAACAACCTGCACGGCACGGGTCCGTGGTCCTTGCCGCTCGGCGGCGAGTCGGTGATTCGAACGCGGGCGTGCTGTCAGACCTTCGGTGAGCCGGGCTTCGACAGCAACGTGTGGTGCGTGGGATCGACGACGCCGCTGTAGCGCTGGCCCATTCATCACCCATTTCGAGCGCTTTCGCGGCTGCGGCTGCGGAAGCGCTTTTGTGCCACTCGTTGGTCGCGGTCCGCGGGCGCATCGGACCGGCCTCACAGCCGAGCGCGTGGCTCCCCGTTCGTCCCCCGTCGGAGACGCGCGGAGGACCCATTCAGAGCACCGAGTGGCTTCCCCATTGACGAGGAGGCGCCGCTGCCGAAGACTACTATACCTAGTGACTAGATTAGATACTGCCCCCAAACCTAGTTCTGAATGTCATGGAATCCGCCCTTTTGTCGGTGATCCTCTGAACGCGGAGGGAGCGTCGAGCGCCGGACGAAGCACTCGTCCCTCGGCGCCGATCGGGAGGAAACCAGCGGCGCCCCGTCGGGTGAACGCTTCCATGACTTCGAACGCCCCCACTTCGATGTTCTCTCGCCCTGCGTCCGCGCTTGCGGTGGGTCTGCTGCTCGTCGGCTCGTCGGCATGTATGGCCGAGCCCGTGCCCGGCAACGACGACGGATCGTCGACCGGCATGAGTGACTCGAGCGGCTCGCCTTCGGGCAACACCAGCACCGACTCCGGCGACGAGACGGCCGAGCCGACCGGGACCGACGACGGTGACAGCAGCGGCAGCGACAGCACGGGCCCCGGCGTCGACGTCTGCGATGGCGTGGAGGATCTGGGCGATGCGCTGCCCGTGCACGTCACGGGCGACACCGTGGCCGAGAGCAATGACTACGCGGCGGGATGCTTCCCGCAGTGCGCGGCCGATGCTGCGTTCTCATGGACCGCACCCGGGCCCGGGCTCTACACCATCGATACGATGGGCTCGAAGTTCGACACCGGGCTGTACATCCTCGACGGGTGCGGCAAGGGCCCCGAGATCGCGTGCAACGACGACTCGATCAACGAGCTGTCGGCGCTGTACATCCAGCTCGCAGCGGGCCAGACGATCACCATCGTGGTCGATGGCTACGGTCTCGAAGAGGGGCCCTTCCAGCTCAACATCGTCGAGGGCAAGGCCTTCGAGTGCCTCGGGGGCAGCGGTTGCGATCCCGACGAGTACTGTGAGGCCGGCACCTGCGTGCCCGATCCCGATGGCTGGGGATCGAGTGACGGAGGCTGGAGCGGCACCTGGGGTGGATCCGGCGGAGGCTGGGGCGGGACCTCGGGCGGCTGGGGTGGCTCTGGCGGAGGCTGGGGCAGCGGCGGCGCGGCGACGACCGGCTGGGGCGGGACCTCGGGAGGTTGGGGCGGTGGCACGACCTCGGGAGGTTGGGGCGGTGGCACGACGTCGGGAGGTTGGGGCGGCGGCACGACCGACGGCGGTTGGGTCGGCACGGACACCGGCTGGTGGGGCTCGGACTCCGGCGGCTGGTGGGGTTCGGATACTGGCTGGTGGGGCTCGGACTCCGACGGAGGCTGGGTCGGCTCGGACTCCGGTGGTTGGAGCGGCGGCGTGACGACCTCGCCCGGCACGGGTGGCTGGGGCGGCTCGGACTCCGGAGGCTGGAGCGGCGGCGTGACGACCGTGTTCCCCGGCACGGGGGGCTCGGGTGACTCCGACGGAGGCTGGGGCGGCTCGTCCGACGACGGCTGGGGAGGATCCTCCGACGGCGGCGAAAGTGGCGACAGCGGGGGCGAGGTCTGTGACCTCCCGCCGGGCTGGGACACCAAGAACAAGTACTAGCGGCGGGCGGTCAGGGGCTCGCGATGGACGAGCCCCGGCCCTCAGCCAGCGAACGCACTCCACACCATGACCACGGCGCCGCCGTGCATGACCCCGAGGCCGAGGGCGGCGACTCGCAGGTGTCGCTCGGCCGCGACTAGGCGCAGCACGCCGCAGATCGCCAGCGCCACGACGAAGGGAGCCAAGACGATCTCGCGTTGGGGCAGCTCGCCGTGGCCGAGGACGACGCCACCGCCGAGCACGAGCAGACCGAGCGCGGACCACCACATCATTCGGTAGACGATCGCCCGGACCACCGCTTTTCGCTCGCGGAGGAAACCGGTCGTCGAACGACCTGTCCATCCGAGCACCCCTGCGAACTTGCGCCCCATGATCGTCAGTCCGCGGCCGAGTTGCCCCAGGTGAGCAGTGATGGCGGTGAGACGGTCAGAACCCGAGGCGGGAGCCATGCTGCCCAGGCTGCAAGACGGCGGAGTCCAAACGCAAATTCCCGACGGATTGGCCCCGACGCTGGCGCCCGGCATACTAACCACGTGCCGACTTGGCTGTTGCTGACCACGCTGCTCGCGAGCCCGGGCGACGCGTGGTCTCCCGCCGATGCACCTCCCCCCACGCCGTGGGCGAGAGCGGGGGCCCGCGGGTGGCGAGCGTGCGGCGAGGCGGAGCTTCAGGCCCGCGCGGTGCGAAACGACGGCCGGCCGCGGGGCGAGTACGAAGAAGGGGTCTGGGCCCGTCGCGCAGAGCAGTGCCCGCACGCGGTGGAGCTGCTGACCCTGGCGGCGCTGGCCGAGATCGTCGAGACGGGCACGCTGTTCGCTCGCGTCGACACGTCGGAGCAGTTCGGGACCCGGGTGGAGACGCTGACCATCGACGAGATGGTCGAGGTGCATCGCCTTCGCATTGGTCGTGCCCTGCGTTGGCTCGAGACCGCGATCGCCGAGTCGGCCCGCCGCGGCATTCGTCCGCCCCGCGAGGCGCTCTACTACCGCGCCTACGCCCTGACCGCGTTGGGTCGAGTCCAAGAGGCACGCAAGGCCATCGACGAAGCGATCGCAGCCGGCGACGTGCAGCGTTGGCGAAGCGAACGCATGGCGGCGATCATCGAGCTGCTCGCGGGCAACACCAAGGCGGCGCTACGCCGGGCCCAGCGCGGGGTCAACGACGCACCTCCCACCGACCGTCGTATCTCTCGCTACATCCGTGCCTATGTGCTCGACCGGGCGGGAGCCCCGGCGCGCGCGCGCACCGAGCTCATCGTCCTGCGTCGCGAGACGGGAGAGAGCGACTCTCGCGACGTCATGGAGACGGTGCTGCCGATCCACGAGCGGCTGTTCTTCCGGGCGCTCGATCATCAGGCCCAGGGCAACGCGAGCCCCGCTCTGCGAATGTGGGAGATGTACCTCGCGCGGCCCGAACCGGCGGAGCCCGAGCGAGTCCTGGCCCAGCGCCACCTCGACGAGCTGACGCCGTCTCCCGCTCCCGTCGAGGGGCCATGACCATGAACCCCGCCGATTTCGCCGCGAGCTTCGAGCGCGCCGCCGCGGATGCACCCGCGTCGGCCTCCGAGTTCAGTGCCCGCATGGCCGACTGGGTCGCGCCCGCGCTACCGGTCGACCCCGGTGCGCGGTGGTTGCTGACGGCGTTGCACCGTCACGTGCCGCGGCAGCGCTGGCTGGGGCGTACGGTGAGCGAGCGCCTCGGAGCGAGCCTCGGTCGGGTGGGGGCCTGGGGGGCATTCGAGCACCCGTCGCAGGTCCCCTCCGCGGGGGAGATGCCGGGCCTGCCCGAGTGGAGCTATCGCTTTCACGGCATCGGCTGCTGCCTCACCCATCGCGACGGCACCACCCTCGACGTCGACTTCGTCGAGGGCAGCCCAGACTGGATCGACGGCTTCTTTTATCGCGAGTACCTCGGCTCGTTGCCGCAGGCCGACGCCATCGAGGCGCGACTGTGCCGTCCCGAGCCCACCACGGGCTACTGGTTCGCCGACTTTCCCACGCTCACCGAAGCCGGGCTGGTCGAGGGCGGGCATCGAGTGCGGCTGACCGAGCTCGGGCACGCGTGGGGGCAGTGTCTCGAGGAGGCCGCGACGCGGATCATGACCTCGTCCCCGGGCCCCGAGGCGGCTTGGATGGCGCTCGCCTTCGGTGACCCTCACCTGGCGCAGGCTCGGCTCGATGCGCCCGCGCCCGAGCCCTTGCGCCGGGCCGTGCGCGAGCAGAACGCCCTGCGCCGCATCACGATGATCGCCGGCCTCGAGGGCGGGAGCTCGTTCTACCAGGCGTGCCTGCGTTCGTTGGTGGACCTCGGGCGCCGTGAAGCCGAGCCGATCGTGGTGAAGCAGCTCGAGCGCGAGCCGATCGACGGCGTGGTCAGTGCTGCGCTCGATCTCATCGAAGACTGGGCCGATCCCCAGCACCGCACCGCGCTGTGCCAGCTGCTCGCGCGTAGCCGCGGGGAATCGGGCGTCGAGCCCCACGTACGCGGTCGAGTCGCGTCGATGCTCATGCGGCACGGTCCGCGAGCGCTCGACGACGCCACGCGGGGAGTGCTGATCGAGGCGCTCGAGCGACCGGGCGGCACTCGCCAGGGCCTCGGCGGTCTGTTGCTGTGCCTGCTGGGTCGCGACTCGGGACTGACGCGCTTGCGCGCGGGTCTGCGCTCGGAGTCCGCGGCCACGCGTTTCGACGCGGCGGCAGCGCTGGGAGTGCTGGCCACCGACGACGCGATGGCCGAGCTGCGCGGCTGCGAGACCATCGAAGCGCAGACCGTCTTGGGTCGCTTGCGGGGCTTGGCCCCCATCGCCGGGCCGCAGCCGCTGGGGCATGTCGTGCAGTGGCGTGGTCAGTCTCGTCGGGTCTTCGAGCTACGCGAGCTCATGGCATCGCGCGCGGGCGAGGACACGGCCGCATGGTTCGAACAGTTCGTCGAAGCGCACGGCGCATTGCTGCAGGTGTGGCGGGCGCACTGAGCCGCTCGTTTTGCACTCGATGCAGGTTGACTTGCGCTCAGTGCAAGCGACTTCACGCTCGATGATCTCGGGTCCCGAATCGGCGCTAAAACAGTCCCACATTGGTCGGAAGGGTGTTTGCCGGCCTCACGCCGCCACCGCGTGCGTATTCGCGGCATGCGCCGAGGACACTGGCGACCGCGATGTGCGTGGTGCTGGTCGGTTCTGCTTGGAGTCACGGGCAACAACCGGATAATCTGAGACGTCACCGTCGGGCGCACCGGCTCGTCGGCGATGGCCTTTCGCGGAAGCACGCCTGCAATGAGCTGGCTGGTTCAACTCGTACTGACACTCGCGAGCGTCGCTTGGCTCTCCAATGGCCAGGTGGATGGATCGCGCGCGGAGGTCGAGGGGGAGGCAAAGGTGGCGGAGACTCGCCCGCCGCTGGTGGTGGTGCGCGCGTTGGGACCGGTGGCCAACGAGCAGCTCCGCTCCGCGTGTCGAGTGCTACTGGCAGAGTTCCCGGTGCGCTGCGTGCTGCGGGCCAATCGACTGAGCACCGATGTCCGCGAGGCATGGGACGACGAGCGCGAGCAGCTCGATGCTCGACGCACGCTCGACCTGCTCTTCGAAACCCGGTCGCGCGACGCGGTGGTCGAGCTCGACATCACCGCGATGGATCTCTACGAGCCGGGCAAGCCCTACGTGTTCGGCCTGGCGAGCCTGCCCGATCGCACCGCGTTGCTGTCGGTGGCTCGGCTGTCGGGCGACGGTGACGAGCGCACCGAAGAGCGCCTGCGCACCCTGGTCCGCCACGAGTTCGGGCACGCCGTCGGCTTGCCCCACCACGACGTCGCGGGCTGCGTGATGCGCCAAGACCCCACGGTGGCCTCGCTCGACGAGGCGCCCGATGGCCCCTGCATCGTGTGTCAGCGGCAGGTCGACGAACAGATCGTCCTGCTGCGGCGACCGGGTCAGGTCGCGCTCGATCGCGCGCGGGGCTTGCTGCTGCGCAATCGGCCCGAGGAAGCGCGTCGCACCTTGGTCGACGCGCTGTGGACCTACCACCCCGACGCCGACTTGCTCGACGCCTTTGCTCGGGTGTTCCTCGAAGCGCGTCAGTACAACGAAGCGATCTCGCTGCTGCGCCACACCATCGGCCGCGATCCGGCCCGGGCCGTCTCCTATGTGCAGCTCGGGCTCGCCTACCAGCGTCGGGGCCGAGACGGTGACCTCGCCTTGGCGGTGGGGCACTTCGAGCACGCGGTGGCGCTGCGGCCCGACTGGTTGTCGGTGGCCGAGCACCTCGAAGCCACGCGTGCGGGCCTGCGAGCGCAAGGGCCCTAGGGCGCGAGGCAGCCAACGGCTGAGCGGTGCGCCCCGCCTGCCGTGTTCGCATGCATCGCGCGGCTCCGCTCGTCGCACACGGCGGGCGTAGGGGATCCCCGTTGGGGGAACCAAGTGCTCCTGTGGAATACTTGGCGGCGGGTGGTGCGGTGAACGAGATTCGAGTCCCGAGCGACGACAGTCCGGGGCCGGCTCCATCGCCGCAGGACGCCGAGACTTCGGATCTCGGCCCGGCAGAGTCGGCGGTGGACACGACCACCGTGGTGGGTGGGGCCCCCGATTCACCGTGGGCCCGCCCGGACGAGGCCGCGGAGCGATCGGTGGCGCCCGGCAGCAACGTCGGGCGCTACGTCATGCTGCACGAGGTCGGCCGCGGCGGCATGGGACGCGTGGTGCGGGCCTACGACCCCAAGCTGCAGCGCGAGGTGGCGCTGAAGCTGGTGCGCGCCGAAGCGCTCGACTCCGGCGCATGGCAGGACATCATGCGAGAGGCCCGAGCGATGGCCAAGCTGTCGCATCCCAATGTGGTGGGGGTCTACGACACCGAGGAGTCCCCGGATGGGCTGGTGTTGGTCATGGAGTACGTGGAGGGCCAGACGCTGCTCGCGTGGCTCCGTCAGCATCGCAACGAGCAGCGCAGGCCCGAGGATTGGCGCGCGGTGGTCGAGCGCTTCACCAAGGCGGGACACGGGCTCGTGGCCGCCCATGCGGTGGACATGCTGCACCGAGACTTCAAGCCGGCGAACGTCCTCGTCTCCCAGGAAGGGCGGGTCAAGGTCACCGACTTCGGCCTGGCCAAACTCGTGGTGCGTTTCGACGGGGTCTCGCCCCCGGAGCGGTCGCCCTCGTATTCGCACCACGACGACCTCGAGACCCAGTCGGGCACGATCCGCGGCACGCCGCGCTACATGGCGCCGGAGCAGCACCGCGGTCAGCGACTGACGGCGGCGGTCGATCAATACGCGTTCTGCGTGGCGCTGTGGGAGGCGCTCGTGGGCAAGCCTCCCTTCGCGGGGCGGGACCCGCTGCTGGCCAAGCTCCGAGGTCCCGCGGCGTGGCCCAGCGACGCGTCCGGTGTGCCCGCGCCGATCGTGGCCGCCCTCGAGCGTGGGCTCGCGGCGCGCCCCGAAGACCGGTGGCCGAGCATGCAGGCGCTGCTCGATGCGCTGACCTTCGACTCGGGCCAGCGGCGCAACCGGTGGGTGCGAGGGGTCGGTGCCCTGGGCCTGCTGAGCTTGGGCGGCGTGGGGGCCTGGGCGTGGCAGCAGGCCCGCGACGAGCGGTGCAGCGGCGCTCGGCAGGAGCTGGCCGCGGTCTGGGACGGCGATCGCCGCGAGCAGCTGGGGCGAGGCTTCGCGGCGGCGGGGGGAGAGTTCGGCGAGCGAGCGTGGGAGCGCACCGGGCCGCGGCTCGACGACTACACCGAGCAGTGGGTGGCCATGCATACCGAGGTCTGCGAGGCCACGGCAGTGCGAGGCGAGCAATCGGCCGAGGTCATGGATCTGCGCATGGCCTGCCTGGGCAAGGCGCGCGAGGACCTGGGCGCGGCAGTGGGCATCTTTGCCGAGGCGGACTTCGACACGACGGTCAAGGCCCACGAAGTCGTCGATCGGCTGCGACCCTTGTCACGGTGTGAGGACGTCGAGGCGCTCGAGTCCGAGGTCGCGCCCCCGCCCGACCACGAAGCGCCGACCGTCGCCGAGATTCGAGCGCTGCTCGCCAGCGGCCGCGCCCTACGGGTGGTGGGCAAGTACAGCGAGGCGGAGCAGACGTTGGCCGAAGTCGACGAGCGGCTCCCTCTGGTCGAATACGGGCCGATCGTGGCCGAGGTCGAGATCGTGCGGGGCCGCGTATTCGAGTCGCACGGGGACCACGACGCGGCGGTGGATGCCCTGCGGGTCGCGCTGGAGAGCGCCGTCGTCCACGAGCAGTGGGATCTCGTGTTCGAGGCCAGTACATCGCTGATGACGATCGTGGGCGATCGACAGGGGCGGCCGCTCGAGGCCCTGCGCTACCGGGAGCTGGCTTCGGGCTTGACGCGGGGAGACCCCATCGCGAGCGCCCAGCTGCACGACTCCCTCGGCATCGTCCTCCAGCAGCAGGGCAAGCTCGACGAGGCCGAGGGGCATCGTCGCCAGTCGCTCGAGCTGCGACGGCAGGAGCTGGGGCCGGAGCACTACCTCGTGGGCCATAGCCTCAACAGCCTGGCGGTCACGCTCAACGAGATGGCGCGCTATGACGAGGCCGAGGTCGAGTTCGAACGCTCGCGTCGAGTGCTGGCCGTCGCGCTGGGCTCCAACCACCCCGATGTGGCGATGTCCAACCACAACATCAGCAGCCTGCTGATGGGGCGGGGCAAGTACGAGGAGGCCGAAGCCGCGGCCCGAGCGGCATGGAGAGCCTGGGACGAAGCCCTGGGTCCCAAGCACGAGCGCGGTGCACTGGCGCGGCTCAACCTCGCCAACGCGCTCGTGTATCAAAACCGGCTGGAGGAAGGCGAGGTGCACCTTCGTGAGGTCTTGGTGCGACTGACGGCGGCGTTGGGACCCGACCACCCCAAGGTCGCCATGGTGCGCAGCAATCTTTCCGGGACGCTGGGGTCGATGAAGAAGTTCCCCGAGGCCGAGGCCGAGGCGCGCCTGGCCATCACCGCCGCCGAGCGAGCGATGGGACCGCGTCATCACAACGTGGCCATCCCCCGCGCGAACTTGGGGCAGGCGCTCGAGGGCCAGGGGCGAATCGAAGAGGCCCTGGTCGAGCACCGCAAGGCGCTGGAACTACGGGTCGAGGGACTGGGCGAGGGCCATCCCGTGGTCATGCTCAGTCGCAACAACCTGGCGGGCACGCTCGTCGATGCGGGTCACTTCGACGAGGCTCGAGACGTCGCGGAGACGGGCTGGGCTCAGGCCCAGGAGCGGGACCTCTCTCCGCTGACGCTGGGTAACGCGGCCTTCGTGCTCGCGCGAGCGTTGTGGCCGACGCCGGGTGCCATCGAGCTCGAGCACACCGAGCGACGGCAGCGGGCACTCGTGCTCGCCCGGCGGGCGCGGGAGGTGCTCGGAGACGCGGGCCCTCGCGGGGCCGAGCACATTCGCGATGTCGACGCGTGGCTCGAAAAGCGGGGCACCTCCGCCGAGGCCCTCTCCGAGATCGCGTCGCCCTGATCCTGGCGCGGTATGTCGTTTCCCGCGACTCGCGGGACGGCGACGAAGCCCCCGACGACGAGCTCGAGGGCCCGGTCATCGGCGGGCCTCCGTAGGTCCTACGAGGCGGTGGAGTCGGCCGCCTTCAGAGCGGCCTCGACCCGGGGCAGGACCGCGCTGAGGGCCTCGGCCTCCGAGCGCGGCTGGGGCACGTCGTGCAGCAGCGACCAGCGCTCGGCATGCTCGACGGTCTGGCCGGGCTCGATGCGCGTCAACGGGCCGAGGGTCTCGACTTCGAGGATGTCGGCGTTGGTGAACACCTCGATGTTGCTGCCCATGTCGGGATAGCGACCGGCGGCGAAGGCCTCGGGATCGAGGTCGAAGGTCTTGAGCACGAGCCGTCCCGCCCGAGCGTGGGCGATCCAGCCGGCGGGCGACCACGTGCCGACCTTCTGGGCCTGCGCGGCGTCACCGTCGTGATGGACGAGGATGCACTGCCGTCCCCACACGAAGCGCGGGTCGGCCATGTCGGTATAGCCCCACAGCACGACGGGGTTGGACGGGGCGATGGTCTCGGGGTGCACCCCTCGCGGAGGCAGCGGCACGATGGCGGTGCCGCCCGCGGCCATCACCGAGATCGGCCAGACCGCAGCTTCGATGGCCCACAGGTTGTGGTTGGTCAGCCGGTGCCGAATGCAAAAAACACCTCGATCGTCACCGACGATCTCGATGGCTTTCTGCAGCCCGGTGCTGGCCTCCGTGGGTTGCACGAACACCGCTCCACCGGGCACCTCCTGCACCTGCACCGCGTCGTTGTCGGGCGCCATGTTGCGCGGCGGAACCTCGGGGGCGTGCCACAGACGGTGCCCCCCGTAGTTCACCCACTCGTCGGGCCCGGGCGCGTCCTTGCTGCGCGGTGCGACGTGAAGCTCGTTGTCACCTCCGCTGCGGCCGTAGAAGAGAATCCGCGGTCCGACCTCGGTGGTGACGATGAGTTCGACGTCGCCCGAACGTAGACGTCGGCACGCGTCCCAGCCTCCATAGCTGACGGTTTCCATGGCGCGCACAGGCTAGCAGCCTGGCATGCAGTCCTCTACTGCTCGAAGCAATACAGGCGGGCCGTGGATCCGCAAGAGAGGTTCCCGCGGGTGGTCCACCACTGCGGAGACGCACCGTTGTTGTCGCTGTTGGCACTGCCGACCTTCCCCACACTGGAGGTGGCCGTCCAGTCGGAACAGGTATACCCGCTCGTGCTTCCGTCGGTGTTGGTTCCGGTCCAGGCGAAGCCGGTTCGCGAGACGCCGTCCTCATCGAGCCCGATGAGGTTGTCCAGGCCTCCGTCCGTCAGCTCGTCCCAACCGTGGGCGATGACGGTCCCGTCGACCAACGTGTAGTCGTAGGGGGATTGCGTGAAGTTGTCGGCCGCGCTGCCTTCGCTGGAGTCGCTGATCCACGCCACCCAGGTGCCGCCGAGACCGGCCGAATCGGCGTGGTTCTGGCACAGCGCGGCGGCGTCGGAGGCCCCGCCGAAGGTGGCGGCATACTTGGTCGACGTCACGAAGACGCGGTTGGTGTAGTGAAGTTTCTCGAGCTCGAGGACGCGGGCCTCGAGCGCCGCGATGGCCTCGCTCTCGTCGCTTCGGTACTCGACGTCGCCGTCGAAGTCACTCGGTCCAATCTCTGCCTGATCGCAGCCCACGACCGTCGTGGCGAGCAGCAGGGTCATGGCGATTCGTTTCGAGCTACGGTCGTTCATGACCAGCGGGGTACCCACCGGGTCTCCGCCCATTCACGTTGTTTTCGAGAATATTCGGTGGCTACGGCAGTCGCCACGGGGTGGCGGGCGCAGCCAGTCCGTCGCCGGAGCGACGCAGTCGAGTCTCGATTGCGCGCGCTAACACTCGCACAGCACTTCGACGCGTTCGCCACTTTCGGGGAAGGGCACGACGTCGCCGTCGATGGGCGAGCCGTTGACGGTGAGGCGGCGCGTGCCCGAGCCGGTGTTCTTGATGGTGATGTCGAAGGTGACCCCACGCAGGGTTCTGCTCACCTCGACGTCGCCCAGCGACTTGGGCAGGCAGGGCCGCACGCTCAGCCCGTTCAGTTCGGCTCGCACCCCGAGGATGTGCTGCGTGATCGCGACCCAGTTGTACGACGCGGTTCCGGTCAACCAGGAGTTCTTGGCCTCGCCATGGTTGACCGCGTCCTTGCCCGCGACCATCTGCGAGTACACATAGGGCTCGGTGCGGTGGGTGTCGCTGATCTCCTCCACGAAGGCGGGGGCGATCTTGGTGTAGTAGTCCCAGGCCCGATCCGCGTTGCCGAGCATGGTCTCGGCGATCATCACCCACGGGTTGTTGTGGCAGAAGATGCCGGCGTTTTCCTTGTAGCCGGGCGGGTAGCTCGAGATCTCGCCGAGCCGCGCCTGGTAGGTGGTGTAGGGAGGCTGGAGGAGCACGATGCCGTAGTCGGTATCGAGGTGCTCCTTGACCGCGTCGAGGGCCTTGGCCGCCTTGCCCGACTCGATGCCGATGCCCCCCATCACGCACATGCCTTGAGGCTCGATGTAGATCTTGCCCTCGTCGTTGGCGTTGCTGCCGATGGCCTCGCCGTAGAAGTCGAAGGCCCGCAGGAACCAGTCGCCGTCCCAGCCCGCGTTCTCCATGGTGTTGGACATCCGCGTGACCCAGCCGCGGGCTTCCTCGGCCTCCGCCGACTTGTCCGACAACTCGAGGATCTCGGCGTACTGCTCACCCGCGAGGCAAAAGAGCCCCGCGATGAAGGTGGACTCCGCGGTGCGTCCGGTCTTGTTACCCGTGGTCTGGAACGACTCGTCGGGGGTCTCGGAGAAGCAGTTGAGGTTGAGGCAGTCGTTCCAGTCGGCGCGACCGATGAGCGGCAAACCGTTGGGCCCGAGGTTGTTGGGCACGTGCATGAACGAGCGCTTGCAGTGCTCGAGCAAGGTTGCGGTGTTGCCATCGTCGTTGTCGAAGGGCACCTGCTCCTCGAGGATCGACGTGTCTCCCGTCTCGCGGATGTACGCGCTCACCCCCAAGATGAGCCACAGCGGGTCGTCGTTGAAGCCGCTGCCGATGTCGTTGTTCCCGCGCTTGGTCAGCGGTTGGTACTGGTGATACGCGCCGCCGTCCTCGAACTGGGTGGAGGCGATGTCGATGATGCGCTCGCGGGCCCGCTCGGGGACCATGTGCACGAAGCCGAGCAGGTCCTGGTTGGAGTCGCGGAAGCCCATGCCGCGGCCGATGCCCGACTCGAAGAACGAGGCCGAGCGCGACATGTTGAAGGTCACCATGCACTGGTACTGGTTCCAGATGTTGACCTGACGATCGAGGCGCTCGTCGCTGGAGCTGACCTGGAAGCTGCCCAGCAGGCCATCCCAGTGCTTGCGCAGGGCCTCCATCGCCGCGTCGACCTTGGCGGGCGAGTCGTAGGCCTCGATGAGCGCTTGGGCGGGCGCCTTGTTGGCGACCCCCGGCGACACGTACTTGTCCGCACGGGGGTTTTCGCAGTAGCCGAGCACGAACACGAAGGTCTTCGACTCACCCGGCTGGAGCTCGACGTCGAGCTGATGCGACGCGATGGGGTGCCAGCCGCTCGCCTTCGAGTCGGTCGCCTTGCCCTCGATGGGAACCTGCGCCTCACCGAAGCCGTTGTAGAGGCCGAGGAAGCTGTGGCGGTCGGTGTCGTAGCCCGCGATCTCGGCGTTGACGTGATAGAAGGCGTAGTGATCCCGGCGCTCGCGATACTCGGTGACGTGGTAGAGCGTGCTGCCCTCGATCTCCACTTCGCCCGTGTTGTAGTTGCGCTGGAAGTTGGTCATGTCGTCCAGCGCGTTCCATAGGCACCACTCGACGAAGGAGAAGAGCTGGAGCTTCTTGGCTTCCTTGCCCTCGTTGCGGAGCGTGACCTGGTGGACCTCGCAGGTATGGCCCAGCGGGACGAAGAGCAGCTGCTCGCAGCCGACCCCACCGCGGGACGACGCGATCTTCGTGTAGCCCATGCCGTGGCGACACTCGTAGCGATCGAGCTTGCTCTTCATGGGGCGCCACGAGGGCGTCCACGTGTCGTCGCCGTCCTTGATGTAGAAGTAGCGACCGCCTTCGTCGGGCGCGACGTTGTTATAGCGGTAGCGAGTCAGACGGCGATAACGGGCATCGCGATAGAAGCAGTAGCCGCCGCCCGTATTGGACACGAGGCCGAAGAACTCTTCACTCCCGAGGTAGTTGATCCACGGGTAGGGGGTCTGCGGGGTCTCGATTACGTACTCCCGCCGCTCGTCGTCGAAGTGCCCGAAACGCATGTTGCTATCGTCTTCCTCTTGGGTTCACGCCACCGCAATCGCGATGAAACCGTTGGATAGTGAAACCGCGAAAAGGTCCGAATTGCAAGGGCTACAGGGGCGTGCGAGGGCTCCTGGTGTCGAGCCGATGCGGGAGGATTGCTTCCGCTTCGAAGCGAAAAGGGTGATCGGACTGTGCCGCATCGACCATTCGAATCCGGGGTGCATCGATCGATCCGCAGCCGTCGGCTCGCGGTGGACGACAGCGTCTTCCGACAGGACGCTCGTCGGGGTCGAGTCGGGCGCGGTGCCGGGGTCGAGCACGGTGCCGCGGCGGAAGAAGTCGTGCGTGATGGGACGGCACGACACGGGCGGTGAAAGCGGAACACTCTCGTCCGTGCTCGAGCCCGCGGCCGAGTGATTTTTTTTCGAACGCACGGGCCGGGACGCGTCGTGGTTCGGCTGAAAATGCGGCTTTTTCGCGAGGGCAGGGGGGTGACCCAGGGCCTCGGAGGCGACGGGAATCCCGATCCCGGTCGCCGACCGCCCCCGTTCGCCGAGGCCCGGAACCCACGCACGACGGGGTCTGGAGCAGGCGCGCGGCGGACTGGTGGCCGGGCACGGAGCTTGGTGGGCTGCTTGTTATGGTGCGCCGTGGTCGACGACGAGCCCACTCCATCCGCGGTCACGGTCTATCGCTTGACGCTGCGTTACGACGGGCGGGCGTACCAGGGCTGGCAGCGGCACCAGGGCAAACCCACCGTGCAGGGCGCGGTGGAGGCCGCGGTCGAAGAGATCGTGGGCGCGCGCTGTACCGTGCATGGCTCCGGGCGTACCGATCGCGGCGCCCATGCGGACGGGCAGGTCGCTCACTTCGCGGCGCCGTTTCGATCGCCCCCCGAAGAGCTGCTCGCCGATTTCGATCGGGTCCTGCCCTCGGACATCGAAGTGCTCGAGTGCGTGGAGGCCCCCGCCGATTTTCACGCCCGCGAAGGTGCGGTGGCCAAGACCTACCGATTCGAGCTCTGGAGCGGCCCCGATTGTCCCGCCGAGCGGATCGGGCGGGTCTGGCACGTCGCCGCCGGCCTTCGCATCGACGCCATGCGAGCCGCCAGTTCGGTGCTGGTGGGGCGCCACGATTTTGCCTCGTTCGCCAAGAAGACCAACTACGATCGCAAGTCGACGGTACGCAACCTGATGAGCGTGGAGCTGGACGCCGACGGGCCCCATATCGTGTTTCGATTCCGGGCCGACGGGTTCTTGTACAAGATGGTGCGAAACCTGGTGCGAGCGATCGTCAAGGTAGGAGAGGGGCGGAGCACGCCCGCCAAGCTCGAGGCCATCTTGCAGGCGCGCGACCGGAAGATGGCGCCGGGCACCGCGCCCGCCTCGGGGCTCTACCTCGAGAGCGTGGAGTACGACGCGTAGGCCCGGCTCACCGCACGGGCGAGACGATTACCCGCACGAGGTCTTCGGCGGCGGGCAGTGACCAGCGCACGTCGTCGCCGGCTTGCCGAACGAGGTCGCTGCCCTCGCTTGCGCCGACGTCGTCGCCCACCTGCTGCGGCGCCATGTCTCGCCCCGCGGCCCCGGCTTGGTTGCCCTCGGTCCCCGCGTCCCACGCCTGTAGCTGCGCCACGATGTCGGCCTCCACGGCCTCGGCCGACCTCGGGTTGCCCGCGTCGTCCAGCAATGCCACGCCGCCCGGTTGCAGGCCGGCAAAGGTGTCGTTCGACGGCATGACCATCGCGGCGAGGCTGACGAATCGCTGCGGCATGCTCGGTGTCAACACCAGCTCGAATACGTCCCCGGGCGGCAAGGGACCCGGCAACCCGGCTGGCGGCGTATCGATGATTCCTGCCTCCATCAGGCCCAGGCCCATGACCTCGGCGAGCAGCACGGTGGGGTCGGCATCCTCGGCGAGGGCCTCGAGCCCCGGGCTCGCGGCCACGCCGGGGTCGAAGAGCAGGAACGCGTCGTCGTGGAGCACCCACAACACGGGGGACAGCGTGCCCACAAAGGCCGTCGTCGCGCTCGTGTTGGTCATCGTGATCACGTAGCTGCCGCCTTGCAGCTGCACCTCGACCGACACGAACCCGCCGAGCAGGTCGCCCGCCAGATCGTTGGTGACATCGGCGTAGCGGTGCACGGTGGGGCCCACGACCTCGGGGGCGCCTTGGCCCGCGACCGCCTGTCGTGCGCCCTGAGCGAGCCCGACACCGGGGACCTCGTTGGCTTCGGTGCCCGCGTCCCAGACCGCGAGGTGGGCCCGGAGGTCGTTTTCGATGGCCTCGTTGTCCCGCGGCATGCCGTCCGCGAACAGAGGAATGCCCGCGTTGGGAGCATCCCCTACCGGGCCCGTGCCGAGGAACGCGTCGTTGGTCTCGGAGAGCATGGTGGCCACGCTGAGCACGGAGGCCGTGTCGGTCGGCGTGATCTCGAACTCGAGGGTCTCGCCCGGCACGATGCCTCCACCACCCGCACCGGTGACCACCGCGTGCTGCTCCACGGCGGGGGAACCGGCCAGCAGTGCGTCGAGCGGGCCGGCGTCGCCATCTTCGGCCAAAGCCGTCAGCGGGTCGGACGCGGGCGTGCCGTCCTCGAACAGCGCGAGCGTATCGCCGTGCACTGCCCACAAAAGCGGCGAGAGCTCGGTGGGCAGCGTGCCTCGCTCGAGGGAGATGTTGGTCACCTGCACGATGAAGGTGCCCTCCCGTCGATCGTCGGGATGATCGAGTACCTCGATGTGCACGAAGTCCGACCCCAGCGGTACCGCGCGGGTGGAGTGGTCGTGGGCATGGACGCCGGGTATCTCCGGTTGGCTCGCGTCGACCGGCCCCGAGTGCAGCGCTTGCATGGGCCCCTGGCCCGGGGCTTGCGTGACCTCGGAACCGACGTCCCAGACCCGAAGGCTGCTGCTGACATCCCGCTCTCCCAGCGGCTGGCCGCCGCCCGCGAACAGCCCGATCCCCGCGGGGGCGCTGGCCACGATTAGATCGTTGCCGCCCACCAGCGACATCGCCAACGACAGCCGGGTCGAAGGTTCGGCGGTCAGCGTGAACTCGTAGCGATCGCCATCGGGTAGCAAGGGGCCCGGGACCCCGGCCCCGACCGGGGTGTCGAAGACGGCGCCTTGATCGACGCCGAAGTGGCCGAGCACCGCGGTGAGCAGTGGCTCGGGTTCGCCGCGTTCCGCCAGCGCCTCGAGGCCCTCGCCATCATCGGGCACGCCCGACTCGAACAGCCCATCCGCTCCCGTCACGTGGTTGACCCACAGCCCGGGCGACAGGGGGCTCCACATCAGCCCCGTCCCCGAGCGGTTCTCGATGGTGACCACGAACTGGGCGTCGGGAATCTCGATGTCGGTGGTGGAGCTCTGCCACGTGGTGCCCCACACGGGAGGCACGCCGCTCGACGAGCTGCCGCTGCCGCTCGACGTACCCGCCCCGGTGGAGTCGGACGGCGGGAGCGAGGGCGCGGTGCTCGTGGTGGTGGTGCCGGTCGGTCCCGTGCTGCCGGTCGCGGTGTCGACGATGGCGATCTCGTTGCTCGTACACGCACCCACCGCGAAAACACTCAGCAGCACCGCATAGGCGGCCGAACTCATGGGGTTGGTACGAGGTCCTCCGTTGCTCATGCGACCGCCGACTCGGCTATCATACCGCGGCCCATGAACACCGTCCCCACGTCGATGCGCATCCGCCTATGCATCGAGGACATGCAGCGCAACCGCATCCCCTTGTTCGATGGCGTCGTCGCCCTGCTGAAGCTCGTGGAGCAGGTGCCTCCGCTCGCGGGCGATCGGGATGTGCAGGCGCTGGAGCGACTGCTCGACGAGGTCGAGCACCTGCCCATCGGCGAGGCCCGCGAGATGTGGGAGGCCAAGGCGCTCCATCGAGCCGACCGCGAACTCATGGAGCTGGAGCGTCGCCACCGCGACACCGTGTTCTACGCGTGTCGTCGGCTCGTGCGGACGCTGGACACGCTGCCGCCCGGAGTGTGAGACCGAGGGCTCAGAAGCACACGCACAGCATGTGGTAGGCGTTGCCGCAGCCTTGGTCCTCGGTGACGATGTTGCCCGAGGCCTCGTCCCAGAACACGAGCGTGCCGGCGAACTGAATCTCGTGCCAGTTGCCGCACTGCTGCGCGGGCATGCCGTCGGCGCTCTGCCCCCACCACATGCCGATGTCACCGACCGCATCGGGCAGGTGATCGGTGACCGCATTGGCGAAGTCGGGGGTCACCTCGGCCTGCGACAGCGCGATGAAATCTTCGGCCACCAGCGTCCCATCGGGGGCGACGACGATGCCTTCGAGCAGGTCTGTGCCGCCCGGGGCGTCGAGCAGGCCTTCGACCGGGCGCTCGAACATCCCGAGCACGGGCCAGGTTCGATCGCAGTCGAGCTCGGGCAGCAGGGTATTGGCCACTTCACGGCAGACGTCGCTGCCGATGTCCAACGCATGCTCCGGGTCGGACGCGAAGGACCCCACGATGGGCTGGGTGGAGTAGACGATGAGTTCCTCCGGGGGCCCGTCGCCGGTCACCTCCTCCATGGCCTCGCCGCTCTCGCTGGTCCCGGGGTCGCTCGCCGCGGAACCGCCGGGGCCGTCGCCCGTGTCGTCGACGGAGGCCGCACTGCTGGCGCCGCTGGTCTGCCCCTGCGATGCGCTGCCCGAGGCGCTGGCCGACTGACCGCCCGGACCGGCCGAGGTCAGCTGTCCACCGCTCGCGCCCGCATCGGCGCCGCCCGTACCCGACGCACCGCCGTCGAACGCCGGGTTCTCTCGGGCGCACCCAGGCCCGCCGAGCATGAACACGAGACACAGCAGTGAGTGAGGCTTCACGCCGCTGAGCTTAGTGGGCCGATGGGCCGGGTCAACCAAGCATTCGCGACAAATCCAAATCGAACCGTAGGTCGGCGCGGTTTTGATGCATCGAACCACGCGCCTGTAAGCCAGCTCCATGTAGTTACGGTGATATGTTCGCGTCGTGCTCAATCTCGATGAACCGATCGGTGTAGTGGCTGGGTTGTCGCTGTATCGCGATCATGCGTTGCCGCAGCGGGTGCACTACCTGCCGACGCAGCCGGCATTGGCGCAGTCGGACGACGCCACCCCGGTCTCGTTCATCAAGGTTCGCGGTCACGATCCCACGCGCGACGACGGGGCGGGGCTGCTATTGCTGTCCACGGAGCTGACCGCGAGCGAGGACCAGCTCGACGAGGCACGGCAGTACCTCAGCGCCCAGGGCATGCCGCAGGCGCAGCTGCAGCCCGTGGATTTTCGCGACGGCAAGGCGGTGTTCGTGGCGGCGCTGGCCGAGGGGGACGGCTTCGTCGAGCGACTCTTCGGCGATGTGACCCCGGAACTGCTCGGTCGCAATCGGGCCGTGTTCTCGCTGCAGCTGAGCGAAGACGGAGCGCAGCTGGTCGAGGCGATGCTGGCCCCCGATGGCCCCGGCGGGCTGGGCGTCCGCTACGAGCTCGAATTCGTGGGTTTACGGCCGTCTCTGGAGGCTCGGGTGCGGGCCGACTACGGGCGCATCCACGACGAGCTTTCGGCCAATCTCGACGTCGGGGTGGCGCACGACGAGGTCGGGGCCAAGGCCAACGTGAGCTCGTCGACCCGTAAGCTCGTGGAGGAGGGCGCGATCGAGATCGAGATCTTGCGCTTCGAGGACGACGACGCGCTGCGCGAGCGCATCGATCGAACGCTGAAGTGGTTCCAAGAGGAGATCATCGACGCGATGTTCGAGCGGCGACTGACGGGCTCCGGCAACCCGGTGGATCGGGTGCTCGGCGATGTCGTCGATGCGGCGGAGGACTCCGCGGCGAACGGCACCCGTACGCACGCCAATTTCAGCGCCGAGTTGTCACTGAAGGAACTGAATCAGGAGGAGCGTCGGATCATCGAGATCGACTGGTCCGAGGCCAAGGCCCAGACTCGCACCATCGCGCCGCAGGGCTTGCTGTCCGAGCTCGGCGAGCGCACCCGCCGGGTCGAGGTCGATCCAGACGACGACCTGTGGAAGAAGCTCGACGTGCCCGTGCGCGCACAGGGGGACTTCGAGAGCCTCGGCGTGCAGCGCCTGGTGGTGCAGATGGCGTACCCCGACCAGGCCCAGCCCGACGCCACCCGGGCCACCTTCGTGTTCGAGCCGGGGCAACCGGAGCCTCGCAACTTCGCGACCTACACCAACGGGGGCTCGCGCCAGTATCAGACCCAGCGGGAGGTCCTGTTCGCGAGTGAGGGTCCGTGGCCCGGCCCGGCCTCGTTCAACGGCGAGTGGGTGACTACGGGGGCCTTCGAGCTGTTGGTGCACCCGCTTTCGGGCGTGCCACGGCTGGAGCTGGAGCTGGCTGCGGGGTCGATGTCGTTCGAGGACACGCCGCAGGTGCAGGTCCAGGTGCGGGTCGACGGGGAAGAAATCGCCAACGAGAAGCTGTCCGAGTCGACGCCCAGCGTGACCGTGCGTCGGCGCCTGGAGCCGCCCGAGCCACCCGAGACCGCGGAGACGCCCGAGGACGAAGAGTCGGCGCCCCGCGGTCCGGTCATCGAGACGCGCTGCACGTGGTTTCATGCCGATGGCACGCAGACCGAAGGCGAGTGGGCACCCCTGGCCGGGCGCATCGTGCTGGTGGGCAGCCCGTGGCGGAGCCACCGGGAGGTTCGCGTGTTTCCCTTGCTCCCGCCCGACGTCATGGACGCATCGGTCACCCTGTCGATGGACGACGGCGGCCAGCTCCGCGAGGCCTCGGTCGCGTTCCTGCCCGGCGAGCGCGGGGCCAAGGTCGTCCGCTTGCCTTCGATGTCCGAGCAGCCGCCGCCCGTGCAGGTCGCCATCGCGGTGGTCGATGGCGAGGGCGGGTTCTTCGAGCGCAACTTCGAGACCACGGACGCGGTCGTGATCGTGCGGGACCGCGAGGGCGAGCATCGCCAGGTGCCGATCCGCCTGCTCGCCGGGCCGCGGCTCATCGATCACGGAGTGATCGCGGTGCGAGTCGATGTCGTCGACGACGCCAACACGGTGATCGACTCGGTCGTGTTCACGCAGTCTCGACGCGAGGGGGGGCCGCTCATGGTGCCCAGCGATCCGCCGCAGGGATCGGCGCTGAGGTATCGCGTGACGCGGTTTGGGCCCGATGGCACCGCCGCGCCCAGCCAGTGGGTGGAAGAGAGCGCGGGCCGGCTGCTGGTCATGGCCGCGATGCCGACGGAGGGCTGAGGGGCGCAAACCAAGGCTCGGCTCCGACTCGACGCCGCAGCTCGGTCATCGCTTCGTCCTGAGGAGCTCGGGCGCCCCACCCGTACCGATAGGGTCGGCCGCCCAGGCGCCGCGCTTCGTCGGCAAAGCGCAGCAGCGCCGCTTCGACCTCGGCCGTACTTCGATCGGGATGCACCATGAAGTACGCCCCGACGCCGTAGCTCATCGGCCACGGGGAGGGCGAGTACACGGCGGGCTCGTGTTTCGGGGGCAGCCGACTGGCGAGCACATAGACCGCGTTCGGGCTGGGGCTCCCGTCGATGCGCGCTCGATCGAGGAACTCGCACAGCTGCACGAAGGGCCCGTGGGGCAGCATGTAGTCGACCCACAGCCGGCGATGCCGGGGAAAGCTGGCGACCCACCGCGAGCGCTGGTCGTGCAAGCGCAGCGGGAGGTGCCAGGCGATCGCGTCCTGCTGCGGCGGTGGCCCCGGGACGGTGGCGGCCTTGGCCGTCGCGCGATCGGGGGCCTCGATACCCCACTCCGCGGTGGCGGTATCGCCCTCGTGCCAGGCGTCGATCCACAGGTTGTCGGCGGTCTCGGCCTCGACCCAGTGCATCCACGCGGCCAGCCCCGCGAGGCTCGTGAACTCGCGGGTGCACCAGCGAACGGCGGGGCGGCGAGGAGCGGTGCTCATGCGGACGCGTTCGATCACGCCCACGCGGCCCAACCCGGCCAGGGCATGCCGGGCCAGCGGATCGGTGGCGTCGAGCCAGCGGGCATTGCTGTCGGGAGTAATCAGTCGAAGCGAGCGTACGCGATCGACTTGGCTGCCCCAGGCCACCGAGCGCACGCCGTAGCCACCCACCGACAGCGTGCCGCCCACCGTCAGATCGAGGTGATCGGGCATGACCAACGGCGTTCGGTCGCGCGCCCCGAGGAAGGCCTCGAGCGCGTTCCAGGTGGTGCGCCCGGAGACCTCGACTTCGTCGCCTTCGAGCCGGGCATCGGCAACGTCACTGCGGTTCCACAGCACCACGCCACCCTCGCCGAGCGACTGGCCGCCGCACGAATGACCGGCCCCTCGCACGACCAGCGGCAGGCCGCGTTCACGACATTCGGCCATGGTCGCGAGCACGTCGGCTTCGCATGTGGTCTCGACGACGAGCTGCGGGATTCGCTGTGTCGTCCCGCCGAAATCGCGAAGGGCGCTACGCAGTGGAGGGGACCAAACCCGGCCCCGTAGCTTGGTCCGAAGGGACTGTGTCAGCTCCCGCTTCACCGACCGCGATGGTATCGTCTTCACACTCGAGTGCGGGTGGTTGCGCCTCGAGTCCACAGACATGCTCACGCTCACCGGTGCGACTCAGCTCGGCGGATTGTCGGTCTTCCGCGACGTCATCATCGATGGCGAGCGCTCGGTGACGACGCCCAAAGTCCACGTGCTCGGCATGACCCCGCGCCTGGTCACGCACGCCGATGGCCACCCCTCGCTGTGGCTCACGCGCTATCGCGGCGCGCCCGGGCAGAGGGAGCGAACGGGCGCGGTGATGACCCTGAGCCTCGATCTGGCCCCGACCGAGGCCGAGCTCGAGGAGGTTCGCGAAGCGCTGGGGGCCGACACCGAAATCGCGATCTTGCAGCCCACGTCGGGCACGGTCGCCTTGTCGGTGGCTGGCTCGCGCGAGGCCGACGACCTGCTGCGATCGATCAGTGGCCCCAAGCTGGCCTCGCTGTCGGCTCACAACCAGGCCTCGTTCGTGGTCGACCTGACCGCCGACGGAGCCGCGCTGCTCGACGCCGCCATGGAGGAGCAGCTGCCCCTGCTGCACGTGGCCTACGAGCTGACGTTTCAGCATGCGGTCAACGGGGTGCTGATTCGGGCCTGGGCCGACCTGCACGCCGCGTCGACGGTGCTGGCGGAGCGAGCCGCGGCCGAGCCGGTCGACCCCACGATGCTGCTGTCCACGGTGCGCGAGCGCAAGCTGATGGGGCTGAGCGTCGAGGTGCTCGACTCCGCGGTGGACCAACCGACGGTCGACGAGCTGACCGAGATCGCCCAGCTCGCGCTGAACAAAGCCGTGGTCGAGACCCTGCTCGCGCCGCCCAACGAGGAGGGGATTCGCGAGGTCCAGCGCCCGCCCAACAAGCGCCTCGACCTGCGCATTCGCCAGGGCATGGTGCTCGAGGCGACCACCGCGGTCACCGGTCTCATCTCGATGAACCTACCCGAGGAGGCGGGGCGAATTCGGCAGGTCGACACGGACATCGAGACCCGGCTCGACGTCGAGGTCCACTGCACCGTCGACTTCGAGTCCTCGCCGATCGACACCGTGCGCATGGTCTGGGAGCTGCCCTCCACCGGGGCGACCGATTCGCTGCATTTCGGGCCCGACGCGTCCGAAGCACGCTTTCGTACGCCGCTGGGCGCCGAGCCGGGCTGGCGCTACCAGGTCGAGATCTGGTTCGACGGCCGCACCGAGCCGCTACGCATGCCGTGGGTCGACACCGAGGAAACGGTGGTGGTGCTCGACCTCGACGGCATGGGCGTGCTCGACGTGAAGCTGCAGCTGCAGAGCCTGGCGCTGGGTGATTTTCGGGCGGCGTCGGTGGAACTCGAGCACCCCGCGTTGTCCTCGGGCGACGTCGCCCTGCTCGACGGCAACGAGCCGATTGCCCAGTGGTCGCGAGTGACCGCCGAGCATCCGCCCCGGCCCTGGCGAAGCCGCGTGGCCTGGCTGCACCGCGACGACGACGAGCGTGTGACCGGTGAGTGGCAAGAGGCGCCGGTCACCCAGCGGGTGCTGACCCTCCGGCCCCCGGAGACCACCGCCTCCACCTCCGAGGTGCTGTTCATCACCGTGGGCTCCTTCGACGACATCGAGCTCGCCCTGTGTGAAGTGCGGATCGTGGGGGAAGAGACGGGCGAGGCCTTCGAGCTGGCGCACAGCGGGCGGTCGAAGTCGTGGTCGCATCCGCCCGACGCGGCGTGGGAGTATCGCCTGACCCTCGTGCGGCCCGACGGCAGCCGCCAGACCGAGCAATGGTCGGCTGGCGACGACCCGGTGGTGGTCGTGCGCGATCCCTATATGGCGGCGGTCACCGTGGTCCCGTTCCGGCTCGACGCGATGGACAACCTGCGAATGGCGCAGGTCGAGCTCAAGCCGGCCGGGCCGGACGCGGGGAGCAAGCTGCTGAGCTTCCGCCCCGGCGCCCCCGAGAGCACCTGGACCTTCCGCAGCGCCACCGCCGACGACCCCGCGTATTCGTATCGGCAGATTTTCATCACCTCCGACGTAGGAGTTCTTCGAGGAGACTGGGTGCAGGCCCGCTCCCAAGTGCTCGTCTTGTCGCCCCCCACCGACTGAGTCACCGCCATGCTGACCTTCGAGACGCCCTTCTACGAGATCGAAAACGTCGTGATCTTCCGCGATCACGCCGTTCCCACGCTTTTCCACTACCTGGCCGGGCCGCCGCGGCTGACCCGCGACGAAGACGGCAAGCCCCACCTACTGCTGCTCAAGTACCGGCACGCCCTCGACAGCTCCAGCTCGATGAGCGCCGTCGAGCGTGACCAGCTCGGCGGCGGCTTTTTGCTCTTCGGGGTCGACTGCGGGATCGCCGACGACACCAAGCAGAAGATCAAGCGGGAGCTCCAGTCGCGCATGCCTCCCGGTTCGGGGCCCATCAGCCTGGTGCCCGTCTTGTACACCGAGGGCACGGTCAAGGTGCTGGCGCTCGATGCTCAGTCGGGCGCCGAGTCGACCCCCGAGGGCAGTCGCTTCATTCGCAAGGTGCTGGGCACGGCCACTCCGTCGCTCATGCAGGACCAGCGGGCGATCTTCTCGCTGGCGCTCACGCCCGGGGCGGCCACGCTGCTCGAGGAGGCCTACGAGTCCGAGCTGTCGCCCATCGGGGTCATGTACGAGCTCGAGTTCAGCGGCCTGCGGCCGGCGTTGTCGGTCAAGGTCAGGGCGGACCTCAAGCGGGTCTACGACGGCTTCGAGGCCAAGCTCAACGTGGGGGTCGAGGCCGACGGGGTGGAGGTCGGGGTCGACATCGGGGCCACGCTGTCCTGGCTCAAGGAGCAAGGGGCGATCGAGGTCGAGATCATTCGCCAGCAAGAGGGCTCCGACGTCAACGAGATGGAGCGGCAGGCCATGACGCTGCTCAAGGAGACGCTGCTCAAGGAGCTGTTCAAGCCGCGCATGAGCCAGCAGCAGGTGCCCTCGCTCGAGGACGCCATGGATCAAGTCGGCGACATGGTGGCCTCGAGCGAGAGGATGAACGAGGGCCAGAGCAGCGGCGGCAAGGTCAAAGTCGGGCTCGAGCTCGCGTACAAGCACGAGGAGGAGCTCAAGACGGTCACCTACGACTACGACGTGGCCGCCCCGGAGACGCGGACCCACGCGCCCAACGGCTTCTTCTCGGCCCTGCTCACGGGCAGCGAGAAGGCCAAGCACATCCGCGAGATCAACCTCGACGACCAGTTCTTCAAGACGATGACCGTGCAGGCGCAGACGGCCGCCGACTTCGAGGGGCTCGACCTCGAGACGGCGCTGCTGCACATCCAGTACGGCGGCACCGAAGACGACCCCCGCGAGTCGTGGACGGCCACCTTCTCGGCCACGGACGCCGAGCCCAAGACCTTCCAGGCCTTCCGCGACGACGACGATTTTTCCTACCGCTATCAGCTCGAGTACTTCTTCGGGGGCTCCGAGGAGGTCGCGTCGCTCGACAACCACCAAAAGACGCCGTGGCGGGTCTCCACCAGCCGGGCGCAGGTGGTGCACCCCGCCTCCGACGTCGAGATGCTCTCGGTGTGGGTCGAGCCCGGGGTGGTGGACTGGGCGACCGTCGATCAGATCGAGACGACCCTGACCTACGAGCACGAGGCCTCCGACTTCAAGGACGAGCGGACCATGGTGATCCGTGAGGACAGCGAGCGGGAGCGGTGGCTGGTGCGGCTGCCCCCCGAGGCGCCGCGGGCCTACACCGTGAAGAACCGCTGGCACCTGAAAAACGGCAGCGAGGTGGACGGCGAGCCCACCACCAGCGAAAACCGGCACCTGTACGTCGGCGACCCGTTCCCGCATCGCCTCGCGGTGACCATCGTGCCGCAGGTCGACCCGACCCAGGTGCAGCGGGTGCTCGTGCACCTCGAGTACGACGACGAGGACAACGACCTGGTCGTGCGCAAGGCGGTTGAGATCATCGGGCCGCAGTTCGCCACGCAGACCGTCGACATCCCCATCATCGATCCCGAGCGGCGCGAGTACTCCTATGCGATCAGCTTGGTGCCCGCGGCGGGCGGCGAGGCGGTCAATCGTCCTCGCGTCACCACCGACGAGGAGCTCATCGCGGTCTTGCCCGCGGGGCGGCGCTTCGATGTTCGGGTCATCGTGCTGGGCAACCTGGCCTCCGCCGGCCTGCTCGGCCTGCAGGTCGACCTGCGCTGCGACCCGCCCGACGGCGTGATCCAGGAGACCCACAGCCAACTGCTCGAGCCCGGGGGCGAGACCCGCTTCACCCACTCGATGATCGTGCGCGAGGACCAAGCCGCCTCGTTCGAGTACAAGCTCACCGCGATCCTGGAATCGGGCGACATGGAAGAAGGCCGCTGGACCCGGTGGGACCGCAGCCTGCTGCCCATCCCCGCCGCGACCGTGCTCGACGAACTCTAAGTAGGAAGGGACTCCCATGATCGACCTCGGCCGCCCGGCACTCACCGCCCTGGGGGTAACCCTGTTCCCCGATCACGCTGATCCGGGGCTCTTCCACTACCTGCCCGACCGGCCCTCGCTGGTCTGGCGCGACGACGAGCCCGAGCTGCGGCTGGTGAAGTATCGGCTCGACCCCGAGCTCCACCAGGTGCTCGGCGGCGGGTTGCTGTCGTTCATGGTCGACTTGCGGGTCGACGAGGAGGTCCTGTCGAGCCTGCGATCACGGCTGCTGACGCGCTTCGATCTCGACGAGCTTCCCACGCTGGTGCCTGTGGCCGCCGACCAGGGGCAGTGTCGCCTGGTGGTCATGGACCGCGCCAACGATCAAGAAGGCGAGTCCATCCTCACCGAGCGGATCCTCGGCGCCGTGGCGCCTTCGCTGTACGGGCACCAGACCGCGTCGTTCATGGCCGTGCTCTCCCCCGAGGGCACCTCGGTGGCCGAGGCGGCGCTGCAGGGCGGTGATGTGCCCGTGGCCGTGGTCTACGAGCTGCGCACCCAGGGCATCCGCCCCGCGCTGCGGGCCCGGGTGGTCGCCCGCTGGCGCGACGTCTACGAGTACTACGAGAACCGGCTCCACGGCGGCAAGCTGCTGCTCGCGGTCGACATCGGGGCGATGCTCGAAGACCTCATCCGCAGCGAGCAGGTGCAGGTGGAGGTCGATCACCTCGTACCCGAGGACCAGCACACCGCGGCCTACGACGCGGCGGTCAAGCAAGTGCTCGACCATGTCTTGGAGGAGTTCTTTCGGCCGACCCTGGGCCAGGCGCCGACCGGGGTCGACACCGAAGGCAACCTCGACGCCATCTCTCGGGCGGTCGGCGACGTGGTGGGCCTGTTCGCCGTCACCTATAGCCTGCGCTCGGTCGATCGGAACGAGCTCAAGACGCTGACCTGGGAGATGCGGGCCGCTCGGGCCGAGCACCTCACCCTGGCTCCGCAGGGCATCCTGACCGGCTTGTGGGGAGAGGATCGCTCGGTCGACCTCGACGACATCGTGCTCGAGGTCGAGCCGGGTCCCAACCCCGAGATGGAGTTCGATGTCGGCTGCGCCGTCGACATGGCCAAAGAAGGCATCGAGTCCGTCGAAGTTCGCATGAGCTACGGTGAACGCGAGGAGCGGCTGTTGCTGACCGCGGCCGAGCCCCGGGCGCAGGTGAAGTTCTGGTTCGACGCCGAGCAGGGGCCCGAGGTGGGCGTGGCCTATACGGCGCACTTGCCCGCCTCCGACGACGGGCCGGCGGCGGCGCTCGAGCAGGCGCAGTGGAAGACCGACGACCGGGTGCTGCGGGTCGATCCGCGCGAGCTGTTCCGCCGCGTCGATCTACGCGTGGTGGCGCTCGGGGTGCCCTTCGAGGACTACCCCACCGTCATCGTCGACGTCGCCTTCGATACCGCGGCGGGCGGCTCCATCGTGCGAACTCACGAGCTTTCCGCCACGGGGCGCGAGGCCACCATGGGCATTCGGGTCGGCGCCGAGGAGGCGGTCGGCGTGCGGGCTCGGGTGCGCTACGTCGACGAGTCCGGCGACGAGACGGCCCGCGACTGGGAGACGGTGGAGCCGGGCACGATGGTGGTTGGTCATCCGCATCCCGACGTGCTCGACGTGCAGGTGCTCGGCTCGGCGATGTTCGGCACCGAGGTCGCGCGGCTCATCGTCGAGCTTCGCCTCGACTCCAACGAGGACGAGGTCCAGACGCTGGTGCTCGACCGAGACAAACCCTTCGCGACCTGGTCGGTGCCGCTGCCCGAGCCCGAGGAGCGAGGGTGGTCCTACCGCGTGACCTCGCACAGCATGCTCAACGAGGTCGAAGAGGGGGAGTGGCTGCCCTCGATGGGGACGCGGCTGGTGGTCGGCACGGGCATCGCCCAGCTCCGCGAGGTGCAGCTGATGATCCTGGGGGCTACGCTCGCTTCGGCCGGCCTGCTGGGCATCAAGGTTCGCTTCGAATACGAGGACCCCGACAACGACGTGCAGGTCGAGGAAGAGCGCTTGATCCGATCGGTGGCTCAGCCCCAAAAGTGGCGCTTCCCCCAGCGCGACCCCGAGGTCAAGCAGTGGTCCTATCAGCTGACCAAGATCGCCATGGACGGCACGAGCGAAGAGCTCGACCCGGTGACCACCACCGCGCTCATCGCCGTTTTTCCCCTGACCTGAGGCACCCCGCGAGGCCATCGACGTGATCACTCTCGAACCGCCCTTTTACTCGGTGCGCGGGACCACGGTCTTGCGAGACCACGAGGACCCCGATCAGTTCTACGCCTTGCCCCCGCGGGCTCGCCTCTCCCGCGGCGAAGAGGGCCCGGAGTTCGTGCTCTACAAGTATCGGCGCGACCTGACCGACAACCCCGAGCTCGATCCCACCCGGGCGGTCGGCGCGGGCATGGCCTTTTTGACCTCCGACGCCTCGATCGCCGACAACGAGCTCGAGGCGCTGCGCACGGAGGTGAGCCGCCTCGCCGGGCGCCAGAACGCTCGCGTGTCCCAGCCCCTGTTCCTCAGCGGCAAGGCGCAGCTGCTCATCGGCGACAACCGTGACGACGGCATGATCACGGTGGCCCGCAGCGAAGTCCCGGTCTCGCCCGCCGCTCCGCACCGGGCGACCTTTGCTCTGGACCTCACGGCCGAGGGCGCGGCCCTCATCGAGCAGGCGGTGGCCGGCGGCGCGGTCCCGGCCGGCATGACCTACGAGTTCGGCTTCGACGGCTTGCTGCCCGCGCTGCACGCCACGGTCAAGATGGACTACGACCGGGTCTACGATCGTTTCGCCGCCTCGATCGGCTTCGAGTATTCGGCGGTCCGCGTCGAGCTCGACGCCGAGCTCGCGTGGCTGCGAGAGAACGGCTACATCGACATCCAGATCACCGAGTTCAGCTCCGAAGCCGACCACAAGTGGCAGCGACAGCTGGTCGATGAGCTGGTGCGCATGCGGGTCGCCCAGGACTTCTTCCAGCCCGGCATGCCGCCATCCCCCACCGCGGGTAGTCAGGGCGGGGCCCTGGCCAACATGCTGACCTCCATCCTCGGCGACGGCGAGCCGACCGCGTCGTCGGCGATGTTCGTGGGGAAGCTGAAGTACCAGCGCACCGACGAGCTCAAGACCTTCCGCATGGAGTGGAGCGGCCGCTCCGCCGTGTCGCTCATCCACACCTGCGTGGGCCTGCTGACCAACCAGTGGGACGAAGAAGAGGGCGAGACCCCCAAGGTCCTCGAGATCGACACCGACGACGACTTCTTCGATCACCTCCGGGTGACGCTGCGTCCGGCCATCGACTTCGATTCCTATCCCGACCTGCGCGAGGTCGTGGTGCACCTCGCCCACGGCGAAGACCGGACCTCCTTTGCGTTCAACGCGGACGCGGTCGAGCCGGCCGTGTTCACCGATGCGATGGATGGCCCGCGCGACGACACCTACCGCTGGTCGGTGGATCTGAGCTTCGACGATACGAACGGGCAGGGACCAGGCTCCATCTCCGTCGGCCCCTTCGAGAGCACCAGTCGTCAGCTGGTGGTGCAGCCCCAAGACCACTTCCGTTCCCGCGCCGTCCGCCTGGTGGCCGGACCGCTGGTGGCGGGCTCGGTCACCGGCTTCCGGGTGTCGCTCGCCGTGCCCGACACCGAACTCAGCCACGAGATCGTGCTCGACGAGGCCACGCCCGAGACCACCTGGCGCGTACGCCAGCCCGCGGGCGAGGGCCGGATCCCGGTCCAGGTCCGCATCGACTGGCTCGACGGCGACGGCGTACCCCAGGAAGGCAAGTGGGAGGACCTCGAGGGCGATCACCTCGTCGCGCTCGGGCCCTTCCGCGACGTGCTCGAGGTTCGAGTGCTCCCCAACCTCGACTGGCAAGCCGTGCTGTGGGGGGAGGTGGCCCTACGCTACATGGACGAGGACCACGTCTTCGAGAAGACCCTGCGCTTCGACCCCGGCTCCCCGCCCGAGGCCGTCGCGGTGCAGGTTCCCTTGCTCGATCCGCAGAAGCGGGCCTTCGAGGTCAGTCGCCTGATCCAATTCGCCGACGGCACCGTCGAGCAGTCCGACGACTGGGAGCCGCTCGAGCGCCCCGTCGTCGTGCTCGGGCCCAAGCCGCGGCGCACCAAGCAGATCCGCATCGCGCGGTTGGGGGCCTTCGGCGATGCGCTCGCCGTGCGCATCGACCTGATGGTCGACGACGAGCCCTTCGCCGTGCTCATGACCGCCGCCGATTCGCCCCAGGCCACGGTCGATCTCCCGCTCGACGAAGACGGGCAGCTCGCCTACTCGTACACGGTGACCTCGATCGGCATCGAAGGCGAGAACGAGCTGCGCGCGGGCGAGTCCACCAGCCCGCTGCTCGTCATCAAGCTGTGAGGGGTGGCTAGTCCTTCGCGCGGGCGGCCTTGCCCGCGCGTTGCGTCACGAGGCGGCCGTCGACCAGCGCCCACAAGGTGTCGCGCTGCATGGCGATCTGCGTGGCGGCTCCCGGAAGCTCCACGGGGTAGGGGAGGTGGTCGGTGGCCGTGGGGTCTCCCCAGCAGTGGACGGCGCCCGAGGACTGTCGGGCACAGGTTCGCGCGTGGTCGCTGCGAAGCTCCACCACGTCGACCACGCTCAGCTCGACGGGGGTCGTGTGGTCTTCGGTCGTCCCGTCACCGAGCTGGCCATCGGCGTTCGTCCCCCAGCAGGCGACCGTGCCCGCGGAGCGCACGGCGCACGAATGATCGCGACCGAGGGCGAGGGAGGTCGCGTCCGTGAGGCCCTCGATCTTCGTGGGGCGGCTGCCCTGGGGGCGCGAAGGGTCTCCGGTGGCCCCGCCTCGACCATCGCCCCAGCACCACACCGATTCCGGTCGAATCACGCAGACGTGCATGGGGCCGCTGTCGAGGCTCGTTACGTCGTCCATGCCGGCGACCACGATGGGGGTGCGCGCCGAATACTCCTCGGGAGTCCCGATCACCGCAAAGCTGAGGGACGAGCCCCAGCAGTGGGCTTGGCCCTCGGCGACGGCACACCCCGTGTGGCGACCGAGGGAGACCTGCGTGACGTGGTGGAGTCCCTCGAGTACCAGCGGCGCGGGCTCCTTGCGCCGCTTCGATCCGGTTCCGGTCTGCCCCACGCCATTGTCGCCCCAGCAGTACAGCTGGCCCCCCTCTGCCATGGCGCAGCGATGCCTCTCGATGTCGAAGGAGCGTACGGTATGAGGGAGGTCCACCTGCCGCAGCTCCGAGCGCAGCCCGTCGCTGCACCACAGGCTTCCGTCGCTGCGTTGTTCGCAGTGCCCACCGCTACCGACGGCGAAGGCGGTGATTCGAGCCGAACACTCTGCCGCACGGCACACCTGCTGTGGGTCACACGAGTGTTCGCAGCGTCCGCAATGAAGGGCAGACGTTCGCAGGTCTACCTCACAGCCGTTGTCGCGGGCTCCATCGCAGTCGGCCTCGTGGTCTCGACGGCAATGAAGCGGAGGCTGCACTGGGGCAGCGGGGGATGCGACCGAAGGGGTCTCGTCGTCCGCAGTGGTGGCTGGAGCCGTGTGTGTCTTCGGGGCGGGTGCCTCTTCGTCTCTGAGGGTCGACAGCAGGCTACCGCCGCCGACGATCGCCGCCGTGACGACGAGGCCCGAGATCAGGGCACGGTGCGGTACGCGGGAGGACGGCGTCTGTCGGGTGCTCGCTGGACTCGTGCCCTCGAGCTGCTGCAGTGCCCACGTCGCGCTGGGAGGACGCGACCGTCGATCGGGCTCGATCAACATGCGTAGGATTCGAGCGCAGGCCGGATCGAACCCATCCAGCGCGGAGCCGAGCCGTACTCGACCCGCGTCGTCGCGGGGCAACGAGTCCGGTTCGCGGTGGGTGATCGCAAAGACCATCGTCATGCCCAGGCTGAACAGGTCGCTGGCCGGGGAGCTCGTCCCCGCGAGCTGCTCGGGCGCCGTGAAGCCGGGCGAGACGACGATGGTGCTGCTGCCGCCCGAGAAGGAAGAGGCTCCTACGGCTGCGATGCAATCGAAGTCGGCGACGACGGGCGGGTTATCCGTGGCGGGCCGCGAGCGATCGTGTCGGAACATGACGTTCGACGGCTTGATGTCGCGGTGGACCACCGGGGGCGTGCGGCCGTGGAGGTACTCGAGCACGCCGAGCAACGACTCCAGCAGCGCGCGGAGTTCGGCCGGAGAGGCGCGCCAATCCTCATCGACGACCCTCGAGGCCAAGCTGCCGCCGTCGAGGCGCTCTCGTACGAGGGCCAGCCCACCATCGTCGAACTCGAAGAAGTCATGCACCACCGGGAGCTGCGGGTGGTCGAGCTGTCGCAGCACGCGAGAGCTACGTTCGAACAGCTCGTGCGGCTTCCAGTCGTCGTGATCGGCCAGCCGCATCAGCTTCACGGCCACCGGAGCGTCGTCGTCGATGCTCTGGGCGCCGTAGACGGAAGCCATGCCGCCGCGCCCCAGTCGCTCGTGGAGCCGATAGCGTCCCGCGATCACCAGCGGTAGGCCGCAGGCCGGGCATGCCTCCTCCGAGGGCTCGACGGGGCGGTCACAGCCCGGGCAAGTCGGAGGAGACGAAGTCGCGCTCACCCGCGTCGGCCTCAGGTGTCGGGCATCATCACCAACACCATGTCGCCGTCGACCTGGGTCGTGGGCGTCATGTGGTTGGTGCCGTCCTTGAACATGAATACCGTCTTGGAGCGCACGGGGGTGCCGGGCTCTCGGGCGGGGGCCCACTCCTGTGCGGCGGTGGAGCCAGCGTCGAAGCGGAAGGTGCGGGTGACGGAACCATCGCCCTCGCCGATGGTGAGGGTGACGAACACCATCTGGAGCACGTTGAAATCCAACGTGATCGGGTTGATGACGATGGACGGCCCGGCGGGTTGCGTCTCCGTGGGGGGATCGCCGTCGTCGGTGGTGGTGTCGTTGCCGTCGTCGGTGGTGGTGTCGCCGTCGTTGGTGGCGTTGCGATCGTCGTCGTCGTCGTTCTCTTCTTCCGCGGGCTGGCCCGGAACCGGAACGACGCTGAGCGTCCAGCCCTGGTCGGCGGCGCGCCGCGCTTCGATGCGGGACAGCGTGGTCGCGCGGTCGAGGCCTTCTTCGAGGATGTTGCGGTCCTCGTCGCGGAGGATGTACTTCGAGTCCGGCCGCTCGGTGCTGAGCACCCGAACGGTGACGTTGGACGCGGCGCCGTAGATGCGCTGGGGCAGCCCCTCGAGGTCGGCGTAGTCGCTGCGGAGCTCGACCGCGTGGACCTTGGCCTTGGCGGGGTCTTGTTCGAGGTCCCACAGCTCGGACAGACCGAGCCACATGCGGGTGGACCACTCCTTGGTGCCCCGCTCGAGGCGGCCGTCGGGAGGATCGGCGGGCGTGCCCTGCAGGGGCTGGAGCGAGACCCACGTGGAGTCGTACTCCGGCACGGGCTGCGCGCTGTCGCCGAGGTTCACCGCCCGGATGGTGACCGGGTACACCGCCTGACCATCGGAGGCGTTGACGTTGATGGTGTCGGTCCAGCCCTCGTCGGGAGTGGTGACGCTGACGCGACCGAGGTCGACGACGAGGGTATTCCACACGTGCTCCCCGGATTGGGGCTGCACGTGCACCTTGCGTTCTTCACCGGGGCCCAGCTGGGGGGCGAAGGGCCCGACCGGCTGACCCTTGCGCACGCCGGTGGGGAGCGCGGCATTGGTGGCCTGCGCGGCGAGATAGATGGTGGGCGCGTCCAGCTGTACGGGTCGCTGGAGTCGATTCCGCAGGAAGAAGTGCCGGGGGACGCCGTCGGAATCGGGCTGGCCCTGGCGCACTTCGACGACGTCGGCGTGCAGATCGGAGAGGCTCAGCCTCACCGGTACGCTGACGTCGCTGCCTTCGGTGTCGGGCAGGATGTCGAGGAAGATCTTGCCGACCACGCCGCCGCCCGGCTGCGAGATCATCTCGAGGTTCGGAGCCCAGGACTCGAGCGGGAAGTCGAAGTCAGCCCAAAAGAGCCCGGCCAGCTCGACCGTCTCGTCCTCTTCGAGGATGGTGGCGCCCTGAGGCGCGACGTCGATGACGAAGCGACCCTGCACGACGGGCGGCACCAGGTACGCCAGCTCGACCGACTCGCGATCTTGGATCCAGGCGCGCAGCTCCTCGCGTTGCTGCGGCTCGACGTGCGGCGTCGCCATCATGCGCATCTCGATGCGCCGCTTGTCCTCTTGCAGCGTGCCGCCGTCGTTCTGCGGGTTGTAGACGAACGGCAGCAGGGCGGGGACGTCTTTGGTGATGTCGAAGCCGAGCCGGAACTCGCTGGGCAGAAACTCGAACTCCGCCGGTCGGCCCGTCGCGCGGTAGTACATCGTGCGGCTATGGGCCGGCGCGAAGGGCTTCCAGGGCGAGGGGCCGTCCTGCCACATCTCGTGGCTGGGATCGGCGACGTTGATGGGGACCGAGTTGGTCTGCGTGAACGTGTAGGGGGTCGGTGGGGTCTGCGGCTGACGGGGGGGGGGCGGGTTGCGCCGCGTCGGCCGTCGCCGCCGTCGAGTGGTCTTCTTCGCGGTCTTCTTGGCAGAGACTTTTTTCGCAGAGACTTTCTTGGCAGAGACTTTTTTCGCAGAGACCTTCCTCGCGCGTCGTCGGACCGGCGAAGGTGCGCCTACGAGCCCCGCGACGCCCACGGGGAAGCGAAAACCGGCGCCGTGCCGTGCGACCCGGGTCGCGGCGGTGGCGAGCGTGGCCGTGGGTATCGTGGCGGCGGCACGAGGCCTGACCATCGTGCGCCCACCCCCCGTTCCGGTACCCGTGGGGCGACCCGAGGGCTGGTTGGTGCCGGTAAAGGTCGCGGAGGTCGGCTTGCGATAGCTCGCCCGGTGGTTCCACGAGGTCTTGATGGTGATGCCATCGCCACGGATGGCGCTGCGTACGAGCTCGCGGTCGTTGTCGTTCTCGAAGTCGTACGACAGGGTGAGCTTGTACTTGCCGTTGTCGTCGGCGCGCCAGCTCGCGATCATGGTGCGCTTGCGCGCCCCCGAGATGCCCTCGATCGTCGCCTTCCACCCGATGACGGGGAGGAATTGGCCCTGCACGGTGGGCACGGGCCCCTGGCCGTACAACGGCTGCAGCTCGACGGTGAGGCCGTCGTGGTTGAAGCGCACGACGGGGTCGGCGGCATCGAGCCAGTAGCGGACCGTCATCCACTGCTTGCCGTGGATGTCCTTGATGGTCTTGCTGGTCTCCTTGGGGCGCGAGGACTCTTCGAAGACCGGCAGCTGCTCGATGATCTTCATCCACGGGAGCACATGAGACGCGATCCTCGACGTGGCCGAGACCATCGCAGCCGCGTGCGCGACCTCGCGGCGCCGGGTATCGACCAGCAGCTCGCGGCTGGCGAGGCTGCGCATGAACGTGTTGCGGTTGGCCGTTGCCATGGCGTTTCGTCTTTCAGGTGGGGGAGTCGGGCGCGGCAGGGCGCTTGAGCCAGATCATGGTGTCGGACACGTCGTCGTGGGCGACGTTGTCGCTGCGGCCGTCGTAGCCGATGTAGCGCACCGTGTATGAGAAGGTCTGCGGGTCTCCCTCGGACAGTGCGACCTTCCACTCGGTGGTGTCCATGGTCGGGTTGGGGCCGTTCTTGAGGAAGTTGAGCGGTGGGCTGCGCTCGACCCGACCGTCGGCGTGCGTATAGGTGATGAGCAGCGCCGCGATGCGGAGGTCGTTTTCGAAGTCGGCCTCGAAGGGCTGCACGTAGATCGTCAGCCACTGCCGCACCGACACGCCGAGCCATACGGTGCCCGGCTCGACCTCTCGCGCCGTGAGCTCGTCGTGGGCGCCGTCCTCGTAGACGATGCGCCCCTCGACGGTGGCAGTGCGAGGGCCTCCCTCGATGGCGGGGACGTTGACCACCTCCTCGGAGGAGAGCTTGGTCAGGCTGAAGCTGCGCACGATGCTGTAGTCGTGGCGGGTGTCGTGGTAGTGCAGCTCGCCCGCGATCTCGGCGACGCCTTCCATGCTGCCCTCGGGGCGCACGGTGAACTCGAGCGGGGTGGTGAAGGGGCTGCCGATCTCGAGCACGTCGCGGGTCTCGGCCCGGGTCTCGCTCTCGAGGCGGGCACCGCCGGGCAGGATCCACGTGACCCGGTAGCGGTAGGTGGGCTCGATGCCCTGCTCCTCGAAGTCGCCCGTGAACTGGAACCACGACTGGTTGGGCTCGTCGCCGGTCAGCGTGATGGTGCGCTCGATGACCTGACCGGCGCCCGAGCGATAGGCCAGGTGCACCTCGGCCGCCTCGACCGTCTCGGGCCGGGCGGTGAGCTTGAGCTCCACCCGGATGGCGCCGAGGGCCCGCGGCGCGACGATGACCTGGCGCTGCTGCTGCTTGACCCAGCGACCGACGCTCTTGGGCAAGTCGACGCGGTAGTGGATCTCGGTGCGGATGCGATAGTGGGTGATCGCGTTGCCGTCGGCGTCGCGGGCGAGTCGCTCGACGTGGAAGGTGAGCTCCTCGTCGTCGCCCGTGAGCACGGCGTCGTCGTTGAAGAACACCCGCTCGCCCGTCTTGGCGTCGGTGTGGTCGTACTCGAGGAACACGTGGATCGAGTCGATGCCATCGCGCTCGAACTGGACCCCGGCGGTGCGGGTGGTGACGTCGAGCTGCTCGAAGAAGGGGTCGGAGAGCGGGACCTCGCGGAACGCGAGCTGGCGCTCTTCTTCGGTGAGCAGCATCTGGATGATGCCGCTGGGGTTGGAGTTGCGGTCGACCGCGACCTCCTCGGACAGCTCGATGTGGAAGGGCTCGAGCGACTCTTCGATGTCGTCCTTGAGCTCGAGCAGGTCCTCGCCCTCCTCGACGTCGGTGATCTGGTCGAGGACCTGGTTGCCGGCGAAGAAGGCGGGAATGATGTTGTTCGACAGCATATCGCTGGCGATCTCCATCAGCTTCTCGCGGACCTCGGTGTCGCCTCCGCCCTCGCCGAAGGTGATCTTCACGTCGATGGTGTTGGTGACCGCAGTCTTGATCTGCTTGCGCGGCACCATGAACTTGAGCAGCTTGCCGTGGGTCTGCCGCAGCGTGGCCATGACGCCGCGGTTGATCACTTGCCGCGCCAGGGCCACGTAGCGCTTGCGGGCGGGCTTGAACACGTAGGGGCGGGTATGGGTGTAGATCGCCTCCTGGACCTTCTCGCGCT
The DNA here is from genome assembly GCA_039028615.1 of Myxococcota bacterium. Classification (GTDB taxonomy): domain Bacteria; phylum Myxococcota_A; class Polyangia; order Nannocystales; family Nannocystaceae; genus Paraliomyxa. The sequence goes on along the minus strand of JBCCHT010000004.1, from coordinate 114,222 downwards.
CGGCGTGAATGACCATCTTGGCGGCAGGGACCCGCGCCTTGTAGGTGAGCTCGTAGGACAGGACGATCGGCACGTTGCCGGACTCGAAGGCGTCCCAGAAGATCGCGGCGCCGGCCGGGTCGAGCTCGAGGGCGAACGCGGCCCCCAGGTCGCCCGAGAGGTCGGGCTTTTGGCTGCCCGCCACCGAGCGCACCATGCCGTCCTCGCTGGCGGAGAAGGTCGACAGCGTCACGGCGCCCTCGGTCCAGTCGGGCCGCGCGAGCAGGGGCTCGGTGCTCTGGATCTTCTTGCCGAAGGGTTTGATGCCCTTGCGCTTTTCTTCGACCAGCTGCTCGCGCAGGTGGTTCATGACCCGCTCGGTCCGCTCCGCGTCGATGCCCAGGGTGGCGCGCATCTGGGTGTAGGCGCCGTTCTTCTCGTCTTCCTCGGCGACGTTGCGGCGGTCATCGACGTACTTGACGAACAGGAAGCTCGGGCGTCCCTGACGATCTTTGTCGATGGTGGGCGTATCGGGCAGTGCGTAGAACTTCCGAACGTCCTGGTCGTCGCGGTAGACGGTGAGGTCCTCGATGGTCTGACGGTCCAGTAGATTGAGCATCGGTTCCCTTGGGCTCGTGTCCGAGCGATGTGCGGGCGTGAAGCGACCACGCCACGGGCAGTGGCGCTGCCAGATTGTTACGGGTTTCGACGAGCCCGTCTGACAAGAGCGCCGGTTTGGGGGCAGCGTCGATGGTACCTCAAGCCGGCGTTTCGATGCGGGGGGAACCGGCCCCCGTGAGTGCCGGCCTACTCCGGCACGATGGGCACCACGACGAGCCTCTCGGCCGTCTCTTTCCACTCGCCGACCTGGACCTCACCGGACTGCCGGTAGGTGGTGATGCGGTACTCGTAGTTGCGCCGGGTGGGGTCGGCCAGCTGCACGTCCCAACGGGGCCGGTCGGCGATGGCCCGAATCTCCAGCTCGCCCTGGTGCCGCAGCTGATTGGCGACGTCGATGTACATCAGCTCGATCTTCACCATGTGGATGCCCGCCGTGGTCAGCTCCGAGCCCAGGGGCTCGAAATCGACGACCAGGCGGTCGATGGGCGTGCCGCCGACCAGCACCACGGGAACATCGGTCTGGACGAACTGATCTTCCTGTTCGCGTCCGTCGCTCCACACCCGCTGCACGCGGTACTGGAAGCTGCGATCGGAGGGGTCGGGCAGGTCGAGAGCCACGGCGCGGAACTGCCCCGGTCCGTCGAAGATGACGGTGTGTCCGGGCCCATCCACCGTCTTGCTGACGTGCACGATCAGCCGCTCGAGGTCGGTCCAGTCGTCGGCGCTGATGAGCTGCACGGTGAAGCGCTCGGCGAAGGGGCGAGGGATTCGCAGCAGCCGCGTGTCGACGGTGACGGGGGAGGCCTCGAGCATGCGGCCCGAGGCGAGCAGCCAGCTCCAGCTGGCCTCGAAACGATCGCCCATCTGGACCCCGGCGAAGGTGGCGGTGGCCCGGTCTTCGGAGGTGAACACCAGCTCGCGCTCGCCCTGAACATCCTCGCCCCGCATGTGCTGGACCCGGGCCCGAGTGGCGAGCACCCGCTCGGGATCGAGGGTCGTGGTCACCTCGAGGGTGTGCAGGCCCAGCAGCGCGGCCAGGTCGACGGTGAGCTCGTGCCCCTCGGCCTCGATGGGGGGCAGGGTGACCGACTCGGTGGCGTGCACGGCTGCCTCGTCGCCGAAGGTGACCTGGCCGACCAGCGCCCACTTGGCCTCGTCCGACTCGTCGCGCCAGGTGGAGACCTCGGCCTCGGGTTCCTCGGCGGTCAGCCGCAGGGGCACCTGGCGATCGCCGTAGTGCCACTCGCCGGCGAACTCGGTGGCGCCCAGGTCGCTGAGCGCCCGCGCGGTGCGAACCCGCAGGTCGAAGCGCTTGAAGAAGGGATGGTCGGGCTCGGCCTGCTCGATGTGTTCGTCGACGTTCACGTCCCCGAGCAGGTCGGCGAGGTGCGTCTGGGTCAACAACGTCCGCTTGACCACGGTGGCGACGTCGAGCCGCATCTCGGCCACCGCATGCTCGATCTGGGTGAGCTTCTTGACCTTGTGGGCGTGCCCGACCTTGAAGATTTCGCCCACCGTGCCCAGCGAGACCCGAGCCGGCTCGCGCCGCAGCTCCATGACCGGGGTACAGAAGCGCTCGACCACTTGTCGCTGGACCCACGCCAAGGCGGTATTGAGCGCCTCGGTGCCGGCCTCGCCATCTTCGCCCAGGGCGGTCACCGCGGTGATCTGCACGACCTTGTTCTCGACGAGTTCCTCGACTAGCTCGCGGACGTCTTCGGTGTAGACGAAGCCTCCCGTGCGGGTATGCGACGAGAAGTGGTCGTAGGTTCGGCCCCAGTCGACCCGGGCGGCCAGCTGCATGCCGGGCCGCAGCGCCTCGGTCTGCAGCCGGTAGGTCACCCCGATGGGGGCACCGCCCTCGCGCAGCGCGGCGTCGAAGAGCCGGGTGCCGTCGGCGGTGAGGGTGGTCGACAGCGCGGCCACGTGGGGGGCATCGAGTCGCGGCTGCGTCTGGCCGTAGCGGCGGACCTCGAAGGGGGAAATCTCGCCATCGTCGACCGGCTCGCGGCCGGCGAAGATGACCTCGGTCTCGGCTGCGACTACGGGCAGCGGCAGTAGGGTGACCTCGCGGTGCGCCTCCTCGGAGAGCAGGGTCTTGGCCTCCTCGAGCGCCGCGGAGGGCCACGCCAGCGAGACCCGCAGGTGCAGGTCACCCTGGCTCAGCTCGCCATCGCGGACGATCTTCAGCAGCCGAACCTGCGGCACGCCATCCACCCGCACCACCGAGGGCGGTGCGGGCAGGATGTACCAGGTGTCGCGGAGCGAGGTGTCCTGGGCCAGGTCGACCCCGGCCATCCGACGCACGGGATGGGAGAGGTCGAGCATGGCCTACTCGCCGTCGTCGGCCGGTTCGGCCGGCGGCGCGGGGACGGGCTTGAGCACCACGGACTCGCTGACCTGCTCGGTGAGCTTGGGCCCGACCGTGGTCTCGCCCGTGGCGGAGTAGGCGGTGACCTGCATCCAGTAGGGCTCGGGCCCGGTACCCGTACGGACCCGCCAAGTGACCGTGGTCTTGGCGTCCTTGTTGAAGACGTAGCTGTCGGTCTCGTCGCCCACGCCCAGGTCGACCTTCACCACCTTGGCGTGGTCGGGGAAGCTGAGCAGGAAGGGGTGGATGTCGACCTCGACGTCGTACTTGATGCCCACCACCACGAAGCCGGGCTCGCCGGGGAGCCACTGGGTGGGGTCTTCGGGCACGTTCTCGACGACGCCGTCCTTGAACACCACCGAGTAGCGGTAGGTGTAGTCGCGCACTTCGGAGTTGCGCATGGGGACCGACCAGGTCAGCACCTGCTTGTCGTCGGTGAAGTCGAAGGCCTCCTCCTTGGTGTAGGGGTTGTCCGGGTCGGTCTTGTCCTCGTAGCGCAGGGTCGCGAGCACGTGGGTGACTTCCTTCTTGAAGTCACCACTGGGCACCACGGTGACCTTCATGGTGTCTTCGGTGGGCGCATCGAAGCGCAGGCGGTCGGCCTTGGTCTTGCGGAACTCGCCCTCGAGGATGTCGTCGTTGTCACGCAGCCAGTCGACCTTGACCTCGTACTCGCCCGGGACCTCGCGGATCATCTCGGTCCACTGAGCGGTCTGACGTTCCTCGGAGAGGATGATCTCGCTCTCGAAGTCCTGACCGAGTGCCTCGGAGCGGTAGCGCAGGGTGACCTTGGCCCGGGGGTAGGTCTTGAGGTCGACCAGGCCGAGGCCGAGGTCGACGTCGAGCAGCCCGAGGTCGGCCACGTCGACCACCAGGAAGGTCTGGCTCGTGCTCTTGGGCGTGATGGTGTAGGTCTCGGGCGAGTCGGTGTAGTGCACGTCGGCCGACCACGTGTAGTCGACGTCGGCGAGCCGATTGGCGAAGGTCAGGAAGGTCTGGATCGTGGAGCCGTCGGTGAAGTTGAAGCTCTCGTTGATCTCCTCGCGCCCGCCACCCTCGAAGCGCTCGCGCGTGTAGGTGAGGTGGACGGTGACCGAGTCGATGGGCAGGTCTTCGAAGTTCGCGTTGACCCGCACGGGGACCTTCAGGAAGCTGAAGAAGTCCGTGCGCAGATCGACGAAGGTGATCATCTCGTCGGGCACGTCGCGCATGACGTTTTGGATGTTGGCCGAGGCGATGTGATCGCGGGCCAGCACCATCTTGCGGTCGAGCTCGAAGTTGAAGTCGTTGGTGGAACTCGAGACGTAGTCCGAGAGCCAGGTGTCCTCGAGGAGGTTGTTGTCGACGGGGCGGGCGTCGAGCATCTTCTCCATCTCGCGCTGGAGCATGTCGAAGCCGAACTTCTCCATGGCGAGCAAGGTGTCGTTGTCGATCTCGGAGGACAGCGGCGTGACCTCGACGCCGCAGGTCTTGTTGCGGGTGAACTCCTCGGTGACCTCTTTGATGCGGCTGCGCCGGTGGTACTTGTCGGAGTCGGCGTAGCGCTCTTCCTTCTCGGTGTAGGCCTCCAGCTCCCGTACCAGGGTGTAGGAGGACTCCATGTTGCACCACACGCGCATCTTGACGCCCATGAGGCGGTGCTCGAACTCGAGGGCGTACTCGACGTTGATGGGCAACGTGCGGAGCCTGTCGAGCTGAGACATGAGGGCAGCGCCCGACTGGCTCAGCTTGGCCATGATGGCCTTGCGGTTGGCCCCGATGCCGCTGACCTTGCCGTCGCCGACGATGGTGCGGAGGAACTCGTTGTTCTCGCCCTCGTCGTCGCCTCGCAGGTGCTCACCCGCGATGGCCAGCTGGACCCGCCCCTTGGTGAAGGTGACGTAGGTCAGCTCGACGTCGTTCTCGCTCTCGTCCGCGTCCTCGCCGTAGACCAGACCACGGAGCTTGCTGCGGATCTTCTTGAAGTCCCCCTCGGGGACGGCGAGCTCGGTGGTGAAGGTCAGGATGCCGCCGCCGACATCTTCTTCGAGGTCTTCGGGCGCGATGCGGTCTTCGTCGTGGCGATAGACGATGAGGGAGAAGATGGGGACACCGTCTTCGTCACGCGCGATCGTTGGGTCGCTCGGCATCACGTAGAACCGGTGCGGAACGGCGTCGTCTCGGAAAACGGTGTACCCTTCGATCATCAATGAGCGGACAAGTGTGAGCATCGAGGTTCCCTTGGATGAAGCAACAAACTCGCCTTCGCGCCCAACGAATGGCGCGGCACAAAGCGAGCTTCGAGATACCGCATGCGAGCTGCTACTTCAATGCTTGGTGGAAGAGGTGGAGCCGCGAAACCGGCTGTTGAGTGCCTGCCTGCGGGCCCTCGAAGTGGGCGCGATTCCATTCGAGGTGGTGGTGGGTTGTCCGGCGTCGGTCGTGTTGCCGCGCATCACATTCGCGGCACCGAAACACCGGCGCGAGCTGGCGCGAGCCTTGGGCTTGGATGATCACCCGTGGGGTCCCCCGGACACCATCGGTGTTCGGCTGAATGTGCAGGGGGAGGTGACGGTGCGGGGCTATCATCGCATGGCTCGCATTCCCGAAGAGGTCGACGTTCCGGCCGACTTGCGGCCCCATTTGCGACCGCTGATGGCCGCATTGTGGCCGGAGCCCGAGGTGTACGGGCATTGGGCCGGCCAGCCGACCTGGGAGGCCTTGCACGAGGCCGGTGAGCGTTCATTGAGCCTTACGTTGCCGCGCCCCGAAGTTCGACCGGTCGGGCATCGCGGATACCTGGGAATCAGCCTGCGCACCGAGAAGTCGGGGGGCACGAGCCTCACCGCCTATGCCGATCACACCGCACTGCCACCCGACGACGAGATTCGCGAAGGGTGGAGCGCGTCCTTGCCCGCGACCGAACGCGACGCGTTCGAGCGTGCACTTGCGGCCGTACGTAGTTTGGGACCCCGACAGGGCGGAAGCTGGTTCGATTTTTTGGCGTGGGGGGTCGACTCCACGCATCGATCGTGGAGGGCTGTCAGTTTGAGGACGCCGTGGTCGTATGAGAGGGCGGCAACTGTCGCTTGATCCGCATCTCCCCCCGTGACAGGGTGGAGTCCCCAATCGCGGGTTGGCCTAGGGTCGACTCCGCGCGACAACCAGCAAGAGGGCGCAATGCTCACCCTGACCGGCTTCCGAACGATCGCCGATTGCAACGTCTATCCCGACGATGTGGACCCGCTCACCCTTTATACGGTGACGGGCACGCCCACCGTAGCGAAGGACGCGGACGGCAAACCTCTCATCTCCTTGATTTGGTACCGGCGCGACGTCAGCGAGCTGACGGAAGAAGAGCGCAAGACCAAGCTCGGCGGCGGCATCTTGTCGTTGACCGTCGAGCTCACCATGACGGACGAGCAGGAACTCGAGATCCGCAAGACGGTGTCCGAGGACCCCGTGCTGCACAAGCGCCTGGCTCGTAGCCACAAGACCCGCAAGTGGTGGATCGACGAGGCCGAAGAGGACCCCAAGGAGCTGGCCAAGGCCCTCAAGCTCACCGGGCTCCCCGTGCTCGACGGGGCGGTCAACATCGGCATCCTCGGCGAGTCCTCGGAGAACGAGGACACCCAGGGCGAGTTCGTCGCCAGCCTGGTGGGCTCGAGCAAGGCCAGCATGACGGGCAACCAGCGCGCCGCGTTCCAGGCCAAGCTGACCCAAGATGGCGCCGTTTTGCTGTGGGAGGCCTTCGAGCGCGACCTGACGGCCGTTTTGGTCAACTACGATCTGCTCTTCCATCACCGCCTCGACGCGGTCGAGATGCGGGTGTGGTGCTATGCGCGGAAGACCCATTCGCTGATCCACGAGCAGTGGAACGACCTGCAAGAGAACGCCAGCTTCAGCCGTCGCACCAGCGGTAGCTCGACCACCGTGTCGTATAGCCACGACCAGTCGATGAGCGCGGGCGACGTACTGCGCGAGGTCTCTTCGGCCAGCCAGTTCTCGGGGGTCAAGATCACGCCCAGTGTTCCCCTCGATCCCGACGCCGAGCAGACGCTCATGACCACCGGGCAGTCGATGCTCTCGGAGTTCATGGCCGATGCGTTTCTCGACTACACGCCGGTCCAGGCGGAGACCGAGGAACTCCCCGAGGTCGAGACGTCCCTGCCCGAGTACGGCGACACGAAGTACGGCCGCGACAGCATCAGCCAGTACTCGCTCAAGGACTGGAACCAGTCCATGTCCGCCACCCTCAATCACACCTTCAAGATGAAGAAGGTGCTCGAGGGGAGGGTGGGGCCGCAGGCCAACCTCACCAACATCTTCGACGGGCACGAGCCGGCCGAGTTCCGGGCTCAGGTCGAGCTCGAGGACGACTGGTACAAGTATCTCGACGTCGAGGTGCTGTGCACCACCGACTTCAGCCGCGACCCCGTCGACCTGGTCAAGGTGCACCTGCACTACGACGAGGCCGGCGAGCTGGGCAACCAGAACGAGGTCGCGGACTTCGTGTTCCGGGCCGACGACCCCAACCCCAAGCACTTCCTGACCTATCTCGCCGACGTCAAGAAGCGCTCCTACGACTACGAGATCGAGGTCTTCTACCGCGACTCGAGCGAGAACTACACCATCGAGGGCACGACCGACGAGACCATCCTGGTGCTCGATACCGACTCGCTCGGTGTGCTCAAGGTGGCCGTCCAGGCGGGACTCATCAACTGGGATCGCATCGCGCAGATCCAGGTCGACATGGCCTACGGCCGCGGCCGTAGTGCGCACGAGACCCAGTTCATGATCGACGAGGACAACCAGAACCACGAGTGGACGGCGGTCATCGGTGACAAGATCGACCAGGCCTACACGTACACGCTGACGGTGCGGACCAAGGACGATCAGCGCATCGTGCTGCCGGAGCAGAAGTCTCGGAGTGGCACGCTGCTCATCGACTCTCCGCTCAAGGACGAACTCGAGGTCATCATCGTTCCGGCGGGTAACTTCGGCAAAGATGGCCTGCTCTCGCAGGTGCTCGTCGCGATGAAGTACACGTACGAGGACGACCGCGTGGTCGACGAGATCGTCACCTTGTCACGCGAGAGTGACAATGCGAGGTGGGCCGTGCCATTGGTCGACTCGCAGCGGCGCGAGTACGAGTACCAGGTCAAGGCGGTCTACTCCGACGGGGTCGTTCGCGAGGATGCGTGGCGCAAGACCGACACCAACATCCTGACGGTGGGTGACCCGTTCAGCGTGCGCGTCGAGGTCATTCCCACGCTGCTCAACATCCCGCCGGGGCGCTTCACCTTCGGCACCTTGCACCTCCAGTTCCAGGACGAAGAGGAGCCGGAAGTGCGAGCGGAGACCACCATGACCATCTCCGAGTTCCACAAGCCGCTGGCCTGGCGCTTCCGGCTCGTGCACCCCGATCGTCGGAGCTTCCAGTACACGCTCACGCTCTATGACTCGGAGGGCAAAGAGCACAAATTGCCTACGGCCACCGAGAACAAGGACGTGTTGGTCCTCAAGCCGCCTCCCGTCGAAGGCTGACGCGGGACGGATGGCCGAACAAAGGGCGGACGCACTCGCGGCCGCCCTTTTTCATTTGGGTCGCTTCCAGGGTCCATTCCATGCCTACGCTGAACGCTCCGATCCCCATCCTGCGCATCTTCGATCCGGCGAAGGCGCGCGAGTTCTACCTGGCGTTCCTGGGTTTTTCGGTGGACTGGGAGCATCGCTTCGAGCCCGACCTCCCGCTGTACATGCAGATCTCCCGCGAAGACTGCGTACTCCACCTCAGCGAACACTCTGGCGACGGCACTCCGGGCACTCATCTGTTCCTGCCGATGACCGGGATCCGCGACTACCAGCGAATGTTGGCGGCCAAGAAGTACGCGCATGCGCGCCCCGGAGTGACCGAACAGCCGTGGGGCTGGACCGAGATGCATGTGGCCGATCCATTCGGCAATACCCTGAGGTTTGCCGAGAAGAACGACGCCGATGTGACCGCACCTTGAGCGCGCGTTTCGTGCCCCAATCTGCCCCGAGTGATCGCTCGCGGTCGCTCACCCACAATGCCGGATAGTTGATTCCCCTACAGGTAGGCGCCGTTCAACGTACAGTGGCCGAAACCGTCATCGAAGGGGCCCCGGACGCTCACGTCGATTGGTCGTATTCGGAACGGATCCCCGGTGGCCACGCCGAGCCCGGCTGTGCCAGGATCTTCACCGCCCATGACGGCGGCCAGCCAGAGACAGGCTCCGGGTCCGGAGGAGCACGGCGAGCCGACCATCACGTCGGATACCGACGGGAGTCACACGCTCTCGGACTCGAGTCTCGCCGATTACGTCCCGCGCGACGCGGATGCCCTCCCGCGGCAGATCGCTCGCTACGAAGTCTTGCGCCTGCTCGGCTCCGGGAACATGGGCGTCGTGTACCTGGCTCGCGACCCCGAGCTCGATCGGCAGGTCGCGCTGAAGTTCCTCAACCCCGACGGCGGGGGAGGGGACCTGAGCCGGGCCGAGGCGCGCATGCGCCGCGAAGCGCGAGCCATGGCTCGGCTGCGTCACCGCGGCATCGTGAACATTCACGAGTGTGGGACGCACGAAGGCCGCTTGTTCCTCGCGATGGAGTACGTCGAGGGGCGGACGCTGGGCGACTGGCAGGATCGCCCGGACGAGGTGCTGCCCGGGGGCGAGTCGAATCCTCCCCCCGCCATCGCCCCGTCCATGGTCGTGCGGCTCGGCATCGAGCTGTTCGATGCCCTCGCGCACGCGCACCAGCACGAGGTGGTCCACCGCGACCTCAAGCCCGAGAACATCTTCATTTGTGCCGACTCCAGCGGTGAAGATCACCTGGTCGTCGCGGACTTCGGGGTGGCCAAGATCAACGCGGCGGGAGCCGGTCCCACCGCGACCCGGGCGGGCACGGCCATCGGGACGCCGCTGTACATGAGCCCCGAGCAGGCCGGGGGCTTGCCCGTCGACGCCCGCGCCGACCTGTTCTCCGCGGGCCTGATCCTCATCCGCTTGCTGACCGGAGGGGTCCCGCTGCGCGCTCGCACGGCGCTGGACCAGATTCGGGTCCGCGCGGCCCGGGACATTCCTCCGCTGCCCGCCAGCTACCCCGACGAGCTGCGCTACCTGTGCGCGGACCTGTGCGCGCGAGACCTCGACGACCGCATCGCCAGCGCGGGCGAGGCTCGCGAGCGACTGCAGGCCATGAAGTCCGCGTGGGCTCAGCGCGGGGAGACGTGGGACGAGCCCATCCTGCCCCCGGCCAACTACAACCTCGACGTCTCCCTGCGGGGGTCTGCGGTCGATACCGGCACCGAGACCGAGACCGAGTCCCTCACCACGCCCACGCGAGTTCGAGGGGCGGAGACCACCGCGGGGACGGGCGACCGGAGTTCTTCCGAGAGGGCGAGTCCCGTCGCGGGTTCGGCAAAGCGCCGGGTCGTGGTGCCGCTATTGGCCGCGGTGGCCGGAGTGGCGGCCCTGGGCTGGATACTGCAGCCGAAGAAGACCGAGGCTCCGGCGGCCAAGCCCGAGCCCAGCCCGGTGGAGGCCAAGCAACCGCCCGCCGATCCGCCGCCGGAGCCCGCGCCCGCGGATCCCGAGACCAAGGCGGCCGTCCTCGAGGCGAATCCCGGCGAGACACCGACGTCGTCACCCAGCGTGTTGGAGAAGCTCGGCAAGATCAACACGGTCGAGCCCACGCAAGCGCTGCCCTACGCCGAGCGCCACGCTCTGCTGCGTGAACTCGAGAAAAACCCCAGCGCGGCGCCCTTCATCGATCACCGCATCAACATCGGCCTCGACCTGCTGCAGGCGCAGCAAGCCGAGGACCCGTGCGCGGTGTTCTCGACTGCACTCACCGCGATCGATGCCGGGCTCGATGCCGAGTTTCTCCCCGTGGTCGAGCAGGCGACGGTGCCGTCGTTGTCCGACGGCAAGACCTGCGAAGGCCTGAGCAAGCGACTCAAACGCACCAAGCGAAAACTGAGTCGACGGCCGCGTCCTCGACCCCGGCCCGGCAAAGAGTCACCGAAGACCGACACCGAGTCGGACTCCGGGCACACGCCATCGGCGGCGCACCCCGTGCCCGTTACCGAGAAGCTCGACGGCTAGGTCGCCCGAAGCGGCCGTGCACGGCCAGGCCGTTCAGCGTCGGTGTGATCGCGACGTTGTTGGCTTTGCGCTTCTTGGCACGCATGCCCAGCACGACGCCCAGGGCGATGGCCGAGCCGGCCGCGATGGCGAACGACGCATCGGCGACCCCGGCCTGCCAGCGCGCGGCCCGGAGCGGCGCCGCGACGGAGGTGGGGCACAGGGTCGAGCCGCCCGTGCTGCACTGACGATCGACCTCGGCGCTGTTGCTCAGCGACAGTGCCCCGAGGGTGGTGCCCACGGCCACGCCCGCCAGGGAAACACCCAGCAGCCCCCAAGCGACGCCGTTGAACAGCGGCTCGGGCTCGGGTTGTGGCTCGGGCTCGGGCTCGGGTTGTGGCTCGGGCTCCGGCTCGGGCTGCGGCTCGGGCTCGGGTTCCGGCTCGGCTTGCTGGGCCGCCCGCTCGCGCAGTGACGCTGCACGTTCGACCAGCGCCGCGCGTTCGGACGCGGGAGCGACCGCGCGGTAGCGGTCGAGCGCATCGGCGGCCGCCTGCAGATCGCCCGCCTTCTCGTGGCACAGAGCGATGTTGTAGAGCAGGTTCGGATCCTTCGCGAGCTCGTAGGCGACCTCGAACGCCTCGATCGCTGCCGCGTACGAGCCCTCGCGGTACAGCGCGCTGCCGTTGGCCGCCAGTTCACGGGCGCGCTGGATGTCGTCGCTCTCCGCGCTCGGCGCTGCCTCGGCCGCGGGCTCGGGCGCGGTTCGGCCGGCTCCCCGAGCAAGCGTCGGCCACAGCATCGCGAGGCAGGCCACGAGCGCCGTGCCGCGGGATGAGATGGCTTGCCGATGTCGCGCGCTCGATGCCACGGGTTCGCGTACCATGATGCTACTGACAAAGTGACGCGTTCCAAACCCCACGCCCTTCACGCACTCGCCGCGCTCGCCATCGGTGGCCTGGCGGCAGCGTGCTCGCTCACCGTATCGGGCTCTGATTCGTGTTCACAGGACTCGGACTGCCGTCTCGCGTTCGGCTGGGGTTCGTCGTGTCAGTCGGACGGCTACTGCAGCGCGGTCCAGACTCACCCGCGCTGCTCTCGCACCTACCCGGAGAACCTGTTCGAGGAACCGGAGTCCTACCGCAACCACGTGCTGCTGGGCGGCCTGTACAGCTACGAGGATCACCTCGATACCCTGCAGGGCTCGGAGCTCGCGTTGCGGACCGTGCGATCGTCCGATGCCTTCGAGCTCGACTACGCGTGGGTCGTCTGCGACTACACCGACGGCGCGGGGGACAACCTCGACACCCTCGAGGCGACGCGCGAGGTCACGAGCTATCTCGCCGAGGATCTGGGCGTGCCCGCCATCATCGGTCCGCGCGGGTCGTCGCGAACCCAAGCGGCGTTCGAGGTCGCCAGTCCCAGCGGGACGCTGGTCATCTCGCCTTCCGCCACGAGCCCGGCCCTCACCGCGCTCGACGTGGAAGGGCCCACCGACGAAAACCCCGGCCTGCTGTGGCGCACGGCGCCTCCCGATTCTCTGCAGAGTGTCGTGATCGCCTCCGACCTCGTCGATCGCGGGGTCGCCTCGGTGGCCATCATCGCCCAAGAGGGCAGCTACGGCGACAGCCTGGCCACGCTGCTGCAGGAGGAATTCCTCGCGCGCGGGGGGACCTCGGCGACCATCGAGACCTACTCCACCGATCTGTTCGACGCCATCGCCGACACGGCGGCGACCGACTCGGAGGAAGTCGTGTTCATCTCGTCCGAGCTGGACGACTACGTCTCGTTCCTGCGCGGGGCGGTGGCGAGCGAGAACCTCGAGACCGAGTACGACGCCAAGGGCATCTTCCTGCCCGACGCCGCGTTCAACGAGGTCCTGCTCAACGAGACCGTCGACAGCTCCGAGGTGCTCTTCGACAACATCCGCGGCTCTCGCCCGGCCATCGCCTCGGGCCCCTTGTTCGATGCGTTCACCATTGCGCTCGCCGACGAGTTCGGAGCCAGCGCGTCGTCGTCCGGGTTCACCGCGCATGCCTTCGATGCCGCGTGGCTCGTGCTCTACGCCACCGTGTGGGCCCATACCCAAGAAGGGGGCGTCGACGGCCTCGGCATCGCCCGTGGCCTGCGTCAGGTCAGCGGCGGCACCGAGGTGGAGATTCGAATCCGCAGCTGGGAGAGCGTGGTCGAGCTGTTCTCCGCGGGTCAGGCCATCGACGTCAGCGGTGCATCGGGCAGCCTCAACTACGACCCGTCGACCGAGGAAACCACCGCGCCGATCGAGGTGTGGTCGATCGTGGCCGACAAAGGCGCGTCGTCGGGCTACGACTTTGCGGCCGAGTACTTGATCGAGCCGTGAGCGATCCCGAGGCCCTTTGAGGCCAGAGGTTCGCAATCGCTCGTGAGCGGTTGGAGTGTGGGGCCCTCCGAACGCCATCGTCCCGTTTCGGAGGCATCGAGGTTCGGGGCCGCGGTGATAGTTTCGGAGCGTGACGAGTGGCGGTGATGCACCGGTGATGCGGTCATCGTTCGTTCGGGAGAACCTCCAGAACCTTCGCTATCTGGGAGAGTCGACCGAGCGGCGGGTCAGAGAGTCTGTCGATCCCGAGGTCCTGCAGGGCATCGAGCAGAGCACCAAGGTGACCTGGGTGCCCTTGCAGTACGACATCGAGCTCACTCGTGCCGTAGTCGCGGTCTCCGGTTTCGACGCCATGATGGCTTGGGGCAAGGAAGCCTTCATCCGGGCCGTCGACAAGCCTCTGCTCTCCGCCTTCGTGAAATCGGGGCTGCGGATCTTCGGCGGCAGAGGGGTCGCGGTCCTGCGCATCGTGCCGCGCGGCTACATGCTCGTGATCCGCAACGCGGGGACGCTCGGGGTCGAGGTCGAGGGTCCAGCTCGGGTGTCCGTCGTCGGCGTGGCCTTGCCCCGAGTCATGCGCGACGACATCGTCTATCTGCGAGGCGTCGGCACCGTCTTCCTCGCGCTGTCCGAATTCAACGGCGTACAGGCAGCGCTCGATGTCGAGGTCGTCGACGACCGTGTGATCTGGACGGTCAGCGCGACGGACCCGCCGTAGCCCCGCTCAGTCTTCGTTGGGCGTGACCACCGTCGCGACCGCCAGCCCCAGCGCGGGGCCGCCATGCGGGGCCCAGGCGCGCACGATCGCATCGCCGTTCATCATGAGGGCGGTGGTCTGATACTCGAATACCGGGTCTCGATCGGCGCGCAGGTTCAGCCGCACTCGGGTGCTCGTCTCGCCGCCGGCCTCGAACAAGTGGCTCACGATCTCCGGTTGCCGACCTTCCGGGGGCTCGGCCCGCAGATCGACCTGGAGCGCGAGGACCTCGACGGCGAGCAGGTCGCCCGAGACCACGAGCTCGAGGTCGTGCAGCATGACGTCGCCTTCGGTGATGACCAGCGCGCGCGACCCGGTGACGAAGGGCCCCTTTTCTGCCGGGGTGCCGCCGCCGGTCGGATGCAGGCGGTAGGACCAGGTGACCTCGGTGTGCTGCGGGTCGATGAGCGGAATCTTCACCCACTGGGCCCGATAGGGCGGCGACATCGACAGCGTGCGGCGGATCTCGAGCCCCGTGCCCGGGTCGGTATGCGCGATCTCGGCGAGCACCAGACCCACGCTGCTCGGGTCGACCGCGGGCACGACCCGCAGTCGCAGCTGCTGGCCGCCGAAGGGACTGGGCACGAACAGGCGCGGATGCCCCTGGGTCTGCGGCTCCCCTTCGATCTTCGAGCCGTTGGACAGGTGCCAGGTGTACTGCGCCGTGTAGTCGGTGGGCGCGCCCTCGGGCACGCGTACGATCCAGGGCTGGGCGTCGCTGGTCGGGTCGAGCACGAAGCTGCGCTCGGTTCGGAACGCGGAGGCCGGATCTTCGTAGGACAGCTTCACCTCCACCTTGGGCACCAGGTCCCAGGGGATGACCGCCGGCTCGACGAGCACGCTGATCAGGCCGATGTCCTCGGGCGGGTGCACGACCAGGGCACGGCTGGTGGTCGTCTGCCACGGGGTCGTGAGCGCCTGGCTCGCAGCGGCCACGTCATCGCTGGGGGCGAAGCGGTAGCTCACCTGGTAGCGATACGAGAAGTCGTCTTGGTTGCGAAACGAGCGGAAGAACTTGGGCTCGGGGTCGTCGGGAGAAAAGAGCAGCGACGCGGTCTGCTGCGGTGCGTCTTCGGTGCCCCCGTACTGGAGGTCGACCACGATGGACGCGATGGCGAGACGCTCGAACTCGGGGGTGGTCTGGACCTCGACCTCGAGGGTCTGGAAGAAGGGGTCGGCGAGGTCGACCTCGCGGATGTGGTCTTCGATGTTCGTGTCGCCGACGAGCGCGGAGAAGAAGCCGTTGGGCGCGTGGGTGCGGGTCTCGGGAGCCGCCACGTCGTAGTCGTAGGTGATGACCTTCTGCTCCTCGCTGTGGCGGTAGCGCAGCTGAAAGCCCAGCTCCACTCCGTTCTTCTGCCTCGTGGTGGGGTTTCGGCTCTGGCCGCGGCTGATGTCCGAGATGGACGACGCCAGCTCTCGCATCTGGTCGTTGGCCAGCGGCTGGCTGGGCATGGCGCTGAGCGTGGGTGAGAAGAACTCCTTCAGGATGTCCTCCTTGACGAGCTTCATCGCCTCGGCCTCGAGCTTGTCGATGTCGTCGCCGACTTGCTGCTGGACGACCTCGATCTCGATGGCGCCGGACTCGACCAGGGACTCGATGGTCTTTTCGATCTCGAAATCCAGCGCCACGCCGCTGCGGGCGGGTTGGTTCGAGTCGGAGCCTGAACTCGGAGCGGGCGTGCCCGACGTTTCCGTCGCGCCGACGTCGATCCCGATGTTCAGGCCGGTCTTGAACTGTTCGTAGATGCGCTCGGCGTCGGCACGCACGCGAACGCTGAGGGCGGGGCGCAGGCCGCTGAACTCGAGCTCGTAGAGCACCCCGATGGGTGACAGCTCCGCGCGATAGGCTTGCTCGAGCAAGGCGATGCCATCGGGGCTCAGCGCGATGGAGAACACGGCTCGCTGGTCCTGGAACAGCGAGGGGGTCGCCGAGCCCAGTACGCCCCGTACGAAGCGTGTGGCCGGGGTATCGGCATCATCGGAATCGGGGTCGTCGGCGAGACCCTGCTGGCGGTCGAGGGCGATGACCTCGACCTTGCCCTTGGTGTACAGCACGGGCACGAGGCTGAGCTGGTCGCGGGCGTCGTCGGGGAGGGTCTTGGCGAGCTCGTCGCGAATGGACTGGAGGGTCTCCGCATCGACGCCGCAGTCGACGGAGAAGGTCATGAAGCCGCCGCCGAGCTGATCGCGAACCGCGGGCGCGGTGGGGCTCGCGTCGAGGGCCTCGCGATACTTCAGCAACGCGAGGTGCGGCTTGCCGTCGCGTACGGTGAGGCGCGGGGAGCCGGCCAGGTAGTGGAACGTCGTCGGTTGGGCGTGGTCACGGAACACCACGATCCCGTCGAACTCGTACAGGGGCGTCTCCAGGGTCAGCATGGGATCCTCGTGTCACGAAGTTCTGCCGCCACCGACGACGAGGCCGGTAGTGGGCCACCGAGGGTCGAACAATCCCGCGGTATTTCAGCCGTAACGTGGCCGATGAGTGGGTGTCAAGGAAGTCTGGGCGCAGGTTCGCGCTCCGTTGGGCATGCCCTGGGGCCGAACTATCGGATGCCCATTCGGCGCATCGCATTCCTTACGGGGCGACGCCGTCCACTTCGACGCGAACCTTTGTCGGACGAGTCGGAGGACGGGTCCGACTGTGTGGACTCCTGGCGTTTGTCGTCGGTGGGCCGTTTGTCTTCGGGCGTCTGCTCGGCCGGCTCGTCGACGGGAGGGGCGGCAGCCGGGGCAGCCGGTTGTTCGTCCTCCGCGGTCTCACGTGTGAGGCCCCAAGCGAGGGCGCCGATCAGGGCCAGTCCACCCACGGCGAGTCCGAGCTTGATGCGGGACGACGGCGCGGTGCTGCGCGGCGGCACAGGGGACGGGGCGAGCGTCGGTAGTGGGGTCGCGGTCGGTCCCGTCGCTGGAGTCGGTGCGGCAGTGCCGAGCTGCATCATGGTTGGGTCGTGAGCGAGCTTGGCATCGACGCCCATCATGGTGGGGTCGTGAGCGAGCTTGGAGTCGACCTTCATCAAAGTGGGGTCGTGAGCGAGCTTGGCGTCGACCTTCATCAAGGTGGGGTCATGGGCAAGCTTGGCGTCGACACCCATCATGGTGGGGGCGTGAGCGAGCTTGGCGTCGACACCCATCATGGTGGGGTCATGAGCAAGCTTGGCGTCGACCTTCATCAAGGTGGGGTCATGCGCGAGCTTGGCGTCGACCTTCATCAAGGTGGGGTCATGCGCGAGCTTGGCGTCGACCTTCATGAGCGTCGGGTCGTGGCCGAACCGGTCTTTGGCCTGGGGCCCTCGCGGTGTGCTGCTGTCCTCAGTCACGGCGAAACACGCTCGCCACGAGTATCCAAAGCGTGAGCTGGCCGGGTCAACAACCGTCATGGGTCGGTCTGGTCAGATCGAACTCGAGCCGTGACACGGTGAAGAGCGAAAGACACCCCCACGATGCTCTCTTCTCTCGTAACCCTCGTATGCGCCGGGTCCATGGCCCTTTGTCTCTCTGTCGAAGCCGGCAGCTTCTTCCATGACGGATCGGTAACGTCCGTATCCGCGCCCGCGGCCTCGGCCGACGATGGCGGCATCGACGACGAACACGCGCCACCGCGTGAACTCGACTCACGCTGACGGTGCCGAACCCGCGGCGAGGGCCTGAATCTTCCGCGCCAGCGCTTCGCTCGAGGCGTAGCAGACCCCACGGTGGTTCATGAAGGTGCCGTCGGCTCGGTTGAGGTCGAGTGGCTGGCCGTGGATGTCCGTCGCGGGCGCGTCCGCTTCGTGAAACAGGCATGCGGTCGCGGCAAAGTCCCACAGACTGCCTCCGCCTGCCTCCGGCTTGCGCAGCTTGAAGTAGCAAGCCGGCGGATGCTCGAGCACGTGGCAAGCGTTCATGACCGCCGCGCTGTTGGTGTGGACCGTCACCGCCCGATACCCGAGCTCCGCCCCTAACGCCTCCAGCTCGCGGACGAACTCGTCGCGTCGCGGATGGTCCCGAAAGCTGCGGTCGCCGAAGATCGAAAGCGTGTCGCCGCGCGGCGCGGTGGGCTCGGGCCACGGCTGTCCGTCGCGGAACGAGCCCTGGCCGCGGATCGCCAGGTACTCGGTGCCCGTGACCGGATCGACGATCGCTCCGATCTGCGGCGTGCCATCGTGAGCCACGAGCGCGATCGAGACCGAGTAGCCCGGTGTCGCCTCGATGAAGGGCAAGGTGCCGTCCAGCGGATCGACGCACCAGAAGTAGTCCTTGGTGTGGCGCACTCCGTCGTCCGGGGTCTCCTCGGTCAGCAGGGCCAAGTCGTAGCGTGCGAGCGTCGGCGTCAGAAGCCCGACGATGATGTCTTGGCTGCGCTGATCGACCTCCGTGACCACCTGCGCGGCCGGGCTCCCGATGTCGGGCTTGTGCATCACCGTCTCGGGGCGCGCGGTCGCGATATAGCGGCCGGCCTGCCGCGCCGCATCGGCGGCCACCTGGGCCAAGGCCTGCAGATCGGTTTCCGTCAGCGTCATAGACCCTCGAGCACTTCGCGAGCGAGCTGCTCGCTGTAGCGGTGAATCTTCCAGTGGCCCGGGCTCCAGCCCTGCAGGAATCGATAGAAGTCGGTCCACGCTACGGGATACAGCGCCCGCCAGTCGCGATGCAGGGCGTCGAAGTCGACGTCGGAGCCGATCCGGGCCAGGGCGCCGTGGAGTCGCTCGAAGTACAGGTCGAGCAAGCTCTGCTCCTGCCGCTCGCTCTCGTCTTCGTCGAGGCAGCTACTGATGAAGTAGGCCACGTCCTTCATCCCGCATCCGCCTCCGACGTACTGGAAGTCCACGGCGGCCACGCGGCGCCCGTCGGGTGAGAAGCAGAAGTTCGCGAGCTTGGCATCGCCGTGCACGAAGGTCTGGAAGGGGCTATCGCTCAAGCGTTGGTCGAGCGTGGCGGCAGCGGCCTTGAGCGGGCCCTCGGGCAGCGCGGCGAGCTCGTCGGGACGCGTCTGCAGGTGCCAGTAGGTCCCCGTGTCCCACAGGCCTCGCGGGGCCGCGCCCATGAACGTGGCGTGGAAGTGGGCGAGCCAGCTCAGGCACGCCTCGATCTCCGCTGCGCTCACGTGGCGTCGACGGGCGCCGAAACCCGAGGCGTCGAGGTCCTCGAGCACCATGAACACTTCGTCGCCGAGCGTCTGCGCCCTGAGGTACTGCGGGACGCGGCACGCATCCGAGCAGCGGCCGGCGTAGTCGCGGTACCACGCCGTCTCGACCTGATACGACTTCACCTTGCGCTCATGCGAGCGGTTGGTGCTCCAGCCTCGCGGGTGGTCCTGCTCGGACGGCCACTTCACATGCTTGACGATCACGCTCGGTCGGGGCGCACCGCGAAGGTGGCAGCGGACGATCTGGCCGTAGCCGCTCCACAGGCTCTGCACCACCTCGGTCGAGACGACCGCCTCGGCGCGGGTGGCTTCGATGGCCATCGCCTGGACGCGGTCCTCGTGGGGGGAAGGGTCGGCGGACACGGGCGCGGGCAAGGATAGCGGCATTCGTCGGCCGCGCCCGCAAACTCGGCTACGGGCCGCCAGACGCACGAAGGCCGAGCCGTGGAGCACGGCTCGGCCTCTTGGCGCGCGATCGCGGGCGACTATTCCACGTTGGCGTAGAAGTCCTCGATCATCAGGCCGTTGCCGCCATCGGCGACCTCGAGACCGCCCTGGATGCTCTGGAGGTACATCCCCGGGGTGACGGCGCCGACGCTGATCGCGTCTTGGATGAAGTCGTTGAGGTCGAACTCCCACTCGTGCATCGCGGAGTCGGGGACATAGCTGATGACCTCGGCGTTGCCGTTGGGACCGCGGAAACGATAGAAGCGCTGGCCGTTGATCATGACGTCGCCTGCGCCCGAGCACGCGCCGATGAACGTGGGCGGGTTGGCGGCGCAGTCCCAGCCTTCTCCGGGCGAGTTGATCGGGTTGAGGCTCTTGGCGACGTACCAGACCATCAAGTAGGTGTCGGGGGGGCCACCCGCGTAGTTCTGGTCGTGGGTGAAGTAGACGTCATAGGTGGCGTTGCCCGAATAGGAGTTGCCGATCGCGTTGGTTCGCATCCCGGTGCACACGCTGCTGATGTCGGACACCGCGATGGGCAGGCCGCTCCCGGTGGTGGGCTCTCCACCGTAGGCCGTGCCCTTGTAGACCGAGGGGAAGGTATGGACGTCCCAGTCGTTGCCGCCCGGCGGGTGCGTGATGGAATCGATGGAGAACACCTTCCCCCCGCCTGCGGTGATGGTCTGCGTCGCACCACCCCAGGGGTTGGTCTGCACCTTGTATTGATCGCTGCCGATGCTGATATCGAGGGTGGTGAACCCGGCTGCGGTACCGCCCCCGGAAATCTGTTGGCCAAAGCTGCAGTCGGCGCTTTGCTGTCCGGTCTCCTCGCCCGTGTCTTCGGAGCCATCCGCCATCCCGGAATCGTCGTCTTCATTGGTGCCGTCGTCCGTATTCGGCGTCGGCTCGCCGCTGTCGCCGACCTGGCCGCTACTGCCATCCCCAAAGGTAGTGCCGGCGGGTGAGGCACCCCCACAGGCGGTTAGAGCGAACGCGCAGAGGGCAGCGATGGACGGGACGTGAAGAATGCGATGGCCCATGGTTTCCAGAATCCTAGCGAAGACACTATAGCCATCGCGCTCGTTCGATCCCATCCCTCGCTGTCTCTTTCACGCGTCATGGGGCGCATCGGAATGAACGTGTCCGGTGATGATGAAGCAAGCATACCGGCTCGTTGCGGTCGAAGTCGTTCACCGTCGTGTCGTCGTGCAGCGGTGCCGAAAGCGAATCGCCGTTGCTCGCGTCTCACTGCGACGCGAAGCATCGAGCCACCCTTCGCGTCGTGGTCACGAGTCGATCCGGTCGTCCTCGTCAGAGTGCAACGAGTCGTTCCGGTCTCGGTCGAACATGGGCCACGAGTCGTTCCGGTCGGGTTCGATGCCGTGCCAAACGAGTCGTTTCGAGGAGGGCGCCAGCGACCGACACGAAGAAATTTCTCGCGCCGAGATCGTGACTGACCTCCCACGTTCGGCGTCGACGCACGTTCGTCGGTGGCGTCGGGGCCGGCGTGTCCGGTTTCCCTACAAGGGCTCCGGGGCGGATTGAAACGCTGCTCGTCGAGGGCGGCGGGCGCACCGTACGAGTCGATTTTCGGGGCCGGAGTAGACTCCGCGTCGTTCATGCTCGAGCGCACCCGGGACCTCCTCGTCGCAGCCGCCTTGGCCTCCGTGGCATGCACTGCCAACGATGCTCCTGCGACCGCGGGGGGCGGCACGTCGAGCTCGGGAGGCGACGAGACGGGCTTGGCCCCCATCTGTGTCGCGGGGGAACGACTATGCGGTGAAGCAGAGGTCTTGGTCTGTGCGGACGACGGCACGGAGTGGCTGACCGAGCCGTGTGCAGACGGGCAGCTGTGCCTCGACGGCATGTGTCAGGCCGAAGCCCTGATGGTCACCACCGAGGTGCTCGAACCGGGGGCCTTGAGCTTCGACTACGACCAGACGCTCGCCGCTACGGGTGGTGCGCCGCCCTATGCCTGGAGCGTGGGCTCGGGCCAGGTGCCGCCGGGCTTGTCGGTCGATGCGACCGGAGCGGTGACCGGGGTCCCGACGGCGACGGGCGACTACGTGTTCGAGGCGCAGGTCGAAGATGCCGAGGGCACCACGGCCTCGCGCGACTTTTCGATCACCGTCCACTCCGAGCCCCTGACGATCATCACCTTGCCCGAGCTGGGGGCCTTCGACGAAGGCATGCCCATGAACGTGCCCTTGCTGGCGCTGGGAGGCACCGAACCCTACGGCTGGTTCCTCGTCGATGGCGCCCTGCCGGACGGCGTCATCGTGGATGCGGCGGGAGCCGTGACCGGGATGCCGCTGCAGCCCGGCCCATTCGATTTCCGCATTCGCGTCGTCGATGCTCAGCGCCCGCCGGGGTGGGACGAGCAGGACTTCTCGTTTCAGGTCGACCTGCGGCCGCTGACGGTGGTCGGCACGCAGGAGTACGACCTGCTCGCGTTCAAGGTCGTCGTGCTGCCGCTGCTCGCCGTCATCCCCGGCATCGCCGTGCCCTACGTGGCGCAGCTGGAGGCGGACGGCGGGCTCACCCCGTACTCGTGGTCGGAGGAGCCGATGCCCGCGGGGCTCGACGTCTTCATCCCGCAGTCGGGAATCCCCGCCGACCTCGTGCTCGACTCCAGCGGTGAGATTACCGGCTCGGTCACGAACACCGACGAGGTCGTCACCGTGCCTCTGATCGGCGTCGGCATCGACCTGACCGGCTTCTTCTTCTACGCCGAGGTTTCGGACAGTCAGGATCCCGCGGCGAGGGCGGGGGCGCTGTTCGTCATCCCCACCGTCCCCGTGGGCTGAGCCCTACAGGCACTCGGGCGCGGAGTCGCCTGCCTCCAGCCCGGCGAGCAGACACGCGCGCTTGGCATCGACCGTCAGCCCGATGCAGTCCAAAAAGACGCTCGGATCGGCGAGCGTGTAGAGATTCGCGGTCGCGATGTTTTCCTCGTATTGGTCGATCTCGTGGCGGTAGCACTCGTTGTCGAGCCCTTGGCCGGGCCCGAGAATGTAAAACCAGCCCGACCACGTCTCCGTTTCCCAGGTGCCGATGTCGTTTTGAAAGTGGTACCGAAAACGCGCCGGCTCCTGGTCGATCAGCAGGTCGAGCACGCACGTGACGGTGTCGAAGCTCACCCCCTGGTCGTGCAGCACGCCGCAGGGCTCCGGCAGTTCGCAGTCGAAGGTGGCGAGCTCCGTGTCGTGGCTGCACACCCGATCGAGGTCGACGCAGGTGCACCGTGACTCGGGCTCGCCGGTCTCCGAGCTTCCGCCGTCGTCGGTGCTGCCGTCGTCCGGCTCGGGCTCGGGCTCGCCCGTGCTCTCCGCAACGTCCTCGTCCGTGCCCTCGCTCCCCGTGGTCGGGTCCTCGGCCATGTCGCCGAGGACTCGCTCGTCTCCACATGCGGCCAGCAACAAGGCGAGGCCGAGCCCGACCGCCGTGGGGGCGGATCGGAGGTAGGGCTCGGCACTCGTGGGACGGGCTCGTTCGGCGAACGACATGAGGTCGTTGCGGGAGTAACCGTGGGCGCAGAATCGATCCTCGACTGCATCACTTTTTTCGAGCGAGGGCCCGATGCCCGAAAACGGCGGCCCCCGTCCCGGACAGCGGGTGGAACCGACCGCCGCGTCCGCCGTCCGGCGTGCGCGTGGTTCGGGTCGGGCCGAAGAGTCGCTCAGGGAGTCTCGGCCGGGTAGGGGCAGGAGTTGGGGCGCTCCACGTTGCCTTCGATGCTGGAGATGGCGATCTGCAGGTCGACGTCGGCGGTGGGGCTTCGTTTCTTCGCCGTGGCGGCAGCTCGGTGCAGGGCCGGGAGTGCGGGCTTGGCTGCACTTCCGATCGCGCCCAGCGTATGCGCGGTGTGGCCGACCAGTTCGACGTTGGAGTGATCGAGCAGGAGCGTGAGGGCCCCGACAGCCTCCGCTGCGTCGGGCCCCAGATGCGCCAGCGCTCGCACCGCGGTCTCTTGCACACGCACGTCTTCGCTCTTCAGTAACTCCTGCAAGCGGGCGGAGACGTCAGCTCCAGAGCAACCAATTGCCTGAGCGACTGCGATGCGGACGTCGGCGTCTTCGTCTCCGAGGTGGGCAAAGAGTGTCTCCGTCGTCTCGTCTGCGCCCAAGGATGCGAGGGTGGCGGCGGCGTCTTGCCGAGTGTCCGCGTCCGCGAGCAACGCGGCGACTGGAACTCGGGCCGCGTCACCCGCATCGGGGCCGATGTCTCGCAGTGCGGACAGTAGGGGATGCGGATCGCTGGCGGTGGCCAATTTCGCGGTCAGGACCTTGGCGGCCGCGGTCGGTTCGTTGGGTTCGAGTTGATTCCGAGCCAAGCGGAAGCGCAGCCCGATCGACTTCGCGAGCGAGTCGACGATCGCATCGTCTTTGGTCTTGGCCATCGCGGTCGCGACCGCATCGATGCCTCCCACCAAGTAGAGGTCCTGGGCCGCCCAGCGGTGCCCCTGGGCGATGCGATCGTGAAGGATGCCCTCCAGCTCGGGGGGCAGCGGAATGTCGAAGCGCCCGCCGATCATCAAGGAAAGCGCTTCCGCGGCCTTCTTCGGGGGCCCGTCCCGGACGACGGGAAGATGGGGCGATGGCTTGGCGGGGACAGGCGTGGCGACCGAGGTCGGCGTCTGGGGCTTGGTCTCCGCTGGCGTTGGCGTGGCCTGCTCGGCTGCCTTCTGCGGTTGCGTGTTCGGGGTCGGCGTGCCGCACCCGCCGAGCATGACGAAGGCGAGCGTCAGAGCGCTCGGCCGGGGCGACGGCGGTCGGCGACGGCGGGTCCGTGAAGGCATCGTGGAGAGTCTCGCATGCGCGGACGCTCGAAGCAGCACGGACCCACGCGTCGAGTCCATGACCGAGAGAAACAGCCTTCTCGGAGCATGGACTCGAACGCACAGGCGTGGAGGCCACGCCTGTGCCCCTGGGAGCTTGGGCTAGCGGTGCCGCTTGTGAATGACCACGACGGGGATGTCGACCGCGAACACACCACTGAGAGTGAAGACCGACTCCTGCTCCGTGGTGGCGTTTTCGTCGTTGGGATTCAGGGTCACGCTGCGCAGACGGGGCGAGAAGGCGCCGCCGAACCCGAGGGTGAACGGCGTCTTGGGGATGCCGAACATCAGGTACAGGCCGGGCGAGACCACCTGCCGCAGGCCGATCTGGGGCTGCGTATCGACCTCCGCATCCGTTTGATTGTCGGGGCCGTCGCCCATGGTCGTGTCGTCGGCCGGGGTGTCGTCGACGTTGGCGTCGCCGAAGCGGAAGTCGGCCAGGGCACCCACGTCGATGACGGAGACGAAGAGCCCGACGGAGGACGAGCGGCCCAGGCCCCAGGCCATCTCGAGGCCCATGGGGGCGAAGAGGCCGAACTGACCGGCTGCGATGTTGTCGACCTGCGAGTCGACCAGGATGTCGCCGCCGCCTCGCGCTCCCGCGTAGGCGTTGATCGTGATCACCCGCGGGCGCCGACCGTAGCCCTCGTTCAGGCGGTTGCTTCGCCACCAGCGTCGGAACTCGAGGTTCGTCATGCCTTCGTTGGTTTTCTTGTCTTTCTTGATCGTACTTCGGCGATAGTTCCCTCGTTTCTTTCTCCAGTGCTGCCGGAAGGCCTTGCCCTTTCGCCCCGAGAACTCCTCGCGCTCCCGATATCGAGCCGCTCGGATCGAGCCCGCGTCACCGCGCTTCTTCTTGTAGGAACCCACGGGCTCCGCGACCGACTCGAGCGCTTTTTCGATGGACTCGGCGTCCTGGGCCGAGGCGAAGTCGGCGAGGAACGGCCCGTATTTCAGTAGGGCAGGGGGAATCTCGACATCGAGGCGCTCGGCGATGGCGAAGAGTCGGACCACGAGTCCCTGGAAGTCGCGCGTGCGCGCGTCGTGGATCGCCTCGAACAAATCGGTACTGCTGTAGAAGCTCGCCGCGACACAGCGTCTCTGCTCGTCGCGAAGTTTCTTTTTGGCCGCGTCGTCGTCCTCGGAGGCGGATTTTTCGGCGGCGATCAATGCCGCGTCTTGGGGCTTTTCCGCGAGGTCTTCTTGGGCCTTCTCGAGCGCGGCCTTTGCGTCGGCCTGCCCCGCCTCGGCGCTCCGTAGGTCCTTGCAGCTGGCGTCATCACGTTCGACCCCGGTGCCGACCACGGCTCCACCCTCGAGGATGTAGCTGAGGTCTCGCGCAAGGTCGGCGAAGGTCTCGAAGTCGAGGGCCTTGCCGTCCTTTTGTTCCGCTTCGAGCTCCTTCAGCTGGGTGGTCACCGACTGAAGCCGGAGTCTCGAGTCCGCCAAGGCGGCCGCGACCAACGTGGGGTACTTTTCTTCGTTGACGAAGTCTGGACGCGCATTCTCGGCTGTTCCCTCGAATGCGCGGTAGAGCATGAGCCGGGCTGCGATCTCGCCGTAGTGCTCGGAGTTCGCTCCCACGGGCTCTTCGAGGCCGACACCGATGACCTGGCCGCTCACGCCCAGCATCCACATCGTGCACAGCGCGGGCTGGAGCTTGCAGGGGCTCACGTCTTTGCTCAGCGAGGTCAGCCCGCCGAGCACGACCACGGGCGACTTGCCTCGACGCACCGACTCCATCACGAGCACCGAGCCGGTGAGGGCGGCCGCGATGCCGTACCGCTTGCGCTGCACCAGATACTCGTCGACCAATACGGCCGGGAGTGCGAGCAGGTCCTCCTCGACGGCACTTTTTACGGTACCCCACGCGATCGGCCCGTCCTGGCCGCGCATGCCCTCGATGACGGTGCAGGTGTTGTCGAGCAGCGTCTTCATCTTGTCGACCTTGCACAGGTCGTCGGCGAGACGGTCCTGCACTAGCAGCTCGAGCTCGGCCTTCAGCCGCGCGCTGATGAACGCCGCGATGCCTCGCACGACCGCGTCCTGCCACGAGGGTCCCAGTGCCTCGCCGAGTACTCCTCCCCCTGACTTGTTGGTATCCGGGGCATTCTCTTCTAGGGCGTCTTCGAAGGGGGCAGGGTTGGACTCGTTTCGGGCGCACCACTCGGGGACATCCCCCGTCGTACTCGCGGCATGGCGCTCGAGGTCGTCGAAGTAGTCCTTGCTCGCCAGGGTTGCCACCTTTCGATAGTCCACTGGCTTCGCGAAGGGGTCGGAAAGCGGAGCATCACAGAACTGCTTCACCTCCTCGTACATCGCGCAGGACTCCAGCCGGCCGATGAACTCCGCGTGGCGGGCTTCTTCGAGCTTGACCAACGCGTCCACCGTCCTGCCGTGGACTTGCCCACAGCCGTCGAAATAGGCCTGTGCATCGAGTTCGATCTCGACGTCCTGGATGTCGCCGTCGATGACCCCGACCTTTGCCTTGATGGCGGCGACGACATCGGGCCCGTCGGCGGCTTCCGCCGTACGCGAAACGGACGCGATGCCGAGCGCGATGGCCAGGATACTGATGGCTCCTACGATACGGTTCATGGCTCTCTGCTCCCTTCGACCCCTGCGATACCGGTGGTTTTTTCAATCCACGCGGCGTGGGTCGGCTTGAACACCGGAGCGGCGAAGTGCCTCGTGCCGCACCTGCTGTCGCTCGTCACTCCGATGAGGACTTCTTCCTGGAAGGAGGAGCGAATCGTCGTGACGACGGCTCCTCCCGAGTCGCCCGGGGCTACGGACTGTTCGAACCCGTCCATCGTCGCCAGCCGTAGTTGCTTGGAGACGGTCAGCCGCAGCTCGAAGAAGGCGGCGAGCCTCCGCGTGGACGGCTTGATCGTCGCGGAGTCGCAGTCTTCGGCGTCCGTCGACCCGTACCCGATGACGCGGGCGTGGTCGTCGAGCTGTGGCGAGTCGGTGGCCGCGAGGTACTTGCGGGGCACCGCATCGCGGCGATCTACGGCCGTCGCGAGCTCCAGCAGCGCGATGTCGTGCCGGGAGCTTCGCTTGTCGAGCTGACGTTCCGTCAGCTCGCCGCAGCGGACTTGGTCGGCCTTTGCCTCCGACAGCGGCATGATGTGACATGCGTCTTCGTTGGTCGCGAAGCGGAAGACCTTCCGATTCTCCTCGGCGATGTCCTTGCCGAGCCAGATCTCCACGGGGATGTCGCCACGAGGAATGCAGTGCGCAGCCGTGATGACCCACGTCGGAGAGATCAAGGTCCCGCTACAGACTCGAGTCGACCCTTCCCCGTAGACGAGCCGAACGACGGCATTGAGGTGGGCATCGTCGATGTTCTTCTTCTGCAGCTCGGTGAGGTTGAAGAGGTTCGAGTCATCGTCCGCGTTGGCGACGTAGTGGTCCCTCCAGTCCTCGAGTTCGTCGCTGGAGATGTCGAGGCACTGGGCAGCTTGCGATGGTCCATCCGACTCGCCTCCGATCAAGAGCACGGGGCTGTCGGGCTCGCCCAGCAGCGCAGACTTGCGATCGAGTCTGCGTTGCATCTCGGCCGCGAGCGACTCCCCGACCTGGACCTGACCAAAAAGGGCAGTGGCCGACGGGTCAGCATCGGCCGCGAGCCGCTCTGCCACTGCCTGGAGGCGACGGACGTCGTAGGTGTGCGCCTTCGGGAAGCAGGGCAGGCCGTTGCCCGAGTTCGGCGCGCGGTCGAACACGTGGCCGTAGGACTCCCAGGTCGCACCGTCGATGCCGTAGCCATCGATCTCCGTGCCGTAGGGCAGGACGACCTCCGAGTACGAGCCTCGTAGTAGCGACTGAGCGGGCTTCTTCTCGGCTTGCGCTCGAACCCACTCGAGCGCGGCATCGGAGCTGGTGTTCGCCGTGGGCTCGGCCGCCCTATTCGGCCAGTCTCGGGTCGAATACCAGTCATCGCCAACCGCCAGCGCGGGGTTGTCCGGGATGTCGGGCGTTGGTTGGGTCCGTCCGAGAGCCGGCGTCGCGGTCAGCATGCTGACCGCGAGCAACCCTCCGAAGGTGAGCGCTGTGCGATGTGAACCACGAGGCATGCCACGTCGGCTCTGTGCAAGCGACGTACCGTCCGCAAACGCAGCGCTAGACCCCCGAATCAGCGCGTTCGCTGTCCGGGATTCAGGCGGTGAGTCGTTCGCCTGTCCGGGATCCCGGACAGCGAATGCACGCGGTGGGCCACCCGTGCGGAATCGGTGTTCGCCAGCCGCCCGCGAGTCGGCCTATGCGTGGACTCGGAGGGGGGGAGACGCCCGTCGTCCGGAAGGGCGGACACGCGGCCCATGAGGGCGCGAGGTCTCGGGATCAGTGGGCCGCTCGATCGGCCCGTACCGATTCGAGCAAGACCTCGACCACGGCGTCGGGCTCATCGAGCTGCGGCCAGTGCCCCGCGTCGTTCAAGCGCCGCACACCGCCGGGCTGGTTCGGAACCCAGGCGGGATCGGGCGCGGCGAAGCACGAGCCGAGGAACGGATCGCGCTCGCCCCAGATCACACGCGTCGGCACCTCGATGCGGGCCAAGTCGTCTCGATACCGCAACGGATCGCGCTCCACCATCTCCCGGTAGTAGTGGAGGATGCCGGGGAGCACCCCCGGCCGACTGAGTTCGGCGACGTGCCGATCGAAGTCTGACGCGGAGAGGCGACCTCGCTGAAGGTTGCGATCGATGGTCGACACGAGCATGCGCGTCGCCGCGGGGGGCAGCGACGTTCCACTTCGCGAGATCGCAGTCAACGCTCCGGCGTACCAACTGCGAAGAAGCTGTCGACCCGACGAAGCCATCGCCGGAATCTTCGCGGGATGCGGGAGCGACAACACGGTGAGGCTACGAATGAGCGCCGGGCTTCGCATCGCGGTATGCCACGCCAGCTGTGCACCCCAGTCGTGGCCGACCAAGTGCACGGGTTGGTCACCGACGACGGCCCGCACGTCAGCAACCAGAGCGTCGAGTCGATAGTCGTGGGAGTGCGTGGGCTTGTCCGAGAGCCCGTAGCCCCGCAGGTCCAACGCGGTGACCGAGCATCCCGCTTCAGCCAGGGGCGCGAGCACGTAGCGCCAAATGCGCCAGCCGTCGGGGAACCCGTGGAGAAGCAGGACGCGAGGTCCGGCTGGATCACCGGCCTCGACCGCGTGCAGCCAGATCCGGTGACCACGAACCATGCGATGACGAAGCTCGGGCAACGTTGCCGCGGGCAACTCCGTTCCGCAGTCGCGACTCTGGGTGATGGCCAAGGTCCGGCTACGGTACCATCGGGTCCTGAGTCGAGTGGCGGTCACGGTCGGGATCATCGGTGGAGGCATTGCGGGGTCGTTGGCTGCGCGAGCGTTTACGGCGGTCGGGGCCGAGGTGCGATGGTTCGATCGCTCCGCTTCGCCTGCCCCGGGCGCGCTCTATCTATGGACGAACGCCTGCAACGCGCTGGGGACCCTGGGCCTGGCCGCGCCCACCATCGCCGCGGGTACGGTTCAGCACGCGATGGAGTTCCGGTCCTGGGAAGGTGAGCCGCTGTGGACGATGCCCGTGGCTCGGCTCGGGGCGACCCATGGCGCGCCTTCGGTCCTGGTCGATCGCACGCGGTTGCTCGAGGTGATTCGGGGTGATTCGGAACCCACGGAGAAGGTCCTGTGGCGCTTTTGCCAGGCGGACGACGGGGTCGAGCTGGCGTTCGAGGATGGTGACACGACGCGGGTCGATTTGCTGGTGGGCGCCGATGGGCGTGCTTCTTCGGTTCGGCAGCTGATGCACGGCAGCGGCTGCTCCCGCTCGATCGGGCAGTACTGGGCCTTCGGCTACGCAAACTGTCCGGGCGTCGGAATCTCGCCGCAGTCGATCGGGTGCTCGACGATCACGTTGGGGCACGACCGCCGCGTCTGGATCTCCCCGCTCGGAGGCGATCGAGTCTACTGGGCGGTCGCCATCGGCAAACAGACCCACGCGACATTGGAGAGCTGCGAGGTGAAGACGGCGGTGCAGCGTGCCTTCGCGGGTGCGCCTCCCCCCATCTCGTCGATCCTCGCGGGCATCGACGAGCATGTGGGCTGGATGCCGATCGAGGATCGACCCGTGCGCGAGCGATGGACGGCGGGGCGCGTGGCGTTGATCGGCGATGCGGCCCATGTCATGACCCCCGACCTCGGCCAAGGGGCGTGCATGGGCATCGAGGACGCGGTCTCGCTCGCCCATCACGTAGGCAAGGGCGGGGCCACCGACCTCTGCGCCTGGGAGAACGCGCGACGAGTGCGGGTGGCCGTCATCACCGAGCTGTCGCGCGCGGTGGCGAAGGCCGCGGCTGGGCCAGGGACGACGTTGGGCTCACGGCTCCGCGATCGCATGGTCGGTCCGCTGATGTCGATGTTCAGCGACGCGCAGATGAGCCAGATCCTGCGCTACCGGGTCCCCGCCCCGTGATGCCTGAAGAACTCGGCCCCCTCCTGTCTCGCTACGAAGTCCGTGGGGAGCTCGGCCGCGGAGCGACGGGGGTCGTGCATCGGGTGGCGGAGCGGTCCAGCGAGCGTGTCGTCGCGCTCAAGGCCTTGTTCGCGTCGTCGGCCGAGCAGCGGGCTCGCCTCAAAGAGGAGTTCCGGCTGCTTCGGGACCTCGGCCATCCCCATGTCGTGCAGGTGTTCGAGCTGTTCGTCGACGACGGGCACTGTGCCTTCACCATGGAGCTCATCGAGGGGCGATCGTTCGTCGATGCCTGTGAAGGGCAGGCGGCACGGGTCGAGCGGTTGGGGGCTCAGCTGCTGGAAGCCATCGCTGCCGTTCACTCCGTGGGGCTGCAGCATCGCGACGTGAAGCCGGCGAACGCACTGGTCACCCACGAAGACCGGGTGGTGTTGGTGGACTTCGATCTCGCTCGCAAGACACGGGGGCGCCAGGACGCCGAGCTGGCGGGAACCATCGATTACATGGCGCCCGAGGTGATGTGGGGCAAGTCCCAGCCGCGGTCGGACTGGTACAGCGCCGGCCTGTGTCTGTACCAGGCCTTGTGCGGCGAGCTGCCCTTCGAAGAAGGCGCGGCGGGGCTGACCGCCCGGGGGTCGGCCACGCCCACGATTCCCGCCGACGTCGAGTGTGCGCCATGGCTGCGGACGCTCGTCGATCGAATGCTCCAGCCCGATCCCAACGCGCGCCCTGGGCACGAGGAGGTCCTGCGGTGTCTCGCTGACGCACGTCGGCTGACGAGTGCGGCCCCGCCTCCCGATGTCGCGGGTCGGAGCGAAATCGGGTTCGTGGGGCGGACCGATGAACTCGAGCTTCTGCTCGCGTCCGCACCCGCGGCCGGCCGCTTGGTCCTGGTGCAGGGCCCGCCCGGCACGGGGAAGTCGGAGCTCGTGCGGCAGGCGGGTCGAAGGCTGGCCGAGGACGGAGCCTGGGTCCTCGAGGGGCAGTGCAGTCCCGCCGAGCGGGTGCCCCACAACGCGATGGATCGCGCCATGGATCGGCTGGCCGCGATGTTGGATCCATCGAAGCCCACCGCGGCCATGGTCGAGGCGAGTCGGCTCTTTCCTGCGCTGAGCGAGTCCCCGCCGCCTTCGTTACCAGACCCGGTGGAGGCGGGGCGCCGGGCGACCGAGGCGCTCGCCGAGCTGTTCGCGGAGTCGTGTCGCGAGCGGCGGGTGGTGATGGTGGTCGACGAGGCGCAGTGGGCCGATGCCTCCAGCCGTACGCTGCTGACCGCCTTGTCGGGTCACGCCACCGGCCTCGAGCTGTGGGTCGTGCAGCGGAGCGACGAGCCGCTCGTCGAGCTGACATTGCCCGCCGACTCGAGCGTGGAGCAGGTGACCCTCGAGCTCGAGCCCTTGTCCGATGACGCCATTGCTGCCATCGCAAAGGACATCCTCGGGGCGGAGGTGGAGCCCGATACGGTGGCTCGCATCGTCGAACAAGCGGCGGGCTCCCCCTTGTTGGCGAGCGCGCTGGCGCGACATGGTGCCTACCAACGGGTGCTGCGAAGCCCGTCGGATCGGCTCGCGGCCATGCAGGAGCTGGTGCAAGGGCGGATCGCCCACCTCGAGCCGGTCGAGCGCGACATGGTGGGGGTGGTCGCGGTGGCGCAGCGTCCCGTCGAAACGGCGGTGCTCGAGCGCGCGCTCGGCAAAGGCTCCTCCGAGGCGTGGGTCCATGCGCTCGAGCGCTACGGCCTGGTGCGGCGAGGGCCAGGCACCGCCTCGCAGGTGGCGATGGCTCACCCGCGCATCGGCGATGCCGTCGTGCAGGCGATCGACGACGGGACCCGGCGCGACATCCACGGTGGGTTGGCGGCGGCGTACGAACACGACGCGGAGACGGTCGAGCCCGCGGTCGTGTTTCACCACTACGACCAGGCGCAGCGACGTCCGGAGGCCCGGCGTTGGGCATTGGCGGCGGCTTCCCGAGCCGATAGGAGCTTGGCGTTCGAGACGGCGGCGGAGTTCTACGGTCGTGCCATCGAGCTGGAGCCCGACGCTGACGATGTCGTACAGCTATGGGACTCGAAGGCGAGGGCGTGGGTCGACGCGGGCCGAGGCGAGCGCGCGGCTGATGCCTTTCAGCAGGCCGCTCGACGTGCGTCCACCCCCGCGCGGCGGGAGGACCTGCTGCTCAGTGCGGCGGAGCACTTGGTGCGAAGCGGGCGGGCGGACGAAGGGGCGCCGTTGCTCGACGGAGCGCTTCAGCGAGTGGGGGCGAAGGCCTCGATGTCTCCGCGCTGGGCGTTGATCGTCGGCATGGTCTGGAGAGTCTGGTTCCTGCTACGCGGCGGCCGCTTCTTTCAGAAGAAGCTCCCCGCTGCCCAGCAACCCGCACCCCCGCGGCTCGAGATCTTGTGGCGAGCCTCTCACTGCCTCGCGATGACCGATTTCACCGTGGCGCATGCCCTCGGCGGGCGCTTCTTGTACGGAGCGCTGCGAGAAGGAGATGGCTGGCAGGTCGCGCGGGCGCTCGGGAACGAGGCGACCTTCGAGTCGGCCCTGGGCGGGAAGTTCTTCACGCGGCGGTCCGACGCGTTGATGGAGGCGATGCACGATCGCGTGGCGTCCATCGACGACCCCTTCCCCCGCGCGATGGCCCATGGCTATCAGGGCGTGTGCGACTGGAACCGTGGTCGTTGGCGGGCATCGATCGACAACAACCTCCGCTGCGTCGACGCACTGCTCGACGGTGTGCCCGGGAAGTTCTGGGAGATCGCGATCGGCCGCGTGCATGCTTTCACCGCCATGGCCTACTGCGGCGAGTTTGCTCGGCTCGCCGAGCTGGTCCCCGAGGCGCTCGAGGATGCCCTGCGCCGCGGTGACCTGTTTGCGGCGAACTTCTACCGACTCGGCGATACGACGCTGTACCGGCTGGCGCAGGGCGGCGAGGACGAAGCTCGAGACGCGAGCGCGGCCGCGGAGGGAAGCTGGCCCAACGCGCCGTATCACCTGCATCGCTACCATCACTTCAACTCTTCGGTGCAGATCGCTCTGTATCGCGGTGACGTCGAAGAGGCATGGCGTCAGGTCGACACGCAGTGGCAGGTGATGAAGGACGGGCAGTTCCTCGTCCACGAGACGGCCGGGACCTTGCTTTGGCACCTGAGGGCCCGCGTCGTGCTGGCTCGGCAAGGCTTCGATCGCAGCATGGGTCGTGAGGTCGAACGAATGGCGAACCGTGTCGAGCGGGCGAGCATCGGTCCGGGGCGGGGCCTCGCGGCGACGTTGCGGGCCGGGATGGCGGCACGGGTTGGCGACGAGGAACGAGCGTCGACGCTGCTCGGCGAAGCGATGGAGCTGCTGGACGAGGCCGGGATGGCGGCGATACGCGAGGCGTGTCGGTGGCAACGAGGGCGGTTGCGCGGTGATGACGGTGATAGCGAGACCGCGGGGCAATGGCTGGAAGAGCACGGTGTGCGCTCGACCGGCCGCATGGCGGCGTTGCTGGTGCCGGGCTTCGGCGTCAGTTGAGGCGCGTCTTGAGCAGGTCGAGCATGGCCTGGAGACCCGTGGTGCCGAGCCCAGAGGAACTCGCGAGCGAGGCCAGCACCGCGGTGAGCAGCGTGGAGGGCTTCGCGTCTCCCTGGGCGACCGACTGCGACTCGAACAGCGACTCGATGGCGGCGTCCACCTGGAGGATGTCGAGCATATGGGGCAAGCCCCGCGCGCACAGCTCGTCGTCGAGGTCCTTGAGCAGGTCGACGTTGGGTAGCTCGTGGTCTTCCGGGTTGCGCACGAAGGGCTTCGAGCCCTCGGTGGTGCCGGCCGAGCCTCCCTCGTAGTGGTCGATGATCGCCGCGCTTGCATGGCGGCCGGATTCGCAGGCGGCCTCCATCGTGTTCAGACGGGTGAAGGTCTTCATGTAGGTTCCGCAGAACACGAGGCGATCGGACACGACCTCGTAGGCCTCTGGAGTTCCCGGCCATGCTGCGTAGTGGCCCTCGAGGTTGACCAGGAACGGCGACTCGTTGCGGATCGGCTTGTCGTCGTCGTCGAGGTGGATCTCGTCGTCCAGGTGCCACGCGATGGGTGGTGGTGGCTGTCGGGGACCGTCGAAGGACTTGGGGTAGCCGAGCTTGAGCTGGTGCCAGATCTGCTCCGCGATTTCCTGAGCCGTGCATTGCCACGCCGACTTGCCTGCTGCGGGTCCGCTGGCGGCCGGCGTTTTCCAGTCACCGATGACCACCGACAAGATGCCCCGGATGGGCTCGTTGCTTCGGAAGCGACGCCGCCAGAACTGGCGCTGGGAGATGAGCGACAGGCCCCACTCCGACTCGGCGAGGTAGGTGTGCCCGCGAATCATGCTGTACTCCTGCGCCAGGTAGTACTGGATCCCGCTGAAGTGCCGCAGGGGGGAACCCTCTTCGTCGGGGCCCAGCGGTTGTTGTTGGCGATGTTGCTCGGGCGCGTCGGGAAGCAGGAGTCCTGCCACGGCCTCGAGCGTTGGGTTGAGCTCGGTGTCGGTGTCGCCCCTCGTCGATAGCAGGTGGCTGGCCGCTCGTTGCGCGGCCTGAGGGGGGACTGCGAGCACGACATAGCCGTCGCGGCTGTCACCTTCGCCGTCCTGGTCTTTCGTCATCTTGAACACGAGTTCTCCGTCGTCGTCGAACTCGAGCGACTCACAGCCGCCGACCTTGAATTGGACCCCTTGGACTTCGAGGTACTCTCGCCACGGATCGAGAAATCCCTCGGTCGTGGGGCCATTGAGCGTACGGTCGATACCCTCGAACTCGGAGCGAAGCTGGTCCAGCAGCATCTGGGTGGTGATGCTGCCGAAGGTGCGAGCGTCGATTTCGTAGGCATCGAGGCCGATGAGTGCGCGCGGCCAATACCGCATCGCCTTGCGGAACGCCTTGGAGAACTTGCTCGGGGTCTCTTTGTCTTCGAGCGCTGGGATGCCGAGGTATCCCGCCCACGTCTTGTCTTCGAGCAGTGTGCGGCGTCGTGGCCCACTCAGCATGTAGCGCATCATCGCCAGCTGCATGAGCACGATGTCTCGCATCGTCAGTCCCATGGAGCCCTGGAGGGCATCGAGCACCGTGAACAAGTCACGGAACGAACTCGATTTGACCCGTTTGAGTGCGATCGGCTTTTTGCCATCACGCGCGGCAATTCCCGTGAGCCCGACGGAGACCAGGTTGTCCGCGACCGTGCGCCCCGTCTCTTCGAGGGTCTGCGCCCTCGGAATCGCGTCGGGCAGATTTGGGTCGTGCCACTTGTTGAAGTACTCTTGCATCGTCGCTTTCCGTCTCCGGTAGATCGGAATGCGACGCATGGTCTCCAATAGGTGCGCGTAGAAGTTCGGGTAGAAGCGGTAGCCGTGTTCGCCGGGAACGACAGTGTGGTCGATGCTCACTCCGATCGTGGTTCTGTCGGGCCGAGGCTCGTCGACCTCGTTGGGGTCGAGCTCGCGCGGCAGGAACACGGCGAATGGCCGGCCCTCGAGATACGCGACGGGGAAAAGAGACTCGCTGTCCCACGTGACGGTGTATGGCGCATCTCCTCTGTCGAGCATGAGCGAGATTGCGTACATGGCTCTCGCGGCTTCCCAGCCTGCGTCGCTCCACGCTTCGAATGCGGAGTCGCGCTCGACGTCTGTCTGGCCCGCGGTTCCCGTGACGTAGACGATCTCGACGAGTGGAGATTGAATCTCATCTGCGATGGTGTCGAAATGCTGCCGGAGATACTCGACGATCGGAGCGAGCTTCTCGGTGATGTTCTCGGGTAGAGGTGTGTCGTCGTTCCACTCGTCTATCTCGCGCAACTTCAGATCTTCGGCTGCCACTCGCTCTGGAGGCGTCAGCGACCACTGGAGCGCCTTTTGGAGGGCATGCTGCGAGTCCGGTCGCTCGAGTATCGCCGCAATGCGCGATGTTGATTCCTCGCCCGCGAAGTCTTCCATGCG
Organism: Myxococcota bacterium; assembly: GCA_039028615.1. Lineage (GTDB taxonomy): Bacteria > Myxococcota_A > Polyangia > Nannocystales > Nannocystaceae > Paraliomyxa. The sequence continues at coordinate 77,242 of JBCCHT010000004.1, read as the reverse complement.
GATGGCTCCCGGGCCGCGGAGGGTGACCTTGCCATCGTTCAGCTCGAATCGACCCGAGGGCACTCGGCACCACTGGGTCCGGGCCATGCCCCCGATGTCGGGACGAGGATCGGGCTTCGACCCTGTATAGGGGAGCGCACGGGTCGGCCGATGGTCTATGCGTGGCTCGTACACCTCGACCTCGAACCCGCGCTCGACCAGCTCGTGAGCGACGGTGAGCCCGGAAATACCCGCTCCGAAGACCGTGACCTTCTTCGACCGCTTTGTCTTGCTCATGTCGACTCGTCCTCCACACTTCTCCGAAACGCCCGAAAGAGCCCTGGAAACGACGGGGCTCGCACCGCTCCGTTGACGTAGGTGGTGAGCGCCTGGTGGAACGCGAGCAGGTCGGTCACCGCACCGCGCAGCGCCACCGAACCATCCAAGATCGCCTCCTCGAGCGCGAACCGTCCGTCGAGCAGCTCCACGATCGTGGCGCTCGTGGTCCTGGCTTCGACCGCGGGATCCTCTACCGCGTCGACCCCGATACTCCAGCGCGTACCCTCGGCTCGCACCGTGACCTGCTCGTCATCCACATGGATCGCGACGGTCCGGTCACCGAACGCCGCACGGCATCGGCCCGCATGGTCGGGGGCTTCGCGTTCGAGCACGTCGAGCGACTGAACCAACTGACGCTGAAAGCTCATCTCACCGCCCCAAGAACTCGAATACGGCGGGACCTTCGATGGCGACCGCTTCGCCGCGGACCCGCCCCTCGAGCTCGAACCGCCCGGCCACTTCGTTGATGATGGTCACCCCGTCGTCGTCATCGTTGGGGATGATGACCTGGGCAATCTCGGCGGAGGTGAAGACCGCATCGACACGGTCACCGCGGCCTTCGGCGCGCAGCCGCAGCCGCTGTGGCACATCGGTCGCCGTGCCCGGCGACAGCAACCCCATCGCGCCCGGGAGCTTGCAGACCCGATCGGCCCGCAGCAGCCCTTCCCGAGTGATGCGCAGCTCGTGCCCCCGAAAGACCCGCTGCTCGCGTACGCCTTTCCACAGGAACAACCCCTGCATCAGAGTATGCGTGAGACCCCGATCGCTGAGGCGCACGAAGACGCTGGACCATGGGTTGTCGGCTCGGGGCGGCAAGCCGAAGCCCCACTCCCAGGCGAAGTCTCGACCCCACCGAAACGACCCCCAGTTGTGATCGTGGTAGGCGGGCGCTCGGTCGAGCTCGAACTTGCGGTCGTGCACGCGAACCCAGCCCGAGGCATGCAGGCGGGGAACCACGAGCCAGTGGATGGGCGGCCCGTCGCCGACGTCCACGTTTTGGATGAGCGAAGGGACGGTGACCGGCTCGAGGCGTAGGTCAGCCTCGAGCCACCCTCGCCGGGGGCGAACCTCGAGGTGATACTCGTGGCCATCGAAGGTCAGCGTGCTCTGGTCGAATCGAGCTTCGATACGGCCCAGCCCGAGCGTGGCCCGAGAGACCTGCTCGACTTCGCCTTGCCACCGATCGGTGCGAGCGATGTACACGAGCCGAGCGAGCGAGGGTGCCTCCTTGGCGTTGGAGCGGACGTCGTCGACCACGCTGTAGTTGACCAGCAGGTCGAGTCCCGGCGCATACACGGCGAAGTGCATCCACTCCTTGTGTCCGGCCTTCGCTCCGAGGTGCGCCGCGGAGCCGCGAAAGTAGTCACCCCGCGCGACGGCGCGCCGGACTACATCGAGTGCAGCCGCATTCATCGCAGGAGGCCGGGGGGAAGACGCGAAGAGGATGCTGACTCGGGTTTGCCGGGGGCTTCGCTGGAGCGCCGCAGCTCGGTCTCGAGCTGCTGCCGCAACGCGATCAGCCCGAGCGTGGCGAGCAGCGTGGGATCGTCTTCGGGCAGGTCTTCTCGCTCATCGGAGGGCTGGCCATGGCGCTCGAGGAGCCCATCCAGCTTTCGTCCTAGGCTCAGCCCACCCAGCGCGAGCCAGAGCAAGAGGTTGCGCTCCGAGTACCGCGGGTGGCGACGCTGCAAGACCGGCTCGGAGTCACTCACCGAACAGGCCCTCCTCGAACAACTTGGACAGCATGGGCTCGAGGCCATCGACGGCGGCGGTGCGGACGAACGCATCGAGCAGCGCCGACGGCAACACGGCATCGGGGTCGGGCTCCAGCATTCGCAGGGTCACCACGTCCCACGCCACCCGGGCTCGATGGACGAGTTCCGAACTCTGTAGACGATTTTGCCACGCTCGGCCTTCTTCGGTCTCGGCGAAGCGACGTCCCTCGGCGACGAACGCCCCGAACAGACGCTGAGCCGCGACCGGATGCTCGAGCAACAGCATCTGGAAGCGCCGCAGGAGCGACGCCAACTCGTCGTCCCCACGGAGGTGAAAGACGGGGGGCGCTTCGGACGACTCGGCGGTCACTTCGATGGGGTCCCCGCGGTCACGAGCACGGGAATCGCGACGCAGTCCCCGGCATCGGTCGCGACTTCCAGCTCGCCGATCCATGTCCCGGGCTCGAGCGTATGTTCGAGGGTGAACGGGAACGAACCCTGCGCACACGGAGCGAGCTTGCCCCCCGCTCCCTGAACGAGCACCACCACCGGTTCGGCGTCTCCCGAGCGGCGCAGGCGGAGCTGCTCCGGGAGGATGACGGTCACGGCCACATTGGTGTCGTTGCTGAGCTCGAAGGTCCCACGATTGTCGGCACCGATCCGAACGAACGCACCGTCGTGTTCGAACGTCTTGTTCGAGGTCCAGCCTTGCACGAGCTTGGTGAGCTGCCGGTTGGCGCGGACCTGGATCTCGAGCAGCTCGCGAGTCGTCTGGAACCCGAGCCGCACGAGGTCGTAGAGCGGGTTGGATTCGCCGTAGGCATCCGCCTTGGGCTTGTCGGGCGGGGCGAAGGTGTCGCTCGCACGCTGACGGAGCTCGTTGAGTGAATGGCGAGCCGCCAAGCCATCGGCCAACGACGACACCAGTTGTTGCCGAGCTTTTCGCCGCCCGCCGACTTCGTCGCTGCCACTGCTCATCGGAGACTCTCTGCCATGTTGAATATCACGGATCCGCCCACTGACGCGGCACCGCTCGCGGTTCCTCCGTTGCTGGCCGAGAGCCGTCGGTGGTAACACGGCAAGGCGATGAGCTCGACGACGGCCGAACTCGAGCAGTACCTCGAGGAATGTCGGGCGTTGGTCGAGCAGGAGATGCGGCGGATGATCCCCCGCGACACCCTGCACTCGCAGGTGCTCTACGACCGGATGCTCGACTATCCCCTGCGCGAGGGGAAGGGGCTACGCCCGGCGCTGTGCGTGGCCACGTGCCGTGCCTTGGGCGGCAGCCTCGAGGCGGTGCTTCCCACCGCCGCCGTACTGGAACTCTATCACAACGCGTTTCTCATTCACGACGACGTCGAAGACGGCTCGGAGCAACGGCGCGGGAAGTCGACCCTGCACCGACTCTATGGGGAGCCGATCGCGATCAATGTGGGGGACGCCATGCTCGCCCTCACGCTCCAGCCCCTGCTGGACAACATGAAGCTCATCGGTATGGGGCCTTCCCTTCATGTCATGCAGCAGGTCTCGGACATGGCTCGCATCTCGAGCGAGGGGCAGGCGATCGAGCTGGAGTGGATCCGTCAGGGGTCGTGGGACATGACCGATGACGACTACGTGGACATGGTCGCCAAGAAGACGGCTCGGTACACGTTCGTCACGCCGATGGCGACCGGAGCGATCGTTGCAGGCGGGCACGATGTCGGCATCTCGCGGATCGAGACGCTCGGGCACCACCTGGGGGTGGCGTTTCAGATCCAGGACGACGTTCTCAACGTGACGGGCGACGAAGCCGTCTACGGCAAAGAGATCTGCGGCGACCTATGGGAGGGCAAGCGAACGCTGTTGCTCCTGCATGCGTTACGGTCGTGCTCCGCCGAGCAGCGACGCCGGGCATTGGAGATCCTCGAGCGGCCTCGGCAGGGCAAGGGATTGAAGAACACCGAGGACGTCGAGTTTCTCCGCGAGCTCATCGTTCGTGCGCGCAGCGCGGAATATGCCGGGAGTGTTGCTCACGAGCATGCGGCGGCGGCAGCCGAGCTGTTCCGAGGGCTGTCGGCCGACCTGCGCCCTTCCGTGCACACCGAGCTGCTCGAGAAGTTGGTGGACTACGTGGTCGAGCGGGTGCGGTAGTCAGCGGTTGCCGTAGCGCGACTCGAGAGCGCTTGGGATATCATCCGCGAAGCGATGAGTTCGAGCCCATCCCTTCGCCTCGAGCGCGAGCGAGACCTGTATCGGGACCTGCTCGAGCGGGTCGGGGATGACGATCCGCTGTCCATGCTCGACTACGGGCTCACCCGCCTGCGGGAGCTGGTGGGGGCCGAGGTCGGTTACGTCGAGCTCGAGGACGACGCCACGGGGGAGCGCAAGTCGTGGTTCGCCCACTTTGGCCTGGACGAGCAGATGCTCGAGGTCGTACGCGAGCGAGTCTCTTTGGGGGTGATCGGAGAAGCGCGGGCGACGGGGAAGGTCGTGCACGTGCCGTCTGCCATGCTCGACGAGCGCTTTGCCGGTCGCGACAGCGTGCAGCGGGGCCAGCTCGAGGCGGTGCTGTGTGTACCCATCTCTGCCCAGGGGGTATCGGGCGCGGTCTATCTCCAGGGGCGCGTCGACGGGGGTCCATTCAGCGATGCCGACGTGACCTGTGTGCAGGTCGTAGCGAACTTCTTGGCGTCGCAATCCGTCGTGGTGCTCGAGCTGTTGCGACGGCGTCGTGGCGAGGATGCGACCGCGGGAGTGCGGTCCCGCCTGCGGGCCGAGGGCGTGCTGGGGCGAAGCGCCGGGCTGGCGCGTCTGCTCGAGCGGGTCACCGTGGTCGCCGAGATGGAAGACAACGTGCTCCTGCTCGGGCCTCCGGGGGGTGGAAAGTCCACGCTGGCCAGGGTCGTCCACGACAATAGTCGGCGCGGGGATGCTCCGTTCGTGGAGATCAACGCACCCACGATTCCCGAGACGATGCTGGAGGCGGAGCTTTTTGGTGCGCAGCCGGGGGCGTTCACCGGGGCGCCCGCCAAGGGCTTGAAGGGGAAGGTCGCCGCCGCCGAGGGGGGCACCTTGTTCCTCGATGAAATCGGCGAGCTGACCTTGCCGGTGCAGGCCAAGCTCCTGCACCTATTCGAGTCCAAGCAGTACTACCCGGTCGGTGCGGTCGACCCCCAGACCGCCAACGTGCGCTTCGTGGCTGCGACCAACCGCGACTTGGTCGAGGCGGTGGCGCGGGGAGAGTTCCGCAGCGACCTTCACGATCGCCTGCGTCAGATCGAGCTTCGGGTGCCGTCGCTGGACACCCGACGAGAAGACATCCCGCTGCTGGCGAGCCACTTCTGCGCCGAGATTTGTACGGCGAACGGGCTGCCGCCCATGGACATCTCCGCGGTGGCGCTCACCCACCTGGAGTTCTCGTCGTGGCCCGGCAATGTTCGTCAGCTTCAGAACCGCTGCCGAGATGCGGTGATCAACGCTCGCATCGAACGGGTGGACACCATCGAGCTTCGTCACCTGTTCGCCGATGGTCGTGACCTGTCCGAGGTCGACGCGCCCGCGGGGGAGCACCGCAACGGGTACCGGGCCGCCCGCGATGCGTTCGAGCGAGATTTCTTCTCGGCTGCGCTCGAACGGCACGATTGGAACGTCAGCCAGACCGCGACGGGTATCGAGGTCTCGCGTTCGCATCTCAACGACAAGATCAAGCGGCTCGGCCTGCGACGAAGAGGGAAAGGACCTTCATGACCGACGAGTGGCGCGACGCAAACAAGGTCACGATTTTTGGAGCGGGAATCGCAGGGCTGACGGCGGCTCATGAACTCGCGGAGCGCGGGTTCGAGGTGACGGTCTATGAGCCCGGGGAGATCGGCGGGATGGCGCGTACGCAGTGGCGCCGCGTGCCGGCGGGGCAGCTTCGTCGCACGGCCACGGGAGTCGAGATCATCAGCCCCAACCGACGGTTCGAACAAGGATTCCGCAACCACGCGGGACTCGATGATCTATTGTCCGAGCCGTCCTCTTCGCTCGACTTCTTGCCAGCCACACGCGTCGAGTGGTTCCACGAATCCATCGAGCGGGAGCCGGATTGGGAGCTGGAGCGCGAGGAGTCGGAGGGCGGCCTTCCCGAGGAAGTCAGCCGGGCCTTCGATCCTCTGGCGCAGGCCGTTCTCGACCACCTGGACGCGGTGCGAGAGCGGATTCGGCCCCCATTCATCGAACTGGTCGATGTCACCGTCATTCCTCCCCGATGGGTTATTGAGCACTTCGCGGAGGCCGAGGACCCATCGGTAGAGTTTTCGGAAGAGGGACACGACGCTGCCAGTACGGCCGAGTCCGACGGCATGTTCGCGAACCTGATCGTCGCACGAAGGGTTCTTGAACTGGCAGAACCGGGACGCGTGCAAGTCCTCGGCGTGCACGCTCCTGTCATCATGTGGGACGGAGTGCCGGTCCTTGCTTTGGTGCCGCGGGCTCTAGAGCTCGTTGAGCGAAACATCAGCCCCCTCAAAGCGCACCCGGACCACTCCACGATTCACGTGAGCCTGGACGAGATCCTCGTGCCAGGTGAGCACGGGTATCGCTTCTACCCACGATTTTACTCCCACCTGATCGACACGATGCGCCGGATTCCGATCCTGACTCGTCGACCTCTGGTGGACGCCGAGGTTCCGTTCGCTCGCCACGTACGAGGGCCGCTCGCACCCGCCGAGATCATCGAGGAAACGAATCGAACGGTCGCGGACAACCTCATGCCGGTCCACGTGACGGGAATCGCGGCTCGTGACGGCCAGGAGCCGATCGCGGTTCGACGACTCAAGGCCACGTCGCTGCATGAACTCATCGGAGTGCTCGATGCTCTTCAGGCATCGATGGGGTTTTCGAGCCGAGACATCGCGCTCATGCAGACGTCCATGCTCCGCTACCTACTCACGGGGCCCAAACGCAGAGCGACCCTCGAACATCAAACCTGGGCCGAATACATCGGTTTGCGACCCCCCTCGACCTCGGATGGGCATTCGCCGGTGCAGCAGGTGCAACAGAGTCCAGCACGAGCGACCGGATACACCGATGAGAGAGCGGAAGAGCAGGGGCGCTACTCCGACGCGTTTCGCCGGGCGATGACCTACTGGCCGCGCGCGTTGATCGGGCTGGATGCTCACGAAATCGACGCCCGCACCTTTGGGACCATCACGGCTCAGATGCTCCTCGATCAGCTGCGAGTCGCGGACGATGGGGTGGACCGAACACTCAACGCTCCCACGACGGTGGGGTTTCTCGAGCCCTGGCGCGAGTACCTGGAGTTGCTGGGCGTTCGTTTCAAAAAAGGGGCCTGCACGGCTCTACGGTGGGATGGAGAATCGGGCCGGATGGCCGCCTCGGGTTGGGAGCGATTCGGTCCAACGCGGCGTCAAGATCTCGAGGTCGATGACGCCTATGTCGTGCTAGCGGTGCCGCCGAAGGTCGCTCGTGACCTGGCAGCCAACCTGCTCGAGTCGAGCGAGTCCTTCACCCCCAGCGAGACCCTCGCCGCCGTCGCGAACTTGATGAGCCCCGCCGGCGCCGACCCTACGCTCCCTCCCGACGAGCCGAAGTCCCCGCTGCGGCACTTCAGCGGGATCCAGTACTACCTCGAGCAGGACTACAGCATCCTGCGGGCGCACACCTACATCGCGGAGTCCGAGTGGGGCCTGTCGCTCATCTCCCAGCGGCAGTTCTGGAAGCGACGCTTTCGCGGTGACGAGCGGATTCGCGGCGTGCTGTCGGTGGTGATCGGTGACTGGCGCACTCCCGCCAAGGACGGGCCCGCGGCGGGCAAGAAGGCGTGGGACTGCACGGCGGAGGAAATCGCGGCGCAGGTCTGGCATCAGATCGAACGCGGCTATCCGGCTCAGAAGGGCGGCCAGAAACCACCGCGCCCCTTGGCGTGGCACCTCGACGAAGAGATCGAGTTCGATCCGGAGACGAAGACGCCGTCTCGCAACCGTTCTCCGTACCTCGTCAACCTGGCCGGGCACTACCCGCACTGGCCCGGGACCCCGGGAGCGTACTCCGTGGAGCCCGGTGGGGTGGTGTTTTGTGGCACGTACATGAAGACATGGACGCGCCTCAATACGATGGAGGCCGCGTGCGAGTCCGGTCGCCATGCAACGCAGGCCATCGTCGACGACTACGCGAAGTCGTTCGGGGGGGCGGCCGAAGGCTCGGGGCCACGAGTGCAGAACCCCGAGGACAACGAACTTCCCGACGCGGAGCTGCTCAAGGAACTCGATGACGAGCTCTTCTCGCGAGGGCTGCCGCATGTGCTGGACATCCTCCGAGTCGACGCGGCCATCGATGCCGCATTCGAGGCCAAGGATGTCGCTCGCGGCGATTCACGCCCGTCGAGCCTGGTCACGGCGTTGATCGCGTCGGCGATGAGTTCGGTGGAACTCGATCGGTCCGTTCACGAAGCGTTGCGAAGCTTGTTCCGTCACTGAGCGGCGGCGCCTGGTCGGCGTCGCTGGGAGAGGCGGTGTGAAAAGTTCTTGTACATGTTTATTAAACATGTACAGTAATAAGGAACTCCGTGAGGCACTTTGAGAAAAATGCCGTGAACGGGCCCGTACGGTCCAATGGCGGACAACTGGGTCTCGCTCGTCGCACGGGGCCCACGGCCGTCGCCGGGCATGAAGGTGGGGGATGAGTCCGCCGACTCAGGCCGAGCGCCGGGCCCACACGCGGGCGGCCATCCTGTCCGCGGCCCAGGCTTGCTTCGTGCGCGACGGCTACGAGGCCACCACCATCCGTGGCGTGGCTGCGGAGGCCGGGGTCTCGGCGGCCTCGGTCATCGTTCATTTCGCCGACAAGCGGGCGCTGCTCTTCGCGTGTTTCTACGGCGAGATCGAGGCGGCGCAACATCGAATCTGGGAGTCCATCGACGAAGAGTGGTCGCTCGCGGACGAGCTCGAGCACTGCTTGCGGGTGTTGTACGCCGCGTACGCGCGGCACCCCGCGCTGTCCCGGGTGATGTTCCGCGAGTCGTTGTTCTTGCGCGAACAGGACCCGCCCGACGAGCAGCTCGATCCATTCCTGACGCGGGTGGCGAGGCGGTTCGTCCAGGCGCTCGAGCGGGGCGAGATACGAGAGCTTCCGGGCGAGGGCATGGTGGCGGCGCGCGGCTTCTTTGCGCTGTACATCGCGGTGCTCATCGGTGGCCTCGGAGGGCACTTCGGCGAGTTCGTGTCACCGGAGGCCGCGGCGAGAGCATGGACCGAAGCGCTGCGACCGATGCTGTGGTTGCAGCTGCGCGGATTGGGTTGGGAGGCACCGCATGAATGACGAGACCTTGATCGTGGGTGGCGGAATCGCAGGCTTGACCTGCGCGGTGGCATTGCGCCGAGCGGGGCGTCGTTGTCGGGTGGTCGAGCGCACGACGACGTTCTCGGAGGCGGGCGCGGGGATCACCATTCAGCCGAATGCGCATGCCGTGCTGGATGCGCTCGGGGTCGCGCTGCCCGAGGACGACGTGTGCTCGATCGGAGAAGTCGCGATGCTCGACGCCAAGGGGCGGCCGCTCATCGCGGGCGTGGTCGAGCTGCCAGACAACACCCACCCGTCGATCAACATCCGCCGCACCGACCTGCATCGCGCATTGCTCGGGGCGGCGGGCGAGGTGGAGCTGGGCAAGACGGTCGTCGGCATGAGCGAGAACGACGAGGGCATCGAGGTGCGGTTCGAGGACGGCGAGGTCTCGACCTGGTCCTCGGTCGTCGGCGCGGACGGGTTTCGATCGCTGGTGCGACGTGAGCTGCTCGGCGAGAAGGCATCCGCGATGCGCTACGCGGGGCAGTCCTGCTGGCGTTTCGTGGTCGAATCGCCGGAGCTGGCACCCACCACCACCATCGAACGCTGGAGCCCGGGTCATCGCATCGGACTGGTGCCGCTTTCGCGGGGGGGCATCTACATCTACATCGTGCACTCACGTCCGGAGGGCACGGTGGATGCGAGCACCCGTACGTCGGCCTATCTGCGTGAGCACTTCGTGGAGGTCGATGAGCGCCTGCCCGGTCTCCTGGATTGGCTCGATGCGCATCCCGAGGCGAAGATTCACCACGGCGACTTGGTCGACCACGAGCAGATCGACTTCGGTCGCGGTCGGGTCACGCTGATCGGCGATGCCGGCCACGCCATGACCCCGAACATGGGCCAAGGGGCGGCGATGGGCATCGAGGATGCAGCCGTGCTGGGGATCGTGGCGGGGGAGCATCCGCCCGAGGCGTGGCCCGAGCATCTCGCCCATCGACGGCGATCCCGAATCCGATCCATTCACGCGCAGTCGTGGCGCATCGGCCAGGTCGCACACTGGCAGGGCCCGGTTCGTTGCGCCCTACGCAACCTCGCCATTCGCAGCATCCCCAGCAAGATGACCCTGGCCGGCATGGTCAAGGCATGGCGGCCGGGCATCGAGATCGCCGAGGAGCTGCGGGCGAGCGGCTGAGGCTCGCCCTTCTTCGCATTCTGCTTATAGGTCGATGCTCGCAACGAGCGTCGCATCGTCGAGGAAGTTGTCCGCCGTGATCCCGAACATCGGGTTGGCGATGTTGCCCTCGGTCTCGTCGTTCGCACCGCGGACCACGAAGGGGCGGTGATACATCTCGATGCGCGACACCTCTCGGTCACCGGGGACCGACAGCGCCATGTACATGATGTCGCGGCGCCACGGACCCGAGCCCGGCTCCATCTCTCGGTAGGTGTCGGAGTGGGGATGGACCGCGATCTGGTCGTTGCCATCGGTGTAGACGACGCGGAACGTGATGTCGTGCGGCCAGTAGAAGTCTCCGTCGTAGAGGCCGTCGCCGTCGTCTTGCAGCTGATCGAAGGTCTCCGAGTCGGTGGGGTCGACGACCTGCGGCAGCGTGCCCGTGTAGCTCATCGGCGCATAGACGATGTTGGCCTCGGGCATGGCCGGGGCGAAGCTGCCGTAGACGGTGTGGACGGGCACGTCCCACTGCTGCGGGTACGAGAAGGGGCGTTGCTCATAGCCCTGGGGCTCGAAGCCGTCGTAGCGGAGCAGCACCGGGTTGTCCGACGCGTCGAGCTCGAGGCTCGGGAAGCCGCCTTGTGCAGTGAGCTGGTAGGCGGTGGTGCCGTCTCGGTACGGCACATCGCCCGCGTCGATCTGGTGGGCGCCGTTGAGGTAGCGGTACATCGCCAGGGCCGAGAAATCCGAGAACCCATCCCACAGCGTCTGGGCTCCGTTGCTCCACTCGAGGCAAAACCGATCGCGCTGCATGGCGTCGGAACGCTCGGTGCCGAAGTACTGGTGGTCGGGGATTTCACAGCGAGGCGAGGTGAACTGCTGGATGTTCTGGTGGTAGTTCCACCGCTCGCCATGGCCACCGCCGTAGTCGCCCTCGCCACCGTAGGGATACAGGTACTGCCACTCGTCGGGGACGATGCCGTAGTTGTTGCCCCAGTGGGGCAGCGAAGCCGCGTGACCGCCTTCGTGGAGCGTCACGTCGTGATAGTCGCCCGAGACCCAGCTCTTTCCGCCTCCCCACCCGCCCGGGAACAGGTGCTGGGTGTGGCCGAAGTAGAAGGCGTAGGGGAACTCGCCGGTCGCTCGGATGAGCGCGTCGATGTAGCGCAGGGCGGCTGCGTTGACGAAGCCATCGTCGATGTCGTCGCGCAGCACACACGCATCGACGGCCGGGTCTTCGTCGCCGCGGCACAGGCGGTCGTCGAGCACGATGATCTCCTCGGGGCCGCCGACGACGAAGGTCGGGAACACCATGCGATCGGGGAATACCCCGAAGCGCACCTTGGCGCCGGGCAACGACCCGGCCCACTCGGGGATGAACGTCGCCGGCATCTCTTTGTCCGGCATCCCGTCGTTGTAGTTGAGCACGTCCATGTTGACCATGGCCGTGTTGAAGTCGCTCGAGTGTCGAATCCCCAGCTGATCGGCGCTGAAGCTCCGGGTGGCCGAGCCGACGCGGACCTCCAGGCGCAAGCCCGGCTGCAGCCAGGTCTGCGGCAGCGTGATCGAGAAGCGATCGTTCGCGGTCGGTGTCTCGGGGTCGACGCTGCTCGGAAGCGCGGCCGGCCCCGCCATGCAGCGCGTGCCGAGGAACTGCTCGTCGATCCAGCCCGCGATGAGCACCTGGGGGGAGGGGCCAGAGCCGGTCGCCAGCACCTGCACCAGCGCCGGCCGGTCGGAGATCAGGAAGAAGAACGGCCAGTCGGGCTCGAGCGCGTGGGTCTGCGCGAACACGACGTGCTCGATGGTCGCGTCGCCATCCATCGCTCCGCTGCACGCTACGCTGTCGTCGGCCTGGGGAAAACAATAGGTCTCGTAGTACGCGGGCAGTGGCGTCATCATCTCCGTGATCACGCCGCCCATCGGATCGCACTCGCCCAGGTCCACCTCGCCGCCGCCGCCCGTTCCATCGGCTCCCGTCTCGTCCGCCGCCGTGCCGCCCGTGTCCGAGGCGTCGCCCACCGAACCGCCCGTCGCACTCTCGTCCGTGTCGTTGCCGGGCCCGTCCGTGATCACGCAGCCGGCCAGGAGCATGGCGCCAAACAGGCAGGAGCGATGTTTCCACCGGGGTTCGACGACTATGGGCATGCCCCATCATCGCGTGTGCCACCCGTGGTTGTCGACGCCATCGTGAGGCCCACGCCCACTTTGTCGGGGATGACCTTGCGAGTGCGCGCACCAAGAAGTCGTGGCGTGACTGCGGCATTCACGGATTGTCGAGCTGCGTCCAGGTTGCCTGTAGCTCTTTGAAGTCGCTCTGGGTCCAGCACCAGGTCTCCAACCGAAGGCTGGCTTCGATCGAGCGGGTGGCCTTCCACACGAGTCGGGCGAAGGTCGACACGGGCAGCATACCGGTGCCCGTGCCGAGCGCGGGCGTGATGACGGTGGAACACTCGAGTTGGACGGCGCGCTCGAGCACGCTGTCGATGCAGGCCCGAATGGTCGCCTCGCTCCCCTCCGCGCTCGCGCAATGCAGCACGTACTTGCATCCGCTGCCGGTCGGGCAGGAGGTCACGACGGTTTGTCCGTCCGCGATGGTCCCGTGGGCTCGCATCCCGCTCTGCAGCTCATCGCCGAATCGCTCGGCGAGCGCACCCGAGACGCCGCCGCCGAGGACGAGGCGGGTGTTCGACGCGTTGACGATCGCGTCGGCGTTGGCATTGGCGAGGTCGCCCACGGTCGCGTGGAGCACGAGCCCACCGGGGCGTTGATGCTGAGTGAAGGGTCGAGCGTCGACGGGGAGATAGCGAACGAGGTGGTCGATGACCGTGGCCGATGGCGCCCAGACCTCGAGTGGGCGGTCGAAGTCTCGCTGGGTCAGGTGGCCGAGAACTCTTCGCCACAGCCGGGGTAGAGACAGGCCCTCGGGGCAGGGCTGGGCGAACACCAGCGCGGCGAGGTCGTCGGCGTCGAGCTGGGCGTCGAGAGCATCGAGCGCAGACTCGATGTCGTCATGCTCGTCGCAGCACCACGGGTCGCCCTCGAGGGGGCGGCCGGTTCTGAACGAGACGTCCATCGTGGTGAACTATACGGTGCTCGGGCGAATTTTGTGGGGGGCGGCGACGAAGTACGGCCCGAGACCGCAGCGGGTATCGGGCCGTATGAACCGAGCGGGTCGGCCTGGCGAGTCGGACATCAGCAACCGTGAGCGCCGCACTCCACCGCGCCGATGTCCGCCGCCCCCGCCACGCGAGACCGCCCGCGTTGGTCGGCCTGGAGCGCCGACGTCGGGACGGCATCGAGTAGAGGGCTCTTCCCACGCGGCTGCACGGTAGGCGTGAAGTTGCCGTACGTGAGCTGGTCATCGAGCCCGGCCGGCTGCTCGACGATGTCGAGCGCAGACGCGGGGCAGCTGGCGTCCTCGAACAGGTTGTAGCCGTTGGAGCCGAGCGGCACCCCGCCACAAACCGGTGCTGCGGACTTGCCTGCCACCACGCTCGCCTCCAGCTCGATCTTGGTGGCGACTCCGGCGATGCCATAGATGACGCCGAACTCGCTGTCGTTGTCGGCGATCGTGAGGTGACGACCTTGGACCATGCCCGCGGCCGCAATCGCGGAGCCCCTGACTCCTTCATTGCCGAAGAACGTGCTGTTTTCGACTTCGGTGGTGACGTAGTTGACCTCGGGTTCGACGACGAGGAGCGCAGCACCTTCCTTCGCCGTATTGGAGGCGAAGGTCGACTGCTCGATCACCCCGCCGTTCGAATGGCCCACGGCGAGGCCGCCGTCTTCGGATGCGTTGTCGTGGAAGTAGAGCCCCTCGACATGGAAGTGGGAGCGGAGCTGCACGATGAAGCTGTCGCTCGAGTTGTCGCGGATCTCGATGTGTCGGAGTCGGGCCATTCCGCCCGAGGCGTCGACGACGGAAGACCCTTCACCTTCCATCACGTTATCGGCGAGGACGAGCCGCTCGGCGAGCAGGTGGCCCGTGGTCCACACCATGGGCTCGGCGCTCTCGTCGGTGGTGTTGCCCGCGAACGTCACGCCGTGCAGCTGCAGGTTCGTTCCTTGGGCGGCGACCAGGGTCTCGTCGAAGTCGAAGTCGAGGACGTCGACGTCCAGCAGATACAAGCTCCCTGCGCCGAAGGCTTGCAGCAATCCGTGCTGGGGCTCCGACCCTCCCTCGAACGAGAGCGACTCGAAGCGAACCTCGGTCTCTTCACCGCTGATGAAAAACCCTGCCTGCAGGGGCATGCTGGGCTCGATGACGGTGCGGCCTGCGGCCTGCCCGATGATTGCCATCGGCGTGTGGATCTCGATGGTGCCTTCGCCGTCGTTGTCCAGGACGTACAGGCCGGGCGGGACGATGATGTCGTCGTGCTCGGCGGTCTGGTTGGCCAGATCGATGGCCGTGCGAAGCGAGCATCGGCTCGCTGCGGTGTCGTCACACAGCGCCGGATCCAGGTCGTCGGCGGTCGTGGTGACCTGATAGGTCGCAGCGAGGGCCGAGGTGCTGGTGAGCAGACCGGCCAGGACGGCAAAGGAGGCGGCGATGGAGGCGGTGTTCATGATGGACCTGCGTGCTTCGGGGCGTAGTTGTGCGGCTCGGAGTCGGTCGCCGTGGTTTCGTCGGCGAGCGCTCCGTCGCGCCACTGTGCTCGATCGGAAAGGTCCTCCAGGGTGTCGATCGGATTGCTTCGAGGCGAAAAGAACCTGAGTTCGCATCTTGGAACCCAGGTGGAGCCGCTGCGCCTTTTTCGCGGTTCAGCCACAAAAGTTCGGTCGGACAGTGATCGATTCGGGCGGTGGCTGGTCTATCGCCGCGTCCTCCGAAAACAAGGAACGAACCGATGACCATCAAGACCCTCGCCGCTCTCACCATTGCCTCCTTCGCCCTGCTGTCCACCGTCGCGTGCGACGTCGAGAAGGAGGATGCCGGCCGTCCCGACCTGGTCGAGCTCCAGTCGCAGATCGCCGACGAGTTCGAGCTCGACTACGAGCCCGACGTCATCGTGTACGCCGACATCTCCGACGAGGCGGAGCTACTCGAGCGGGCGGAAGACGAGCGCTTCGAGTACGACCCGACCACGCGCCTGACCCTCGACGAGACCGAGCCCGACCCCATGGCGATGGGCTGCATGATCTCGTGGGAGACCGGGTGCTTGATCTGTGCGTACTGCGGGACTTGCACCGCGCAAGGCTGCCCCGACTGTCACGTCGGTCATGTTTGCCTGTGAGCGAGCAAGGAACTCCCTCGCTCCTGGGTTGCTCGCAAAGATGGCGGGGTCCGTGTCATGCACGGGCCCCGTTTTCCGATCTACTCGAACAGGTGTTGGATGAGGCCAAAAACGGCGCTGAGAACCACGACCGCAAACACGACGATCTGGGCCGCCCGAAAGGAAAAGAGCGAGCGGTTGAAGTGCCACTGTGCCTTCATCTCACCTCGGAATCCCTCGTCGTCCCAGTCGGCGAGGGGCTGGGTGTCGTGAAGGCCCGACCCGCTCCTCACGACCTTGTCGAACAGGACGCGGACCTTCTCGTGCACCTGCTCGGTGGCTTTGATGTTGCGTCGCGCCTTGCACAGCGCGAACAGATCGAAGATGCCGTCTGCGATGCTCTCGGCGAAGCCCCATTGCTCGAGCTCGGTCCAGTCGTCTGCACTCGAGCCGAGCAGATCGAGTGCGCTTCGAAATTCGGCCTGAGCGTGGCTGAGCGCTTCATCGGCGGACAGCACGTCGGCCCGCGTAGCCTCGCCGAAGAGGCCCTCGGCGGTCTCGAACCCGAGCATGTCGAGACCCTGCTGGCGTGCGACGAAGCGCAGGGTCCCCAGCGCGCCCCCGAGCATCCGATCGGCCGTCCTCAAGTGCTCGAGGGCCTGTCGTTTGGATGTCTCCGAGACGGCCACGAAGGGAGCTTAGCTCAACTCGTCGTCTCGGGAGCGTGGGAGTCGCCCGACGCTCGTCATTCGGACCCGGCGGTGCGAGCGACGCGGAACCCAATCCGATTGCTCTGAACGTCGGCGCCTCCCGCATCGCGTGACGCGGCGCGGCACTGTGCTGCGGGGTCGTACCAGGAGCCTCCGCGAAGGGTATGGAGCCCGGAGGCAGGTCCGCTCACGAAGGGATCGACGGTGAGTGCTCCTCGTTCGGCGTAGGCGTCGGGACGGTAGGCGTCTGCGGTCCACTCCCAGAGGTTTCCGTGCATCTCGTGCAGGCCCCAGCGGTTGGGCGGTAGAGAGCCGACGGGGACGGTGGTCATGCGACAGCCCGGCGACGGAGGCGTGGACCATTCGACCTGGAGCCGACCGTCGACGACCACGGCGCTGCTGATCTCACCGTCGTTGAAGTTCATCACGGTATGGAGGGCGGGTCCTTGGACCGAGTCGGGGAGGCAGTGCGGCGTCGTCGTCCCCGCTCGGCTCGCGTACTCCCACTCCGCTTCGGTCGGGAGTCGCAGCGGTGGGGTCCCGGAGCCGACAGCGGCATTGGCCCGAGCGAGGAAGCCGTCGACGTCTCGCCACGACGGCGAGACCGGCAACTCGGGGCCCGGGAAGAAGCTGGTCGTGGAGCCCATCAGCCCTTCCCACGTGCGCTGCGAGACCTCGGTGGTGCCGAGATAGAACGCGTGTGAGATGCGGACGCGGTGCTGGGGGCCCTCGTGGCCCTGGCGCCCTTCTTCGGTCGCTGGCGAGCCCATGTCGAAGTCACCCGGCAGCACGAGCACCAACTCGATCCCCGTCGCTCGATCGCGGACCTTCCACGGGTGACCGCTGGCCTCGACCGCGGCCCGCATGGCTGGATCGGTGAACTCGGGGCCCGGTGCTTGCGCGACGACCTCGTACCACGCGGAGTCCGGGGCGGCCTCCTGCTTCGGCGTGGGCTTGGGTGTTGGCGTGGTGCGTGGCGGCTCGGTCGTGCACGCGAGCGTAGCGGCGACGACGACCAAGAAGCGGCAGGCCGGTACGCGTCGAGGCTTCACGGCGGCATCGTAGTCGCCTACGACGGGCCGTCCCAGGCCTCTGGTCTGCTACCGTCGCGTCCATGGCCGAGTCGCAATCCCACCTACGATTGTTCGCTCCCTGGGCGGAGGCGCCTTTGGCCTACACCTGCGCGACCCTTGCGTTCACGACCATCATCTGGAAGACAGTGGGGCTCGACTTCGTGCCCGGCTGGGAGGAGATGTTCGGGGTCGTGGGAGCGCAGTATCCCCGCCGCGTCGAGCCCATGGCGCCGGCCTGGTCGATCGCATACCTCATCGTCTACGGGTTCTTGGGAACTGCTTCGACCGCAGCCGGAGTCCTCGTGACTCGCCGTCGAGGAGCGCTGTCGTCACCCGCGGGCCCCCAAGTCAGTCGTTATGCTCGGATCGTGGGGGCCTTTCACACCGTGATCGGAATCCATCACACGCTATGGGCCCTGACGGCGGGCGCATGGGGGCACCTGACGCTCGAGCAGTTCGACGTGCCGGGCCTGTACCTCATCGGCGGCATCGGTGGCTTGGGCGCGGGGCTCCATGGACTCCGGCTCCTGCGGAGTTCCGCGACCACGCCCACCCATCGAATCGTACGGTCGAAGATCGCCGTCGACGGCGTGTCCTTTTTGACGTTTACGTCGGTATTCGTGTGCTTCCCGATGAACCTCCTGGGGCTGCCGCGGAACCTGGCGCTGGAAAAAGTGAGCTGGGTGGCGGTCTTCGTCCAGCCTGCGCTGTGGCTGTTGCTGGACCTGCTCTACGCTCGATCCGCACGAGCTGGACGCGAGTAGGCCTTGCCGCAGGTTCTCCACGGCTGACCGGCGTCGGGCGGGTCGTCGGTTTTCGGTCGACCGATTTCGCACGCGGGGAAGGCGTGGCGCGACCGGACGAAGAAAAGACGCACGCGGCCCAATGAAGATCGTGGTCGATGGTCGGGCGCCGTCGCGCGAGTGCACCCGCGGAGTTCAAGAGTCCGGCTCTCGAACGACCTGAGGCATCGGGATCTCGAGCGGGGGCTGGGGGCCGTTGAGCATCTCGATCGTGGGGCTCACGAGCTGCATCAGGTCGGGGTCCGTGAGGCCCGAGACCAGCAAGCCTATCTCTGTGCCGGGAATCGTCTCGGGGACCAACTGCTCTTCGTGCTCGATGGCCAACACTTCACCGGTGATAGCCAGTCCCTGGCGTACGAACGTCACGCGAGACCCGACCGACACTTGGCCGCTGGTGACGATTCCTCGGAAGCAGATCCCTCGTTGGACGATGAGAAACGCATCGGTGGCTTGGTACTCGAATGGGGGCATCGTCTGTGCGGACCTTCGTAAATATGGAAACGTCGCCGTTTCTCCAGGAAGTTTTACACGTCCGGGGAGGCGACTGCGGACGATGCTGAGCATCATCGCTATTCCGGTTGGTTCTCGAGTGCATCCCGGACGAGCCGAAGCACGTTGCGTGAGGCCTGCTTGCCCTTGCCACTCTCGGGTGCGCGACGCGCCTGCCGTAGAAACTGTCGCATGCGCTGCACATCCGCGTGCGGGTTGGCGTCCATGAACTCGGTCAGCGCGGGGTCCCCCTCGGTCAGCAGACGCTCGCGCCAACGCTCGTATCCACGTTCACGCTGGGCCCGACCGCGCTGCTTGTGGCCGGCATCGGCGATGGCACGACTGACCTCGTCGACGTCGAGCTGGCGCAGGAGCTGGCTGATGCGCCGTAGCCCCCGGACCCGCGACGACTTCCGATAGTCGCGGCAGGCCACCACCGCCTCGACGACTTCGGGATCGAGGGGGACTTCGGCGAGCTGGGAGGGGCGCATGTCGACGAGGGCGCGAGCCAAGCCGCCCAGCATCTCGGACTCTTGCTGACGCTCCCGATAGCTCAGCCGCGTCTTCCCCTCGGAGACCGACTCGCCGTCGGCGTCGTCGGGATTTTCGGGGGCGGTGTGCGAGGAGCCGCTCATGCGAGCGACCATAGCGTGCACCCGAGCCCTTGTCGGTGGCGGGCCCGCCGATGACCACACATCGGTGTCCGAGGGCGACCGAGCGCTTTGTTAGACTCTTTGCCGATGAGGCGAGGCGAGAGCGAGACGGCGCAGGCCCCCGAGCGGTGCCTGGCCTGCGACGCCACGCTGCACGGGCTGTATTGCCACGAGTGCGGTCAGGGACACCGCTACCCCCGGCTGCGCATCAGAGCCATGGTCGGGGATGTGGTCGAAGGCCTGCTCGAGCTCGACTCTCGGGTGTTTCGCACGCTCTGGGGGCTCACCGTGCGGCCGGGTCGGGTGACCCGCGAGTTTCTGGACGGCCGGCGGATCGTGTACATCAACCCGTTCAAGTATGCGCTCGTCGCCGTGACGCTGGCCTTCGTGGTGTTGCCCTGGTTGGAGATCCAGCTCGGACTGCGGGAAGCGTCGGAGAGCAGCGACGCCGTCGAGTGGGGCAAGCTGGTCAACGTCGTGGCGCTGCCGATCACGGCGGGTGTGATGAGCCTGCTGTTCTGGGACAAGCGCCTTCGCTACATCGAACACTTGGTGCTCGTCTTGTATGCACACGGCCACACGTTCGTGCTGCAGATGGTGCTTGGAGTGGCGGTGTTGCTGGTCTGGCCCGAGTGGTCGATCGCGATGGTCGTGATCCCCTACTGGTGGCTCGGTTGGACCGCGCGCGACGTGACGGGGGCCGGGTGGATCTCGAGCATGCTACGGAGTGCAGTCGCCTTTACCGTGGTGCTCTTCGGGCTTCCGCCGATCCTACGACCGCTGCTCGAGCTGCTGCCGTAACGCCCGCGTCTCTTCGCGGAGGCGGCGGGCGGGCTCTTCCGTACGCGTGGAACAACCCGCCCCGCGCTCATTCCTCGAATTCGTCGTCCCACTGGGCGACGCGAGGGCCCGACTGGATCCCGAAGCTACGTGGGCGCTGGTCGACTTCCACTCGCGCGGGTTGCTTGGCTTCACCCTGGCAATTGGCGATGGATACGAACCGCAGGGTCGAGACCCTCGCCAATGCCCGCCAACCTTTGGTGGAGATCCGCATCTTCTCGACGCTGGACTCTTCGACTTGCCAGTCGCTCAGCAGGTAGGCCTGCTCGGCCTCGTCGTAGGCCGCCCAGTCGAGACTGAGCACCGCGCCGGCTTCACCCGGCCGGAGGGAGAGGCGCTCCAGCGAGGGGCACAATGATGCGATGGCCCGGACTCCATCGTCACCAACGGGATGTCCGCCGCCGACGTTGAGCGCTCGGAGCTTGGCGAGCTTTGCTTTGACGGCGGCGCGTTCCTTGTTCGAGGTGCGAATGCGAAGCACTTGGCCGGTGACGGTCGAGCACTGTCCCCACAGGTCGAGGACCTCGAGGTCCGAGCTATGTACGCGCGACATCACATCGACGAGTGACAGCCCGCGGCCATCGAGGACCTCCTGCGACTGGTAGCCAAAGTGGCAACGCGTCGGCTCGAACGACAGGTCCAGTACCCGCACGTCTCGGAGTAGCGCACTGCCAAAGAAGGTGTCGTGGTCGTCGTGGTCCAGGTGGAAGGTCTGGTCGAAGTCGAGGTCGCCCGCGGGGTGGAAGACCTCGGGTTGTCCGGCCATCGCAGCTTGCAACGAGGTCGCCACATCCTGCCGGAAGCTCATCGAGACGCCTTCGAGCCTCGGCCCGGTTTCGGGATAGTCGGCGAGCCACCGCAGCAGCAAGGGATAGTGGACCGACTGCCGATGGCCGGCCGCGACTGCAGCCGTCAGCGACAGAGCGCGGACCAGGTGCAGCGCTTCGAGCGGAAGTGCACCGCGGATGAGCCGATTGACCCAAAGGAGCGGGGCGGCTCGAATGCGGCTCGGCCAACTCTGCAATGGTCCGATCAATCGGGTGACCAGTGCCGTCGCCTGGTCCGGCTCGAGGACCGCCCGCTGCTCCACGCGTGTGCAGATTTCCAGGAAGGCCTCGCGATGGGGTGGCCCTTCCGCCAATGCCACGGCTTCATCGCTCAGGACATCGGGCGAACGCTCCTTGGCTGGCCGCTCGAGAGGCCCGATGTCGTAGTCGGCGAACAGTCCGTTGCGATCGAAGCCCTGGATACGACCGAGCACATTCGATTCGTCGTGCTCGTACCACCAGCGGGTGCGGTGCAACGAGTCCGGGGTTGTGGCGTAGCACCCGGAACGCGCGACGGTGAGTCCGTCGGCGTGAAACACCTTCACCGACACGGCGGCTCGGTCTTCGCTCGGTGCCACGGCCGTCGCCACCCGTGTCCCATCGGGCCGGATGACGCTCGCCTGGACGAGGGTGTTGTTCTTCCACTCGAGTTCGAGCTGGGTGCCACCGTCGCTGTGTGAACCCCCATCGCTCAGCGCCTTCGCATCGTGGCTGGCGATGCAGAACAAGCGCGCCAAGTGGTCTTCGAGCAAGGATTCCAAATCGACCGACTCCGCGGTCGTCGGGCCATAGGTTGCCTCGGCGGGGGCACTCGCGTAGTTCCCCGATTCGACGCACGACAGCACCGAGGCGACGGGATCTTTGACGAGGGGGCTCCCATCCGCGTCGTACTCCATGGTCACCGCATAGTTCCCGCGTTCATCCTGCGTACCGCGGAGCCGGGGCGTCTCGCCGTCGGCTCGATACAGGGTGATGTCCCACTGGTCTCCCGCCCGAATGCGGCGTTGCTTCAGCATTCCCTGGCCGTCGTACGCGAGCATCTCGGTGCAGAACCCGAAGGTCTCATCGAAGCGCTTGATCTGTTCGAGCGTCCCGTCGTGGCGGACCCACTCCGCGCTCAGCATCTGGCCGGGCTTGGAGTAGACGGTCGTGACCTCGTTTTCTGCGTCGACCTTGTACCAAGTGCCCGATCGCTCGTCGTTTTCCCGAGGCCCGAAGGAGAGCAACGACCGGCCCGAGAACAGATACGCCAACCCTCGCTCGTCGCCTGCGTCATGCAGGTGAAACTTCCGCAGCACGTCGCCCTCGACGAGGTACTGCGCGCCGAACTTCGCGGAGTTCAGCTGGTACGCACACCACTCGACGATGCCGTTCGACTACCAGTACTGAGGCCCGTGTTGGATGTCCGCGTCGCTGCGCGAACGCCAGAACCGCATCGCGGTCTGGCTCGGGTCCTCCGTGTCGGGCTCGTCGACACGTTCGAAGTGTTCGTCGGGGGGCAGGTCGTGCCGTGGGAGACGAAACACGAAGCCGTCCGCGATGCGCTGCTCGACGAGCGCGTTGAAGCGCTTGATGGCCGCGGGAAAGGACGCACACTCGGTGCATTTGATGGTCCCGTCGACCCGCGTGCAGACCTGCGGCAAGACATGAGGGGGCAGGACTTCGAGGGCTTCGTCGCCGCGCTCGTACCGTAGCCAGGGCGCGATCTCGATGAAGCCATCGGCCTCGAGCTGCGCCACCTGGGCGCGGTAAGCATCGACCGCAGCCTCGTATGAGTCGTGGCGAAACGAGGTCTCGGTGGTCGGCTGGAGCCAGTCGCCGAGGCTCAGCGCAAACTCGCCATTCCCGTTCGGAGCGAGGACACGGGCGTACCGGACGGGCTCTGTCGAGGGATTGAGAAAGCTGCGTTCCATGCCGTGATCGTTGGAGCTCGTGCCTCGCGTCGGAGCGGCTCGTCGATGTTCTCCCAGGTGCCCGGCCATCGGGGCCGCCGAGCCTCGCGCAGGCACGGGGTTGCGAGATCCCCCAGACGTAGAAAACCCCGACTTCCGAGAAGGAAGACGGGGTTTCTAGGGTGAGCCCGGTAGGAATCGAACCTACAACCCGCGGATTAAGAGTCCGCTGCTCTGCCAATTGAGCTACGAGCCCGTGAGGGCGCCCGTTATAGACGATTCCCCGGCCAACACAACCCCCTACCTTCGAGATTTTCCCACCGATCCGCACCCTTCAATCGGACCCATGCCACCGGCCACGAAGGCCCGCGCCGTGTATCCTCCGCGTCGTGCCCGATCGCCGAATTCACCAGTATTTGGCCGCATGCTTGGCAATACTGGCGCCCGCTTGCATCGAGCCGCCACCGCCGATCTCCCCCGAGGACGCGTCGAACAGCGGAGATCCCGCGAAGACGACGGCCTTGCTTTGGGAGGGTCGCTCACCCGGCGACCTCTACGCCCCGGGAGAGATCCGCCGTTTTTCGCTGAGCCAAGGGGACACGCTCATCGGCCATACGTGGGGCCGCTATGTCGGGCCGGAGGGACAGGGGGAATCTCGCCGCCATCGCTTCGAGACGCGCACTGAACTTCTGCTCCCCGGCCGTCCCCCGACGCGGGCGGAGGGCATGCTGTTGCTGGACGAGCAGGGGCACCTCGTCGAGGGTCACGAGCGCAGCGACGCGGTCGAGGTGAGGTTCGAGCGCAAGGACGACCTGCTGCACCTCACCGACGGCACGCAGCGCGACGAGCTGCTCTACGAGCCGGAGCGCACCGACACGGCCTTCATGGCTCACTCGGCGATCTTCCACGAGGAGCTGATGCTGGGGCTGCGCCGCCTGGAAGAAGGGGCGCTGGAGTGGCGGGTGGTGTCGCTGTCGGGCGGCGCCCCGGTGGAGTGGGAGGCGACGGTGGTGCGGGCCCCGAAACAGACGGGGGGAGTGGCGAAGATCCGCACGAACCTCGGCGAGACGATCACGCTGGAGAACGGACGCCTGCTTCGCAGCGAGGTCCGCGAGTCGGGGCTGATCGTGGAGTCGATGGCCGGGGTGGCGAAGTGGCCGAAGTGGGCGATCGAAGGGCCGCCGACGCTGACCTACGAGCAATCGGGCGATGGGGGCTTCGAGGTCCGTCCGGTGGAACTCCCGGGGCGCGCGGGTGAGCCGGCGTTGTTCGGCGAGGTGCTGATCCCGGACCGAGCGAAGACGCCAGTGCCCGCCGTGCTGTGGGTGTCGGGCACGGGGCGCGAGGATCGGCATGGGTTCGCCGGTCCGCCTCCGGTCGATCTGGGGAGCCACGAGATCACCGACGCGCTGGCGCAGGCCGGGGTGGCGGTGCTTCGCTTCGACGATCGCGGCCAGGGGCAGAGCGAGGCGGGGCCGATGAGCTTCACGGCGCAGCTCGAGGACCTTCGGCGCGCCTATCGAACCCTGGTGGTGCAGCCGGAGGTCGACCCGGATCGCATCGTGGTGGTGGCCCACGGGGAGGGCGGTCTGCGAGCGCTGAGCTTGGCGGTGCAACAGGGCGCAGGCGTACGAGCATTGGCTCTGCTGGCGTCCCCGGGTCGCCCCTATCTCCAGGTGCTTCGCGACCAGGGCCAGGCGGCGCTGGCCGACGTTCCGCCCGAGCTGCGGGACAAGGCGGCGCAGCAACAACGCAAGATGCTCGAGGGGCTCGAGGCGGGCGAGATTCCGCCGGAGCTGCGGGACCACGAGGACTGGCTCCGCGAGGTGCTGCGGCTCGATCCGGCCAAGATGCTCGGGCGCATCGATGGGCCCATCTGGCTGGCGCAAGGCGGCAAGGACTTCGAGGTCGATCCGTCGGTCGATGCTCGGGCGCTGCTGGCCGCGACGCAGGCCCGCGGCAAGGGGAAGGCGGCCACGCTGAAGCGCTACCCGCAGCTCGATCACCTGTTCAAGTCGGAGCCGGGCAAGTCGAACCCGGCGCGCTATCGGGAGCCGGGGCGTGCGGTCGATCCGAAGTTCTTGGACGACCTGACGGCGTGGGTGATCGAGGTGACGCTGCCGACGAGTAAGCCGAAGCGGCGCGGCAAGAGGCGCTGAGCCGGCCGCCACCAAAGCAAACGGGCCACCCTCGCCGTGCGATGAGTGGCCCGTGGTTCGCTCGCTTCGGACGCGAGCCCGACCTTAGAAGTCGGCGAGCAGGGTGGCCCGCTTGGTCTTGTACTCTTCCTCGGTGATCAGCTCGGCGTCGAAGGCCGCCTTGAGCTTCTTGAGCTTGTCCTCGAGGGTGTTGGCCGGGGGGGCTGCCGCCGGAGCGGGGGCCGCGGCCTGCGGCGGCGCGGCGTGGCCCTGGGGCGGGTGGCCGGGCTGGGGCGGGTAGCCGGGCTGCTGGGGCGGGTAGCCGGGCTGCTGGGGCGGGTAGCCGGGCTGGGGCGGGTAGCCGGGCTGCGGGGCATAGCCTTGGGGATAGCCCTGCGGGTTCATGGCGTGACCCATGACGTTGCCCATCATGTTGCCCATGCCCATGCCCATGCCCATGCCCATGCCGGCTTGCATGAGGCCGTTGCCGCCGCCGGGTTGCTTGGCGGCGTCGCGCATGGCCTGCATGCCCTCCCAGGCGAGGGTGTTGTCGACGCCGCGGGCCGACTGAGCGGCGGCGGTGTCGAGCGCCTTCTCGACCTCGGGCGGCAGCGAGATGTTCTCGACGATGAACGAGGTGAGGCCCAGGCCGATCTTCTTGAAGTCCTCGTCGATGCTCTCTTTGACCGCGTTGGCGAGCACGTCGTAGTGCCCGGCCATGTCGGCGACCGAAAGCTCGCTCTTGCCGGCCGCCTGCGTGAACGAGGAGACCATGCGGCGCCGCAGGTAGCCCTCGATGTCGTCGGTGGACATGAAGCCCTGGGTGCCGACGAGCTCATCGAAGAACACCTTGGGGTCGACGATCTTGAAGTTGTACGAGCCGTAGGCGCGGATGCGGACGCGGCCGGGGCGGTTGCCGACGGCGAACTCGGGGTCGCGCACCAGCACGGGGTTGGCGGTACCCCACTTCTGGTCGAGGTACTGCTTGAGGTTGATGAAGTAGACCTCGGCCTTGTAGGGGCTCTCGAAGCCGTACTTCCAGCCCTTGAGGGTGGAGAGGATGGGGACGTTCTGGGTCGACAGCGAGTGCGTGCCGGGACCGAAGACGTCGGCGGCCTTGCCCTCGTTGACGAGGACGCAGGCTTGGCCTTGGCGGCAGATCAGCTGGGCGCCGTTTTTGATCTCGTTGTCATCGTCGGGGAAGCGCCAGACGAGCGTGTAATTGCTGTCGTCCTTCCACTCGATGATGTCGATGAGCTGAGACCGGATGAAATTCATGATGCCCATGGGCAGGGGTTCCTCGTCGTTGGGGGTGCGGCAGACTACCGTAGCGCGGGTTTGGCTATTTCCGACGGCTACGCGTCGAGGTTGACTTGGGCGGCCTGTTGCTCCAGGGCCCCGAATTCGGCATTGCTCATCTCGAAGGCGTCGGCGAGCTCGCCGATGGCCTGACGCTCGGCGTCGCTGTAGACGCCGTCCGCCTTGACCATGGCCACGGCGGCGGTGACGAAGACCCGACGGATGTGCGAGGTCTCGAGCGCCATGGCGGCCTCGGTGGCCGAGAACGAGGAGTCCTTCAGCTCTTCGTACTTGAGGCCGCTGCCCGTCTCGTCGAGGAACTCGCGAATGAGCTTCTCCTCACTCTCGTCGATGCCGTCGACGTTCGCCAAGTGGAACAAGCCACGGGCAAAAGTCTCGATCACTTCAGGGCTCAAACCACCGGACGATTGGGCTTCGGTCATGCCGCGACGAGGTTACGAGGCCCCTGGGCGGAGATCCAGGGTGATCCGGGCTCCATGGCGAGGTTGGGGTGTAACCAAAAAGGAACGCCCGCGGCCCCACACCACGGGCGTTCGACGACCAGGCGGTCATCAATGCGACGGAACGAAAATCTCGAAGGAGCGCTCGAAGAGCACCACGGGTTCATCTCCCGTGGTCGGCGCGCCGAGGATCTCGACCTTCCAGGGGCCGGTTCGCTCGGGGTCGATCGGGAAGCTGATGGCGTGGGCCATCGTGTCACCCGGCTGTAGCGTTCCCCTCACGTTGGCGGCATTGCCACGGTGCGTCCATCGGAACACCACCGGGCGCTCGCCCTCGATGCCATCGGCCCGCAAGTGGAGGTTCACCTCACCGACGGTGGCCGGGAAGCGGTTGGCGTCCTCGAGCGGACCGCTGGCCTCGGCCGCGAGGACGGCGGAGATCTGAGCGGCCCGCTGGGTCGTTACCCGTTCCTGTGCGGAGAATGCGGATTGTTTGAGCGTCGCGGAGCGCAGCTGACCGTCGCGCTCGAGCTGATCGGCGGTGATCGGGGCGTCGGCGCAGGCCGAACCGACGACCGCCAGGAGCGCTACCGGGATGATGCGAAGGCTCAGCGTCACTGAGCCCGAACGGTAAGCGAATCACGTGCCACGTCGAGGATCGACGAAGATCATGGGCTTGCGTGCGCCATTTGATCGAAATTGATGCAAAAGCGAGCCGCAATGAGTCAAATAGTAGATCGTCGGGGCAGAGCTTGCGCGTTCCGCGAGAGATCCGGGAGGCCGCTATGCTTGGCGCACATGCTCGGCCGCTGCCGCCTGATCGTGCCGTTGATGCTCGTCGTCGGGTGTAACGACGCACCTGCCCGTACCCCGCATTCCACGTCGGCCGATCGGGACGCTGGAGAAACCGCACCCGCCGAGGATCCACTGGCGGACCTCGAGGAGCGCGCGTTCCCGCTGCTGGTGTGGTCGGCGTATCGGGTCGAGCAGGAGTACTTCGACACCGCGCGCTTCGACCCGCGAGTCCAGCTGCTGTCGGCCACGGAGTTCCTCGGCCTGCACACGCCGGAGTTCTTTGCCGAGCTCGATGCCGACGGGCAGGAGCTGCGCGTGAAGGTTCGGTCCCGCACGGCGAACTTCGGCCTCGCCGACGTTCACACGCTGCGCCAGGCGGGGGACCGGCTCGAAGAGATCCTGGTGTTCACGCAGGAGGTGCTCGACCTCGAGGCGGAGCCGCTGCACGAGCTGGAGTACGCGGCCATCAACGGGCTGTTCGCGCCCCTCGATCCGCACACGGTGTTGCTGTCGCCCGATGAGCACGACGACCTCGGGGTGCGCACCCGCGGGCACTTCGGCGGCATCGGTGCCCAGATCCGAGCCGAAGACCGACGCATCTTGATCGTGCGCGTCTTGCCGGGGATGCCCGCGGAGCTGGCGGGCATGAAGTCGGGCGACGTGCTGCTGACCATCGACGGCGCGGCCACGGTCAACATGCCGGCCGACGAGGCGCAGAGCCTGCTGCGCGGTCCGGTGGGTGAGGTCGTGGTGGTGACGGTGCGCCGCGGCGACGAGACGCTGACCCTCGAGATCACGCGCAACACGATCCACGTGGACAGCGTGACCAAGTGGATGCTGCCCGGCGGCGTCGCGTACCTGAGCATCTCCACGTTCCAGGAGAACACGGGGCAGCAGGTCGACGAGGCGCTGCGCGAGCTGGCGGGAGCCGAGGGCGGGGCCAAGGGCGTGGTGCTCGATCTTCGCGGCAACTCGGGCGGGCTGCTGACCCAAGCGACCGCAGTGGTCGATACGCTGGTGCCCAACGGTGAGCTGGTCATCGTGCGGAGCGCGGAGGGGCGCGACGTCGAGGACGCGGCCGAGACGATGTCGGTCGGGGCCGAGGTCCCGGTGGTCGTGCTGATCGACGAGGACTCCGCGAGCGCGGCCGAGATCGTCAGCGGCGGTCTCAAGGCCTTGGGCCGCGGCGTGGTGCTGGGGCGCTCGAGCTTCGGCAAGGGTACGGTGCAGATGGTCAAGCCGGCCGCGCCCTACGGTCGCGAGCTGGCGCTCAAGCTCACCGTGGCCGAGTACCTGGTGGCCGGCGACCGCAACATCCAGAGCCTGGGCGTGCTGCCCGACGTGGAGCTGCTGCCGGTCGAGATGTCGAGCATCCCGGGCATCGGGCGGTACTTCGACGAGGAGCGCTTCGAACGGCAGCGCGAGCGGTCGCGGACGGCTCACCTGCCCTCGGCCAAGCACGACCCGCCGCTGCCCCCCGATCACGTGGCGGGCGCGAAGCTGCACTACCTGTGGACGGGCGAGGTGCCGGCGGAGCTGAAGGAAGCCACCGACGACGTCGAGGTGCTCGACCGGCTGCGCGATCCCGAGATTCGCATCGCGCGGGAAGTCGCGTTGGGCCTTTCGGGGACGCTCGACCGCGAGCAACGAAACGCGAGCCTGGCCCGGGTCACCGAGCAGCTGGCCGCCGAGGAAGACGGCCGCATCGTCGAGGCGCTGGCCGAGTCGAAGGTCGACTGGAAGGCGGACGAGGCCGCGCTCGAAAACACCGACCTCGTCGCCCGGCTCGAGCGGAAGGGCGAGGGCACGGTCGAGGCGGGTGAGCCCTTCGTGGTCAGCCTGGAGATCGAAAACCGCGGGTCCACGCCGGTCCCGCGGGTGCACGGCATCACCGACTGCGTCCACGACGAGCTCGATGGCATCGAGGTGCTGGTGGGCGAGGTGGCGCCGGGCGAGAAGGTCGTCCGCGATCTCGAGCTGCACGTGATGCCCTGGCACTCGGATTTCACCGACGTGCTCGCCATCGACATTCATGCGGGGGAGCCCGAGGATGACCCGGACGCACGCGCGGAGCTGCGCTTCGACGTGGAGGGGGCCTCGCGACCCGCCTTGGCCTACGACTGGTGGATCGTGGACGACCCCGCCCTGGTGGCGAAGGCGCCCAAGCGACCGCCCATGGCCGCGATTCCCGGGGAGGCGCCGTTCACCGTGAAGGGCAATGGCGACGGCATGCTGCAGGCGGGCGAGCGCGTCCTGCTGGCGTTCGTGGTGCGCAACGAAGGCCCGGGCACCAGCCCCGATGTTCGCGGGGTGCTGCACAACCACAGCCCGCGCCAGGGGTTGCTGGAGGAGGGCGCGGTCGTGCTCGGCCAGCTCGAGGCCGGAGACGAGGCCAGCGCGGCCTTCGGGATCACGGTCAACGAGGAGGCGGATCCTCGATTGCCCTTCGAGGTCGAGCTGATGGTCGGCGATGCACAGGTCCGGGCGCGCGCCCAGGACGAGCTGCTGCTGCGGGTGCTGCCGACCGCGTCTGCGCTGACCGAGTCGGTCGAGACGGTCCGGGTCGAGGGCGAGCCGCTGCGGGTCTACAACGGCGCGCACGCGTCGGCGCCGGTCGTGGTCGAGCTGCCGGTCGGGACCGAGGTGGTCACCATCGGGACGCTGGGGCCGTGGCGGGTCATCGAGACGCCGGGCGAGGGGCGACGTGCCTTCGTACCCGGGGACTTGGGCGTCGCGTCACCCTTCGGGGGCAAGCGTGCGCCCAAAAAGCCGCTGGAAGCGGTCGAGCACGAGCCGCTGGTGCTGCCGCCCGGGCTGACCCTCGAGAGCGTGCCGCGGGTGGTGAAGTCTGACCACGTGACGCTGCGGGGGACGGCGACGCATCCCCGCAAGCTCCGTGACCTGGCGGTGTTGGTGCGACCGCCAGGGGCCTCGCAGATCGAGCGCAAGATCCACTACGCGGCCAACTCGAAGGCGCGCGGGGCCGAGGCCCAGTCGCTGAGCTTCGAGACCGAGGTGCCGCTGGAGCTGGGCGGCAACAAGATCACCATCCTGGTGCGCGACGGCCACAAGGTCGAGCTGCACCAAGATGTCTGGGTGTTCCGCGAGCCCGCCGGTTGAGGCGGCTCGCGCTCGCATCGGCCCCTACCGCTCGGGCAGGACGATGGTGTTCTCGTAGTTCATGGCCCCGGTCTCGTCGTAGAAGGCCGCGGTCAGCTCGTTGTCGGCGATCTCGATCCAGGCGAAGCCGGGGGTCTGATCGTCCTCGTAGTAGGGCGTCGGGTTGTCGTCGCGGTGGACCATGTCGGTGGTCTTGGCCGCGGTGCCGATGACCATGAACTCGGTGCCGCACACGGTGGGGAACCACTGGCGGTTGTGGTCATGCCCGCACAGGTACACGGTGACCTTGCCGCACATCTCTTCCTCGACGAAGTCCTCGATGTCGGCCCCGCCCACGATGGGCAGCGGGAGCCCCTCGTAGTTGCCCGCGTTGCCGTGCCGGCCGTTGGAGATGTACGGGTGGTGCCCGAACGCGACGGTGAAGCGGCTGGTGGTGTTGGCCAGGACGTTGCGCAGGAAGTCGCGGACCTGGTTGGTCTCGTGATCCCAGAACAGGCGCGGGGTATCGAGCGAGATGAAGGTGACGTGGCCGGCCGGGAACGAGTAGTACTCGGAGGGCAGGTTCCACTTGTCGGAGAACTCGGTGTACTCGACCTGGTACGTGGCCTTGAACCACGCGTTGCCCAGCAGGTCGTAGTCGTGGTTGCCCAGCGTCACCATGAAGGGCAGGTCGAGGTCGGCGTAGGGCATCTCGAACTTGTCGATGAACTGGGTGTCCATGTTCGAGTCGACGCCCGTGTCGTAGAAGTTGTCGCCGAGGTAGAGCACGAACTCGCAGCCTCGATCGGCGCAGACCTGCTCGACCACGTCGGCCACCGCGTACTGGCTGTCGTTGCCTTCGCCGCCGTCGCCCATGGCGATGAAGCGCACCACGCCCGTGGAGGGGGGCTCCTTGCCGCCGCTGTCGCTCTCGTCGGCCATGGACCCCGAGGAGCCGGTCTCGGAGGGGGGCGGCGTCGCGTCGGAGGTGCCGGGGGTCGGGGGTGGCGTGGGAGCTTCGGAGCCCGATGCGGCGTCGGTGGTGGGCTCGGCGGTGCCTTCGTTGACCTCGCCGGGAGCGCTCTCGCTGCCGCAGCTGAGCGCGATCGCCAGCATCAAGCACGAGCTGTACCCGAGGTTTTTCCCTGAACGCACCACGAACGCGTCTCCGACCCTTCGCATCGGCAAATCGTAAACCAAGTCGATGGGGCTTGGTCCACGATTTGCCCCGAATCGACGATGTCCGGCGCGGTGCGGCGTGAGCCCATCAGGGGTTTCCAGCCTGCGCCGGGGTGGGGTCCGCCAGCAGCGCCGCAGACTCGGCGAGACGGTGTCGGGAGTGTCTCGGGGGCGTTGCGGGGGCGAGGGGAGGCGTCGCGGTGTTGCCTCCGGGTCAACGACGTTTGGACCAAGGCGGTTGAAATTCGACTGCCTCAGCTTTCAATTCCCGGGGCGGGTGTAGGACTCGTGCACCGCCGTTGGTACTCGCGGGCCCGCCGATTGCGGCCACCGATGGTCTCACGGTCGCAACTCGACGGGTGATGAATAGAGTCGGGGTCGGTGCGGCACATACCACTCGCAGGTCGTTCGCATGGCTCCGCAGTCCCGAGTGCGTCGTTTTATCCCTCGCCGGTCATTCGGCGGCTGTCACGAGATCTGCAAAGGGGCGCCGAGTGTCCGCCGGTGACCTCGGGTCCGCATGATTATGACTATGTCCGGTGCGTCCGGTGTATGGGGCCGGTGTTGCCCGCTATGTCCATGGTGATTCCCCCGTCTCGGGCGTGGGGCGATGTCGATCGGAGTCGATGACGCCCCATGCCCGGCCGGCGCTAGGGAGCATCGTGCTCCTGCAGCCAACCGGTCACCATGTCCCAGACGTCGTCGGAGCGATTGCGAACGGGTTGCAGTTCGTCTCGGGCCTGGCGGGCGGAGCTCAGCGCTTCGGGGTGACGGCCTTGGGCGTGTAGGGTCTCGGCCAGGGCGAGGCGAGCGCGAGCGAGATGGCTGACCTGGGCCTCGCTGCGCTCGAGCAGGTCGATCGCTCGTCGGGCGCGGGTGGTGGCTTCGGCTTGGTTGCCCTGGCGGCGGGCGAGGTTCGACGCGGGGATGAGCACCATGGCCTGGGAGACCTCGCCCTCGCTCTGCACGATGCGCAGCGCATCGGCCATGAGCGGTGCGGCGTCCTCGATCGCGTCGGCGTCCATGAGCACCGCTGCCAAGTTGACGGTGGGCGGGAGCAGGGCGGGATGATCGGGACCCAGCACCCCGCGTCGGATCTCGATCGAGCGTCGCAACGCCGCGATGCCTTCGTCTCGACGGCCGAGCCGACGCAGCACCATCGACAGATTGTTCTCGACCCGGGCCACGTTCATCGACTCGGGGCCGATTTCCCGCTGGGCGATGACGCGGGCTTCTTCGAGGTTGGCGAGCGCTTCGTCGAGTCGCTTCAGGTCCCGTAGGACGAGGGCTCGATTCTGCAGCACGCCGACCGCCTGGGCGCCCTGGCGTTCGCCGCTGACCTCGAGCAACCGCAGGGCCCGGTCGAGGTGCTCGAGCGCATCGTCGTGGCGGTCGAGGTCATCGAGCACGGCGGCGAGGTTGACCAAGGGCTTGATGCAAGACGGGTGCTCGACCCCGAAGACCTCGGTGCGGATCTCGAGGGCCCGACTCAGCTCGGGCTCGGCCTCCTTCAGGCGACCCGCGCGAACGAGGGCGTAGCCGAGACCGCCGCGCGCTTGCGAGAGGAACACGGGCTCGGCGTCGCGATGGGGCTCGAGCTGGTCGATGGTGCGCCGCCACACCGCGAGCGCGTCGTCGAGCTTGCCTTCCGCCTGGAGCACGGCAGCCTCCTGCCCCAACACGCGCGCGCGGAGGATGGGATCGTCGCCCAGCTGTTGCTGCGTGGCCTGCATGTGCCGCAGCCACTGGCGGCCCTGTTCGGGGTTGCGTTGGGTCGTCGAGGCATCGTGGGCCAGCCGCAACGCGGCCTCGAACGCGGGCCGGGGCAGCTGCTCGGCTTGGGCGGCAAAGAACGCGCGCTCGAGCCGAGGACGCGCTTCGTCGCGGCGCTCGTAGTCGGCCAGCGTGCGCCCCACCGCGAGATCGACGTCGACCGCGAAGGGCGGGTAGCTCGTCGCTTCGACCGCGTCGTCCAGAGCGGTCGCCAGCGCCATGGCTTCCGCGATGCGTCCGGCGCGGGCGTTGGCCACGAAGCGCGCGAGCAGGGCGCGGCCTTCGAGCAGAGGTTCGAGGGTCTCCGCGTCGGTGGGGCGCTTTGGCTGTCGATCGAGGAACTGCGGATCGTTGCAACGCTCGGGCGCGTCGAAGCCTCGCTCCAGCTCGACGACGCGATCGATGATGGTGCCGTCGGCGTCCCCGAGGACTTCGACCACCGCGGTCAGGGCTCGTCGTTGGTCGGCGAGGCAGTCGAGGCGAGCTTCGAGCACTGGCCCCGAACCCGCCGTGCACGCCTCATCCCGCGCTTGCGTCCACGCTCGGGTATGGGAGTCCAGCGCTCGCTCGATGCGGGTCCACGCCGACTTCGCCCGGGGGTGCTCGTTCGCGAGGAACACGTCGTGCAGCTGCTTGCGCTCGTTGGCGTTCCACTGCTCGCTCAGGTCGGAGAATTCGTCGCAGGGACCGGGGACGGAGGGCTCGGCGGGAGCCTGGAGGAACAGCAGGGCGAGGGTGGCCGCCGCGACCGCCAGCGGGCCCCAGGCGCCGCGGAAACGAGAAACGGGGCGCGCGGCGTGCCGTAGAGCCTCGAGCAGCTCGCCCATCGATGTCCATCGCTGGTCGGGATCGGCATGGAGGCCACGGGCCAGCACGACCTGCAGCCCCTGTAGCCGTGGACCGAGTGCTCCCTCGGGGAGTATGAGTGGGAGCGTGCCGGACGACACGACCGGGGGCCTTCGGTTGAAGGGGTGCACCCCGAGCAGGGCCTGGTAGGCCGTGGCACAGAAGGAGAACAGATCGGTGTTTTCGGAGGCCGGCTCTCCGCGGAGCTGCTCGGGCGCCATATAGGGCGGCGTTCCCATCACCAAGCCGGTATCGGTCAGCGGATCGGCGAGCTCGGAGGAGGCCAGCTCCATCGCCGAGTTCGAGGCGCTCAGCGTGGGTCCCAGCCCCCCCGAGCGGAGCTCGCTGGTCGAGGGCAGGTAGCCGCGGGCGAGGCCGAAGTCGAGCAGGCGCGCGCGCCCGTCGTCGGCGATGTAGATGTTGCTCGGTTTGATGTCGCGGTGGAGGAGCCCAGCCATGTGGGCGGCGGCGAGACCCTGGCCCGCCTCGAGCACGCGGTCGAGCACTGCATCGGGGGAGGGCGAGGTCTTCAGCCACTGCCGCATGTTTTCGCCGGGCAGGTACTCCATGGCCACGAACATGCGGCCATCGTCGACGCCGACCTCGAAGACCTCGACCACGTTGGGGTGAGACAGCGCGGCCATGGCCTGGGCTTCTCGGCGGAGCCGCTCCGGCTCCGATTGGGCGTGCTCCAGCATGACCTTGATCGCGACCTCTCGGTCGAGCTCGGGGTCGCGGGCGCGGTAGACCAAGCCCATGCCGCCTTCGCCGATGATGTCGAGGATCTCGTAGCGACCGATGGACTCCGCGTCGATCGGCTGGTGAAAGAGGCGGTCGCGGACCTTGTCGCCGATGATTCGCTGGAGGGTGTCGGGGCCGCGGTCGGGCTCGGTGTCTCGCAGCTCTGCGCTGTCGTCGTCCGATCCAGAGCGTGTGACCATCCCGGAGCCATGATCCCACTTGGGGCGGCCCCTCGACAATCACCGAAACTCAGTCGCTGATGGGGTGCTCGGCGAGCCACGCTCGGACGCGTGCCGCGGGGTCGGCCTCGTTGTCGTCCTCGTAGATCTGGAGCGCTTGCTGGGCTTGGGCCCGGGCGCCGACGCGATCG
This sequence comes from Myxococcota bacterium, assembly GCA_039028615.1. Lineage (GTDB taxonomy): Bacteria > Myxococcota_A > Polyangia > Nannocystales > Nannocystaceae > Paraliomyxa. The sequence goes on along the minus strand of JBCCHT010000004.1, from coordinate 41,562 downwards.
GTGCCGAGGAGCCAGTGGGCACGAGCGAGGGCGAAGTGGGTATCGGCCATGAATCCCGGGTCGGCTTGCTGGTCCGTCTGCAGGGCGAGGGCGCGGTCGAGCTCCTTCACTGCGAGGGCGCCCTGTCCCGCGTCCACGAGGCTCTCGCCGATGCGGGTGAGCGCGTTGGGCAGCGCGGAGGGGCTGGCCAGGGTCTCGGCCTCCCGGAAGCGGGCGAGCGCTTCGGAGTGCTGGCCGCGGGCCCGATGGGTGAGCCCGAGGCCGATGAATACGAGGGCCAGGTTGGGGTGCTCGGGGCCCAGCGCGGCCCTGAGGATCTCCAGCGCACGAAGGTGGTGGCGCGCTGCGTCCTCGTGGCGATCGAGGTCGTAGTAGGCGCTGCCCAGGTTGGACTCGATGATGCCGATGCTGGGGTGCTCGGGGCCGAGGGCTTCGACCTCCAGCGCCCGGGCCCGTTCGAAGTCGGCGATGCCTTGGAGCGGGCGCCCGAGCTGGACCCGGGCGTCACCGCGGGTGGTGAGGGCCTTGCTCACCATGGGATGTTCGGCGCCCATCGCTTCGGTCAGCACGGCGAGCGCTTGCTCGGCGTGGGCCTCGGCGGCATCGAAACGGCCGAGGTCGAGCTCGATGACCGCGAGGTTGATGGCGGTCTGTCCGACCAGCACATAGCCGGGCCCGAAGGTGGTCTCGAAGATCTCGAGGTTGTGCACCAGCAGGCGATGAGCGCGTTCGGCCTGGCCCTGACTGCGCAGCAAGGACGCGACGTTGTTGCGGACCTTGGCGACGTCGGGGTGCTCGGGGCCGAGCACCTCCTCGAGCTGCTCGGCGGCGAGCGTGAAGTACTCGGTGGCCTCGGGGAGCTTGCCGGCCACGAGCGCGGCCGCCCCCAGCCCGTTGAGCACGATGCCCAGCTCGTGGAGGCTCACCGGATCGTCGGGGGGCAAGGTCTGGGCGATGTCCCGGGCGTGTTCGAAGTGCTGGATCGCCTGCTCGGTGTTGCCCGCGTCGTGCTCGATCCACCCCAGCGCCCGCAGCCGCGACAGCTCGTGCAGGGGGGCGTCGCCCAGGCGCGCATTCCAGGCCCGCGCATGCTCGGCGAGCCGTCGCCCTTCGTCGAATTGCGCCCGCCGATAGCCCACGACCCACGCCAGCCGGTTCCACGCGATGGCCACGGCTTCGTCGTGTTGCCCGGTCTCGGCTGCGTCGAGGGCTCGTCGCAGCTCGGTCTCGGCGCGTTCGTGGTGGCCTTGGTCGGTGAGCACCCAAGCCCACACGAGCCGGGCATCGGCCTCCGTCGGAGGGTGAGCCAGCGCGACGGCTCGCTGCACCGTGGCCTCGGCGAGGGCGGCCGCGTCGTCGTAGCGACGGGCCCGACGCAGCGCCTCGACGCGACCGATGCGATCGAAAATCTCGGCTGCTTCCGCTCGAGGGTCGTCGCCGGAGGGGAGGGGAACGGCCGCCTGCAGCCGCTCGACGTTGCGACAATCGGACACGGGGGCGAGGGCGTCGACGGCTTGCACGGCTTGCGCGGCGGCCTCGACGTCGGCGTCGGTCAACACTTCGACCAGGGCTCCAAACGCGCGACGGCGTCGATCGAGGCAGAGCATGCGCAGGTCGAGGACGGCTTCGGAATCGCTGCCCTCGATGCGGGTCGCTCGACAGGCGGCGCGGTGCTCCGCGACCCAGGATTGGCCGTAGGTGTTCAGCCGCGCCCCCACGTCGTCGCGCACGCGCTCTGTCCAGGGGATGTCGGGCTTGGACAGCGCAGAGGCCACGGCGGCGGCCTTCGTCTCGTCGAAGCTCTCGGCCCATCGTTGTGCGGACCCGGTGCAGGGCGGCGGCTCGGAGCTCACCAGGGCCAGGGCCACCGCGGCCCCGCTCAGTGCGGCCACGGTCACCGGAGCCCACCACTGGGCCCGCGGCCGCAGCAGGGCGTGGAGCTCGTCCACCAACCCGGACAGCTGGGGGTGACGCTGGTCGGGGTCCTCCGCGAGGCCGCGGGTCAGGAGTCGTCGCAGGCGGCTCGGGACTGGGCCCGCGGCGGCGTCGAAGCTCGCACTTCGTCCGGGGTGGGCCGCCTGCTCGGGTAGGCACCCGAACAGCGCCTCCCACAGCGCCACGCAGTAGCTGAACTGGTCGGTGGCGGGCCCGCAGCGAAGCCCCTTACGCTGCTCGGGGGCCATATAGGCAGGAGTCCCGAGGCGTTGGCCGGTCCGGGTCAAGTCGGCGGTCTCCGGGTCGTCGGTGCGGTCGGCTTGCCCTTCGGGCTGCGGCTCGGAGGGGCTCTGTTCGAACTCGCGGGCGAGCCCGAAGTCCAGCACGACCACGCGACCGTCGTCGGTCATCATCACGTTGGCGGGCTTGAAGTCGCGGTGCACCAACCCCGCGGTATGGGCCGCGGCCAGCCCCCGTCCGGCGTCGACGAAGGCGGCGAGTACCTGCGACCACGGCCGCGGCCCTTCGCGGCACCACTGCAGCAGCGTCTGGCCCTCGAGCAGCTCCATGGCGATGAACACTCGACCGTCCACCGTGCCCACGTCGTTGACGGTGATCACGTGCCGATCGTTGAGCTGCGCCAGCGCCCGGGCCTCGCGGAGCAGTCGGGCTTGCTCGCGCTCGTTGGTGCCGTGCAGCAGCTTCAAGGCGACGCGACGCCCCAGCTCGGGGTCATGCGCCGCGACCACGACTCCCATGCCGCCGCGCCCGAGCGGCTGCTCGACCTCGTAGCGACCCAGCCGCATGCCGGGGCGGATGCGGGCCTCGTGTTCTCGCTCGAGGCGCTCGACCAGCGAGGCATCGTCGTCTTCGCTGGAGGGCGGAGGCGTGGGCCCGTCTCGCGCTTCGCCGCGGGCGAGCATGGCCACCACGGCCAGCCACTGCGGCTCCCGGTCGAGGGCGGCCTCGACGTCCCGCCGGGCCTGTGCGGACAGCTCCCCGCGCAGATACGCGGCAATACGCTCTTCCGACAGCTCCGGGGGCGAGTCACTCATGGGTCCGTGCCTCGAACGGCGCCGCACTATGATAGCCGTGTTGTCCATGCGCTCCGAGACCGACGCACCGCAGGCCGAGGGGACCCGCCCCGTCGACCGCTTCTTGGCGGCGTGGCTCGGCGATCCCAGCCCCGCGACGCGCGAGGCTCTGGCGCGGGTCCTCGACGAGGTCGCGGTCTCGATCGCGTCGGCGTGGCCCAAGGCGTCGCCGAAGCTCGATGCGTTCTGGCCCGAGCTCGCCCGCTGTGTGCCCGAGGACAGCGCCGACGAGGCGCTGCCGTCGGTGGTCTCGCACATGCACGCGGCGGACTCGTACCTGGCGTTTTGTTGTCGGCGCGGCGATGCGGCGGCGCTCGAGCGTTTCGAACGCGAGCACATGGCCCCGCTGGGGCCGGCGATCGGCAAGGTGGATGCCTCGGCGTCCTTCGTGGACGAGGTCAAGCAACGCGTCCGCACCAAGCTGCTCGTGGCCGAGGGCGACGAGCTGCCGAAGATCGCCCACTACGGCGGCCAGGGTCCGCTGCAGGGCTGGGTTCGCGTGGTGGCGGTCCGCGAGGCGCTCAGTTCGGTCCGCGCGCAGCGACGCCAAGCGTTGGTCTCCGACGAAGCGCTCATGGCCATCGAGGCCTCGGCGACCGGGCCCGAGCTCGGGGCGCTGAAGCAGCAGTACCGGGCGCAGTTCGCCGAGTCGTTTCGCGACGCGCTCACCCACCTGGAGCCGGCCCAACGCAACCTCCTGCGGCTCCACTACTTGCATGGTCTGACCATCGACGAGCTGGGAGGGCTGCTGGAGGTCCATCGATCGAGCGCGGCCCGACGCATCGCCAAGACGCGGCAGGAGCTGCTCACCGCCACCCGACGCGGCCTACAGGCGCGCCTTCGGATGGGGCGTGGAGAGTTCGACCAGCTCATGGGGCTCATCGCCAGTCGCCTGGATCTGAGCATCGAGCGGTTCTTGGTCGAGCGTGATGGCGAAGCGTCGACGAGCGCGAGCGGCTAGCAGAACTCTTGGGGGGCGCATGCACCCCCGCCGCTCTCGAGCGCCGCACAGCAGCCGCTGGCGCAATCCTCGTTGAACTCGCACAGGGCGGCACAGACGAAGCCGGAGCCGGTATCGATGCAGCTGGCCTCACCGTCGTCGAAGCCACAGCAGTCGCCGTTGACGGCACAGCCGGAGCCGGTCTCGGAGCACTGGGCACCGCTATCGTCGTTGCCATCGTCCGCGTTGCCGTCGTCGGCATTGCCGTCGTCCGCGTTGCCGTCATCGGCGTTGCCGTCGTCCGCGTTGCCGTCGTCGGCATTACCGTCGCCGTTGTTGCCGTCGTCGCCGTTGCCGTCGTCGCCGTTGCCCATCGTCTCGTCGCCGGCACCGTCGTCGCCGCTGTCGTCGTCGTCGATCACGACGCAGCCGGGGGCCATGCCCACGGAAGCAATGCAAAGGCCGAGCATCCAGATCTTGAGGGTGTTCATCGTTGGGGGTCCTCGTGTTGGGCGGGAGGGAGGTGGTGGTGTTGGCCTCCCGTCTTCGATCCCATGACGCGGGACCCCAATGCCGGTCGCGAATTTTTTTCGAGGGGCGAACGAAAAAAAACAGACCGTGCGCTGGCGTCGTCTGGATGCAACCCGGGCGTCGATCGAACGTCGCCTCGGTGCGCGCGACCACGTGCCCCTCGGCCCGTGGTCCTCGGACCACGAGCGATGCGGCGGGCACGGGACGTCGCGCGGCTTCAGGCCACGTCGGCCTGCGGAACTTCGCCCGCTTCGTCGGCGGCGAAGGGCAGCTCGGTCACCGAGTCGCCGGCCTTCGCCGCCTTGCTCCGGCGCGCCCGTGGAGCCTTCGATCCGTTCTTCTTGTTGGTGCGTCGGGCGGTCGGACGCCGGGGGGACAGCTCGATGGTGCCGAGGCTCTGTTGCAGCTCGGGATCGTCCTGGGCGTAGATGCGGGCGTAGGCCAGGGCGCGCGTAGCCCGGGCTTCCAGGCCCTGGCGGTGCTCGTCGAGGGCGCGGCGCGCCGTGGCGAGAGCCAGCTCGCAGCGTTCGACCTCGGCCGCGGCCTCACGGAGGCTCTTGGCGTTGGCGTCGAGGGTGGAATGGTCGATATCGGGGAAACACAGCGCTTTGGCGTGCTGTCCGTACACATCGAGCAGCGCGGCGATGGGCTCCGAGACCGGATCCCGCCCGGGGGTGATGCTGTTCATGTGTTCAGCTTATCATCGAGGGCGGCCCTCACGTCAAGTTGCGCGAACCGGTCCGCTCTTGCAAGGCTTCGCCGTTGCCGAGCCTCGGCACATTCAACATTCGGCTCTTCCCCGACCGGGGCACCGAGCCGTCGGCCGTCGCCCGGCGCATCGCCGAGCTCGACGTGGACCTGTTCATGGTTCAAGAGATTCGCGGCACCGAGGCATTCGACGCGGTGCTGGCCGAAGCGTCGGCGCTGTGCGGTCGCGACTACGTGGTGAGCCTGGGGCCGATGTGCAGCACCAGCGATCTGCAGCTGGGCGTCGTGCACGATCGCAAGCGCTACTCGCTGGTCGAGTCCCGGGTGCAGGCGGTGCTCGACCCCGAGGCGCGCTGCTCCTGTCGAGACGGACACCCGCCCGCGTTGTTGGCGGTGCTCGAGGCGACCGACGGCTCGCGCGTCGCCGCGATGTCGGTTCACCTGCAGTACGGTGGTCGTCGCTGGATGCACCGGGCTCGCCGCGATCAGTGGGACCACCTGGTGGCGTCCATCGAGCGGCTGCGAGCCGAGCTTCACATCCCGCTGGCGGTGGCGGGTGATTTCAACAGCACGGGCTACCTCGACAACGATCGCCACGAGCGAGAGCACATCCAGCGCATGGTCGCGGCGGCCAACATGCACCTGGCCACGGCCGGGGTCACCTGCACCGCGTACTGGCGACCCAACCGGCGCACGCGAGACTACGTGCCCTCCATGCTCGACCACATCCTGCTCAGCGAGCCGCCCGACGGCCCGGTGCGGGCGCTGGGCATGGCCGAGCTGACGGGCGGCGAGGGGCGCCTGGCGAGCGAGCCTCTCGAGGATTTCCACGTGGTGTCCGACCACTGCCCGCTGCGGGTGGAGTGGCTCGGCGGCAAGGCCCCCTGAACGACGAGACCCCGCCGAAGGGCGGGGTCTCGACGAGCGATGAGCCGGGTGGCCTTCAGCCCTGCGGCGGAGGCAGCGGGTTTTCCTGGCAGACGCCGATCTCGAGGATCGTGTACAGCAGCACCAGCTCCTGCGGCGACAGTCCCACGTAGTCGAAGAACTCGGCCGCGTGGTAGCTGGTGAACTGGATGCGGCCGCAGCCGTAGACGCCGGAGACGGTCAGCGGGTGCACGGGGAAGCCGCTGCCGGGCCCCTCGAGCCATACCTTGTGGCCCACGTCTTCCATGCCGCCCATGCCGTCGTCGACGAGCACCGGGTTGACCTGCTCGATGACCGACCAGTTGTCCACGGTGGTGACGAACGCGGGCAGGTCGTTGAGCGTGGGGTGGGACTCGTCGTTGAGCGGGTTGATGTCCTTGAGATCGGCGGGCAGGGCCATCAGCCAGTCGAGCAAGTCCATGTCGAGCACGGTGGCGTCGGAGTCGTACGCGCTGCCGTCGGCGGCGTTCGGCTCTCCGTCGAGCGTCTGGTAGTCGGGGAACACGTGCTCCATCCACTCGTTGGCCCAGTCGGCGACGTACCAGCGCCCGCCGGCCGCGACCCAGTTTTGGATGTTGGCGATGTTGGCCGGCGTGAGCGAGTTGATGAAGTCGTCGGTGGAGCAGGGGACGAAGATGATGTGGTAGTCGTCCATCCGCGCCGGGTCGGCCACGAGCTGGGCCAGGGTGCCCTGCGAGGTGAAGCCGTCGAAGGCCGGCCCGCCGCCGTTGTCCCAGATGTCGAAGGGCTCGGAACCAGGCACGAGGTTCTCCTCGAAGCCGGTGATGCTGGTCTGACCGACGCCGAATTTTCCGAGCGCGTCTTCGATGCGGTCGTAGCTGCCGTAGCCCACCGCGATGAGCGGGATGTACTCGCCCTGGGCCGGGTTGTTCTCGCCGGGCAGAGTGGTCTGAGGGACAGGCAGCATGCTGCTGCCCTCGGCGATGTCGATCTGGGTGACCCGCATGAACTGGCCCTTTTGCACGACCAGGTAGCGGGCATCACCCGACTGCGTGTCGAGCTCGAAGGTGCCGTCGACATCGGTGAAGGTGAAGAAGTTGCTGCAGTCGATCTGCTGGCACTCGTCGCAATACACGCCCTGCGGGATGCCGGTCGGCTCCGTTGTGGTCGTGTAGACCAGCGCGTTGCTGATGGGGATTTCGCCGTTGGGCGCCCACACGCGGCCGCTGAGCGTGGAGTTGGTGGGAGGCTGCGAGCCGCAGCCGTTGTTGTCGCCCACGTCGTTGACGGAGCCGACGTCGAAGATCGGACCATCGCCGCCGTTGGTCTCGTCTTCCTGGTCCTCGGTCTCGCCCGCGGTCATCGTCATGGACGTGCCGTCGTTGCCACCCACCGTCTCGCCGCCCGCCGTCGGACCCGACTCGGCCCCGGCTTCGTCGGTCGCAACCGGGTCCAGAGTGTCCAGAGGCGGGCTGGAGGTCGCCACTTCCCCTCCATCGGGGTTGCCGCAGGCAAGGGGAAGGAGCGCGAGGACGGTCGGGACTTTCGTACGTAGGGACATGATCGTGCTCACTGGCAAGGGGAACCCTCGCGGATGAATCCACGATCTGCCCCTTCCAACGTCTACATGGTGCGACGATAGGATTTCCATCGTCGAAATTCGACCAAAGAACGGGCACGCGTCAGCGCGGTCGAGGCCAACCGATGGCCACGAACAACAAGCCCAGCACCATCGCAATGGCGCCGCCGATGAACGTCCACTGGGGCCATTGCGGAGAGCCCGCGACACTCGTTCGATCGCCCTTGAACGCAGGCAACGTCGCGGTGGCGGAGAGAAACGGCGTGGTATTTCGTTCGAGCTCGTTCAATAGCGCCGAGGCTTCGAAGTGCAACAACACCGTTGGTTCGCGCTCGGGTGCAATGGCGATCACCGAGACACTGGATCGTTCAATAGCAGGCGGGGGGATCAAGACCACACCGTCCCGCGAGGGCGGGGTCAGGTAACCCCCCCAGCTCGACATCGAGTCGACCACCACGATCGCTGCATCGGACGGTTCGACTTCGAGTCGAGCGGTGAGTGACGCGGGCAGCGAGAGCCGATGCCGTGGAATCAGATCGGGCCGAGCGGTGGATGTACCGTCAACGGTTACCTTGGCGCCAGGGTGGGATGTCAGACCGACGGCCTCGCCCGCATCGTGGGCTCGGTTGCCATCGAGGTCGGCGAATAGGCCGTGCGCGATGAACAATTGGTCGATGTCGTCGACGCCGTCGCCATCGCGATCCTTGCCTCCGAAGCGGCCACGGAGAGCGTGGTGCAGGTCGGAGACGTCGTGCAGTCGGCCGTTGCTCTCGGGTCGTTCGCTTCGTAGCTGAGTGATGGCCGGCCACAGCTCGTCGAGCTTCAGCTGCACGGGATCGTCGTCGCTGTGGGCGGGCCTGGGTGTGGCGCGGGCTTCGATGGCGGCGAGCGGATCGTCGAGCGTGGCGACGGCCGTCGGTAGTGGCATCGCAAACCAGGCTTCGGCGTCCGGCTCGAGTCGGGCCGCGGCCACGGGCGCGCTGCCGCGCCACTGCGGAGTCTCGACTTGCACCCGGGGCCTCGTCGCCGTCTCGGACGAAGGGTTGTGGACCCGCCCAATGAGCAGGTGCCCCGCCTTCGGGTCTTCACGCAGCGCGAGGTTGTCGACCTTCAGCGGTGAACCGAGGGCTGGCGCATCGCCATCGACCAGGTCCCACAACAGCCCCGCGACGGCCACCGATTCGAGGCCGGCCAGGTCCCACGGGCGGTAGTCGAGCTCGAGGTCGAGCGTGCCTCCGGCGACGCGATAGAGCCCGGCATCGGGGCGCTGCTCGATCTCGCGGGCGACCATCGCCGCGAAGAAGATCGCGAAGCCCTCGGTCCACGCTCGGGTCGAGGAGGGATTGCGGTGGTAGCCGCCATCGTCGAGGTTGTCGCGGGAGCGGGGCAGGGCTCCGAAGGCCAAGGCCAGCGCATGGTGACCGACCTCGTGGTACTCGCGGTTGTCGGGGGCACCGAGGTCGAGCGCACTCGAAGCGTCGCGCCCCAGGACGATGCGGGCGGGCACGGTGTCCTCGGGGTTGAAGCTCGAGGTTCCCACCCAGTACGCGGCGTCGGCCGAGGCGATGGGGTCGGCCACTACGACGGTGAGCGGCGTGCGGCTGGAGATGCCCAGTCGGTCGATGAGGTCGAAGCCGCGTCGCAAGCCCTGGTAGAGCGCGAGCCGGGCGGCGGCCTCGGGCGGGCCATCGGCGGCGCCGAGGCTGACCGTGCAGTCACCGCTGGGATCGACCTTCGTGCGCAGCTCGATCGGGGCGTCGGCCTCGACGAGGGTGAAGCGGGGATCCTGGCCGGCATCGCGGAGCGTGGCCACCACCGCGGTGGGCTTGGCTACGGTGGCGAAGCGAAACGCCCCGCGCTCGTCGGTCTTGGTGTGGCGCGGGGCGGCGCCGTCTTCGAGTCGTACGTCGATGCCGACCACCGGGTTGCCCTCGGGGTCGACGACGATGCCTTGTACGTCACACGGGGCCGCGATTGCGGTGGCGGGGGCCAGCAGCACGGCGATGGCGAGGGCGATTCGCTTCACGGTGATCATCCCGTACCCAGCAGCGTGGCGAGCTCGCGGGGATCGTAGCCGGCGATCAATGCCGTGATGATGGCGGCCGCGCCCGCGACGAGCATGAGGAGGCCGAGGCCGAGCGTGGGGCCGGCCCGACGGACCCGCAGGCGCGATGAGTCGACGCGCGAGATCCGGGCGGGAGGAGGGACGTGCAAGGGCGCGGCGGGCTCGGCCACTGGGGCACCCGCGACCGAAGTGTCGGGGCCGACTCCAGGCAAGTGCGGAGGGGCGCCGAGCGAGTAGTCGGAGCGCCCGGACGAAGTCGGTACGGCGGGGGCTGGTGCTGCGTTTGACGGGGGCGCAGCATCACCTCCCATCGAGTACACCGACGCCCCGCTCGGACCAGGACTCGACGACGGCGAAGCGCTCGGTGGGGTGCCGTCGAGGGAGTAGACCGAAGGGGCGGAGCCGGCCGAAGTGGAGGGCGGAGCACCATCGAGCGAATAGACGGAGGGCGCCGACGGAGCGGGGCCGGGCGCGGCCGAAGGTGGAGTTCCGTCGAGGGAGTAGACGGAGGGCGCCGACGGAGCAGGGCCCGGGGCGGTCGAAGGCGGAGTTCCATCGAGGGAGTAGACGGAGGGCGCGGAGCCTTGGACCGGCGCCTGTCGTCCGGGCGTGCCGTCGTCGTCGCCGAGCGAATACACCGAAGGCCCGGAGCGATCGACGACGGGCGCACCCGGTCCCGGCGTCGTGTTGGCGTGACCGAGGGAGTAGACCGAGGGCACCGAGCCTTCGAGCAAGCCGGGGCCCGACGGCGCAGCATCACCCAGCGAATAGTCGGAGGGAGACGAAGGGACGCCATGACCGAGATCGTCGGGTCCCTGGTTGCCTTCGTTCGGGTCCCCGCCGAGCGAGTACACCGACGATGCCGACGCCGAGTGCATCGGTCCATCCGAGGAGCCGAGCGCAGTCGGCTGAACACCCAACGACCAGTCCGATTGAGCGGCCCGCTCTTCGGGGGCGGGTGCGGGTGCGGCTTGGTCGTTCTCTTCCGCCGCAACGACATCGTCGTCGGCATTCGGAGCGGCCGAGTCGGGGTTGGTATCCGGTCGACGATCGACCTTCACCGTGGCCGACGGCGCGGGTTCACCCGCGAGCGTCGACTGGGCAAAGGGGTCGTGGACGAGGGTGATCTTCGTGTTGCCAATTTGGAACGTATCGCCGTCGCGCAGTGCCCGCGACTCGACTCGCTCGCCATCGATCCAGACCCCGTTGTCGCTGTCGCAATCGGTGAGGTGAGCCTCGCCTGCGATCCACTCGAGCCGGGCGTGCCGCCGAGACGCGGCTCGTTCCAGCAGCACGACTTCGCACGTCGCATCGCGCCCGAGAGTGATGGGTTCCCCATCCCAGTCGAATACCCGTTCTTCGCGACCCACGATGGGGGAGTGGATGCGGAGCACGGCCACGAGGGGGTCACTGTAGCAAGCAGAGCTGTGCGTTCTGCGCCACGTCGTGGCTTCCCCGAGCGCCGATCGATCGCGCTTTGAAACCACCTGGTCCGGTAATCGAAAACTCACGAATTACGAACCTCGAAATCCTGGATTCAATCAAGGACACCATTAGGGAGCCCAGATCTGGTGATCTGAATCTCAGGGTTGCGCCCAACACGCTGTCCCGAATGGCCCATTTGTAAGGGAGTTCGCGGTAGGCTGTTCGTGGGTGGGGCAAAACCAAGACCAGCGCAGTACGGGAACCCAGGACGATTGGCGCCTGTGGCGTTTCGAACTCACGGCCCACGGCCAGTACGTCGAGCTGAGCTTCGAGTACGTGGCGCTGCGCAACGAGATCGACGTCGAGCGGTGGGCCCGAGAGCTGGAGATGGCACTCGAACACTATTCGCGACCCGTCGACATGCTCTTGGATCTTCGCGGTGTCCGGGTCGCCGCCACCTGTGGATCGCGATGCGGCGTGCGGCTCAAGCGGATCCTCCGGCGGCACGCGGCGGCCGTGTCTCATTTCGGTGGTGACGTCGGAACCTTGGCGGCTCTCGAGCCCACGCTGATGGCTCGCGACGGTGGCCCCGGTGGGCGCGGTCGAGAAGAGGCGCTGGAGTGGCTCATGGAGCTACGCCAGCGGCGATTGAGCGCCACCCGGAGTCGCAGCATCACTCCGCGACCGACCGTGCCCGGAGAGATTCCCCGACCCCGCGAAGGCGAACCGTCGGGCGCGACGGCGCTGTAGAGCGCGTCGATCGTCGGTGGCGTCGTCGATCGCGGCCGGCGTCAACTGTTGGTCAATTGCTCGGGCACGATCGACGGTGCGAAGAGCAGGCGGTTGGCCAGTGACAGCACGGCCAGACCGATCGCGATCGCCAGCCCGTGGGTGGGGCTCAGCAAGTCGTGCCCGATCCACCCGCCGAACGCGGCGAGGCCGGCGATGCGAGCCCAATCGAGCGACAGCGCCCAGGCCTTGGCCTCCGTGAGCCCGCCGAGCACCACGTAGCACAGCACCAGCACCCCCGCGCCGGCCAAGATCTGAGCGAGAGGCAGGGAGTGCCCCACGAACACGAAGGGCGTGGCCACCAATGCGACGAGCCCGAGCGTGGCGAAGATGTAGCGCGCGGTCGGGGCGGTGACCGCTGGTCGATATTTCTCGTACGCGCGGCGATCGGGCTTTGCGTCCGGGTCGTCGACACCGTGCGGAAGCCAAGCGGGGTGCGCCACCCAGGCCCACAGCTTGTCCGACCAACGGGTGGCCGCCTTGCACAGCCGCCAGGTGCGATGAAGGTGTTGAGCGTTGGCCCACAGCGGGTCGTAGCTGCGCAGCGGAATGGTGGTGCCGTAGGTGGGGCGCTTGGCTTCGGGCTCGAAGCTGCCGAACAGGCGATCCCAGATCACGAACACGCCGCCGTAGTTGCGATCGAGATACTGCTCTTCGATGCCGTGGTGCACCCGGTGGTGCGACGGCGTGTTGAGGACCGCCTCGATGGGGGCGGGGAGCTTGCCCACCAGCTCGGTGTGGATCCAAAACTGATAGAACAGGTTGGCGCCGTAGCAGACCACGAAGACCAGCGGTGGGATGCCGATGAAGGCCAGCACCCAGTAGAAGAAAAACCAGGTGATCGGCTCGGCGATGGGCTGTCGCAGGGCGACGGCGAGGTTGTAGTCCTCGCTCTGGTGATGCACGCCGTGCACTGCCCACAGCACGTTGACCACGTGGCTGGCCCGGTGCCACCAGTAGTAGAGGAAGTCGACGGCGACGAAGCCGATGAGCCACGGCCAGGGGCTGGACTCGGCCCAGGTGACCAGCGACAGGTGCTCGACCATCCACGCGTAGACGCCCAGGGTGGCGAGGGTGAGAAGGACCTCGAGGGCCTGGAAGACCGCGCCACACCCGATGTCGGAAATGCTCGTGCCCAGCGAGTAAAGCTCGGTGAGCCGGCCCCGACGGCGGGCGACGAGGACCTCGGCGAGGATTGCCGCCGCAAAAATCGGCAGCACGAAGGCGGCGTAGTTCGGTGTGTCCATCGAGAGGCGGAGCGAAAATGCGGCGCCCGACAACCTAGCATGCGGGCCGGCGGGGCCAAGGGCGCGGTTGGTATGCTCGGTGCGGGAAACGATGATGAACACATGGATTCGATGGATTGGAATTACGGCGCTGGCTCTGCCGCTCGGCGCGTGCTCGGACGACGGGATCGCGGGCACGGGAAGCGCACCCACGAGCAGTAGCGGGGCGGCGAGCTCGTCGGGAGCGGTGACCGCCGCCGCGACCACGAGTCCGGGCGACACCACGGCCGCATCGGCGGGAGGCACGTCGGGCACGGGCGAGGTTCCCCCCGCCAGCACCTCCAGCTCGGCGGGCACCGACGGCAGCACGGGGGCCATGGGCACGAGCTCTTCGGGGTCCTCGGGCTCCGACGGCTCGAGCTCGGACGAGTCGACGAGCACGGGCGACGGCGAGAGCTCGGGGGACAGCTCGAGCTCCGACGGCGGACCGATCTGCCAGCCCATGGGGGGCAGCTGTGCGGCGGGCGAGAGCTGCTGCCCGGGCTTGGACTGCTGCGCGGGTGTGCCCGTGCCGCCGGGGTCCGAGTTCTGCGGCTCGATGTGCCCCATCAGCGACTACCGACGCAAGCGCGAGTTCGCAGCGATCGACGTCGACGAGGTGCTCGACAAGGTGGCCGCGCTCCCCATCACCACGTGGAGCTACCGCCACGAAGATCCCTCGATCCGACACATCGGGCCCATGGCGCAGGACTTCATGGCCAGCTTCGAGGTCGGAGCCACCGACGAGTCGATCTTCGTGATCGATGCCGACGGCGTGTCGCTGGCGTCGATCAAGGCGCTGCACGGACGCGTGGTCGCGGCCGAGGCCGACAACGCTGCGCTGCGCACCACGATCGAGCAGCTCGAACGACGATTGGCGGCACTGGAGGCTCGCTGAGTCCGGCCGTGGCTCGGGCTGTTCCGCAACCGCGTTCGGGCGTCACGGGCGGGATTGCACCCGCGTGGTCGGCCTCGCTCGGCCACGCGCGAATGGGCGGCGAGCGGGGTGTGAGCCGCCCCGCACGCCCCGTTTCCGGTCCCGCTTGAGCGAGGGGCTCCGAGGCGGTCTACTGCGGGCATGGTTCACCCGCTCGCCGGCAAGCCAGCCCCGCGTTCCATCCTCGTCAACGTTCCGCGACTCATCAGCGCCTACTACACGGGTCGTCCCGATCCCGAGCAGGCCACGCAGCGGGTGAGCTTCGGGACCTCGGGTCATCGCGGCTCTTCGCTCCATGACTCGTTCAACGAGGCGCACATCCTGGCGATTGCCCAGGCGGTGGTGGAGTACCGGGCGGCGCAGGGTATCGACGGGCCGCTGTTCGTCGGCCTCGACACCCACGCGCTGTCCGAGCCGGCCAAGGCCAGCGTGCTCGAGGTCCTCGCCGCCAACGGGGTGGAGGTCCGCATCGACGACCGCAACGGCTACACGCCCACACCCGCCGTCTCGTTCGCCATCCTCGAACACAACCGCGGGCGCACGAGCGGCCTGGCCGATGGTCTGGTCATCACGCCCAGCCACAACCCGCCCTCGGACGGCGGCATCAAGTACAACCCGCCGAACGGAGGCCCGGCCGACGGCTCGGTGACCGCGGTGATCCAAGATCGGGCCAACGCGCTGCTCGTGGCCGGCCTCGACGGGGTCGAGCGCGTGCCGCTTGCGCGGGCACTGGCCGCGGACACCACGAAACTGCACGACTTCATCGGGCCCTATGTGAAGGCGCTGCCCGAGATCGTCGACATGAAGGCCATCGCGGGCGCGGGCCTGAAGATCGGGGTCGACCCCATGGGTGGATCCGGCATCGCGTTCTGGGAGCCCATCGCCGAGGTCCATGGCCTCGAGCTCGACGTGGTCAACGACGCTGTCGACCCGACCTTCTCGTTCATGACCGTCGACAAGGACGGCAAGATCCGAATGGACTGCTCCTCGCCGTGGGCCATGGCCAGCCTGGTGCAGCTCAAGGATCGCTACGACATCGCGTTCGGCAACGACACCGACTACGACCGTCACGGCATCGTGACCCGCAGCTCGGGGCTGCTCAACCCCAACCACTACCTCGCCGTCGCCATCGAGTATCTGTTCGGCAATCGCCCGCAGTGGTCCAAGGAGGCGATGATCGGCAAGACCTTGGTCAGCAGCAGCATGATCGATCGCGTCGCGGCCGACCTCGGGCGGCCGATCTCCGAGGTCCCGGTCGGCTTCAAGTGGTTCGTCGACGGGCTCGCCACCGGGCGCTACGGCTTCGGCGGGGAGGAGAGCGCGGGGGCCAGCTTCTTGCGCTTCGACGGTCGCTCCTGGTCCACCGACAAGGACGGCATCATCCTCGACTTGCTCGCGGCCGAGATCACCGCCAAGACCGGACGCGACCCGGGCGAGCGTTACCAGGCGCTCACCGAGCGCTTCGGCTCGCCCGTGTACGAGCGCATCGACGCCCCCGCCACTCCGGCGCAGAAGGCCGTGCTCAAGAACCTCTCGCCCGAGCAGGTGCCCGGCGACACCCTGGCCGGCGAGCCCATCGTGGCCAAGCTGACCGAGGCGCCCGGCAACGGGGCGGCCATCGGTGGCCTCAAGGTCGTGACCGAAAACGGCTGGTTCGCGGCGCGGCCGTCGGGGACCGAGGACGTCTACAAGATCTACACCGAGAGCTTCTTGGGGGCGGAGCACCTGGCCCAGGTGCAAGAGCAGGCCAAGGCGATCGTGGGCGAAGCCTTCGCTGCGGCCGAGAGCTGAGCGGTCGGTCACGCGTCCGTCGACTCGAACGCGAAAAGGAGCGGTGCCGGCTGAGTCGGACACCGCTCCTTTTTTGTCGGGGCCTCGCCCGGCTACAGCGGCTGGCCGCGATAGCAGCCGAGCACGTAGGGGAAGGTCTCGGTGGCGTGATACCGGTAGTTCCCGTCCGGCCCGACGCGACCGTTGCACTCGTCGAGCACGGTCGGATCGTCGCTGGGCATGTACTCGTGGTTGTCCCAGGCGTAGGTCGTGGGATTGCCGGTCTGCACCCAGCCGCTTTGCAGTCGCATGACCTCGTTGCAATCGTTGTCGAGGCAACCGACCGGTCCGTAGATCGGATAGCCGTCGAGAGCGAAGCCGATGATCGGCGAGGGCTCGCCCACCGGGACGTCACCGATGAGGCACTCCACCAACAGCCCGTGGTAGTGGTAGCGACCGCCCATGGCCGTGTGACCGAGGCAGAAGTCCATGATGCCGTTGAAGATCGGGTCGCCGTAGGGGTCGGGGAACTCGGCCTCGTTGGGGCCGAAGATCGGCATGCCGTTGATGGCGAAGGCCACGGTGCCGAGCAACGGAATGGTGGTGGGCTGGCCCGCCTCGGTGGGGTTGCGCGGCGCTTGGAATTGGAAGTCCGAGGCCTGCAGATCGTTGGGCGTGATCGGCTGGAACTCGTAGCCGGGGATCCCGTTGCTCTGCACGATGAGGCGGTCCTCGGTGCACATCGCCGTCAGCTCCGGGGCGGGATAGGCTCCGTTGGCGGGGTGCGGGGGCGGGGCCACGAACAGGTCGGCGAAGCAGGTGCCGGGCTCGTAGTCGTCGTCGAAGGGGTTGCCGGGGTCGGTGTCGGAGTCGGAGCCGTCGTCTCCCGTCTCGTCGGCCGTGCCGTCATCGGCGTCGTCGTTGGAATCGTCCCCCGACGCGGAGTCGGGGTTGCTGGCCGAGTCGTCGGTGTCGGATTCAGCGGAGCCTTCGGTGGCTCCGTCTTCGGTCTCGGACGTCAAAGAGGCGCCGTCGGCCGAATCATCACTCGTTGCAGTGTCGTGACATGCCGAGGCGAGGCACGACAGGAGCAATGCGGACAACGTGGCGGGCAGGTGTAGAGAGGACAGTGGGTGGGCGGTCATTAGACGATGCCCCCCTGTGCAGCGTTTGTGCCGCCGACCCGTCGATCGAAATCTCCAATCAAGTCATGACGACGATGCAACGAACGTCGAAGGCCGTGCAGAAATCGACCTGCGGAGGTCGGCATCGTGCGGCAATTGCCGCAGCCGGACTGCGGTTTTTTGCAGGCCGGCTACGACCACGCGCCGCGGGGTGGCGCGTGGTCGGGCGTGAAAAGGGTGAGCCTCAGCCCGGGCGAGGCACGTGTAGATGCCGGCTGCTGTCGCGCGATTCCAGGGCCGTCAGCCAGCGACGCAGGTTCGCCATGCGGTCGATCGCCTGCCCGCCCTCCGGGAACATCGCGGCGGTGGTGACGGCGGGGGCGACGATGAGGTCGGCGAGGCTGAACGAACCAGCGAGCCACTCGTTGTCGGCGAGGGCCGCGTCGAAGAGCCCGAGGTCGTGGTGCAAGGCGGGGAGGGCGGCTTCGACCCCGGCCCGGTCTGGGTTCCCATCGGCTCCACGTGGCCGGATGTACTGGAACGCGTAGTCGATCACGAGGTGCTGGTAGGCATAACAGTTGTGGACGCTTACCCACTGATCCATTCGCGCTGCGGCGGCAGGGTCTGGGGGCACGAGCGAGGGCCCGCCGAAGCGGCCATCGAGGTAGCGCAGGATGGCCTGAGTTTCGTAGAGCCGGACGTCGCCGTGCTCGAGGATCGGCACTTTACCGAAGGGGTGGAGGGCGAGGTGGGCGTCGCTGCCGAACTCGACGGGACGAAGCTCGAAGCTCACTCCCTTCTCGACGCAGGTCATTTGCACACTGCGCAAGTAGCTGCTCGGCGGGGGACCATGAATGATGATGTCGGCCATGGGTGAGTACTCCTGCCTCTGCGACGGATGAGGGCAGAGCAAATCGACATCGCCGACGAGGAAATCCGAAACGAACGAATGCCCCGAGCTCGGGGGGCCTTCGACCCGGGTGAAGGCGCATAAGTTTCTACGACGCGCGCGTGAAAAATCGCGGAGACTTCAGCGGCACTGCTGCTACCGTGCACGCGAAAATCCCCAGGAAACGCCGTCATGCGCTCCCCATACTCCCGTCGACGATTCATGCAAACCGGCACGGCGATGCTGTCGGCCCCGGCCTTCTTGGTCGGGTGCGGCAGCCGTCAGGCCAAGCAAGCCACGGTCGCGCCCGCTCATGCGGCGAGTCCCGCCAACCCCTTTCTCGAGTGGTTCTCGATCGACGAGGCTCGCATCGCTCGGGTCATGGGCGAGCTGACGGCTCGCGGGGCCGACCACGCGGAACTCTATTTCCAGCACTCGCGAAGCAACTCGATCTCGATGGAAGACGGGCTCATCAGCAGCGCCCGCGCCAACGTCGATCTCGGGGTCGGCCTGCGCGTCATCGTGGGCGACCAGGTCGGCTATGCGTATAGCGAGGACCTCAGCGACGAGGCGATGCTCGAGGCGGCCCGCAGCGCGGCCGCCATCGCGCAGGGCAACGCGGCCGCGGTGCCGGGCTCGTTCATCGCCGCCACGCCCGGCGCCTTCTATGAGCTCGAGGTGCCGTGGAGCGACGTCGAGGTCGATCGCAAGCTGCCCATCATCCGTCGCGCGGCCGAGCTGGCGCGAGCGGGCGACCCGTCCATCGACAAGGTCAACGTCAGCTGGAGCGACGGTGACGAGCGAGTCGTCATCGCCGACCTCACCGGGCGCATCGTGGTCGACCGCCGCCCGATGACGCGGCTGAACGTGATGACCACCGCCCAGCGCAAGGGCGTGACCCAGACCGGCAGCTCCAACCTCGCCGCTCGTCAGGGCGTCGAGTGGTACACCGAGGAGCGCCTACAGACGGTGGCCAAGGAGGCCGTCGATCGCACCTTGGTGCTCTTCGATGCGCGGCAGCCCCCCGCGGGCGAGCTGCCCGTGGTGCTGGCGGCCGGGGCCAGCGGCATCTTGCTGCACGAGGCCATCGGTCACGGCATGGAGGCCGACTTCAACCGCAAGAACACCAGCATCTATGCCGATATGGTCGGCAAGAAGGTCGCGCCCGACTTCGTCACCATCGTCGACGATGGCACGCTGCCCAACGAGCGTGGCGCCCTGAACTTCGACGACGAGGGCATGCCCACCGAGCGCACCGTGCTGGTCGACAAGGGCGTGCTGGCCAGCTACCTGCACGACCGCATCAGCGCCAAGCACTACGGCATGGAGCGCAGCACGGGCTCGGGGCGTCGCCAGTCCTTCCGCCACGTGCCGCTGCCGCGCATGCGCTGCACCACCATGCTCGACGGGCCTCATACCCGCGACGAGATCATCGCCTCGGTCGACCGCGGGATCATTGCCGAGACCTTCACCAACGGTCAGGTGCAGATCGGCGCGGGCGACTTCACCTTCTACATCAAGAACGGCTGGCTCATCGAAGGCGGCAAGGTCACCGCGCCCATCCGCGACTGCAACATCATCGGCAACGGCCCGGATGCGCTGCGCAACGTCAGCATGGCCGCCAACGACAGCCAGCTCGATACCGGAGGCTGGACCTGCGGCAAGGATGGACAGGGCGTGCCCGTCTCGCAGGGGCTGCCCACCGTGCTGGTCTCCAAGATGACGGTCGGAGGTACTCGCGATGGCGCGTAAAGCCCAAGGTCCAGAGTTGCTCGAGCGGGCCGAGTCCGCCATCGAGCTGGCTCGCAAGGCGGGCGCCGACGGGGCCTGGGCCTCGGCCAGCACCTCGCGGAGCACCCAGTACCAAGTGCGCGACGGCGAACTCGAGCGCATGCAGCACAGCCACTCGCGGCGGCTGTCGGTGCAGCTGTACGTCGAGGGGCGCTACTTCAGCCACAGCACCAGCGACCTGCGCGACGTTCAGCTGCGCGAGTTCATGACCGAGGCGGTTGCGCTCACGCGAGCGCTTCAGCCGGACCCGCATCGCCGACTGCCTGATCCCAAGTTGTTCGAGGGACAGTCCACGCTCGACCTGCAAGCGGTCGACGAGAGCCTCGCGTCGTTCGGCGAGGAGGATCGCAAGGTCCTGAGCATGGTCATGGACTCCCGCATGGCCGGCAAGGAGGGGGTCATCTCCGCCTCGAGCACGGTCGTCGATGGTCGCTACGGCTCGGCCCAGGCCAGCTCCAACGGCTTCGCCGGCTCGCACGAGGCCACCTTCGTCGCGACCTATGCCAACGTCACCTTGCAGGGCGAGGGCGATCGGCGGCCGGAGGGCGGTATGGGGGCCTCGGCTCGGCATCAGACCGACTTGCTCGACGCCACGTGGATCGGCGAAGAGGCCCTGCGACGGGCTCGCTCGCGGCTGGGGAGCACCAAGGGCCCCACCACCACCACCACGATGGTCGTCGACCGGCAGTCGGCGGGTCGCTTGGTCGGCGCGTTGTTGCGTCCCGCGAGCGGGCGGGCGGTGCAGCAGGGTCAGTCGTTCTGGGCCGACCAGCTCGGCGTGCCCAAGATCTCCAAGGCGCTGACCCTCACCGACGAGCCGTTGTTGCCACGGGCCATGGGATCGCGCCACTTCGACGGCGAGGGCATCGCCTCGCACCCGCACACCCTCATCGAGGGCGGCGCGCTGCAGACCATGTTCATCGACACCTACTACGGACGGAAGCTCGGGGTCGCCCCGACGCTGAGCAGCCCATCGAACCTGGTGGTGAAGCCGGGGGCAGGGGACCTCGACAGCCTCGTCGCCGACGCGGGAACGGGCATCTACGTCACCTCGTGGCTCGGCGGAAACTCCGACGCGACCAGCGGCGAGTTTTCGTTGGGTTTGCGAGGTCACCTCATCGAGGGCGGCAAGATTGGTGCCCCCGTCGGAGAGATGAACGTGACCGGCAAGCTCACGGAGCTGTTCTCCAAACTGCGGAAAGTGGGGGCCGATCCCTGGACCTACGGCACTTTCCACAGTCCGACCCTCGTGTTCGAGGACGTCACGTTCAGCGGCGCCTAGCTCGACGTTCCCGGCTTCGCGAGCGCCGTTTCGCTCGCGAAGCCAATGTTTCAACGGCTCGCGTCCTGCGCGGATGCGGGCACCGTCGGGACGGGCGAATTCCCATGTCGGGTGCTGTGCGCGTTGGAACTGGCGCTACCCACCCTCAGCTCTCCACGACCGGTGCGTGGACCGAAAAGCGGGCCCGCGGCGGCCTCGCCATCGGTTACGCTACGGCGGTATGCGCTTGATTCGACGGCTTGTTGGTCTGGGCACGGTAGGCGGTGCGCTGGTACTCGCGCCGGGTTGCTTCAACCCCGAACCGGTCCCCGAGGGAGAGACTGACGCGAGCACGGGGACCGGCGTGCTCACCGATACCCCGACGACTGATCCCACCGCGAGCACGCTGACCGCTGCCGACACGACCGCGGGGACCGGCACCACGGCGTGCACGGCCGACAATGCGGTGGACGATGCATGCCCCAGCGGCACGCCGTACTGCTCGGATGGCACCTGCGTCGACTGTACGGGCATCGACTGTGCGGCGATCGACCCCGCCGCGCCGGCCTGCGACACCAACACCGGGGTCTGCGAGACCTGCTCCGACACCGATGCGACGGCCTGTGCGCCCGACAATCAGGTCTGTGTCGACAATGCCTGCGCGCCCTGTACCGAGAATGCGCAGTGCGTCAGCGAGGTCTGCCTCCTCGAGCTGGGCCAGTGCTTGCTCGACGAGGTCGAGATTACCGGCACGGTGTTCGACTATTCGCAGATCGACCAGACGCCGATGGCCGAGGCCACCGTGCGCGTGACCAACGTGTCGGATCTGCCGATCTTCGGCCCGACCGAGGCCGACGGCGCCTACTCGCTCACCGGTCTGATTCCGGGCTCGCTGCTCGACGTCGAGCTGCTGCTGCCGCAGGACGACCCCGTGTTCGTACCCGCGGCGATCTCGTCACGGCAGACGTACTCGGTCCCGAACCAGTCGCCCACGCCGCTCGACCTCCAGGTCGTCCCCTATAACTGGATGGCGCAGGTCGCCTTCGAGTGCGGCATCTTCGACTCCCTCGACGATGCCATCGGCGTCGGGGCGGTCAACACCTACTTCATTCAGCGCTCGACCATCTTCGGGCAGCTCGTCGACGAGAACGGCGATGGCGTGCCCACCGTCTCGCGCGCGGCCATCTCTGCCGAGCTCAACGGCTGGGCGAACTTCCAAGACAACCTGCTCGACGTCGACACCGAGCCGGCCCAGGTCTGCTTCCTCGAAGAAGACGCCGCCAGCGGCACCTACGTGGGCACCGACGAGACCTTCTCCAACGAGAGCGGTCGCTTCGTGGTGTTCCGGGTGCGCAACGACGAGGGCCTGGGCCAGGGGCAGCTCGCGGTGCGAGCCACCGGCTTCGACGATGCCTTCGTGACGCTGTCCTCCAGCGGCAACGTGGGCGTGGTGAACCTGGTCCGCAACGACGACCCCATTCCCCGCGACTTCGCCATCGACATCTATCCCGTGTTCACCACCTACGGCTGCATCGGCTGCCACACGGCGGGTGGGCCTCCGGGGGCGGTGCACGACGGCTTCGAGGCGGACTGGAGCCTCACCCCGCGCCAGGTGTGGGAGAACATGGTGGGGCCGGGCACGGTGTGCAACGACCCCGACGACCCGCATCGCGTGTGCACCAACGACCCCGAGCTGTCGCTGTTCGTCACGCGGCCGCTGACCGATGCCCCGGGCGAGCCCGACGTGCATCCCATCGACATCTTCCCGTCCATCGACGACCCGACCCTGCAGGTCATCATCGACTGGATCTCCCAGGGCGCGCTGCCGCCCACCGACGTGCAGTTCGAGGAAGACATCTACCCGCTGTTCCAGAAGCACGCGTGCGTGGCCTGTCACACCGCCGGGGGCCCGCCCACCGCGGTCAACATGGGCTTCAACGCCGACTGGGACCTCACCGCGATGGAGGTCTACAACAACCTCGTCGGCCCGGGCACGACCTGCCCCGACCCGGACAACCCCGTCCGGATCTGCACCGACGACGTGCTGAACTCGCGGCTGGTCACCTACCCGCTCACCGACAAGGTCGACGAGCCCGACTCGCACCCGGTCAACGCGTTCAACAGCTCCGACGACCCGGACCTGCAGCTCATCATCCAGTGGATCGCCCAGGGGGCGAGCTTCGACGTGAGCTGCGAGCACGACGAGTGCACGCCCGGTGAGGCCCTCAACCCCGGTTGCTCCGAGTGTGCGGCCGAGGTCTGCGCGACCGACCCGTTCTGCTGCAACACGCAGTGGGACCCGGCGTGTGTGGGCATCGCGGCCGGAGCCGCCAGCTGTAGCTGCTGACCGAAACGGGCAGTGAAACGAAGCCGGGCCGGGGTCTCACGCGAGACTCCGGCCCGAGTCGTTTGGGGCACCGCGTGGGGCGACCCGGGCCGGGGTTCTCTTTTTTGGGACGAATTTGAGGCGGCGGATGATCATTCCGCGGCCTCGCGGCACTATCGCAGTAATGCTGCCCTTTGCTTCTGGCTTGATCTCGTTCGCGCTATGGACCGCGTCGCCCGTATGGGCTGCGCCCGCGAACGACGCGACGGTGCCCGTTCAGTCTCCGACGGTGGAGCCGGCGGGGCCTCCCGAGTTACCAGAGGAGCCCACGGGGGCCGTCACGGAGCCTGAGGCCGCGCCCGAGCCCGCCGAGCCCGCCGAGCCCGTGCCCCCACCCGTGGAGCAGGAGGCCCCGGGCGCCGAAGCACCGCCGCAGCCCGAGCCGGTCGCCGAGGTTGCCCCGACCGTGACGCCTCCCGTGGTGTCGGAGCTCGACCAAATGGACCTCGTCCCCGCGTCGGAGGCTCGGGGCGAGTGGGTGAAGGTGCAGCCGCCTCGCTGGCGGGGCACCGGTCAGTTCGTCGCGGCGGGAGCCTTGTTCGCGTGGACCTTCGCCTACCAGATCGGTGACGGTTTGATCTGCGGCAACTGTGCCGTCGGGGTCCTCGAGCGCGTCTGGATGGCGGCGGGCATGGGCCTGGCCGCGGGCGGTGGGGTGGTGCGAGGCCACGCCGATGCCTACGACGACGTGGCCACGCGACGCGGCCCTCGAGACACCCGCAAGGCACTGATCGCCGGGGCCACGCTCACCGGGGTCGGAGCCGTGCTCGGCTTGGTGAACGAGGGCCTGTGGTGGCGGTGCGGCATCAATGGCAGCGGTCCCTATCACATCGAAGACAACTTCTCGTTCTCGAACTTCGACTGTCGGTATGGCTTGTCCCGGAGCTTGCTCGATCTGGCCTCGGCTTCGACCGCGGTGGGACTGGGTCTGCTGACGTGGTCACTCACCTACAACAAGGACGCCAAGGCCTACGCGCGCGCACGGGTGATCGGGATGCGGCCGACCTTGGGCCAGGGTCGAATGGGCCTTACCCTCGAAGGACGGTTCTAGTGATGCGTCCGATCGCGAGTGTGGCCCGCATCGGGCTGCTGAGTGCATGTGTGTTGATGGCCGCCTCGAGTGGTTGTCGACCGGCAAGCTTCGAGCAACGCATCGAAGTGTTCGTCCCCACCGAAGATGAGGATGGACGACGTCCCGCGGACGATCTACGAACATTGTTTGGTCCGCGGCCGGCCGTCAACTTGAGCGTGGAAGTCGATTCGCGCCCGGCTGCCGCCAAGCCGCTCAACGCTGAAGGTGGGGTGTGGCTCCCCACCGACGTCGAGGTGCCGGGTGGGATCAAGACCGTGCCCGTTCCTTGAGCAACGTTCTCGCATTCACCAACTTCGTTCCTCTGCGATCATCGACATCGGTCGAACGATGTCGCGGGACAACGGGTAGGTCGACGGAACACTCGGGTATCGATGCCATAGAGGTTCTCGTGCCGAGAGCGGTGGCCCGATTGCTTTCTTGACAGCTTGTTGACCCGCGGCCAACCATCGATCCAGGACGTCTCGGTGTAGTCGGGACTGGCGGATTGTCGATGGGACAACGGTTGCAGGATATCGTGACGAGGGTACAGACGGAGTGTTCGGGGTTGCCCGCGGTCAGCTTGGCCCGGCTCAACCTCCGCGTGGGAAAGCCGCTTTCGCGTATGGCCGCGTTGATGCCCGATGACCCGGACATCGTCGCGCTGGCCGAGAAAGTGGCCGAGGAACTGCTCAGCGAGCAACGCAAGTAGGGAGCATCGTCATGAGCGACCCTACCTTCGATCCGCAACGGAACATCATGACGCTGGGCAACCAGCGGCTCGTGTTTCACTGCCACCACTACAACACCGTGCTCCAGCGAAGCATCGAGGAGATGCTGGGCGAGGGGGCCGTCGCGCTCCAGATCGACGCCGCGGCCGAGTCGACACGACGCCTGCTCGAAGGGGTCTTCGAGGCGGCCAAGCAGGGTCAGAGCTTCGAGGAGCGGGTTGCACGAGCGGCGTACGTGTTCTCCTCCAATGGTTTCGGGCGAGCCGATTGCTCCGAGCTCGGACCGAACGGTGGCACGATCACATTGCCGACTTCGCACTACGCGATCGGGTGGCGGGCCAAGTTCGGCCCCGCAAAGGCTCCGGTATGCCACTTCGCGGCCGGGTTCTGGCGGGGCGCGGTGGTGGCTGCGGCCTCGCTCACCCCCGAGCGCGTGCAGTGCGAGGAAATCCAGTGCCATGCGGTGGACGACGGTCCCTGTGTGCTGAAGGTGGAGGTGCGCTGATGGCCATCGATCGAGACGCCGTCGTCAGTGCGGTCTCCGGGTTGGGCATCGCCGGCGACGAGGAGGGCATGATCTCCGCGTTCGGCCTCTACCTGACCCGGCACATGTCGGACTACTACAACCGGATCTCGTTCGCCGCGGCGCGGCGCATGGAGGGCAGCGGGCTCGAAGACGACGTCCGCGCGCTGCTCGTCGAGGCGGGGCACGTGTGCGCGTTCAATACCTTCGGCGGCATCATGAAGTCGGCGGAGTGGGACGCGGTGGTGCGCCCCATGATCGAGACGCGGGAAGATTGGATCATCGGCATGGTCGCGGTCATCAACGCGTTCGGCTGGGGGCGCTGGGAGGTCCAAGAGCTCGTGGCCGGCGAGTCCCTGAAGGTCCGCGTCGAAGACTCCTACGAGGCATGCGGGTGGCTGCGCGACTATCCGACCAGCGACAGCCCCCGTTGCTACCTGGCGTGCGGTGGGGTGGCGGGCCTGATGAACCTGCTCTACGTCGGCGACATCACCACGGGCCCCGATCTCACCGAGGAGTACTACCTCCAGCTATTCCGCGCGGGGAAGCGCTTCGAGGCCGAGGAACTCAGCTGTCTCGCCACCGGGGCCCCGCACTGCGAGTTCGTCGCGAAGCGGGTGGAGTGACGCGTGCATGGCCGGGCATGGCCAGCTCGTCGACGAGTTCGAGGTCGGCCCGGTTCAGGTCCGGGTCAGCCACAGCTGCGCGCGACGTGACGTCTATGAGTTGAGCACCTCACCGCCCCTCTCGGAGGCGGCGATGGAGTGGTTGCGGGGGCGTGGCGTCGCCAAGGTCGACAGCCCGGCGCTGCTCATCGTGGAGGTGGCCGGGGTTCACCAGCTGACGGTCGCGCCCGCGCTGGGGAGGGTGGTGGCCATGCCCAAGCTGGCGACCGAGCGCCCCGAACAGCGCGAGGCGGCCATGGCCGTGGCTCGGGCCCTGACCGCCTCGTAGCTCGGGGGCGACTTACTTACGGAGGCCGCGGTAGTCGAACTCGACGCGCAGCGGCTCGTCGAGCGCGAGCAGCTTCTCGAAGTACACCGGGTCACCCTGGATGGGCAGGCTGACCGGGACCGGCACCGCGCCCGTGCCGAGGCCGCCGTTGTCGGCTTGCTGGGCGGCCTGCTCGGAGTAGGCGGGCGTGTCGACCTCGACGTAGTACTCGTCCTCGTGGGGAATGGGATCGCTGAGCGTCCAGACCTCGCGTAGCGTGCCGTCGAAGCTTCGCTTCTTGATCTTGGCACGCTCGGGCGAGTGCACCGTCCAGGCCACGTAGGTGCTGGGCGCGTCCGCCTGGGGCAGCTCGGCCTCGAAGTGTCCGCGCCCGTTGTTGGGCGTGGGGTCGGTGCTCTCGACGTAGACCACCTCGACCTCGAACGCCGCCAGCGAACCACCGGTGGCCTTCGAGCGCAGCAGCGGGACCATGACTCGGCCGTCGGAGGCCTTGGCGGGCTGCACCGCGCGGCCACCCACCGACGCGCTCCACAGCTCGGCGCCCTCGGGCAGGGCCAGGCGCAGGAACTGCCGCCGGTTGTTGCGAATCCGGTAGGTCACCGAGGTCAGGCGCCGGCCCTGGCGGGTCCACATGGTGCGCGCCCGGGTCTCGTCGAGCAGGGTGACGAGCACGTCGACGTCGTCGTGCTGCGCCACCGTGATGGGGATGGTGGGCTCGGCGCCCAGGTACTTGTAGCCGAGCAGGACCGGCTGCGCGGTGATGCCCAAGATGGCGGCGGGCAGCGAGCGCACGTCGACCGAGGTCGCCCCCGCGACCTTGCCCGCGCCGACCTCCAGGTTGCCGCGGGCCTCGACCCCGACCCAGCCCTTGGCTCGCTCGACCCCCAGCGGGACCACGACCGGCGCTTCGAGATCGACGCTCTGCTCGCCCACCACCTTCTCCATCTGGAGCTGGAGCGAGTACGAGCCCTCGGCCGCGTAGTTGAGCACGACCTCGAGGGTGCCCTTGTCGAGGTTCCAGTCGCGGATGCCCGAGCCGGTGACGTCGAGCAGGGTCATGTCCTTGGGCAGCGAGAAGCGCAGCTTGTTGACGCCCGCGAACAGGATGGTGTCTTGGATGGTGGTGGTGCTGCGCATCAGGCCATCGCCGATGCCCACCAGGGTGTACACCTCGGCGTAGATGCGGGAGTCGAGCTGCTTGGCGGCCTCGGGAATCTCGACCTGCCAGCTCACCGACAGGGCTCCGGTGGCGGGCAGGGTGGCCTGCACCACGCGGTCGCTGCCCACCACCTTGTCGGACTCGAGCCGGGCGTTGGCCACGGTGAACTCGAGGTCCTGGTCGGCGGGCACGGACAGCTCGAGCTCGGTCGCGCCCGAGGGCGCCAGGTCGAAGGACAGCGAGCTGCGCCCCTGGGCGGTGGTGACCGCGGCCGCGAACTCCAGCTCGAGGTCGAGGGCACCCGTCTCGTCGGTCACCAGCGTGTAGTAGTCGTCCTCGATGACGACCGCGGCTTCCTTGCCGTCGACCGTCGCCTTTTGCAGCGCCACCGTGGCCGGGAGCACGGGGATGCGGACCCAGCCTTTCTTGCGCAGGACCTCGACGTGCATCTTGGCCTTGAAGGTCGCCGCGTGGGGGACTCCGTCTTCGATGTGAACTCGGCCGGTATAGCGAGCCGAGGCCAGGGCGTGATCGCGAGGCGCCTCGACTTCCTTGACCTTGGTCGACTCGTAGAGCTTGAGGAACTCGTCGAGCTTCATGACCACGCGCTCGGGCTCTTCGGCGTGAGCGGTGGTCGCAGGCAGGGCGAGAATTGCGGCGAGGAGGGTGAGCGATAGGGTCCGCATGGTCGTGGTTCTCCGGGGGGACGAGGCGAGCGACTAGCGGCGAACGAGCCGGCGGCGCGCGTCGATGGTAACAGTGTGAGTCTGGTTTGCCTCGATGAGGACGCGTTCGTAGAGCACTGCATTGCCGACGTCGGGAATGACGACGGACAGGGCCGAGGCAGTGACCTTGGGAGCGGGGAGGGTCTCGATGGGAGGGCCGGCGGGGCTGGTCGAGCGCGCTCGCGCGCTGATGGTGGCCCCTTGGGGGGACAGGATTTCGCCGTCGACGTTGTCGTCTTCGAAGTCGTAGACGGTGACACCCGAGTCCACGCTAGCGGCTGATCGGCCTTGCAGGAGTCGGAACCGATCGCCATCGGGCTTTCGAGCGCGTCGGCGTCGTCGCGACTTCCAGCGGCCGGGACGACCCTCGACGACCACCAGATCGAGCGAGGCGTCGGCGTCCCTCGGCAGGGGCATTTCGGGCTCGGGCTCGGTCACCGCCGGGGGCTCTTCCGCCTCTTCGGCGCCCGACTCCGCGACGACGGGCCGACTGGCGCGCTCGAGCTCCAGCAGGGGTTGCTCTTTCGCGGGCGCCGACGCGGGCATCTTGGTGTCCAGCGTGTTCTTGCTCTTGGCTTTTCGCGAGCGCCGGGCTCGCTTGGCCTTCTTGCCGCGCTTGTCGGCCACCGACTCGAGTTCGAATTTCAGGCTGCTGTTGACGGCGACCTGCTCGACCGACTCGCGCTGCTCGAGCTTGGCCAGGGTCCCGCCCAGCTCGATCGCCTGCTGGTACTGGGCCTCGGCCGCCGAGTAGTCGCCCGCCTTGGCCGACTCCTCGGCCTCGACGATGAGCTTTTCCTGCTCGCGAAACTGCTCCGAGGCGCGGGCGCGGGCTTGCTCTTTGACCCGGCGCTGCAGCGTGAGATCGGCCTTGTCGTCGGCTTTCCCTTTGCCCTCGAAAACGTCGAGGTTGGATTGGAGTCGCGCCGTGTTGTCGTTGCGGATCCCCATGCGCTCGAGCTCTTCGAGCTTCTCCTGCGCCGCTTCGAAGTCGTTGGACATGTAGCCCCGGACCGCTTCGTCGAACAGCGCGTCGCTGACCCCGTGCCCGTACGTGAGGCCCTGCTCGTCGTTGAAGTACTCGACGGTGTCGTGCTGGCCCGTGTCGAGCTTCGAGCGGTACCCCGGAGGAAGGTGCATGGTGACCCGCGAGGCGGCCACGGGGGCATCGAGGGTGGGCAGGGCCAGCTCCCTCCGCTCGCGGCGGGCCCAGGGGTCTTGCTCGCCCAGCAGGGTCACCTCGACGGGGAACGACAGCAGGCCTTCGACCGTCTCGAGCGAGCGCTTGAGCGGCAGTCGCCAGGCTCCGTCTTCACCGAGGGTGGGCAGGGCGGTCTCACCCCCCACGCGAGCCCCGATGATCTTCAGGCCAGGAGGCGGCGTGACCTCGAGGTGGGCGCCCCGATCGTTGCGCAGCTCGTAGCGGGCCCGCATCAGCACCCGACCCTCCTCGGTGGTGGCGACGGTGTAGGTCGCGACGTCGACGACGGTGGGCGGCCCGGGCACGGGCACGAAGCGCAGCAGGTCCAAAGAGCCGGAGCCATGGCCTCCCGTGCGGTGATAGGCGGCGGTGGGGGTCCCGGCGACCAGGCCCTGGCCCCACGATGGAAGCTCGCCAGCGGCGGTGGCCGTCCAGTCGTCGGCGTGCGGCACGATCTCCAGCTCTCCATCGCGGGCGAGCTGAAGGCTGGCTTCGCTGCGCCACGCCTCGGGCTCGATGCGGGGCAGCTCGAGGGTGGCCTCGTCGCCGGCCGGCACGGCCTGGCTCCACTCGAGATCGAGATCGACTCGACCGGTGGCGGGGGCCGATAGCTCGACTTCGAGCACGTCGCCCTGGCGTGACCACGAGGCGACGTTGCGGCCACGGAGGCTCAAGTCTTCGCCCAGGCCCGCGATCGTGGTGCGTACGCGGTCGAGCGAGCCGCGTCGCAGCTCCCACTGGAGGTGGGCGCGTCCGCGGATCTCGGCGTCGTCGATGGTCAGGCCCACGCCCGCGTAGGCCACGGCCAGCGTCTCCCGGCTCGGCGGTGCTTGGTCGGGATCTTCGAGTCGAAAGCGAAGCCGGGTGGCGCCCGACCACAGCGTGTCGTCGATGCGCAGCGGCGGCGCCTCGAGGCCGGCTTCGGTGGACAGCGGAACGGGGACCCGGTCGGTCGCGAGCACGCGCAGGCGCCCGGTGGCTGCGGGCATCAACCCCAGCTCGAGCGGATCATCCGGGCTCCCGGGGACGAAGCCGCGCAGCTCGAGCGTACCGGGACGGTCGAGGAACGCCGTGAGGTGCACGCCGTCGTCCCACGGCAAGATGGTCGCGGGCTCGCCCCGGAAGCTCACCGAGCGCACCTCGATGGTGGAGCTGGCCAGGGGCTCCCACACCCATCCGGGTTGTTCGGCTCGCACCTCCCAGCGGGCGCGGAGCTCCCAGCCGCCGTGGACCGGTCGTAGCTCGACGTCGCGATCGGCCATCCACGGACCCGGGGTCTCCCCCTGCGGCCCGGCCAGGTTCTCGCGCATGGCTTGGTAACGGGACCACGGCAGCTCGACCGCATCGACCTCGCCCGGGGCGAGATCGGAGGACGGAGGCGCGGCCAAGGCGAGCCAAGTGGGGACGAGCAGGAAGCGCGACACGGGGCAGAAGCGGAAGTGAGGCCAGGAGGGCCGTGGGGAGCGAGGCCGAAACGCCACACGAGGCGGGGCACTTACAGGGAAAGTGCGATTGAGGGACGGACCGCGGCGGACAGGGTCGCAGCTCTCGGTGCTTCGGCGGTTCGTTAATACGCATCGCGATCATGCATGGTTCCCGAGCCCCAGGAGCAAAAAAGGGAATCTCGTGTGGGCTCGCACGTTCGGTGGGATTCCGAGGTCTCGTAGCTACGGTAGGCATCGCCACCGGGGGCTCGGACCGGCACACTCGCAGGTGGTGTGGCGTCTCGATAACTCCGTCCAGCCCTACGCGTGGGGGTCTCGCTCGGCGATCGCGGCGTTGCAGGGGCGGCCTCGTCCCACCGCGGAGCCAGAGGCCGAGCTGTGGATGGGCGCTCACGCTCGGGCGCCGTCGCGCCTGCAGGACGCTGCCCACCCGACCCTGCTCGAGGCGGTGAAGGCCGAGCCGGAGGCAATGCTCGGGGGGCAGGTGCACGGCCGCTTCGGCCCCCGGCTTCCGTTCTTGTTGAAGGTCCTGGCCGCTGCCGAGCCCCTGTCTCTGCAGGCGCACCCCGATCCGCAGCAAGCCCGGCGGGGGTTCGACGACGAGCAGGCGCGGGGGATCGACCGCGGTGCTCCGAATCGAAACTACCGAGATCCCTACGCCAAGCCCGAGCTGGTCTGTGCGCTCGAGCCCTTCGCGGCGCTGTGCGGCTTCAGGCCTCTGGCGCAGACCCGAGCGTTGATCGACGCGCTGGGAGTGCCCGCGTTCCGCGAGACCACCGACGCATTGTGGACGGAGTCGGAGGAGGCCGGCCTCACGAAGACCGTGCGCCGCTTGATGACCCTGCCGCAACCGCGGCCGTTGGTCGATGCGGTGGTCGAAGCCGGTCGAGCGCTCGTCGCCGAACCCCACGTCACGCCGTGCATGTGGTCGGGTCGACTCGCCGAGCGCTACCCCGGGGATCCGGGCGTGCTGGTCGCTCTGCTGCTGAAGGTCGTGAACCTGTCGCCGGGCGAGGCCCTGTTCCTCGGCCCCGGGATTCCGCACAGCTATCTCGAAGGCACGGCCATCGAGATCATGGGCAGCTCGGACAACGTGTTGCGGGGCGGGCTGACGCAAAAGCACGTCGACGTGCCCGAGCTGCTGCGGGTGCTGCAGCTTCGGTCACAGTCGGTGCCCGTGCTCTCGCCGCGGGCCGTCTCCGACTTCGAGCGGGTCTACGATGCGCCGACGCCCGCGTTCTCGTTGTCGACGCTCGAGCTTCCTGCCGCGGCCCGAGCCGAGCTGTCCGTGACCGGACCCGAGATCGTGCTGTGCACTCGCGGCGAGGCGAGCATCGCTTCGGGGGAACGAACCTTGCCTCTGCCGTCGGGCCAGAGCGTGTTCGTTCCGGGCAGCTCGGATCGCTTCACGCTCCGCACCGAGGCGGGGGCGACCGTGTTTCGGGCGACCGTAGGGGCCGATACCGAGTCGGCAGCCCCGAGCGTGCCGTAACGCCCCAATGGGGCGGTGAGCCCTGGACAGCGAGGCAACGGGGAGCCCATCCGCGGCCGTAGGCTGCAGCGGAGTTCGAGGTACAACCCTTGCAGAACCGCCGTCCGCTTCACGGAGCCGCTGCTTTCATGAAACGCATCATCACCCATACTTCGAGACGCCAGATGTTGTTGACCTTGGGCCTGCTGGGCCTCGGGGGCTGCTGGGGCAGCTTCAGCCTGACGGGCAAGGTCTACGACTGGAACGGCTCCTTCGGCAGCAAGTGGGCCAGCTGGGCCGTGTTCTTGGTGTTCATCATCCTGCCGGTCTACGGCACGCTGCTGTTCATCGACGCCATCGCGCTCAACACCATCGAGTTCTTCTCGGGCAAGAACCCGGTCAACCGCACCGCCGATCTGGGGCAGGGCCACCACCTGGTCATGAGCGGAGACGAAGAGCGCACGCGCCTGCGGGTGGAGCACTACGAGCGCGACACGCTGGTGCGGGTCTTCCACGTCGAGCGACTGGGTGACGACGAGATCCGCATCGTCGACGACGAAGGACAGGCGCGGCTGCACGTGGCGGGTCACCGCGGTGGCGCCCGGCTGCGCGACGAGGCGGGCCGCACCATCGCCGACCTCGATCGCCAGGCCTATCAGCGGGCCGTCGAGGCGACCGAGACCGGTGAGCCCCTGGCCGATCGCGTCGTCGATGGGCTCGACGACGCGGCGCTCGGTCGGGTGCTGGCGACCAGCGACCGACTCGGTCGCAGCGGCATGGTCTGAGCGAAGCGCTACAGCGCGAGGGCCTCGCCGCGGCGGGCCACCGCGAACCCTCGCCGCTCGATTGCCTGGCGCGCCGCACTCCCGTCGGTCAGCGCCGGGTTCGAGTGGTTGAGGTGGATGAAGCGAACCTGCGGCGCGTCGGGCTGCTCGCTCAGCCACTGCATGGTGTCGACCATGAGCGGGTGCCCGATCTTCGTCAGGTCTCGCCCGGGCAGCTCGTCGCCCGAGTAGAAGGTCCCGTCGAGCAGCGCCACGTCGACCCCGTCGAGCAGGGCATCGAGGGCGGCGGGCTCCCAGCGCGACCAGGGATCGCAGTCGGGGATGAACAGCACGGTGCGCTCGGGGCCCTCGAAGCGGAAGGCCAGCGTGTCGGTGAACTCGGCCCGGTGCGGCACGAGCACGGGCACGACGTCGACCACACCGAGCGTCACCGCCTGGCCATCGCGCAGCTCGTTCAGCTCGATCTCCTGCTTGGCGACGAGCTGAGACCAGGGGGCGTGATCCCGGAGCAGCGCGAGCATGCGCTCGGTGCCGTGCACGGGGACGCGATCGGTGTGCGCCGATTCGAAGCCCAGGTGGGCGAGGCCCAGGTAGTGCCCCATGTGCCCGTGCGTCAGGAAGATGCCCGCCACCGGCCGGCGTCCGCGAGCGCCGGGACGCTCGCCTCGCAGGGCCGCGACGTGTCGCAGCTGAGCGGGGAGGTCGGGGGTCGCATCGAAGAGCACGCTGCGGCCGTCGTCGAGCATCAGCGCCAGGCTCGAGACCCGGGGGCGGTGCATCGGATCCTCCGCTGCGGCCCGGCAGCGCTCGCAGTCGCAATCGGTCTGGGGCACGCCCGCGTCCTGGGCGATGCCCAGCACCACCAACGAAGGCGTCACGACGGGGCCGGGTGCGTGCGCCTGGGCGGTAGGCTTCGGCGAGTCGGTCTTCGACGCGACCTCCGTCGGCTGCGGCTTCTTCGGCGTAGCCTCGCTCGGCTTCGGCTCGCTGCCGCACGCGGCCCACAGCCCCGCGACCGCGAGCGCGGCTCCGCCGACGAACCATGGACGACGCTTCGACATCGAGGCCCCCAACGATAGCCCCAGTCGCGGTCTCTGGTGCTCTATTTGAGCGCCCGGGCCACCGCACGTCGCAGCTTCGGCACCAGCTCCTGCTCGAAGAAGGGGTTCTTGCGCAGCCAGATGTTGTTGCGAGGCGAAGGGTGAGGCAGCACCCAGATCTTCTCTCGGGTGAACTCTCGCCAGGCGGCGACCGTCTCGGTCAGCGTCTTCTTCTGTCGATCGCCCAAGAAGCGATCCTGAGCGTAGCGACCGATCAAGATCGTCAGCTGAATGTGCTCGAGCTTCGCGACGAAGCGGTCCATCCACAGCGGGGCGCACTCGGGTCGAGGGGGCAGGTCCCCCGAGCGACCCCGGCCGGGAAAACAAAACCCCATCGGCAGCAGGGCCAGCGCCTTCGGATCGTAGAACGTGTCCTCGCCGACCCCGAGCCAGCTCCGCAGTCGCTCCCCGCTCTTGTCGTCCCACGCCACGCCCGACTCGTGCACCCTGGCGCCCGGGGCTTGACCCACGATCAATAGACGGGCGTCGGCATGTACCTGGAACACGGGGCGCGGCTCGTGGGGCAGCGAGGGGGCGCACTCCTGGCACGCGCGGGCCCGCGCGGCGAGTCGGTTCACGGCACGGACGTTACTCACGACCGGCAGCATGCCAGCCTTCCCGAGGCGCAACCCGCGAGCAGGCACCGATCGTCCAGATCCATGTTCGGGCTTCGTGCTGCGGGTCGTGGCACGACGTCGGCCTTCGCTCTACCGTGGACCCGTGACCGCCGCTCCGATCGTGTTGTGGAAGATGGCTCCGGCGTGGGGCTCGGCGAGTGCCAGCCCCTTTTGCACGAAGCTCGAGACCTGGTTGCGCATGGCCGAGCTGCCCCACGAGGCACGGGTGCTGACCGGTCTGCCGCGCTCGCCCAATCGCAAGGTCCCCTACGTGGAGCTCGCGGATGGTCGTTTACTCGCCGATACCGGGCCGATCATCGCGACCCTGAGCGCCGAGCAGGGCGTCGCCCTCGATGCCGATCTCGACGCCGAGCAACAAGCGACCGCCACCCTCATCACTCGCCTGCTCGAGGATCACTTCTATTGGTGCATCATCTGGGATCGCTGGGCAGTCGCGTCCCACTGGGCGCAGACGAAGGTGACCTATTTTGGGTCCTTGCCCGTGCCGTTGCGCTGGCTGGTGCCCATCATCGCGCGTCGCGGCGTGCTCCGAGCCATGCACGGGCAGGGCTTTGGACGCATGAGCGACGACGCCATCGTCGATCGGGCGAAGCGAGACCTCGAGGCTCTGTCCCAGTTGCTCTCCGATCGGGAGTTCTTCTTGGGCATTCCCTCCAGTATCGACGCCACGGCGCACGCCTTCTTGAGCGCGGCGTTGCGACCGCCTTTCGAGGGTCCACTACAACGACTCATGGGCGAGTACCCCTCGCTGACTGCGTTCTGCGACCGGGTCGATGCGCGCTGGTGGTGAGGTTGTCACGCGTGCCGATCTCGTCTACCTACGCACCGTCATGACCGGATTTCGCTGGCTCGCAGTTCCTCTCATCGTCGGTATGTGCCTGCCCCCCATCGGCTGTGGGCTCTTTCGCCGCCGCGGCAACACCACGACCAACGTGCAGAGCTCGGTCGAGATCAACCAGCAAGGCCGTGATGTCGCCACCATCGAGCGCGACGAGTACGAGGTCATCGACACCTCCATCGGCACCAGCAAGGCCACCAGCGTCTACTTCCTGACCATCCCGGTCGGCAACCACACCACGGGTGACGAGCAGATCGACGCCGCCTACTACAACGCCGTCGATCGCATCCCCGAGTGCGACGCGCTGATGATGCCGCGGGTCACCACCAAGCGAACCTTGGTGCCCCTGCTCATCGTCAACATCATGGTGCGCAAGACGACGGTGAAGGGTCGCTGCCTCCACATCAAGGACGACGCCACGCTCGCGGGCGAGGAGCCCATCGAGGACGGGGCCAGCGACACCGGGGGCGGTGGAGACGAGCCCGCGGTCGAGCCCGCGACCGAGTCCACCGAGCCGGGCGCCACGGCCGAGGCCGGCTGATCCGATGGGGCGCAAGACCAAGGTCTCCACCGATGGTGGCGCGCCGCTGTCGAGCAACCCCTTTGCCTCCCTCGGCGGGGCATTGTCCGACTTGCCCGACGGCGAGCCCGCGGCCGAGCCCGAGCCCACCCCCGAGCAAGTCCCTGCCGCAGCGTCCGGCGCGGGCTTGGCCGGGCAGCGCAGCAAGATCGTCGTCCGCCGCGAGAAGAAGGGGCGCGGCGGCAAGACGGCCACCGTCATCGAAGGGCTCGAGCTTTCAGATGCTCAGCTCAGCGCCATGGCCAAGCAGCTGCGCCGCCGCTTCGGCTGTGGGGCCCACGTCGAAGGCACGACGGTCGTGCTGAGCGGAGCGCAGACCGATCGCGTCCGCGATTGGTTGGTCGAGCAGGGCGCCCGCAAGGTCGTCGTCGGCAACTGACGCTATCCCGCCGGATCGCAGGCCACGTTCTGCAATCCCGCGCCCGTCATGTCCGAGTACGTGTAGGGCCCAGAGAGCCCGGCATAGTTGTCCACGATGGTATCGGTGGACAGGTCGATCTTGTGGGCGGTGCCCGTCACCGCCCACAAGAACCCGTTGAGGTCGGCACTGACCCCCTTGACCGTGCCTCCCGGCACCGAGATGGAGCCGCCCAGGGTCAGGGTGGTCGGGTCGAACCACACGACGCCCTGGTCGTCGTGGAAGCTCGAGCTCCAGTAGGCCGTCCAGATTCGGCCGTCGGAGGTCTGGGTGACCCCGCCTTGGCCCACCGAGCCGGCGATCACGTCCCACTGTCCGGTGGAAGGATCGAGCCTGCCGATGCCGTTTGGTTCGTTGTAGCCGGAGACCCAGATGTAGCCGTCGGCATCTGCGGTGATGCCATAGGGCTGCAGGTCACCGGGGCGCGAGAACACCTCGGAGTCGAGAGTGTCGGCTCGGATCACGGCCACGTCCCCGCCGTTGTGTACGATCCAGAAGTCGCCCGCGGGATCGATGGCTCCGCCGTAGGGGCCAAACGCCGCGCACGGATAGTTGGGGACGACCAGGCTGTCGATGATGGTGCCGTCGCTGCCGTCGAGGCGGAACACCTCGGTGTTGCCGCTGCCGAAGCCGGGGCTGAACCCACCCCCGCA
Source organism: Myxococcota bacterium (assembly GCA_039028615.1). Taxonomy (GTDB): domain Bacteria; phylum Myxococcota_A; class Polyangia; order Nannocystales; family Nannocystaceae; genus Paraliomyxa. The sequence goes on along the minus strand of JBCCHT010000004.1, from coordinate 3,895 downwards.
ACCCGCGGTCCAGACCGCTTCGTCTTCGCAGTTGGCCGCGTCGACCACTCCGCTCCACGCCACGGGGCGCTGGGTGGTGAGCGTGGGGAAGGGCGTGTACCAGGAGATGCAATCGTCTTCGCCCCAGGGCAGCACGTCGCCGGCCCCGGTCGAGGTCTGCAAGCCCGCCTGTCCATTGGCCATCGGATCGCAGAATTGGTCCCGGGCCCAGATCCGCACCAATCCTCCGTAACGATTGGCGACCGCCACCGATCGAGCATTGACGCTCACCGAGGTCCGCGAGGGGTTGCCGGCGCCGTCGGGGCGGGTGAGGTATCGGCCCTCTTCCACCATCGTCTCCGTGTTGATCTTGGAGACTGTGCCTTGATTGGCGTTGGCGACCCAGATGTAGCTCCAGTCGTCGTTGCCGCAGTTGCAGTCCACCGGGATCGGGATGTCGTCGACGCTGACATCGAAGATGGGTCCTTCACCGCCCCCGCTGCTGTCGGCCGTCGTGGTGGCCGCGCCGCTCGCCTCGGTGCCCGTGCCGTCGACGGCGGTCGTGGGGCTCGGCGTGTTGCCGGAGGCACTCGGGTCGGTGGTGCTGGTCGAGCCCGCCGCGCCATCGAAGGGGTTGTCGTCCGGGGTCTGATTGCACGCCCACACGGTGGCGGTGGCGAGCAGGAACAGTTGTCGGGTGCGCATCCGGGGGTCCGTCCAACTACTGTTGGCCACCCGGCGACGAGATTGTTCGACCGATGGCGAACGAAGGCTGGATTTTCGGCGAAGGGACCTCGAACGGCGTTCTTTGGCCGATCTGAAGGGCGGCCCGCCGTACCCGGAGCGCGGCGCGAAGCCTACTACTTCGCGTCGGCCTCGGCGGGTGCCGGGCCGTGCTCGGCCGCATCCTTGGCGAGCTTGCTGAACACGATCTCGATCCAGTCGGCCCCTCGAGCGCCACGGAACTTGTACCCGTTGACGAAGAAGGTCGGCGTGGCGTCGACGTCCATCAAGATCGCCCGCGCGATGCTGCGACGGACCTCGAGCTTGGCTTCGTCACTGCCGAGGCAAGACGCGAAGGTGGCCTCGTCGAGCTCGAGGGTCTTGGCGTAGCCGAGCAGGTCGTCCTTTTCGAACGCGGGCTGGTTGGCGAAGAGCAGGTCGCCGTACTCGAAGAACTTGCCCTGCATGCGGGCACACTCGGCCGCTTCGGCGGCACCACACGCCAGCGGGTGGACCCCTTGCATGCCCGGGTTGCAGCTCTCGTCGAGCGGGTAGTGCACGAAGGCCACCTGCACGGGGAGCTCGGCGTTCTTCCCGTAGGCGGACACGCTGTCCCACAGGCGGCGACAGTGCGGGCACTGGAAGTCGGCGATCTCGATGACGGTGAGCGGAGCGTCGGCGGGGCCCTTGGTGGGCAGGCCCTCGACCGACACCTCGACCGGGGTCTCTGCGGCCAGCAGTGCCTCGACGCGCTTGTCGAGGTCTTTTTCGAGTTCACCCCGAACCTGAGCGCGGCGCTGCCCGTAGGCCCAGTATTGCGCCGAGAAGGTCAGCGCGAACACGGCCAGCACGGTCAGCCCGGGGGTGGCCAGGGCGTCGTCGAGGATGCGACCGGCGGAGGTGTCTTGGAAGGGCCCCAGCGAGAACCAGGCGGCGAGTCCCAGAGCGAAGTTGATGCCGTACCAGGCGACGCAGAACGGACAGAACGAGCCCTCGGAGGCGGACAGCATGCCCATGAGCATGGAGGCGAGCACGCTGAAGGCGGCGAGGGCGAAGGCGGTGCCGCGCCAGGGGTCGTGGGCCTTGGCTCGGTTGCGCAACGCTCCGGCCGCCGCCACTGCGGTGGCCGCTGCACCACTCATGCCGATGACCGAGATCGGCACGCCCATGATGTCGCCGTACTGCCCGGTCGTGACCGCGCAGCCGCGACTGGCCAGCTTGCCGCAGACCTGCACGAGCTCGGACGCCCGGCCCAGCTCGTAGTCCACGTGGACCATGGTGAGGTACCAGCCGTCGGCGACGCCGAGCACGGCCAGCACCATCATGGCCAGCAGGAGGATGCCGCGTCGGCGCTCTTGCGTACCCGAGCCGCTCATGCGGCGAAGCATACCCCGGGCGGCTCGGCCATGCAGGCGGCGTCGCCGGCTCGCCCGGGGCGGTCAGGCGCTTCGCAGCAGGCGAATGAAACGCCAGGGGCCGCTGTCCTCTTCGACCGGCTCGCCGCGGTGCTGCTCGGGAAAGCGGTCGTCGAGGGTCTGCGAAGACACGAACGGGGCGCCGCGGGCTGCGGTGGGGATGGTGCCCTCGAAGACCGAGAGCATGAGCTCGTCGACGAGCCCGGGCCCTTCTCGATAGAGCGGACGGGTCGTCGTCGGTCCCGCTTCGATGGTGATGCTGCGCGCGTCGAAGCGGCGCCGCGCCCAGTCGATCAAGCTGCCGAGGTCGGGCGAAGGCACGCCGGCCAGCCCCACGTGCCGGGGAAGTCGATCGTGCAGGGCCTTGGCGCAGTCGACGTTGGTGAAGATCCAGGGCTTGGCCCAGCCGTGCAGCGTGGGGTGGTCGAGGTCGATGTCTTCGCGACCGGTGAGCACCACGACCAGCGGCGGGGTGGGGCGGCCGAGCTGATCCATGCGCCACGAGTGCAGGGCATCGGCGCGGTCGCTGGCGAGCTCGTAGGCAAGCCGTGGCTCGGCCCGCAAAATGGCCCCGGTGGTGACGATGACGTCGGCGCGGGCGCGGGCCAGATCGAGGGCGAAGCGATCGTTGGGGCTGCGCGGGGTGGCCTGGTTGATCTTCAGCACCACCAGCTCACCGTCGGGCTCGCGGCCCACGGCGGCCACGTGTACGACCCCGGCGGGGTCGCTCAGCTGCTCGTCACCGTAGAGGCGACGCATCCGTTCGGACACGGCCTCGGAATGAGAGGGAGGGGGCTCGGAAGACCTGGTCATGGGTACGAGCGGCTCAGAAGGCCACGTCGACGGCCTCGCACAGGAAGCGGAGGTAGTCGCGCGCAGTCGTGAACAGGCGCATCAGCTCGTCGACGATGTTCGGCTCGGTCAGCGACGGACCGGTCAACGAGGTGACGGCGATGTGGTCCTTGCGCTTGATGTCGTCGATGTACGGATGCTCGGGATCGAAGCCTCGCGGCGGGCGCTTGAGGCTCTCGCCGTGCAATTCGAATCCGCCGCCCTCGACCACCGAGTCGCGGATTTTCCGCCAGCCCTCCGGTTGCTCGGCGATGCGCTCGCGAATGCGGGCCAGCGCGTCGGGCTCGGGGCGCCACAGGCCGACGCCGATGAAGCAGCTGTCCGGCTCGATGTGCAGGTACAGGCCCGGCGCATGCACGTCCTTGCCGACCTCGTGTCGGAACTGGATGCCCACGTTGGTCTTGTAGGGGCTCTTGTCCTTCGAGAAGCGGACGTCCCGGTAGATTCGCATCAGCGAGCCGCCGACCTTCTTGTCGACGGCCACGAAGTGCGTGGAGACCTCTGGCAGGCGCGGGGCCATGGCGCGGATGAACGCGAGGGCGGGTTCCCGCACCGAGCCTTCGTAGCGCGGCTTTTGTTGCTCGAACCAGGGGCGCTCGTTGTTGAGAGCCAGCTCGCCGAGGAACTGAAACATGTCGGGCGGAAAGCCCCCGAAGTCGGCCGCTTCGGCCTTCTTGGCCGCGGTCTTCTTCTTGGCCGCGGTCTTCTTCTTGGCCGCGGTCTTCTTCTTGGCCGCGGTCTTCTTCTTGGCCGCGGTCTTCTTCTTGGCCGCGGTCTTCTTCTTGGCCGAGGTCTTCTTCTTGGCCGCGGTCTTCTTCTTGGCCGCGGTCTTCTTCTTGGCCGCGGTCTTCTTCTTGGCCGCGGTCTTCTTCTTGGCCGCGGTCTTCTTCTTGGCCGCGGTCTTCTTCTTGGCCGCGGTCTTCTTC
>JBCCHT010000003.1:0-517631 GCA_039028615.1 Myxococcota bacterium | reverse complement strand
GGCGAAACTGCTTGCGGTTTTCCACCCGCGGGATCGCCCCGACGCACGCCAGCATGGTCTCGGACACGAGCTCGCTGCCGTCCTCGCTGTCGCGGACCTTGTTGCGGAAGAACCGCAGCAACAAGCCCGAGTAGCGCTCCACGAAGACGGCGGCCGCCCGCCGGTCGCCGGATCCCCACGCGTCGATCAGCGGCCAGTCTTCGAGCGAACGAAGCTCTTCGCGAGACCGAGACTCGCCCGTGGTTTCGTCGGTCACAGACCACAACGTAACCAGGTTCTCGCTGTGGGGCCAACTCTTCCTGCGTAGCGCACACTACGCCGTGGGCGGTCGCGCGGAGATGAATCAGGGACCCCCTGAGGTGCCCCCGCCCCCATCACTTCACGCGGGCTCGGCCACGCATCGGATCACGAATGGCTTGCGATCCGGCTTGGCCGTGGTCTTGGCGTTCGAGCCCGGATCGTAGATCCACACCTGTCCCGCGTCTTCCTTCCATACGCTGCCGCTCCAGTGCATCACGTCGAAGCGCTTCAGGTCAGCGTTGCCCCGCCACGACTGCAGCTGCTCGAGCGTGGGCAAGCGCCACGACAGCCCGCCCAGCTGAAGCCCTGCGCAGTGCTCCGCGCCCGGCTTCTGCATGAGATCCGGGCAAGCTTCGGGCTGCGCACAGGTCTGCACGTAGACCCGATCGATGATCACGGCGCCGTCGGGGGCCGGGGGCAACGCGGCCGGCTCGGGTGCAGGGGTCGGTGATTTCGCGGCGGCCGGCGCAGATGCTTCCTCCGACGCCGACTTGCTCGGGGCCTTTGCCGGGGCATCGCAGGCCAGCACCAGGCCAAAGAAGAAGGGGACGGCGGAACGCATGGCCGGCATCGTAGCGATGTCTCGTCGAGGTGGCTGCAACAAAATCAGCCATCGTGCCACCGACGACAACTGCCACCGATGGCGGCAACAGTAGCCATCGCCAAACACTGAAATACGGCGTCCAAACGTGAGCTGGTCACCGATCGAGCCACGTGCACCTGGAGATTCCCATGCTAGTTTTTTGGCCGCTGCACCGCACTGGGAACGTTGCCTCCGCCGCAACGCGAGATTAGCCATGCCGTCTACGAAAAAGAAGTACGAGAAGAGCAAGGTCGCGCTCAAGGTCAAGGTCACCCGGAACCCCACCAAGGTGAAGACGGTGCATTTCATCCCGTCCTTCGACCCCGAAAACGAGGCCTTCGACACCTCGCCGATCAAGGCGAGCTACAGCAAGAGCAAGGCGACTCACGACTACGTCCTGCCCGACGTTCCCGACGGCCTCGACAAATACAAGGTGAGCTTCAAGGCCTCCGTCGACTACCGGGGCGGAAGCAACGGGACTCAGGAGCAGAACGTAGACGAGAAGTACCTCGTGTACGTCAAAGAGGCCAAGGTCATCCTGACCTCGGACAACAACAAGGATCACAAGAAGGCCAAGTTCCGGCTGAACGGGGGTAAAAAACCCGTCACCAAGCAGGCCAAGCAAAACGGGCAATGGACGGGCCAGGCCCCCCTGGGGCCCTGGTCGGTGAGCGACGCAGCCCCTTTCGAGCTGGTCGACGTCCAAGAGCAGACCGGGCGCGAGCGCACCTACAAGGTCAAGAAGAACGCGTACAAGGCGATCTTCAAGACGGCGGGGATCAACGACGGCAACTCGTTCAAGCAGTACGTCAACCTCGAGCCCGAGGGGAGCTGGTCCACCCAGCAGCCCTTCGGCCACGAGATCGAGCTCGAGGTGACCGGCGAGAACAACCTCGCGCAACAAAACGACATCGTGTACGTCAAGGTCGAGTTCTCCGATCGGACGAAGCGCAGCCACCCGGTGCCCGAGCTCAAGACAACCAACGTCGGCTCGCCAACGAAATCGAACAGCAACAAGACCTTCGAGGGTAAGGTCAAGCTGGACAGCAAGGGCACGGGCAAGTTCAAGGTCGTGCTCGGCTACGCCGGCGGCGAGAAGTGCAACATCAGCATCGGCATGACCGACGACTACACCGACGCGACGGTGGAATTCGTCACCTGGCGGCGCATCAGCTACGAGCTGATGTACCCCGACTTCATGGAGCCCGACATGGATAGCACCCACTCGCTGGGCTACGACATCCATACCGGCATCAAGTCGGTGGCCACGAGCCGGCTCGCGCCCACCTTCGTGGAGTACGAGCTGAACAAGCTCCACCGCTTCACGGCCAAAGAGGCGCGCAAAGACGTGATCGCGGGCGACAAATGCGGTTTTCCAGGCCGGGACCGCATGGTCTTCGGCCGCGGGCAGAGCAGCTTCCCCAAGGCATTCGAGGGCGGCGACCTGACCCGCATCGGCATCTTGATGACCGAGATCACGGGTGGCGACCTGTCGTCCTACAAGCCCCTCCGAAAGACCGTGGCCGGCAAGACCCGGTCACTGACGGTCAAGGGATGGATGCTGCGTTGGAACTTCAAGCGCGGCAGCGGCAAGTGGGAGGCCGTGGTCGACAACCCGGCGCAGTACGAAGGCCCTCCGGGCACCTTCACGCACCCCGGGCTCAACCAGGACGGTACCCCACGCAAGGGCAAGCTCGACGACGGCGTCTTTTCCTGGGAGAGCACATCCAAGGTCAAGGTCGTGCTGCCCGACTCCAACCCGGACGACCCCGGGAGCATCGTCGGCAACCACAGCGCCCAGAAGTGCAAGATCAAGGTCTCGTGCTCGATCAAGACCGCGGGCAAGGTCAACGGTTTCAAGGCGAGCGACGGTCGGCAGGTCATGTGCATCAAGCCGGGCAAGAACCTCGGCGCCATCGCGTCGACCCTGTGCCACGAGCTCGGCCACAGCATGGGCATGACGATCGTCAGCACGCGCTCCAAGGTGCCTCCCGGAATGCCGGAACCCGCCACCGTCGACGCGGGCGGTCTGTACTACTGCGAAGACGTCGAGCTCGACGGCAATGGGTATCGCGACCTCGGGCAGGGGCCTCACTGCGCACATGGCGTGCCGAACAAGGCTCACCCCAAGTTCGAGGACAAACGCGGCACCTGCATCATGTTCCACTGCGGTGGGGACAAAGACGACCGCCCCGCGTTTTGCGACACCTGCAAGGACTACATCAAGGCGCGTAAGCTCGTGGACCTCCACAAACCGTGGAACGCCCGCAAGACGAACGACTACTAGAGGCACGAATCATGACCGACGAACGATTCGGACTCAACGACGACGAGTTCTGGACCGACCCGACCCGCACCGTGATGGACGTGGCGGAGCGATTGTGGGACCAGGGCCGCGACTCCATCGCCATCGACGGGCCGACCCGCGTGGAGATCGACAAACGCGACTCGCTGCCCGCCATGGTGGTGCGTGCGGGCACCACCCAAGACATCTTCACCCTCGACTTCAACATCCACGCCTTCGTCACGGCGATGGACCTCGAGCGCAACTACTTTTATGTCGCGCGGATCAACGACGACGAGGATCCCGAAGAGGAAGACGAGCTTCCCGCCGAGGAGGACCTCGACGGCGAGATGACCGATACGGCCACGCCCGACCTGCGTGAAAAACTCGACCTTCCCTGGCAAACGGGACGCCTGCGGCTCACCGCCATCATGCGAGACAGGGTCTCCAATCGCGTCGACGTGCAGCTCACTCAGTCCGCCGAGGTCTATCAAGACGAGGCCGTCGCGCAGTTTCTCGCGCAGCAGGCTCGCAAGACCCCCGCGCCCGAGGTTCGGCCTCAGCTGGGCGAAGGGCCGCTGCCTTCGTATACGGCCGGGCCCCAGTCGCTGCCCATCCCCGACGAGCGCGGCGTCAGCCTGCGGGTGGACCGAGTCACCGTGATCGAGCCCGGGGCCCAGTGCCGCATCGACGGTTCGTTCCGGCTCGTGCCCCACGATCACGAGCGGGTGAAGCAGATCATCGACAGCCCGATCACCCCGGGTACGCCCACCACCGCGGTGGTGGGGATCACCCTGCTCGTGGTGCCGGCCGATGGCGTCGGGACCAAGATCCTCCGGCTCTTCGTGCCCAGCACGGACACCATCGACCCCGCCGACCCCGAAGTCACGGGCGTGTTCGCGATCGACCTGGTCGCCCATCGGGGCATGCAGGCGGCGCAGACCTACTTCATCTACGCGTTCTCGAGCGAGCACATGGAGGGGCCCTTCCCCGCCGCCCTCGTCAGCCAAGAGGCGCTCCGGCAAGCCAAGGGCTAGGCCAGCCGGCACCATCGCCACGAACACTCGGGTCACTCCCCCGCTCGCCTTCGGGTCGCGAGTGGGACGGGTGGCCCGAGTTTCTTGGTTGTTCCCTTTCGAACGCAAAAAGGGCACCCGCGGGTGCCCTTTCGTTCGTCGGAGGCGCGGTATGCCTCAGTCCTCGTCGTCGACCTCGTCGACCCAGACCGCGGAGTCGTCGTCGGGCTCGGCGTACGCCGACGCCTCGAACACGATCTCGTCGTCGTCGCTCTCGGACTCGACCTCGAACTCCGGGTCGTCGTCGCTCTGGGCCTCGGTGACGAAGCCGATGCCGTGGTCGCACTCGGAGGTGGTGTTGTCGACCGGCGTGCTCGAGAACTTCCCGTCTGCGTCTTCAGAGCCGCTGCGGAGCCCCTGCTGCTGTGGATCAGGCACTGAGTCGGACCTCCCGCTGGACGCCGATGCCCAGCTGCGCAAGCCAGGGCTCCTCTTCGAGCCGCTGCAGAGCCGCATCGACCAGGTCGTCGATGCGGAAGAACTCGTGGCGCCCCTCGCTGAAGTCGAGGTGCTCGTCGACCATCTCGCTCAGCCACTCGCTGCGGTCGAAGTCCGCCCCGAAGGTGAACATGAGCATGAGGTACTTGCTGACGCAGACCTCGGCGAAGAGGTGATGCTCCGCGGCTCGCTCGATGCCGTCGGCGATGATGCGCTCGAGCTCGCCCTCGGGCAATGCCTGGCACTGCGCGGGAAAGTGCTCCAGCAGGTGCTCGGACATCCGAGCCCCGAAGCCAACAGTGCCCTCGCGACCGAGGGCGTGGCGTTGCTCTTGGCGAATGACGAACATGGTCTTTGCGGATACTGACCCCTAAACGAGGGAGCGGCCACCCGGATGGGGGTCATTTGTTCGAAGCCGGATTGCGGTGCATTTCGCAGTTCGGCCAATCGGTCGTCAGCAGCCACCAGCGGCCTCCAATCGGCCTTCTACGGGGTCGCCCCACAGCCGATGAACGCGTCGATTTTTCGACGGGTTTGCACACGAACGGCGCCCGTCGTGAGCGCCCCGTAGACCTTCGCAGCACGCGGAAAACGATGATGGACGAGCAACAACAGTAGCCGGTCGATGGCCACGACGATTGCTTCGAACCACCGGGGCGATGCGCCTCGAGGCCTCGAACGAGGATGAACCACCGTCACTTTTTCGCGTCGTCGCAACTCGGTCCAAAGACCTGTACTGCGTCTCGCTCCCGAATCTGACACTCGAACTTTCTTCGTTCAAAATACCGCGCAGCGTTCCGAATTAGGCTGTTATCGACGCTTGTGAGCGATCGTTCCCCGTGTAACGCTGAGGGTCTGGTCTGTGCTGGTCGAACGAAGGAGTGAGACGACGATGAGTAACGGTACTCGGAAGTACACCATAGTGGCCGCGCTGTTCGTGGCCGGAGTCGCGGCGTTGAGCTGCGACGGATGCAAGCCAACCGTGGCCCCCATCACGGACGGGAACTCGAAGTTCGCCAAGCTGACCATCCGTGGTGCCAATCTCGAAGTTGAGCTGATCGACGTGGGTCCGCCGAACTTCAAGGCGTTCGACTGTCGGCTGACGGCCGCTTCCGCTGCCGCATTCAAGGACACCGCGCTGAGTGGCGATTGCATCGGATACTACGCCGTAGAGGCTGCCGCGCTGCAGAATCACTTCTTGCAGCACCCTCCGCAAGTCGTCATGGGAACGCACGAAGCCCTGACTGGACTGCCGGGATACGGAAAGCCCGGCACTGGACCTCGCCTGGATCCATCGTACGAGCGCCCGGATTACTTCGAGTGGGCGTTCATCGACATAACGCTCCCCCCGGATCCATGGGACCCACCGGATCCTGTCGATCCAGTCGATCCAATCGGAGCGGGATGCAGGGAGGACCAGACCTGCTGTTCGTTCAAACCACCGGCCGAGGTCATCCTCGCGTGCGGTATTGGCGAGAAGAAGATCGAAGCGTCCTGCTACAACGATTGCAAAGAGGCCGACTGCACCTCGGGCATCTGCTCAGACGTTTGCGACAACGACTGCGAGACATACTGCACCCCCACGTCCGACGACGGCGGCGGCACCAACACCGACCAAAAGGACGCTTGCGCGGAGTTCATCGAATCGAAGTGCCACTGCTCGCAGTCCACCGACGAGCAGAGCGGCTGAGCGCGAGCCCTACTGCGCGCCTGCGTCCAGCAGGCGCGCTCGCGCCTGCATCAACGCAAAGCCGAGCAGGTTCAGCCCCCGCCACTGGTCCGGGCGCGTGGCGTTGGCGTGATCGGCCGCAAACCCGACGCCCCAGATCCGATCGGCCGGGCTGGCCTCGACCAAGACCCGGTTCTTCGTCCCGAGCAAATACTTCCGCAACGTCTCCGACGACGAGAATTTGAGCACGTTGCCTTCGACCACCAACTCGAAGCGCTTGGCGACCCAGGTGGCCTCGTCGAAGCGCCGCACGGTGCGACCGAGGTGCTTGGCCTCCGCAGGGCTCGAGGCGGCGAGGATGGCCGCGAGCGCTTTGTCGTCGTCGAACAGGCGCGCCTTGCCGGCCATCATCCAGTGCTCGGCGGTGGGGTAGCTGCAGCCTTCGTGCTCGAAGGGCGCGTGGAACCACTGGCTGAAGACCCACGGACCCACGTCGTGCCCGGGCTTGCCGGTATGCCCCCAAAACAATACGTACTTGGCCTTGGCCCCGGCCTGCAGGGCCTGGGTGAGCTCGTCGACGCTGCGGGTCTGGGAGGCGTCCTTCATGGTGGCTCGAGCATAGCCGCTACGACATGACCTCGCAGGTCATGCCCACCTGCACCCGGCCGCGTTACCCTTCGGTCATGCCTGCCACCGCCACCGTCGGCCCTCTGCTCCGTCGCTGGCGAACGGCCCGTGGGCTGAGCCAGCTGGCTCTGGCCGAGCAGGCCGAGGTGTCGACCCGCCACATCAGCTACGTGGAAAACGGTCGGTCGCAGCCGAGTCGCGAGATGGTGCTGGTGCTGGCCTCGGCATTGGACGTGCCGCTGCGCGAGCGCAATGCCCTGCTGGTCGCGGCCGGGTTCGCCCCCGTGTACCGCGAGAGCGGCATCGCCGAGCCCCAGATGACCCACGTACGCCGCGCCCTGGACCTCATCTGTGAGCGGCAGGAGCCGTTCCCCGCCATCGTGGTCGATCGCGGCTGGAACCTGGTGATGAGCAACGGCGGAGCCCAACGCATGCTGGCCCATGCGCCCCCCGACTACGCGGCGCTGGGGGTCCACGCCCGCAACGCGCTGCACCTGCTCTTTCACCCGCAGGGCATGCGTCGCTTCGTGATCAACTGGGAGGAGGTCTCGCGGGTGTTGGTGGCCCGACTGGTCCGCGAAGCCCAGCAAGACGAGACGGTGGCCGAGCTGGCGAGGGCTCTGCTGGCCTATCCCGGCATGCCGCAGGCCTTTCGCGAGCCCGCCCCGGCCGACGCCAACCAGGTGATGGTCCCGCTGCACACGCGCAACGACGGCGTCGAGCTGCGCTTATTCACGACCGTCTCTTCGTTGGGCACGCCGCTGGACATCACCGCCCAGGAGCTGCGGATCGAGTGCTACTACCCGGCCGACGAAGCGACGGAGGCGTGGTTCCTCGCGGATGCGTGACCGCGATTTATGGGCCATGCTTGGGCGAGGCGAGTGAGCCCGCCGGGTATGGACTGCAGGACGCAGCGACAAAGTGCGGCGTTTCTATGGAGCGATCGGGGCCTGTTCCTGGGCGATCGTTCCGAGACGGCCGTGCACGCCCATGATGCGGTCGAGCTGTCGGTAGCGCTCGATTCCCTGGGCCTCGACGTGCAGGATCCGCAGGGCCCTCACCTTCGCTCCGCGCAAGCGGTGCTCGTTCGCTCCAGCACCACGCATCGGCTGACCATCCACGGGCCCAAGGTCGCGGTGTTCTATGTCGATCCGCGCTCGGCGGACGGAGCGGGGCTCGAGCGGTGGCTGGGCTCCCGCACCATCGCCGCTGCGCCGCCGCCCGTGGGCCAGCTGCGCGCGTCGCTGCAAGGGCTCTTCGGTCGCCGCACCACCCTGGCCGACGGGCAGCGTGTCTGTGACGAGCTGCTGGCCTCGATCCTGCCCGCCGATCACTCCCGGGCGCGCTCCAAGGCGCTCGATCCACGCATCGAGCAGGTCAAGGCGCTGGTGCTGCAGCGGCTCGGTGATGCACCTCGCCGCGACGAACTGGCGGCGGCGGTCGGCCTGTCCGAGAGCCGCCTCGGGCACCTGTTCCGCGCGCAGATGGGCTTGCCGCTGCGGCGCTGGATCCTCTGGATGCGCCTGCGCTCGGCCCTCGACCACGCCCTGAGCGGCGCGAGCATGACCGAGGCCGCGTTCGCGGCCGGCTTCTCCGACGGCGCCCACTTCACGCGCACGTGCCAGCAGATGTTCGGCCTGCCGCCCAGCGAGTTCGCGCCGGTCGAGGGCTTCTTCGTCGACCGCAGCTGAGTCGCTACGCGCCGCCGAGCTGCTCGCGCCCGTGCGGCGCCATGAAATCGAGCTGGGGGCCCAGCGGCACCAGCCCTTTGGGGTTCACCGACTGGTGGCTGCCGTAGTAGTGCTCTTTGATGTGCTGTAGATGCACGGTGGAGGCCACACCCGCCCGCTGGTAGACGTCGCGCGTGAAGCCCCACAGGTTGGGATAGTCGATGATCCGCCGCAGCGTGCACTTGAAGTGCGTGGCGTAGACCGAATCGAAGCGCACCAGCGTGGTGAACAGGCAGATGTCCGCCTCGGTGAAGCGATCACCGCAGGTGTAGCGCTGCGTGCCCAGTACCTCGTCCCAGTGATCGAGCGCGGCGAACAGCTCCCGCACCGCCGACTCGTGGGCAGACTGGCTATGCGCGAACCCGGAGCGGTACACCCCGTTGTTGATCGGCTCGTAGATCGCATCGATGGTCTCCTCGATGCGGCCGCGCAGGTCGGCGGGGCACAGGTCGGGCGCCCCCTCGCGATGCAGCGCGGTCATCTGCGTGGTCATCATCCGCAGGATCTCGCGCGACTCGTTGTTGACGATGGTCCCCGTCTCGCGATCCCACAGCACGGGCACGGTGGCGCGGCTGCTGCACTTCGGGTCGGCCTTCGCGTAGACCTCCCAGAGGTGATCGATGCCGAGGACGGGGTCGGGAATCTCGGCGATGCCCGGGGTGAAGACCCAGCCGTCGTCTCCCATGTGGGCATGGGCGGCGCACACGGAGATGGCCTCCTGCAGCCCGAGCAGCTCGCGCCCGATGAGCACGCGATGCGCCCAGGGGCACGCCCACGCGACATACAGATGGTAGCGACCGGCGGCCACGGGAAACTCGGCCCCGGGCTCGGCCGAGATGGCGCGCCGAAAGCTCGACTGAGCGCGTACGAAGGCCCCCTTGGCGTCGATGGGGAACTCGTCTTCGCGATACCAGGTGCCGTCGATCAAACGTCCCATGCCAATTCTCCGTTGCGACCGTGGCGCACGCCACCGAGGTTCGCAAGCAGCAATCGGTTCCCGACGCGCGATCGTTACCGTAGCGGGGGGCCCCAGCCGGCCGCCGCTCAGTAGGTCAAGCAGCGGGTGTTGCCCGGCGTACACGTGAAGCGCACGTGCAGGTGGACGTCGTGCCCGGGCGAGTGCCGGACCACACCCTTGTTGGTCTTGGCCTTGCGCGGGTACTGGATGATCTTGTCGAGCTCGGCCTTGGTCGCCCCGGCGCTCTGCGCCGCCCGGCGGAGGTATTTCTGCCGCGACCACGACACGAAGATGTACTCGACCTCCCCCGTGTCGACGAGCGACTTGACCAGGTACCAGGTCATCGTCCAGTCGATGGACGACGGGGCGGAGTTCTTGACCGTGCCGGACTTGCGCGGCAGTCGAATGTCGACGTCACGGCCGGTCTGATGCGACTTGTGCGGACGGAAGCGCCCGCCCCCCTTGCGGCTGATGGAGCTGACGGTGAGCGGCTTGTCGTAGCCCGAGTCGCGGCGAAAGTCGGCGAGCGCCGTCTGCAGCAGGGTGATGGTGTGGCTCGTCCCCCAGACCTTGTCCTTGTCGAGGATCTTGACCATGTCCGAGGCGGGCAGCCGCACGCCGTTGACCAGCCGCCCGCGATTGGGCTTGCCCACCGCGATGCCGCCCGAGCGCACGTGGAACTCGGGCAGCGGCTCGGTGCTCTCCGTGCCCCCGGGCGTTCCCGCGGCGACGGAGCCCTTGGGCGCCTTGGGGTCGGTATAGACCTTGAGGGTCTTGCCCGCGATGAGGCCCCGCTTCTTGGTCTTGGGGTTCCAGGCCTTGAGATCGGCGGTGGGGATGCCGAACTTCTTGGCGATCTTCGGCCAGGTATCGCGCTTTTGGATGACGTACGTAATCTTCTCGCGCGGCGGCCGAACGATGCGCGCGTGGATCTTCAGCACCTGGTTGGCGTAGATCCACTTCTTCTTGCCGAGCTTCTTCTTGTTCCACTTGATGATCGCGTCACGGGTGACCCCGTAGCGATCGGCAATGGTGTAGAGCGTCTCGCGAGGGACGACCTTGTGCTTGATCCACGTGCGCGCGGGCTTGGCCGACGCCTCGGTGCCGTCGTCGAGCTCCGCGGCGGGCTCGGCTGCGGCGGCGTGCCACCAGCCCGAGCCCGAGTAGAAGCCGGGCCCGGCGGCGTCGACCGAAGCGGCGGCGGTGGGGCCACCGAAGGCACAGCCCAGCGTGAGCAGAAGAGGGACGGCTCGGGCTAGGCGGGCGGCATGCATCGACGATCTCAAGGGCAACGCAGGACCGCGGGGGCTTCGGGTCCGCGGCTACGGCTCTGGTTGGACGTCCGGCAGCTCGAGAGCTTCCAAGACGCGGGGGTAAACGAGGTCCGCGAAGTACTCGCTGCCCGCCATGGTGAAGTGGATCCCGTCTTTCGCCCGCAGCGTCTGGAGCTTGTCCTTCGGGCCGACCTTGGCCTGCTCGAGGAGATCTCCGTCTTCGGTGGTAACGAAAGGTACGGTGTCGAGGTACACGCCCTTGTCGCCGAGCGCCTCCACCGCGTTCTGCTGAACGTCGCGGATGATGGTGAGCTTCTTCTCCAGGCTCCGCATCCCCATATGGGGCAAACCGAGCCAGAGGACTCTCGTGTCATCCGTGGTGACTCGCCCGAGGAAGTCATCGACGCGCTCGCGGTAGGCCGACGGCCAGTCTTCGTGATCCCACGCGACCCGCCGCCCCTGCCCGTTGCTCCGACGCGTGAGGTCCTGGCCGTCATTCCCACCGAGGATGACGATGACCAGATCGGGCTTGCGCCACTCCATGTGGGCCTTGGCCTCCATCGGCCAGTCGAAGAAATCAGGGCGGGCCAGGCCGGAGGAGCTCTTGCCCTTGCGGTAGCAGACCACGTGGGGGTGATTGTCGAGCCGACGCTCGAGCAGGGCCCCGATGCCGGTCGCCACCAGGCTGTCGCCGAGCATCAGCACCTTCAGCGGCTCTTCGGGCGGGACGAACTCGGGCTCCGGCTCGGGCTCGGGCTCGGCCACCGCGGGCTCGGGCTCGGGCTGCGGATCGAGCGCATCCGGCTCCGCCACGGCCGGGGTCCCGGCTGCGAGAGTCGCGCCCTCCTCGACGGCAGGCTCGGCCGCCTGAGCCGGGGCGGGCGCGGGCTCGGCCGCAGACGCCTTCTCGGGCGATCCGCTCGCCTCGGAGGGCTCGGGCTTGCACGCCGAAGAACACAGCAGGAGACCCCCGCCAAGGGTCATCCAGGCCATACGACGCCAGCCACGTCCGCTCATGGGACGACGCTATAGCCGACCCTTCCCGGCATTGAAACATCTCCGCAAATTCGAGCGGAGCTCACGCGGCCCCAGACCGCCGCGGGAGGGCGTTCGGAGGCCATTGCTCGACCCCGCCACTGTCGCAAAGGCGATCTCCCGCTCGGTGGTAGCAAAGGTGACGGACGTCGCCTCGAGCGGTGGCACAGCGGATCGTCGATGACCGCCCGAGTGTCAGCAATGGCGGGTTCGTCCCTCGCCCTGGGCCACCGTCGCGGCCCGTCTCGCACCGACGGAGCGTCGGCAATTCCCGTTCGCACGCGAGCACGCCACGAATGCACGCCGTCGTGCGGTAAACCGACATTGAGCGCGGGAAAAATCGACGGAGAAACGAAACTTCGGAGGTCGGTCGGCGTCCGCAAATTTCGCCGAAGGCGCCGCTTGGCAGGCTTACACAGGTGTGAAAGACTGTCGGCTGACTGACGTTTGGGAGGCCACCTGGACCATGCGCTCTGCTGATTCGATCCGTACCACTCTTGCCCGCTGGCGCACGACTCGTCGTGCCGTACTCGGAGCCATCGTGCTCGCCGGTTCCGTCGTCACCTCTGCCGCCGTCATGGTGCGCATGGGCACTCGCGACTGCGACTCCTATCAACGAGTCGACCGGGCCTACACCTACAGTGGGATCGGCGTCGTCATCGAGCGTCACCGCGGCGAGGTCATCGTCCGTCGCGTGCTTCCGGGCTCGCCTGCGGCCGGCATCCTGCGCCAAGGCAACCGGCTCGTCGCCGTCGATGATCGCGACCCCCGTTCGCTCGAGGACTGGGCCGCCGCCATCCGTGGCGCTCCCGGCAGCACGGTCGACGTGACCGTCGCGTACCCCTGTGGTGGTGAGAAGACGGTCCGGATTACCCGCGACATCGTCCGCATGGCGTACTAGCCGGCGCTGACCCACAGTTCGTCAAAGTAAAGTGACGCCTCGGGGGCTTCGTCCCCGAGGCGTACTCGTACCTGGGCCCCGGCCCAATCCGCCGGGATCGGCCACCGCACCTCGCTCAGGGCGTTGCGCGAGCGTGGCACTCGGAGCCTTTGGGTCCGGCCCCCGCCCCCGTGCTCCACCAGCTCGATCCACAGACCGCGGACGCGCTTGCCCGCGAAGCCGGCGCGCATCCGTAGCGAGCCTTCCTGCGGCAAGGTGATGAGGGGCGATGTCGTGGTGCCGACCAGCACGTCTCGACCCGAGCGGCCGCCGCTCGACAGCAGCCAGTCCCCGCCGTACGAGCCCACCATGGGCAAGCGCCGGGCTCCGCCCCGCTGGGGTCGCGAGAACGCCGAGCCCTCGGACTCGAAGCCCTCGAGCGTGCCGCTCTCGAAGTCGGCGATCACCGTGACCTCGGGCGGTGGCTCGACGACCACGGGCGGGCCGAACTCGAGCTGGTCACGGCGATAGGCGGTGACCATGCCCGCGTCGGACATGTATCCGCTCATCGGTCGGACCCGGCGTGCGCCCTGGCGACGATCGTGCAGCCGGTAGTTGCGTCGCAGCGCGCTGGCGAGCCACCGCGGGGGTTCACCCTCGATGAAGATCTTGGCGTAGCGCTGCTCGAGCACCGCCTTGCGGATCGCCGCTTCGATGGCCTTGCGATCCTCGGGCAGCACATCGGTGACCCCCATGCTGCCCACGTGCCCCGAGCCCCCCGCCAGCACCGACCACCACGGGCGATGCAGGGCAAAGACCTCGCCGTCGGTGTCGGCCAGCTGCTGACGAAGCTGCGCCGCGCGGTCCCAGGCCTCGGAGCGCGGCAGGGTCCGCCACGGGTCCTGCCACGCGTAGCTGCGGCCGAGGCCCTTCATGCCGTGGCTCTGCACGGGCTGGTACATCGGCTCGGCGACCAGGCACAGCACTAGCTGCAGACCGAGCCCGCCCAGGGCCAGCAGCTCGCGAATCCCTCCGACCGGCAATGCGATCGCAATCGCGACCGCGCCGAGCACCACCCCGGGAATGAACGCGTTGGGCTCCGCCCACTGGGTCGAGTAGCCGAGGGCCGAGACCAGCAGGCCCGCCCCGGCCATGAGCGCCCAGTAGGCCACGCCGCGCAGCGGACCGAGGCCGGGCTCCTTGGCGCGAAAGCGGCGGATCCGAGCCGGCACTCGCCCCAGTCCACGCGACAGCACGCCGAGCAGCACCAGCACCACCAGGGGCCAACCGTGCACGAACATGCCCCAGGTCTTGGTGGTGAAGCGCTCTTCGTTGAACGCGTGGCTCTGGTGGAGCTCATAAATGTAGCTCCACAGCTGGCCATCGGTGAGCGCGTTGCCCAGCAGCACGCCGCCGCCGTCGATGATCGCGATGACGCCCGCATAGATCGGCAAGCGACGCGGCGCGATGAACAGCGCGCCCAGACCCGAGGCGATCACGAACGAGGCGGCCGTCTGCTTGGTCCAAAAGGCCAGCGCCATCAACACGCCCGCCCACACCGCATGCGTCCACTTGTCCGGGCTGCGTCGCAGCAGCACCAGGGCCCACATCACCAGCGCGATGAACAAGGTGTCGGGTCGCGCGACGTCGAGCCAACGGAACGTGAACACATAGCCCGCGCAGCACAGGCCCACCGCCAGCGCGGCATGGGCCCGGGGCTTGTCTTCGCCCACCACCGCCTTCCACACCGCCGAAAGCGTCGCCGCCCAGGCGAGGATGCTGACCACCCGACCCAGCGTGTAGCCCAGCGGGAACACGAACCCGAGCACGGCCAACACCACCGAGTACAGCGGCGTGTACAAAAACGGCACGAACTCGGGGCTCGGCGGCGGATAGGGCGACCGCCCGTGCGCGATCCGATGCGCCTGGTGCAGCATGCCGCCTTCCATCCACTCGAGCTCGAGCGGAAAGCCCACGCGCCACACAAACACCACGAGCAGCAGCAGGACCCAGCCGGCCGCCATCACCTCGATGGTGCGGCGACCGATGACCAGCGCGCGGCTCGGCTCGCTCATCGAGGCTCCCGACCGAAGGGCCCCACCACGCGATCCCGCGGGCGTCGGCAGCAGTAGAAGCCCACGTCGAGCTGCCCGCCCTTGGCCCGCGGATCGGGAACCGGAGGGGGCTCGATGCACGCCCACACATATCCGCGACGGAAGGCCGGCCGCGCCCGACGCTCGCTCGGACGTCGTGCTCCGCGATAGCCGACGTGGCACAGCAGGTCGGGATCGCGGGACTTCATGTAGCGGTTGGGGGCGATGATCTGGTGTCCCGGCCGCGCCCCCGGGCCCTTGTAAGGGCGGAGCTTGGGCATGTGCACGAGGTTGGGATCGACCAGACCGAAGCCGTCCACGACGGGGAGGTTCGCGCCATAGGGCACCGCGCCCGCGGCCCCCACCGTGATCATGGTCTCGGGCGGGAGGTTGGCGTGCATCCACTCGCCGACGGCTCGGCCCACGCGAGCGAAGCGATCCATCGACGCCACGCCTTCCCACTTGCCGTCGAGCCAGCCGGTGGGCTTGGCCATGTCCGCCGTCCAGCGGGCGTGCGTCTGGGACCCCAACGCGCCCGCCAGCGCCAGCGCAGCCCCGAGTGCGATCGCGGTCGCGACGTTCGAGGGCAGCACCCGGGTCAGGGCCGCCGCTGCATCGGCGAGCAGCCAGCCCACCAGCACCGCGAGCAACCCGGTGGCCACGATGTAAAAGCGCCCGTAGGCCATGAAGTCACCGCCGACCCAGTAGCCGTAGCCGACCACCGCCGCGAGGGGCAGGGCGACGAGCAGGTGCCGCGGTCGCAGCATCAACGCCAGCGGCGAAACGTAGACCAGCGGGAACGCGTCGAGCCACGCCTGCACATAGGCTACGCCGTAGGTGTCGCGCAGCAGGGCCCCGTGCGCCTTGATCGCCCAGGTGTTGGGCAGCCAGGACCCATAGTAGTTGCGCCGCCACAGCAGGTGGATGAGCAGCGGGACCACGAAGATCACCGCCGCCTGGACCAGTCGTTTCTTGGGCACGCGACCCAGCGCGGCCTTGCGCTCGCGCCACACGACCGGAGTGCCGACCACCAGCAGCCACGTCAGGCCAAAGATGGCGATGGGCAGCAGGCCGTCGGGGCGCATCAGGGCGGTCGCCACCGCGAGACCAGCCGCCGCGCGGTAGCGGCCGAACGACCACGCCGCCATCGACCCGATGGCCAACGCGCCCGCCCAGCTCGTCTCGAGCCCGCCGTGCGACCAGACCATGTGCTCGGGCACGGCCACGAGCAGCAACGCGGGCACGAGATCCACCACGCGCAGGCCCGGGGCGGGATCGGACGCCGCCCGTCGCAGCCCGCGGCCCAGCAGCACCGCCGCGACGAGGCCTCCCAGCGCTCCGAGCTGCGTCAGCGCGACCGCGGCGTCCGGCGGAGCGATGCCCACGACCTGAAAGCCCGCCAGGACCACCACCCACAGGAAGTTCGTGTAACCCTCGACGCGCTCGAAGGGCAGCACGTTGAACACCGGAGCCCCGTACTCGGCGAGATTGCGAGCGTAGCGAAACGAGATGTACGCGTCGTCGCAGATGAACTCCCACGCACGCGCGTGCACGACGAACGCCGCCGTCACCACCACTGCCAGCACGATGGCGGCCGGAGATGGGCGCCGCGCCGACGTGGGCTGGCCGGCCTCTGGGGAAGCTCCCGCGATGGCCACGGATGCTAGCAGCCCGACCGTTCGGCCTCCTAAGTAGCGGCTTTCATTGAATGTCTCTTCCCCGTTACGCGTGCCACCGCATGGCTGACGATCCCCCCCGGACTCGTCAGCCATGCGGCGAACCGCACCGTCGCCGTGGGCGACGGCGGTCGGCCCTCCGTTCCTCCGCGTCGGGCCGACCGTCGCCGATTCCTCAAAGGCCCGCGAGCGGGTCGTTGGGATCGGTCGGTCCCTCGAGCTTGTCTTCGCGTTGGTTGGGCGAGCCGTCGTCGATCGCCTTGGGCGTGACGGTCACCGCGAGGGCGACGCCATCGGTACGCAGCACCTCGCGTTTGCGGGGCTTGGTGTCGTAGGCGTAGTCCTCGATCACCAGCTCACCGTCGAGCTCATAGGTCAGGGTGACCTTCAGCTTCTTGGACTGCTCGTCCTTGCGGGTGATCTGCACGGTCACGTCGTGCACTCGTTCGCCGCGCTCGAGGCGAACCGAGCCGGCTTCGTCCCAGTCCATGCGCTGCGGCTTGGACTTCAGCACGCGACCCTTGTGCTGAATCTCGACCTTCACCATCGGCACGACCATCTGGCCGTCCTCGGTCATCGCCACCGCATCCGATGGAGCCTGGGCGTCGGCGGCCGTCGGCACAACGAACGCGGCCAATAGAACGGCCGTCACGGTGTGATTCCTGAGCATCCTCTTCATGTGGTTTTCCCCCCTGCATCATCCGACACCACCTCCGATGTAGATTTCCGGGTTCGCGAGGCCACCAAGTCGGCAAAAATTCGTGAGGCTCGAAGTCGCGCGGCGCACAGACCGTGGCCGCAGACCCCGGTGGGGTGGCGTATAAGCGATGCGCCGCGAGCCCATGCATACCCAGGTTCCCTCGATCGAGCCCCTCGACTCCGCTGCGGCCGAAGCCGCCCGACAACGTCAGAGCCGACTAACCAAGCCCCCGGGGAGCCTGGGGTTACTGGAGACGGTTGCCGTTCGACTCGCGGCGATCCAATGCCGCGAGCAGCCTCGCATCGAGCACCCGCGCGGGCTGCTGTTCGCGGCGGACCACGGGGTCACGGCCCACCATGCAGTGTCGCCCTATCCCCGGCAGGTGACGGCGCAGATGGTGGCCAACATCGCGGGCGGTGGCTCGGCGAGCGCGGCTCTGGCCACGGCCGCCGACGCTTCGCTGGAGATCGTCGACGTGGGCGTCGACGGACCGCTGCCTCCATGGACGACCACCGATGGCATCGACTTCGTGTCGGCGCGGGTCCGACCGGGCTCGCGAGACTTCACGGCGGAGCCGGCGATGGAGCCCGCGGAGTTCGATGCCGCGTTGCAGGTCGGCCTCGATGCCGCCGCCCGAGCCCATCGGGCGGGCGCCACCGTCGTCGCGCTCGGGGAGATGGGCATCGGCAACACCACCACCGCGACCGCGGTCACCTGCGCGCTGACGGGTCGGGCGGTGCAAGACGTCGTGGGACCGGGCACGGGCGCCGATGCCCAGATGCAGCAGACCAAGGCCGAGGTGGTCACACGAGCCCTGGCGCAGCACGAGCCCGCCCGCGACGAGCCGCTCGAGATCCTGCGTACGGTCGGCGGCCTCGAGCTCGCAGCCTTGGCCGGTGCGACGCTCGGCGCGGCCCACCACCGCATCGCCGTGATCGCGGACGGTTTCATCTGTACGGCAGCCGTCGCAGCCGCGGTACGGGCCCACCCCAACGCCGCGGGCTATGTGTTCCACGGGCATCGCTCGGCCGTGCCCGGCCACCGCGTGCTGCTCGACGGCATGGAGGCGACCCCGCTGCTCGATCTGTCGCTGCGCCTGGGTGAGGGCACGGGAGCCCTGCTGGCGATTCCCCTGCTGCGCGCGGCCGCGATGACGCATGGAACCATGGCTACCTTCGACGCCGCGGGTGTCGACGATCGAAGCGAATGAGGAGCCTGCGCTGCGCCTTCGCGTTCCTCACCCGCCTTCCGGTGGGGAACGCTGCCTTCGACGGCCGCGATGTCGGACGCGCGCTGGGATGGTTCCCCGTGGTCGGCCTGGTGGTGGGGCTGATCCAGTGGATGGTCCTGCTGGCGACCGCCGCGTTGCCGCCTTGGGTCTCGGCCACGCTGGCGGCGGTGGTCATGGCGCTGGTCACCGGGGCGTTTCACCTCGATGCCCTGGCGGACATGGCCGACGGCTTCGGTGGCGGCCACACCCGCGCCGATGTGCTCCGCATCATGCGAGACCACGTGATCGGGGCCTACGGTGGCGTCGCCCTCATCCTCGGCCTGAGCCTGCGCATCGCGGTGGTGGCCAGCCTCATCGCGTGTGGCCGGGCGGGCGTGTGGGTCTGCGTGGCCGCGGCCGTCGCCAAGTGGAGCTCGGCCTTGCTCGGTTGGCGCCTGCCCTATGCTCGCCGCGAGACGACCGGCGTGGGCTCGGCCGTCACCGACCACATGGGCTGGCCCGAGCTGCTGCAAGCAACGACGGCCGCGGTGCTCATCGCCATGCTCGCGCTGGGCTGGAAGGGCGCACTGCCGCTGGTCGTGACCCTGGTGGTCGCCGTCGGCATGGGCCGCTGGTGCATGCGTCGAATCGGTGGCGTCACGGGGGACACCCTGGGCGCGACCACCGAGCTGTGCGAGCTGGCGATCCTCACCGTCGGGTTACTGGTGGAGCGCTCGGTATGAACCAGGCCATGAGCACGGCTCCCCTGCCCCCCGGAGTGCGGCTCCGGGTCGCGTTGATGCGCCACGGCCAGCCCGAGGCGACCGCGGCCGGCCGCTGCTACGGCAAGCTCGACGTCGGCCTGGCCAAGAGCGGGCTCGCCCACGTGGAGGCCTGCGCCGAGGCGCTGCGGACCCACGCCGCGCCGAGCCACATCTATGCGAGCCCGCGGGTTCGAGCGGTCGAGACGGCGCAGGTCGTGCGTCGCGGCACCGCGGCCGAGCTGACCATCGACGAGCGCTTTGCCGAGATCGACTTCGGGGAGTTCGAGGGGCAGACCTACGAGGAGATCGAGCGCAGGCACCCCGAGGTCTACCGCCAGTGGATGGACACGCCGACCCAGGTGCAGTTTCCCGGCGGCGAGAGCTTCTCGGTGATGCAGGCGCGGGTCGTCGCCGGGCTCGAGGAGATTCGACGGCGTCACCGAGATACGGCGGTGGCCATCGTCTCGCACGGAGGTGTCGGTCGCATCGTGGTCGCGCACCTGCTCGGCATGGCCGAGACCGATCTGTTTCGGCTCGAGCAGTCCTACGCCAACCTCACCGTGTTCGATTTCTACGATGAGATGCCCGTGATGCGGTGCCTGAACTGGACGCCGACGCCGGCCTTTGGCCAAGCCACGAAGTTGCCCTCGACCACCGCCTGAACAGCGGGTGAACGACGAGCGCCTCGCTATTGAACGCGCGCGTGTGTCGGTCCCCAATCGGCCCCCCGTTTTCGCTGGGAACGAGCACTCCGGCGGCATGTCGGGTGACGTAGGCTGATTTCGTGGGGAAGCGATGGAGGGTCGTAGTGGGGGTTGCCGTCGTCGTCGGAGGGACGAGCGGCTGCACATCAGAGGGTTCGGGCGCGGCATGGGATCCGGAGTGGGAGACCGACGCGGCGAGCTCGGGCGAGCCACCGGGGACGCAGCCTTCGGGCGGCGCCACGACGAGCGATGCCTCGGGGCAGACCGATGCCGCCGATTCCTCGGGTGAGCCCGCCGTCTGCCCCGAGCCCACCGTGCCGCCCGAGCTGGTCGAAGACAGCGAGGAGTTCGCCTGCCCCGAAGGCATGACCTTCGACGCCGCGTACTTCCTGTGCGTGAACGATCAAGTCGCGCGCGGGCCCTTCACCGATCCCATCGTGCAGGACTGCCTGGCCTGCGGCGCAGCGGAGTGCGAGGACGAAGACTGGCCGCTGGAGCTGGCCCGAGGCCTCCGGGGCACCGACCGCTGCCCGGCGGGCAGCACGATGACGGACGGCCTGTGCGTCGACCCGACCTACGCGTGGGGCCCGTTTTCTCCGCCACTGGTCGCGGCCTGCGAAGCCGCGGGCGGGGGCATGGCCTGCTCTTCGATGCGCTGGGACCGTGGCTTCGCCGAGGGACTCTAGCCCATCGATCCCGCCGCCGCGCCGTGGACGTGGATCCTCCCGCTCGACTACGCCATCCGAGAGGACGGCCTGGGCGGCGGCCACTTCGGCGCGCCGCGTTCGGGCAACCCGGGCGGGCACTCGGGCATCGACATCCTCGCCCCCGTGGGCACCGACCTCATCGCCCCCTGTGATGGCCCGGTGTGGGCGGGCTGGGCGAGCGGCTACGGCAACTACGTGCAGCTGGCGTGTCCCGTGCCCGAGGTCGTGGCCGAAGGCCAGAGCCTCTACGCGTCCGTGTTCTTCGCCCACCTCGACACCCTCGCGGTGGACAACGGGGCCTCGGTGACCGCGGGCCAGGCGGTGGGCACGGTGGGCAAGAGCGGCAACGCGAACTCACCCGGCATCAATGCGCACGTGCACTTCGAGATCGCGATCCACGGCTCCGAGGGGGACGCGCTGGGCGAGACCCATGCCTCGTCCAACCACGCGGGCAATGCCGCGTCGGATGCCTTTGCCGCCCAGATCGCCTCGATCTGCTGGGACCCCAACGGGCTCACCCCGCTGAGCGGACCCTCGATGAAGGGCCGCCGACCCGACCCGTTCATGATGTTGGCCTGCCTGACCGCAGACAAGCCGACCATGAGCACCCCGCCCGCCTTGCTCCAGGGGTACTTGGTGCCGTGGAGCGACCACTACGACGCGAGCGGCTTCGACGTCGACGAGGGCTAGAGGACATCGAAGACCCGGATCCACGCTTCATAGCCCGACCCGACCACCGACTCGTAGCCGGTGAAGGCCACCATTTCCCCCAGCGGGTGCACCACCACGCCGCGGGCTTCGTCCTGGAGGTTGAACTCGCCATCGTACCGCTGGGACCACTGCAGGGTCAGGGCCGAGTCGAAGCCGAGGATCCAGGCGTCGATCTGGTGGCCCGGGACGGCCACGATGCCCGAGACGAAGATCTGCCCGTCGTTGGTGACCGCCACGTCATAGGCCGCATCGCCGTAGCCTGGTGCCCCGTCCAACAGGACCTCGTCGACGAGCGTGCCGTCGGCGGCCGTTCGCATCAGCACGAGATCGACGTTGCCGAAGTCTCCCTGGCGCCACCCCGCGAGCAGCAGGGTGCCGTCGGGCTCGGCCACCATGCCGACCGGACCGAGATCGAGATTCTGTTCGGAAAGCACCGCGCCGTCCGTCGGGTCCACCCGAATGAGCCACCCCTCGGAGCCCGTGGCCAAGTCGGTGCCTCCGGCGACGCTCGCCGTGCCATCGGGGCCGAACGCCAGGGCCACCGCCGCGCTCGGGCCGTCGAACTGCGGGTTGTCGTAGGACACGGTCCAGCGCTCGTCCCCCGCGGCGCTGTAGCTGCGTAGCCACGCGTGGCGCCCGTCGTTGAGGTGGCTGCCCACCACCAGCACGTTCCCGTCGGCGTCGCTGCCGATGTCGTTGGCAAAGTCGTCGCCCGAGGCACCGTCGTAGTGAGCGACCCAGGTCGGCTCGCTGGCTCCGAGCCCGACGCGCATCACCAGCACGTCGCGACCGGTCTCGGTGGTCTCGGCGCCCGCGACCAGCACGTCGCCGCTGTCGTGCCACGCCAAGGCCTGCCCAACGTCTTGATCGTGCCCCGGCCCGCCGTAGCTGAAGGTCCAAGCCTCTCGACCGTCGGGCTCGTAACCCCGCAGCCACAGATCGTAGGACTCGCCCGGCACTTCGCTGATCCCGAGTGCGATCACGCTGCCGCCATCGTCCATCAGAGCGTCCGCGGCGAGATCATCCCCCTCGCCTCCTTCGAATCGGGTCCAACGCTCGACCAGCGGCGTCGTGCAATCGGGCCGACACGCGTCGCCGAGGTCTTCGTTGCCGTCGTCACACTGCTCGGCGCCCTCCACCACTCCGTCGCCACACACCGCCGCGGGCGGTTCGGGCTCCGGCTCCGGCTCCGGTTCGGGCTCGCCGGACGAGGTGTCATCGACCCCGTCGTCGTCGGTCCATTCCCCCGAGGTGTAGGAGTCGTCGCTCGGCTCGTCGCCGCTGGCATCGGGATCAGCATCGGTGCCCACCTCCTCGGACGGCTCCATCGGCACATCCTCCTGGCAGGCCGCGACGGCGGAGCAACCGAGGGCGAGAATCCAAGCCCAAGCGCCGACGGGCAGGGAGGTCTTCGAGGTCGAGATGATGGTCATACGCCGCTTGACCGCTGCGTTCCGACTCGTTACCGGCGAAAGTGAATTTTCCATGTCCCCGGCCGCGCCCGCTCGCCGCCTCGAGCTGCTAGATTGCCGAGCCCCATGCCCCCCGTCGTGGAGCACGCAGCGTTCCCCGCCACCCGCTGGAGCATGGTGGCGCGCGCGAGCCATGACGACGAACGGGCTCACGTAGCCCTGGGCGAGCTGTGCACGCGCTACTGGGCACCTCTTTATGCGTTCGTCCGCCACCAAGGACGCTCGGCGAGCGATGCCGAAGACCTGGTGCAGGGCTTCGTGGCCGAGGTGCTCAACACCAAGGGACTCGCCCGCGCCGACCAGCAGCGGGGGCGCTTTCGCAACTACCTGCTGGGCGCGTTTCGGCACTACCTGTCGAAGCAGAGCCGACGCGAGCGCACGCAGAAGCGAGGGGGCGGCCAGGCTCCGCGCCCCCTGGATTTCGAAGGCGCCGATGGCTTGGTCGAGCTGCCCGTGGCCGGGCCGCACGATCCCGAGGCCGCCTACGCCCGCACCTGGGCCATGGCCACGCTGCGGCGCGCCATGTCGCTGGTGGCGCGAGAATACGAGGAGCGCGGCCTACGTCCCATCTTCGACGCGCTGGAGCCTTCGCTCCTGAACGGAGAGACCCCACCCTATCGTGAGATCGCCGAGCGCCAGGACATGAACGAGGGCGCCGTGCGGGTCGCCGCGCACCGCCTGCGCACCCGATTTCGACAGATGCTCCGCGATGAAGTCGCCGACACCCTCGTCGAAGGGGCCGACGTCGGCGCCGAGCTCCGAGCGCTGATGGACGCCCTTCGTCCTTCGGAGCCGTAACGCCGCCCGGCGCTTGGGTCATAGGTCACCATGCACACCGATCGAGAGATCGCCGCGCCGCTCAGGCTCTTGTCGCTCGGGCTCGGTGCAGACGAAGCCCTGCCCCCAGACGACCTCGATCTCGGCCCCTTCCTGTGCGCGCGACCCGACCTCGAGCTGCTCGAGTGCATGGGCCGCGGCGGCATGGGGGTCGTGTATCGGGCGCGTCAGACCGAGCTCGACCGGGTCGTAGCGGTCAAGGTCATGGACCCTCGGCTCACCGCCGAGCCCGCCTTCGCGAGTCGATTCTCGAAGGAGGCCCGGGCCATGGCGCAGCTCGATCACCCCGGGATCGTCCGCGTGTTCGACTTCGGGGAAGCCGGCGGGCTGTTCTTCTTGCTCATGGAGTGCATCGACGGGCCGAACCTGCGGGCGATCATGCGAGGCGGCGCCGTGGTTCCGGCGGAGGCGATCGAGCTGGTCGCGGCGTTGTGCGACGCAGTCGGCTACGCGCACGACCGGGGCATCGTCCATCGCGACATCAAGCCCGAGAACATCCTGGTGGGCAGCGACGGCCGGCCCCGCCTCGCGGACTTCGGCTTGGCCAAGCGACTCGCTCAGACCGAAGACCGGGCCGGCGACCACACCCATACCGGCGACACGATGGGCACGCCGCACTACGCCGCGCCCGAGCAGCTCGAGAACCCGCGGCACGTCGATGCCCGCGCCGACCTGTTCTCGCTGGCGGTGGTGCTGTACGAGCTGCTCACGGGGCATCTGCCGCTGGGACGCTTCGAGTCTCCGGCGAGTTCGTGTTCCATCGGCCCGCAGCTCGATGCCGCGATCATGCGATGCCTCGAACGCGACCCGGGCCAGCGGCTCCCCGACGTCGCGACCCTGGCCCGGCGGCTTCGCGAGCACCCCGAGGGTCCAACCGCCACGAAGTCCATGCGGTGGCCCCTCGCCGCGGTCGCGGGCGTCATCGTGGTGGTCGCGGGCATCACCGCCTGGCTCGCCCTTCGCCCCGCCGACGCCCCGCCCTCCACCACCGAGACGATCGCGAGTGCCTCGGCCGAGCCCGAGCCTCTGCCTCCGCTGCCGGAAATCTCGGCCTGGCCTCCCGAATCGGACCTCGGCTCCCTTGCCGAGGCCTCTGCCGAGGCTCCCGGGGGCATGATCGTGCCCGGCTGGGCCCGCGCCGAACTCTCCAAGATGCCCCCCGATTCGGCGGGCGCCTTCGGGGTCGACCTTTCGGGGTTCAAGCGAGTCCCGCAGATGGTCAAGTACCGGGACCGCATCGCCAAGTACGGCGAGCTCATCGCGGAGCACTGCGGCGGCGTCGATCCCATCGCCGCCACCGACACCCTGCTGTTCACTGGCGATCTCGACAACATCACCGTCGCAGTGTCGGGCGACTGGACCAGCGAGGCTCTGGCTCGGTGCACGAGCTACATCTTCCAAGAAGACGACGGTCCGCCCAGCGAGATCGAGCCCTTCGGTGAATACACGTGGCTGCGGAACCCGGGCGATGCCTGGGACGGCTTGCTCGTCGCTGCGCACAAAAACGGCCACGCGATCATCACCAGCGAGCGATGGGAGGCCGAGCAGGCCCGCGCGCGACTCGAGTCCCCGCCCCGCAACCCCACGCTGGCCCGACGCGTCGCCGAGCACGTGGACCTTCGCGCCCTTCTATGGTTCTTCGTCGAGTTCGACGAGCCCGTGCCCATCTACGGTTTCGATGCGACGTATGGGTTCCTCTCGGTATGGGACGACACCCTGTTGCGGTTCGGCGCCCACGCGACCACCGACGATCGGCTCGAGACCCTCGAGTCGATCGCCAAGGGCCTGCTGAGCCAGGCGCCGCCCGAGTTTCGCCAGTACTACCGGGTTCAGACCCGCGACGGGTGGGTCGAGCTCGAAGCTCGGATCCCCGGCTCGGCGGTGCCCGACGAGCCCGACTTCGATACTCATGTTCCGCCGCAGATGCGGAACAACCTGTTCTTCCAGACGGTGTTCGCCCCCGAAGACTGAGCGCCGCCCGCTAGAAGAAAACCTCCATGACTCTCATCGCGATGTAGGCGATCACCAGAGGGGTGGCGGCGAGCATGAAGCCGAGGTGCTCCGATGCCGTCTTCTTGCGGCTGCTGAACGACATCATGTAGCGGAGGACACCGATGCCTCCGGCCACCATGCAGGTGAGCGCGGACCCCACGAACACGATGCCCAAGGGGATGCGTAGCGCCAGGGGAGGCTCGTCGAGCATGCCCACGATCCCCATCGTCGCGCCACCGATCAGGAACGAACCGAACGCGATCTTGCCGAACTTCAGGATCCCGGACTGCTCCCCCGCCTGCTGCTCGGCTTCGGACTCGGGGGCAGGTTCGGGCGTGGACTCGGTCTCGTCCATGGCTGGCACGCTAGCAGAAGACTTCGTTCGCCCCGCCCTTCTTCCCCGACCGAGATCTTAAATCTCGGGATCTTAAAGTCGTGGTCGTCCGGCCTCGTCGAGGACGCTCAGGACGTCGTAGCTCCCCGAAATCAGCAACCCGACGGCGAACACGAACAGAACCCCGGTGATGACTCGATCGATCCGCGAAAGCGTTTTCGGTCCCAGCCTCGGTCTCAAGCACCGAGCGATCACCGCGACGCTCGTCCACCAGGTCATCGCGCCCAGCAGGACCCCGAGCACTACGAGCACGGCACCGCTCGTGTCACCCTCGGGGAAGCCGAGCGTGCCGAACACGGCGGCGAAGGGCAGCAAGGTCGCGGGGTTGCCGAGCGTGAGCCCGAGTGCCGCCACGAAGGCGCGGCGAGCCCGGCGAACCGGCGGGGGCTCGGTGGTCACGGCGGGGCGGTGGAGCCAGCGAGTGCCCGCGACACAGACGAGGACAAGCCCTCCCACCAGCCGAAGCCAGCCTCCGCTGACGCCGACCCAACCGGAGGTGCCGACGAGGGCCGCGGCCGCAAAGAGCCCGTCGCCCAGCGCCGCCCCAATGCCGGCCGCCACCCCGAAGGCAGGCCCACGCCGTAGGCCCACATCGAAGCAGAACATGCCGACGGGTCCGAGCGGCATCGCGATGGCCAGGCCCGCGGCTGCTCCGGTCCACAACAGCTCGGTCGCGATCATGACGGTCAAGCGCAGTCCGAGGTCGGGGAGTCGGCATCACACAGGTGCGACGAGCAGGCTCTCGCGATGAGCGGGCGGCGGGGCCATGCGGGGCGGCATGTCGCCCTCGGTGGCACTCAACCACCGCGAAGGCGCGCGCAGATCCGCGTCGTAGCCATAGTCGAACAAGCGCGCCAGCCCGAGCCCCGAGGACTGCCCCGCGTTCACGACCCGTAGCGGACGGTCTGCGTCACCGAAGAGCCAGCGCTCGGCCGGGATGTGGCGATGCCCGTGCAGCAGCAAGTCACAGCGCCCCCGCAGGCACGCGATGAGTTCACTCCCCATCGAAAGCTCGGCGGTGAAGGGCAGCCCGAACCAGGCCGAGATTCGCTCGAGGCTTCCCTCTTCGGGCAGCGGCAGCGGATGGTGATGCATGGTCACCACCACCGTCTCCCCCGGCCGCGCGTCGTCGAGCGCCCGGTCCAGCTGCATCAGGTCACGGTCGTGGATCGACCCGTGGCCCTCGAACGCGTAGCGACAATTGTGCGGCGCGGTGGAGTCCATGCGGATCATGAACAACCCCTCGTGTCTCGAAGTGAGCACGCGGTGGTTTTCCATGATCGTGCCCGCCACGTCTTGGCCCAGGCGATCGTGGTTGCCGGGCACGACGGAGACCTCGGTCACCTGGCGTAGCGGGGCCAGGCAGGCCCAAAAGCGCTCGTACTCCTCCCAGCGCCCGCGATCGGTCACGTCGCCGCTGATCACCACATGATCGACGGCACGACGCATGAGCGAGCGTACGAGCCTCTGCGTCGTTCGTTCCAGCTGAGGTCCAGCGCCAAAGTGCAGGTCCGACAGGTGCGCGAGCACGAGGGCCATGCCCGTTCTTTAACGGAGCCGAGTGACCACGTGATCACGAGCTTCACGGCAGAGTCACGCTGCGGTGAGGATTACGCCCTGCCCTTGGATGTCACGGGGCCGTTGCCGATCGCAGACCTCGTCGATGCACGGGCGTGATCTTCTGCGCCCGCCATGCTCGAAGTGTTCTTCATTGTGATCGTGGTGTTGTCGGCGGCATCGATGGCGACGACCCTCGCCTCGCACGTGAGCCTCCATCTCACCGTCGGGCGACGACCCTGTGCGCGTGCCTACGCCCCGTCGATTTCCATCCTCAAGCCGCTCAAGGGTCACGACGAAGGGCTCCACGACAACTTGGTGTCCCTCGTGACGCAGCAGTACCCGGGTCGCTTCGAGGTCCTGCTCGGCGCGGCCGATGCCGACGACCCCGCGCTCGCCGTCGCGCGTCGAATTCGTCGTGCCTACCCCGAGGTCTGCATCCGCATCGTGCCGGGGCGCAGCGGGCCCGGACTCAACCCCAAGGTCGCCAACCTCGACGCGCTATCCAGCGCCGCCCGCTTTCCCAACCTGCTCGTCTCCGACTCCAACGTCCGCGTGGGGCCCGAGTACTTGCGGAGGACCGCGGCCGAGCTGCACGACGAGCGGGTGGGCCTGGTCTCCAACGTGCTGGTCGGGACCGGCGAGCGGAGCTTCGGCGCCACGCTCGAGAACCTGCACCTGGGGAGCTTCGTGGCCGGGGCGGTCTGCGGGGCCCAGGTGCTGGCCAATCACCCCGTGGTGGTCGGCAAGTCGATGTTGATGCGTCGCCAGGCCCTCGAAGACGCAGGCGGGTTCCGAGGGGTGGAAGACGTGCTCGGCGAGGACTACCTGCTGGGCCGCAAGATCCACGACGCCGGCCATCGCGTCGTGCTCTCGGCCGAGATCATCACGACCTGCAACGAACGATGGCCCGCGAGGCAGTTCCTCGCCCGGCACCTGCGGTGGAGTCAGATGCGTCGCTGGATCGCCCCCCCGGCCTATGCGTGCGAGCCCCTGCTCAACCCCATCCCCACGCTGATGGTCGCGGCCGCCTTCGCTGCACTGCACAGCGGGAGCCTGCTGAGCCTGAGTTCGACGCTGTGGGTTCGCGCCGCGCTGCTCGGGATCGCCCTGAAAATCATGGCCGACCTGTTCGCATTGCACCGACTGCGCGGCACCGGACCCCGCGGCCTCGCCCCGCTGTGGATCCCGCTCAAGGACCTCATGGTGCTGGGCCTGTGGCTCGGCGGTTGGTTCATGCGCACCGTGCAGTGGCGAGGCAACCGCATGCGGGTCGGACCGGGCTCCTCGCTGTCGCCCATCGACCCTGCCCCTCGCCGCGTCGCCCGGCCCATCGTGACCTCACCCGTCGCCGAAGAACTCGTGGACGAAGCTGCATAGGACGCTCCCATGGATGCACCCCGCCGTCTTCCCGTCATCGTCTCGGCCGAGATGGGCTATGGCCATCTTCGCGCCGCGAATCCGCTCGCACACGCCCTGGGGCAGGACGTCGTGTTCGCCGATCGGGCGCCCCTGGCCACGGCCAGCGATCGCAAGGTCTGGCACGCAGTACGACGAGCCCACGAGCTGATGTCCCGAGGGTCGGCCCTGCCGTTGGTCGGACGCCCCGTGCGACGCCTGCTCGACGTGGCCACCAGCATCCCCTCGCTGCACCCCTACCGCAGCCTCGCCGGGCCCACCGCGGCGACCCACGTCCTCGATCGCATGATCGAAGGCGGGTTCGGGGATGCCCTGGTGCAGCGCCTGCGGCAATGGGGGCAGCCGCTCATCACCACCTTCTATGCCCCGGCGGTGGTGGCCGACCATGCGGGGCTCGACGATGTGTACTGCGTCGTCACCGATGCGGACATCAACCGCGTCTGGGTGCCGCGGAGGCCCGGTCGGAGCCGAATCCACTACCTCGCCCCCACCCGCCGCGTGATGCAGCGACTAACCGCCTACGGCGTGCCCGAGGACAACCTCGCGTTCACCGGCTTTCCCCTGCCCCCCTCACTGGTCGGAAACGAGAACCTCGACGTGCTGCGTGGCGACCTCGCGGGCAGGCTCGTGCGGCTCGATCCTCGTCGGAGCTTCCGCGACGAGTGCCACCACGAACTCACCCACTTCTTCCCCGGTCTACCCGCGACCCAGGAAGGCTGCGCCCCTCGGCTCACCTTTGCCGTCGGAGGCGCGGGGGCCCAAGCCGAGCTCATCGACGCCGCCCTGCCCGGCCTGCGCGAGGGCATCGAGAGCGACCAGCTGCGCCTGGCCCTCATCGCGGGCACGCACCCCGAGGTCGCCGAGCGCTTCCGCCGTTCGATCGCCCGCGCCGGCCTCGAGCACCGCATCGGCTCCGGCATCGAGATCCTGCTCGAGGTCGACCTGCCCGGCTACTTCCAGGCCTTCGACGCCCTGCTGCGCCGCACGGACATCCTGTGGACCAAGCCCAGCGAGCTGACCTTCTACGCTGCGCTCGGCCTGCCGCTCGTGCTCGCCGATCCGGTGGGGGTGCACGAGCGCTTCAACCGACGCTGGATCCGCGAGCAAGGGGTCGGCCTCAAGCAGCGAGACCCGCGGTTCATCGGAGGCCGCATCCGCGAGTGGCTCGGCGATGGGACGCTCGCCGCGGCCGCGTGGTCCGGCTTCATGCGTCTGCCCAAGTTCGGGACCCAGCGAATCCTGGAAGAAGCGGGCGTCACTCGGGTCACAGCCGGGGTTATTACCGAATGATTCAAGCATCTTAGAGTCACCTCCGAGCTGGAGCCGAGGGCCACGTTCGGGGCTGTACCCCCGGGTGCACGAGCGCGGCGGCGTGAACCTTCCGTGGTACAACCCCGACCTCGGGTGAAGCTGATCATCCAGATTCCCTGCCTCAACGAGCGGGAACAGCTCGGGCAGACGATCGCCGATCTCCCGCGCGAAGTGCCGGGGATCGATGAGATCGAGGTGCTGATCATCGACGATGGCAGCACCGACGGGACAGCCGAGCTCGCGCGCGAGCTCGGGGTGCACCACATCATCCGGTTCGTGCGCAATCGAGGGCTGTCCGCGGCCTATACCGCGGGCGTCGATGCGTGCCTGCGGCTCGGGGCGGACATCATCGTCAACACCGACGCCGACAATCAGTATCGCGGCACCGACATCCCGCGCCTGGTCGAGCCGATCTTGGCGGGCCGGGCCGAGGTCGTCGTCGGCGACCGCCGCACGGACACCATCGAGCACTTCTCGCTGCTCAAGCGCATTCTCCAGCGCTGGGGCTCCCGCGTGGTCCGACGGGCCTCGGGCACCGAGGTCGCCGACTCCACCAGCGGCTTCCGTGCGCTCAGCCGCCGCGCCGCGGCCACGCTGTTCGTCCACAACCGCTTCACCTACACCCTCGAGACGATCATCCAGGCGGGACAGGCCGGCCTGGTGCTCGAGAACGTGGAGATCGAGACCAACCCGCAGACCCGCAAGTCGCGGCTGTTTCGCTCGATCCCCGAGTACCTGCGCCGCAACGGCGCCGTGATCCTGCGGGCCTACAACATGTACTGGCCGGTCCAGACCTTCGGGTTCCTGGCCGCGGTGCTGTTCGTGATCGGCGTCCTGCTCGGCGGGCGCTTCCTGTACTTCTACATCCTCGACCCGAGCTACAGCGGCCACGTGCAATCGCTGCTGGTGGGCGTGGGGGCCATCGTCATGGCGTTCCTCGTCGGGCTGATGGCGCTGCTCGGTGACCTCATGTCCGCCAACCGACGGCTGCTCGAGGAGATGATGACCCGGATCCGCCGCCTCGATGCCGCCCTGGCCCGTCGCGAGGGCGATGCCGAGGGCATCGAGAGCACCGACGCGAGCGCCTGGACGGCCAGCGGCACCATCGACGCCGAGCAGGAGCCCCCGGCATGAGCACGCCGCCCCGGGCCGACGCGGGCAACGTGGTCGGCAACGTCTACGACAAGTACGGGACGAGCAACCCGATCGCGCGCCACATGATGCGCAGCTTCCTGAGCTCGGTCACCGAGCTTTATCGCATCGCCGCGCCGAGCGAGGTGCTCGAGGTGGGCTGTGGCGAGGGCGAGCTGGCGGCCCACCTGTGGCACGAGGGCCCGCGCCCCGATCGTTTCGAGATCTGCGACGTCGAGCTCGACCGCCTGAGCCCCGACCTACCGCCCGACATCTCCGTACGCGAGGCCTCGATCTACGAGCTGCCCTGGCCCGACGACGCCTTCGATCTGGTGCTGTGCTGCGAGGTCCTCGAGCACCTGCAGGAGCCGGCCAAGGGCCTGGCCGAGCTGGCCCGGGTGGCCCGACGACACGTGCTGATCTCGACCCCCTGGGAGCCCGTGTGGCGGGTGCTCAACGTCGCACGGGGTCGTTACCTGGGCGAGCTGGGCAATACGCCCGGCCATGTCCAGCACTGGGGTCGGCGGGGGCTCGCTCGTCTGGCCCGCACCCAGCTGCGCCTGGTGGCTCAGCGCACGCCGCTGCCGTGGACGGTCCTGCTCGGCACGCCCCAGCAACGCCATGGGTGAGCGCATGCCCTG
The DNA here is from genome assembly GCA_039028615.1 of Myxococcota bacterium. GTDB lineage: Bacteria > Myxococcota_A > Polyangia > Nannocystales > Nannocystaceae > Paraliomyxa. The sequence continues at coordinate 485,458 of JBCCHT010000003.1, read as the reverse complement.
GTCCGACCCGCCCCCGTGGGCCCGCCGCTTGTGGGCCGCGCTGCCGTGGCTGCTCGTCACCGGGCTGTCGCTGGCGCTTCTGTGGCCCGTGCCCAGCGGGCGCATGCCGCTTTCCGCCGATCACACGGTGCACCTGACTCGGATCTCGCTGTTCGCGGAGCAGCTGGCCCAGGGTCAGCTTCGCGGGTGGAGCACCGCATGGTTTTTCGGCACCCCGGTGGGCGAGCTGTATCCCGTGCTCGGCGATCTGCTGATCGTGGGGATCCGGGCGCTGAGCTTCGGGCTGCTGTCGTGGCCGCAAGCCTACGCGCTGGGCTTCGCCATCGTCTTCACCGTACAAGGCTGGGCCTTGCTGCGGGTCGGCCGTGCGCTCGGCCTGGGCCCCGTGCCCGGGTTGGTGGCCGCGTTGCTCGTGCTCGCCGACGTGGGGGCCTATCGCGAGGGTGGCTGGATGTACACGGTCACCTACGGGGTCTGGCCGCAAGCGCTGTCCACCGCGCTCACGTGGCTGGCGTTGGCCGAGCTTTGTGTCGCCTGCGAGACCGAGGACTCGCTCGTGCGGCGGCGACGTCTGGCCACCACGGGACTGGCGATGGGCGGCGCGCTTTTGGCCCACCCCATGGCCATGCTGAGCTTTGCGATCGGCGGCCCCTTGCTCGTGCTGACGGTCGGCCTGCGCTCGGTCGCCACCCTGCGACGCACCGCCATCGTCTCCGCCCTCGCCGCGGCGCTGGGTCTGTCGGTCGCCGCCTGGTGGCTGGTGCCCATGCTCTCGCACCGGGCGTGGATGGCCAGCTACGGCTGGATGTGGCTGCCCCTCGATCGCATGGCGGCCCAGGTCGCCGAGGGACACTGGACCCAAGCCATGCCCACCGCGGTCGGCATGACCGCGAGCGCGGGACTGCTGGGCCTGGCGATCTTCGGCTCGCGTCCGGCTCGTTTCGTGGCTGCCTTCGCGCTCGTGCAGTGGCTGCTGGCCAGTCGCGACACGCTTTGGACCCTGCGGCTCGATCAGCTGAGCGAAGGCTTCGCCCACATCCAGTACCAGCGCTTTTTGACCTCGGCCAAGCCCGGGCTGCTGCTCGCGGCCGGGGCGGCCCTGGGCCTCCTGCTGCGCGGAGCCGGGTTGCTGTGGCCGCTTCGCAAGCCGTGGGCGCGCCCCCTCGCGGCCGCCCTCGTCGCGGGTGCAATCGGCCTGGGCGGGTGGATGGTCACGGGCCAGCGCGAGCTGAGCCGCAAGCACGACGTGGGCACCATTCAGCTCGAGCGCATGCCCGGCCAGCCGCAGTTCGATGGCGAGTACGCCCAGCTCGTGGACTGGATGAGCAACGAGCGGGCACAGGCCTCCGAGCACCCGCCCTACCGCACCACCGTCATCGCGCCCCGCAACCTGCACTGGTTCATGGACGCGCCCGCGCTGACCGGGATGCCGCTGTACAAGCAGGGCTTCACCCCCGGCGACAACTTCGTGCACAAGCCCGAGGCGGGCAAGACCGGGCTGCTCGACGCCCTGCGCGTGCGCTACGTGGTCACCACCGGGCGTCGGGGTCCACGAAGAGCCAAGCAGGTGGCCGCGTTCGGCCAGATCCGCGTGCTCGAGCGCAATGGCTGGGAGCAGCTGCCCATCGCCTGGCTCGACGGCCCGGGCCGCGTGGAGGTCCTGGAAGACGATGTCGACGGCGGGGTCGTGCGCGTGCGCGTATCGGACTCCGAGGACGGCACGCGGCTCGTGTTCGGGGTGGGCGGCTTCCCCCGCTGGACCCTGGAGCGCGACGGCGAGTCCATCGAGTGGTTCGAGGCCCCCGTGCTCGGCGACGGCCCCGATGCGACCACCGCGTCCCGTCGAGCGGGTGAGCTGCGCGGCGGCAAGGCCCACGGAGACGACGGCACCGAGCCCACCCTCATCGCGGCTCAGGTCGGCGACGGCGAGTACGAGCTGCGCTACCACCCGCGCCAGGGTCGAGACATCGCCAGCGGCCTGCTCTCGCTGGTGGCGCTTTTGCTCTGTGGGTTGCTGGCGTGGCGCCCCGATCGCTTCACCGCCCCCACCCAGCGCCTCGACGCCCTCATCGAGCGCATGCGCCCCGTCGCCCACCCCTTCGTGCTCGGCGGGCTGGTCGTGCTGCTCATCATCGGCGCGGTGGTCCGCCACTCCCAGGCCGACACCCGCGAGGACGCCCAGGCCTTCGGCTGGCTCGACGACGGCTACGGCAAGCCGGGTCGACATGCTCGCGCGGGGCTGCTCAAGACCGACATGCTGATCCTGCCCGCGGTGCTGGTCGATGCCCGTCGCAAGGCTCCCGCCGAGGTCGTGTTCCCCAAGGTCACGCTGGGACCGACACTCGACGGCTGGATCGCGATCGACGACGACGCGGCCAAGATGAAACGACGCGGTCGCCACCGGTTCCGCGTCGAAGCCCTGGCGCCCGACGGCAGCGCCACGTCCCTGACGGAGAGCACGCTCGCTCATCGCCCCGGACGACGCCTGCTCAGCATCGACACGGCCGCGCTCGAGGGGCAACAGGTCGACCTGCGGGTGGTGATCACCTCCGAGGGCAAGGCACCGCCGCCGCTGGGCTTCGACTTCGACCTGGGGGCACACCCGTGAGCGAGACGCAGGGGCTGCTCGGTCGTCGCTCGGCCCGAATCGCCCTCGGTGTCGTGCTGGGCCTGGCTGCCGTCGAGCTGGTGACTTCGGCCTTCGTCTACCGACCCAGCATCGACGCGGACGACTGGCAGGCGGCTTCGGCTGCGCTGGCGGTGCTGCCCGCGGAAGAGCCCGTGTGGCTCGGCACGCCCTGGCTCGGGCCTCGGGCTCGCCTGCACCTGCCGCGCGTGGCGGGCTGGGACTCGGTGGCCCCTGCCGACCTGCGCGGCGCTCCCCGCTTTCACGTCCTGGGACGCTCCGGCGACGCGTGGGCGCCGACGCTGCAAGCCGACCTCGAAGACCTGCCCGCCCCTACGCTCGTGGAAACCCGCTCGCTCGGCGGCCTGAGCTTGTCGACCTATGAGCAAGCGCAGGCCGGACTCGTTCTCGCCGACTTCGTAGCCGAAGCCTCGAACCTGGTGGTCGAGACCGACGGCGGGCGATGTCGAGGCAAGGGCCGTCGCACCTGCGACGAAGGCCGCGTGGGGCCAGCCACGGCCGAGGTCGACTACCGCCCCCGTCGCTGCCTGAAGGTCGAGCTGAGCGACGGCGCCACCGTCCGCCTCCGCTACCCCGAGATGGCCACGGGCGATGTCCTGCGGGGTCACGTGGCCTTTCACGACTTCAACGCCCGGCTGCGTAGCGACGCCCCCTTACGCCTGCGCGTGTCCATCGATGGCGAGCGCGTCGGGCAGTGGCTCGTGAGCGACGAGCAGTCGTGGTGGCCCTTCGCCATCGCCAGTACGCCAGGCGAGCACGACGTCCAGCTCGAGCTCACCCCCGCCGTGCGCGGTACCTGGCAACGCAGCGGCTACGAGCCAGGACGCGCCCATGCGCCCTGCGTCGAGCTGCGCAGCCTGCAGGAAGGCACCTCGTGAGCGGTCGTCGCTTCGCCTTCCGTCGGCCTCCCGCGTCTTGGCTGCTCGCCTTGGCCCTGGGACTGCTGACCACCGTACTGCTCGCGCGTGGTCACCAGGACGTCGGCTATGCGCGCGACGAGGGCATCTACTTCGACGCGAGCCGCAGCTACGCCGCGTGGGTCACCACCGTCGCCCAGGAGCCCGGCCGCATCAGCGATCGGAAGCTCCGCGATCGCAGCTTCGCCGTCAACCACGAGCACCCCGTGCTCATGAAGATCGCCGCGGGCCTCAGCGCGCGCTGGCTGTCCACGCCCCCGCCCAAGAAAGGCAAAGCGGCCACCAACGCGCCACCGCGGGGTCCGATGTCCGAGGGCGCCGCCATGCGCCTGCCCGCCCAGCTGCTGGCCGGTCTCGGCGTCGCCATGCTCTTCCTCGTCGGCTACGCCTGGGGGGGCACGGGAGCCGGGCTGCTCGCCGCGGGCTGGTTCATCCTGCTGCCTCGCGTCGCGTTCCATGCTGGCCTGCACGCCTTCGACGTGCCCGTCGCCGTCGCCACGCTCTGGGTCGCCCTCGCCTACCGAGCCGCGCTGCACGATCGTCGCTGGGCCATCGCGGTGGGTCCCCTGCTGGGCATCGCCATCGCCATCAAGCACAACGCCCTGTTCTTGGGGCCCTTGCTCGCGCTGCACTACTACGCGTGCCTCGCCTGGGGCCGCTGGCGACACGGTCGCACCATCACCCGCGCGCAGTGGGCTCCGCTGCCGCTGTGGAGCATGGCCATCGTCGCACCGCTCGTGGCATGGGCCCTATGGCCCTGGATGTGGAGCGACACCGTCGCGCGCATGGGCGAGTACCTCGAGTTCCACCGCAGCCACTCCTGGTACAACATGGAGCTGCTCGGCGAGAACTACAACCAGCCGCCGATGCCGATCTCGTATCCCGCGATCATGACATGGGCCACCGTTCCCAGCGCGCTGCTGCTGCTCAGCGGCGTGGGGCTGTGGCTCAGCGGGCGCAACGAGCTGCGAAGCGAGGCGGTCGAGACCACCGAGACCCCGCGCTGGTCGGCACCGCTGCCGAAGGGATGGTCGCGCCTGGACGTGGTCTGGCTCGCGCTGCTGGGCCTGTTTCCCATCGCGCTCATCAGCCTGCCCAGCACGCCGATCTTCGGCGGCACCAAGCACTGGATCACCGCCTATCCCTTCCTCGCTCTTGCGGCGGTGGTCGCCTGGCGCGAGCTTTGGCGCGCCGCCAACCCGGGCAAGCGCGGTCGATGGCTGGCCCCCGCCGCGCTCGCGCTGTGCCTCGGACCGACCGCCATCGCCACCGTCGACGGGCACCCCTACAACCTCTCGCAGTACGCTCCCTTGGCCGGAGGTCCCCGCGGCGCGGCCGACCTCGGGCTCAACCGCGGCTTTTGGGGACACGCGATGCACGAGCTGTGGCCCACGCTGGAGTCACGCTCCGGGCCGCTGTTCATGCACGACCTCCACGAGCACTCGCGACGACAATACGAACGCGAAGGTCGCTGGCCCCAGGGGCTCAAGCCGAGCCCGGCTCGCCGCGCCCGCACGGGCCTGCTCTTCTACGAGATGCACATGGCGGTCGAAGAGCAGTCGCTGTGGGAGGGCATGGGCACGACCCGACCGGTGCAGGTGCTGAGCCTCGACGACGTGCCGCTGACCAGCCTGTACATCCAGCCCGAGTGAAGCGATCCAGGTCACGGCGCGCCGTGGTCCTAGAGCGAATGGTCCCTGGTCGCTACCCCAGCCAGGGGCCACCCGCTACCGTAAAACCTTGGGCGGGCGCAACGAACGAAGTCGAGCGCGATGGCTCGCCGCGCTAGTCTCGCTGCTGGGACACGGGCTGCTGCTCTTGCTCCTCCCCGAAGCGCCGATCGTAGAGCCAACGCCACCGCCCGCGGAGCCGACGACGACACCGATCGAGCTGATCACGCTGGAGCCCCCCTCCGCCCCGGCACCGACGCCCGTGCAGCCGAACCCCATCGAGCCCGTGGCGGAGCCGTCTGCCGATCCGACCGCTCCTCCTTCCACGCCGCCGCCGACCCCCTCCGTTCGTCGGCCCAGACCCACGCCGCCCTCCGCTGAGCCGGTCCCGCCGACGGAGCCCACCACCCCCACGCCTCCGAACTCGGGTGGCGTAGCATTGTTGGGCCTGCGAAGTACGAGCCGAGACCCGGGCCACGGATCCGGCGGTCGCGTGCTCACCCCACGCCTGTCGGGGCTCGACGGCGCCGATGCGGGAGCCGAAGTCGGCCCGAGCCCGAGCCCGACGCCGCGCCCACGACCCCGCATCGAGATGCGTCGCGACGGCCCGCCCCGCTCGCTGACCGAGGCCGGCTTTCGCAAGCGCAAGGACGGCTCGTTCGTCATGCGCCGGGCCGAGCTGCCCTTCGTCGTCCGCATCGACGCCGAAGGTCGCATGAGCTTCCGCGACCAGCAGCTCAAGGTGGGGCATCCGATGGTGGAGAAGATCCGCACCGCGGTACGCAACGCCAAAGACCCCGCCAACGCCCCACCCATCGACGCCAAGAGCCTCATCGAGAGCCTGAGCCAGACCATCGGCTCGCTCAGTCCCATGGTCTACGTCAAGTTGCCGCGGCTCGACGATCTGATCCGCAAGGGCTCGGGTCAGGAGATCAACACCCACCTCAAGCTCATCTTCCTCGAGGGCACCGCCGAGCTCCGTCACCGCATGGCCCGGACCCACGCCGAGGAGCGCCTCAACGCTCGACTGGACGCCCTGGACAAGGAACTCCAGACGCTCTGGTACCGCTCCGGCCTGCCCGCAGCGCAGCGACGCGAGGCACTGTTTCAGCTGTGGGACGACTGCATCGAAGCGCCCCCGCGGGGCTCGGCGAAGGTCAGCGATGAGCAGGAGCTCGAGCGACTCCGCCAGAGCATCGCCGCCAAGGCGCGCAAGGAGATCATCCAGTTCATCCGCCGCCACGTCGGACAGGGCACGGAGGACGGCTACTCCGCGGAGGAGCTGCAGCGGCTCAACGCGCGGCGAGGCAGCCGGGAACGCTTCACGCCCTATCCGAGCAAGGCCGCACCGACTCCGCCGCCACCCCCCTGAAGAGGTGTGACGTCAGTGCACTCGGGCGCCGCGGTACAACCCTGCGGCTTCGGCCGCCTCGGCGTGCGTCGACAACACTCGATCCCGAACCTCGGGCGGCAGCTTGCCCTCACGCGCGAAGAACACGAACGCATCCCGCACCGCCTCGCGAATGCTGGTGGGTCGATAGCCCAGCTCCCGCTGCGCCTTGCTGGTGTCGGCGTGTCGCCGCATCTGCAGCACGCCGATCGCCCCGGGCGTGAGCCGCTGCGGCAGCTTGGGAAACAGCTTGGCCAACGACCCCGCGTACAGTCCCGTCACCTTGGCCATGAGCTTGGCCGGCACCTGTAGGCGCACGGGAGGCAGGCCGGTCACCTCGGAGAAGAACCCCACCAGGTCCTCGAGGGTGTGAAAGTGCGTGCTGCAGATGTACTTCTGGCCGGCCCGGCCGCGCTCCATGGCCAGCAGGTGTCCCTGGGCGATGTCCCGGCCGTTGACGAAGTCGAAGCCACCGGGCACGAACGCACGCAGCTTGCCGTTGGCGTAGTCGATCATCGTCCGACCCATGCGCGAGGGCATGTAGTCCCACGGCCCGACGCAGGCGCACGAGGTCACGATCACCGCATCGAGCCCCTCGACCACGCACTTGAGGGTCTCGTGCTCGGCCAGGGCCTTGGTGTGCGAGTAGGGCATGACGTGCCCGAAGGGATAGAAGGGCCGCGCCTCGTGGCTGGGCTTGGAAGGGTCGTCGAGGTCGAAGCCGGTCGAGGAGAACGACCCGGTGAGCACGGCCCGGTCGACGCCGTTTTCGAGGCAGGCCCGCATCACGTTGCGGGTGCCGAGCACGTTGATCTCGTACAGCTCGCGCTGCTCCCCCGCGGTGGCGTTGAGGGTGGAGACCTTGGCGGCCACGTGGAAGACCCGGGCGCAGCCCTTGGTCGCGGCGAGCATGGCCTGCGGGTCGCGGATGTCCCCCTCGAAGCGCTCCACGGGCAGCCCTTCGAAGGCACGCTCGCTCGCGCCCGGCAGCACCAGGCAGCGAACCTCCTGCCCTTCGGCGAGCAGGGCATGCACGAGGTTGGCCCCCACGTGCCCGCTGCCGCCCGTCACCAAGACCTTGCCCCGAGGAATGCTGGTGTCCGTGCTCATCGCGATGAAACGCGCGTATCACCGCGGCTGCAACGGTGTCCACGCGAAGAGAGCCTCGGGCGGCCTCCGAGCGGGACCGCTGTGATCTCGCCGACAAGCACGTGAGGTGAGTCGGCCGAGCCCGGCGGCGACGAAGCTACCGCCGGGCCACGCCGGACAATTGAAAAGGGCCGCGAGGCGAATGCCCCGCGACCCTCTTGGTCCGACGAAGGGGTAGCAGCCGAAGGGCTACTTCTCTTCTTCGTTCTTCTCGTCGTCGCGCGCCTGGGCCTCCATGCGAGAGGCGGCGCCCATGCTCAGCTCGTTGACGTTGGCGCTCATGCCCGAGCTGGGGCTGCTGATCCAGGAGCCGACCTTCTTGTAGTGCACGCCGTAGGCGAAGCCGAAGACCACGCCGTACAGGCAGATCCAGGGGAAGATGTTGCCGTCGAAGAAGACGTGCACGAGGCGAACGCCGAGGTCCGGGGTGCTGGTGGCGCTGTAGAGGCTGCCGTAGGTCAGCGCCGCGACACCGCCGAGGATCATCACCGCCGAGTACAGGTTGGTGTGCGTCAGCTTGCCCCACAGGCGACCGCGGTCGTCCTGACGGAAGTACTCCAGGCTGATGCGGATGATCGAGTGGCCGATGAGGTACAGACCGGTCAGCGCACCGTCGAAGGGCATGTACGGCAAGATCGTGTAGAAGACCGCGAACATCCCCAGGTACACGACGAGGGCGTACAGCTGCGCGGGGTGGATCTTGACGTTCTCGAGGTGGGGCGCGGCGCGGAGGACCTTGGAGTCCTTGCTCGTATAGCGAACGCCGAAGCGGCTACCGAGGCTGCCTCGCGTGGGTCGACCCCAGCAGCAGCCGTACACGAAGCAGCCCAGGCGGGCGATGGCCTCGCCGAGCGGCATCGCGAACGCGGGCGCGTCGAGGATGCGGAGCAGGGGAACCCCGGCCATGTAGCTGACCGCCAGCAAGCCGAGCGTGCCGCCCGCGATGCCGCCGTGCAGCATGTAGCCCGGCTTGATCAAGGTGGCCAAAGGCCGACGGAACAGCTCCCGCCACTCCAGCATGATGCTGAACGCCCGCAGACCGACGAGCACCGAGGGCACCGCGATGAACAGGTAGAGCTTCGCGATGTACACCGTGTTCATGCCGTGCATCGCGTCGAACCACAGCGACACGGCAAAGCCCATGGCGAAGGCCGTACCGGCCAAGAAGGCGTAGGTCGTGAACAGCCAGTTGCCAATGCGGAACAGGACGGTTCGATTGTGAAAATCTAGGATCCAGGTCGAGATGAAGCCACGCGGGGCTTCACTCTGTGTACTCGTCGTCATCGGCATTTTCCGTTTGGTCCCGTGGCGGACCTTAGACGATGTCACCGGGGTCTCGCCATTGACCGAGCGCTACAATCATGTGACGCGTCCTACGTCGCAGCCCGGTTTGCGCCAGCCAATCGCAGGGTGGTAATCTCAAGGGCTGCCTTCAGGCGCCCAAAACGAAGGGTCGTCCGAGGTGCGCAACCGGATTCGCACATGAGTTCACATTCGCACTCGCACTCCGATCAGTGCGACGACGAAGACGACGGCGAACCCGCCTCCACGGGCTTTCTACCGCTGACTCTGGCCATTGCGCTGTTCGTCACGGGGCTGTTCGTGCTCGGCATCATTCCCGGTTGTTGAGCGCCGACCACGTCGACACGCTGAACCTTTCGTGCCCCAGAGCACTGGGCCAACGAGGTTCAGAAAACGTGGATCGATCCATCGCCAGCTGCGCCACGTACCGGGCAGGACTGTGCCTCTGGGGGATCTCACGATGATGCGCTTTGTGCTCGCCGCCGCTTCGCTCGCCCTGACGCTGACTGCTGCCTGCGGACACGGTGAGACCGCCGCCACCACGTCGCCGCAGGCCGTGGCCGGTCACGCCGAGATCGAGTGGGCACCGTGGGAGCCCAGCAGCTTCGAACGCGCGCAAAAGGACGACCGCATCCTGCTCATCAACGTCGTCGCTTCGTGGTGCCACTGGTGTCACGTCATGGAGGAGCAGACCTACGAAGACCCCGAGGTCGCCGCGCTGATCGACGAGCACTTCGTGGCCATCCGCGTCGACTCCGATGCGCGACCCGACATCGCCGAGCGCTACCGCGAGTGGGGCTGGCCCGCGACCGCGTTCCTCACCCCCGATGCCCAGCCCGTGCTCGCGCTGCGCGGCTACAAGCGAGCCGAGAAGTTCGAAGCGCTGCTGCGGGAGCTCATCGCCGATCGCGACGCGGGCCGGCTGAGTCAACGAGTACTGGTGCCCGACCCTCCGAAGGCGCGCCCCTCCGAGCTCGCCCCGCTGCTGGCCGAGGTCACGGCCCAGCTCGACGACTATTACGAGCCGGAGATCGGCGGTTGGGGCCGGCGGCAGAAGTACCCCTTTCCCGCCCCCGTCGAGCACGCCTTGATGCGGGCCCGAATCTACGGCGAGTCGCAGTGGGCCGAGCGGGCCGAGACCACGCTGAGCTACGAGCGCAAGATCATCGATCCCGTGTGGGGCGGCATCTATCAGTATTCGGTGCGCGGCGACTGGGACCACCCGCACTACGAGAAGATCACCGCGATCCAGGCGGGCGCCATCGAGAACTACGCCCAGCTCGCTCGCGCCACGGGCGACGAGCAGTGGCTCGCTCCTGCTCGCCTGGTCTCGAGCTACATGCAGCGGTTCATGCGAGACCCCGAAGGTGGGTTTCGTACCAGTCAGGATGCCGACCTGCGGCGAGACGGCGAGCCGACCGTGCTGGGCGAGGACTACTACGGCCGAGACGAGACCCAGCGGCTCGCGCTCGGGCTGCCGCGGATCGACGAGAACGTCTACGCCGATCTCAACGGCCTGATGATCCGCTCCATGGTCGAGCTGTACGTCGCCACGGGCGATGCGGCCGACCTCGATGCGGCCGTCGGCGCGGCCGAGCACCTGCTGCGAACCCATCGCACCGCGGACGGGGCGTTCATGCACGGCGCTCAGGACGATCCGAAGGGTCTGCTGCACCTGCGTGATCAGGCATCGATGGGCGCGGGCTTGCTCGCGCTCTTCCGAGCCACGGGCCAGTCGCGCTGGCTCGAGGCCGCGACCGAGGTCGCCGTGTTCATGCGCAGCTCACTCGAGGATCCCGAGGCCGGTGGTTTCTGGGCTCATACCGCGGACCCGGCCGCGGTCGGCGTGTTCGCTCAGCGCCGCAAGCCGGTCGAGGAAAATGGGCTCGCGGCACGCTTCTTGATCGACCTGCACCGCGTCCTCGATGGCGACGGTACGCTCGAGACGCCCTACGCCGCCTCGGCCGAGCGGGCCCTGGCTGCCGTCGCCCGAGCCAACGTCATGGAGGACGAGGGACGGATCGTCGGTCGGTTCCTGCTCGCCCTCGAGGCGGTCACCATGCCAACGGTCGACATCACCGTGGTCGGCACGCCCGACGACCCTCGCACCGAGTCGCTCGCCCGCGCCGCCCTTCACCTGCCCGAGCCCCGCGCCGTCGTCGAGCGCAGCCTGCCCGGCGAGCGCTACCCGGACACGGGCCGCCCCGCCGTGTACCTGTGCACCGAGACCTCTTGCTCCACGCCGATCACCGATCCCGCGGCATTGCGAAATCGCGCCGAGGATTTTTTCGCCGAGAGCCTCCCGCCACGCTCGCGCTGAATCGTCCCCCCGAAGGGCCCGCGCTACACTCGTGAGGTGGCATCGCCCGAGCCACCGTCGCGTGCCCTCGACGAGTGGCTACGCGCGGCCTCCGACCACGCCCCCGCCCGACCTCGGGCCAAGGGTCAGTCGCGCGATGCGGTCCAGCTCGGGCGCTACGTGGTCGAAAAACGCATCGGCGCGGGCAGCAGCGGCGTGGTCTATCGCGCCTTCGACCCCAAGAACGATCGCCGCGTCGCCCTGAAGCTGTTGCATGCGGTCGACGCCGGTCGCTACGAGGCCGCCCGCGATCGCTTGCTGCGCGAGGCGCAGGCGCTCGCCAAGCTCTCGCACCCGAACGTGCTGCGTGTGTTCGATGTCGGGACCTACGACCCCGCCGTCTTCGACCCCTCCCCTGCCCGACGCTTCGGCATGCGCCGCGACGACGAAGGTATGACGCACGTCCCCGGGGTGTATCTCGCCACCGAGCTGCTCGAGGGGCGGAGCCTCGATCGCTGGCTGCGTCGACGCCACCGCAGCTGGCCAGAGATCCGCGACGTGTTCATCGCCGCGGGGCGAGGTCTCGCCGCCGCGCATGCGCGCAAGCTCGTGCACCGCGACTTCAAGCCGGCCAACGTCATGATCGGCACCGATGGCCACGTATGCGTCGTCGACTTCGGGCTGGTGCGGCAGGTCGCCCCCCACGGCTCGGAGTCGTCGCTGCGCATGTCCACCGGGGCCAAGCAACGGCTCCAAGAACTCGCGCGACCGATCGACGCCAACCTCACCGTCACGGGAGCGCTGGTGGGCACGCCCGCCTATATGGCGCCCGAGCAGCGCGACCGCATCGCCGCCACCGCGCGCAGCGACCAGTACTCGTTCTGCTTGATGCTCTACGAGGCCTGCTACCGCCACCGCCCCTTCATCGCGCAGACCGAGGCCGAGCTGCGGCGTCTCGAACGCAACGGCGCCCCGCTCCCTCCCCCGCACGACACCGACGCGCCCAGCTGGTGCTACCCCATCCTCCGCCGCGGGCTCTCGGCTCGACCCTTCGAGCGCTTCGAATCGATGGACGCACTGCTCGACGCTCTCGAGCACCCGACGAAGTATCGGCTCGTCCGGCACAAGCGAACGATCGCCGTCGGGCTCGGGCTCGGGCTCGCCCTGGGCGCTGCGGGGTGGCTGGCCGCACGCTCTACCGACGACTGCGACGCGACGGCGTGGAGCGCCGCCTGGGGGCCGGACCAGCGCCGCGCCCTGCGAGACCACGCCGGCCAGGACCCGCAGGTCTACGTCAGCCGAGCCACGGAGCGGGCCATCGCCGGGTTCGACCAACACGCGGCCGAAGGTCGAGCGCTCGAGCGCTCGGCGTGCCGGGCCGACGTCGACCACGCCACCACCGCCTGTCTGGGCCGGACCCTCGAGGCTTTCGAAGCGATCGTCGGTGCCACCACCACCGCCGATGGACCGGGCCTGCTGCATACCGCGGAGCAGCTGCGGCACTGGCCGGGGCCGGGCGCATGCCGAGAGGGCCTCGGTAGCCCAGCGCGGATCGAACTCGAGCAGGCGTGGAAGTGGCAGCTGCTCGGCGACGACGCGCGCGCGCTCGAGCACGCCCGTCGGGCCCACGCCCGGGCCAACGACGAGGGGGACACCCCGCTGCGGCTCGATGCAGCGGTGGCCTTGGGCCTGCTCGCGCAGCGCACGGGACAGCTGCCGGAAGCCGAGCCCGCGCTGACCGAGGCGCTGTGGTCGGGCGAGTCGATGAACCGACCGCGGCTCACCGCCCATGCGGCCATCGCCCTGTTGAAGCTCTCGCGAAGCGTGAGCCAGCCGCCCGCCGATACCATGCTGTGGACTCGCATCGCCCGCGAACACTCGACGCGGTCCGACGTCCCGGCCCAGCTTCGCCTACGACTCCAGCTCGAGCTGGCTCGGCACGCGCTGGTCAACGGGAACGCCGAGCAGGCGGCCAGCGCCCTGCGCCGCGGACTCGAGCAGGAGGTCGACGTCTCCGCGGCGGCGTGGGTCTTCGAGGCCCGAGAGCTCTTGGCCAACCTCGAGCAGGAGCAGGGCAACGAAGAGGCCGCCGCCGCCCTGCGAAAGACGGCCGAGCAAGACGCACTCGCCCACTTGGGGCGAGGCCATCCCGCGCTCGGGCGTTGAAGCCGACGCGACTCAGCCGCAGGGCTGCGCGTGCACGGTCAGTGCGATCGGAGCCACGATGTATCCCGGCACGGGCAGCTCGACCTCCACGTCGAAGACCTGCCCCGCCGCCAGCTCGACCTTCAGCAGGCTGTGCCGCATGCTGGCCACGGCTCGATTCCGTTCCGCACGCTCGGCCTCGGTCGGAGCGTAGTGCAGCACGGGGTGATGCAGCTGCTGACCTCGTGCCGTCCCCACGCGCACCGGGCCGTTCCAGAACATCGAGGGCGTATAGGCGTCCGCCGTGTCCTCGAAAAAGCCCACCGTCGGGGTGCGGCCCGGCGTGGCGTTGCGATCGATGTACGAGACCAGCTCGACGTTTGCCTCGATGCACGCCTCCGTGTCGTTGACCAGGTTCAGCGTGTGATCGTAGAGCACGCCGTAGTTGCCGAAGAGCAGCTCGGCCGAGTCTTCGTGCCGCGCGAGCGCGGGGAACGAGTCGTCGGGGGTCAGCAGGCCCACGCCCTGCACCGAGGGCACCTCGTCGACGATCACCGCCTGCTCCCCGCTGAAGTGATCGGCCTCGTAGACCCCGGCTGCACGCCCGTAGCCGCTTCCCTCGTACCAACCGGGCCACTTCACATCCCCCTTGGCGTAGTGACGGGGCAGGTGACCACCCAGGCCACGGCCGTGCGCGATGGTGAAGGGGTAGAGGCAGGTGTCGCTCTCGACGTGATAGCGACCTTCGACCAGCGATGCGGCCATCTGCACGTCGACCTCGACGAACTTGCCGGCCTCGGCCTCGAAGGTGCGCTCGGGCGCGTCGTGATCGAAGAAGAACGAGCGGGCGAGCTGGGCTCCCAGCCAGGTGGTCTCGGTGGTGAGAAGCTGCCCTCCGCTCGACCAGTCCGTGGTGCCCATCTTGCCGCGGACGGTGATGGTCGCGTCGTCCTCGGCGACCAGGCCCAGCGTGATTCGCCGACCGCTGCCGAGATCGGCGGGCAGGATATGAGCGAGGTACACCCCGAACTCCTGGGCGCCGCCATCCGGGCAGCGCTCGTCGACGATCTGCCGTGACCACTGCGCCTCGGGGGCATCGGGCGCGCGCTGGGCCCCACGCAGCGACAGGCCGGGGTAGGGCACGCCGGCCAGGATCCCGAAGCCCTCGACATGCTCGGGGTTGTTGCTCACGAACAACGGAGCGCCGACCGGCTCGCCACGGACCTGGGCGATTGCCGACCAACGAAGCGCGCCCGGGTCGGTGACCGTGGACGAGTTGAGATCGTCCCCCTTGCCTCCGGCCAGCGGATCTTCGGGCGCCTCGATCGGCTCGGGATCGAGATCGTGCGGCGCGTCGCAGGCGCCTCCCAACCCCACGCACACGCCCAGTCCCAGCCCCCAAACTGCGTTCTGAAGTCGTTTCGCGACCATCGTCGTCCCCCTTCGTCGCCGTCTCGGCGTGACGCCCGAGCGCCTCGCGGAGTGCGTCGTCTTCCTACACAGTCCGACACCGGGATACCCCCGACATTCCGGTACAAAGCGCAACGTCGCCTATTAAATCGGCATTACCACCGGGCGCACGGCGGGCCCCGCGGGTGTCCAAGGACGACGGCGATGGTCGGTGAAGCGGGCGACGAGCGTCAGCCGATGCGCTGCGACAACCCGTGCACTCGGTCCGCGGCCGCGAAGGTCCGCACCAGCTGGAGCATGGCTTCGCGAGCGACCGCGTCGGGCGACTCGTTCATCCCTCGCCCTTCCCACAGCGCGAGTCGAACCTGGCTCATCGCAGTCGCGGTTCGAGCACACAGCTCGGGGTCGTCCTCGCGAAAGGAACCCTCGGCCATGCCTTCCTTCAACGCGGCGATGAGCATCTGTAGGCCGGCCTCCCACGCCCGCGTTTGCTCGGGCGTGCGCAGCTCGTCGGTCGTGCCCCAGGGCACCCGCTCGCGCAGCTGCATGCGCAAGAACTCGGGGTGCTCCATGTGGAAGCGCAGGTAGCCCTCGAGCCCGGCCCGCAGTCGACCGAAGGCATCGTCGGCCGCGAGCACCTCGGTGCCGACGCGCTGCATCAACGATGCGAGACGATCGGCCTGCACCGCTCGGAACGCATCCCACTTCTTGGGGAACACGGCATAGAAGGTTGCGAGCGAGACCCCGGCCGCCTTCGCGATGGCCTGCACCTTGGCCGCGTCGTAGCCGTGCTCGGCAAAGATCCGCTCCGACGCATCGATGATCGCCTCGCGATAGAGCGCCCGCCGGGCCTGCTTGAGGCGCTCGCGGGGATTGTCGGCATGGTGCGCAGCGTCGCTTGACATGGCCTGTGGGGCAGAATAGTAGCTTAGCCAAACAGAATCTCAATTCTGTTTTCAATCCGCGGACCGCGCGTCCTCTGCATGGAGCCCTCGCCATGACCGACCTCTCCGGCCACGCCCCTGGCCCGCCCCCCACGTTCGAGGAGGCCCGCACCCGCCGTCAGAAGGCACGCGCGGCGGGGCTCGATCCCGACTACTGGTACGCGGTCGAGCAGTCGAAGAACGTGGGCAAGGGCCAGCACTTCGAGACGAAATTCCTCGGCCGATCGATCGCCGTGTTCCGGGGAGAAGACGGGCGGCTCAACGCGGTCGAGAACCGCTGCGCCCACCGTCACGTGCGGCTGACCGAGGGCGAGGTCGTCGGCTGCCGCCTGGTCTGCCCCTATCACGGCTGGTCCTACGACGGGCAGGGGCGCGGCAAGATCGACCACGACCTGTTCGGCCGCAAGGAGCCCAACGTTCGCATCGCGTCGGTCCCCGTCCGCGAGCGCTACGGCCTGGTCTTCATCTTTCCCGGCGATCCCGAGGTCGCCAAGACCCGCGACATCCCCTCCATCCCCGAGCTCGAGGGCCCGCGCCCGTGGCCGCACGCGATCGTCCAGTTCGATTGCCCCGGCCACCACTCGATGCTGCTGGAGAACGTCTCGGACTTCACCCACGGGTTCCTGCACCGCAAGTTCCAGCCCTTCGAGGGCACCGACCTGCGGCGCATCGAAGAGATCGGCGATCGGGTCGAGCTCGAGTACGACTCGAAGATCGCGGCCGGGCGCCTGCAAGACATGTTCGTCGAGCGGGGCGACAGCGGCTGCGACCACATGCTCGCCTGCTACGACTACCCCTACCACTGGTCGAATACCGACGACCGCATCAAGCACTTCTTGTTCACGCTGCCGATGGACGAGTCGTCGAATCGGCACATCTTCATCTTCTACCTGCGGCCGGGCACGATTCGCCTGCCCGGCCTCGGCCCCGTTCCGCGCTTCATCGCAGACAAGATGATGAAGATGACCCGCCTGACGACGCTCAAGCCCCTGCTCAGCCAAGACGTCTGGGTCATCGGGCACGAGCAGCAGGGCTGGGAACGCCACTGGGACAAGCCCGGGCCCGAGCTGTCCCCCGTGGTCAAGGCCTTCCAAGACCTGTCGATCCGCAAGTGGAGCGAGTACCTCGAGCGCACGGGCAAGACCAGCAAGCGCCGCAAGGCGCCGCTCGTGCCCCAGGAGAACCTGAGCCGATGAACGCCCCCAATCCTCCCGTGCTGAACCTCCGCGCCGAGCCGGGGCTCATTCGCTGCTTCGATCCGGCCACCCGCGAGCCGCTGGGCGCCGTGCCCATCGACAGCCCCGACGACGTGCGTCGCGCCATCGCCCGCGCCCGCGAGGCGCAGATCGGCTGGGCCGAGACCGACTTCGCCCTGCGCCGTCGCGTGTTCCGACGGATCATCACCAGCATCGTCGATCGCATGGACGAGCTGGTCGACCTGGTCGTGCGCGACTCGGGCAAGACCCGCGAGAACGCCCTGATGGGCGAGGTCTGGATGGTGCTCGAGAAGCTGCGCTGGACCGCCTCGCAGGGGCCCCGCCACCTGCGACCGGAGCCCGTCTCGTCGGGTCTGCTCAAGCACAAGAAAGCGCGACTCGAGTACCGGCCGCTCGGGGTCATCGGGGCCATCACCCCGTGGAACTACCCCTTTCAGAACGTCATGAACCCGCTCATCCCGGCGCTGATGGCCGGCAACGGGTACGTGGTCAAGCCCTCCGAGTGGGTCGCGTGGTCGGCCCGCCCCTTCATCCAGATCGTCGCCGACGCGCTCGAGGCCGAGGGGCAATCGCCCGAGCTGGTGCAGGTGGTGCAGGGCTACGGTGAGACCGGCCAGGCGCTGGTCGAAGGGGGGGTGGACTCGCTGATCTTCATCGGCTCGGTGGGCAACGGGCGGCGCGTGCTCGAGGCCGCGGCCAAGAACATCACCCCGGTCATCCTCGAGCTGGGCGGCAAGGATCCGCTCATCGTCTGCGACGACGCCAACCTCGAGCAGACCGCCTACGCGACGATCAACAGCTGCTTCTTCTCCGCCGGTCAGAACTGCGTGGCCTCGGAGCGCATCCTCGTCTTCGACTCGATCTACGACCAGTTCGAGGCCCGGGTCGGCCAGCTGACGGCCGAGCTTCGCCAGGGCAACCCGCACGGTGCCGAGCGCGTCGACGTCGGGGCCATGGTCACCCCGATGCAGCGCGAGATCGTCGAAGGCCTGGTCTCGCGGGCGGTGGAGCAAGGGGCCCGCGTGGTGCAAGGCGGCACCCGGACCCTCGCCGACGAAGGCGAGTTCTTCGCCCCCACCGTGCTGGCCGACGTCACCCCCGACATGGAGATCATGCACGAGGAGACCTTCGGCCCCGTCATGCTCCTGTGCCGGGTCAACGACGAGCACGAGGCGGTGCAAGTGGCCAACGCCACCAGCTACGGCCTGTCGTCTTCCGTCTTCAGCCGCGACCGCGATCGGGCCCGCGCCATCGGTGACCGCCTGCAGGCGGGCATGACCGCGATCAACGACTTCGGGGCCATGACCTACATGGTCCAGGGCCTGACCTTCGGCGGCGTCAAGGAGTCCGGCTTCGGGCGCATCAACGGCCGCGAGGGCCTGCGGGCGTGCTGCAACGTCAAGGCCGTCCTCGACGACCGCCTGCCCTTCGGGTTCCCCAACAAAGTGTTCCCCGTGGCCAACGAAGACTTCAGCCGCATCAAGAGCGCGCTGCAGATGGTGTACGGCCCCGGCGTGCGCCGCAGGCTGAGCGGAGCCGGCGACCTCGTACGAAGCCTGGTGGGACGCAAATGAACGAGACCTACGACTACGTGGTGGTCGGCGGCGGCTCTTCGGGCTGCATCGCCGCGGCCCAGCTCGCCGACGATCCGAACTGCCGAGTGCTGCTGCTCGAAGCGGGGCCCCGTGCCGAGACGCATCCCGAGACGCTGTCGGCCGATGGCTACAAGGACGCCTTCATCAACGACGAGGTGATCTGGGAGCGCTTCACCGCGCCGCAGAAGAACGCGGGCGGCCAGCGGATCTTCGCGGGGACGGGCACCGTGCTGGGCGGGAGCGGCTCGGTCAACGGCATGGTCTACACCCGCGGCGACGCCCGCGACTACGACGACTGGCCCTCCGGGTGGCAGTGGGACGACGTGGTCCCCGACTTCGAACGCATCGAGGCCAAGCTTCGGCCCCGCTCGCGCCCGGCCACCCGCTGGACCGAGGCCTGCATCTCCGCCGCCACTACCTGTGGCTTTCGTCGCAGCACCGACATGAGCGACGGTGACCTCGGTGGCGTGGTCGGCTACGAGCCCATGACCTACGAGGGCGACCGCCGTCGCAGCTCCTACGTCGCGTTCATCAAGGACGCCGGGCAGCGCGACAACCTCGTGGTGCGCTCGGGCTCCTTGGTGCATCGCCTCGTATTCGAACAGCGCCGCGTGGTCGCCGTGGAGTACGAGCAGGACGGCGTGCGCTGCCGGGCCGAAGTCCGCCGCGAGGTCGTGATGTGTGCCGGGGCGCTCGAGACCCCCAAGCTGCTCATGCTCTCGGGCGTCGGCCCCAGCCAGACCCTCCGCGCCCACGGCTTGCCCACGCTCATCGAGCAGGACGCAATCGGCCAGAACCTGCACGATCACCCCAACGTCCCGCTCTTCTTCGTCTCGAAGCAAGCGGTCGACAGCAACTACCCGCAGCTTTACAGCTTTTATCGCACGCTCGAGTCCGCCGCGCTGCCGACCGGGCAGAGCGACACCTGCTACGTGTTCTGGCCCGCGCGCTCGGCCATGAAGCAGGCGGTCCAGCGCGTGCTCCCGGGGCAGGTCTTGCCGCCCTCGCTCTACGACGGGCCGCTCAAGCAGGGCGTCCGCAACGCGGTGGGCCTGGCCTTCCGCTCCGGCACGCTGCGTCGCTTCGTCGATCACCTCTACGGGATCGTGCTCATCCTCGGCAAGCCGCGAAGCCGCGGCAGCCTGGGCCTGCAGTCGAACGATCCACGAGCCCAGGCGGTCATCGATCCCGCGTACTTCTCCCACCCCGACGACATGGCCACCATGGTCGAGGGCATCAAGGTCGCGCGTCGGCTCAGCCGCAGCGGTGGGTTGAGGGCGTGGCGCAGCCGCGAGCTCATGCCCGGGCCCCTGGTGCGCTCCGACGCCCAGATCGCTCGCTGGGTCGCCAACAACGCGATCACCACCTATCACTTCGCGGGTACCTGCTCGATGGGCGACGACCCGACGTCGGCCTGCGACGAGCGCCTGCGGCTGCGGGGCACCGAGAACATCCGCATCGCGGATGCCTCCGCCATCCCCTTCACGCCCGTGTCGGCTCTGAACGCGCCGAGCATGCTGGTCGGCTTCCGTGCCGCCCGCTACGCCCAGACCGACGCCACCGAGCACAGCCCCTCGCTCGCGAGCTAGCCCTTCATGCCTCGCTTCGACGCTACCGATGCGAAGTGCTCGGTGCTCACCTTCAAGGACGGTGTGCTCTCGGCCGTGGCTCACGACCTGCGGCTCTCGGTCGAACGCTTCACCATCGAGATCGACGAGGACACCGAGGCCGTCGCCGCCCGCTTCGACACCACCTCGTTACGAGTCGACTGCGCCATGAAGAACGGCCGCCCCGACCCGGGCACGCTGTCGGCTCGCAACAAGCGGGAGATCGAAAACAACATCAACAC
The DNA here is from genome assembly GCA_039028615.1 of Myxococcota bacterium. Taxonomy (GTDB): domain Bacteria; phylum Myxococcota_A; class Polyangia; order Nannocystales; family Nannocystaceae; genus Paraliomyxa. The sequence continues at coordinate 464,924 of JBCCHT010000003.1, read as the reverse complement.
CAAGGTGCTGCACACGCGGCGCTACCCCGAGGTGGTGTTTCGATCGAGCACCGTCTCGGGTGAGGGCGACGAGCGGCGCGTCGAAGGGACGCTCGAGATGCACGGCGTGCAGCGGCCCCTCACCGCGTGGGCGCGTCGCAAGGACGGCCGCTGGTCCGTCGATCTGCAGCTCCACCAACCCGACTTCGGCGTCGTGCCCTTCACCGCCATGCTGGGGACACTGAAGGTCCGTGCGGGTCTTCGGGTGCAGGTCTCCGTGCCAGGCTAGCAATCGCCGTTCCACCGCAACGAGCCCGCACCGGCCCGAAGGTCGGGTCAGGCGTCCCTTCGTGGGAACGAACGCGACGCGCGGAGCTGATAGCCTTCGTGGCGATGCCCTTCCCGCTGCCGATGGCACCGAGCGCGCTGGCGACCTGGTCTGCGCTGCCCCTCTCCCTGTTGGTGTACTTGCTGCTGCTCTACGACGCGCGCCGCAAGGACAGCCCCACCGCCGACGATACCCAGCTGGGCCTCAAGACGGTGGCCGCCGTGCTCACCGTCGTCGCGACCTTCATGTTCGCGCTCGGCCTGCAGGACCTGCTGCACACGCTGCTCACCTTCGACGAGTTCTGGGACCGCTTCAAAGTCTCGTTCCCCTCCGTCCTCATCGGTGGTGGTTTCGCGGTCGGGGGCGCCCTCGTGCTCTTCCCCCGCACGAACGCCGAGGAGTACCCCAAGGCCAAGCGACTCGCCGCGGGTGTCATCGCCATCGTCGGTGCCGTCTCCCTGCTGCCCGCGCTCGCCGGGTTCATCTCCACCGTCCTCGACTGGCCCAGCTGGAGCGCGGTCGCGGCCGCCCTCTCGTCCGCCCTCGTCTCCTCGATCCTCTTCGTGCTCGGCTTCGGCGTCCTGGGCAAGCTCAGCGGCATGAAGATGCCCGAGCCCAAGGCCAAGCCGCCGCAGGCCTCGCCTCCTCAGGGCGGTCAGCCCTTCGCCGGCCAACAGCCGGCCCAGCCCCAAGCGCCCGCCGGTCACGTCGCCCCCGGTCAGCCCGCCGCTCCGCAGGGCTACCCCGGTCAGCCCGCCGCCGGATACCCCGGCCAACCCGCGGCACCCCAGGGCTTCGCTCAGCCCCAACCCGGACAACCGCCGGCCCCAGGACAACCGCCGGGACAAGGCTGGCCCCAAGGCTGAACGCCGCAACGAGCATCATCGAAGGCCGGGTCCCACGAGGGACTCGGCCTTTTGCATGATGGGGTCTTTCGACTGAGGCACTTCGATCCAGTTCATGGATCGGCGAGCGACGGCGGTTCGACCGCACGTTCGCGGCGGCCATACGACGCTGCTATGCTCGTTCCGTGGCCGAGGACGTCGACGACATCCTGAAGGCACTGCTCGAGCTTCCACGACGGGAGCGAGCGGTGGTCGCAGCGGTGCTGACCGACAGTCTCGAGCGCGGGCCGACCGAGCAAATCGAGGCGGCCTGGATCGAGGAGGCCAAGCAACGGATCTCGCGCGTGCGTGCGGGAGAGTCCTCGCCGATCGATTCACGCGTGGTGGAACGCGAACTCGACGAGATTGTGGCGACGGCGTCCAACCCCTCCGAGCGAGCCACCGGCTGAGCATGCGGTCGCCCTGACCCCGGAGGCCCGCGACGAACTCCGTCGGGCCACCTCGTGGTACGCCGAGCGCTCGCCCACGGCGGCCGCTCTGTTCGTTGAGGCCTACAAGCTCGCACGCTCGCGGATCTCCGAGCTTCCCACTGCCTGGCCGGAGCTGGAGCCAGGCATACGCCGCGTCTCGTTTCGCCGCTTTCCCTACGGGTTGCTGTACACGATCGAGCCCGACCACATCCTGGTGCTGGCCGTGATGCACCAGAAGCGACAGCCCGGCTACTGGCGCGGCCGCTAGCGCCCCGGGCTATCGGCGCGCCGTCTTCTTCTTCGCCGTCTTCTTCTTCGCCCCCGTCTTCCTCTTCGCAGCCGTCTTCTTCTTCGCTGCCGTCTTCTTCTTCGCCCCCGTCTTCTTCTTCGCCCCCGTCTTCTTCTTCGCCGGGCTCGCGCTCAGGCCGTAGCTCTCCTCCAGCCACTTGGTCCAAAGCGCCTTCGGCATGGGCTCGTCGGCGGAGAAGCGGGCGGTGACCCAGGGGTTCGAGCCGGCTTGAAAACGGTCGGGCTCCTTCTCGGCCAGGCGCAGCGCTTCGGCCTTGGAGTCGGAGAGCTTGAACATCGCCTTGTAGCGGCCGCCCTGCTCACCGATGAACAAGAAGGCCTTCTTGCCGGTCTTGAACGAGCTTTGGGTGCACGCGGTGCCTTCGTCCACGCCAGCGTAGCTGCCGGCTTTGCGTCGTATGGCCAGCGTGGGATCGACCGTTTTCCGAGCCATCGCAGTCGAGCGTAGCACCGCGGGTCGGTCCCCTCTTCGGCGCCGGCCACGATAGGCTACGCCCCATGCTCCGCCCCCGCTCCATCGCCCTCGCCCTCGCTCTGTGTGCGGGCGCGAGCGCGTGCTCGAAGGAACCAAAGGCAAAAACGGCCGCGCCCGAGCAGGCTCCGCTTCCGGCGATCACTCTGCCCGCCTCGATTCCCGTCGACGCCGCGGGCATCTTGGTGCTGCGCAGCGCCGAGTCGTTCTTCGCCACGCTGGCCAGCCTCGACCTGCTGGGACCGGCGTCGCCCGAGAACGTGGACGCGATGCGAACGGAGCTCGATGAGTTCATGCAGTCGCGGCTCGGCATGACGCTGACCACCGCCCACCTCGCGGTAGCGTTCTACACCGCGGACGAAGGCGTGGCGGTGGTGGTCCAGGGCACCGAGGGCTCGCTTCGAGGCACACCCGACGGCGAGCTTCACGGGGTCGAGATCCACGTGATCGACGGGCTGTCGGTGGCCAAGCACGAGGGCGAGCTGATCGTCGGCAGCCGGAGCGCGGTCGAGCTGGCGATCTCCACCCTCGCGGGCGGGCGCCCGGCCCTTCGCGACAGCAAGAGCCCCCTTCGCACCATGGTGCTCGACCGCTCCGAAGGAGTGCTCATGATGGCCGCGGTCGACACGAGCCAGCCCCCCTTCCGGGTCCCGGGTCCCGCCCGGAGCCTGGGAATCGAGCAGGCGATGCTCTCGTACGGCAACGCGGGGGTGGAGGCGGTGATCGAGGGCGACCCCGAGGGCCTGGCGACGCTGCAGGCCGAGGCCGTGGCGGCGCTCGATGCCATCACCATGCAGACCGAGGCGCAGTACGAACAAGCCATGCGCGGCGGCAGCGTGTGGACGGGTATCGGCTCGATCGTCACCTACCACCAGTGGCAGCAGGTTCGCGGCCGACTGGTGCCGAGGCTGCAAGGGCGTCGGCTGAGCCTGCTCGTCCCTGTCACGATCCACGACCCCGACGTCCTCGCTGCCCTGGCCGGCGTGGCGGCAGCCATCGCCGTCCCCGCGCTGGACAAGTACATGAAGCGCAGCAAGACCTCCGAACCACGGGTCGAGGTCGCCAAGATGTTCGATGCGACGGCCGCGTTCTTCTACGAGGAGCAGCTCCCGGTGAGCGGCACGGAGGGCTCGTCGGATCCCATCCACCGCTGCCCCAGCGACGGTCGCCTCATCGGCTCGGCCGGCCCCACGCCCCCGCTGTCGCTCAACTGCAACGACGGCCCCGATGGCTACTGCGTGCCCGTTCGCGGCACGCCCGAGGGCCCGGGTGAGTACTCGGTCGACCTATGGCTGAAAAACCCGGTGTGGCAGGAGATGAACGTCGTCAAGGAACAGCCGCATCGCTTCCACCTCGACTTTCGCTGGAACAACTCCGAGCAGGGCTACGGGACGTGCCAGTTCACGGCCCAAGCGTTCGGCGATCTCGACGACGACGGAGTGTTCTCGACCTTCGAGCGCGCGGGCGCAGGCGACCACAACGGCATGAACTCCGCGGCCGGGATGTACATCGACCGCGAGCTCGACTGAGCCGAAAGCGAACGCCGTGCCTTCAGGGCATGGCCGGCCAGGCGCAGGCGATGCCCAGCGCGCAGATCATCCCGGTGGGACAGGTGACGCCGGGAATGCTGCACAGCAGCACGCACTCGTTGATGCCCTCTCCCGTCAGGTCGATGCACTGCACCGGGGCCGTGCCTCCGGGCGGTGCGAGCGGGCAATCGCTGACGTCGACACACGCAGGGTCGGTGCACACGCCCTGAGTGGGCGGCACCATGAGATCGGTGATGCACTGCTCCTGAGGCAGGCAAGCATCGGCCGGCAGGTTGTTCACGCAATCGCCGAAGCCCTCGACTGGCGGCATGCCGCCCGACGACGAACCGCCGCCCGTGAATCCGCCCGTCGAGGATCCGCCGCCCGTGAATCCACCCGACGACGAACCGCCGCCCGTGAATCCACCCGACGACGAACCGCCGCCCGTGAACCCGCCCGACGACGAACCGCCACCCGTGAATCCGCCCGACGACGAACCCCCGCCCGTGAATCCGCCCGACGACGAACCGCCGCCCGTGAACCCGCCCGACGACGAACCGCCGCCCGTGAATCCGCCCGACGACGAGCCGCCACCGCTGACTCCGCCCGACGACGAGCCGCCGCCGCTGACTCCACCCGACGACGAACCGCCCCCGCTGACTCCACCCGACGACGAGCCGCCCCCGGTGAATCCGCCCGACGAGCCGCCACCGGTATCTCCGCCCGATCCACCGCTGAAGCCGCCCGACGAGCCGCCACTGAAGCCGCCCGACGAGCCCGCACTGAGCCCACCCGACGAGCTCATGCCCATCGTCGTGCCCATCGAATCGTCGGTCGTGCCATCGAAGCCGGCCGTGGTGTCATCGGTGGCCATGGTCGTGCCCACGGTGGTGCCCATCGTGGTGCTGGCATCGGCCCCCGCGGTGGTATCGACCGCGCCCGTAGTGCCACCCGACCCCGAGGCGCTCGCCACATTGGTGGCCGCCCCCGTGCCCGTGCCCGTAGTGGTGCCGACCGTCGCCGTAGCATCGCCATCACCGCCGCCCCCGCCTCCGCTCGCACCGACGGTCGCGTCACTGCCACAGGCGGCCAACAACAATGCACAAGACAATACGGGTAGGGTCGAACGATCGAAGATCATGGCAAGCCTCGCACGGCCGATGACGCACGAGCGCCATCAACCCCAAGCAGCAGACGAATTGCATCCTAACAGGGCGATCACGCCCATCGGGAAACAATCGAGTCTCTCGAGGCGAAGGGTCGGGCGTAGCCCGATGCCAGCGGCCTATTTCGGCGTGCCGTGACGCGAAGACCAGCGCCGCCCGATCGATTGATACCGCCGAGCAAACTCCTCGGCGACGGCGTCGTGCTGAATCTTGGGCCGCGGCGGAAACAACCGGTTCATCAGCTGCGCGAGCCGAGTCGGCGAAGTATGCAGTCCCTGCGAGAACGCGAACTCCTCGAGCGCTTCCTGCATGTCGAGTGCGGTCTGGTAGCGACGATCGGGGTCTCGAGACAACGCCTTCATGATGATGGCATCGAGCTCCTCGGGAAAATCGGGCTTGATCGACCGCGGCGACGGGGCGTCGTGGTTGACGATGCGATCGAAGACCTCGGCCCGCGACTTGGCCCGATACAGGCGCCCCCACACCGTCAGCTCCCACAACATCACCCCCAGCGAGAAGATGTCGCTGCGGTGATCGAGGCTCGGCAGCGCGTTGCACTGCTCGGGCGACATATAGGCCAGCGTCCCCCGCCGCAGTCGGTCGTCGACCGGCTGAGGGATCGGGCCTTCGTAGGAACCGTCGGCCAGCATCCTCAAGAAGGCGGTGCGATCGGTCTTGGCGATGCCGAAGTCGATGAGCTTGACGTAGCCCTCGTCGTTGACGAGCACGTTCGAGGGGCAGACGTCACGGTGCACGATCCGCAGCGGCATGCCGCTGGTGGTGTGCAGCCAGTGGGCATGATGAAGGCCGGCCGCGACCCCCACCACGATGGCGATGGCAAAGGAGAGGTCGAGTCGCCCGTCGAGCTCGGCCGACTTGCGCACGATGTGCCGCAGCTCTTGGCCGCGCACCAACTCCATGGTGAAGAATAGCTTGCCTTCGTGATTGCCGACGTCGTAGGCCTCGACGAGGTTGGGGTGCCGGAGGGCAGCCCCCAGGCGAGCCTCTTCGATGAGCATCTCGCCGTACTCGGTATTCGCGGCCAACTCGGGGCGAATCTGCTTGAGGGCAAGCTCTTGGTTTTGGGCCCAGGGCTGCGAACCAGGCACGTCGCGGCGAGCCAAGAAGACGTCGGCCATTCCTCCCTGGCCGAGCTTGCTCATCACGCGGTAGCTGCCTAGCGAGGCCTCTACAGATTGCGAACTCATCATCACGGGACGATTTCCAAGGTAGCACACGAACCCCCTCGTCCTCCGCCCGGGGAAAGTCTTCTTCACGTGAGGGAGACTCGCGTCACCTCGTGTTCACCTCCGCGCCACGGAACGATTCATGCCGAGATTTTTCCATGCCGACTACGGGGAAAATCGTGTCGATTCCTTCTCATTTTCATGGGCACGGCCTGCGTGCGTCGCAGGAGGCCATGCGCATGTTGCCGAGGCTTACGCAGGATCGCGCGGAACTAAATCCTCGGGTCGGTCCAGATGCTGCCGCGCATCTTTCAATCGCGCCGTTCGGATTTCACCCGTGCAGATCGTCCTGCCACGCACCCCGCAACGATGCGCAAGTCCCTCACCCGATCACGTCGCCCGCTGGGGGGTGACGGCCACGGTGACTCGAGCGCGCGCCCGAATCAGATCCGCACGGTCTGACCGGCGCTCAAAACGAGGCGCGGGAATTCTTCGGCGATCGTGTTGGCGACCGTCATCAACTCGCGCACCGTCACGTCACCCTTGGGCACCAGGATCACGGTCTCCTTGCCCGGGTAGCGCTTTTTCACGCCCTTGATGATCGGCAGCAGCTGCGCTGCGGCACCGACTCGGTTCTTGCGTGCGAAGCCCTGATCGGCCGCCTTGACCTCGTAGCTCCCCGGTCCGACCTCGATGGTGAGGCCGAGCGCGGCCGAGCCCTGACGGAGCTCGATGCCCTCGGGAGGCAGCACGAAGAAGGTCTTGGCGCGGAGGCTGCCGCGGGTGTTGTTGACCAGCAGCGCGAGCTGAGGCGGCTGCACCGGTCGGGTCTCGGCCGCGGCGTAGACCACCTGGAGCAGGGTCGCGGCCGGTAGCTCGCGGTCGACGGCCAAGACCACACGCTGGGGGATCTCGACGGCGAAGGTCGTGGACTCGACCGCCGCCTCCAGCCAGCTGCGCTGGAAGGGATCGTAGAACGCGGCCGGGCACTCGCTACGACACTCGGCGGCGATGGTGGTGTCGACGGAACGACCGCCCTGAAGCTTCGCCACTGGCTGGTCGAAGATCAGCAGCTCGTCCATCTTCACGGTGACGAAGACCCCGGGCTCGACTCCACCGCCGTTGGCCACGGGCAGGTTCTCGGTACCGAGGGTCTCGTTGATGTGGTTGACCACCACCGTCGCGAAGCCCTGCATGCGCTCGAACTCGGCGGCGGAGCCCGTGGTGGGCTGGGCCTGCACCGAGTCGCCGGGCCAGGCCACGATCGCGAGCCCGGCCAAGGCGGCGGACAATCCAAGGGAGAGCTTGCGCATGATCAAAACTCCTCCACTGGGAACCGAAGCCACGGGCTGATGGTGCCTTCATCGACGGGCGCCGATGCGTTGTTGAGGCCCAGGGAACGACTTCGTAGTCGCTCGGAGACCTGCTCGCGCCCCGGGGGCTCGGGCTCGATGACCTGCGGCACCATGGTCGTCAGACCCAAGACCGCATGTCGCCCGTCTCGCTCCTGGGTGGCGACGTAAATTCGATAGGGGTCACGCTTGCAGTCGAGGCGCACGAGGAAGCCACCGTTGAGCTCGTCGTGGGCTTCTTCGACCAGGCCGCGCGCGATGGCCTGCATGTCGCCCTTCCACAGGCCCAGCTTGCGCAGGCGCTCGGCCGCGACCCCTGCGACCTCGTCGATGAGGGGCTCGATGGGGCGAGAACCGTTGGCCTGGCACTCGGCGCCGCGAATCGTGGCCGCGTAGCGCTCGACTTCGCCCACGAAGCGCCGCTGCACCCGACGCGGGTCGGCATGGTCCGACAGTTCGCGGGGCAGAGCCTCCAAGATGGCCACGGGGGAGCCCCCCGCCAGCCACGTGAGGAGATAAAAGGAGTCCCATCCGGCGACCTGATCGGCCGGCTCGACGCACTGCCCGGCGCGGGCCTCGACGCAGTAGATGAAGCTCTGGGCCGCCCGGTCGGGGGCGGGCGCGTTGGGCAGCTGGACCTTGGGCGGGTCCTTTTTGCAGCCAGCGGCCATCAAGAGCCCCAGCGCGATGGGAGCCACCCATCGACGTCGATCGTTGCGGACGGAGATCACGGCGAGACTTGAATATCAGAGCCCCCGACGCGGCAGCAAGGAAGCGGCGAATCCGAGGGGTCCCCATCGGTTGGGCCAAAATTTCGGCGCACGGGGTCAGACGTGAAAAGTGGGCACCCGTGGGTGCTTCTTCCAGCCGTGCCACCAAAACTGCCTCTGGCGTCGCCGAAGCCTTCGATGCGTCGGCCCTGCCCCGCAAGACCGTGCATTGGGCCTCGCCCAAAAAAGAGGTCACGCTGCTCTCGGGCGACAGCCTCGAGATCATGGAGTCGATGCCGGAGGAGTCCTTCGACCTCGTCTTCGCCGATCCTCCCTATTTCCTCTCCAACGGCGGCAGCACCTGCAAGTCGGGTCGCCGCGCCAAGGTGGACAAGGGCCGCTGGGATCGCAGCAAGGGCGTCGAAGAAAATCACGAGTTCAACCGCCGCTGGCTGACGGCCTGCCAGCGCCTGCTCAAGCCCAACGGCACCATCTGGGTCTCGGGCACCAGCCACGTGATCTACAGCGTGGGCTTCGCCATGCAGCAGCTGGGCTACAAGCTGCTCAACGAGATCGTGTGGGAGAAGCCCAACCCGCCGCCCAACCTCTCGTGCCGCTACTTCACGCACTCGACCGAGACGGTCTTGTGGGCGGCCCGTGGTCGCAAGAGCAAGCACCACTTCGAGTACGCCCGCATGCGAGAGATCAACGGCGGCAAGCAGATGAAGTCGGTGTGGCGGATGACGGCGCCGGGCAAGTCCGAGAAGACCCACGGCAAGCACCCCACCCAAAAACCGCTCGCGTTGCTGGAGCGGATCATCGAGTCGGCCTGCCCGCCCGAGGGCACCATCCTCGATCCCTTCAACGGCAGCGGGACGACCGGCGTGGCCGCGGCGCGAGCCGGGCACCCGTACGTCGGCATCGATCAGCAGACCGAGTATCTCGACCTGACCCGCGCTCGCCTCGTGGACGAGCACCCCAAGTGGGCGGGCAAGCCGCGGCTCCGCCTCGCCAAGACCTGAGCCCCGCAACTTTTGCGACCGAGCAGAATCGGGACCCGCCCACCGGAACGACCGGGGCACGGGTCCCGATTTTTACTTGTAATCTCGGTTTGTTAGTCGGCGCTCCCCGGCCGGGGTCCGCTGCGGAGCGAACGCACCGCCCACGGCCCAAACAGGGTTAGCGACTCGCCCCAACGGGGGTAGCCTTCGCCCGTGTCCCACGTCGTGTACGCGCTGTTCGAGGACTCTGGGCTGGCGGACCAGGCCTGCACCGAACTCAGTCGCCGAGGTGAAGGTAGCCCTGGGCTCGACGCCCGCGTGCACGAAAAGCACCTCGACACCAACCAACTGCCCGAGGGCGCGACCTTCTTCGGCCGCAACCTGCTGTGGAACACGGTCGGCGGCAGTGTGTTCTTCGCGGTGTCGGGCATCATCATCGGCATCTACGAGGTCGTGCCCGGGCTGAGCGCGGCCATGGGTGCGCTGCTGGGCGTCATCTCGGGCGCGGTGATCGGGGTCTATACCGCCATGCAGGCGGGGACCCGGGTGGCCAAAGAGCCAATTCAGGCGCTCGCGCCCCGACTGCCGGCCGGCGACGTGTTGCTGACGGTGGAGGTCGACGGCCGAGCCCAGGCCGAGAGCATCGCCGAAGACCTGGAAGAGCGCGGCGCCACCCAAAGCGGGATCTGCTAGTCGAAGGCCTGGAGCCCCCATGAACTCCCATCGTCTCGTTTACCCCTCGTTGTTGCTGGCGTCGATGCTGGCCGGGCCGGGCTGCGGCGACTCGAAGTCCACGCCCGAGCCCGCCGCCGATGCCGAGCCGGCCACCCCCTCCGAGACCCCGAAGGCCGACGGTGCGGCCGAGGCCAAGGCGCCGGAGCCGGGCGATGAGGCACAGGCCCCGCCCGCTGCCGAGCCCGAGCCCGCGCCCGAGCCCGCCGTCGTGGCCACGCCGCCCGACCCTTCCACAGTGACGATGCATGCGCTGGCGGCCTACGAGATCGTCACGCTCTACGCCAAGCCGGACATGAGCTCGACCAAGCTCGGCTACCTGCGGCTGGGGCATCGCACCATGGTCACCCCCAAGGTCGACGACCAGGGCGAAGGATGCCGCAAGGGCTGGCACCAGCTGGCCGGGGGCAGCTACGCCTGCGCGAGCAAGGGCCTGACCGTCGACGCCAGCAAGGCGCCGTACATGCATCAGCCGCCCCCGCGTCCTCGCGTGGACGAGCCCATGCCCTACGACTACGCCATCGTCGCTCGCAACGGGACCGAGATGTGGTGGCGGCCGGCCGACGCCCTCGAGCGCGAGCTGTCGGCAGAGAAGTTCGCGATGGCGCAGCACAAGGAGGCCGTGGCCGCCGCGGTGGCGGCAGGCGAGCCGCCCCCGCCTCCGCCCGACTTCAGCAAGCCCAAGCCCAAGCCCAAGGCCGAGACCGGGGGCACGGGGGAGCCCGCCGCGAAGCTGCCGGGTATCGACGACATCCCCGATGCCCCTCCCGCTCCGCCCACGCCCGAGGAAATCGCCGAGCGCGAGCGCAAGGAAGCCGAGGCCAAAAAGCGCGCCGAGGAAGAGGCCGCCAAGGCGGAGGCCGACCGCCAGCTTCGAATCGAGAAGATGGCCAAGCTGCCCTTGCACCCCGAAAACCCGTACTTGGAAAAGGGCTTCATCATCACCGCCGCCCTGAAGATCAAGGACCAGGGCCGAACCTGGTGGCGAACCAGCCGCGGCGGCTACCTCGACACCCGCAAGGCCTACAAGAAGAAGGACCCCAAGGTGCTCGAGCTGGGCCAGGAGATCGCCGAGACCAGCGGCTTCCCCTTCGGCTTCGTCGACGACGACCGGGCGCCCGTGTTCGAGAAGAACGCGGCGGGCAAGCTCCAGCGCGTGCGCTCGATCGAGTACCGCACCTTCGTCGATGGCGTGGAGCAGCTCGAGGTCGACGGCCGCGAGTACCTGCGAACCGCCGAGGACGCCTACGTGCGCGTCTCCGATCTACGCGTCGCCGAGCCCCAGACCCCGCCCGAAGACCTCGGCGAGCTCGACCACTGGATCGACGTCAGCCTGGCGCAGCAGCTGCTCGTGGCCTACGAGGGCGAGCGCCCGGTGTTCGCCACCCTCGTGTCGACCGGGCGCAAAGGCACCGAAGAAGAGCCCTTCGACACCCCCACGGGCAGCTTCCGCATTCAGACCAAGCACATCTCCTCGTCGATGGACGGCAACACCGCGTCGGACGGCGCGTACTCGATCCAGGACGTGCCGTGGGCGATGTTCTTCCACGGCAACTACGCCCTGCACGGCGCCTTCTGGCACTCGCGCTTCGGCTCGCGGCGCAGCCACGGCTGCATCAACCTGGCCCCGGGCGACGCGCGCTGGCTGTTCTGGTGGGTCGGCCCCGAGCTCCCCGAGGGCTGGCACGGCGCGGCGTCCCACGACGACGCCCCCGGCAGCCTCGTCGTGGTCCGCTGATCCGACGGCCGGGTCCGGGCACCGAGCCCGGACCCCCGCCGCTGTCGCTCAGCCGTGGATGCGAGCCAGCATCGCGCTGCTGAACAAGCGCACGCCCTCGGCCGCGGTCAGCTGCCCCGCCGCCACCAGCTCGTCGAGCGCCCCGTCGACACACTCCGCGTACTCGATCTCCCCCATGCTGTCGTCGTCGAAGCTACAGGGGATCTCCGGGAACACCACGCGCTCTCCGTCCATCACGTGATAGAGCCGGTTGCGGACGCCACCCGGCCACAGCACCTCGACGTGCCCGCGATCGGACCAACCGAGGCCGAAGGTGAGGATCTCGGAGTCCTGCGAGCTGTGGCTGGAGCCGCCGACCACGGGCTTGAGGGTCGCGGCCTGGTAGCGCGGCAGGACCTTCACCACCGCACCGAAGCCCGAGCGGTTGACCACGCCGTCGGTGGTGAGCCCCACCGTGCCCAGGGTGTCGATGGCGATCGAGCCGTAGGTGGTGTTGGTCTGGTTCATCTCGATGGAGATGGTGCCGTTGTCGAGCACCTGCCCGAGCCAGACGAAGCCTTCCTCGGGCGTACCGAACATCAGCGGCCAAAAGCCGGCCCAGGCGTCGAACACGGAGCCGGTGAGGCGCCCGAGGTCGGAGTACAGGATGAAGGGGATACCCTCGGCCGGCACGTCGGAGGCGGAGACGGAGACGATGTCCACCAAGCCGTCGCCGTCGAGATCACCCGCGGCCACGCCGTGGTCGGCCCGGTAGCGACGATCGCTGTCGAGTGCATCGACGGTCACGCCGAAGTGACCGGTGCCGTCGTTGACGAAGATGGTGCCCGGGTTGCTCGCCTCCCGGGTGGTGATGGTGTGCAGCGCCCCGAGCGAGACGATGTCCATGTCGCCATCGTTGTCGAAGTCCTCGGACGAGGTGCCCCAGCCGAAGGGGGTGGTGACGAAGTCGGTGCCCAGCGAGTCGACGAAGGTGCCGTCGTCCTGGCCGAAGAACCAGCGCGAGGCGGCATAACCCGGGCCCGCGGTGTTGCCGAAGTCGGGCGGGAACCAGTCGCCCATGTTGGTGCTGAACAGGTCCATCGTGCCGTCGCGGTCATAGTCGGCGAAGGACAGGCCCATCCATGCCCCGGCCTCGTCGAGACCGGCGTCGAGGGTGCCCGGCGTAAAATTGCCCGCGCCGTCGTTGACCCAAAGCTGGTTGTAGCCGCGGTCGGTGCCCCCGGGCTCGCTGGCGGGGTTGAGCGCACACTGGTCGTCCCCGGTGAAGATGTCGACGTCGCCATCGAGGTCGAAGTCGACGGCCGCGACCGCCCATGAGGCTCCCTGCGCGCCCTCGGGCACGCCGTCGAGCTCGAGGATGCCGGCCGAGTCCCCGATCTCGGTGAACACGTTGCCGCCGAGGTTGAGGTACAGCTCGTTGGGCTGGTTGAGAGAAAAGCCGGGGCTGAAGCACTCGAAGAGCAGGTTCTGATCCCACGAGTGCGAGACGATCACGTCGAGCAGCCCGTCTTGGTCGATGTCGGCCATGGAGCACGAGCTGGCGCTCAGCGTGTCGTCGGCGATATCCGCCGTGGTCACGTCGCTGAAGGTGCCGTCGCCCTGGTTTTCGAACACGCGGTGCTGGCCCTCGTGCGCGGTGACGAACAAGTCGTTGTCACCGTCGTTGTCGAGGTCGCCGAAGCATGCCCCCGAGGCATCGAGCGCATGGGTGGCCACGCCCGCTTCGTCGGCGACGTCCTCGAAGGTGAGGTCGCCGGTCTGGGCCAGGTTGCTGCGCAGCAGGGCATTGTCGCCGCCGGGACCATTGGTCACGAACAGGTCGAGGTCGCCGTCTCCGTCATAGTCGAAGATCACCACGCCCGGCAGCCCGCGTGCCTGCGCGGGCAACGTGCCCATATCTGCCACCTGCAATGGATCGGTGAGCGAGTCTTGGAAGGTCTGCAGCCAGACCTGATAGCGATCGGAGGGCACTCGCTCGTAGTCCTCGGCCCCGCTGCCTTCGCCCACGATGTCGTGGAAGTGCAGGTGGCCGGCCATGGCGGCGGTGGGGACCAATGCGAGCGCCGACGATAGAGCGGCTACGGTGAGGGCTCGGCAATGATGCCGCCGATTCGAAGCAACGGAGAACACAGAACACATCGACATGGATCCAGGCTAAGGGAGCCCTTCGAGATCCGGCCAGCGTCGGCGGGGAACATCGAGTGCAAGGCGACAGCCCCTCGTATTCTCGCGCGCACGAATTGACTATGCGGGCTCGACCCGGAGGCCCGCCCCCGACGCTTCACAACCGCTCACGCGCTGCGGTCGGTGTCGCCCTCGACGCCGCCCTCGGGCGCGTTCTTTCGCCCGCGCGAAAGCACCCGAAAGAGCCCCCAGATGGCGAATGCACCCGCGATCAAGAATTTCTGCACCGTCGCCAAGAACTCGAGCACCGCAGCAAAGAGCCCGGGCTCGGCGGGGGCCTTCCCCGCGACGAGTCCCGCAATCCCGTAGTCCGCCACGCCGTCGACTTGGGGGTCGAAGTCTTCGTAGCGATGCCCGGGTGAGAACTCGACGGCCGAGAGCACCGCGTCCATCGCGGGCTCGATCTGCGGGAGCTGACGCATGGTCGCGATGGCATCGAACTCGAGCACGCCCCGACGGCCGAGGATGCGAACCGCATAGTTGAGCGCGTGGTTGGGCGCTCCCTCGATCGCGACCTCTTTGGCCCAGTGCACGCGGTGAGTCGCCGCGTCGTAGTGCGGTGCCTCGGCCCAGCCGACCAAGGCCATCGGCGGGTAGCCCTGCCCGACACGCCCGACATTGCGCTCCTGGGTTTGGGCCTGCAGCCGGGCGAGCAGTGCGTCGGCGTCGATCGCCGCCGCATGGTCCTTCACGTGACCATCGGCGGCGAAGGTGACGACCACGCCCCACCCCGTGTCTGGATCGAGCAGGCTGCCGTCCTTGGGCAGGATCATGCCGAGCGTGCGCGGCCCGGGCGGGTTGTCCCATGCTTCGACGAGCACCCGGTTGGCTTGGTCGGGGTCGAGGTAGCGAAAGTCCTGGCCCAGGCGCAGCACGGCCAGGCCGTCGCCGAGCTCGATGTCGCCGGTCTGATACGACAGCCCGGCCTCGAAGTCGGCCACGCCCACGGCGATGAGCGCATCGGAGATGGCCCGCTCCCGAGGCGTCAGCGAGGCGTTGGTGTCGAGCTTGGCGGCCAGGGCCTCCAGCTCGGCGTCGGTCATGGCGTCGAAGGCCTCCGCGTCCTCGGGGGAGAGCCGGGCCCGTACCGCCAGCAGGAAGGGGTTGGGCTCTTCGGCGGGTGCGGCGACGGCCGGCACCGCTTGCTCGGGCGCCGCATCCCCGCCCGGCGGAGCGAACACGAGCCAGGCAACGGCGAGTACGGGAGCAATCATGACAACGGGAGGCCGACGACCGCGGTCACCGTAGCACGCAGCCCTGCACTTCGATGGAGGCCCCAGACGCAGCGAGGGCCCGAGACGAAACGTCTCGAGCCCTCCCGATCACGACGGTGGCCACGATGAACGTGGCGCGACGATCAACCGTCGAGGATCTCGGTCTCCTTGTTCTTCACGACGGCGTCGATCTTCTTGATGAACGAGTCGGTCAGCTCCTGGATGTTGCTGAGGCCGCGCTTGGCATCGTCCTCGCTGACCTCCTTGTCCTTCTCGGCCTTCTTGAGGATGTCGTTGGCGTCACGGCGAGACTGGCGAACGGTGATCTTCGCCTCCTCGCCCGCGTCGTGGGCCTGCTTGACCAGCTGCTTGCGACGCTCCTCGGTGAGCGCGGGGATCGGCACCCGCACGATCACGCCGTCGTTGCTCGCGTTGAGGCCGAGCTGCGAGTTGTTGATGGCCCGCTCGACGGCCGCGATGTTGTTGCGGTCGAAGGGCTTGACCACGAGCAGCCGAGCATCGGCCACGCTGATGCTCGCCGCTTGCTTCAGCGGGAGCATGGTGCCGTAACTGTCGACCTTCACCTCGTCGAGGAGCGCCGGGTTCGCCCGACCTGCCCGCACGCGTGCCAGCTCCTTCTTGAGCCGCTCCATCGCCGCGTCCATGCCAACTTTCGCAAGGTCCTCCGCTTCATCCAGCATCTGCTTCGCTCCTCTTGGTTTGGGGGGTGGGTCTCGGCAGCGATCACTTCGGTGCCGGCTCGTTGCTCACCAGCGTCCCGACTGCCTCGCCGCAAACCACGCGACGAATGTTACCTCGGGTGTTCATGTTGAACACGATGATCGGCAGATCGCTGTCCTTACACAGCGAGGTGGCCGTACTGTCCATCACCTTGAGGCCCCGGCCGAGCACATCCATGTACGAGAGCCGCTCGAAACGGGTCGCATCGGGGTGCTTGACGGGGTCCTTGTCATAGACCCCGTCGACCTTGGTAGCCTTGAGCATCACGTCTGCCCCGATCTCCAGGGCGCGCAACGCCCCCGCGGTATCGGTGGTGAAGAACGGGTTGCCCGTGCCCGCGGCCAAGATCACGACCTCGCCGTCTTCGAGGTGGCGGACGGCTCGGCGCTGCGCATAGGTGTCGCAGACCCGCTCCATCGCGATGGCCGACAGCGTGCGAGCCGGGACGTTGGCGCGACGAAGGGCATCCTGGATGGCCAGTGAGTTGATCACCGTCCCCAGCATGCCCATCGAGTCGGCCATCGGGCGGTCCATGCCCTCGGCGGCCACGCTCACGCCCCGAAAGATGTTGCCCGCGCCGCAGACCAGGCCGACCTGGACGCCGAGCTTCACGACCTCGCCGATCTGCTCGGCGACGTCGCGGAGCACCTCGCCGTCGATCCCTCCGCTGCCGCTGCCCTGAAGGGCCTCGCCGGAGATCTTGAGCAGGATGCGTCGATAACGGGGGGTGGGATCGGACATGGTGAAAAACTCAGCCTGGCCGACCCGAATGTTCGGCCCCGTACCCCCGGGTCGGATGGCGTACGGGACCGGACAACGTCGCCGGCTCAGCCGGCGTCGGCGACCTGCGCAGCCACCTCGGCCGCGAAGTCGTCGGACTTCTTCTCGAGGCCCTCACCCAGCTCGAAGCGGGTGAAGCGACGGATCTGCACGTTCTCGCCGAGCTGAGCGACCATCTCCTTTTGGAGGTCCTCGATGGTGCGCTTGCTGTTCTCGGCCGTGTTCTTGACGAACACCTGCTCGAGCAGGACGCGCTCGGAGTAGAACTTGTTGATCTGCCCGTCGACGATGCGGTCGACGATCTTCTCGGGCTTGCCCTCGGCCAGCGCCTTGGCGCGGAGGATCTCGCGCTCCTTCTCGACGGCGGTGGAGTCCATGTCCTCGCGGCGCACGGCCTCGGGGGACATGGCGGCGATCTGCATCGCGATGTCGTTGCAGAAGCCGATGAAGCCGTCGGTCTTGGCGACGAAGTCGGTCTCGCAGTTGACCTCGAGCAGCACGCCGACGCGCTTGTTCGAGTGGATGTACGAGACGACGGCGCCCTCGGTCGCGATGCGGCCGGCCTTCTTGGCCGCCTTGGCCAGGCCCTTCTTGCGAAGGAACGCGGTGGCCTTTTCGATGTCGCCGTCGACCTCTTTGAGCGCCTTCTTGCAGTCCATCAGGCCTGCGCCGGTCAGCTCGCGGAGCTCTTTGATGAGTGCAGCGTTGATCTGTGCCATGAGTCAGTCCTCTCGGGGTGCTCAGGTGGCCGGAGTGCCGCCCTCGGGAGCGGTCTGGGCGGCCTGCTGGGCAGCAGCGGCGGCGTTCTCCTCGGCTTCGGGAGTCGCAGCGGCCTCGGGGGTGGGCAGGTTTCCGCGGCGGGAGACCAGCTCGACCTTGGGGCCGTCGCCACCGGTCATCACGCGGATGGTCTCGGGAGCTTCCTCGTCACCCGAGGTGGCCGTGACCGCGCGCTGCTTGCCGATGCGGGTGCCTTCGATGCAGGCGTCCGCGATCTTGGAGCAGAACAGCTTGATGGAGCGGATCGCGTCGTCGTTGCCGGGAATGACGTGGGCGATCTTGTCCGGGTTGGCGTTGGTGTCGGCGACCGCCACCACGGGGATGCCCAGGCGGTTGGCCTCGGAGACCGCGATGTACTCCTTGGCGGGGTCGATCACGAAGATCGCACCGGGGAGCTTGGTCATGTCCTTGATGCCGCCGAGGTTGCGCTCGAGCTTGAGGCGGAGCCTCTCCATGCGCAGGACCTCTTTTTTGGTCAGCTTCTCGTGGGTGCCGTCCTCGGACATGCGCTCCAAGCTGCGGAGCTTGTCGACGGACTGACGAACGGTCTTCCAGTTGGTCAGCGTGCCGCCGAGCCAGCGCGAAGCCACGAAGAACTGACCCGCCCGCTGGGCCTCGGTCACCATCACATCGGCGGCCTGCTTCTTGGTCCCGACGAAGAGCACCGGGTTGCCGTCCGCGGCCATGCTGCGGATGAAGTTGTAGGCGCGACGGAAGAGGACGGCCGTCTGCTGGAGGTCGATGATGTGGATGCCGTTGCGCGCCCCATAGATGTACTGCTTCATCTTGGGGTTCCAGCGATCGGTGCGGTGTCCGAAGTGGACGCCGGCCTCGAGCAACTGACGGACGGTGATGATGCGCTGGGCTTGGTCGAGCGCGGCGCTGTCGCCGGCCGCGGCCTGGGTGGTCGATTCCATTTTTCGTTCCTTGTTGGCGTTGAGCCTCTGCCTCGGTCGTCGGTCTCCGCCAAATCGCGCCGGTAAAGGTAGCGATCACACCACGGAGCCCTCGCGGGGCATGAGTCGTTAGAGCGGGCCGGTTGGTAGCACGGCCCGCTTCCGCCCGACAAGCACCGCCCCCCCGAGCCCACGACGAGCGCGTGAGCAGTGAGATAAGGGCGAAAATTGGCTGGGAAACCGCTGCGGGATCTGCGGTGTCTACCCCGGCATGGACCGCGCGATTGCTTGCGCTATCTTGGGCGCCACATGACCCTCCCCCGCACGCTAGTGGCGCTGTTGCTCGGCTCCGGCCTCGGCATCAGCTGCTACTCCGAGCAGCTCCCGCCGTCGAACTTCCGCTACGCCTGCGACTCGGACTCGGACTGCAACTCCAACGAGACGTGCCGCCGCGGCGTTTGCGAGCGGACCTGCACCCAGGCCACCGCGGCCGAGGACTGCCCCTTCGAGGATGGCTTCGCGGCCTGCTTCAACGGGGCCTGTGCCAACACCTGTGAGGTGGGGGCCGGTCGCTGCCCCGCGAGCCACGAGTGCATCGACCTCGGCATCGACCTCGGGGGAGGCGGAGGCAGCCCCTTCGGTGGCGGAGGTTCGGACGCGACCATCGGCATCTGCGGGATCCAGTGCGATGACGGCGAAAATGCCGACATCTGCCCGGAGGGTGAGATTTGCATCCCCGACTTTGGGACCTGCGCCACCATGTGCACCACCCCCGACGACTGCGCGAGCGGCTCCACCTGCCTGTTCGGCATCTGCATCCCCGAGGGCACCGAGATTCCCTCGGGTGACGACGGGGGCAGCAGCGGAGGCGACGACGGCAGCAGCGGGGGCGCCTCGTTCCCCGAAGACCAGGAGGAGCGATAACGATGCGCGCTCGAATCCTTGCCGTCGCCCTGGCGGGCACCACTAGCCTCACCGGCTGTGTGAGCGCGGCCACGCCCGCGCCCCGGCTCATCCCCACCGACCTCCAGGTGGGCGCCATGGCCCATCGCACCCAGTTCGAACTCGATGACGGCCCGGCCACCGTCGAGGTCGGCACCAGCTCCAGCAACGACGGGGACCGCAGCGACGACCCCGAGAGCGACAAGAAGCGGCGTCGCCGGAAGATCTTGTTCTTCCTGGGAGCCGGCGCCGCGGGCTTTGGCGTGGTCGGCACGACCGGCTTCGGCATCGGCGGCCGCGTGGTCCAGGCCCAGATCGCCAACGGCTACGAAGACCAGTCCCTCACGCGGGACCGCGCCGACACGCTGACCACCACCGGCGAGGTCATGAACGGCATGGCCATCGGCTCGGCCGTGATCGGGCTGGCGGGCGTCATCCTGGCGTCCACCATGTACGGCATCGACCACGCCCGCTGCGGCGACCTGCCGCCGCGCCGCAAGGACTGCCCCGGGCGCGACGACGAGGCCGGCAGCGCCGAGTAGGCGCGTGAGCGCCTCCACCCCGCCCGCAACGAACGACGCGGACCCCGACCTGTGGTCGAGGGTCTCGCCGCGCGTATTGCTGGCGGGGATCGTGCTGCTGTCGGGTCTGGTCTACCTGCCCACGCTGAGCTTCGACTTCGTCTACGACGACCACTGGACGATCCTCGCCAACGGCTTTCTGCGATCGCCCGAGGACCTGTCGCTGCTGCTGAGCGACCAGGCTCACGCCCGCAACGTGCCGGATGCCTTCCGCCCCACGCTGGTGGCCTTCGACATGCTCAGCTACCAGGCGCTGGGGGCAAAGCCGTGGCTGCATCACGCGGTCTCGGTGCTGCTGCACGTGGGGGTCGTGGCCATGCTCGCCGCGTGGCTCCGCGGACTACGGGCCCCCACCGCGCTGTGGAGCTCCGCCGCCGCGCTCTTCGGGGTCATGGCGATCCACGCCGAGGTGGTCACCGTGGTCTCCTTTCACGAGGACTTGCTCGCGGCCGGGCTCGGGCTCGGGGCGCTGACGCTCGCCGACGCCAGCGGGGAGGCCCCCACCGGTCGCGGCGTGGGGCTGCGGGCCCTCGGCGCGGGCGTGCTGCTCGTGCTCGCGGCCGGCGCCAAGCTCAATGCCATCGCGCTGGTCGGCCTATGGGGGCTGGCACGGCTGCTCGCACCGTGGGGTCGCGGGCTCGGGCGCCGAGACCAGCTGCCTGCGCTCGCGCTGATCGGGGCCGCCGCGTTGGTGATCGGGCACCGCTACTCCATCTACGGCGGCGCGTCGCCCTACGGCGGCGTCGAAAACCCGCGCCTCGTGCTGCTGCACGCCGGGCTGGGGCCGACCATGGCCGCCAGCGCCCAGATCCACCTGAGCTACCTGCAGCAGATGCTGGTGCCCTTCGGGCTGTCGCCCGAGTACGTCGAGCCGCCGCGCTCGTGGGGCAGCCCCGCCACCCCTCGTGTCCGCGGCCGCCCTGCTCGGGTTGATGCTCGTGGGTCTGGTGGGCGCGTGGCGGAGGCGCTGGCCCGTGGTCGCGTTGGCCATCCTCGGGGCGTTCGGCCTGGCCCTGCCCACCAGCAACCTGTGGCCCATGACCAACCTCCGGGCCGATCGTTTCATGTATCTGCCCTCGATCGCGGTGTGCATCGGCCTCGCCGCGGCGGCGGTACGCGGTGGTCAGTGGCTCGCCCGGGGGGATCGCGGCTGGGCTTTGCTCACCCCGCTGGTCGCCATGCTGATCCTCCAGGGCGCGCTGGCCCAAGGAGCGGCCACCGCTTATCGCAGCGACACCCGCCTGTGGAACACCGCCCTGCGCCGGGCCCCGGGATCGGCCCGCGCCCACGGGATCCGCGGCCAGCTCTACGTTCGTCGCCTCGAGTCCAACCCCGACGACCCGCGAGCCCTGAATCGTGCGTCGGCTCACTGCTCCATCGCGCAGCGCCTCGCCCCCGAGCAGGCCCTGCCCTGGCTGTGTGGCGCCCGACTGGCGGCGACCCAGCGCGACTGGCCCACGGCCCATGCGCTGTTCGAGCGCGCCCGGTCGCGGGGACTCGACCGGGAAGACCGCGTACTCGCGGCTCTAGCCTCCGTCAGCCTCGATCGAGCCGATCTCGAGTACGAGGCGCGAGTTGCGGCAGCCCAGGATTTCGCAAACCGCGCCACGCGTGACTATCCCTACTCGGCCCTCGCCCACGCCACGGCTGCCCGTATCCATCACCGCCTGGGAGACGCACAAAGGGCCCGAACCCTCTACGAGCGTGCAAGCAAGCTGCGCCCCGAGCGTTGGGACGTCGTGCTCGACAGGGTGGAACTCGAGCTGGATCTCGGCCATGCTTCGGCGGCCCAAACGGCCTGGTCCACCCACGAGGATCTCCTGCTCGCAGCCGATCCCGCCCGAAGAGACCACGTTCGACGCCGCCTCGACGACGCCACCCGCCTGTGGGCCCCTTGACGCTTTCTCCCTGGATTCACGCCATGACTCGTAAGTTCTTCGCGTTGTTCGCTTTTGTCGCCCTCTCGATCGCCCTCGGCGGGATGGCCTGCATCGAGACCCAGGAGCAGATCGACGACAGCGACGAGACCGACGGCGCCACCTGATCGCGCCCGTTGGCTCCGGCTCGACTCGGCGGTCGCGTGAACATCCCGCGCCCGCCGACGCGCGCGATCGCATCGCGCCTCTTCGCCGCCGACTCGCCAAAGCCGGCCAGTCGGTTTCACTCCCCTACCGTTCGTGCCCTTCGCTCCGTCCGCTCGCCCCGCGAGACGTAGAGTGAAAACGACGCATGTCCGAAGACCGTGACCCGTCCCGCTGGACGACCCGGTGGCGATACGGCGGCCTCGTCCTGCTGCTCATCGCGGTCGGCCTGCTGTCGCGCCGCATCCCCGGCGTCCCGCCGTCGGTGGGCGACGGCCTGTGGGCCATGATGATCTGCGGCCTCGTCGGGTTCGTCGTCCCCACCGCCCACCGCACGAAGATCGCCATCACGAGCGTGGGCATCTGCTTCGCCGTGGAGTTCAGCCAGCGCATCGACGTCGAGTGGCTCAACGCGCTGCGCACCACCCTGCCCGGACGACTCGTGCTCGGCCGCGGCTTTTTGTGGAGCGACCTGGTGGCGTACTCGGTCGGGGTGCTGGTGTTCTGGCTCGCGGCAACGCTCCGCGACCGCCCGGTGAACTGACTTTGCGCTACCCGGCGTCGCCGGACCCGAGCGCCTTGAGGCCCTGCTTGTTGCGGAGGAACGTGGCCATCCAGGAGTACATCGCCCGCCTCGACCAGCGCGGCATCCAGACGCCGAACCACATCAAGATGGACATCACGAAGCCGGGGACCACCGTGGCGCGGCGACGGTCGAAGCCCCGGATAGAGAGCGCCGCGCACTTTTCCGGCGACAGCTCGATGAACTTGGGGACCGACTGCCCCGTGGGATTGCCCGCGACCGATTCGAACTCGGTCGCGACCGGCCCCGGGCAGACCTGCGTCACCACCACCCCCGTGCCTCGTAGCTCCATCCGCAAGGCCTCCGAGAACGCGGAGACGTAGTGCTTGGTCCCGGCGTAGGCGGCCACGCCCGGCATCACGGTGAGCCCGAAGCCCGAGCTGATGAACAGCACCCCGCCGCGTCCGCGCTGGACCATGGGCGGCACGAGCTTGTGCGTGAGCAGGGTGACCGCCTCGATGTTCACCGCGATCATGCGCTGGAGCTTGGCGTGCTCGGAGACCTCGAAGAGCCGGATGTCGCCGAGCCCCGCGTTGTTGATCAGCACGTCGACCGCATCCAGGCGCGCGAGCAAACCGTCGGCGAGGGCCTCGGTCGCGGCCAGATCGGACAGGTCGCAGGTCTCGACGTCGACCACGAGCTTCGGATGCGCCGCCACCAGCTCGTCGCGAAGCGTCTCGAGGCGGTCGCGTCGGCGCGCCACGATGATGAGCCTCGAGGCCCGTGCCGCGACCAGGCGAGCGAGCTCCAGACCAATCCCGGAGGATGCACCGGTCAGCAGAACCGTCGAGCCATCGAGTACGGGCATGCGGGCATCAGGGCATCGGGGGCGCGCACCCGTCAAGGGCAATCGTCGGCCGCGCGCGCTCAGGTCGACTCGAGGTCGCCGCTGACGTAGCGCCAACGATTGCCGTCCCGCAGGAAGCGGCTGCGCTCGAAGAATCCCACCGGCTCGCCGTCGCGACTCATCTCCACCGTGAACGAGACCTCGGCTCGATCCTCCGCCTCGTGCACCTCGCTCTCATGGATGGTGAGGCGCTCGAACCGAACCTGGCGGCAATGATCGCGCAGCTCGGTACGCCACGCCGCCTGGTCCTCGGGCCGATGGGGCGCATCGGGGTGGGTGGTGTCCATGATGAAGCGGACCTTGCCCGTCGCGTAGGCGGTGAAGCGCGCCCGTACCAGCAGCTCGGGATGCGGTACCGGCCGCCCCGCGATGTAGGGGCCGCAGCAGCGCTTGAGCTTGGCGTCGCGGCCACAGGGGCACGGGGCGTTGGGCGAGACCTTCACGAGCGAGAGGATCGCCCGAACGGAGGCCTCAGTCGAATAGCCCCACGAACCAACCGATGGCGTCTCCCACCACCTTGAAGGGCTGCGCGGCGAGCCACAGCACGCCCGAGCCGACGAAGAGCAGCCCGCCGCCGGCCTTCACCAGGATGTTCGGGTCGTCCTTGAGCAAGCGCAGCCCCGTCTCCACCTGCTCCGCGGTGACGTCGGACAGCACCATGCCGGGGTACTTGGTGATGTAGGCCGCGCCGCCGAGGATGGTGCGCAACGCTCCCGTGATCACCTTGGGCACCCCGGTGGGATCGAGCTCGGCCGTGAGCACCAAGGCGTTGACCAAGTCCGAGCTCGCCTCGATGGTCACCAGCGTCGCGCTGGCGTCGAAGGTGCAGTACGAGGAGTTCAGCTCGATGTCCGTGCCGCCGTCGGCATAGATGATCGCGAAGTTGTCGATCCCGGTGGGCAGCAGCTGAAACCCGATGTTGGACCAGCAGCGCTCGACCAAGTCCTCGTAGCGGATGACGTAGGCGACACCGCCGTCGGGGTCCTTGATCCGCACCCAGCGTCCGACGTCCGAAGGGGCGTAGGTGGAGTGGGGCTCGTCGGGGAACTGGTTGCCGCTCAGCGCGTCACGCCGCCCCTGCCAGGCCCAATCGGCGACGACGAAGTGTACGTACTTGCCCGTGCGGTCGGCGGGTGTCGGTGTGCCCTTGATGCTCAGGATCAGCAGCTGACAGACGTAGCTCTTGCTCGTGACCTCGTGAAGGAGGTCGAAGTCGGCCCCGTTGACAGCCCTGGCCGCGAGCCCGAAATCCTCGGCCAGCGCCTTCATCCCCCGCGGTGAGGTGAAGATGTCGGCCTTGCGAATGTGCTCGTCGATCGCCGCGCGATCGAAGGCTGCACCCGAACTCGTGGTCTTTCCGAATGCGTTGAGAATCATGGCCAAGGTGGTCGAACCACAGCCATTGGTATTGCCCTGGTTGAGGGCCTTCACGTTTTTCGCCATATCGGCGTACTCCTTGTCGAAACCGGATCACTATGGGGAGCGACCGCAATGCCGCCCACCCCTCGACCGAGGGGGACGCGACGATTCGGCACGCCAGCGCCGGTTGGAGCGCCCGCGACGTCCTGACCAGGGACACCCGAATTCATCTCGACGACGAAGGACGGTAGGGTTCGTTCGTGCCAGCCAACGACCGAACTCTCGAACGGATCCCCCCCGAAGTTCTGGAGTCGTTGGCCCGGGCGGCGAGCCGGAAACCGGAGCTGTTTCGGCGCATCTCCGACGCGCTGCCTCGGGTGATCGAGACGCTGGCCGAGAGCGACCTGCCGATCTTCGAAGAAGGGACGCGCCCCCAAGCGGAGAGCAACGGGGCGAGCACGGACACCAGCGGCAAGGGCTGGGTCTCGATCCTTCACTGGGTCGAACAGGCGGAAGCGAGCGCCCGCTTCACCAAGGGGGCGGTCACGATGGACTTCGAGCCGGCGCTGGGCCTGGGCGAGCCGCTGCCGCTCACCGACGAGGAAATCGAGGCCCGGCTGGCGCTGTCGACCGGCCGCACGCGAACGATGACGGTGTGGTGGCGCCGAGAAGACGACGGCCGCTACCGGCTGACGCTCTCGTACGAGTTCCCCGACGACGTGGAGCGGGAGTTCATCCGGGGCGCGATCATGAACGACCCCTCCACGCAGATCGAGTTTCGCTGGACGCACGAAGCTCGCTACCTGCCCGAGAACACCGAGCGCAGCGACGCCGACCGGACCTCGCGCCCGACCATCGATTCTCGGGTCGGCGCGGCATCATCGACCAACGCCCTCCGGGTGTCGCGCACGAGAGATTCCCTGCGAGAACTCTCCACGTCCGACCTCGCCTCGAGGATCCAGCCCACGGTTTCCACCAACTCGACCTCGACCTCGACCTCGACGGCCGAGCCGACGCACTACTCGTTCACGCAGACGGCGAGCAAGCCCCTGGTCTACCCCTTGGCCGATCATCCGTTCTGGCAAGACGGGCCCTCGACCTGGCGGCTGGCCCAGCTCGGCGAGGGGCGTGTGACCTACTACCGATTCACGGGCTACGAGTCGACCTACGAGCACCTGCCCACCGACTTCCGCATGAGCTTCGACGAAGCGAGCGCGAGCCCGGCGCTCGAGCCCTATGTGCACGAAGACGAGGCCGGCAATCCGCTGGTGGACATCACCGTGTCCGTCTCGCCCCATGTCGACTCCGAACGACGCGAGGCGCTGCGCCAGGTCATTCAAGCGCAGGAGAACGAGGACTTCGCGATCCTGGTGTCGCCGGCCGTCACGGGCACGCTCCAGCTCGACGTGGGTCTCAAGGGCGCCGAGTCGCCCACGGACAAGACGGTCGGGCTCGATGCCTCGTTCGGCCTGGCGTTCTCGTTCGGGTCCGAGCACTGGGCCCCGAACATGGAGACGCTCTCGGCGGCCGGAGGTGGGGCGCACGGCCGGGTGTTCGTGGACATCCTCGAGGACAACGAAGGCATGGATGCCAGCGTGCCGGTCGCCCTGCGACTCGAGCATCTGCACGCCGACGACGTGATCGCGGTCGAGCCGTCCGAGGAGGCGACCGAAGGCGTTCCCCGCCGCTTCGTGCTGCGCAACCGCATCGACCGAGCCGTGACGTTGTCCCCGGTCACCATCCATCTCGCCGATCAAGTCGGGGACGCGGGCGTGCCCACCAACGTGCGCAGCGGCAAGCCGGTCGACGCCCTGCCCTCTCGGCTCGAGCCCCAGCAAGCGGTGGAGTTCGAGGTCGCCCCGGTCGACGGTGCGAACGAGTGGAATGCGGTCTATGTCGAGCTCGGCGAGGTCGAGGTCGAAGCGCCCGAGGACGGCTGGCTCGCCGCCATTCACCACAAGGCCTCCTCGAGCCGGACCACCCGCCGCGTGACCGTGCGGGCGACCAACCTGGCCGCCGACGCCGCGGCCGTGGCCGAGTACGATTCCACACACGTCGAGCTCGAGGCCACCTCCGCCGACCCTCCCAGTGGGCGTCTCGAGCGTGGCACCCAGGAGTGGACATCGAAGCTCTCGCTGGCCCTCACCGACCTGTGGGACCTCAGCCTCGATCCCACCCGCGACGCGCCCTATGTGCTCGAGTGGAGGAGCGAGTACTCCGACCTCACCGGGCTCCCGCAGCGCACCACCAACTCGAGCTTCACCACGTCGATCCGCGCGCTGCTGTCGGAGCGCCCCGACTCGACCTACGACCTGCTCGATGCGCAGGGGCAGCCGCTAGCCGAAGGTCTCGACCGCGCCGCGACCGAGCAGAAGATCGAGGAGCGCCGGGCCGCGGGGCAGACCTGGACCCTGCGCGTGGTCTCGACGGCCACGCTCGAGGTGCCGGGCAACACCGCCACGCTCCACGTCCCCGAGCCGACCGACACGGTGACATCGACCCCCCCCGAACAACCGGCGGCCCCCACCCAATCGTGGTCGGTGTACATCCAGCCCTTCGGGGTCGACTTCGCGGCCGACGTGAAGGTGGCCACGGTGCACATCACCTATACGCACGCGGACGGCCGCATCGAGACGAGCGGACCCATCAACCTGCACGAGGGCGGGCCCGTGCCCACGAACGACTCGTTCGAGTGGAAGGTCGGCCTGCACGAGGGTGACCCGCGGCGCTTCGACTACACCGTGGACTACCTCGGCCACGACGGGCGCAAGGATCACGCGGCGTTCGAGGGCGTCACCGAGCCGCTGATCTGGCTCGAGCGCCCCGCGGCACCGACCGAGTGAGCCCCGCTCAGGCGGTGTGCTCGAACAAATCGGAGGTGAGCAGCGGCACGAAGTTCGGCGTGAGCTCGGGGTCGAGGTGGCACTGCGCCGGACAGCCGCAGTGATCGACCCGCAGCCCAGCGTGCTCGACCATGCGCCGCACGCCGTGCCGAAGGGTGGCCGCCGCGAGCGGAGCGAGCCTCGCCCCCTTGGGCGGCAGCTCGGACCAGGGATCGTCGGGCCGGGGATCTCGCCCGAAGGCGAGCAGCAACGCGCTCGACCGCCCGTGCTCCATGACCTTGACCAAGCTGCGACCCCGTGCGGGCGTCAGCCGCCCGGCGGACAGGTGCACGTCGCGGATGTCGGCGGCGGCGATGTGCCGGGCCAGCGCCTGCAGCTCACCCTCGTGATCGTGCACGACGGGCAGCAGCGGACCCAGGTGCGCCGCGACCTCGATGTCGAGGCTGCGCAGGTGCTGGGCGTGCAGCAACAAGGCGGAGGCCGTCTCGGCGGTGGGGCCGACCAGCGCGCGCTGGTGCGAGGCCCGGGGATGCGCCAGCTCGAGCACGACGGTGACGCCCCAGCGACGGATCGACTGGATGAGATCACGCCCGAGCACGACGGAGCTGCGCACGAGGACCCGACGCCCTCGCTCGGCCAGCCACTCGACGGCCGGACGGGCCCACGCGGCATCGTCGCGCTCGGTGAGCCGCAGGATGACGGTGTGGGCGGGTTGGCCGCGGGCTTCACGCTCGCCGAGGCAGGCCCCGAGGGCCAAACCCACGTCTTCGTCGACCTGAGGCGCCTGGGACGTACCCCGCGCGATCACCACCGCCAGCCCATGACAGGCGTCGAATGCGTGAATGCAGCGGAACCCAGTGCTCATCGAAATTACCTGTACATATGAATAGCATCCCAGGCCTCGAGATCAAGGTTCGTGTGCGGTGCGCGGATCCGTACGACAAAGCTCGGCTTACCCGCTTGAAATCACGGTACTTTCGAGTCTGGTGGCCATCTATGGTACAGGGGCCAGCGCGCGCATGAGCGACGACAAGCCATCGACCGGCACGGATCAGATCTTCGGGCACATCGACCCCGATGCGATGAAGGTGGTCCGTAGGCTGCTGACCGCCGAGCACGAGGCCTACCTGGTGGGTGGCTGCGTTCGCGATTTGTATCTCGGTCACCGGCCCAAAGACTTCGACGTCGCCACCAGCGCGACTCCAGAACTCATCCGCAAGCTGTTTCGGAACAGTCGGGTCATCGGTCGCCGCTTCAAGCTCGCCCACGTGTTCTTCGGCTCGAAGATCATCGAGACCAGCACGTTCCGCACCGCGCCCGAGCAGGACGCCGACGATCCGCTGATCACCCACGACAACGAGTGGGGCAGCGTCGAGGATGACGCTCGACGGCGAGATTTCACGATCAACGGCCTGTTCTACGACATCGAGACGCGCAAGATCGTCGACTTCGTCGACGGCATGGACGACCTCGACCGGGCCGTCGTGCGCACGATCGGCGACCCGGAGCTGCGCTTCCGCGAGGACCCGGTGCGCATGATCCGGGCCATCAAGTTCGCCGCTCGGCTCGACTTCCGTATCGAGGACGCCACCTGGAAGGCACTGCTCGACGTCGCGCCCGACATCACCCGCAGCAGCCGGGCTCGGTTGCTGGAGGAAATCTACAAATTGCTGCGCAGCGGCGCGTCACGGCGCTGCTTCGAGTTGCTGCTCGAGGCCGGGCTGCTGCACCGGATCATGCCGATGTACACGGCTCAGTACGGTGCCCACGACGAGGGACTCTCCGCACTGACGGCCGGGCTCGTGCCCCAGGAGGCCGAAGAGGGCGAAGAGGCGCCGCCCCGCGACACCCGGCCCGGCGCCCTGTTGTGGCGTCACCTCGACGCGCTCGACGACTACATCCGGGTGACCCGGGCCGAGGTGGTCAACGGCGTGCTGCAGGCGGTCTTGTTTGCACCACTGCTGTTCGAGCAGATGCGCGATGGCAACCGCCAGGCTCTCGATCGCGCCATCGAAGACGCGATGACCCCCGTCGGCTCCGCCTTCGGGGTTGCCCGACGCGACCGCGAGCTGGCCCGACAAATCCTCATGGCCCACCACCGCATGACCGATACGCGACCGCGACGACGCCGTCGCAGCGCCATCGGCCAGCGGCAGTACTTCCACGATGCACTGATCTTCTTGGGCATCTCGGTGGAGGCCTCGGGCGGAGACACCAGCGAGCTGTCGCGATGGACGGCGCTGGCCCAGGCCCAACAAGAGCAGGCCGCCAAGGCCCGCGATCAAGGTGAGGGCGGTCGCAAGCGGACGCGACGACGTCGAGGCGGACGTCGCAAGAAGCCCGCGGGCGAGCGCTCGGCATCCCCACCCCGCGACGGATAGGATCGAGGGCCTCGGGAGCGACGGGTGGCACGGCGCCAACGGAACACGCGACGCGAGGCGGAGCGGCTGCGTCTGCTCGAGGCCGGCACCGACGATC
Organism: Myxococcota bacterium; assembly: GCA_039028615.1. Taxonomy (GTDB): domain Bacteria; phylum Myxococcota_A; class Polyangia; order Nannocystales; family Nannocystaceae; genus Paraliomyxa. The sequence goes on along the minus strand of JBCCHT010000003.1, from coordinate 434,797 downwards.
ACTACGAAGACGTCGAGCTGTACGACAGCGAGTACGAGGATCGCGAGCACGACGTCGACTGGTACCGGCAGCTGGCCAATGAGCGCGAGCCGAGCCTGCCCATCGTGGAGCTGGGCGCGGGCTCGGGGCGGATCACCCGTCCCCTGGCCGTAGACGGGCACCGGGTCATCGCCGTCGACCGCAAGGACACCATGCTGGCCATGCTGCAGCGGCGGCTGGCCGAGGACTCGCTGAGCGAGCAGGTGCAAGTGGTCGAAGGCGACATGCGGGAGCTGCCGCTGCCCGACGCGTCGAGTCAGCTCGTCATCTCGCCCTTCAACGCGCTGATGCACCTGTACACGTGGGAAGACCTGCTGCGCTGCTTCCAGGAGGTCGCGCGAGTGCTGGTGCCCGGGGGTGTGTTCGCGTTCGACGTGGAGCTGCCCGATCTGGAGTGGCTGCGCTGGGACCCGGACAAGCGCCACGCGGTGACCCGCTTCGAGCACCCGAGCACGGGCGAGACGCTGGTGTACTCCACCAACCACCGCTACGACACGCGGACCCAGATCTGCCACATTCGCCTCTACTACGACGACGCTCCGCCCAAGGGCCGCCGCTTCGTGCCCCCGGAAAAGCCCCGCAAGCTCGTGCACCTGGCGCACCGCCAGATCTTCCCGCAGGAAATCGGCCTGCTCGTGCACGCGGCCGGCCTGCACCTGCTCGACCACACCGGGGACTTCGAGGGCGTCTCGCTGGGACCCGCCGTGCAGTCGCAGGTCGTGCTGTGCAGCAAGCCTCGCTCGTGAAACCGAAAGGCGGCCGTGCGACACCACCACGGCCAGCGCAGCGAAGATCAGCGCTCGCGGCGCTCAGGCGCGAACCTGGGAACACGCGCCATCGGGGTCCGTGAGCTAGAGCATGCGAAGGACGAACTCGGGAGGTCGCAGGCGACGCTCCTCGATATGGGCTACGGTGACTAACGTGCGGGCCCTCACTCGACTATTTGGTTTGGCATTGGGGCTCTCGATCCCCTGCATCGCCCACGCCGATCAGCTGAGCGCAGAGCGAAACGACGGGGAATCGGGCTACATCGCGGTCGAAGAGCTGAGCTACGAAGCCATCATCGACGCGGCCGATGGCTACGCGGTGAACCTTCGCATTCGCACCGCGCTGCACAACGCCAGCGCCACCCCGCGCGACGCCGTGGCCAGCCTGGGCCTGCCGCCCACGGCTCAGCTGCGGGGCATCCGGGTCGCCCGCAACGGCAAGTGGACCGACGGTGCCGCCACCCTCATCGAGAACGAGCCCGCCCGCCGCGATCCGGGGGCCGTGTTCGCCCGGCCCCTGCCGCCGCCCGAGCGCGGGGGCCTGCCCGCGGCCGAGGTCATCGCGTTCGGCCTCGAGCCCAGCACCACCATCCAGGTCGAGCTCACCGTCGCCGTGTACCCGCGCATGCGCGGCAACAACTGGGAGCTCGACCTCCCCGCCCGCGGCCACGACCAGATCAACCTCGTGCCCGATCGCCGGGTCTTGGTGAAGGGCCTCCGCAAGAACGAGCCGTTCTGGGTCGACGACACCAGCAACCGCGGCAAGCCCTACATCGTCACGCGAGGCCATAGCGGCGTCACGGTGAAGTGGCCCGCTCATCTCGCCCGCAAGTCGGTGCTCGAGGGCCGCTACGAGATCACCCCCGGGCCGCCCGGCTTCGACGACGGCGAGTTCCGCGTCTACCTGCGCCTGGGCCAGGCCAAGCCGCCGCGCCCCGATCACGTCGTGCTCGCCGTCGATCGCTCGCTGTCCACCAGCTCCATGCTGCAGAGCCAGACCCATCGCATGTTCGAGGGTCTGCTCGACGACCTGCCCGCCTCCACCACCTTCGATGGCCTCGGTTTCGCCCGGCGCGTCGTGCCGCTGGTCGGCGAGCGCTCCAAAGCGCCCAAGGTCGGAGATTCCAAGGCCCGCAGCGAGCTCCGGCTCGCCCTCGACGCCAACGAGCGAGGTCCGGGCACCGACCTGGTCGCCACCCTCGTCAGCGCCGTCGATCGGGCCAAAGACTTCGGCGCCAAGCGACCGATGATCGTGATCGTCACCGACGGCATGCTCCCGATCAGCCTCGAGCCCGAGAAGGTCCGGCGGGCCTTCGACAAGGCGGTCGGGCGTCGCGGTCGTCGTCCCGAGGTGCTGTTCGTCGTCGACGACCCCATGCTGGTGCGCTCGGGCCTCGACCCCAGCCACCCCATCGCCCGCATCGCCGCTGCGCTCGGGGCTCGCATCAGCCTCGAGACGGTGGGTCAGCTCGAGGGGCGGGCCGACGCCAGCCTCCTCGCCGCACCGCGGGTGCTCGGCGAGCTCGGGCTCGAGCTCCCCGAGAACATGGTCCTCGATCAGCCGCCGCCCCGCGGCCTGGTGGCGGGCAACTTCGCCTTGCTCACGGGCCACTACGTGGGCAAGCCGGCTGCCGCCCTCGAGGTGACCGGCAGCTTCGCGGGCGACGACGTCCTCAAGCGCATGCGGGCCGACGAACAAGAGCGATTGCCTCAGGCTCTGGCCGCCATGGTCGGAGGTCCGCCCGATGAAGCCGCCGCCGAAGGCTTCGTGCGCCCCCCTTGGTACGAGTTCGAGGATGAACGCACGGCTCGGCAGGGCATCGCCCAGGCCGGTCGCGGGGGCATCCAGCGCAAGGGCTACCTCGATCGCAAGATCTTCCGCCACTACCTCACCACCCGCGTCTTGCCGCGCGCACGCGTCTGCTACAACCACGCGCTGCGCCGCGACCCCGGCCAGGCCGGTCGCGCCACCATGCAGATGGAGGTCGCCAAGGGTGAAGTCATGCTCGCCGAGCTGCAGGGGGCCGAGTACGAGGCGCCCGACGAAAAACTCACCAGCTGCCTGCGCGAGGCCGCGTGGGCCCTCGACATCCCCGCGGGCGAGCTCGACGACAAGGTCTACGTGCTGCGGTACCCGATCCGGCTGATCGCCCCCGAAGACGGCGGTCGCCCCGACGTCGTCGAGGGCCTGTCCGACGAACAAATGATGGAGCTGATGGCCGCCCCTCCGGGCCAGGGCATGCTCTCCACCATCGCCAAGGACTGACGCTCATCCCCATCGGCGGGGCCACGCCCCGTCAGTGGTTGATCACCTGGTAGCCGTCGAGCACGTAGGCTGCGATGTCGATGTGGTCCTTGCCCTCGCCCACGATGGGGATCTCGGCGGCACGGACCGCGTCGTAGACGTCGAAGCGCTTGCAGCACATGTTGCAGGCTCGGACCCGGCTGCGGACGGCGTCGAAGACCGGCCCGTAGTGCTTGTCGAAGGGGTGGCTGTCCTCGGTGCGGTTCGTCAGCCGGGGCAGCCAGGTCACCGCCTTGCCCTCGAAGACCAGCTCCACCTCGGCGCCCGCGTCGATGAGCCCCTTGGCGAGCTTCAGGGCATGGACCATGCGCCCGTTGTCGGCCGCGGACTCGCCAGGATTGAACACGCCGACGACGATTTTCTGTGCAGGTTGGGTCATCACTCGGTCAGACGGGCGAGCGCCCGTAGTCCGCCAACCTCCTGAAATCATGTCGGTCTCGGAGCATTCGGCCCCCCGGAGCTCAGTTTCTGCGAGCGGGGCGCCGAAAAAAATCGGCAGGGCTGTCGATCTGGGCCACTTCCACCCGTCGTGAGGTCGAGCGGTCGCGCTTCGGCGACCACACATCCTACGATTTGCCCCCCTCACGGAGCGACCCCATGCAGTACATGGCCCTCATCTACGACACCGAGCACAACCGCAACTCCATCACCCCCGAGGAGCAGAAGCAGCTCATGGCCGACTACACCGCGTTCACCGAGGCGGTGAAGAAGGCCGGGGTGTTCGTGGCGGGCGACGCCCTCAAGCCGGTCGACACCGCGACCACCATTCGCATTCGCGAAGGCCAGACGCTGACCACCGACGGGCCCTTCGCCGAGACCAAGGAGCAGTTGGGCGGCTACTACCTGCTCGAGTGCAAGGACCTCGACGAGGCCCTGCACTGGGCGGCCCAGATCCCGACCGCCCGCATGGGTTCGATCGAGGTCCGACCGCTGATGGTCTGGTGACCGGGCCACGCCCTCCGGCCCCCACCGTATGAGCTCGACCGCCCTGTCCGGCACGATCGATCGCGTCTTCCGCGAGGAATCCGGGCGCGTGCTGTCCGGGCTCATTCGGATCATCGGCGAGTTCGAGCTGGCCCAGGACGTGCTGCAAGATGCCTTCGCGATCGCGCTGCGGCGCTGGCCCAAGGAAGGCGTGCCGCAGCGGCCGGGGGCGTGGTTGACCACGGTGGCGCGCAACCGTGCCCTCGATCGGATCCGTCGCCGCAAGACCCACTCCGATCGGGAGGACGAGCTGCGCATGCTGGCCAAGGCCGAGCATGCGCTCGACGAGCTGCTCGACCAGGAGCTGCCCGACGAGCGCATGCGCCTGGTCTTCACCTGCTGCCACCCCGCGCTGGCGCAGCATGCCCGCGTGGCCCTGACCCTGAGCACGCTGGGCGGGTTGTCGACCGGGGAGATCGCCCGGGCCTTCCTGACCAAAGAAACCACCATGGCCCAGCGCCTGGTCCGGGCCAAGCGCAAGATCAAGCAGGCGGGCATCCCCTACGAGGTCCCGGCCCCCGCCGCGTGGCCCGAGCGACTCGCCTCGGTGCTGGCGGTGATCTACCTCGTGTTCAACGAGGGCTACACCGCGACGGCCGGGCAGGCGTTGATCCGCGCCGAGCTGTGCCGCGAAGCGATCCGCCTCGCCCGGATCCTCACCGAGCTGATGCCCGAGGAGCCCGAGGTGCACGGGCTGCTCGCGCTGATGCTGCTGCACGATGCCCGCCGCACCGCTCGGGTGGGGGCCGACGACGAGCTCATCCCGCTCGAGCAACAAGACCGCTCGCAGTGGGACCACGCGCAGATCCACCAGGGCTGTGAGCACCTCGATGTGGCCATGACGCTGCACCGACCGGGGCCGTACCAGATCCAGGGGGCCATCGCCGCCCTGCACGGTCGGGCCCGCACCGCAGCCGACACCGACTGGGCCCAAATCGCGGCGCTCTACGGTGCGTTGGCGCAGCATCGGCCCTCGCCGATCGTCGAGCTCAACCGTGCGGTGGCCATCGCCATGGCCGAGGGCCCGGAGGTCGGTCTCGACCGTCTCGACCGGCTGGAGCGAGAGGGCACGCTCTCGGGCTACCACTTGTTGCCGGCCGCCCGCGCCGACCTGCTGCGGCGAGCGGGGCGCGACCGAGAGGCCGCGGCGGCCTACGAGAGCGCACTCGAGCTCGCCAGCAACGACACCGAGCGCCGCTATCTTCAGGGGCGACTTCAAGCGCTCGAGCCCGACGACTCCACCCCTTGAAGGCGCCCCGGAACTCCGGCCGCCCGCCGTGCTTCGATTGCTCCTCGAGTTCGGGGACGACGGCCGCCCCCGTCCGCGAGCAGCCTCCCGCAGCCGCATCAAAGTCACGTCCGACGAGCATCGGCGGCGTTCGCTGCTACAGTCCGCCGTTCGATGGCTGCCGCCACCTCATCGTCCGAGCTTCGAGCGCTGCTGCGCTTGGGCCTGCCCGTTGCGGCGACGCAGCTGGGGGTGATGCTGACCGGCGTCGTCGACACCATGATGGTCGGCCAGCTCGGCACCGAGGCCCTCGACGCCGCGGCCCTGGGCTCGCTGTGGGCGTGGGGTACCGCCGTGTTCGGCATCGGCCTGGTGCTGGGCATGGATCCGGTGGTCACCCAGGCCCACGGCGCCAAGCAGGGCCGACGAGTGGCCCTGGCCCTGCACCACGGACTGATCGTCGCGGCTCTGGTCACCCCGCTCATCTCCGCCGCGTGGTGGTGGGCAGCGCCCAGCCTCGCGGTGCTCGGGCAAAACGAGGCCCTGGCCACGGCCGCGGGCGAGTACGTCGAGATCCAGCTGTTCAGCCTCTGGCCGCTGCTCGGGTTCTTTGCCGTGCGGCAGTACCTCCAAGGACGCGGCATCGTGGCCCCCGCCCTGGTCGCGGTGGTGGTGGCCAACCTGTTCAACGTGGTCGCCAACTGGGCGCTGATCTTCGGGCACCTGGGCCTGCCCGCCATGGGCCTGCGCGGCGCGGGCCTGGCCACGGGGCTGACCCGCTGCGTGATGCTGGCCACCCTGGTCGGCTGGACCTACTTCGCCAAGCTGCACCGCGGCGCCTGGGTTCGACCCTCGCGGGCCTCCGTCGAGGCCGCGGGCATCACCGAGATCGTCAAGCACGGCACGCCCATCGGCATCCAGTATGGGCTCGAGACCTGGGCCTTCCACATCGCCACCCTGATGGCGGGCATGCTCGGCGAGGCCGAGCTCGCGGCTCACGTCATCGTCCTCAACCTCGCCTCCCTGTCGTTCATGATCCCCATGGGCATCTCGCAGGGGGCGGCCACCCGCGTGGGCAACCTGGTGGGGGCCGGTCGGACCGAGGACGCCAAGCGCTCGGCCACCATCGCGCTGGCGCTGGGCGCTGGGGTGATGGTGCTCAGCGCCGTGCTCTTCGTGGCGCTGCGCGAGCAGCTGCCGACGCTGTACACCCCGGAGGCCGAGGTCATCGGGCTCGCGGCGGGCATCCTCCCCATCGCCGCCGCGTTCCAGCTCTTCGATGGCACCCAGGTCGTCGGGGGTGGCGTGTTGCGGGGCATCGGGGCCACTCGCCCCGCCGCCGTCTTCAACCTCGTGGCGTACTACGTGCTGGCGCTGCCCGTGGCCCTGGCCGCGTCGACCCTCGGGGACTTCGGCCTCGAAGGCCTGTGGTGGGGGCTGTGCTTCGGCTTGGCCACGGTAGCCTGCGCGTTGGTGTGGTGGATCCGCCGTAAGGCTTCGTTCGAGCCCACGAGTACCAGCACCGACGCCGACCACTGACGACGGAGGCTGAGGGCCTCGGGGGGCTCGAGCCCCCCGACACGCGGCCGTGGGGCCGAGCGCTACCGCCCGTTTCATGAGACGCTGGTGACATGCCCCGCCCCCTCGCTCGACTTCTCCCCTTGGTCGCGTTGCTGGTCGTGTTCCTGGCCCAACGAGACGCGCAGGCCAGGAAACGAGGCCTCGTGCTCATCACCAGCGGCGACAGCATCACGCACGTCGCCGACCTCGACCCCGAGGTGGCCAAGGCGCTCGAGGAGGAGATCGGGCCCGGCGTGGCGGTGGGCTACAAGTACGAGCAGTTCGGTCTGTTCTTCGTGGAGCTGTGGTCGTGGGACGGCGAGTTCGTGCTCTACCGCGACGACGAGTTCTGGACGGGCGAGCCCGCCAAGATCGCCGAGGCGGCGGGTGTCTCCTCCATCGACGAGCTGAAGAAGCCGTTCACATACACGGTGCCGCCGGGCCTCATCGTGATCGGAGTGTTGGTGGTGGGCTTCATCGTGTTCAGCCTCGTGAGCGGGGGCGACGACGACGAAGACGAGGACGAGGACGAGGCGGCATCGATCGATCCGAACCATCCCCTGGCCGCCGACCCGCGCTACCAACAGGCGCTTGCGCTGTACAACAACAACGTCGTCGCGCCGCACGAGCAGCGCCTCGAGTGGGCGGTCGCTCACCTCACCGCGCAGGGCATCCCGGATCCAGAGGCCCGCGCGAATCTGCTGCAGCTGATGGGTCACGCGCCCGCGCCCCAAGCTCCGCAGGCCCACGCGCAGGCGCCCCAGCCCGGATTCCAGCAGCCCGGCCAGCCCCAGCCGGGCTATCCGCAGCCCGGTCAGCCCCAGGGGTTCCAGCAACCCGGTCAGCCCCAGCCGCAGGGTTATCCCCAGCCCGGTCAGCCCCAGGGGTTCCAGCAGCCCGGTCAGCCTCAGCAGGGCTACCCGCAACCCGGTCAGCCTCAGGGGTTCCAGCAGCCCGGTCAGCCTCAGCAGGGCTATCCCCAGCCCGGCCAGCCGCAGGGGTTCCAGCAGCCCGGTCAGCCCCAGCAGGGCTACCCGCCGCAGCCGGGTCAGCCGCCCCACGGTCAGCGTTGACCCCGGCTCACCGCGGGCCCGGGGAGCGATCGAGCGCACGCGCTCCATTGATCCCCGACACGCTCGTCCGTCCTTTCGCGCCGAGCTGACAGGAGCCCGACGCTTGCTACCCTAGTGGCCGTCGAGCCCTGCCGATGGTCGCGGATAGCGAGGACGATCTCGAAGCAAGAGCGGTCCGTGAGGCACGACCCGAGGCCGCGCCGCTCGATCTCGCGGGACGCCGAGGCCTCGCATCGTTGCTCACCCGGGTCTTCGGCCACGAGCAAACCACCGAGAAGTTCGGTCGCTACGAGGTCGGCCCGCGCCTCGGAGCGGGGGCGTTCGGCGAGGTCTACGAGTCCACCGATCCCCGCCTGGACCGCAAGGTCGCGCTCAAGCTGCTGCATCGCGGCGCGACGTCGGTGCAGATCGAGCGCCTGCGTCGGGAAGCGCAGGCGATGGCGCAGGTGGAGCACCCCAACCTCGTCGCGGTGTTCGAGATCGGGCACGCGGAAGACCGGGACTTCATCGCCATGGAGCTGGTGGCCGGCACCACGCTCGCGGGCTGGGCCGAGGGCAACCCTGCCGACGACCCCGGCCGCTGGCGACGGGCTCTGGCCATGCTGCTGGCCGCGGGCCGAGGCCTGGTCGCGGCCCACGAGCGCGGGGTGGTGCATCGAGACTTCAAGCCGGCCAACGTGTTGGTGGGCGAGGACGGGGTGGTCAAGGTGGCCGACTTCGGGCTCGCGTCCATCGGCGCCCCGGACAGCACGACCGACTCGCCGGAGCGCCACTCGACCGACCCTGGCGACGACCCGCCCCTCGATTCAGCGCATCACCGCCTGACGCTCACGGGGACGGTGATGGGGACGCCGCGCTACATGTCTCCCGAGCAGCATCGCGGCGCGGTCGCAGATCTTCGCAGCGATCAGTTCTGCTTTGCCGTCAGCGCCTGGGAGGTGCTGCACGGCGTGCCGCCGTTCACCGCCAGCTCTCTGCCGGGACTGCTCGCGGACATCGAGCAGGGATCGATGAGCCCGCCCGCCGTGGCCGCGGTTCCGGGCGCGGTGAATACCGTCTTGCGCCGCGCGATGGCGGTGAATCCCGCGGGTCGCCATCCCTCCATGAAGCACCTGCTCGCCGCGCTGTCTCGGGCCAGCACCGCGCCGCGACGCCGGGCCGGCCTGCTCGCGGCGACACTGGGCGTGGCGGCGGGCGCATTGGCCATCGGGTTCGCCATGCGCGGTGACCCGGCCTCCTCGACCGCGCGGTGCGATCCCGAAGACGCGCGAGCGGAGGCGCAACGGGTCTGGAACGACACGCGGCGCCAAGCCGTGGCCCGAGCGCTCGCCGACACGGCAGTGCCCTACGCCGAGACCACCCGCGACACCGTGGAGCGAACCCTCGACGAGTTCACCGCGGAGTGGGCCGAGGCTCGCACCGACGCCTGCCGCTCGACGTGGATCGAAGCCACGGCGCCACCCGAGGACCTCGACCGTCGCGTGGCATGCCTACGCGATGGCCTCGCGAACGCGGAGGCGCTGGTCGTGCGCCTCGAAGGAGCGACCGCCGCCCTCGCCCAACGAGCCCCCTCTGCCGCGGCCGCCCTGCCCTCCCCGGCACGGTGCAGCGACCCCGGCATGCAGGTCCGCGACGACTCGCCTCGCACTCGCGCGTGGAGAGACCAGCTGGCGCAGGCTCGGGCGGCACGGCTGCTGGGCGAGCATGCCGAGTCCGCGGCCATGGCCGAGGCCGTCGCCCACGAGGCCGAGGCCGCCGCGATTCGAAGCGTACAGGGCGAAGCCCTGGAGGAATGGTCCCGGGCCCAGCACGCGGTCGATCACGGCACGGCCTCCCCCCAGATCGAGCAGGCCCACGCCATCGCGCTCGAGCTCGACGACGCCGAGGCCTCGGCCGTGCGCGCCCTGGAGGCCGCCTCGCAGACGCGCAACAACGAACGAGACCGCGCGGAGACGTGGTTCCGCCACGCCGACGCGGCCATCGCCCGACAAACCGACCCGAGCGCCGAGCTCCGGGCCCGCCGCCAGCAGGTCGAGTGCGAGGTGATGAACAAGCAGCGCCTGCCCGAGGTCGCGCTCGCGGCCTGCCAGCGCGCCCGCACCATCCTCGACGAAGACCCGGGCGAGCACGCGCGGCTGCGCTGGCAGCTCTCCTCCGACATGGCCAATACCCTCAACCTGATGGGGCGCAACGCGGAGCGGGCCGTCATCCTCGCCGAGCTCCGCGAGCGAGCCATCGCCCGCCACGGACGCTTCCACCCGCGGGTCGCGGGCACCACCATGAACCTCGGAAACACCCTGCGGGCCATGGGGGACTACGACCGCGCCGTGGAGATGCTGAAGGAGTCGGAGGAGCTGTTCACCCGGGCCTACGCGCCGGACCACCAGTGGGTGATCTCCTCCATGCTCAACCGCAGCAGCACCCTGCTCAGCCTGCGCCGATACGACGAAGCCCTCGCCGTCACCGAGCAGGCCCTGCAGCGCCACGGTGACCGCCGAGACACTCGCACCCTCGGCCTGCTCTACACGATGGCCGAGACCCACCGCCGGGCGGGCCAGCTCGACGAAGCCGATCGGTACCTCGATCGAGTCGAGGCCCTCGAAGAGGAGCTGCTCCCCCCCGAGCACCCCCAGCGTGCCGAATCTCAGCACTGTCGCGGCATGATCGCCAAGCAGCGCAAGCAGTGGTCGCAGGCCCGCGCCCGCTTCCAACGCGCCCTCGAGCTTCAACGGGATGCCCCTTCGAACCTCCAAGCGGCCATGGCTCACACGATGCTCGCCGACATCGCCCTGGAAGAAGGCAAGTACGCCGACGCCGAAGCGTCGGCCCGCCGGGTCGAGAGCATCCTCGAGAAGGCCTCGGGCCGCCCCTCCAGCCATGCCGCCAACCTGCTCCGCTTGTCGATCAGCCTGGCCGAGCAAGGCAAGCTCGACGATGCCGAGCAGCAGATCGATACCGTCACCCCGATCATCGACGGCTACGACGGCCCCGGGAGCGCAGAGCTGAAACTCGATCTCGCCAAGCTTCGGGCGCGGGTCGCCGACCTGCGCAGCGGCGTCGCGAAGCCGGGAGTCCCCTCGCCCCCAAAAAAACCGTCTCGCTGACCTCGCGACGGCGGCGCTAGGTCGATTCGTCGGGCACGCTCACCCGGCCGAGCATGGACTCCGCATTGCGCAGCGAGGCATCGAGCTCCTCGACCGCCTTGGTCAGCTCTTGCTCGGTCGAGGCCCCGGCGATGGCCGAGCCCAGGCGATCCATCGTGCGACGATTGACGGCCAGCCCCAGCGGGGAGCCCTTCTCGACGTTGAACGCCACCGACTCGCTCAGCGCCCCCAGGGCCTCGGCCGGGCGCTCGTCGGCGATATACAAGTCGGCCAGTGCCGCGGTGCCTCGGGCCAAGCCGGTCACGTCCTCGAGCTGCCGACTGATCTCCAGCGCCGCGTCGATGTGCTTGGCCGCCTGCTCGTAGCGCCCCCGCGCGGTCTCGAGCCGCCCCATGCTCTCGTACACGCGACCGAGCTCGACTCGCCCCCCGAGCCGCTTGTAGCCCTCGGCCGCCGACCGAGCATGGCCCAGCGCCAACGAGTAGGCATCGTCCTCTCGACCCGAGCGCAGCCGGGCATGCAGGGGCAGCCGCGCGAGCAGGTGCTCGGTCTCGGCCCGCTCGATGATCACGGTGGGATCGTCGGGCTTGCTGCGATGCATGTCGTCGAAGATGCTGCGCGACTGCTGGAGCAGGTGATTGGCCCGCACCGGGTCGCCCGCCCGCAGATACACGGCGGCCTGGTCGTTGAGCAGGCGCGCGGCCCGGGTCGACTCGCCCGCATTCATGAGGTCGCGAGCGGCATCGGTGAGCGCGTCCAAGGCTCGCTGCAGCGACGAGATGTCGCCCAGGTCGTAGCAGACGCCCGCCACGAGCTGGGCGATCTCGGTGCCGAGCTCGAGCGGCGCCTCGTGACCGAGCAGCTCGATGGCCACGTCGAGGGACTCCAGCGCCCCCTGCAGCGTGAGCGACGAACCACCGCCCGCCCCGCGCCACTGCACGCGCGCCATCATGGCCAGCACGCGAGCATGAAGCAGGTCGCGAGCCCTCGACGCGGGCTGACGCTCGAGCAAGGTCAACGCTTGCTCGGCGATGACCAGGGCGCGGCGGCTGTCACCGCGGGCGGCGACGGTGCGCAAGGCCGCGAGGTACTGCTCGACGGCCCGCTCGGGCAGGCCCGCCTCTTCGAGGTGATGGGCCGCGCGGGCCTGGTCTCGGGCCTGATACGCCGCCCGAGCGGCGCCGAGCAGGCGCTGGGCATCCTCGGGCTCGAGGCGCATGGTGGAGGAGGTCTCCTCCTCGCCATCGTCACCGCCTTCACCCTCGTCGCCGTCGTGGCTCGGGGCGCGTAGCGGCGCCTGCTCGGGAGCCTCGAGGAGCTCGGTGTAGTCGGCCTCGTCGTCCTCCGTGCTCTCGCCCGGCGTGGCCGCCTCGGTCTCTTCGTCGACCTCGACCACCACCTCGTCGTCGATGAACCCGGGCTCGTCCGCACGGGGCTCGTCGATGTCGATGTCGAAGGACAGATCGGGGGGCTCGGCCAAAAGCGCCCCCAGGCGTCGATGCCAGCGCTCGACCAGCGACGGCAGAATGCGCCGCACCAGCGCGCGCTGACTACCGTCGGCCATCACGAACTGGCCCCCGCCCTGATCGGTCACGGGTGCTCCGAGGTCGACCGCCTGCTGCAGGCGCATGAGCACCGCGTCTTCGGAGACCCCCAGCAGCCGAGAGACCAGCTCGGTCTCGAAGCTGCGGCCGATCACCGCCGCGGCGCGCATCACCATCAGCTGCTCGGCGGGCAGACCGGACCACTCGTAACCATCGTCGTCGTCGGCGCTCGCGGCCTCGCCCACGATCGCATCGCCGTCGATGCGGGCGAGCAGCTCGGCCAGCGCTCCCTGCTCGGGCGCGGCCCCGATGCACAGCACCAAGGGCAGCCTCAGCCAGCCTTCGCGCCCGAGGATCTCGTGCAGCGCCTGCACCGTGGCCTCGTCCGCCTCGTCGACCTGCTCGAGCACCAGGGCGCTGCGCTGCGGGTGCTGGTCGGCGAGACGATTGGCGGCGCCGACCAGGGTCGCCTCGGTGCTCGGCCGGGGCAGGTCGCCCAGCAGCCGGTTGCTGGAGCCCATGCGGTCCACCGCCTGGTCCCAGGGCAGGCTCTGCTCGCCGAACAGCTCTTCGATCCGCCGCCGGGCCCCCTCGATGGCGCCCCACGTCGACCAGGGGCCCTCGCGGCCGACTCGCACGATGACCCAGGTGGGCTCGCCCTCCTCGGTGGTCGGCAGCGCGGGAAGGCTGCCCTCGACCACCGCATGACGACCCTCGCGAACCCGGGACCAAAGCGCGTGCATGAACCATCGGTGGTCCGAACGCGCCTTGATGTCAACCGAAAAAACGAGCCAAGATGCCCCATGGACCGCACGGAAGTGGAATCCGGCGCTCTTCGATCGGTGGGCTACGACGCGGAGTCGGAGACGCTCGAGGTCGAGTTCCGCTCCGGGAAGATCTATCGCTACCGCGGCGTGCCCTCGAGCACCCACGAATGGCTCATGCGTGCGCCCGCCAAGGGCACGTTCTTCAACACGAAGATCGAGGGGCACTACGAGTTCGAGCGCATCGATCACCTCCAAGGGCTCAGCGCGAATCAGCCGAGCCTCGAGGATGCGCTGCGCGCCTCCCTGGCCGCCAAGGCCAGCGACGACGACCCGGCCTGACCGAGGCGGCGGTTTTCGCAGCCCGCCTCGGCCGACCGAGCAGGGTGTCTACTGCCGAATCAGCGCGGTCGCCTTGGCGTCGAGCACGACCTTCTTGCCTTCGAGGTCCATGCGGACCAGCCCCTCGGGGGTGATCGCCAGCAGGTGGTCGTTGTCGTCCCAGCGCGAGTCCTCGGGAACCTCGAGTGCGCTCGGAGCCGCCGCGCCCTGGCTGAGCTTCCACGTCCCCGAGATCTGGGCCAGCACCCGATCGCCCTTCGGCGACAGCCGCGGCCACTGGATGTCGGCGAAACCCTTTTGCTCGGTCAGCGGCACCGGGTCGCCGCCAGCGTAGGGCGCGGCCACGACCTGGCTGAATTTACCGTCGGGGCCCGAGGCGTTCCACGCCACGTGGCTGCCCGCGACGTCGAGCTGGCCAAAGCCGTACTGGTCGGAGGTCGAGCGCAGGTTCTCGACCGGCCCGCCCGCGATGGCATACGCCACCAGGCTGTAGTCGGCCGCCGAACCGTGCTTGTTCTCGACGACCCACTTCGAGTCCGGGCTCCAGTCCATGGCCCCGGCGATGTGGGGCGCCCGGGTCAGCTTCATGTCGGAGGCGGACAGCACGTGAGCGCCATACTCGGCCCCGGCCGGCATGGGCAGAGGGTCCTCCTCGGCATAGCTCGGCTCGGTGAGGAACACGACCAAGGTCTGGCCATCGGGCGACCACCCGGTGAACGAAATCTCCGCGGCGACGATGAAGTCGTCCTTGGCGGGCGGCATCTTGGTCAGCGCCGTCCCCTTGGCCCCGTCGTCCCCGAGCGTGGCCACATACAAGTTGGCATCTTGGAGGTAGGCCAAGTGAGCGCCGTCGGCCGAGACCGCCGCGCTGTTCGAGCCCGTGTTGATGGCCCCCGTTCCGTCCCCCTTGACCTCGACCTCGATGCCCATCGACTTCGCCCCAGATCCGTCGGCCTGCACCCGCCACACCTCTTTGCCGACCGCGTACACGATGGGCGGCTTGGTGGGCTCCTCGGGTGGGGCCTGCTTCACCTCTTTCGGCGCGTCATCGGCCTTGCCCGGCTCCGCCTTCTTCGCGTCGTCGTTCTTCGCATCCGCTTTGCCCGCGTCCGCCTTCTTCGCGTCCGCTTTACCCGCGTCCTTGCCCGCGGGCTTCTTCTTCGCATCGGCCTTTGCCGCCTTGTCGCCGGACTCGGGCTTCTTGTCGCAACCGGCCAGCGCCAGCGGAGCAGCGGACAGCGACAACAGGAACAACGTGGGCAGGTGGGGGCGGTTCACGGCCGGAATCATCGACCGTGGCGCACCGTCGAGCAATGCGGCAATGCCCGATATCACGAACTTCGTTCACGTCCGCCGCATCGCCACCGCGTGACAGAATGTGCGATCTCGGCTCCCGATCTGGGCCACACGTACATTCGCGGCGCGCAGGACGAACCTGTGCGATCGCTTTGTTAGGGTCGGCGAAATGCCGTGGACTCCGCGTGCCCCCTCGTCCCTTTGTGCCCTCGGCCTCGCCCTCGGCCTGAGCGCCTGCAAGCCCGCCCCGACCGAGCCCGCCGCCCCTTCGCCCGCGGCCGCACCCGAAGCGACGAGCGACGATTCACGCCCGGCCAAGAGCGAGTCGGCCCTCGATCCGCTCATGCACCCCGAGCTCGCCACTCGCCGTGCTCCCGACGAATTCGAGGTGCGCTTCGAGACGACACGGGGTGACTTCCTGGTCGCCGTCCACCGCGACTGGGCTCCCCTGGCCGCCGATCGATTCTTCAACCTCGTCGAGGCCGGCTACTACCAAGAAGTCGCGTTCTACCGCGCCGTCCCGAACTTCATGGTCCAGTTCGGCGTCCACGGCGATCCCTTCGTCACCCAGAAGTGGAACGACGCCCCCATCCCCGACGAGCCCGCGACCCACAGCAACCTGACCGGCACCATCGCCTTCGCCAAGTCGAAGGCCCCCAACAGCCGAACGGCGCAGCTGTTCATCAACACCGTGGACAACCAGTTCCTCGACGAACTCGAGTTCGCCCCCTTCGGTGAGGTTCATACGGGCATGTACACCGTGCTCAGCCTCTACACCGGCTATGGCGAGTGCGCGCCCATGGGCGAGGGCCCCAACCAGCGGCGCTTCACCGACGAGGGCAATCCCTACCTCTCCGACTTCCCGCGGCTCGACTACATCCAGACCGCCACCGTCGTCTCTTCCCCGCACTGACCGGTCACCCCCGCCACGGCGGCTCGAACCACGACAAAGGGCGGAGCCCCATCGACCCCGCCCTGCCTCGGCTGGTGCGCCCTTCGACCTAGCGAGAGGAGGAACTCATCATCGCCGCGGCTTCGCTATTGCTGCGGACCACCTTGCGGGCCGCGTCCTGCCCCGGTCGTACGTAGCGCTCCGAGGTCAGGCCTCCCGGGACCGTCAGCCCGCGTTCCGCCAGCAGCCCCCGTGCCTTGCTCAGCGCCGTAGGCAAGTCCTTCACCGTGTTCACCTTCTGGGCCGAGGGCGCCAGCCACCCAATCGCCGTCAGCGCGCCACGTACCAGCGCATTGGTGATCACCACGAACGAATCTCCCGTCGATTCTTCGTTGTTGTTGATCCAATCGACGAAGAGCCGCCGAACCTCGGGTGGAGGCCGCTTCGCGTCTGCACTGTCGGAGATCGAAATCAGCCGAACCTCCTCACGTGTAGCACGCTGTAGTTGCGCATCCATCCACGTGAGATACTCCTGGCTGTTGTCCAGTGTCGCCGCCCCGATCCACGTCGAGATGACCACCGGAAAATGACTGTCATCGCAGTAGATGACCGATGAACCCGACTCGAAACGCTCCATCCGCTAGTGATAGTACCTGCAATATTTCACCCGATGGGGGTTTCCTTCACATTAAAATCACCCGTTCGGATTCAAGCAACTCCACCATCACCACGGTCGTCCCCTCGAGTTCATGCATGAAGATTCGGCACCACGCATTGATCGAATAACGTCGTTGTCATTGTTCGAGTGACAGTCGAACAATGATTCTCATCGTCGCGCACGAATGGGCCACCATGGCAGATTCCGCAGGGCGGGCGCGCGGGATCGCAAATTGCGGGCGAATACGAGCCATTTGAAATCAAGACGGGCGATATCGCTCGGTCGAGCCGTACCCTTCGAGCAGGGAGGAGATCCCCTCCCTTCCTCCTACTGACACGCAACCGCCACCAAACGGCGCGTCAGCGGCGCTACACGGCCTCGGGCACGAAGCTCCCGTGGAAGGTGTAGTGCACGTGCCGATCGAAATGCACGCGGGCGACCGGCCCACCGGACAGGTCCTGCGCATCGAATACCGCGACGTGACTACGGTGGTTCGGGGCATCGTAGACCAGGCTCATCACCCAACCATCATCGTC
This sequence comes from Myxococcota bacterium, assembly GCA_039028615.1. Taxonomy (GTDB): domain Bacteria; phylum Myxococcota_A; class Polyangia; order Nannocystales; family Nannocystaceae; genus Paraliomyxa. The sequence continues at coordinate 417,705 of JBCCHT010000003.1, read as the reverse complement.
ACACTTCGAATGTGGGCTCGGGGTAAAAATTGGCTCACTTGCAAAGACCCCACAGTCGAACTCGTACTCTTCGAAAGTACCCACACTCGTGTCGAGCTTGACGATTCGATCGAACAAGGTGCCTTCTCGCTGAGCCTGTGACCCATGGGCCGCCATATACACATGGCGATGCTCGCCCCCTTCCACCGAGGGCGCCACCCGAGGAAACTCCATGCTGCGCTCGGCCCAGGTCTCCCAGCGTAGCGACCGCGCCCGCCGGTCGATGACCGCCCGCGCCGGCCACCCGTGGTCGACCACGCCGCGGTCGTCGTCGTGGAGCTCGGACGAGACCCCGATGAGCGAGAAGGAATCGAAGCGCACCAGGTCCACGACGATCTCGTCGCCTCGCTCGAAGGCGTTGCCGAAGTGCCACTGCCACGACGCCTCGCTGCGGAAGCGCACGGGGCGAGCGGGGTCGTCGATGGGCACCACCAACACCTCGGTGCCGACCTCGGGCTTCCACTGCATGCACTCGGCGTAGGTCCGCGGCCCGAGCAAAAACCGCGGGATGTCCACGAACACGGGGCTGATGAAGAACACCAGGTGCCGCTCGGTGGCGATGAAGTCGTGGATGAAGGGCATGCTCGGCAGCGGCAGCGAGGCCAGTCGTCGCGCGGGCCCCTGGTCGGGCAGCTCGAACAGATCGAGGAGTGCACCGCGCAGCCGAGGACGAACGCCGAAGTTGTAGACGGCCGCCCGCGCCTGCACGCGGTGGGGGTGAGCTGAGAACGCCCCGGGCACCACTCCACCCAGGGACGTGAGCCCGCGGGTCTGCAGCGTCTCGAGGCTCACCTCATGGGGTCGCCCGCCCTCCCACAACGCCAGCAGCCGCCCCTGCCACGGGATGACGTTGGTGTTGGCGACGTTCTTGACCGACCACGGGTGCCACCACGCGGGGGCATGCGTGCCGAAGCCGGGAAAGAGCCGACGCCCGCGCTTACGCTCCTTGGCCAGTCCCGCCGTCTCGATGAGGCGCAGCGCTCCCCGGGCCCGTCCGTCGCCCAGCTGCACCGCCACCAAGCCTCCGTCGCCGTCGAACCAGTGCTCGTAGTCGGTGCCCATCGCGTGGGACAACGCCGGGCCATTGCGCACGAAGGTCCCCCGAAGTTCAGGAGGTAACCGGCCCTCCACCCGCAGCGGGACGAAGGACGGCTGCGGGCGTGGATCTTCGAGCATGGGCCGCCAGTCGGGCAGCGCGGGCAATGGGGAGGGGGCGGAGGTCTGCATTTGTTACCAACGGTAACATCGAGTATCCTGCGCGTCAAATGGCGGGTCGACGCAGCTATCACCACGGCAACCTACGGGAGGCCTTGCTCGTGGCAGCGGGCCGCAAGATCGAGGCCGAGGGCACGCATGCGCTGACCCTGCGGAGCCTCGCGGCCGATGTCGGCGTGAGTCATCCCGCAACCTATCGGCACTTCGCCGACAAGCGGGCGGTGCTGGCCGAGGTCGCGCTCGAGGGGTTCATGAAGCTGCGCCAGGCCCTCGAGGAGGCGGCCAACCAAAGCGCCCCCGCCCTCGTCGAGATGCAGAAGGCGGGCGCGGCCTATGTGGAGTTCGCCGCCGACAATCCCGGGGTGTTCCGGCTGATGTTCGGCGAGACCCTGGGCGATCGCCGGGATCATCCCCAGCTGCGGGACGCGGCCGACAGCTGCTTTCAGGTGCTGCTCGGCGCGCTGGGACGCTGCCAGGAGCAGGGGCTCGTGCGCTCGGGTGAGCTCCGCGGTCTGGCCACCGTGGCGTGGGGCCTGGTGCACGGCCTGGCCACGCTGGGCGTCGACGGTCAGCTCGCCCAGTACGACGCCGACCGTGGCGCGGTGGCGGACCTCGCCTACGACGTGCTCTATCGCGGCCTCCAACCCGACAAGGGGTCGAGCCGCTGAGCCCTGCTACGCTGGGACAGCCATGCGCGCGCACCAGGCCAGCCGCACCGCCATCAAGATCAGCCGAGTTCTGTTCTATGTGGCTCGCGACGATCGCCGGGCCCCGCTGCTACCCCCGGGCGCAGCCGAGGCGACCGAGGCCCTGCTGCGCGCCACCGGGCTGCTGAAGGACTGGCACCTCAAGGCCTACGACGGCACGCGCTCCCGCTCGATGTTCGACTGGATCGAGCGCACACTGGCCCCCGGCCAGTCCACGCACCTGGCCCTGCGCAAGCGCCTGCTCGACGACGAGACCCGCAGCGCCATCGGCAGCGGCGCCACCCAGGTGCTCATCGTGGGAGCCGGCTTCGACACCCTGGGGCTGCGCCTGGCCCGAGACTTTCCCGACGTCCGCTTCGTCGAGGTCGACCACCCTGCGACCCAGTCGCTCAAGCGCCACGCCCTCGACCAGCTCGATGCGCCGAGCAACCTGGTGCTGCACCCCGCCGACCTGGCCGAAGTCTCGCTGCCCGAGACCCTCGACGAGCTCCGCTGGGATCGCGACGCCAAGAGCATGGTCGTGGCCGAGGGCGTGCTGATGTACCTCGAAGACCAAGAGGTCGCCGACTTCCTCCGTGGGGTCGCCACGGTGGTGCCGCCCGGCAGCCGCCTCGCCGGCACCTACGTGGTGCCCGACGAGCAGGGTCGGCTGCCCTCCGGTCGCCTCGGCGGCCGCCTGGGCTCGCTGGGTCGGCCTTCGGTCGCGCTGTTGGGCGATGGCCTGCGCTGGGCGGTCCCCATCGAAGAGCTCGCTCGTCGGCTCACCGACAGTGGCTTCGCGCCGCGGCTCGAGCCGGGTCGCGTCGATCTGCACCTGCGCTACCTGGTGCCCACCGGGCTCGACGATCTCCCGCTGACCAGCGTGGTGCGCATCTTCGTGGCCGAGCGCGACTGAACGCCGCCTGGAAGCTCAGGCGGTCCAGACCATCCACACGCCGTAAGCGAGCAGGCCGATCACCGAGATCACCAGCGGAAAGGCCCAGCGCGGCAGGGCGGGCACGGGCGGGTGATTGGACGTGGGGCGCCGGGTCTGGGTGGCCCGTGGGCGAGCGGACGGCTCTTTCGTGGGCTGCTCGGCGCTCGAGTCTCGCGACCGACGGGAGGCGCGTGGCGACGCCGCAGCTCGACGCTCGCGCTCGGCCACCGGCTCGGGCTTGGTCCAGGCCACGGTGTCGACCACGACCGGAGACTCGTCGTCCATCGTCTCCTGGCCTTCGAGTTCGTCCCGATCCATCGCGGACACCGAGTCGGTCTCGGCGTTCTGGCTCGCTTCGGGCTCGGGTCCGGTCGGCACCCTCGACTCCGCGCTGGGCTCGGGGGCCTCGGGTTCGGGCGCAGGCTCGGGACGGCGTCGTCGACTCGCCACGGGCTGATCGTCGGCGGTGTCGGCTTCCGGCGAGGTCGTGTCGCGCTCATCGTGGCCCCGGGCGGCCGTGCGACCCCCTCGACGGGGGCTCTTGCCCGCACGCGACTCGACCTTGTCCGGATCCGCGGCCGACCACAGCTGGGTCCGCGCGTCCTCGTCTTCTTCGTCGGAGGCCCCTTCGTGCGGCACGACCCCCATCCACAACAGGGCCTTGTCGATGCGCTCGATGACCTCGTCCATCGAGCTCGGCCGCTTGTCGGGGTCGTCCTTGATGCAATCGGCCACCAACCCCAGCAGCTCCTCGGGCGCATCGAAGGCCTTGGAGCGAATGGTGGGACCGGTGTGGCCGGCGACGCGGGCTTCGTCGCCCGGCTCGGGCTCGGCGAAGGGATGCTCGCCGGCCAGCATCTCGAACGCGATGACGCCGAAGGCGAACACGTCCATCGACGCGGTGGGCGAGCGCTTGCGGACCTGCTCGGGGGCGCGATAGGTCGGCCCCTCGCCGACCTCGCCCGACTGCGGGCGATCCTTGCGAGACCGACGCACGGGCGCCCCGACATCGCCGGCCCGACTGAAGTCCACCAGCTTGACCCGCTCGCCATCTTCGGGACCGATGAGCAGGATATTCTCGGGCTGGAGGTCGCGATGGATCACCCCGGCCAGGTGCATCGCTCGCAGCGCCCGCGCGGCCTGACGCATGATCCGGCAGGTTCGCTCGGGGCTCACGCGGGGAGTCACCGCGAGCGCCTCGGCCAGAGTCTGACCGGTCAGCAGCTCGAGGGCCACGAAGTCGCGGCCATCTTCGATCGAGCCGTGGTCGATGAGGCGCACGATGTTGGGGTGCTCGACCTTGGTCAGCAGCTCGGCCTCGCGACGAAAGCGACGGGTCTGCACTTCGTCGTCGACGTAGCGGGGCTGGATGACCTTGAAGGCGATCGACTCGCGCTGCCCGCTGGGCTTGGCCCGGTACACGATCGACAGGTCGCCGCGAGCGATCTCGTGCAACAGCACGTACTGGCCGCCGCAGACCTCGGTGAGCGGGGTGATCTCGTCACCCCACGGCGGATCCGCCGACGTCGGGCGCTCTTCGGCCGCCGCTCCGTCGTCGCTCACGGCGAGACTCCCCGAACGGACGTAGGCACGCGACGGCGCTCGATCGTAGCGATCCGGTTCATCGTGGTAGGGCGGGTGAGCGCTCGTCGACGGAGTCCATCGTCGGCGCGAAAGCGGTTTATAACAGGTTGCCCCCGTTGGTTTGAGCGGGGCTCGTTGCCACACTTGCTGCCCAAATGGGCAAGTGGGCCCGATTAAACCACTCGAGAATGTCCTAATTGCACTGGGCGCATGGATCGCCACCGTGTGCCGATCTCGTGAGGCAACACGCAAGGTTCGCCACTTCCCGTGGTAGCGTGGACGCGCCGTGGCCAAGGGCCCCCGCAGCAAAACGGTTCCTCGACTTCCGGGCCGCTCGTCGTCTCGACGCCGCGGGCGATCTCGCACCTCGCCTGCGCTTCAACCACGCCGCCCGAGCCCCGAACCGGAACTCCAGCCCCCACCTGCATCGCCGCCTCCGCCCCCGGATCCCTCGGCGACTCCGCTACCGGGGACCAACCCCGGACTCGGCGGAGTGCCGCCCGCGACCGGGGTCGCGCCCGCGTTGCACGGCAGCACGGGCACCCGTCCCGCGGGTTCCGGCACCGTCTCCAACCCGCCGCCCGTCCACTCGCCGAACAACTCGGGCGGCACGCTACCCGGTGAACATCGACCGTCGACGGGCACGAGACCTTCGGGGAGCCGCTCGCGAACGAATACGGTCGCGACGAAGTCGGACGATACGCAGCCTCGGATTCACCACGAATCTGGGCCGCAACCGGTGATCTCCAGCACATTCGACCCGGGCGCTTCGGGCACCCATCCCGGCACGCCCGCGGCCGGTCACGCCGCGCCGGGCACCGTCGGCGCCTCGCCCGGCGACTCCGCCCACGCCTTGCCGCGCCCCCGCGATCCGGTGAGCGGCCCGCATCCCGAGATCCCCCCCGGCGAACCGCTGGCCAGCGACTCCATGGTCGGCACGCCGCAGGTCGATCCCAACGCTCCCTCCCCGGCGCCTCACCCCCGCCTCGCCACCTCGCCCAGCCTCCGCACCCTGCCCAGCGTCGTGCCCTTCCGGGCGCCCGTTCGCGGCGACATGATCCGCAACGGCAGCGTCGGCGTGTACTTCATGGGCGAGTACATCGGCGGCGGATCCTACGGCGACGTGTACGAGTGCACCGACGAGTGGTCCAACCCGCTGGTGGCCAAAGTGCTCAAGGCGGCGGCGTCCTTCGAAGAGGTGCGGCGACAGTGGGAGAGCGAAGTCGCCAACCTCAGCCGCATGCGGCACCCCAACATCACGTACATTCACGACGCGTTCTTCTACGACAATGCGTTTTACATCATCGTAGAAAAGTGTCTGTACAGTCTCGATCGCGTACTGCCGCGCATCGACGAGTCATGGCTGCCCCACATCGCGCGCGACGTGCTGCAGGCGTTGGCCTTCATCCACCGTCACGGGCACGTGCACAAAGACGTGCACCCCGGCAACGTGTTCGTCAGCCTCACGAGCGACGTCATGGACGCGGGGCACGGACCGCGGGTGTCGTTCAAGCTGGGTGACCTCGGCATCACCCGGGTCGAGACCGACATCCGCATGGTCGGCACGATCATGGCCCCGTGGATGCTGCCCCCCGAGGCGGTCGACCCCGCCACCTACGGCACGGTAGGTCGACCTACCGACGTCTATCACACGGCCCTACTTCTGCTCTCCGTGCTGCGACGCGAGGTCCCGAGCTTCACCGAGGCCGAGATCTTGGCGGGCGCTCCGCTCGAGGTCGCCCAGCGACTCGGCTCGCCCTACTCCGCCGCCCTGGTCAACGCCCTGCGGCCGCGGGTCATGCACCGCACGCAGACTCCGCTGGAGTTCTGGCGGGAAGTGCAGGCCGCCCTGCAGTACGTCAGCTGAGGCGCCGTCCCGCGCGAAAAAGGTCTCCACCCGGCGTTCCCTCGGACCGTCCCAAGACCGAAGGACCGCCGGGTGAAGACGCGTAGTGCGTCGGTTGTCATCTGTCTATTTCCCCCTGGCCTCGATCGATTACAGATTGTTTTTCGCCGCGCCGATCGGGCCCGGCACAAGCCGCGATCCACGCAACCGTAATGGCTGGCAAACTCGGGGTAAGTGGTCCTCGACGGCCAATGAATCGCTCGCATCCACCCCATCTGCGCCCCGTAGAGGCAGTCGCCGAACCCGAGCCCTCGCTCGACGAGCTCGAGGCGCGGGCGACCACGGGTGATGTAGATGCGTGGTCGGCGCTGTACGAGCGGCACTACGCCACCGTGTTCCGCCAGGTGCGCTACCTGTGCGGCGACCGGGGCCTGGCCGAGGAGCTCACCCAAGAGACCTTCGCCCAGGCCATGGCCAGCTCTCGTCGCTACGACGGTCGCCGTGCCTTCGCGGGCTGGATGCACGGGATTGCCCTCAACGTGGTCCGCAAGCACTGGCGAAAGAACCGCAATCGCAACCGGGCCATGGAGCGCTACGAGCACGTCGACTTCGCTCGGCCCCGCAACGAAGACCCCGACGGTGGTCATCTGCGACGCGAGCGAAGCCGAGTGCTCTACGAGGTGCTCGACGATCTGCCGCCGCGCTGGCGCGAGGCCTTCGTGCTGCGCGAGGTCCAGGGCCTGAGCACGGCCGAGGCCGCCGAGCGACTCGGCATCTCCACCTCCAACGTCGCGGTTCGGGTCACTCGTGCCCGCAGCCGCATTCGCGACGAGCTCACCCGCCGCGGCTGGCTCAACGAGCGTGAACTGCGGGTGCACGCATGACTCCGCACGACGACTTCGATCCGCAGACGGATCGAGCCATCGACGACCTGCTCGACGCGGCCAGCGAAGAAGCGGAGAGCGACGAGATCGTCGTCCCGCCCTTTGCCGCCGTGCTCAACCGGGCACGTCGGCTCGACCCCGGGCTGCAGACCAACCAACCCGTGCGTCCGGCCCCGCCGTCGTCCCCCGACGAAGCCGCGCTGGTGGCCGCCATTGCGCCCTTCGTGGAAGCCGCGCGGGCCGAGGCCGAGGTCGACGTCTACGCCCAGACCCAACAACCTCCGCCCGGGCTCCCGCGCCCCGGCTCGCGCATCGCTCGGTGGGCGGTGGTCGGCGGAGCCTTGGCCGCCGCCGCGGCCATCTTGTTGTTGGTCGGACTCATCGACGTTCGCAACGCGCTGCGCTCCGAGGCCCAGCGCGACGACAACCAAGCGATCGATCAAGCCAACTCCGATCGGCGCGTGCTCGAAGCGGACACCGAAGGCACCCCCGACAAGCCGCAGCTGGTCCGGGCCCCACGAGCTCGGCGTGCTCCGGTCACCCCGGCTCCGCTGCCGCCCGAAGAGGCGATCGTGCCCGAGGAGCCCGTGCCGCTCGAAGAGGTCGCGCCGCCGGAGCCCGAGCCCACGCCCGAGCCGACCAAGACCCGGCGCAAGCGAGCGACCGAACGCAAGGATCGCCGGGTCGAGGCCCTGCAGCGGATGGACGCCGAAGCCCAAGATCGACTGCACGCCGGAGACATCGCGGGCGCAGAGAAGGCGTTCCGAGCGATCGTCCGCAAGGGCGGGCGCAGCAGCCTCGCACAGCTCGCCTACGGCGACCTGTTCACCCTGGCACATCGCCGCGGCGACACGGCGGGCCAAGGGACGCTGTGGCGCGAGTACCTGCGCAAGTTCCCGCGAGGGCGCTTCGCCGACGACGCCCGAGCCGGCTTGTGTCGACAGTCGACCAAGAGCAAGCGGTCCGGGTGTTGGGAGCGCTACCTCGACGACTTCCCCACGGGGGCCTACCATCGACAGGCCGAACGCGCGCTGAGTCGAGGGCCGGGTGCCGCGTCGGGGGAGCCCCGCGAGTGACGACGAACCGTCGACGCCACCATCGAATCATCGCCATCCTCGGGCTGGCCGGGCTGACCCTCGCCTGCACCACCGAAGACTTCCTGGTCGGGCCCGCCCCGGCGAGCACCGGTCCCGGCACCACGAGCGGGAGCACGGGCATGGGCATGGGCATGGGCAGCGGCATGACGCCGCCTCCGCCCACCGATGGCCCGTGCATGGGCGAGCAGTGCGACGACAGCGGCCCTCCGCCGTGCGACGACGCGATGCCGGGGTGCTGCAGCTTCCCCGGCGATCCCGATTGTTGCGACAACCCCAAAGACCCGTGGTGCTGCGATCCGGCCGATCCCTGCTGCGGCTCCAAGGACCCGTGCTGCACCGATCCCGAGTCGCCCTGCTGCAACAACCCCGACGATCCGTGCTGCGCGGACCCGGAGGACTATTGTTGCTTCAACCCGGGCGACCCGTGTTGCGTCGATCCCTTCGGCCCCTGCTGCACCGACCCCGGTAGCGACGCCTGCTGCCTCACCGACCCGTCCCATCCCTGCTGTATCCAGCCCGGCAGCGGCGAGTGCTGCGACGTAGCGCCGGGCTCCTGGTGCTGCATCGATCCCAAGAGCGTGTGCTGCTACTCGCCCGCCGAGCCCTGCTGCATCGACTCGGCGAGTCCCGAGTGTTGCCTCCAGGAACCCAACAATCCCTGCTGTACCGACCCCGAGTCCGTCTGCTGCAGCGGTCCCTTCGACGTGATCTCCTGCTGCCCCTCCTTCCCCGGCCACACGTGCTGTGCGGATGCAGCCAACAGCTGCTGCGACTTCCCGTGGAGTCCCGGCTGCTACCCTTCTTGAAGTGACGCGTTGGGTCGCCCAGGTGCTCGTCGCGGTGGGGCTGCTGGTCGGCCCCGCCCCGCTCGCCGTGGCCGGGCCCGCCGCCGAAGCCCAGGTGCCCGACGCTCCGCCCGCGGAGACCACCGAGATCCGCACCGCCATCCTGCGGGTCGAAGGCGCCGAGTGGAGCGAGCTGCGGGAGGCCCTGCAACCACGCCTGCCCGATCTCGAGATCCTGCCCTTCGAGGATGCGACCTTCAAAGCGCTCGAGGGGCAGCTGTTCGCTTATGTGGAAGTGGTGGTCGAGGCCGGGCCCGATTCGCCCGTCGGGCTGACCATCGTGCTGTCCGATCAACGGGCCTATCTGCGGCGTCTCGAGCCCGAGGCCGAGCGTCCCCTGCGGAGCATCGCGACCACGGTGGCCAATACGCTGGTGGCGATCGAGCAGGAGCAGATCGAGGCCGACGAAGAGCAGGTCGAGATCCCGCGACCCGAGCCGGAGCCCGAGCCCGAACCCGCCGACGACACGCCGCCCGCGGAACCGGAGCCCGAACCCGAGCCGGAGCCCGAACCCGAGGAGCCTGGTCCACCCGAGCCTCCGCCCTACGAGCTCGGGGTCTCGTTGGCACTGCACCCGACCTTTGGCCTCGCGCCCGCGGACAACCGCGGCTTCTCGGCGCTGGGCGGCGCGGCGCGGGTAGCCGGACGCGCGCGTCGGGGCTGGCTGGTCGAGCTGGGGCTGCGGGTCGGAGGCCGCGGTGCGCTCGGGCATCGACTATGGCGCAACCGCCTGCACCTGGCGGGCGGCTATGCGTGGCGACACGAGCGATTCGGGGTCACGGCCGTGGCCGGACCCACCGTGGAGCCCTGGGTCGTCCGCTTCGACGGGCAGCAGGACACGGCGACGCCGCTCGGCGACGGGCGAGCCACCCCGCTGTGGGGCGCGCTGGCGGCCATCGAACCATCGGCCCGATTCCGCGTCACGCCCACGCTGCTGCTGCAGGTCGGCCTGCGCACCGAGCTGGGTGTCAGCGTGCTGGGCACGGGCGGCTCGGCCCGCATCTTCGCCTACGACTCGGCGCTGGCCGGAGCCCCGCCGGACGTATTGTTCCGCCTCGGTGGGATCGAGCTGACCACCGCGGCGCAGCTGACCCTGTGGATCGCTCCGCCGCGGCGCTAGGCCGCGATGAGGCGCCTACTCGGGCGCGCCCGCTTCGATCCAGTCCACGATCGTCTGGACGTCAGCATCGCTGACCATGCCGCCGGGCGGCATCACGTCACCGCCACCGCCCACCGAATCCTGGGTGCCGCGGATCTTGTGCACGATGTAGCTGGCTTCGACGTCGTTGGGCTCGATGTAGTTGAGGTCGGCCCCGGCCGCGGCCACGCCCACGATCGCGGCGTAGGCATCGTCGCCGAACGACAAGCCGCCCGCGCCCGTGATGTGGCAGCTGCAGTTCGCGGTGAGCACGGGGCCCACCGTATTCGCGAACCCGGCCGCGTCTCCGCCCGAGCCGTCCGCGTTGGCGTCGTCGTCACCGCTCGCATCGCCGTCGTCGGTGCCCGCCGCTCCCGTGTCCTCGTCCGTCTCCGGGTCACAGGCCGGCATCGTCGACGCCAGCGCACATGCGATCCATAGTCCTTGCCACTTCATAGCCACTTCTCCAGATCCGCCACCGCATTGGGGGTGAGCGCAAAGTCCTTGAGGGAGGAGTGACATGACTTGCAATTCATCGACTCACCCGCCGCCTTGGCCTTCTTGACCACGGTCTTCATCAGCTTCTTCGCCTCGGTGCGCCCTCCCGCTCGGCAGGCGGCCTCCACCTTGCCGTTCTTGAAGGATTTGGCCGTGCAGGGGGTCTCCCCCTCGGCCTGTGCCGAGCGGCCCGAGCCCAGCGCCACGGCGAACACCGCCGTGAACATGATTGCCGCGCAGGCGAGGCGTGCTCGCGTCCGTCGTTGAGTCATGATTCGTTGCTCCCTCCCCGATGGGGTGTGCGCTGAAGGTAGGGCGAAGGCCTGGGCGCGGGTACTTAAGGTCGGCTTAAAACAAGCGGTCTCGGTGGGGCGATCCTGCGTCGCGAAGACGACCGTGGGCGGGAGGAACGGCGTTCGATAGGTGATTCCTCGCTTGCGGCCGAAAGCGCCGCGAGATAGCGTAGCCGCGATGCGGGAGGTCGGAGTCGTCGGGCAGTGGAAGTACCAGCACCACCGAATGGCGCGATTCGAAGACGGCAAGCTGTTTGCCTTCCTCGCCGCCAACGACGACGACGGCAAGGAATGGGGCTGGGTCGTGATGCTGCCGGGCCGCGAGCCCAAGGAGCGCACCACGGGCGTGTCCAATAGCGCGCTCGAGGGGGCGCGGGCCTGCGACGCGGTCGCAGCCGAGCTGGTCAAAGACGAGCCCGACCCCGACGCGGTCGCCCGATGGGCGACCGAGCACCTGCAGTGGCGTACCGAGGCCGATCAGGGCGAGACCGAGTCCACGCTGAACTGGTCGGGAAGCGCCAGCTGAGCGGCGCCGCAGCGCGCTAGAGCGACGTTTCGGGCTCGCCTTCGGCCCGCTCGTCCGCGTCGTCTTCGGCCTCGTCCGAGTCCTCTGCGAGTTCATCGGTGCCGGGGCTGGGCTCGCCGGTTTCCTCGGCCGAGGTCTTGGCCCATCCCTGCAGCGTCGCGCGATAACCGAAGCGCCACCCACAGCCGACGATCACCACATCGTGGCCTTCGGTCGACTCGACCGTCATCTCGGTGTCTTCACACTCCGCCTCGAACGCGGCGAGCCGAAGTGCATTCGAGACGGGATTGACGTTGCACGCCCGACCGGCACAAACCGGCATGTAGTCACTCGTGACGCCGCAGCCTTCGGCGTGCACGAGCGGAGCCTCGCGCTCGTCGACGCTCACCGTCATGGGCGGACAACCATCGTGGCGACCCGCCATGTCTCGTTGAGTAAAACGAACGACCTTGTTTACACATCCAAGGCTCGCAACTGTTCCAAACAGGGCCACTGTGTATGCAAGCGCTCGCATCGCTGTCGGGTTTTGCCTGTTTTTTGGAGTGGGTTTCAAGGCCTCTCTACGATGCCGAACAATGCGTGCCAAGACCACTTTTTGTATGCTCGTCTGCGCCTCGATGCTGGGAGGCGGCTGTGCCACCGTAGGCGCGAGGACGGGTCCCGCCGCGATCGCGCTTCAAACCGAGGCCGGAACCGCCACCTCCGTGGCCGGAGCCGACAAAGAAGGCCGTTCGTGCTCTCAGAACATTCTGGGCATCGTGGCCATCGGCGACAGCTCGATCGCCAGCGCCAAGACGACCGGACAGATCACCACCGTATCGTCCGTCGACTACAAGCTCCTCAGCATCCTCGGGTTCTACGGCCGGGTCTGCACCATCGTGCGGGGGTCCTGAGCCGATGCCCAAGCTCATCACTGCACTCGCGATCCTCGTCGCGTCGGTGCCCCTGAGCGGTTGCGTCACCATGAGCTCACAGACCGGCAACGCCACCTATATGGGGCACGCCGAGTCTCTCGACGTCACCGAAATGGGCAAGGCCGAGAAGGCCGGTCAGACCTGCTCGCAGAACATCGCGGGCATCGTTTCGCTCGGCGACAGCTCGATCGGTACCGCCAAGAAGCAGGCGGGCATCAATCAGATCGTGACCGTCGACACCGTGTACACCGGCTACGGTCGGCTCTACGGCAAGATCTGTACGACCGTCCGCGGCATCTGAGCCGAGACGGATCCTCGACCGCGGCGGTCGGGCCTCCCGGGCCCGATCGGCCGCCGCCATGGGGCGCCCGCCAAGCCCCCGTCCGCGACGATTCCGACGCGTCGCCCCCGCCCGTCGTGGGCCTGGCATGCTGAGTGCAGACGCACTCGGTACGCGATGGCTCTCGTCGACTCCTTACTCAATCTCATGTCCGCGCAGCGGGCAGATCTGTTGGTCATTCCCTCGACCGAGCCGCCCTGGCTCTCCAAGCGAGGCGAGCCGCAGACGCTGTCGATGCCCGCGCTCGGCCGCGACATGGTCGAGTCCATGCTCCAGGACCTGCTCGATTCGAGCCAGCGCCAGAGCCTGGGCGAAGGACACAACGTCGAGACCAGCTACGACGCCGAGGACGGGAACACCTACGGCGTGCTCGTGGAGCCCCGCGCCGACGGGCCTCGGCTGACACTTCGTCACAAGAGCGAGGACACGGCGACGCAATCGTCAACTCCGGCCGCCGACGAGCCACCGAAGCCGGCGCCCTCCTTTCCGAGTGCGCCGCCCGATCTCACCGCGGCCACGCCACCGCCTCCTCCGCCCGAGAGCACCTCGACCCCGGCCGCGGCCAACCAACCGCCGCCTCCGCCGACGCAGCCGCCTGCGCTCGAGGCCATCACCGCCGATCCGCTGCTCGACCCCGGGCCCTTCGCCGCCATCTTGGCTCGGGCGCACGACGAGAACGCCAGCGACATCCTGCTGTCCCACGGCAGCAACGTTCGCCTGCGCATCGGCGGGGAGCTGACCGAGCTCGGCCAGCACCCGGTGGACGAGAACCAGCTGCGGGCGCTGGTGGCCCCCGTGTTCGGGCCGAGGGCTCGGCATGAGCTCCACAACCGCGGCAGTGCCGACCTCGCGCTGCGCATCGGTACCCAAGGCCGGGCCCAGCGCTATCGCGGCAACCTGTTCTTGCAGAGCAGCGGGCTGGCGCTCGCGCTGCGACCGGTCCGCGCCGATCCGCCGACGCTCGACGTGCTGAACCTCCCCGCCGAGCTCGGTCCCCTCGTCGCGCTGCGCAGCGGGCTGGTGTTGATGACCGGCACCGCGGGCTCGGGCAAGTCCACCACCTTGGTCGCGCTCATCGAGCAGCTCAATCGCAGCGCGGCCAAGCACATCATCACCCTCGAAGATCCGATCGAGTATCAGTATCAGCATCGTCGGGCGCTGGTGCATCAGCGACAGCTCGGCGTGCACGTCAGCTCGTTCAGCGAAGGCCTGCGCTCCGCCCTGCGCGAGAGCCCCGACGTGATCCTGGTGGGCGAGATGCGAGACCACGAGACGATGGCCGCCGCCCTGACCGCCGCCGAGACGGGTCACCTGGTGCTCAGCACACTTCATGCCGCCGACGCGGCCATGGCCCTCGATCGCGTGATCGACTCGTTCCCCGAGCATCAGCAGGGGCAGGTTCGCTTCCAGCTCGCGGGGGCGCTGCGGGCCATCGTCACCCAGCGGCTCCTACCGGGGCGCACTTGGCCGCAGCGCGTGCCCGCCGTCGAGATACTGCGGGTCAATACGCCCGTCGCCACCAAGATCCGCGAGGGCCGTGGCCACCAGATCCAAAGCGAGATTCAGAAGGGTCGCGCCGACGGCATGCTCTCGTTCGAGGCGTGCATGGCCAGCTTGGTGAGACGCGGCATGTTGACGACGGAAGAAGCGATGAAGCACGCCACCGAACCAGCACTCATGGCCGGGTACCTGCAGGGCCATCGCGGGTGATGGCACGCTTTGGCCATCGTCACCCGCGCGAAGAAACGTGAGTGTTCGTCGGCAACTTCCGCACACGGCTGGAGCCCATTGTGCCGTGGTAGAGTCCGGCCATTACGACGCAACGCCCAGATGTGTTGTTGCAACGAGTGCCCATCGCGGAGCTCGCCGGGCTCGAATTGCACAATGTCGTGACCGGTGACATCTCGCTGGGCGGCGACGACTACCGGTTCGAGGCCGCGCCAGCTCTCGACGGCGACATCCGCCAGTCCTCCGACAACTGGGCGGGCTACATCTCGGTCTACGAGCTGTCGGCGGAGCATCGGCTTCAGCTGCTGCGCTACGAGATTCAGAGCGATCCGGTACGAGAGCAATCGGTCGAAGAGCGGCTCGAAGGCGACTTCTGGCTGACGATGACTCCGCCGTGGTCGCCCGAGAACGACGACCTGTTCCTGCCGCACACCTACGTTCCCTTTCAGGGGGGCATGATGGTGCTCGACCGTTCGCAGTGGCGCGAGACCCCGGCCATGCCGTCGAACCTCATGCTGCTGTTCCGCCGCCCCACGATGTTCACCGCGCACGGCTCGATGGACGAGCTGCTGGCGTTCTTGTCGGGGTGGTCGATGGGCAGCCGCAGCGGGTTGCCATCCGAGACTCCCATCGCCGCCGAAATTGCGCAGCTCGTGCAGTGGCTGGCCGCGCTGGTGGGCGACGGCACCCATACGCATGCGGGTGCCGCCCCGTTCCTCTCGGACGCGCTGCACCAGGTGTTCGCCGACGACGAGAGCTTTCGACGAGCGGCGCGACACTTCATTCTCGGGTGGCCGGTCGAGCTCCCGCCCTGAGGGCGGCGTGGCCCACTGGATCGATGTGTTCAGCCCGGACGAGACGGGCAGCGACGGCGGCGTGATCCGGCGCGACGAACAGACGACGGGCGCCCGCATCACCCTCGAAGAGGGCGGGATCTTGGCTCCGTTTTCCATCACCTGCGGGGTCTACGGCTGGATGATGCACACCCGCTGCTGCCCCAACCGCGAGGCCGCCGACCGCGATTTCGAGGCCATGAAGGCCGAGCTGGACACAATCGTCGAGCAGATCCCGCGCCGCGACGCGGTCGAAAACGGCCAGAGCGAGGCGGCTACGGCAGCCATCCACGCCTTCGTCGAGCGCTTCCCATAGCCCTCGAGCGCCGTTTTCAGGCAGCGGCGATCCCGCGAGCACTTTTTTCAACCCGCCGTGGCGGGTCGCGAATAGGGGACCTCGAACCCGACGAGGAACTGTCCCCATGCGACTTGCCAGCTTCACCCTGCCCGCCACCGCCGCGCTCCTGACGCTCACTGCCGCTTCCACCCCCGCGTTCGCGTCGGATGGCGAAGGCGACGAAGCGGTGGTCGTCGAGTCCACCGAGGCCGGCCCCGTCGAGATCACCGTCGAGACCAACGAAGACGGCGAGACCACGAAGACGGTCGAGATCAAGAACGACGACGGCGACGCGCCGATCGTCAAGGTCACCGAGACCGAGGAGGACGGCGAGACCAAGAAGGTCGTGGAGATCGTCGACGGCGATGAAGCGGTGGTGATCGTCGAGAGCGACGATGACGACGACGACGATGACGACGATGACGAGTACGTCGAGGAGATCATCGAAGAGCATCACCACCACCACCGCGACATCACGTGGATGGGACTGCAGGCGAGCGCCGTGTTCTCGCCCGTCGGCGCCAGCGGGGTGGTCTCGACCTCCGACGGCCGCCTTCGCGCCAACCAGTTCAAGGCCTGCGCCGACCCGGCGGGCAAGACCGCCTGCGGCTTCGTCAAGGGCATGGACCTCAAGCTCCAGTGGTTCGAGACCGGCGGCACCTGGCAGTACCCGCGCTTCGTCGGCTACTTCCGCACCGGCTTCGAGCAAGGCCGCGTGCGCTTCGATCCGGGCGAGGCGGGCTTCTCCGCCGGCCAGGCCCGCAGCCTCGACTACACCTCGGTGCCCCTGTTCCTCGGCGGCAATGTCTACCTCTTCGACGAGTTCCCCGTGCGCCCCTACGCCGGCCTCGGCTTCGGCCTCGACGTCCTGCGGCTGAACTACCAGCGCTCGCAGCAGGCCGCGCTGGTCGACGCGAGCGCCCGGGTGGGCTTCGAGCTCCACGCCGGCCTCGAGGTGCGGATCAGCAACTACATCGCCCTCAACGCCGAGGTGATGCAGCTGTGGAGCGCCCGCCGCAAGTTCGAGAACCTTCCCGATTACTCCAATACCGGCATGAGCGTGCTGGCCGGCGTCACCGTGGGCATCCCCGTGCGACTCGATCGCCGCAACCACCGGGAGCACCACACCGTGCGCAAGGTCCGACGCGTCCGCCGCGACTAATCGACTTCCTTCCGATCAACACACGCATACGCCCGCCGCATGTGCCCTTCACGGCGGGCGGGGTTCACGGGCCTCGACACCTCGGTGTCGTGGCCCGTGTCTTTTGGTTCGTGGTCCGCTACGGCGCGGCGGTGCAGCACACGGTGATCGGGTCGGCGAAGGGCAGCGGAGGATCGGCCATCAGCGGTGCCGACTGGCAGCCCTGCCCCGCCTCGACGAAGGGCACGATCTGCAGCGCGCCCGAGGGGGCGCTGCACACCGGATCGTCGTCGCCCTCGGTGCCCGTGCAGACGCCGTTCTCGAACCAGGTCATGTAGGCACACTCCGCCGGATCGACACAGCGGCACTCGCAGGCCACTTGCTCTTCGCCGAAGGACTGGTGCCCCTCGATGCGCTCGGGGAACGCCGCGGGACACTCGGCCACCTCGTCGCCTTCCACGAAGATGCACAGCGGGCTGGCATCGTCGGCACACTGGCCGCCCTCGCAGGCCTCGCCCACCGCCTCGAGGGCCGTGCACAACCGATGGCCGCTGGTCCAGGCGGGCGTGACCTCGGAGCCGACCCCGCCCGTGCACAGCTGCTGGCTCTGCATGGTGACGAAATCGCCGTCGGGCTCGAAGCAGCCATCGGCCGTCAGGTCGCAGCTCAGGGGACCGCCGGGGAGGGCAAAGGTGCAGCGCTCGGCGACCTCGTCGTTGTCGCGGCAGGCCTCTGGGTTGCCGCCGACCAGGTACTCGACCACGCACTCGCTGGGCGCGGCGGGGTTGCAGTTGCACGAGCACTCGTCGTCGAACTCGGCCGTCACCCCGACGAATGCGGCCGCGATGCTGGTGTCGTCGCACTGCGAGGTCGTGCCGCTCTCGACGGCGAAAGGGCCCTGCCATCCGGCGGGGATGGGCAGGCATTGCTGGCCGACGTCACAGGGGCCTCCGCCGTCGCTCGTGGGCACGGGCCCCTCGCTGCCCGAGCCTCCGGCCATGGTGGTCCCGCCGTCGGTCGAGACGTCGGCGCTGGGCTCCCCCGTGGACGCCGCCGTCGTGGTTCCGGACGACCCCTCATCACCGCCGGAGAGGGTCGGCTCGTCGGTGAAACAACCGGCGCTCAACACTAACAACAGCAAGCCAGTATGCGTAAGACGATCCATGGCGCGGACCTTGTCACGCACGGTGGGGAGGGTCAAACCACGGACGGCAAGGGCCCCGGGGCCGCCCCGTCACACGCGACTCGATGCACGGGAACATCGACCGAACCGAATTGAAACACGGTCGATGGCCCGCCGATTCAGTCGCACACGATCGGCGCGCCCGTCACGTTCAGCGGCCCGAGGGAAGCAACGATGCCGTCGATCTCGATCGAGCCGCGAATGGTGAAGTCGGCCATGCCGCCGCAGAACTCTCCGCACGCGCTCGGGCTTAGACGATCGCAGGGCCGCGCTTCGAAGTCGTAGTCGAGCGCCTCGAACCCGCCGAAGGGAATCGAGCTCGGATATTCGGGGCAGCGGTTGCCGTTGACGCAGAGCCCTCCGCAGATCGTCTCCTCGGTGCCCCCGCGAGGGACCATGAAGTAGCCCCCGGGCGTCTGCACTACGATGTCGACGGCCGAGGCACCATCGGCGTTGTCGAAGACGGACGAGACCGTCGAGCGAATCGTCCCCGCATCGCAGTCCAGATGCACGGCGACATCTTCGGCCGTCCACGCGTCCAGGCGGGCATAGTCGCATTGGTACCAGCCCTGCTCGCCGGGCGCGGGGGCCTCGCAGCCGCAGACGCACTGGCACGCGAAGTCACCGTGCGCACAGGTCTCGCCCTGCGACGGGCACTCTCCGCTCTGGAGGTCGGCCTCGGCCGGGCAGGTGCTGGGCAGAGGTGGCGCCCCCGTGTCGACGGAGCCGCCCGACGAGTCGAGGCCGAGCGTGCTCGACCCCTCCATGCCGCCGGTCTGGCCCGGGCCCGAAGAGCCCGCGGTCGTCTCGGTCGCGCTGCCCGTGCTCTGGGTCGGAGTCCCGTCACCCACGCTGGGTCCGCACGCGCCGAGCATCGCCACCAAGCCCCACGCGACGACGCTTCGATCGACCACCATGATCTAGACCTACCACACGCGGCAGCGGACGCCGGGGTTCAGCGCGGGTACGCTCGCGCCAGGGCATCGACGCGCTTGAGCAAGGTGGGGATCCGGTAGGGCCCGTGCATCGACTCCACCCATCGCGCCGCCTCTTCGGCCTCCACCCCCACAGTGGTCACGAACAAGGGGCGCTGGCTCTGTCCGCGTCGTACCTCGATGGCCATGGGCGACCCGGCGAACGAGTTCTTCGCCACGCCCACCACGGGCACGCGACGCCCCAGAGCCTCGTAGACGTGCGCCCCCAAGCCGGGCCGGCCGTCCTCGGACAGCCAGACATAGCCATCCACGACCACCATGCCGACCTCGTGCTCGAGCGCCCGCAACAGCTCGAGGATGCACGGCAGCTCGCGACGATAGAAGTCCCCCGGGACATACGCCTGGACCCCGGAGACGAGCACGGTGGCCTCGTGCGTGGGCTCGGCCGCCCGCCAGTCGGTGAAGCAGACCCCGGCCGTGGCCGCCTGCCCCTGGTCGTCGCGATAGTCGACGTCGATGGCGACGACCCAGGCCGGATCCTCGGCGACCACTAGGTGCTCCCGGCCCGCCGAATAACCGAGGCCAGGCTCACCGCCCGCACCGCGTCGCTGTCCCGCGAGGCCTCGCCCTCGGCCGGGCGCTCGTCGGCCCCCAGGTAGTCCTCGGGGCGGCACGTGAGCACGAGGATCTGGGCCCGCTGCCCCACGTCGACCAGCAGCTCGCGAAACCACGCGATGCGAGCCGGATCGGTCTGCACCAGGTGATCGTCGAGCACCAGCGCGGAGCCGAGCTGCTCGGCCACCGCCAGGCGCAGGATGGTCGCGAGCTGATCCTGCACGCCTTCGGACAGCGCCTTGACGTCGCGCAGCTCCCCCGCCACCTCGAGGCCCCCCGCTTGCAGGTCGCGTCCCAGCGACAGGGCCCCGTAGCGCTCTCCCGTGAGCTGGGCGAAGCGCTCGTGCACGGGCTCGCCCAGCGCCTCGCCGAGATGCCGTCCTTCGGCCGTCTCCGCTTCACGCAGGGTCTGGGCCAACAGGCGCCACGCTTCGTAGTCGAGCTCGAGATCGTGCTCGGCCTGCTTGGTGGCCTCGAGCGCCTCCCGAGTGCGCTCCGCTTCCTCGCGAGCCACCGCGCCGCCGACCTGCTTGAGCGCGCCGCGTTGTTGCTCGAGCGCGGCCTCGATCTCGCGCAGCGCCTGCTGCTGTTGTTGCCAGGCCCGCTCGCCTTCAGCCAGCGACTCCGCGCTGACCGTCTCCTGGGGCTCCGGCCGCTCGCTCAGCGCCGCCTGTCGCTCTTCGAGCTCCCGCTTCAGCGCCGCTTCGTCGATCTGGGCGGCCTGGCTCTCGAGCTGTGCGTGCCGCCCCTCTGCCTGAGCGAGGGCCTCCTTGCGCTCGTCGAGTTCACGGCGGGCCAGCGACGTCGCCAGCCGAGCCTGATCGACCTGGGTCTGCGCCTCGTTGACCGCCGCCTCGGCCTCGGAACGACGACGGGCCCGGGCCTCGTCGTGCTCGGCCAGCTCGGCGTCCACCGTCTCGATCTCCCCCTCGAGCGCAGCCAAGCGATCGAAGGCGGTATCGCGCTCGCTGACGGGCGAACCGGGCAGGCGCGCCAGCACCGTGGCCAGCTCGGCGGCGAGTCGGTCGTGACGCTCGGTCTGAGCGGCCTTTTGACTCTCGAGGCGGGCCGACCGCGACTTGGCCTGCGCGTGCGTATGTCGAGCCTCGTCGACCCGCGCTTGGGCATGCGCCTGACGACGACGCAGCTCGGTCTCGTCGTAGTCGCCCGTCCGCTCTTGCAGCAGCGCGCGATCGAGCCCCGCGAGCGCGTTTTGACTGGCCTGCAGGGCCTCGCGCAGCGCAGGAAGCTCCACCGCTCGCTCGCGTCGGGCCTCGGCCAGCTGCCGGGTGCTCACCGCCTTGTCGCGGAGCTGGCGAGCCTCGGCTTGCCGTTGCCGCGCGCTGTCCATGCGCGCCCGCAGCCCGGCCAGATCTTCGACCTCCACGCGCACCAGCACGGGCGCGACCTCGTCGACCCAGCGCTGCTCGAGCGCGTCCCGGGTCGCCCGTGCGCTCGCGTCCCCGCCTTCGATCTCGATCCGCAGGTCCGGTCCCATCGCCAACGACAGTCGTCGCTGAGCCTCGATCGCCTGCCCCGGCTCGGCCACCGCCTCGGCCCCGTCGTCGGCACGCGCCTGCACCTGCGCGGGCGGGGTCCCGTGCACGACGACCGAGAGCCCGACCTCCAGCCGCGCCTGGGCGATGCGTCGCTCCTCGGCGAGCGCCCGCCAGCCATCGATCTCGCTCGGCTCCGGCAAGGCCTCGGCCGCCACCGCTTCGTCGATCGCTTGCGCCTGCGCCTCGAGCTTCTCCGCCTCTTCGACCGAGCGGTTGGCCTCCGCTTCGGCCTCCTGCGCATGGGCGACCCGCTGCTCCGCCTCTTCGTAGCGACGCAGGCGCAAAGCCGCATCGTAGAGCCGCTGCTCTGCGTCGGCCTCGCGCCGCACCGCCTCGGCATCGGTGGCCGCCCGCTCGCTCGCGGCCAGGTCCTGGGCCAGCGCATCGCGAGCCTCGGCCACCGTCTCGACCTCGGCTCGTTTTTCCAGGGCCTCCTCGGCCAGCCGCAGTCGCTCGTGGACCTGCGCGTGCTCGGCCTTGAGCTGCAGTCGTCGGGTCTCGAGCTGCTGGCGCTCGAGCTTCGCCTCCGCGTCGCCCCCCTGCTCGATCGCCCGCAGGTGGGCCTCGGCCTCGGCGAAGGTCTGGGCCGCCGCCTGCTCGACCTCACCCGCCCGCAGCAACGCGCCGTCCGCCGCCGGCCGCCCCTGCATGTGGCGCTCGACCGCCTCCTGCCACGTCCGCCGATCGGCCAGCACCGCCTGCCCGCGCTCGAGGGCCTCGCGGGCCTCCTGCACCTGGGCCAGCGCCTCAGCCCGCTGCCGTCCCCGCTCGAACAGCGCCTGCTGCCGCTGCCACTGCTTCTCCGCGTCGTCTCGAGCCGCCACCGCCTCGATGCGCTCGAGGTCCAATGCGAGCAGCTGCTGGCGCACGTCGTCGCTGTCGTGCACGCGCTCTTGCTGCAGGCGAAGCTCTTCGCTGAGCTCGCGAATGCGCTGCTTGATCGGCGACAGCGGCGAGGCCTTGCCCTTGCGAGGCTTACCCGTCGGCGTGAACGCTTCGTCGACCTTGCGCTGGGCCTCGTCGAGGATCTCCTTGAAGCGGGGGTCCTGCGCCAGGGCCTGCAGCGCCTCGGTCAGTCGCTCGCGGCCCGAGTCGGTGGGGTCGTCGTCGAGGCTATTGCCCAGCATCGAGCCGGGCACCGCCTGCGGGCCGAGCAGCACCGTGGTGAGGAACGAGCTCGGGAAACCCCGAGGGCCTCGAGCCCGGGCCCCCGGCACGCCCCAGCCCAGCATCGTGCGGAGCTTGTCGTCGACGCCATCGCCCTTTTGCTCGACGGAGAAGTGCTCGCCGTCGTTGGACCAGTGCAGCTCGGCGCTGCCCTTGCGCCCCGCCCCGAAGCTCTTGCGTACCCGCCAGATCCGCGGCGGACGATCGGAGCCAGGCTCGTCTGGCGCCTCGAAGGCCAGCGTGACCTCGGGCGTGACGTCGCGGTGCCAGGGACGAAAGCGTTCGGCCTCGCGGCGCGAGGTCGGCAGCAACAGCGCGGCCCGAATCGCATGCACCAGCGTCGACTTGCCCAGGTCGTTGGGGCCGTAGAGCACGTTGAGGCCCGGCCGCAGCTCGAGCTTGGCCTCCTCGATGCAGCCGAAGCTGCGCACGCCGATCGACAGCAGGCGCATGGGTCAGCCCGACCTCACCAGGCGGTAGAGGTGATAGAGCGCCCGCTGGGCCAGCTCTCCTTCTTCGCCGGGCTCGGCCGCCTGGGCCCGCAGTCGCTCCGCCGTCTCGGTGAGCACCTGGGGCAGCCCCTCGAGGGCATCGCCGAGATCGGAGGCGTCGAGCTGCAGCCCGCTGCCGTCGACCTGGAGCACCGCCGCTTGCCCGTGTCGCGAGGAGGTCCCCGACAACGCCTGGAGGATCTCGTCGACCTCGTCGCGCTCGGCCGGGCTCACGCGCAGGCGCAGCACCAGGCGCAGCACGGTCCGTCGCAGGTCTTCGTCGCGAAGCCTCCGCAGCGCGGGCAGGTCCTCGATCACCCGCTCCTCCCACACGAAGCGAGCCACCCGCTCGGGTCGGATCAGCGGCCGCCGACGCCGACGGCCGAAGAACACCAGCGCGACATGCCCGACGTCGCGCTCACCGAAGGTCGTGGGCTCGGGGGCCCCGGGGTACACGGTGGGCGACTCCGGCGGGTCGTAGACGCGATAGGCATGCGTATCCCCGATGGCCAGGTAGTCGAAGCCCCGCTTCACCGCCGCATCCTTGGCGATGGGGAAGTTGGTCTGGAACTCCGGCATGTCGAAGGTCGAGCCGTGCACCATGCCGATGCGGATCGAGGTGTCTCCCTCTTCGCGCTCGGGCAGGGCCATGGCCAGGTCGAGGCCTTCGGCGCGGCTGCGGCAGGGTCGAGCGTAGAGCGTGGCCTCGGGCGACAGCGCGAGCGTGAAGTCGTCGCGGTCGACCACGTGCACGTGCTCGCCCAGCGCGTGCACGAAGGGATGATCGGGGTGATAGACCGAGCCCGGAGTCAGCGGGTCGTGGTTGCCGGGCAGCAACACCACGGGGCGCTCGGCCTTGGCGTGGCGGCTGAGCTTGTCCGCGAGCGGGCGCCACCACTCTTCGTCGGGCTGCGGGGCATCGAAGAGGTCACCCGCACACAGCACCGCATCGACCTCGTTGTGCGCCGCGGCGCCGAGGATCGCATCGATGACCGACATCCGCGCTCGCATCAGCTCCAGCGCGACATCGTCGGGGAACTGAGGGAAGCGCCGACCGAGGTGCCAGTCGGCGGTATGTAGGAGCTTGAGAGCCACGTCGTCGTCCTGGGGATCGCTCATTGGATGCTGAACTCCACGTCGAGGATCCGGGCGGTGCGAGGGACGTTGTATCGCCGCTGGAGGGCGCCGAGGCGCCAGGTTTCGTAGTCTTCGTCATCTCGGGCCCGAAGCCGCGAGATCTCGTCCGTAGCCGCCTGTCGCTCCTCTTCCTGGAGGCGAAGCTCGGTCTCCGCGCGCTCCCGCGCCGCCGCGCCAGCAGCGGCATCTCGACGGGTCCGGGCGCGCTCGACCCGGGCCGTCAGCTCGTCCCGACGCTGCTCCCAGACCATGACCCGATCGTCCATGTGCCGCTCGATGCGATCGAGGGCCTCGGCCAGCCGCCCCCGCTCGTGGGGCTCGATGGCGGCGCGATCGAGAAACTGCCGCTCCTCGACGGCGTCGTCGAGGTCGAGCGCATCGAGGGTCAGCGCGGGCTCGAGCTGCGGCAGGTCCTCGAGCGCGGCGTGGGAGAGCAGGTGCTCGGCCGCGTCCACCGACAGCACGCGGCCGTCTTCCATCAGGGCGACCGGGCACAGGCTCTCCACCGGTTCGAAGCCCTCGTAGGTGATCATCAGCAAGACCATGCGCCCCCGCTGCCCGCGATGCTCGACGAGCCCGGGGTGATCGCACGGGTCGGCATTGACCACGAAGGGATCGCGAGTCGCCGCTCTCGCCTCGCGCACCGCCGCCTGCAGCAGCGCATGGCCGAGGTGCAGGCGCTCGACCGATGCCTCGTCGTCGGGACCACGCGGGCCCACGAGCACCGAGACGCCCTGCCGAAAATCCTCGGGCAGCGCGGGGCAAGCCTCGACCTCGTAGCGCTGCGCCGCCCCCTGGTCGACCACCTCGTAGGGCGCCTCGATGGCCTGGAGATAGCGCTGGAGCACCCCGGCGAGCTGGGCATCGAACTCGGCCAGGCCCCCGGAGAGCCGGCTCTGCAGGTGGGCGAAGCTGCCGCGGACCGTCTCGTCGAGCCGGCTCTCGATCAGCCCCGCCGTGCGGCGATAGGTGTCCTCGAACTCGTCGCGCTTGCCCGTCATGTCGTCGCGGAGCGCCGCGAGGTCGGCCTCGATCTCCTCCACGCTCCGCGCCCGCTCGTAGATGCTCCGCAGCTGAGCCTCGAAGTCCATGCCCAGCGCCCCGGCCAGGGTCTCGGGGGCGAGGCTGCCCGGCTCGTGCAGCACCACGTCGGAGGCATCGAGCACGGTGCCGAACAGATCGAGCTTGCGGCTCAAGATCTCGAAGGTGAGGCGCTGCGCCGCGTTGTCGCGGTTGAGGAAGTTGATCACGGTGACGCCCCGCGTCTGCCCGTAGCGATGGCAGCGACCGATTCGCTGCTCGATCCGCTGCGGATTCCAGGGCAAGTCGTAGTTGACCACCGTGTCGCAAAACTGCAGGTTGAGCCCCTTGGCCCCCGCCTCGGTGGAGATGAGCACGCGGGACCGGGTGGCGAACTCGTGGACCAGGGCCAGTCGTACC
Organism: Myxococcota bacterium; assembly: GCA_039028615.1. Classification (GTDB taxonomy): domain Bacteria; phylum Myxococcota_A; class Polyangia; order Nannocystales; family Nannocystaceae; genus Paraliomyxa. The sequence goes on along the minus strand of JBCCHT010000003.1, from coordinate 392,297 downwards.
GCGACGTTGCGGCTGGGCGAGGCGCCCGGCGTGGAGTCGCCCACCTCGTCCGTCCAGCGGGTGAGTGCCTCCTGCACGCGGGGCCCGGTGTTGGTGCCGCGGAAGAGCGTGATCTCCTGGTCGCTCACCACCCCGTCCTCGATGAGGCTGCGGCGTAGGTAGTCCTGGGTGGCGAGCGACTCGGTGAAGATGACCGCCTTGCCCGTGCCCTCGGGTCGAGCGATGGCGAGGCGCAACGCCTGGATCAGCTGCGAGAGCTTGGCGTCGGCCGGGCACGACCGCGCCCGCGCGATGAAGTCTTCGACCAGAGCGAGCTCGCGCCGCACCTTGGTGTCGGGCAGCGTGGCGTCGGCCTCGTCGAGCTCGACCGGATCGCTCGCGGCTTCGCGCTCCTCCTCGTCGAGCTCGTCGTCGTCGGTCCCGATCTGCTCGCGCTCCTCGTCCTCGAGATCGGCCGTGAACTGCTGGAGATCGTCGCGAGTCTCGGCCGGCGCCACCGATGCGCCGAACAACGCGAGCGTCTGATCGTCGCGGCGTTTTCCCCGACCGACCGCGGGCAGCAGCATGGTGCGCAAGCGCCCGGCCACGGTCTCCAAGCTCGACGCCAGGGCCTCGAGCGAGGACGCCATGCGGCGGTGAAACCCGAGCAAGAGCAGGCGCCGCTGCCCGCCCCGAAACGCGCACAGGTCGGGCTTCAGCAGGTAGCGGGTGACGTCCTCGTATAGCGACCGCTGCTCCGGCCCCATGCTGTACTCGAACAGCCGCGCCTGGCGGTCGACAAAGGGACGCTTCATGAACGCCTGCGCTTGCCGCCGCAGCGTCCGCTGACACACGGTGGCCACCCGACGACGCAATTCCTCGTCCTGGCCTTGTCGCAGATTGCGATCATCTCCCGCGCAAAAGAGGCTGCGGAATGTGGGTAAATCACCGAGGAGAGTCCCCGTCGGCTCGACGTACTGGACCAACCCCCAAAGCTCCGTCAGGGAGTTCTGGATGGGGGTCGCGGTCAGTAAGAGTACGGGGGTGTCGGCCAACGCCCGCTTGACGCGGGCCGCCATGCGAGCCTGTCGCCCGCGACGACGAAAACGACCATGTCGGTCATAGCGTTTGTAGAGCCCGGCAAAAATCTCGTGGGCCTCGTCGATGACACACAAATCGAAAGGCGCGACCTGCAACAACCGATCTGCGCCTCTTTCGCCCCCGGCTTGCTCGCGCCCAATCAGGTACACACCCGGCCTTCGCAGATCCGTATCGGCGCCGATCTCCTCGGTCTCGATTCCAAATAGCGTCCACAATTCGTGGCCCCACTGCCCCATCAGCGGCTTTGGCGTGATGAGTAGGATTCGCCGTGCTCCTTCGGCGCGACGTTGCGCGATGACCAATCCGGCCTCGATCGTCTTGCCGAGGCCCACTTCGTCGGCCAGGATGCATCCCCCCTCCGGGATCCGCTGGAGGGCAAAGATCACGGCATCGATCTGGTGCGGGTTGGGGTCGATACGCCCCGCTCTCTGAGACGCGACATAGCGCGGCTGTTCATCGGCTCGCCGCTGTCGAATCAGGGACTCGACGAGATATCGGCGACGGATCGGATGGCTCGCCATGCGAGGGTCTGACATCGCACGACGCCGCGCTGGGGCCAAGGTCCCTCATGCCCTAGGACCAAACCTCGCGCGGCCTTTTGTGGGCGAAGGTGGGCCCTCTCACACCGTCGCACCGGGCCGGTCGCGTCCTTGGAAGCGCAGGCTGCCTGGCTTACTCTGGCCAGGTTCCAAAGCCTGTGTGGCAGCGGAGCTCAAAGAGAGACGAAGGGACGACTTTCAGATGATTAATTTCAAATACGCAGCGGCCCCGCTCGTGATCGGAGCGTTGGCGTTGACCGGTTGCCCGGGTGACGACACCGGCGACACCACCGGTGCCAACGACGACACCACCGGAAACCCCGTCGACACCACGACCGGCGTCGACACCACCCCGACTCCCCCGGGCGACGACACGACCACCGAGAATCCGGTCGATACCGACGACCCCCCGGCCACCACCACCGCGACCGAGGGCGACACCGAAGAGCCGCCCATGTGCGACCCCGCGTGCGGCGACAACGAGTGTTGCGTCGAGGGTCTGTGCTTCGACGCGCCCGAGCCCAACTGCGAGGCCGAGTGTGCCGAGGGCGAGACGTGTGCCTGTCCCGAGGGCTCCGACCCCTGTGACTGCACCGCCGAGTGCATCCCCGACGAGGGCCCCTGTCCCGCCGGCTGGGGCGAAGGCAACTACGACTCCTGTGCCGATGCCTCGGGCGCGGCCGACGTCACGCTCTGCGCCGAGGGCTCGATCTGCGTTCAGGATGCCGACCCGCCCACGATCACCGTGTGCGCGGCCCAGGAATGCACCGAGGCCTGCGACTGCCCGGAGCCGCCCGACACCGGCGATGCCACCGTCACCTGCGCGGACATCACCGATGACATGATGAACGACTGCTACCTCAGCTGCGAGATGGACGAGACCTGTCCCGCGGGCATGAACTGCGTCGCTGGCTTCCTCTGTGCATCGCCCGTGCCGCAGCCCGACCCGGGTGGCTTCCTCAACTGCAGCCTGACCGGCTTCAACTGCCCCGGCGACCAGGGCTGCCTCCAAGACGGCGACGGCATGATGGTCCCCGCGACCTGGTCGGTCTGCGCCGAGACCCTGTGCACGACCGTGGACGACTGCAGCTTCGCAGCGCCCGCGACCGGCGACGCCGTGGTGGCCTGCGCCGATCCGACCGGCATGGGTGGCGACAACGCGTGCTACCTCGACTGCTCGGCCAAGGGCTCGGCCTGCCCCGACGGCATGGAGTGCATCGACGACTCCTGGTGTGCCTGGCCGGCCGGCGACACCCAGTTCTTCGACAACTTCCAGACCGCCAGCTTCGGCGCGGGCTGGACCCTGATCGACGTCGACGGACAGCCCGCCGCGGAGGCCGTCAACTTCATCAACGACGCGTGGGTCGTGACCGACGCCTTCTACGCCGGCGCGGGCACCAACTACGCGGCCTACAGCAACTCGTGGTACGACCCCGCGGGCGCCGCTGACGACTGGCTGATCTCGCCGCCGATCATGATCGGCCCCAACGCGCAGCTGCAGTGGCGTGCACGGGCTCAGGACCCGGCCTTCCCCGACGGCTACGAGGTTCGCATCTCGACCGCCGGCCCGGACATCGCGGACTTCGAGGCCAACGACGCGCTGTTCACCATCCCCGCCGAGAACGCGGGCGCGGACTACACCTTCCGCACCGTCAACCTCTCCGACGAGGGCTACGCCGACCAGACGGTCTACCTCGCCTGGCGTAACAACAGCAGCGACCAGTTCGTGCTGCTGGTCGACGACGTCGCCGTCGTCGACTTCCCGCCCGCTCCGTAAGGAGTCGGCGCCTCGGCCCCCGCGTGGGGCCGGACTACTGGGCCGCGTCCTCTCGAGGGCGCGGCCCTTCGCTTTGGTGGCACGGCACACCGATGCCGTGCGCCCGCCAGCCCCGACGGGCGAAGTTCTGGCGGAGCTGCGCCCGCGTCTGGCCCACCGCCCAGCGCAAGGGCAGGTCGGCCTCCACCACCACGTCACCCAGCGTCGTGAGCTCCGCGTCCACCCGCGGACCTCGGACCCGCCACTGCCTTCGCGGCGGCCATAGCTCGATCACCCGCAACGATCGCCACTGTCGGGCGCGGTCCACCAGATCACGAGTGTCGTCGTCAGGGGCGAGCGCCAGCACCATCTGAGCAAAACCACCGGCTCGAGCACACGGGACGATCGAGCCGCCGCGCTCTCGGTAGCCCCCCCACGCTCGCAGCATGTCGTCGTTGCGTCGCAGCTCGGCCTCGGACTCGGACAGCCCCGAGGCCCGATACAGCTCGACGGGAGCCGGGAACGCGACCACCTCCATACCTCGTGCCTCGGCCCACGCCGCGACCCCGTGATCGGCCCCGCCTCGCGCACCATGCCAAACCCGATCGAAGCCCTGCTGTTTTCGTAGGGCATCGAGCAACGGCCACCAGCCTTCGTCGACCACCAACGAGCGGTGACCGCCGACCACGACGACACGAGGCCGAGGTCCCGCGGACCCCGGCCGCGAATGCGACCCCATGACCCCACGCTAGAAGCTGCACGCCCGTCCGGGAATCGGATGCCGCCCGACAAAGAAACGCGCACGACGATCGATGTCGAGCGCACACCATCCGAAGGAACGAATCCTCCACGAACGGCCACGTACCGGCCGCTGGAACGCATGCACAGGGTCGTGTTCGTTTCGTTGGCATCTCGCTCGACTGATCATCGAGGTCGATTGCGTCGCGCCGATTCGGCCCTTCGATTCGATCGATCGCGAATCGATCACGAGACGAAGAAGTGACACCGCGACGGCACCATTGGAGTCGCGCTCCATTGACGAACGCCATGTGGATCGACGAAGTCCACAATCACGCTCGCCGCCTCGCTCGCCCCATGCCCGGCGTCCAGTCTGCCGGCGTTCGGGTCGCGCCCACCGCGACCGGGTATGAGGCCCGACGCTCAGCGAGTGATGTCACGGGGAGCGAATCCGCGACGCGATGGTCTCGGGACCCACACGGAGGCCAGCCCGACCTGGTGGGGGCCGACGTTCCCCGATCGCACGCTCGCCCGCGGGGACGAGCACCCCTCGCTGTATCCCCTCCAAAACGAGTAACCGCCGAACCGACGGGGCGGCGACCTTCAGCCGCCTCGCTCGAGGAATACCTGGCGCTGCACCGCCCAGTCGGCCTCGCTGTCGAGGCCGAGGCGCTCGTAGATCTCCGAGAGTGCCCCGTAGCGGCGCGGCGGCGAGAACCCGAGCATGAGATGGAGCTTGCGCAGGCACACCGGGCACAGGTGCATGGGCGCCCGGTCGAGCTCGGCCAGGTGATTGACCCCGTTCATGTTGCAGTGCAGGTAGATGCAGTGCTCGAGGCCGAACATGTGGCCGATTTCGTGGCTCATGACCTTGAGGGCCCGCCGCACCACCAGGCGCCGATCGATGCCGAAGCGCTCGCCGAAGAACGCGGGGTGGTAGCGCGCAAAGCTGAACACCCCGACCCGCTGGTGGAGCCGGGCGAGGCCGAACACGTAGTTGTACTTCTCGTTGGGATAGAGATCCTCGAAGGTCACCGCGATGAGGCAGTAGGCATCGCGAGGCAGCTCGGTGCGGAGCACGTCGAGCACCGCGCCCGCATCGAGCTGGCGCACGCCGCCTTGCTCCCGCGTGGGCACGTCGAGTGACTCGACGCTGCGGGTATCGAGCACCACGACCTCGCGATTGAAGAACGCCTGCCCGTACTGCGCGAGCTCTTCGACGGTGGGCCCGCGCTCGGCCGGCAGCGGCCCCAGCGGGAGGATGTAGATCTGGTCGTTCGGCGGATCGGGGCGGTTGGGCCGCGACTGCACGTAGGCGTAGACCGACTGCCCCGGCTCGGGGTGGAAGCTCAGCCAATCGTCCGGCCGCGCGATGGGTACGGGCGCGAAGTGATTGGTGTACTCGAACGCCCGCTGCTCCTTGGGTGACAGGTGCTCGAGCGAGCCCATGGCCTCGTCGAACTTCCGCACCACCAGCTCGTGCTGCGGGATCATGGGCACGATTTTCCACGGGTCCTCCGGCTCCGGCTCGTCCCGCGACAGATGCATGCCCGCGGCGAACACCGCGGTCAGCACCCACGGAAACAACCACAGAGCGAGCCGACCCCAGCGTCTCCGCTGCTGCTCCGTCCGCACTCCTGGTTGGTCACCGCCGGAGCCTGCGGGGTTTCCGCAATACCCTCGATTCGTCCCGAGGGTGGGATACTCGACGATGCGGAACGAACTCCCGCGCTCAGGCGTATCCACAGGCCGCCAGCGTGATCCTCATCGTCTACACCACCCGCTACCGCGAAGGCGGACCCAGCTTCCAACGCGCGGCGCAGACGCTCGCGCGACAGCTGCGGGCCGCCCACGCCCCCACGCCCGTGCGGTGTGAGCGAGTCGAGAGCAAGGCCGAGGTACGCCGCATCTTCGCCAGCATCGCGGAGGCGGGCGCGTCGATCGACCAGCTGCACTTCGTGCTGCACGCGGGCATGTACGGCCCCATGTTCGGCACCACTCGCTGGCCCGAGCAGTTCTCACCGCACGAGTGGCGCACGCTGTCGATCCCGTTCGCGCCCCAGGCCGAGGCCTACTTCCACGCGTGCCGCTCCGCCCGTTGGTTCGCGCCCTTCTTCGCCCGCACGCTCGGGGTCCGCAGCCACGGCTATCACTGGTACACCGCGTTCTCGACCCGCCGCGATCGCTTCCGCTGGCCCGCCCCGTGGCGCCACCCGAGCGAGCCGCTGTACGTGTTCGGGTGCCCGGGCAACAAGTCCCACGGGCGCGTCGCATCGCTGCGCAAGTACCTCGGCGCCATGCCGGCCGAGCCCCTGCGCAGCTTCGACCCCGACGACGTGGGCACGGCCGCCAGCTACGACGCAGTCGCCGGGGACTACGACGAGGTCTTTGCCGACATCGCGGTGCGTCACGACGAGGTGGCCTGGCTCGAAGCTCGCCTGCGGGGCGCGGCCGCTGCTCCCCGGGTGCTCGAGCTCGGCTGCGGCAATGGTTCGCTGCTCGCCCGCCTCGCCCCGCGCATCGCCCACGGGCACGGCCTCGATGCCTCCCCCGCCATGGTCGACCGCGCGCGTGAGCGCTGGGCCTCCGTACCCAACCTTCGCTTCCAGGCAATCGACGGACCCCAGCTCCCGGTCGACGACGCCAGCATCGACGTCGCGATCTCGATGCTCTCGTTTCGCTATCTCGACTGGGACCCGCTGATGTCGGAGCTGGCCCGCGTGATGCGACCGGGCGGGCGCCTGCTGGTGGTGGACATGGTCGACAAGCCCATCGAACCCCGGCACCTCCCCCGCATGGCCTTCGACAAGCTCCGCAGTGAGCTCCACGGACGCCGGGTGCCGGGCTACCGCCGCAACCTCGCGGCCATGGTCCGCACCGCAGCCTGGCAGGACATGCTGCGCTACAACCCCATGCGAGCCCTGCACGAGTACCAGTGGTACCTCGGCAGCCGCTTCCCCCACGGGCAGCTGGACACCATCAACTATGGGCGTCGCGCCCGGGTGATCGCGTTCGACAGCGGGCCCTTTGCCCGCGCCGAGATCACCCAGATGCGGTACCCATGAGCATGCTGGGAATCGTGGACTGGGGCATCGGCGGCCTCGATACCTTCGCCAAGCTCCGCGCCCGCGGCTCGACTCGCCCCGTGATGTACTGGGCCGACTCCGGCTCCGCTCCCTACGGCACGCTGTCCGCCACCGACCTCGCTCGCCGGGTGCAGTCGGTGGTGGGGCGCCTGGCCGATGCGGGCTGCTCCCAGGTGGTGGTGGCCTGCAACGCGGCCAGCAGCATCCTCGACGATCCCGAGCTCCACGCCGCCGCCCGAGCGCGCGCGTGCGAAGTGATCGGCGTGATCAGGCCTACGGTCGAAGCGATCCAGCGTCGAGGGCTCGACGAGGTGCTGGTCATCGGCGGTCGGCGCACGATCGAATCGGGAGCCTACGCGCAGCCCCTGCAGGCCGGTGGATGCCGCGTCACCTCGCGTGTCGCCCAGCCCCTGTCGGCGTTGATCGAGCGCGGCCTCACCGAGGGACCCGAGCTCGAGGCATGCCTGCGCGAGATCTTGGGACCGGTGCACGACACGGAGCACCTGGTGCTCGCATGTACGCACTACTGCGCAGCCCAGCCCGCCATCGAGGCGCTGCTGCCCCGCCTGCGCACCGTCATCGACCCCGCCACCGAGACCCTCGACTGGATGGAGCGGCACTGGGCGGCCAGCCCGACCCCCGAGGGCCCCGCCACGCAGCGCTTCGTGACCACGGGAGACCCGGCCGCGACCCGCCTGGCCGCACACCGAGCCTTTGGGCTGCAGCTGCCCGCCTTCGAGACCCTTTCACTCGGCCCGCTCGAATTAAGCCAACCTTAAGACCACGCGGCACCCGATACCCACCACACTGGGAGACACCCCCACGGAAGCGCCTGCCACCCGCCCCGGACCATGACCGACGTCTTCCACATCACTCACATCGAGCCGACTCCTCGGTTCGTGCTCTACCACCTCGACGCCGCCAAGAGCGGTGCCACCGCAATCGTCTCGTTTCGCACCGCCCCCGGCGATCTCGAGCCGACCCTGGCCACCCTCCACCGCCAGCGCGTGGGCTTCGATTTCGAGATCGACCCCACGCCCCTGCCCACCTGTGACGACCCCCGCCTGAGCACCGCCTGCCAAATCCGCGCGCTCACCGTGGGTCGCATCTAGCCTGCATGCGTGCGCAGCCCGGCCTCCCTTGCCGTCGGAGGTCCGGGCTGCACATCACATACCTGCTCCTCGCGCCCCCCGTTGAACATCGACCCCCCGACCCGGCACCATCGAAGGGCCGATGGGGGATTTGGACGAACGCAAGTGGATCGTGGGCGTGGTGCTGGCCGCGTTGAGCGGATGCCAGCCGGACCCCGGGAGTGCCAGTGACTCGACGGGCACGGGCAGCAGCTCGGACTCGGGCTTGGCCGCGACCGATCCGGTGCTCGGAACCACCGACACCACGGCGGGCCTCGACGACACGAGCTCCGACTCGAGCGGCGGGCTGCCTCCCGACAACGGCGATCCCTTCGATCCGCCCCCGCCCGTCGACCCGCTCCCCGACGATCGCCTCGACGCGCTACAGCTCGCCATCGACGGCTGGCTCGAAGACCCCGCGGTGGCCTCGGCCACCCACGGCCTGCTGCTCATCGACCCCGCCGCCGATCAGGTGCTCTACGAGCGCAACCCGGACACGCCGCTGGCGCCCGCGTCGAACACCAAGCTGTTCTCCACCGCCGCCGCCCTCGGCACGCTCGGGCTCGACCACCGCATGCGCACCGAGGTCTTCGGCCCGGCCATCGATCCCGAAGGCGTGCTGAACGGGGACCTCGACGTCATCGGCCACCACGACCTCAGCTCGTCGAGCGAGTTCTTCCCCGGCAACGCTTCCCTGCCCTTCGACGAGCTCGCCCGCCGGCTCTACGACGCCGGCCTGCGCGAGGTCACCGGGGACATCGAGGCCCGCGGCGAATTCGTGGTGGGCGGCAACTCGCTCGGGGTCTACAGCGCCACGACTGAGCGCGGCCAGGCCAGCACTGCCTTCCGCGACGCGCTGCTCGACGAGGGCATCTTCTTCAGCGGCAGCCTCGGCTCGTCCTCCAACTTCGACCCCAGCCCCGGCACGACCCTGCTCGCCCACTGGGACACCGCGCCGATGTCCGTCGTCGCCGTCCCCACCAACGTCGCGAGCCACAACGAGTTCGCCGACATCCTGCTGCGGCACATGGGCTGGACCCTCGGCGGCGACAGCAGCTACCCCGCGGGAGCCAGCGAGCTCAACGCCTGGCTCGGCTCGCTCGGCATCGACCCCGGGGTATTCGAGGACGGCTCCGGCCTCTCCCACGGCAACGACGTCAGCCCGCGGCAGGTCATCGACCTGTTGCTCGCCATGGCCGACCTCCCCGAGGGCCTCGCCTGGCGCCGCAGCTTCTCCATCGCGGGCGTGCGCGGCACGTTGTCTGGCCGCATGCTCGACCCCGACACCCAAGGCCGCGTCCACGGCAAGACGGGCACGCTGACCGGAGTCATCGCCACCAGCGGCATCGTCTACAACCGCTGGGACGGCCGCGAGTACCTGTTCTCCATCCTGATGAACGACACGGGGGTCGCCTCGGCGACCCGGGCGGTGCACGACGGCATCATCACCGAGCTCGCCCGAGACCTCCGCGGCGGCCTCTCCCCCTTGCCCGCGCCCGTGCTCCGTCACGTGATGCACGAGCCCGGCACCGACATCGCTCGCATCGAGTGGAGCGCGGTCGAAGGGGCCGAAGGCTATCTCGTGTGGCTGAGCCCCGATGGCCAGGTCTGGTCCCGAGCCGACGCTCGCTTCGTCACCACCACCGAACACCGCGCGGGCGCCCTGCCCTTCGACGCACCACAGCTCCACGTCCGCGTCACCGCCGTGGGCCCGGGCATCGAGAGTGACCCCTCCGATACCTACGCCACCTCGATGCAGGACGCCCCGTTCCAGGTGCTGCTGATCGACGGCAACGATCGCTGGCAGGCCGAGCCTCAGGTCGAAAACCCGCTGGGGCGCGGACACGACGGCCTGGCCGTGCACGCCCGCGCCCTCGACGGGCTCGACGTCGCCTTCGAGAGCGCCACCAACGAGGCGGCCGTCGACGGCCTCGTCCTGCTCGCCGACTACGACCTCGTGGTGTGGAGCCTCGGCGAGGAGAGCACCGTCCACGACACCTTCACCCCCGACGAGCAGCTGCTCGTCCGCGACCACGTGCAGGCCGGAGGAGCGCTCTTCGCCTCGGGCGCGGAGATCGGCTGGGACCTCGTCGACCAGGGCGAGCCCGCCGACGAGGTGTTCCTCGCCGAGGTCTTCGGCGTGCAGTACGTCGCCGACGACGCCCAGACCTTCTTGGTCCAGCCCGAAGGCGACTGGGAGGTGCTCGAGCCCTGGCGCTTCTTCAGCCCCGGCACCATGGTCGTGGGCTTCCCCGACGTCTTCGCCCCCCTGCCGAACGCGCAGGCGCTCGCGTCCTATCGCGGGGGCACCGAGGGCGCGGCCCTGGTCCGCCACGACGCCGCCGCTCCCGTGGTGCTGCTGGGCTTGCCCTTCGAGACCCTCGATCACGGCCCCGCCCGCGCCGCGCTCCTCCAAGAGATCGTCGCCCTCGTTCCATAGCCGGCCACCCCCCGCCCGATCGGGCGGGCCACGTCACACGCCGTGAATCTTCTGCGCACCGCGGGTAACGGCCGCTCCAGCCGTGGCGTACGAAGGGGCGACGAGCGAGGACGACCAAATGAGCGACACGAAGCGAATCCTGATCACGGGCGCCAGCCAGGGCTTTGGGCACGACACCGCGAAGGCGCTGGCCGAGGGCGGTCACACGGTGTTCGCCACCATGCGAGGCATCGAGGGCAAGAACCGCTCGGCGGCAGAGGGGCTGCGAGCCTGGGCGGAGACCGGTGGCCACGCGCTGCACGTGCTCGAGCTCGACGTCACCAACCAGGACTCGATCACCGCCGCGGTCGGCAAAGCGACCCAGGAGGGGCCGCTCGACACCGTCATCAACAATGCGGGTGTCGGCACCTTCGGCGTGCAGGAGTCGTTCTCCACCGCACAGGTCCAGGCCATCTTCGACGTCAACGTGTTCGGTCCGCTGCGCGTCAACCAAGCGGTGCTGCCCTCCATGCGTAAGGCGGGTAAGGGACACATCATCTATGTCAGCAGCGCCCTGGGCCGCGTGACCATGCCCTTCCTCGGCCCCTACGGCGCCAGCAAGTACGCGCTCGAGGCCCTCGCCGAGGCGGCCGACATGGAGCTCAAGCCGCTGGGCATCGCGGTCACCGTGATCCAGCCCGGGGCCTACGGCACCGGCTTCGCCCAGAACGCCATGCAGGCCGACAACGCGGGCCTGCTCGACGACTACGGCCCGGTCAAGCAGATGTTCGAGGGCTTCAACGCCCACTTCGCGCAGATGGTCCAGTCCGGCGCCATGGGTGACCCGAGCGAGGTCGTCGATGCCATCGTGGCCACCGTCGACAACGCCACGCCGCCGCTGCGGGTCCCGGTCGGCGCCGATATGAAGGAAGGCGTCGACGCCATCAACGGCGTGAGCGCACAGGTCCAGGCCGGCCTCCGCCAGGCCTTCGGCCTCGGCTGACCCGAGACTTCACTTCCTGCCCGGCCGGCACCGGGCATCTCGACGCCCGGCCCTGCGCCGGGCGTTCTTCATGTCAGCCGATGCCGCGGACGACGGTGGCCTTCTTCACCGAGCGGATCGCCAGCACGAAGGCGGCCGTACGCATCGGGATGTCGTGGGCGCGCATGATGTCGCGGATCTTGCCGTGCGCGGTGCTCATGACCTTGTCGAGCTCGTCGTTCACCCGAACCTCGTCCCAGTGGAAGTTCTGGAGGTTCTGGACCCACTCGAAGTAGCTGACGGTCACGCCGCCCGCGTTGGCGTAGATGTCGGGGATGATGGTGATGCCGCGCTCGTTGAGGATGGCGTCGGCTTCGGCCGTGCAGGGGCCGTTGGCCGCCTCGAGCACGTACTTGGCCTTGATGTGCGGGGCGTTGTCGGCGGTGATGACCCCGCCGATGGCCGCGGGCATGAGCACGTCGCACTCGGTGACGAGCAGGTCGGCGTTGGAAATCGCCTGGGCCCCCGGGAAGCCGACCACGGTGCCGTGCGAGTCGAGGAACTCGAGCACGGCGGGGATGTTGAGCCCCTCGGCGGAGAAGATGCCCCCGTTGACGTCGCTGACGGCGAGGATCTTGGCCCCGCGCGCGTGCAGCAGGCGAGCGCCCCACGAGCCGACCTTGCCGAAGCCCTGCACCACGAAGCGCTGACCCTTGAGCTCGAGCCCGGCCTCGCGCAGCGTCTCGCGCACGGCGAACATGCAGCCGCGCCCGGTCGCCGAGGCGCGACCCGCCGAACCGTGCAGCCCGAGCGGCTTGCCAGTGACCACCCCCGGCGAGAACCCGCGCAGCCGGCTGTACTCGTCGAAGAACCAGGCCATGACCTGCTCGTTGGTGTTCACGTCGGGCGCGGGGATGTCCCGGTCGGGGCCCACCAGCTCGTGCACCTGCCGGACGTAGATCCGCGTGAGCCGCTCCAGCTCTTGGGTGCTGAGTTGCTCGGGGTCGACGTGGATGCCGCCCTTGGCTCCCCCGAAGGGCAGGCCGACCACCGCGGTCTTCCAGGTCATTAGGCTCGCCAGCGAGCGGATCTCCTCGATGTCGACGTTGGGGTGGTAGCGCAGACCACCCTTGAAGGGCCCGCGCGCGTCGTCATGTTGCACCCGATAGCCGATGAAGTTCTTCATCGTGCCGTCGTCGCGGCGCAGGGTCAGCTCGACCCGCAGCTCGCGGCTCGGGGTGATGAGGATCCCCCGCATTTCTTCGTCGATGTCGAGAACGTCGAAGGCCTGCTGCAAAAAGTGCTGGGTAGTCTCGTTGGCATTCATGAGGGGAGCGGAGCCGAGCGGGCGACCGCCACAGGATAACCTCTCATCGGAGGGCTGCTATCCTCCGCCGATGCCCGCCCAAGCCCAGCTCCGTCGCGATGCCGGCAAAGTAGGGCCTGAGCAGGGTCCGTGGATCCGCGCCCGCCAGATCGCCCGTTTCATCGGGATTCCAGACGCGGGATCGACCCTCGAGCTCCTCGACCGCCGCGGCGAGCCGCTCGGCTGGGGCCTGGCCTCGGAGACCTCGGCAATTCCGGTCCGTATGCTCACCTGGGGGCCCACTCCGCCCCCCGAGGACTGGCTGGCGACCCGCTTGGGGTCGGCCCTCGCGGCCCGCTCGACGCAAGGGTTCGAGGGCCAGCCCACCACCGGGCTACGACTGGTCAACAGCGAAGGCGACGGGCTCCCGGGACTGGTGGTCGATCGCTATGACACGACTCTCGTCGCTCAACTCACCACCGCGCCGATGGTGGCCCGGCGTGAGGCAATCGTGGCTGCGCTCCGCAAGCATCACGACGGGCCCATCCACCAGATCTGCCCCGCCTCGGCCGCGAAATCGGAGGGCTTCGAGCCTCGGGTCGAGCGCGAGGGCGACGACCCGCAGCTGCGCTTCGTGGAGCACGGGCTGAAGTTCGTCGTGCCCGCGCCCCCGAGCCAGAAGACGGGGGCGTACTTCGACCAGCGGGCCAACCGTCGCTTCGTGGCCGAGCTGGCCCGACACACGCCCGGCCCCTTGCTCGACCTCGGCTGTCACGTCGGTGGTTTTGCCCTGCACGCGGCCGCGGCCGGAGTGCAGGCGGTGGGCGTGGATCAGAGCGCGACCATGCTCGAGCACGCGGCGCGGCACGCCGAGCTCAACGGCCTCGAGGGTCTCCAGTGGGTGAAGGCCGACATGTTCGAAGCGCTGCGCGACCCCGCGATGGCCGGACCCTTCGGCACGATCGTGGTCGACCCGCCCAAGATCGCCGGGCGTCGCAAAGACTTGCCGCGCGCGAGCGCGGCGATGCAGCGCCTCGTGGGCCAAGCCGGTTCGAAGCTGATGGTGGGCGGACACTTGGTGGTGTGCAGCTGCAGCCACCACCTGGGCTTCGACCACCTCGATCGCGGCGCGCTGGCTCTGCCCGGGCACTGGACTCGCGTCGCCACGCGAGGCGCCGACGTCGATCACCCCATCGCGCCCGGCCACGTCGAAGGCGAATACCTGCGCGTGGCCATCTATCAGCGACGCGCGTAGCGACGACGAGCGAGGCTCAGCCGGTCGCCGTGACCGCCGTCGGTCGGTCGTCGCGGATGGCGATCCGATAAACGCTGTTTTCGGTCTCTACGTAGAGCACGTTGGTCTCGCCGGGCGTCAGCACGCGTCGTACGGCGGTGGTGACCATGCGTCGACCATTCGGGTCTCTGAAGATCACCATGCCTCGACCGACCACGGGCGTCGAAAGCAAATAACCCTCGTAGATTCGGCCCAACGTCGAAGACAAACACCCCACACCGTGGGACGTTCGAATCTTCGTGGCAACGACCGACAACACCCTAGCGGGAAGCTTATCCCGGTGAGCGGTCAAACGCCACACGAGAATCCGGGCTGCGCCGCGGTCTAGAGCCGTTCCCGGACCAGGTACGGTACTGAGCACCAACGTGCGAGAAGGTGCGCTGTCAGGTGACAAGTGAACCAGTGCAATGGACGGCCCACGATTGGCAATGATTGCACCGGTACCGAACACACCGATGTTGCCGTCACGGTCGTTTCAACCGTGGTCGGGCTCGAGTCGAACGAGGCGGTCAGGGTTCGTCCGTCTCGCGCGGAGACGGAGCCCCGGCCCGTCGCGTTCCTCGATCGCGAAGCTCACCGATCGCGTCCTCGGGAACCCAGCCTTCCAAGCCGCCGGGCAATCGAACCTGTCGCCATCCGGGGCTACGACCCAGCACTCGGACCCGTGCACCGCCCTGCACTCGGAACGAGACCGGCCGATGGTTGCCCGCACCGTCGCGAGCCTCGACGAGATCTTCGAGCACCACCGCCTCGGGTGAAGTGCGATCTGCGCGAAGGGCCAGGCCGTGCAGGCCACCCAACACGACGAACACACTCATCAAAACGATCAAACCGGCCCCGAGAACCGTGCTCGACGGAAGGCCTTGGCGCCGACGACGACGACCGACCCAAACGATCCCAAGGCCCAGCCAACCCGCTACCAGCGCCGACCATCCCACCCCGGGCGCCACGAGCGCTTCGACGATGAGATCCCAGGTGCCGGCCCGGTCGAGCTTGGCTCCCTCCTGGGTCGCCGCCAGCTCGGCTCGCCGCCGTGCCACCGCCAGGTTGAAGCGCGCCGACTCGACCAGCTCGGTCGTGGGACCACCCCGCCAGTCGAGCGCGCGGAGCAGGTGATAGGTGGCGCGACCGAGATCACCGCGGTGCAGGTAGGCCGTGCCGAGGTCGTACGAGAGCACCGCGCTGCGCTCGGGCAGCAGCGCGACCGCTTCTTCGTACGCTTCGATCGCGGCGTCCCAGTCTTGCGCCTCGGCGGCCTGGTTGCCGCGCACGAAGGCCTCGTCGACCGCATCGGCATGCGCGGTCTGTGCTCCGCCGAGCAACGCGACCAGCAGCACGAGCATCGTGCTCACGCGCCGAAGCGATGCCCTCACGAGCCCTCCTTGGCGATGCGGCTGGTTCGCATCAGGTCGAGGACCTCGTCGAAGAGCGCCTGTCGATCCTCGCGAGAGTCGCCCTGGGCTCCGAAGCGAGCGGCGTCGCAGCGGTCGAGCAAGTCGCGGACCCGCTCGACGTCTTCGGCCGGTACCCCCTGTTGGTTCAGCAAGCGAAGCAGCTCGGGCCGCGGCAGGCCCACGCCCGCGTTTCCGGCTCGATCGACGGCGAGCTCGTGCAGCAGCTTGGCGAGCGCGGCGTGGAAGCCTTCACCGCCGCCCACGGCCGACTCGGCGGCGTCGATCAGCTCGCGGTGTCGCTGTCGACGTCGCGCTCGGGCCTGCATCTGCTCGTCGGGACCAAAGCGCCGCCACAGCGCCGCCCCGCCCAGGCCCGCCGCGGCGACGATGGGGACCGCCGCCATGCCGTAGGCCCAGCGCGTCGGCGTCAGCCAGCGCTCGCGCGGGGTGTGGCGAGGCAGCTCGTCCGACAAGAGCATGTCCGCGATTTCCTCGGCGCCCGGCTCCGCCTCGGGCTCGGGCTCGGGCTCGGGCGCTTCGCCGCCCGCCACCGTCAGGACGATGGGCTCCGTCTTGGCGACCTCGTAGCGGCCTTCCTTGGGGTCGAAGTACGCGAACTCGTGCGACGGGATCGTCAGCTCGCCGCCGTGCTCGGGGATGAGCAGGAACTCGTAGCTCCGCGCGCCGCCCAGACGAGCGCCCTTGCGAACGCGGGTGGAGACCTTGGGCTCGTAGCGGCGGAAGCCCTCGAGCTCCGGCCAGGTACCGGGGTCGACGAGCTTGATGTTGCCCTCGCCCTCGATGGTGACCTTCAAGGTGGCCGGCTCGTTCGCGGCCAGCTTGCTCTTGTCGACCGCCGCCTCGATCGCATAGTGCCCGACGTTGTTGGCGGAGAAACCAGCGGGGCGCCCCTCGGCGGGCAGCGGCTTGACCTCCACTTGCAGCACGGGAGACAGCAGACGCTGCCGCCCCGCGATGCTCAGCTCGGCCGCGCCGATCTCCAAGGTGCCCGCCCGCTGGGGGAACAAGGCGCGACGCATGGCCGAGCGCACGTCGTACTCGACATCGTCGACCCGCCGGGTCTCGGACTCGCGACCGTCGAGTTCCTCGGTGAAAAAGTCGGTGAAGCTCGGCGGCTTGCGCAGGTGAATGCCGAGGAAGGAGCGCTCCTCGTAGACCTGCAGGTCGTAGGTGATCTGCTCGCCGACGTAGACCTCGTCCTTGTCGACCAGGGCCCACGGGAACACGGGCCCGCGACGCTCGGTGGGCACGCTGCCGGGGGGAGGCCCGGGCAGGACCTCGTCGGCGCCGATGATTTCGAGCACGGGGACGTTGGAGTCGACCCGCTGCCCCTCGATCTCGATCGCGAAGGGCAGCTCGAAGGTGCCCGTGCGCAGCGGGGTGATGGTGGCCTTGACCTCGAGGCTGTGCACCGCCGCCTTCGGGCCCCCGAAGATGCTCCGCGAGGTCCGGTTTTGACGCGAGACGTTGCTGACCGTGAAGTTGTCGGCCAGCGCTTCGGGCCAGGGGATGTTGGCGGGCACGGGGCCCCCTCGGACCTTGAAAACCATGGTCAGCCGCACGGGGTCGCCCACCCGCGCCATGTCCATGCTGACCCGGGACTCGGCCGCGACCTCGATGGCCGCCTCGGCATCACCCGCGAGGATGAACGCAGACGAGGCCACGCCCACGGCCAGCGCCCGGCCCAGGCCCCGAGTAAAGCGTCGTCGTGAGATCGAGCGAGCCATGGAAGACGCCGGGTTACCAGTCCTCGCGCGGAGGTCGTTGGCCTCCGTTGATGCGCCCGAGGGGGAACTGGTCTTGCTCATCGAGCTCATCGAGCGCGCGCTGGAGGTCCATTTCGTCGGCGGGCTGGGGTGGAGGGGGTGGAGGCTCGCCTCCGGTGCCGCCGTCCTGCTCGGGCGGGGGCTCTCCGGTGCCGCCGTCGTCCTCGGGGGGTTGATCCTCGCCCGACTCGCCGCCGCTGTCACCCTCGTCGCCGCCGGACTCTTCGCCGCCGCTGTCCTCACCGCCCGTATCGCCGCCTCCGGTGTCCTCTCCGCCGGAATCACTGCCTCCGGTCTCGCCGCCCGAGTCCTCTCCGCCGGTCTCGTCACCGCCGGTTTCATCGCCCCCGGTCTCGTCGCCTCCGGTGCCGCCGTCGTCCTCGTTCTCGTCGTCCTCGTTGTCGTCCTCGTCCTCGTTTTCTTGCTCGTCCTCCTGCTCCTGCTTGCGCTGGAGGGCGAGCTCGAGGTTCCACTTGGCGTTGGAGTGATCGGGGCGGGCCTTGAGGCACTCGATGTAGGCCTCGATCGCACCGTCCCAGTCCTCGATGTCGAAGGCCACGTTGCCGCGCTCGTAGAACGCGCTGGCCCGAACCTCGAGGTCTTCGGTCTCGCTGGCGCGCTCGAAGGCCCGTCGCGCCTCGTCGGGCTCCCCCTGAGCCAGGCGCACCAGGCCGCGGTCGTAGCTGAGCTCGGGCTGATCGCCGTGCCGCGCGATGGCGGCCTCGAAGTGCTCGAGCGCGGTGTCCAGCTCGTCGGCCTCGTAGGCCTCGATGCCCGCTTCGACGTCGCGATCGGGGCGGGCGAGCTGATCGGCGAGCCACCCCGCCACCACCAGCCCGAGCAGTACTCGTCCGACGCCGGTCATGCCTTCACCTTCCGTCGATCACCCAGGCCCAGCGAAAGGCACAGCAGCGCCAGCGCGGCCAGGACCGGGATGGCGAAGCCCTCGTCGCGGTGGATCTCGATGGTGTCCTCGCGCTGGGTTCGGCTGAGCTCCTCGAGCACGTCGCGGACCTCGTCGAGGCTGAAGCGATCGGCCTCGACCTTGACGTAGCGGCCTCCGGTAATCTTCGAGATCTCCTCGAGCGTGCCCTCGTCGAGGCGGGTCATGCGGTACTCGCCCGTGGCCTTGTCCTTGACGAAGCCGGTGGGGTTGCCCTGCTCGTCGAAGGTCTGGATGGGCTCGCCCGAGGTGGAGCCGATGCCCACCGTGAAGATGCGAACGCCGAGCTTGGCCGCCTCTTCGGCGACCTCGAGGGGCCGGCTGGAGTTGTCCTCGCCGTCGGTCAGCAAGACGATGGCCTGCCCGTTCTCGGCCGGCGGCGCCGCGGACAGATCGACCGGTTCCTTGTCGCTGTCCTTGGCCTGCAGCGGCCCGTCGTCGACACCACGGCGGGCGTCGACCAGAAACGACAGCGAGCGGCTGAGCGCACGGCCGATGGAGGTGCCGCCCGGCCGCTCGAAGCGAGGATCGGCCTTCTCGAGGTAGAGCTTCAGCATGCGCATGTCGGGCGTCACGGGGAAGCCTCGCGCCGCTCCGGCAAACACCACCACGCCCACCCGGTCGCCGCGCTCGCCCGCGTCTTCGATGAAGCGCCCCAGCTCGGCCTCGAGCCGCTCGCTCCGCGACGGGTAGACGTCCTGGGCCAGCATCGACTTGCTGTAGTCGACCGCGAGCACCACATCGAGGCCGCTGGCGGGGATGACCTCGGCCGTGCCGCCGTACTGAAGGCGAAGCAGACCGAGCCCCACCGCGCCCACGCACAAGGTCATGGCCACCGCGCTGAGCACCCGGCGTCCGTGATGGACGCTGCCCACCAACCGCGCGACGAGCTTGGGGTTACCCAGCGACTCCATGGCCTGACGACGGCGTCGCGCCGCCCAGGCGAAGAGCAGCCCCGCCACGGGAACGGCGAGCAGCACCGGCCACAGGTCGGAGTTCGCGAAGATCACCTCGTCGAAGGCGTCGACCTCCGCCGCCGCGTCGGGCAGCATCGCCGCGAGCATGGCGTTCATGGGAACCTCCGCAGGCGAGTCGTTCGCAGGCTGACGTCGAGCACCAGCAGCAGCAACGCCGGCCACAACAGCCACTGGAACAGCTCGGGGCGAATGGGCTCGCCCTCGATGCTGGTGCGCTCGAGCTTGTTGAGCAGGTCCTGGAAGGTGCCCTGCAGGGCCTGGCGGTCGGCCGCGGTGTAGGCGAAGCCACCCGTGACGCTGGCGATGCGCTCGAGTCGACCCGGGTCGATGGAGCCGCTGTCGTAGCCGTGGCGCCCGATGAGCACGGTGTAGACGGCCACGCCCCGGTCGGCGATCTCGCTGGAGACCTGGTCCGGGTCGACGCCGTCGGCATTGTGCACGCCGTCGGTGAGCAACACGATGACCTGGCTGTCGGCATCGGAGTCGGCGAGGCGGTTGAGCGCCATGCCCAGGCCCGCGCCGATCGCCGTGGAGTTGCCGTCCATCAGGCCCAGACGCAGGCGGCTGACCAGCGTGCGCAGCACCCCGTGGTCGGTGGTCAGCGGCGCCACCGTGGAGGCCGTGCTGCCGAAGGCCACCAGCCCGATGCGGTCGCGAGGGCGGCGACGGATGAAGTCGTCGATCACCGCCTGCGCCGCGCCGAGGCGGTTGGGCACCATGTCCGGCGTCTCCATCGAGTCGGACAGGTCGAGCACGATGACGATGTCGATGCCCTCGTGGTGGACCCGGTCGTTGCCGCGGCTGGACTGGGGCCGGGCCAGCGCGCCCCCGAGCAAAATGGCCGCCGCGACCCGCAGACCGTCGGGCAAGTGCACCATGCGGGCGGCCCAGCTGGTCTGGAGGCGCTTGAGCGAGCGCGTTCGGGAAAACCGCAGCGTGGCGGGTCGAGGCATGCGCCAGTGCCGAATGATGACCACGGCGACGGGAATGACGGCGGCCAGCCACCACCACGGGCGCCACCACAGCACGTGCCGTAGGTCGGACCCGTGCTGCCACACGAGCGTCAGCGCCACGAAGGCCAGCGCGCCCGCGGCGAAGCCGAAGATCTGAGCCAACGCTCTCATGGCGTGTCCTCCGAGGCGTCCGAGTCCGAGGGGGATGGGGCGGCGTCGGCCGGGGCCTGCTTGGCCGCGGTCGCGTCGGAGGCGGGCTCGGACGGGGCCTGCTTCATCGCGTCCTGCGTCGTGTCTGCGGCGGGCTTCGCCTCGGGCTCCGCTGCTTCGCTCTCCTCGACGACGGGCTCTGGCTCGCCCGACTTCGACGCTTCGCCGTCGTCGGCGACGGCGTCCGCCGAGGTCGACCCCGAGGCCTCCGCGTCCGCGCCTTCAGCGGGCTCGGCGGGCTTCGACGCCTCACTCTCGTCAGCCGCGGGCTCGGCCGGCTGCGGGTCGTCGGGCGACGGGATCGACTCCTGAACCATCCCGCGCACCGAGCCCAGCGCGTCGCGAGCCTCGGTTTCGGGCGGCTGCAGCCGAGCGAACTTCACCAGGTCACACTCTTCGAGGAACGCGATCACCTGGTCCGCCTCGAGCGGAGCGACGCGGCGCGGGTCCTTGCGCAGCGACTCCCGAATCTCCTCGGTCGTCCGATCGAGAGCCTCGACGGCAAATCGTCCCTCGATGTAGCCCTTGGCGATCTCGGTGAGCTCGACGTAGTAGCGCTGCACCTCGCCGTGGGCGAGCAGCTCGCCGCCCTCGAGCTCGTCGAGCGCCTCCAGGGCCACCTCGTGGGCGGGAACCGGCGGCGGCAGGGCCTCGCCCTTGTTGCGCCCCCACAGCCTTCGCAGGACGAGCCACGCGATCAGGGCCACCAGCAACGTGGCCACCGCGGAGACGATGATCACCTCGGTGAGCGTGTCGGGATATGTCCGCGAGATGGGCGGGTCTTCGCCGCGGCGCTGCGGGTCGTCCTCGTTGACGAGCAGCGACTCGATCACGAAGGGCCGGGCCGGCACCTGCACCGTGTTGATCCCGCCCTCGGCGTCGACATAGGTGAGCGGGAAGCCGGGGATCTCGGCCTCTCCGACGGCGAAGTGCTGGAGTTCCACCCGGAAGGTCTTGCGCAGCCCCTCCCCCGTGGACTCGGGCTCGCCCTCGTCGGTACGCACGTGGTGCAGCGGCTCGAAGCTCACCCGGGTGGGCAAGTTGACTCGAACGTCGCGGGGGTAGGCCGCGGTGATCTCGTAGACGAGAACGTCGCCGATGTTGGCCGGATCGGGCGACAGCCGGGTGGTCACGGCGACCGGACCGTCGCTCACCACGGGCGTCTTGTTGCGAGCGACGGGCGGGGCCGGGTCGTCGGCCTCTGCCTTGGACGTGGGCTCGGGCGCGACGGGCTCGGCGGGTACGGCCGACGGCAACGAATCGAGCGGGACGAGATCGGGCTCGGCCTCGTCGTTCAGGGCAGGGCTCGGCTCGCCACCGGGAGCCGCGGCCCCGGGCTGGGCATCCACGACGCCCGATCCACGCGCCGGATCGGCAACGGGCGGCGGAGCGGGCACGGGCGCTGCGGGGACCGCTGCGGGCTGAGCGGGAGCGGCCGCAGGCGCGGCCACGGCCGCCACGGGCCACAGCACTGCGAGCAGCCCGACCACGACGACGAACGCCCTCATGCCCGCAGCCTCCGGTTGCGGCGCGCGAAGAAGGCGACCAGCGGCTTCTGCCAATCGTCGCCGCAGGTGATGCTCATCATGGGCAGGCTGAGCTTGCGCATGAGCTTGTCGATGCGCGCGCGCTCCTGGGCGACCTCGTCGCGATAGCGCTTCGCCGAGCCAGGCCCCAGGTCGACCACGTGGTCGCCCCCCAGCCCGAGCAGCTCGAGATCCTCGACCGTCAGCAGGCCCAGCGTGGGCAGCTCGAGCTCGAGCGGGTCCTCGACGCGGATGGGAATGAGGTCGTGCCGCCGCTTGGCGACCTTGAGCGCGTGCTCGAGGCGGCGCTCTTGCTCGGGGTCACCGTCGCCCATCGCATCGACGAAGTCGGACACCAAGATGGCGACGCCGTGCCCCTTGTGCAGCCGCGCCATGTACTCGAGCGCCACCGCGGGCGAGGTGCCGCGGCTTTCCGGGGTATGGCTGAGCACCCGCTGAATCACGGCCAGCACGTGCTTGCGGCCGCTACGGGGCGGCACGAACACCTCGACTCGATCGGTGAAGCCGATGAGCCCCACCCGGTCGTTGTTCTGAATGGCGGAGAAGGCAAAGGTCGCGACCAGGCGCGCCACCAGGTGGCGCTTGTCCTGCTCGCGGCTGCCGAGATCGAGGCTGGCCGACATGTCGACCATCAGCATCACGGTGAGCTCGCGCTCCTCGGTGAAGAGCTTGACGTGGGGCTCGCCCGTGCGCGCGGTGACGTTCCAGTCGATGGCCCGCACGTCGTCGCCGGGCTCGTAGGCGCGGACCTCGGAGAACGCGATGCCCTGCCCCTTGAACGCGGACTGATACGAGCCCGCCAAGTGCTGGGTGACCAGCCTCGAGGTCTGGATCTCGATGCGGCGGATCTCCTTGAGGAGCTCGGCCGTGCGGGCCTTGGCTTCTTCCGCCTCGTGCTGGCTGGGCGTGGGCGCCATCGGCGAAACTCTCAGGGGACCTGCACGTGCTCGAGGATCTGGCGCGTGATCTGCTCGACCGTCTTGCCCTCGGCCTCGGCCTCGTACGACAAGATGATGCGGTGGCGGAGCACGTCGGGCGCGATGGCCTTGACGTCCTCGGGGCTCACGTAGCCGCGGCGGCGCATGAACGCGTGGGCCCGCGAGGCCATGAGCAAGGCGATGGTGGCCCGCGGCGACGCCCCGAAGTCGATGAAGCTCTCGAGCCCGGCCAGGCCCGCCACGCCCGGGTTACGCGTCGCCGAGACCACATCCACGATGTAGCGGCGCACGGGGTCTTCGACGATGATCTCGTCGAGGGTCTTGCGGACCTGCTCGATCTCTTCGGGGCCGATGACCTTGTTGGCCTCCGGCTTGGCCGCCTCGGGCCCCGAGCCCATCCGCGACATGATCTCCAGCTCTTCGTCGGCCGTAGGGTAGTCGACCTTGATCTTGAACATGAAGCGGTCGAGCTGGGCCTCGGGCAGGTTGTAGGTGCCCTCTTGCTCGATGGGGTTTTGGGTCGCGAGCACCAGGAAGGGCCGCGGCAGGTCGTAGCTCTTGTCGCCGATGGTCACGTGGCGCTCGGCCATGGCCTCGAGCAGCGCGCTCTGGACCTTGGCGGGCGCCCGGTTGATCTCGTCGGCCAGCAGCAGGTTGGTGAACACCGGCCCCTGCTTGTTGGTGAAGGTCCCGCTCTGGTGGTTGTAGATGACCGTGCCCAGCACGTCGGAGGGCAGCAGGTCGGGGGTGAACTGCACGCGCTTGAAATCGAGCTCGAGACACCGGGCCAGGGTGTTGACGGTCAGGGTCTTGGCCAGCCCCGGCGCGCCCTCGAGCAGCACATGGCCCCCGCACAGCAGGCCCATGAAGACTCGTTCGATCATCTCTCGCTGCCCGACGATGACCTTGCCGATCTCGGAGAGCAGCCGGTCGAGGAATTCGGATTCCCGCTCGACCAACGTGTTGACCATGCGGATGTCGTAGGCGCCTACGGTCATGGTGAAGCTCGCAATACTCGCTGAAAAGAAGTCGTGGGGACGGCGGGCGTGAGGTACGAACGCAGGGGGCCGCGGTGACGTCGCCGTGGCTCGGTCCGCCGAGAACGCCCCGAGACCCTGCCCAGCCGCGGATTATTCCCATGCCGCGTTAGGGGCGCAAGACTCTCCAGCGCCGCTGGATGCGAGTTTTGGCGCGTTTGACGGCATGCATGCGGTGATCTACAACCCAGCCGCCATGAATATCGACCGCGCGCGCCTGTTCGACAAGCGAGTGGTTCAGCGCAACGTCCGCGCTGGCCGCGTCACCAAAGAAGAATACCAGGCTTGGCTCGGCGAGCTCGCCGACACCAGCGAGAAGATCCTACCCCGCGACGAGGGCGGAGACGACGACGGCTACGAGGTGATGCCGCCCAAGCCCGCCGAGGACGCGACGGCCGAAGGCGCCGTGCCGGGTGCTCCCGATGTGGCTGCGCCCGCCGATCCCGGGGCCTACCAGGCCGCGCCCACGCCCGCCTACCAGGCCGACCCGATCCAGCAGGCCGCGCCCGTCGGGCAGGCGGCCCCCGCTGCCCCGGTCCAGGCGACTCCCGCCGTGACCCAGGCTGCTCCCGTGACGCAGAACCCGGGCGTGATCCCGACCCCCGGCGACAACAACAACAACGGCTGAGCGTCGGCTCGACCGCTCGTTGCGATGCGCGTACCGCTTCCGTCTCTCGTAGCGATGCGCGCGTCGCTGCTCTCGCTCGCCCTCGTGGTGGGCATGGGCTGCCGTCGCGTCGAAGAGTCCCCCGCCGGCTCGCGCCCGCCTCCCGCCCGGGTCGTGGAGACGCCGAGCCGCGAGGCACCGCCGACCAACGGCGGCCACACCATCGTCGTCCCCGACTTCGCTCGGGTCGCCCAGCAGATGTCACCGTCGGTGGTCACGGTGGTCTCCACCGTGTCCGGCCGCACCTCGTCGGGACAGCGCAAGAACCTCCGCGGGGTCGGCAGCGGCATGCTGGTCAGCGCCCGCGGGCAGGTCCTCACCAACGAGCACGTCATCGCCGACGCCACTCGGGTGCAGGTCGAGCTGAGCAATCGCGACCGACTCGAGGCTCGCGTCCTGCATGCCGACCCCCTGCTCGACCTGGCCTTGCTCGAGGTCCAGGGGGCGAGCGACGACCTCCGCCCCGTCGAGTTCTCCGACCGACCGCCGACGCCCGGCGAGTGGGTCATGGCGGTGGGGCAGCCCTTCGGGCTCGGTCACACCGTCACCGTCGGGGTGGTCAGCGGCCTGGGGCGCGATCACGACGACCTCGGTCGCCCGCCCGATCTTCGCCCCGACGGAATCTGGTCGTTCATCCAGACCGACGCCTCGATCAACATCGGCAACTCGGGTGGCCCGCTGGTCGACGCCGACGGCAAGGTCGTCGGCATCGCCACCGCGGTGCGAGCCGATGGCCAGGGCCTGGCCTTCGCCGTCCCGGCCCCCATGGCGCGTCGCTTCCTCGAGGAAGTGTGGACCTACGGCCGAGTTCGCCACGCGCGACTGGGCATCAAGGCCGAGAACTCGATCGACGGTGGGCTCCCCGGGCTGGTGCGGATCACCAAGGTCGAGAAGGCCGGGCCCGCGGCCAAGGCCGAGCTCGCCGAGGGTGACTTCATCCTCGCCATCAATGATCAGCCGGTCACGCGCGTGTCGGATGTCGCCTACCTGACCCAGCTGCACGGGGTGGGCTCGCGACTGACCCTCACCATCAAGCGGGGGGAGCAGGCGGCCGAGCAGGTCTTGCTGATCCCCGCCATCGCGCCCTAGATCGGGATGAGACGTTCGTGGGGGTGCCTCCATGAACGAGGCATGCGGACGCTGGTGGCCGGTCTCGGATTGCTCGTGCTCTCGGGGAGGTCCGGGATACCCTGATCTTCGCGCCCGCCCATGAGTTCCGGCTCCGACTCGAAGACACTGCTCGACGAAGGTGATCGACCCTCGGGGCCCGCGACGCAGCTGCTGGGTACCCGCCTTTTGGGCGAACCGGCGCCTTCCCTCGGACTGTCGCCCTCGCAGCCGGTGCAACCGGGACAAACGGCGGGCCGCTACCTCGTGCTCGAGCGGCTCGGGCACGGGGGCATGAGCGTGGTCTACATCGCCTACGACCCGCAGCTCGACCGACGGGTCGCGCTCAAGCTGATGCGTCCCGATACCGGGGAATCGGATCGCCAGGTCCACGCTCGACTCCTGCGGGAGGGCAAGGCCATGGCTCGCCTCGCGCATCCCAACGTCGTGCGCGTCTACGACGTGGGCATCATGGACGAGCAGGTCTACATGGCGATGGAGCTCGTGGAGGGGCACAACCTGCGCGACTGGCTCGAGTTGGAGCCCCGCAGCTGGCGACAGGTCATCGACGTCATGGTCCAGGCCGGTCGAGGGCTGGCCGCGGCCCATGCCGCCGGCCTGGTGCACCTCGACGTCACGCCCCGCAATGTGCTCGTGGGTCACGACGGTGAGGTCCGCATGGTCGACTTCGGCCTCGCGCGGCAACCTCGAGCCGCCGCGCCCTCGTCCTCGTCCTCCCCCAGCGAGTCGAGCCCGACGCTCGAAGCCACGGAGCCCCTGACGAAGACCGGCATGGTCATGGGCACGCCCGGCTACATGGCGCCCGAGCAGCTCGACGGTGAGCCGCCCGACGATCGCTCCGATCAATTCTCCTTCTGTGTCACGACCTGGGAGGCGCTGTTCGGGCAGCGCCCCTTCCCCGGCGTGGGCCTGGCCGCCTACAAAGCCGCGGTCCATCTCGATCGGATTCGCGACCCTCCGAGCACGGCACGAGTGCCCGCGCGACTGCGACGGCTGCTCGAACGCGGCCTGCGAAGCGACCGAAGAGACCGCTACCCCACCCTCACCGAGCTGCTGGACGCGCTGGCCGACGATCCCCGACGACGCTGGTTCGGCCGCGCCGCGGTCGTGGCCGTGATCGCGAGCGTCGGGGTCGGGGCGTGGGTCTCCAACCCACCGCGGGCCGATCCCTGCGAGCACGTCGAGTCGCGGCTGCACGACGCCTGGGACGAGACCCGGCGCAGCGAGGTCCGTCGACGCCTCGACGCCACCTCGCCCGATCGACCCGAGGCCAACGCCGAGGTCGTCGATCTCCTCGACGAATACGCCGAGTCGTGGGTCGCGGAGTCCACCGACGCCTGCCAGGCCGCGAACGTGCAGGGTCGGCAGTCGGCCGAGCTGCTCGACCTGCGCGACTACTGCCTGCAGCACCGACTCCAGGCCCTCGCCGCCATCCCGGAGCTGATCTCGAGCTCGGAGGCGAGGTCGCACTCCCAGTGGCGCGACGCCATCCTGCGTCTTCCCGAGATCGCCGGATGCCACGACGTGACCTCCGTGCAGCATGTGGGGCGCCCGCCCGAAGACCCTCGGGTCCGTGCCTCCGTCCAGCGTCTAGGGCCGCAGGTCGCCAAGGCCCGCGCGCTCTTCGATGCCGGCTACGTGGATGGAGCGATCGACATCGCCCAGGGCACGCTACGAGCGGCACGAGCGGCCCAGCATCCCCCGCTCATCGCCGAGGTCGAGATCGTGCTGGCCGAGGCGCTCACCGAGCGCAACCAGCTGGGCGACGCCGAGCGACACCTGTACGAGAGCCTCGCGCTGGCCGACGCGGGCGACATGCAGCAGCTCCAGCTGCGCGCCATCATCCAGGTCCTCTACACGGTGGGCGTCGTGCAAGGTCGGGCCCGCGAGGCCGAGAATCTCGCCCGCTGGGGCCTCATCCTCGAGGAAACCGCCGTGCACTCGCCCGAGCACCGTGCCCACCTGCTCAGCAACCTCGGGATGGTCTATCTCGCCGAAGGTCGGGCGTCGCTCGGGCGAGACACGCTCGAACAATCGCTCGCGCTGCGGCGAGACATCGGCCTGCGCCCCGACCTCAACGAAGCCTCCACCATCATCGGGCTCGGGGGTGCGTGTCTGGGGGTAGGCGAGCCCGAGCGAGCACTCGAGCACTACCGCTCCGCCCTGGCGCTGCTGCGAGACAAGTACGGCCCGCGGCACCCCTCCACCCTCGTGGCCCTCGAGGACGTGGCCCTGGCGCTGCACTCCCTCGAGCGTTTCGAGGAGGCGCTGCAGCACGCCGACGAGGCAGTGGAAGGCTCCCGCGACAACGAGCAGCGCGGATCCTCGGCCGCGTTTTCTCTGCACGCCACCCGGGGAGCCATCTTGTTCGACCTGATGCGCCTGGACGAGGCCGAGCAGGAGCTCGAGTCGGTGCGGCGGGCCTTTGCCGAGAGTGCCCAAAACCCCGCCCGCCTCGGCGTCGTCGAGGGCAACCTGGCCTTGATCGCACTCGAGCAGGGGCGCCCCGCCGACGCCCTGCGGCTCACGCAGCAGGGCCGCCCCCGCCTCGAGCGTCAGTTCGGGGCCAACCATATGCTCGTGGGTTGGATGGTCGGCATCGAAGCTCGGGCCGAGCTGGCGGCCGGGAGCCCCGTCGCCGCGCTGCCCCTCGCCCAGCAGGCCATGCAGATCTTGGGCACCGTAGAGGACCCGCAGGCCTCCGACTTTCGCTCCGATGCGGCGCTCGTGATCAGCAAGGCGCTGGTCGAGCCCGAGGTCCTCGCCGACCCGGCGCTGGTCGAGCGTGGCGGCGCGGGGCGATCGGCGCTCGAGTGGGCCGGACGAGCGCTCGACGAGGCGAAGGCGGGCGGGCGCTCGAGCCAACCGGCGCTCGCTCGAGCACGAGCGTGGCTCGACCGGCAGGAGTGACCCGCACCACGGCGTGGACCAAAGCGCATCGCCTCGGCAGCGTCGCCGACCATCGCTGCTACGATGTCCGCATGGCGAGGCAGCTGCGGGCCCTCGTGGTCGAGGACGAGCGGGCCGCTCGGCGCTACCTGGTCGAGCTGTTGGGCCAGCATCCCAGCATCGAGGTCTTTGCCGCCGTCGAGAGCCTCGACGAAGCCAACCAAGCCCTCGCGGCCGACAGCGGCGTGCGCTTCGACGTGGCCTTCGTCGACATCGACCTGGGGGGATTCGGGGGCTCCGAGGTGGCCGGGCTCGCGCTCGTCGAGCAATACCGCGGCCGCCCGGAGGCGCCGAGCTTCGTGCTGGCCACCGCCTCCACCGATCACGCCCTCGCGGCCTACGAGCTCGGCGTCACCGACTACGTGCTCAAGCCCTTTTCGCCCCAGCGGGTGACCGAGTGCATCGATCGCCTGCTCGCGCGGGTCGGCGAGCCCACGCCCGCGGCTACGCCCAGCCGCATCGTCGCCCGCACCCGCGCCGGGCTGACCTTCGTGAAGGTGGACGAAGTCTTGGCCGTCCAGGCCGAACAACGGCTCGCGTATGTCCACGCCCGGGGCAGCCGCTTCGATATCGACGTGACGCTGTCCACCTTCGAACGCAATTTCGGCGATCGCTTCCTGCGAGTGCATCGCAACTGGCTGGTCGCGCGGGAGCACGTCGAAGGCCTCGAGCGCGACCGCGACGAGAGCTGGGTCATCGCGGGCGGACTGCGGGTCCCCGTGGCTCGGGACCGCGCAGGCAAGGTCCGCAAGGCGCTGCTCGACGGCACGCTGGGCATCAAGGGCTAGCCGACGTCGGAATCGTCACCGTGGCCACCGTGCGCCCCTGCGCCGTGTCGATCTGCAGCCCACAACCCTCCCCCATGAACTCGAGGCGGCGCTGCACGAGGTCGACGCCGTGGCGCTTGGCCGAAGGGTCGGGCTCGTAGCGCCCCTCGTTGTCGATGCGCAGCAGCAGGTCCCCCGAGGCACTCAGCGCGGTCTCGATGCCCACCACCGAAGGCTTGGGGCTGCGCAGCGCCCCGTGCTTGACCGCATTTTCGACCAGGGGCTGGAGCAGCAGCGGCGGGAGCGTGCGCGCCTTGGCGGCCGGGTCTTCCTTCCACTCGAAGCGTAGGCGATCGACCCCGTAGCGAGCCTCGAGGATGCTGGTGTAGCTGCGGGTCAGGGTCAGCTCCTGCGCCACCGTGTGGGTCTCGTCGCGATCGTGATAGAGCGCCGCCCGCAGTAGATCCCCGAGCGAGACCAGGACATCGCGGGCCGTGTCCGGCTCGGTCGCGGTCAGACCCGCCGCCGCGTTGAGGGTGTTGAGCAGAAAGTGCGGCGCGAGCCGGGCCTCGAGCTCCTGCCGATCCGCCATCGAGCGCAGGCGCTCCGCTTCGTGGGCTCGCGCGGCGTCGCGGGCCACGAACTCGGGGTAACGAAACGCCAGCACCCAGATGGCAAAGGACATGAAGCCGAAGAGCACCGAGATGGCGATCACCTCCGAGTAGGTCAGCAGCTCCTCTCCTTCGAAGACCTGGTACTCGGGCAGCCACAGCCACTCCATGGTCGACAGCGCCCACTCGAGCCCGAGCGAGCACGAAAGCCCCAGCAGCACGCCGCGGGTCGTCGCCCGCTGGTCGGCCATCACCGCGCGGCAGATGCCCTCGGTCGCCGCCAGCACGACCAGCAGCTGGGCATAGACGAACCCGAGGCCCATCCACCACTCCGCGTCGTGCTCGCCTCGCGACGCGGGCAAGACCGCGGGAATGATCATCAACGCGATCACCAGCGGGAGGACGACCAGTCGTGTCGGACGGGGCACGCGATCCCATGGTGACGGCACCCCCCGAGGGCCCGCAATCGCGACCGGCCCGGTTCGTCGGCGGATACCCCCGGTTCGTCGGATCCGCCGTACCCGGCCGGGGATGTCGCCCCTACACTGCCTTCGTGTTTGGAGCCGAAACCCCGCTACGTGCCCTTGGCGTGGCGTTTTCGCTGCTTTTGGTCGCCTGCGGAGCCCCCGAGGACGACCCCTTCGCGACCCGTGGCGTGGAACCCGCAGTCCCGATTCTGGTCGAAAACACGGAGTGGGTGCCCACGACTCGTGAGCCCGAGGCCCTCACCGGGCATGCCCCGGCCGAGGTCGAGTGCGAGCCGGGCGAGGCCTGGCGCCTGACCTCCGACGGCGCCCTCGATATCGACACTGGGACCTGCAACTACCTCGCGCTCCAGCAGCCCGCCCTGAGCGACGTCCCGGCCGGCTCCGTCGTCTCCTTCACCCTCGCGCACCTGCAGCTTTTTGACCCCGAGTCGGAGGCCTCTCGAGCCCACGTCGCGTTGATGGCCGGCTCGGCCCTGCACTGGGAGCGCACCGTCGACATCCCCGCACCCGCTCGGATCTACCGCGAGCGGATCGTGCTCGAACGCGACATCACAGCCGACGAGCCCGTCTTCTTTCACCTGCACAACCATGGCGCCAACGAGTGGAAGCTGCTCAAGGTCGTCGTGGAATCGAGATGACCCTCCCCATGACCCATCGCTCCATCGCCCTGTGCTCCCTGGCCATCGCCCTCGTCGGCTGCAAACAACAGGCGGACACGCCCATGGAAATCGAGGACGAGGCCGCGGCGCTTCGCACCTATACCGAGCACATCCGCCCCTTGCTCGCGGAGTACTGCGTCGGGTGTCATCAGGCCGGCGGCGCGGCCCCCTTCGCCCTCGACAACTACGAGGACGCGAGCAACTGGTCCTCGGCCATCGCCAGCTCGGTCCGCGACCGTCGGATGCCGCCCTATCTCGCCGATGCCTCCGGGGAGTGCCGCACCTTCAAGCACTCGCAGTGGCTCAGCGACGAGCAGATCGAGTCGTTCGAGCTGTGGGTCGAAGGCGGCGCCGAGCAGGGCGATACCAGCATCGTCGCGCCCGAGCCTCAGCTACGACCGAAGCTCGATGGCGACATCCGCTCCGTCGACATCGGCGTGGACTACCTGCCCGACCAGAGCCAGACCGACGACTACCGCTGCTTCGTCGTCGACTCTCCGGGGGCCATGGCCATCTCCGGGTTCAATGTCGTGCCCGGCAACCCGAGCATCGTGCATCACCTCATCGCGTATCAGGCCATGGACCAGGCCGCCGCCGACGAGGCGCGACAGCTCGACGCGGACTCGGAGGAGCCCGGCTACCCCTGTCTCGGCACGGGGCCGCAGGTCGACGCCACCAGCGTGGCGGGCTGGGCTCCCGGTGCGGGGGCAGAGCTGTTCCCCGAGGGCATCGGGGTGGAGGTCGATGGGGAGATGCCGCTCATCATCGAGATGCACTACAACGTGGCGGGGGGTCCAGGGCAGACGGACCGCACCACCCTCGAGCTGCAGGCGGAACCCACGGGGTCGTTGCGGCCGATGCTCGAGCTCGTTGCGATCGATCTCGACTTCGTGGGCGAGCCGGGCCAGCGAAGCTTCGTCACCACCGATGACTTTCCCATCTCGTGGCAGGTGGACTTCGAGGGGACCAAGAACCTGCGGCTGCTCGGGGCCAACCCGCACATGCACAAGCGCGGGGTCTCGCAGCGGATCGAGCGGGTAGGCCCCGATGGCGAGGTCGAATGTCTGCTCGAGATCCCCCGCTGGGATTTCAACTGGCAGCGGAGCTACTGGTACGACGAGAGGATCGAGATCTCGAGCGAGGACTCGCTGCGGATCACCTGCGAGTTCGACACCATGGACGCGACCGAACCCGTCACCTGGGGCGAAGGGACCGGCGACGAGATGTGCCTCGGCTCCGTCTATGCGGTGGTCGAGGAGTAGAGTCTGCTGATCCCGCGTGCGGTGCACGGGCTGCTGGAGTCCTCGATGGGCTCGGGCCGCTGCGGTGCACGGGGCCTGCTGTCGACGGGCCCCTCCCATGCCCCGCCCTGCGGGGCGAGCGTTGCCGCTGAGGTTGGGCGAAGAGTTGCCTGCTCGCCTTAAGTCCTCGGTCGGGGCATGGGGCCCTCCCGTCGGCGCGGCCCCTTTTGCTGGGCGAGGGGCGCTGGCGCTCCTCCGTTTACGGCGGTCGGCGGAGGGCGGTGTGGAGTGCGACTCGGTGTGGGCCTACGGAGTTCGGCGCGGGGCTGCTGGTGTGGGGTCGTTGATCCTACGGGGGTGCTCCCCAATGGCTCGGCGTGGGTCGTGGCCGCATCACTAGGCTCGGAGGGCGGCGACGGTGCGTTGGACGCCCTCTTCCAGGGAGATGCGGGGGGTCCATTCGAGCATGCGTTGGGCTTTGCCGATGTCGAAGTAGTGGTGGGTGCACAGGTAGCGGACGGCGAAGCGGGAGAAGCCGTCTTCGGAGTTGAGGGTTCCGCCCCGGACTACGGTGTCCCAGGTCTCTTTGATGGCGGCGACGCTGTAGGCGACGAAATACGGGACGCGGCGGCGGATGGGGGGGAGCTCGAGGCCCTCGAGGACGCGGCCGACGAAGGTGAAGAAGGGGAGCGGCTCGCCGTTGGTGACGAAGAAGGCTTCCCCGGCGATCTCGCTGCCGGGCTCGAGCTTCTGTTCGGCGGCGAGGAGGGCGTCGGTGAGGTTGGTGACGTAGGTGAAGTCGGACAGGTGGGTGCCGTTGCCGACGGAGTAGTTGAGCTGGCCTTGGCGGGCGCGGTCGAGGATGGCGGGGAGCAGGCGGGTGTCGCCAGGGCCGAAGATGACGTGAGGGCGGATGGAGCAGGTGGCGAGCTGGTCGTCGCTCTGCTCGAGGATCTCGCGCTCGGCGGCGATCTTGGAGTCCGCGTAGGCGGCTTGGGAGGTACCGGCGTAGGCGAGGGTCTCGTCGCCGTTTTCGATGTCGTTGCCCTCGTACACGACGCTGGCGGAGCTGACGTAGACGAGCTTGCGGATGCCGTGCGTGCGGCAGGCGGCGAGCACGTTCTTGGTGCCGCCGAGGTTGACGGCCCAGACGTCTTCTTCGCGACTGCGGCGGGTGTGCACGAGGCTCGCGTTGTGGAACACGACGTCGTGGCCCTCGACGGCCGCGTCGATGGCGGCCGGATCGCGGATGTCGACGATCTTCACTTCGACCTCAGGCCGCCATGCTTCACCCGCGATGTCGATGGCGGTGACCTGGTCTCCTCGGTCGGCCAGGGCATCGGCGAGGTGACGCCCGACGAATCCACATCCTCCAGTGACCAGGGCGCGCTTCATCTCGGCGCCGACGATAGGAGGGGCGCTTTGGTGGCGTCAACGCTACGAGGTGACGCGGGTCACGGAGCGAGTGCACCTGCGGCCCCTGGCGGCTACGCTCACCGCCAATGAGCGCACCGAAGACCGGCGACGACGGCCACCGAGGCGGCAGCGTCGTATGCCTCGGCACGGGCATCTGCTTGGGCAGCCACATCTCCACCCTCGCGAGCAGCTACATCCGCGAAGCCGACCTCGTATTCGGGGCCATGCCCGATGCGATGGCCGACCAGTGGCTCGAGTCGATGAACCCGAATTACCAGTCGCTGCAGCGCTTTTACGGCGAGGGCAAGTCGCGTCGTCAGACCTACGAGGAAATGGTCGAAGCGATCCTGGCGCCGGCTCGAGCCGGTCGTAAAGTCGTGGGTGCCTTCTACGGGCATCCCGGGGTCTTCGCCTGGCCATCACACGAGAGCATTCGACGGGCGCAGGCCGAAGGCTTGGAGGCGTGGATGGAGCCGGGCATCTCCGCGGAGGATTGCCTCGTCGCCGACCTCGGCCTGGACCCCGGCACCACCGGGTGTCTGTCCTACGAGGCGAGTCAGTTCCTGTTCTACCAGCACCCGGTCGATCCGAGCGCGCTCATGATCCTGTGGCAGTGGGGCCTGGTGGGCGAGCACACCCTGCGCACGTTCGCGACGACGCCGGACAAGGTGCAGATCGCGGTGGACTACTTGCGCCAGTGGTACCCCGCCGATCACCTCGTCACGCTCTACGAGGCGCCCTTCCTCCCGACCGGCACGCCGAGAATGGAATCGCGCCCACTCTCCGAGCTGGCGTCGGCGACGCTGAGCATGATCACCACGCTGGTGATTCCGCCCGCACGCCCGCTCGAAGTGAATGGCGCCATGCTCGAGAAGCTCGGGTTGTCGCAGGACGATCTGACTTGACAGCCCGGCGTCCTCATTGAATTAAGGAGTCCAATGAGCGAGCAAGACACGCTGAACTTCCTGGTGGAGCTGGGTTCGAACTCCGAGAAGCTTCGGGCGTTCCGCGACGACCCCTCGAGTGTGCTCGCCGACGCTGGTCTCGCCGCGGGTGACGACGCCGAGCACCGCCAAGTCTTGGTGACCCACGGCCAGGACGAGCACCGCCACCTAGTGGTCGCCTATGCCGACGGCGAGCACCGCCAGGTCCTCGTGACCCACGGCCAGGACGAGCATCGCCACATGGTGATCACCTATGCCGGAGACGAGCATCGCCAGATCCTGGCGACCCATGGCCAGGACGAGCACCGCCAGATCCTGTTCACGCACGACCCCAACGACCACCGCCAATTGGTGATCGCCTACTAGGTCGGCTCGAACAGACCAGCCTTCAGGGCTGAGGACAAAAAAGAGGGTCGGCTCATCGCCGGCCCTTTTTCATGCCGGATCGGGGAACTCGTAGCGAAGCAAGGGGCCGAGGGCCTCGGTCCCGGGCAGCCGCTCGCTCACCCGCAGGCCGAGCTTTTGTTCGACGATATGCCGCACCCGAACGTGGGACTCGTAGGACTGGCAGAACAGGCCGCCGCCCCTCGCCCCCGCGCACTCGACCACGAGCGCCCGCAGGCCGTCCTCGCACCACCCTCGCCCCCAGCACTGCGGCCGGAGCATCAGGCCCAGCTCGCCATCTCGAGCGTCCTCGCCCGACCAGTTGACCCCGCAAAACCCCACGGCGTCGTCGAAGCCGTCGTGCCACATCGTCCAGCGCAGCTTGCTCGGCCGCGGCCCCGCCGTGGCCACCATGAGGCCTTCGAACGCCTCGTCGGCCTGCGAGGGCGGAAACGGATCGGCGACGTAGCGCATCACCTCGGGGCTCCCGAAGAGCCCGACGAACAACCTCCGATCATCCGGTGTCAGCGGTCGAAACTCGAGCCCCTGCCCCCGAAAGCGACGCGCTCTCAAGCGTCGTACTCGACCTTCAGCGGATCGAAGCCCTTGTTGCACGGCTCGTACCCGGCCGGCGGCGTGTCGTAGTACATCGTGGGCAGCGTGGTGAAGGTGTGCAGCTCCGACTCGGGAATCGACTGGCCACAGACATCACAAACGAACGGAGCACGAGGCTTCTCGATGAGGTGCCATCGAAGGCGGGCGCCCGGCAGCGACATGGGCCCAGGATAGCGCAATCAGGGGCAACGGACGGAGATGTCTTGCGTGGCCTCGGCCTCGGCTCCGCTGGCCGTCGCCAGCGTGACCGCCAGCTGCACGGGACGGTTGCACCACGGGGACAGCTCCTCGTTGGTGGTGCCGGCATTGAGCACGCGCAGGACGATTTCCTCGCCCGCGACGAGGCGCACGATGGGGTCGTCGCCCTGCGGGTTGACCAGCTGGGGCACGAACGTGATCGAGTCGGAGTCGTCGGCCAGGGGCAGCTCGTGGATCACCACGGCCTCGAGGGTCACGTCTTCGGGCTGGCCGCGGGTGAGGACCTCGACGGTGACGTCGAGCTCGGCGCGAGCCTCGGGCATCGCGGGGTCGACGTCGAGCTCGGCCCGTGACACCGAAGCCTCGATGCCGCCCGGCTCTTCGGTCGCGCACGCACCGAGACCGAAGAGCACGGCCACGACGCACAATCGCTTCAACGAGACATATTTCA
This sequence comes from Myxococcota bacterium, assembly GCA_039028615.1. Taxonomy (GTDB): domain Bacteria; phylum Myxococcota_A; class Polyangia; order Nannocystales; family Nannocystaceae; genus Paraliomyxa. Next base: position 355,663 of record JBCCHT010000003.1, on the reverse strand, counting down.
TGGGTTCAGCTGCGCCTCTGCTCGATGGTGAGGCCGAAGGCGTCGTCTTCGTAGAGCCGGTCGAACAGCTCGGCGAAGTGCGTCTCGACGTTCTTGCGCTTGACCTTGAGCGTGGGGGTGATCTCGTCCTCTTCGAGCGACAGCTCGCGGTCGAGCACGACCACTCGCTTGACCTTCTCGACCCGCGACAACGAGGTGTTGCCCCGCTGCACGGCGGCGATGATGCGCTCCTGCACGGGCTTCATCTCGCCGACCTGGGCCAGCAAGGCATCGAGCCCCTCGGGCCGGGCCAGGGGGTTTTCGATCAGCGCGGCGCGCATGCGGTCGGCGTCGGCGTTGGAGACCTTGCCCTGCGCGAGCGCAAAATCGATGGAATCGACGGGGCTCAGCGTGACCAGGGCGCTGACGTAGGGTCGCCGATCGCCGTGCGCATGCACCTGGGAGATGAGCGGGTCCTCGGCCTTGATCTCGTTTTCGATGTTGGCCGGGGTGAGGTTCTTGCCGCCCGCGGTGATGATGATGTGCTTCTTGCGATCGACGAGATACAAGAAGCCGTCGTCGTCGATCCGACCGATGTCCCCGGTATGCAGCCAGCCGTCCTGGTCGATGGTCTCGGCGGTGGCCTCGGGGTTCTTGTGGTAGCCGGCAAAGACACAGCTGCCCCGCACCAAGACCTCACCGTCGTCGGCGAGCTTCTGCTCGACCCCCGGCAGGGGCCGCCCCACCGAGCCCAAACGGGTATAGCCGGGGCGATTGCCGTGGGTGATGACGGTGGCTTCGGTCTGGCCGTAGGCCTCGAAGACGCGGAAGCCCATCGCCCAGAAAAAGCGCAGGACTCGGTCGGGGATGGGCGCGGCACCAGTCAGGAAGAACCGGACCTGCCCGCCGAACACGTCGCGGAGCTTGGAGTAGACGATGCGATCGGCGAGGTTGTACTGCAGCCGCAGCATGGGGCTGACCGGCCGACCCTGCTGCCAGGCGTCGACGACCCGCAGGCCCACGCTCTCGGCCCAGCGAAAGACCTTCTGGCGTAGCGCGGGCGCCTTGTCGACCTCGCCCTGGACCCGGTCGTGGGCCTTTTCGAAGATACGAGGCACCGACCCGAAGAGGGTCGGCTTGACCTCCTGGATCTCGGTGAGCACGGCGGGAATGCTGCTGGCGAAGGCGGTGCCCATGCCGTGGTGGATGCGCACGTAGAAGTTCGCGATGCGCTCGGCGACGTGCGCCATCGGCAGGAAGCTCAGCCCTTCGTCCTGCACGTCGAAGCCGTAGCCGAGGTCGGCCTTGACGAAGCCGAGGATGTTGGCGTGGGTGATCATCGCGCCCTTGGGAGGCCCGGTGGTCCCGCTGGTGTAGACGATGATCGCCACCGCTTCGCGTTCGACCTTGGACTCGCGCGCGGCGAGGTCGTCGGGCTCGGGCTCGGTCTTCAGCACGTCGGCCAGGAACACGACGTCGTCGGCCGGTTCGATGCCCTCGGAGTCCCAGACCACCACCCGCAGCAGCTGCGAACACTGCCCACGAATGGCTCGAACCCGCTCCAGCCCCTCCGCGCCCTCGACGAAGATCACCCGGGTATCGGAGTGCTCGATGACGTAGGCGAGCTGCTCGTTGGTGAGGGTGGGATAGGCCCCGATGGTGACCATGCCCGCCAGCTGCCCGGCGAGGTCACACACGCACCACTCGGGCCGCGTGCTGCCCACCATCAGTACCTTGTCGCCCCCCTCGAGCCCCTGGGCGACGAGCCAGGTGCCGACGGCGGAGGCCTGGTCGTGCGCGTCCTTCCAGGTCGTCCCCCGCCAGCTCGAGCCCCGCTTGGCCCGCCACGCCTGCCGGTCGGGGGTCGCCTCGACCCGCCGCAGGAACATGTCGCCCAGGCTGCGGGCTTCGGTCGCGACGCCCGTGGTCGGGCGCTCGGGCGGGGGCACGGCGTCGAGGATCACGGAAGCGAGTATATGCGCTGCGCGTTGTCGTGGAAGAGCGCGCGCTGTTCCGCCTCGGGACGAGATTCCACGAGTGTTCGGTAGCCGTCGTAGAGCTGCTCGAAGCCGAGCGAGACTTTGTCCATGGGGAAGTTGGACGCGAACATGCAGCGCTCCACCCCGAAGCACGACAGCGCGTGCTCGACGAAGGGGTGCAGCGCGTCGGCGATCTGCTCGACGGTGACGGGAGCACTGCGCCCGTGCAGCCCCCAGCCCAGCACGGGCATGAACATCCCCGAGAGCTTGACCGAAAGCTGCGGGAAGTCGGCGAGCCGAGCGATGGCCTCGCGCCACTTGGTGCGGATGGCTTTCTGCTCGGACTCGTCGGCACCGCTGGAGGCGAAGGGCCCGCCCGCGCCGACCGGGGTCGCGAGGTGATCGAGGATCACGCGACCGCCCGGCTGCGCCCGCAGCAGGTCACCGAGCGCGTTGATCTGGTGGTCGTAGATCCACGCGTCGAAGGTGAGGTCGTGCTCGGCCAGCATGGCGTAGCCGCGGCGCCAGTCGGGGTCGCTCATCATCTGGGGCGCGGGCGCGAAGTCCATGACCCCCTTGTCCGGGCTCCAGGCGAGCTTGTCGCGAATACCCACCAGGCGGGTGCTCGCGTCGCGGTGGGCCCGAAGCAGGTCGGCCAGGTCGTCGCGACGCAGATCGGCCGCGGCCACGATGCCCAGCAGGCGCGGACCCGAGGTGTCGTGCTGCTGCGCGACCGACTCCATCCAGCGGGTCTCGTCGGCCTCGGCCAGGCGCCCCCGCCCCGTCCAGCTCGCCTCGATGTACACGTAGCCCCGCACGTCGTGGCGGCCGTGGTCGGCGGCGTAGTCGGGCGGCATGTAGGGCGTGACGAGGTAGTCGGGAATGCCGACGAAGTCGCCCGTGGCTCGCGGCAGCAGCCGCTGCGGCAGCGAGCGCAGCAGGGTCTGGTTCCACCCCAGCAGCTTCACGAAGGGCGTCGCGGGCCGCGGGGTGTTCTGCGGATCCCACTGATGGATGTGCGGGTCGATGATCGACAGCTCGGCCATGACGCGCCTTTAGGAACGTCGCCAGGGGCGGCGGCGGAAGTAGCTTCGCGTCATCTCGGCCACTTGCGGCGAGAGCATCACCAACGCGATGAGGTTGGGCAAGATGACGATGCCGAGCAGCACGTCGCCCAGGTCCCACGCCAGCTGCAGGGGTAAGACGGCACCGAGGAAGTGCATGCCCACGAACACCACGCGGTAGGGCAGAACCGCCTTGGCCCCGAGCACGTAGTTGGCACAGCGGTCGCCGTAGTAGCTCCACGAGATCGCGGTGGAGATGCCAAAGAGCACCACACACAGCAGGACCACGAAGTGGCCGAAGTCGCCGAGCGAGCTCAGGCCGCGACGGAAGCCGAGCATGGTCAGCGGCGCCCCGCTCTCTACCGCGTCACCCCACAGCCCGGTGTGCACGGTGCCGTCCGAGCCAGTGGCGCGCTTGCCCCCCGGATCGATGACGCCGCTGAAGGGCTTGGTCTTGTCCTCGTCGACGTACAGGCGCTCGACGGGGACGTCGTGCCAGGCGAGACGATTGCTCGTGGCGCTGGGAATGCCGACGTCGACCGCGATGGGGCCAGGCTCTTCGACCTTCTCCCAGCCGCCGTCCGACGTGGCCGCGACGTAGGTGAGGTCGCCGCCGTCGAGGGGAATCTCGGTGGAGACGCGCTCGCTCCACACCCCGGTAATCACGATCACCAGCGCGGTCATCGTGCAGATGACGATGGTGTCGATGAAGGGCTCGAGCAACGCCACCACGCCCTCGGAGACGGGCTCTTCGGTGCGTGCAGCCGCGTGCGCAATGGGTGCAGAGCCTTGCCCAGCCTCGTTGGAGAACAGGCCTCGCTTCACGCCCCACATCATCGTGACCAGGATTGCGCCGACCCCGGTACCCGCCACGCCCGCGGTGGGCTCGAAGGCCTCGCGCACGATCAGCCCCAGGGTGGGGAGGACCTGGTCGGCGTGCATCAGCAGGATCAACGCAGCCGCGGTGACGTATAGCAGCGCCATGGCCGGGGCCAAGATCGCGGTGACCTTACCGATGCGCCGAATGCCGCCCAGGATGACCGCCGCCACGAGAGCCGCGGTGACCGCCCCGGTCACCACCGGATCGACGGAGAAGATGGCCTGTACGGTGTCGGCCACGGTGTTGGCCTGGACGCCGTTGCCCGTGAGGAAGGCGGTGAGCCCGAGCATCACCGCGAAGAACAGCGCCAGGGGCCGCCACGCGGGGCCGAGGCCACGCTCGATGTAGTACATCGGCCCGCCCGCGACGCTGCTGCCCCCCGTGTCGTCCTCGACGGAACGATAGCGCTGCGCGAGGGTCACCTCGGCGAACTTGGTGGCCATGCCGACCAGCGCGGTCAGCCACATCCAGAACAGCGCCCCCGGGCCGCCCCAGTGGATCGCGATGGCGACGCCGCCGATGTTGCCGATGCCGACGGTGGCCGAAAGCGCGGTGGACAGCGCCTGGAAGTGAGTGACATCCCCCGTGTCATCGGGGTCGTCGTAGCGGCCGGTGGCCACCGCCGCCCCGTGGCCCAGGCGCCGGAACTGCACGAAGCCCAGGCGCAGGGTCAGGAACACCCCGGTCCCGATGAGCGCGAGCACCACCAGGGGAATGGTCTGGTCGCCGATCGGAATTCCGAACGACCAGATGTAGTAGTTGAGGACCTCGACGAGCGCGTGGAGCGATTCCATGACGGCTGAGCCGGGCACAGCATCCCCCCGGGGCGCCGACCGAAGCAAGCCGCGCGACGCCGACGGTGAAAAGGCCTCCCAGGCCACTCGGCAGCCCCGATCGCGTTTGCCCGCATCGAAGCTCCGATGTCATCCTGCGCGCGATGGTCACCCCCCGCCGTCCCGCTCTCGTCCGCCCCCGTCGAGGCCACGCGCCGACCCTGCTCTGTGCGCTGGCGCTCGTCCTCGCTTGCAAGCCGCAGGGGGACGGCGGCTCGAGCTCGCCCGAACCCGACCGCGGAACGCTCGCCGACGGCGGCAATGCTCCCCACACGCCGATGGGCCCCGCGCCCGCCGAGGACGCGACGTCGGCCAACGGCGGCGAAGGCGACGCGGCGGGCAAGGACGGCAAGAAGGACGAGACCTCCGAGTGGGACGTCAACGAGGCCTTCGGCCCGACCAGCACGGTGAACCTCGACGTCACCGAGGGCACCTGGATGAGCCTCGACGTCAGCCCCGACGGCAAGACCATCGTCTTCGATCTGCTGGGCGACCTCTACACGATCCCCATCGAGGGGGGCGAGGCCAAGTCGCTGACCTCGGGCATGGCGTGGGACATGCAGCCGCGCTTCAGCCCCGACGGCAAGTGGATCGCGTTCACCAGCGACCGGGGCGGCGGCGACAACCTGTGGCTACTGCCCCTCGACGGCGGGGACGCCCGGCAGGTCACCGACGAGAGCTTCCGCCTGCTCAACAGCCCCACCTGGTCGCCCGACGGCCGCTTCGTGATCGGTCACAAGCACTTCACGGGCGAGCGCAGCCTGGGCAGCGGCGAGATGTGGCTGTACCACACGACCGGGGGCAAGGGCGTCCAGCTCACCAAGAAGCCCAACGAGCAGCAGGACGTGGGCGAGCCCGCGATGTCGCCCGACGGTCGCTTCCTCTACTTCAGCCAGGACACGACCCCCGGGCCCACGTTCCAGTACAACAAGGACCCGCACAAGGGCATCTACTCGATCAAGCGCCTCGACATGGTCGAGCATCGCACCGAGACGGTGCTACGCGGCCCGGGCGGTGCGGTTCGGCCCACGCCCAGCCCCGACGGCAAGCAGCTGGCCTACGTGCGTCGCCACGGCCTGCGCACCGCGTTGTTCGTGCACGATCTCGAGTCGGGCGCGGAGCAGGCCATCTTCACCGGGCTCGACCGCGACATGCAGGAGACCTGGGCCATCCACGGCGTCTACCCGACGATGGCCTGGACCCCCGACGGCAAGAGCATCGTGCTGTGGGCGGGCGGCAAGATCCATCGCGTGGACGTGAAGAGCCACCAGGCGAAGGAAATTCCGTTCCACGTCAAAGACACTCGCACCATCGTCGACTCGCTGCGCTACGACATCGAGGTCCACCCCGAGACCTTCGAGACCAAGATGCACCGCTGGGCCACCGTCTCGCCCACGGGCGACTCGGTGGTGTTCCAGGCGCTGGGGCACCTTTATGTGCACGACCTGAGCACGGGCAAGGCCAAGCGCCTCACCCGAGACGACGACGTGTTCGAGCACTACCCCGCGTACTCCCGCGACGGCAGCCAGATCGCCTTCACCACCTGGCACGACGAGGAACTCGGCGAGGTGCGCGTGGTCAAGGCCCGGGGCGGCCGCGCCAAGACCATCTCCCGCAAGCCGGGGCACTACGCCGAGCCCACCTTCAGCCCCGACGGCAAGACGATCGTGGTGCGCAAGGGCCGAGGCGGGTTCCTCCGCTCGGGCCGCTGGTCGCGTGACCCGGGCCTGTACTCCCTGCCCGCCAAGGGCGGCGAGCTCACCCGCCTGACCCGCGAGGGCCGACACCCGCAGTTCGGGGCCGAGGGCGACCGGGTCTATTACGTGACCAGCAAGAGCGCGGGCGAGGGCAAGCGCAAGCGCGTCCTGGCCAGCGTCGACATGCAGGGTCACGACGAGCGCACGCACCTGTCCAGCCAGTGGGCGACCGACTTCGCCGTCTCCCCCGACGAGCAGTGGGTGGCCTTCCGCGAGCGCTTCCACGTGTACCTGCGCCCCTTCACCCGCACGGGCGGCGAGGTCAGCGTCAACCCCAAGAGCAAGGACCTGCCCCAGACCCACGTCACCAAGGACGCGGGCGACTACATGCACTGGTCGGGCGACAGCCAGCGACTGCACTGGTCGCTCGGCCCCGAGTTTTTTACCCGCGAGCTCAAGGACGCCTTCGACTTCGTCGAGGGCGCGCCCGAAGAGCTTCCCGAGCGACCGGCCTCCGGCGTCTCCCTGGCCATGAAGGTCGACAGCGCCGTCCCCGAGGGCACCGTGGCCCTGGTGGGCGGCCGCGTCGTGACCATGAAGGGCAAAGAGGTCATCGAAAACGGCACCGTCGTCGTCGAGCGCAACAAAATCGTCGCGGTGGGTCCGAAGGGTCAGGTCGAGGTGCCCGCAGGGGCCGAGATCATCGACGTCAGCGGCCACACCGTGATCCCCGGCCTCGTCGACGTGCACGCCCACGGCTCACAGGGCACGGACGGGTTCATTCCCCAGCAGAGCTGGCTCCACCTGGCCGTGCTGTCGGCGGGCGTCACCACCGTGCACGACCCGAGCAACGACACCGCCACCATCTTCGCCGCGGCCGAGATGGCCCGCGCGGGGCAGCTGGTCGCGCCGCGGATCTTCTCGACCGGCACCATCCTCTACGGGGCTCGCACCACCTTCACCGCCGAGGTCGACAGCGTCGACGATGCTCGCCGCCACCTGCGGCGCATGAAGGCGGTAGGTGCCTTCAGCGTCAAGAGCTACAACCAGCCCCGCCGTGACCAGCGGCAGCAGATGCTGGTGGCCGCGCGCGAGCTCGAGATGATGGTCGTGCCCGAGGGCGGCTCGCTGTTCCAGCACAACATGAGCATGGTGGTCGACGGCCACACCGGGGTGGAGCACGCCATCCCGGTGGCACGGGCCTACGCCGACGTCGATCAGCTGTGGGGTGGATCGGAGGTCGGCTACACCCCGACGCTGGTCGTGGGCTACGGAGGCCTGGGCGGCGAGTACTACTGGTACGCCCACACCAACGTGTTCGAGCACCCCACGCTCAGCAAGTACGTGCCGCCCTTCGTGCTCGAGCCCCGATCCCGCCGTCGCGTGCTCGCCTCGCGCGGCGACTGGAACCACTTCGAGATCGCCCGCACCGCCAAGCAGCTGCTCGACGCGGGCGTGAAGGTCAACATCGGCGCCCACGGACAGCGCGAAGGCCTGGCCGCGCACTGGGAGATCTGGATGCTCGCCCAAGGCGGCATGAGCCCCCACGAGGCCCTGCGGGCGGCCACCTTGCACGGCGCCCACTACCTCGGGCTCGACGAGCACATCGGCTCCATCGAAAAGGGCAAGCTCGCCGACCTCGCGGTCATCATCGGCAACCCGCTCGAAGACATCCGCGTCACCGATCAGATTCGCTACACCATGGTCAACGGGCGCATCTTCGAGGCGAGCACGATGAACGAGGTCGGCAACTACCCCCGCGAGCGCGAGCAACTGTTCTGGGAGCGCGAGGGCGGCACCGTCCCCACCGGGGCGATGACCCACGACACGCTCGGCTGCAGCTGCAGCCGCCACTGAGTCGGGCCTTCAGTCGGCGTCGACCAACGCGGGCACGATGTTCGCGGACTCCACCAGGCGGGAGACGTCGTCACACAGCACGCGCCATAGCTGAACCGCGGTGACGTGCATCTCCTCGGCGAGGTGCTCGTCCTCGGCCGCGTTCAGCATCGGCTCGTCGTCGGCCCCGCTCCACGAAAGCCCCATCAGCAGCCCCAAGACGGCGATCACGAAGAGCGCCACGCCCAGCGGCATGGCCAGGAGCACGACGGAGCCGATGACGAGCGCCTTGGTGGCGTAGGGGATCGAACTCCAGCGGATGATCGGCTCGGACGTACGCACGGGAGCACTGCCCGCGACGACCATGAGGTCCGCCCCTTCGTCGGAGACCGCCACCGTGCCCATCAGGTCCACCACGCCGCGCCGTCGAAGGCTCCGGCGGAACGGGTCGCCTTCGCGCACAGGGATCATGGCGAACGAGATCACGAACCCGTCGCCCCGCACGCCCACCGTGCGGCCTCCCGCGATGTCGCGACGCTCGACCTTGGCGCCGTTGATGCGCTCGTCGATGGCCTGGGCGAGCGCACCATCGAAGAACGCCACGACGTCGGCCGTCGGCCTTCGGGTGCGGATCTCCCACCGCTGGCGAAGGCGAGTCGTGGTCACGCATCGACCATAGCGCGCGGTTTCGTGGCGGCAGCAGAAAATGTGGTCGAGCCCCGAAGACCGGGCTGCTGAGCCGCGCGAACGTGCGGCGGTCGTCGCGATACCATCGTGGCCTGATGGCGCGGCTACGAATCGGCGTGGAGCAACTGGGTGCCGAAGGGCTCCGACTCGAGTTCGACGCGGCCGATGGAGCCACCGACGTGCTCGCCTTCGGGCCCGGGGGAGGCATTCGCGGCCGGCTCGAACGCGACGCCGAACGCACGGGCCTGCACGGGCTGCGGGCCGACACGCTGCTCGTCTCGGAGCTGTCGTGGGGCCTGTATCAGGGGCGCCTTCAGGGCACCTGCCGCCTGCACGACGTGGAGATCGAGGCGGTGATGCCCCACGACGAGCCCAAGGCGCTCGGCAGCGTGCCCTTCGTGGGGGTCATCCGAGCGCGCCGGGTGGAGGCGACCCTCAGCCTCGATCTACCGCGCGCCAAGGTGCAGGGCACGACCGTCGTGCTCGATGACTTCGAGGTCAACGCCACGGCCGAGGGCGAGGTCCAAGTGCGGGTAGGCCACGCCAGCGCCAGCACGGTCCGCATCGAGACGAAAACCGTGGAGGTCGTCGCCCAGGACCTTTCCATTCCCGAACCGGTGCACCTCGACGGCGGTCGGCTGCGCATCGAGTCGCTGTCCGTGGGCAGCGTCGAGACTCACCTGCCCACGTTCGGCACCCCGAGCGACGACGAACCGGAGCGGCAGGCCGAAGGCCAGCCCGCCGAGCCCTCTGCCCTACCCTATCTCGATGGCCTCGACGGTCACGTGAACCTCGACTTGGTCGCCGACCTGCAGGTGCCGATCCTCGGGCGCCGCAAGGCCACCCACCGGTTCCGCGTCCCGCTGCAGGAAGGCATCTTCGACTATCACCAGCTCGAAAAGAGCCTCGCCGGGCTCGAAGACCTCGTCCTCGACTTCGAGCTCGAGGACGACAAGCTCATCCTCGAAAAAGACCTCCCGCTGGTGCCCTTCGACAACCTGCCCTTGCTCGAGTGGCCGCTCGACGCCGAGGGGATGGAGCGGGCGAAGAACAACCGGGTTCGGCTGTCCACCTTCGTACGGCCGCGGCTGTCCGCGAAGCTCCGCGAGAGCGCCCAGGCCGACGACGAGGGCAGCGGGGTGGAGTTCACCCAGATCGATCTCAGCGAGATCGACGTGTCGGTTCGCGTCGCGCCCTTCGAGCTGCCCGCCGCCCGCGGCCGGCTCCACTTCGGCGACGCGCAGCGCCCCGCCATCGAGACCGTCGAAATCCGGGGTGAAATCAGCCACCGCGCCGAAGGGCCGCCCCCCGGCCAGCTCCGATTCGATGCCCGCAACATGGTGCTGAGCGCCCGTGGCCTCGCCTTCGGGCCGCGCCAGGCCGACGTGGAGGCGATCGAAGTCGAGCGAGTCTCCCCTCTGGAGCTCCCCTTCGAAGGCCTACGCCCTCGCGGACTCCAAGCTCGAGTGCAAGGGCTCACGCTGCGGAAGATCGACATCCATCGCCAATCCGACGGCAATTAGTCGCGGTGCTACGCCACCGAACCTGCTATCAAGGAGCCCATGCTCCGACGCTCCGCGTTCGTCACCATCGCCCTGTGTGCCGGGCTGAGCACCGGATGCGAAGCGATCGTCGATGCGCTCATCGGTGAGCCGGACGCCGACGTCGAACATCCCAAGTCCTTCTCGCACTCCGGCCTGAGCTTCTCCTATCCCGGCAACTGGGAGGTGGAGGCCGAGCAAGAGACCATCGAGGACATCGGGGTCACCACGCTGACGGTAGAGTCCAGCGGGTCCGCGCTGCTCATGATCGTGCAGTATCAGCCCAGCGGCGAGTTCGGAGAGGACTACGCCGAAGAGTTCCTCGACGACGTCGTCAAGGAAATGGCCGCGACGGCCGATGGTGCGTTCACCGTGAAGAGCTTGGGCGTTCAGGACGCCACGCGTACGCTCTTCGGTCGCGAGGTACGAGGCCGACAGAAGGCGCTGTCGACCAGCATGTTGGGAGAGAAGGTCCCACACACACAACGTGCGTTCGTGGTCGACCTCGAAGATCGCTCCGTGGTCACCTACAGTCAGATCGCCGATGAAGACGCCAAGAAAGCCCGCCCCGGGTTCGAGTTGGTGCTCGATTCACTCGCGATCAAGGACTGAATTCATCCGACATCGTGGCCTCGTGTGGGCCGGATCCAGGTGTCAATCCGTGCCATTCGGTCCGCAGCCCGCGTACTTTTTATGGTTCAGGGGATCCCTCAGTCCTCTATGATGACCTCGGTGGGGAACATCGAGTCCTGCACGTCGGCCCAAGCTTCGATCGTCTTCAACTCGGAGCACTACCCCATCCTGTTCGTGACGTGGTTCGGTATGCCGACGTCGGCGGTGGTGCACGGCTACACCGAGTGGCTCGGTCGCATGGCCGAGCGAGCGCGTCGCGAAGGCAACCGCTTCGTGGTCATCGGTGACACGACGGACATGGGCGGTCGGCCCGGGCCCGAGACCCGCCGTGTGCTCGCCGAGGGCATCGACCGCGTCACCGCCGAGGTGGGCGATACCTTCTTGGGCTCGCTGACGATCATCGACGGCGCATTCATGCGCGCGGTGATCACCATGACCCTGTACCTCACTCGTCGCGGGCTCACGCTCATTCCCGTTCGCAGCCTCGCCGAAGCACTACCCAAGGCCTTCGCGATGCTCGAGGAGGCCGGGGTCCCCGGTCCTACGGGGCTCACCCTCGACACCTACGAACGTCCCAGCCACCCGCTGGGCACCGATTGAACTGCTCCCCTCCGCCGCGACATCATGGGATCGTTCACCGAAGCGCCCCTGCTCAGCCCCAACACCGCCATCGCCGCCGTCATGCGCCTCGCTCGTGCGTTCGGGTGCGCGAGCTGGCTCATTCGCCGCGTGCTGGGCAAAGCAGCCACCGACGAGGCGGGCGCCAAGGTCTTCGCTCGCTACGAGCCCACCGAGCACGACGTCTTCATCGCGACCTACTCCAAGTCGGGCACCAATTGGGCAATGCAGATGGCCCAGCAGATCTCGCACTACGGAGAGGCGGAGTTCGACCACATCCACGAGCGCGTCGCGTGGCCCGAGGCCCATTTCTCGGGCGTCGTGGCGCTCGACGATCCGGGACCTCAGCGCGATTCACCGACGGGCAAGCGCCTGATCAAGACCGCCTTGCGCCAGCCTCTCGTCCCCTACTCCGAGGACGCGACCTACCTGACCGTGCTCCGGGACCCCAAGGAAGTCTTCGTCTCGAGCTACTACTTTCTGTTCGGCGTCTTCGACCTGTACGACTCCATCTCGCTGGAAGAGTGGCTCGACATCTTCATCGCCGACGAGTTTCCGGTGGGCCCCTGGCCCGAGCACGCGGCGGGCTACTGGGCCATCCGCGATCGGCCCAACGTGCTGGTCATGCCCTTCGCCCAGCTCCGGGCCGACCTCGGCGGCATGGTGCGCAAGACGGCGCAGACCATGCGCGTACGGCTGAGCGACGAGCAACACGCCAAGGTCGTCGAGCGCTGCTCCTTCGAATACATGCGAGCCCACGAGAGCAAGTTCGCGCCGCCGCGCATGCGCTTCACCAAGGGCCAGGGCACGATGGTGCGGGCGGGCAAGTCGGGCGCCACCGACGAGCTGTTGTCTCGAGAGCAGCAGGCGAGGATCGACGCGCACTGCATGGAGCGACTCGCCGCGCTCGGCTCCGACTTGCCCTACGAGCAGCTGTTCGAGGTCGTGACCTGAAGCTCGGCCGCCAAACCGTGTTAGGCTGCAAAAATGCAGCTTACAGGTTCGTTTCGCCCGTTGTCGTTCGCACTATTGGCCGCGAGCCTGGTCGGGTGCGCGGACGATGACTCCACGGCGACGCCATCCGACAACACCACGACCGGAAGCGCCACCGGGGACGAAACCGCCTCACCCGCCGACTCGAGCTCTTCGGGCGAGCCCGTGCCCGCGACCTGCTCGGAGGCGGCGCTCGAAGCCCTGGGCACCTGCGTCGCCCGCTACGGCGATGCCACCCGGGCCTGCTACGAGGCGAGCGATGCCGCGTGTGCCAGCGACGATGCCTCCACCGCGACCGCGCTCGACGACCTGCAGGCGAGCATCGAGGCCAGCTGCGGCGACGCCGAATTCCTCTCGCTGAGCACCGACGCGGTGGTCGGCCGCCTGCGCAACGCCTGCGAGTCGGAGGCCTCTTCGCTCGCGTGGCGTACCTTTGGTGGCCCCCAAGGCGCCGTCTGGCCCGAGGCCGACGCCAACGACCGCGCCTGCCTGGCCAGCGCGCACGAGACCGCGACCGGCTTCGTGTTCGACTCGCTCGGCGCCATCGGCCAGTGCCTCGGCGCGGGAGACTGCGACGCCGGCACCCTCCAGGGCGAGCGCGACGCTCTGCTCGCCGACGCCCAGTCTGCCATCGAGGGCGCCTGCGGCGACATGTCGGCCGTCATCGCGGTCAGCCCCGCCACCTATGTCGAGCGTGCGGCGGGCCAGGTCGACTGCCTCACCGCCAGCGGGCACCCGGCCCCCGGCGACATCGGACTCGAGTGCGGTCCCACCCACGCCCAGTTCACCGCCCCGCGCGGCGAGTGGACCCAGATCGTGGTGGACAGCGAGCAGTGGGGCACCCAGTGCGGTGACGGTAGCGACTACGCCTTCCAGATCCAGCTCGCCCCCGAGGGCCAACCCCTCGACCGCGTCCTCATCGGCCTGCAGGGCGGCGGCGTGTGCCTGTTCGAGGACGACTGCACCGCCCGCATGATGTCCCAGCCCGGTCTGTTCAACGCAATGGACGACGAGCCGATCGGCCTGGGCATCGCGTCCGACGATCCCAACGTCAGCGAGTTCGCCAACTGGACGAAGATCTACCTGCCCTACTGCAACCAGGACGTCTTTGCCGGCGGCGGCGTGGACGAGGAACTCGGCGATCTGTCGCTGCCCCGCTACGGCGCGGTCAACCTGCGAGCCGCCGTCCAGATGACCCGCGACGTGATCTGGCAGATGATGGACGAACAAGAGGGCGGCGACGGCTTCCGCCCCGACGAGGTGGTCGCGTTCTTCGGCGGGTGGTCGGCGGGGGCCTACGGCACGCTGTACAACTATCACTGGCTACTCGACGATCTGCAGTGGCCGCGCACCATCGCCTTCCCCGACGCCGGCCTCGCCCTCGACAACGGCTCCACCCTGGGCGTCAGCGGCCTGGGCCTGCTCAAGATTCCCGCCTGGGGCACCGTCGAGAACCTCCCGCCCTACTGTTTCGCGGGCGAGTGCGCGGTGGGCCCGGTGATCTACGACGCCCTTTCCCCGCGACTCAAGCAGGTGCCCGAGCAGCAGATGCTGATCCTCAGCAACCCCGTCGACGCCACCCAGCAGGGTGATGCCTTCTTCGACGACGAGGCGTTCTGGATCAACACGATGCGGCAGTCCTACTGCGACACCCGCGACCTGCCTGGCATCTCCTACTACTTCACCAGCGTCTCCGACCAGAGCGTCCACGTCGTCAGCATCCGCCCCGATCTGTGGGTCGGCGAGGTCGATGGCGAGACCATGCGCGACTGGTTCAGCCGCGCCGTCGAGGACCCCGACTCGATCGTCAGCCGCGTGGAGGAAGCCGACTTCGTGGAGGCCGTGCCCGGCGTCGAGCCCTACCCCTGCGAAGTGCCCGGCTGATGACCAGCGTCGCCAGCTTGGCCCTCGCGCTGGCGATGGGCGGTCCGCAGCCCCACGACGCCTTCATCGAGCCTCCGATGTTCGAGATCGGCGTGGCGCCCAGCTGCGACCGCATGGCCGACTGCGACATCTTCCCCGACCGGCCGCACTGCGACACCAATAGCGGCGAGTGTGTGCAGTGCCTGGGTGACGAACACTGCGACGAGGGCTGGTCGTGCGGCGAGCGGCAGATCTGCGAAGACACCTGCCGTAGCGACGACGAGTGCGAAGACATCGGCGGGCGAGGGGTCTGCAACCTCGAGACTTCGACCTGCCTCGAGTGCACCGTCGACGAGCACTGCCCCGAGCCCGAGTTCTGCCTGCGGGGCGAGTGCGAGCCCGACTACTGCACGCCGGGTCAGCTGCTCTGCCTCGGCCCGGCCATCCTCCAGTGTGCGGCCAACGGCGCCACCACCACCGAGCTTCAGATCTGTGAGCACAGCTGCGTCATGCTCGACGGGGGCAAAGCCGAGTGCGGGCCCCCGCCCGCCACCAGCGACGGGGACACGGGAGCGTCGGGCGACGAGGCCGGAGCCACCGGCTCGAGCACGGGTGCAAGCGGGAGCACCTTCGGCGGATCGACCGGCGACGGCAGCACGGGCTCGACCCCCGCCACGACGGGAGCCAGCCAGGACGACCCGGCCCCGAGCCAGGGCTGCGGCTGCCGCAACGGCTCGAGCCCGACGGGCCTGGGCCCGTGGCTGCTGCTGTTCGTCGCCTGGCTCAGGCCTCGGGACGCTCGCCGATCGCCTCGGCATCGCGGGCGTGATCGCGAATGATCTCGAGCAGCATCCGCGACTCGCGAATCAGCAGCACGGACGAGAAGGCCACGCACAGCACCGACAGCGCGGTCAGGGCCACGACTGGCACGAGCACGTCGTTCATCCACAAGGCCGCCACGCCGCCCACGAGGCTGGCCAGCGACAGGCAGGCCACCGCGACATACAGGCCGACCAGCGCGTTGCGCAGCAAGACGGCCCGATCGAATAGACGCCCGGGCAGCCCCTTGCCGCGCCCGTGGTCGAGGTGGTGATGCAGCTCGGCGTGCAGCTGTCCGAAGCGCGCGGCCGTCGACATCACCAGCAGCGCCACCCCGGGGAGCAGCGCCAGCGGCGTGAGCCACAGGCCCGCCTCATCCATCGTGGTCCTCGTCGGCGAGCCGAGTCTCGATGCGAATCTCCGAGCTCAGCGTGCGATGGACGGGACAGCGGTCGGCGATCTGCAGCAAGCGCGCCCGCTGCTCGTCGTCGAGCGGCCCCCGCAGCTCCAGCTGCCGCTCGATGCGATCGAGTCGTCGCGGCTTGCCGTCAGCCGACCCCTCGCAATCCTTCACGTGGATCTGGTCGTGGCGCAACCGCACGTCGGCACGAACCAGCGGCCAGCCCTTGCGATCGGCATACATGCGCAGGGTCATCGCGGTGCACGCCCCGAGACCGGCCAAGACGAAGCCATAGGGCCCGGCCCCCGTATCGGTCCCGCCCAGCGACCGCGGCTCGTCGGCGACCAGGGCATGCCCGGCCGCGTCGATCTCGGTGCGGAAGCCCTGGGTCGGACCGCGCACGACGACCTCTTCTCCCACCGCGGGTGCGGGCGCGTCCTCGTCGGCGGGCGCAGGGCTCACGTAGCGCGCCGCCCAGGCCCCGATCATGGTGCCGGCAAAGGCCGCGTCCTCTCGCCGGGTGAGCAGGTGGTCGGCCCCGTGCAGCGAGATGAAGCTCTTGGGGTGCTTGGCGTGGCTGAAGATCTTCGTGGCGTTGTCGACCCCGACGGTGTCGTCGAGCGGAGCATGCAGCACCAGCAGCGCCCGGCCGAGGCCCGCGATCGCCTCGCGCATGGGCTGCTCTTGCAGATCGTCGACGAAGTCCTTGGTGATGGAGAACGAGCGCCCCGCCAGCTCGACCTCGGCGCAGCCCTCGTGCTCGATCTGCTCGCGGCTCGAGCGGAACAGCTGGGTGACGTGCTCGGGGTGCGCGGGCGCGCCGATGGTGGCCACCGCCTGCACCGAGGGCAGCGAAGCGGCCGCCCGCAGCACGGCCGCGCCCCCCAGCGAGTGCCCGACCAGCAGCCGCGGCGCCTGGTGCTCACGCTCGAGATACTGCGCCGCCGCGACCAGGTCGGCGACGTTGGCCGAGAAGCTCGACTCCGAGAACTCGCCCTCGCTCGCCCCCAAGCCAGTGAAGTCGAAGCGCAGGACGCCGTAGCCCGCGGCCGACAGCGCGCGGCTGATCGAGGCGCTGGCCTGCAGGTTCTTGCTGCACGTGAAGCAGTGCGCGAACACGGCATAGCCCTGCGGGCGAGCGTCGGGCAGGTCGAGGCGAGCCGACAGGCGCTGGCCTCGCCCGTTGTCGAAGGTGAGCGCTTGGCTGGGCATGACCCGCCAAGCGTAGCGAAGCCCTGCCATGCAAGCATGACAGGGCGTCCGTTTTTACCGACCGAACGTCGCGGGTCAGGCCGACTTGTCCATGTGCACGTCCATCTGCGGGAACGGGATGGAGATGCCGGCGTTGTCCAGGTGCTGCTTGGCCGAGCGGATCGTCTGATCCCACACCGCCCAGTAGTCGGCGGGGTCGCACCAGACGCGGACCTGCCAGTCGACGGAGCTGGCGCCGAGCCCCAGCAGGATGATCTCGTGGCCCGCTTCGGGATCGCGGCCCGGCACGCTGGCTCCGGCGGCGTCGAGCACCTCGCGGACCTTGTCGAGGTCGGCCTCGTAGGAGACGCCCACATCGATGTCCACGCGGCGCTTGTCGTTGTGCGTCCAGTTCTGGATGGTGGTGCCGATGATCCCGCTATTGGGGATGATGATCCGGCGGTTGTCCAGAGTATCGAGCGCGGTCGTGAACAAGCCGATCTCGGCGACGTGGCCCTGCTGGCTGGAGATGTCGACGAAGTCGCCGATCTTGAAGGGACGGAAGGTCAGCAGCATGACTCCGGCCGCAAAGTTCGACAGCGTGCCCTGGAAGGCGAGACCGACGGCCAAGGTCGCGCCACCCAAGATGGCCGCGAAGCTCGTGGTCTGGATGCCGAAGACGCCGAGGCAGGCGATGAGCGCGGCGACGATGAGCAGCCAGCGCGTGAGGCTGCCGAAGAAGAGGGTCAGCGCTTCATCGAAGCTGCGCGCTTTGAGGACCGAGACGACTCGCTTCTCCGCCCACCGTGCAATACGGAAGGCCAACCACAACGCTACGAGTACGCCGATGATGCGTACGCCGTAGTCCAGCAGAGTCGGGGTGAGCTCCTTGAGCGTCTCGTCCATGCCCGAGACCTACCAGAGTCTCGTCCACAGCTCACGCCCGATCGCGCCGCTTCAGCTCCGAATGCGACGTCGACCGGGTGGTCTTGAACAGAATTTCAGGGTCGAGGCTCCGATCGAAGCCTCGACCACACGAGTGCAACCCCGCGGTGCTCTCGTGATGGGGCGAAACGCAACAGCCCGGCTAACCGAAGCCGAGTTCTTTGCGCCGGTCGTCTGCCGTGGGCAGAGGCGTGTCGGTCTCGGTCACGCTGGGCAGATCGGGCGCCTTGTCGGCGTTGATCTGGATCCAGTCGGTCTGATCCTCGGGGAGCTCGGTCTCGTCGAAGATGGCCTCGACCGGGCACTCCGGCACGCAGGCGCCACAGTCGATGCACTCGTCGGGGTCGATGTAGAGCATCTCCTTGTCACCGTGAAAGCACTCCACCGGACAAACGGCGACGCAGTCCGTGTAACGACATCCTTTGCAGTTCGAGGTGACGACGAAGGCCATGTGTGCTCCTTGTGAGGGGCCGCTGTCGGCAACCTCAAAAGCTTGAGTACCACGGACCGGCCTGCATTTCACCCACCCCGCGGCCGGGGATTGCCCCGTGGTGCTAAACCTGTGGGGTGTCGAGGCCTTGTCGCCATCCCGGCCCGAGGGGCCCCCATGTAGGGGGCCGTGGGAATCCGCCCGTGGGGACCTGGCCATGAGCCGACGCAACCGCACCCGGTCCATTTCCGGGCCCATCATCCTCAGCTCGATCTCGGTGGTCCTCACCACCGCCCTGCTGGTGGGCTGGATCCTGGTGATCTACCGCAACCAGGTGCTCACTCAGAACTGGGAGGGCAACGCCTGGCTGATGGTGGTGGGCATCGTCAGCTTCGTCGCCATCATGACGGTGCTGGTGCTGTTCTCCGTGTTCCTCGCCCGCGAGATCATCGAGGTGCGTCGACACACTTCCTTCATCGACTCGGTGACCCACGAGCTGCGCAGCCCGCTCGCCTCGCTGCGGCTATGCCTCCAGACCATGGCCCGCCAGGAGCTCCAGACCGACCAGCGGGAGCAGCTGCGCGGCATGATGCTCGACGACGTCGACCGGCTGTCGGCCTTCATCGACGACATCCTCGAGTCCAACCGCCTGGGCCAGGGGGCCGAGGCGCGCCGCATCGAGGACGTCGACCTCCAGACCCTCGTCGAGCGCTGCGTGAGCCACGTGAGCAAGCGGCACCACCTCGAGCCCGGCTCGATCGAGGTCGAGATCCCCAGCGGCACCTCGCTGGAGACCGACCCGGTGGCGCTCGAGGTGATCGTCCGCAACCTGCTCGACAACGCGGTCAAGTACTCCGATCCGCCCCGTCAGGTCGGCGTGCGCGCCAGCCCCTCCGCCAAGGGGGGACTGCACATCGACGTCTACGACAACGGCGTGGGCATCCCCCGCCACGCCCTCAAGCGGGTCTTCGATCGCTTCTACCGCGTCGACGACGAAGACGTGCGCAAGCGTCGGGGCACGGGCCTGGGTCTGTTCGTGGTGGCGGCGCTCGTTCGAGGCCTGCGAGGCCGGCTCCGCGCCCACTCCGAGGGCGTCGGCAAGGGCACCCGCATGGAGATCTTGCTGCGCACCCGCGCCTCCGGCCGTCGCAAGGGCGAGAGCGCCCGCTTCCCCACCATCGACTCCGACGAAGCAGCTTCGACATGAGCAAGATGACTCCCGCGGCCCCCACCATCCGCTTGCTGCTGGTCGAGGACGAGCAGCACCTCGCGGCCGGCATCAAGCTCAACCTCGAGCTCGAAGGCTACTCGGTGGACATCGCCAGCTCTGGCCGCGAAGCGGCCAACAAGATGCTCGCCGCGGGGCGCTACGGCGCGATCATCCTCGACGTCATGCTGCCCGACGTGAACGGCTTCACCCTGTGCCAGAAGCTGCGCGACGCCGGAGACCTCACCCCCGTCCTGATGCTCACCGCCCGGGACTCGGTCGACGATCGCGTCGAGGGCCTCAACGTGGGCGCGGACGACTACGTCACCAAGCCCTTCGAGCTGTCCGAGCTGCTCGCCCGCGTGCGCTCGCTGCTGCGCCGACGGTCGTGGGAGCAGGGCAAGAACGGCGAGGCCGAGGCCGGCCCGCTCGTCTTGGGCAATGCCACGATCGACTTCGACACCCACAAGGTCGACGTCGACGGCAAGGAGGTCCAGCTCACCAAGCTCGAGCTCGACCTGCTGCGCTACTTCGCCGAGAACCCCGGGCGCGTGCTCAGCCGGGTCGAGCTGCAAGAGAAGGTCTGGAAGCTCCAGAACTACCCGAACCGCCGCATGGTCGACAACTTCATCATGCGGCTGCGCCGGCACTTCGAAGCCGACTCGAAAAAGCCCCGCTACTTCGTCTCCGTGCGCGGGGCCGGGTACAAGTTCGTGCCGCCCGAGAGCTGAGACGCGCACGAGCGACAGCCGCTCAGCGGACTTCGACGGCGAAGCTCGCCCAGCTCGTGCCGCCGCGGTCGTCGACCACGACCACCCAGCCCGCCACGGAGGCCTCGGTCTCGGGCGCTCGCCACTGCACCGCGGGCGGGGAAGCGTCGTCGCCGTCCCAGGTCTGTCGACCGCGATCGAGCTCCCCGTCGGTCACGTACCAGTGCACGGTGAGGACCTCGCGGCGATCGACAATGGCGCCCAGGCTGGCGTCGTAGACGACATAGGGCTCGGCGGCGCTCGGATCGATGACGGCCTCGAGCGTCACGGTCTCACCGGGGCCGACCGACGTGCCGCCGACGTCGAGGAGCGACACCCCTTCGACGCTGGGCTCGAGGTTCGATGCATAGCGCTGCTCCCAGTCGTCGAAGACGGCTCGGGTCGCTCCCGCCAGGTCGCAGCGCAGGCGCACGAAGCCGAAGCCCTGGAGCTCGAGGCTCGACACGCCCACGCCGACCGGAAGGAAGTAGCCGCCGCTGGGATCGGGGTCGGCGGGGCGCCGCGGCGGCTCGTCACCGACTACGGGCGGGGGATTGGGGCCGAAGAGCGCACAGGCACCGCCGGGGATGAAGGCCGGATTGCCGACGGGCATGAGCGCCGTGCCCAGCGCACACTCGCGGCTGACACCCGTCCGCTCGTCGATGCTGCGCGGCTGCGTGCAGACCGTCCATTGCGGAGCGAGGGGCACCTCGCCGTCGGGATCGGCCACCAACGCGGTCAGCGTGACCCCTTCGCCGGGGCGAGCCTCGGCCGGAGTGGCGGCGACGGCCAGTACACGTGCTTCGTCCACCCGCCAGGGTCGATCCTCGAAGGTCGGGGCGCAGCCCATCGCCAGGCCGAGGGCCAGCGGCAGGCACGAGAGCGAGCGGCTCATCGACGGACCTCGATTCCGAGCGACGGCAAGATCGGCAAGCCGGTCACGTAGCCCCGCGAGCCGTAGTCCGACGAGTAGAACACCTCCTCGGCGTTGCGGCGGGAGGTCAGGTTCTGCACATCGAGCCACGTTCTCAGGTCCCCCCAAGCAAAGGAGCGCGCCCAGGCGATGCGGCCGGAGGCCGCGAAGTAAAGCGGCAGGCGCTCGGAGCCCTGCTCACCGAAGATCGGGTCGAAGCCGCCGTGGCGAGCATTGGCGACGATGCCCACGACCGGGGTCCGCGGGTTGCCGGAGGCGAGCGAGACCCGACCGCCGAGCTCCACCCCGCTGCGGTGCCGCCACCCCGCGAGGGCCTGGGCCACATGGGTCTGATCGAAATCGAAGGGTCGCCACCCCGTACTGCCCGGATCACGACGCTCCGCCCGGCTCCACGCGTAGGTCAACCAGGTGAACACGGCGGCGGTGGGCTCGATGCGCGCCGTCGCTTGTCCCCCGTAGCTACGCCCGTCGCCTGCGGATACCAACGCCTGAGCCACGGGCGGCGTGGGTTCGTTCGCCCGCGCCGACAGGTCGTAGGCACGGAGCCACACCCCGGTGAGCACCAGCTCGAGCCACGGCGTGACCTGCCCCTCCACCCCGACGATGGCGTGAAGGGCCTGGGCCGGAGCGAGCCGAGGGTTGCCGAAGATGGGCGAGAGGTTGGCGGGATCGGGAGCGCGACGATAGCGACCTCCCGCGGCTCGCAGCGACCATCCCTTGGCGGGGGCGATGCCCAGCTCGAGTCGAGGATCGACCGCGACGTCGACCTCGGTGAACCCGATCTCCGGCTCGATGGGGCGCACGGGCATGATGCGATCGCCGGCCACCACCATCGGCTCGAGGCGCAGGCCGGGCTCGAGGGTCAGGCGGTCGCTCCATAGCTCGAAGCGCAGAGACGAGTAGGTCCCCAGCCCGGCTCGGATCGTGGTCCAGGTGTCGTCCCCCACCCGATCGCCCGGCGGCTGCCCGAAGACCTGCAGGTCGCCCTCGTGCGGAGGCAGCGTGACCGCCCCCGAACGCGCCGAGACGGTGTGGTCGACCTCGAGATCGATCCCCCAGCGCAGCACGAGAAACGACGCGAGCCGCCGATGCTCCCGCAGGCGCAGCCCCCCTCGCCACGCGCGAGCGCTCGAGTCGGCTTGGACCTGGTCGAACTGCTGCGACCACTGGTCATCGTCGAGGCCCGCCCAGCCGGTGAACACGACGCTGCGCCCCGAGTCGTGCTGACGATGGACCCGCAGCGCGAGGCGATGAAACCCGGCCTGACGGCGCTCGGAGAAGCGGGTGTCGGGCGTGAGGCTGGGAATGCCCCGCGACACGCGGTCGTGGGCGCCGAAGCCGAGGATCTCGATCTCGTCGCGCGACGAGACCTGCACCACGCTCTTGGTCTGGTAGTCCCACGAGTCGGGCAAGGGCACGAGCGGCACGGAGGAATCGGGGATGAGGGCGCCGTAGGTCTGCCGCGCGATGCTGCGCCGAACGCCGAGGCTCACCGCGCCTCGCTCGGCCACGCGGGTGTCGACGCCCAACGAGGCATCGATGGTGTCGAGTCGCGCGTAACCTCCCGTCCGATGCGGGTCGTCCTCCGAGCGCGGGGCCCGGGTGCGTATGTCGAGATAACCGCCGAGCGAGCGCCCGTAGGCCGGGCCGTAGCCGCCGGGCACCAGCACCACCGAGTCGACCATGGGCGACGGCAAGATCGATCGCGTCCCGCCCAGGTGAAACGCGCGCGGCATGGGGATTTCGTCGACGTAGGTCCGAGTATCTGTCGGGGACATGCCCCAGATCACCAGCCCCTGCTGCCCGGCGGCGGGGCGCCCCACGCCCCCCAGGGTCTGCGCCGCCTTGATGGCATCGCCCTGGACCCCCGCGAGCCGCTCGGCCTCGGCCGCGGCAAGCTCGAGCTGGGCCGGCTGCGCGTCGATTCGAGGGCCACGCACGACCTCGGCGTCATCGATGGTCAGGGGCTCGGGTTCGGCGGGAAGCTCGGGCTCGACCGGCGGTACGAGTTCGTCGAAGACGTAGCGATAGCGAATCTGCACCGCGATGGGCGTGTTCCCTTCACGCGCGGGCTCGAACTCGAACTGGCGCACCGCCGCGATCGCAGCCGCGTCGAAGGCATCCCCTCCCGACTCGACGAGTTCCACCGCCTGCACCCGCCCCTGCGCGTCGATGTCCAGCGAGACCAACACCGCTACCGACTGCGTTCCCGAGTCGGGCGGACGCGAGGCTTGCACGAACGTGATCAATCGCGGCGCGACGACGGGCAACGGCTCGGGTGCCGCAGCCAGGGGCTCGACCACCACGGGCTCGGCCACCACGGGCTCCGCCGGGGCGGGCTCCTCGACCACGGTGGGCGCGAGCGCTCGGGTCACGATCCAGGCCGCGAGCAACGACGACACGCCTCAGTCCCCCAGCGCGAAGTCGCGAGCGATGGTGTAGTGGCTGGCGACTGCATCTCCGCAGGCGGTCGCCGGCTCGAAGGTCCACTGCTTCATGGCCGCGACGCCCGGCTCGTCGACCAACGGGCCCACCGACTGCACGACCTCGACTCCGGTCACCGTCCCGCGGCGATCGACGGACGCGCGCAAGATGAGTCGGCCTTCGAGGCCGGCGGCTCGGGCTTCGCGGGTGTACTTGACCGGTTTCTTGGTGCGGGGCCGCGGCTTACTGCGAGGCTCTCGGCAGCGCGGGGTCGCCGGGGTCGAGGCGGGAGCGGGGCGGCGCCCTCGACCACGACCCGTGCCTCCTTGGCCCTCGCCGTCGTTGGACAGGGTGAGATCGAGGGCCCGGGGCTCGGGCGGCGCCGCAGGCTCGGCCGGGCTCGCGGACTCGGCATCGGCGACCGGCACCGAACCGGAGGCTTCGGCCGGAGCCGCCGCCGGTTTGGGGGGCGTGGGTCGGGCGCGAAGAGGCGGGCGCGGTGGACTCGGAGGCGGTGCGGCGGGCTCGGGCGGCGGCTCGGCGATGGGCTCGGGAGCGGGCTCCGGCTCGGGGACGAGTTCGGGCTCGGGTTCGAGTTCGGGCTCCGGCTCGACCGCCATCGTCGGCGGTAACGCGTCGAGCAATTCCACCGGTCGCAGCTCGGCCTCGCGCTCGTCGTTATCGTCGGCATGCGGCTGCCCGCGAGGCGAAACCGCGACCACCAGCACATGCGCCCCCACCGAGGCCAGTAGCAGCGCGAACCTCACTCGACCTCGAACTCGAGCACCAGCAGGCCGGGCGCCTCGTCGTCTCGGGGATGCACACGCGAGTCGAAGGCATGCAGCGTGCCGCCCACCACGTCGAGCACCTCGTCGGCCTGCTGCACCATCGCCTGGAAGTTCACCGCGGCTCGATCACAGGGCGAAAAGAGCTGGGCATAGACCCGGTAGGTCCCGGGCGCGGGCGGCATGGGCCACACCACATTTTCTCGATTGCGCAGGTCGAGGCGACACTGCTGGTTCGAATCGAAGTCGTGGTAGGCCCCTTCCATCCACGCGTCGGGATCGGGGGCCTGGCCCGCGGGCGGCTCGTAGCTGCTCGTATTCTTGGCCCCCACGATGGTGCCGTCGGGCAGCTCGACGTGCAGATCGAGGTCCACGGGGCCATCCCAACCCAGCGAGACCAGCTGAGCCGACGGCGGCACCTCGGGCGATACGCCGAACTCGACCTCCCGCACCGGGCCCGCCCGGCCGCTCGCGTCGGTCGCCTGCAACCGCAGCCTGATGCGATCGCGGATGATGGCGTGGGAGAACTCGAGCTGCGCGTCCCACAGCAGCTCATCGGCGATGACGAAATCGAAGCCCTTGGGTGCGGCGATCCAGTGGTCGTCGTCGCCGACGGCTTGCATGTGCAGCGCCACGCCCCCCGCTCCGAGACGGCCGTCCAGCTCGACCGCCGCCTCCCCGCGGTGCACGGTGGGCTGCGGGCGCAGCACCTGGCTCACCGTGGGTCCGCCTTGGTCGGGCGCGAGCGGGCCCTGCTGAAGCTGCGCCCCCGCGACGCGAACCTGGAGATCGAGCCCCGGGCCGAAGAGAGAGGGCGCGGGCTCGCATCCCCCGAGCGACCCGAGCACGAACACGGCCAAACCCGTGGTCGCCCACTGGGACCACCCCACCATCAGAACACCACCTCGGCCCGTACGCGCAGCGTGTCGTTGTCGAGCTGAGCCGGTCGCCCGGCGGCATCGCGACCCAGGGAATTGCGCTGGTGGGCGTACTCGAGCAGCAGCCGGGTCGCCATGGCCTCCCCTTGCTGAAGGTGCGCCGCCACGCCGGCCGTGACCGTCTGAAACCGTCGCCGGGTGATCACCACCGTGCCTTCGTAGGGCTCCAGGGTGTCGAGATCGGGCAGATATTCGTCGTACCGAACCCCGATCGTGGCGTGTCGCGTGAGCTGCTGGGTGAGCCCCACGTAGCCGCCGATGCCCCGCTGGTCCCGACGCAGGAGCACGGGGTCGGCAATGGCCACGCCGCGGTCGAGATTGTGACCCGCGGCGACCTCGGCGTAGAGCATGAGCTGACCGATGCGGGGGATCTGGCTGCGCAGCTGTACGTCGGCGCCCAGCCCCCAGCGGGAGAAGTTCTCCGAGGGCCGCCCCGCGGAGCCGGTCACCGGGATGATCTCGGCCAGCGTCACGCGGCCGTCCTCGTTGAGATCGACCCAGTCGAAGGAATCCTTGGTCGCGGGGGTGCCGGCCGAAAAGCCCTTGCCCCACAGCCCGGACAGGCCGATCGCTGCGTCGAGCCAGCGGAACGCATCGCCTCGCAGCTGCAGTCGGCCCGCGAAGTCCTTGGCCGCGTTGGGATCGCGGTAG
Source organism: Myxococcota bacterium (assembly GCA_039028615.1). Lineage (GTDB taxonomy): Bacteria > Myxococcota_A > Polyangia > Nannocystales > Nannocystaceae > Paraliomyxa. Next base: position 329,587 of record JBCCHT010000003.1, on the reverse strand, counting down.
CCGAAGCCAGGCGCCCCCACCGGCTGCCCGTTGTACACGCCCACGATCCACCGCAACGCCCACAGCTGCCCCGACAACGACGCGCCGACGTCGAAGAGCCCGGGCATGTAGGCGTGCGAGACCAGGGTGCGCTCGCCGAAGAAGCGCTGGGCGTCGTTTTGGTTGTCGTTCTCGAAGCCGAAGGGCACCCGCAGCAGGCCCGCGCGCAGCTGCACGAGCGGCGGCGCGCCCTCCTTGCCCGGGAGCTGGACGTGCAGGTCGACGGTCGCCGGGCGGACCCAGCCTCCGTCGGAGAACAGATCGACGTACGCGGTGGTGCCGACGTAGCGCCAGTCGGCATCGAAACCGAAGCGAGCGTTGCGGAGGCTGAAGCCGGTCTCGTTCAGCGGCTCGCGGGTGCCATCGGAGAGCTCGTCCTCCGAGATCTGGCGGTGGAGGAAATCGACTTGAATGAAGCCACCCGGACGGACGTGCTTCGTCAGCGTCTTCAAGCGCTCGAGAGCCGACGGGGAATCGCTGGAGGTCGGTGTGGCGCTGTCACCCGACGGTTCGGGGTCGCCCGAACTCGCCGAGTCGTCGACCTCCTCGACAGACCCGGCCACCTCGACGGGCGCCACGTCATCGACGTCCCCGGGCGGCTCCGCCGTCTCGACCTCGTCGAGTTCGATCTCTGCGGCGGGTTCGACCGCCTCGACCTCGTCGAGCTCAATCTCTCCGACCGCCTCGACCTCATCGAGTTCGATCGGCGCCCCATCGGGCGCGAGGCCGAGCACGACCAAGGCCAAGCCCAAGCTCGTGCACGGCCCCATCATCCAACCTCTCGATTACGGCAAGTCGAGCGGGCCCGGGTTCCCCGGGTGCTGCGCCTGCTTGACGATCACCTCGACGTCATCGGCCACGGGCGCATTGAGCAGCGCGCCCATCTCGGCGTTGGCTCCGACCGGATCGCACATGAAGTCCTCGCCGCCCTCGTCGTCCATCCCGGTGGCGTCGTCGCCCGAGTCCTCGGTGCAGGAGACCCCGAGGCCGAGCGCCGAGACCAGCACGAGCACCGCCGACAATTTCATCATCACGTTCATGTTCATGGTTCGACTTTCCTCTCAGCGGGCTTCGCAGTAACCGAGGCGGCACGATCCCTCGCCACACTCGTCGTCGGTAGTGCAGGTGGCACAGCCACTGTCGATGCCGTTGCTCTCGGCAAAGAAGCAGTCGCAGGGCGCGGGGTGCTCGAACGAGGCGATCGGGCCGCCGTCGACCTCGCGGGCCACGTGCATGGCGCAGGCGGGGATGTTGCCGGTCCCGATGACCGCCTCGGGGAGGTTCAGGGGCTCGATGCTCTGCACGCCGGTCATCAGGTCGACGAAGCGCTGCGCCCGGGCGGCCGCGTCCTCACCGTTGGCGGAGACGGGCGTGCCCGCCCCGTCGGTCCGCACGATGTAGCGAAGGTTGGTCCACAGCGGATAGTGACCGTCCCGCACGTTTCGCTTGTCCCGCGAGGTGGAGGTCGAGTCGGGGAAGATCGCTCCGAAGCAGTTGTTGAAGGGCTGGAACGCCAGGACCTTCATGTCGTTGAGCGCGGCCTCCCACTTGCTGCTGTTGAGGATCCCGATGACGCTCTCGGCGTTGCCGGTCGCGTTCTCGGCGATCACCGCATCGCGCACGTCGCCCGAGCCCTGGTGCCCGCGCAGCGAGCCGTTCCACATGGTGCCCGGCAGGCCGATGTTGGCCCCGATGGTGAGCTGCGTGCTCGAGCCCGGGTTCCGCACCAGGATGAAGTTGGGGTCGGTCCACGGGGCGACCTCGAAGCCGGGCTCGCCCGCGAAGCTCATGAGGTAGTAGGCCTCGGTCGCGGTGATCGCCGTCTGGCTCGAGCCGCGGGGCACCACGAAGCCCAGCGTCTCCACGTGGCTGGGGTACTCGACCAGCTCGGCGGGGGGAGTCTCGCCGCCCAGGCAGGTCACGCCGCCCACGTCCATGGCCGTCAGGTCCGAGCGAATGTCGCTGTTCTCCGGCATGTCGCAGGTGGCCTGGGTGCCGTCGGGCAGGTAGTAGACCGCGCTGCCCGTCAGCGGCATCTGCTCGCGACCGATGTCGTACGAGATGCACGACGACAGCGGGAAGTGGACGATCGTCATCTGATCGTCACTCCGCGCCTCGTCGGCGAGAATGGGCCCCACCTCGGCCAGCAGGGACTCGAGCAGGGTGGTGGCGGGGAAGAACACCGGGTTGGGCAGCTCGGTGCAGTCCTCGGCCAGCGCGGGCGAAGGGGCCAGGATCGCCGCAGCGAGCGTCATCGACACCGCGGCCCGTCGTACGAAAGATTGGTTGTTCATCAGGAAGCGCGGCGACTGATAGCGCGAAGTCGATCATCCGCTCAAGCTCGTGCGCAACGCTCAACGACCCCGTCGATGGCCGTGCACGCTCGTATCGAAATGTCCGATGCGCCGCTCGTCGCACCGCCTGGGCCAGCGACGTTGTCGATGCATGGGGGTCTTCACATCGACGGAGCTGATGCGTGCGTACGAAGCCCGCCCGTGTACACTCCGAGCCGCGCATGACCGAGCGACCCGAGCCGCCCTCCCACGCCCTCGAGCCTTCGCGGCGAGCCTTCATCGGTGCCGCCTCGGCCAGCGTGCTGGCGTGGGCTTCGGGCGCCTGCGGACGCGAAGGCCCCCGGCCCTTCCGCTTCAGCGGCATTCCCGATGCCGACAAAGAGGAGCTGTCGCGGCGCTACCAGGCGGTGGCCGAGTACCTCGGCAAGGCGCTGCAGCGCCCGGTCGAGTACGTGCATGTGCCCGACTACACCGCGGCCGTGACCGCCCTGGCCTCCTCCAAGATCGACGCGGCATGGCTGGGCGGAGTCACGGCCGTCCAGGCCGAAGACCGCACGCCGGCCGGGGTTCACTTCGTGGCCGCGCGCGAAGTCGATCTGCGCTTCAAGAGCTACTTCGTGGCCAACCGCAGCTGGGTCGATCGCGGCACGCTCTCGGCCCGAGCCGATCGCAGCCCCCAGCCGCTCGAGGCCCTCGCCGCCCTCGGCCCCACGCTGGCCCAGGGCAGCTTCACCTTCGGCGCCAAGAGCTCGACCTCGGGGCACATCATGCCGCGATGGTTCCTCGAGTCCGAGGCGGTGGGCCTGTCTCCCGAGTCGAGCTTCCGCGGACCACCCGGCTACCAGCTCAAGGGCGGGCACTCGGCCACGCTCAGCGCGGTGGCCAGCTCGGCCACGGATTTCGGCGTGGTCAACTACGCCGCCTGGGAGTCGGCGGACGAAGCCACGCGCCAGGCCGCGCCCGTCGTGTACGTGACGCCCGAGTACGTCGACTACTGCTTCGTCGCCCACGGCGGGCTCGACAAGAAGACGGTCGAGGCGCTGCGCACGGCGTTGGTCGACCTCGATCCCGAAGACCCGACGCATCTCGAAGTCCTCACCGCGTTCTCGGCCCAGGCCTTCGTGGCCGCCGAAGCCTCGCGCTGGGATCAGATCCGCAGCGTCGTCCGAGCGATGGACGAAAGCCACATCGGATGAGCGCCTGCTCGCTGGACGCCGTCTCGGTGAGCTTCGCCGAAGGCCGCGGGCTCCACGACGTCCGACTCGAGATCCCCCGCGGTCAGGTGGTCGCGCTGATCGGAGCCTCGGGCTCGGGCAAGACCACCCTGCTGCGCGTCTTGGCCGGCCTGCAGGAGCCGACCCGAGGCGAGGTGGAGGTTCTCGGCGACGATCCCATGGCCTCCTCGGGGGCCGCCCGCCGTCGCCTCCGTCGAGACGTCGGCCTGATGATGCAGCGCGACAACCTCGTCGAGGGCCTCCGCGTCTTTCACAACGTGATCATGGGACGACTAGGGCACTGGTCCACGGTGCGTAGCCTGCTGGCGCGAGTGTGGCCGCGTCGTGCCGAGATCGCCCTGGCCCACGACGCCCTGCAGCGCGTCGAGCTGGGCTCGCGGCTGTGGGACTGGCCCACGCAGCTGTCCGGCGGAGAGCAACAACGGGTCGCGCTGGCGCGGCTGGTGGTGCAGGCCCCGAAGCTGTGGCTCGCCGATGAACCCGCCGCGGGGCTCGACCCTCGGCTGCGCCGCGAGCTGCTCACCATGCTCATCGCCTTGGTCCGCGAGCACGACGCGACCCTGGTGGTGACGCTGCACGACGTCGAGCTCCTCGACGAGCACTTCGATCGCATCGTGGGCCTGCGCGCGGGGCAGGTGACCTTCGACTCGAGCCCGGCCGAGGTCGACGACGCGCGGCTCGCCGAGATCTACGCCGCATGAGCACCCCGACATCGCGGCCTCGGCTGCCTTGGGTCACCGGGGTCGTCGTCCTCGTGGCCACGGCGTTGGCCTGGCTCGGCTCGGGCGCGGGCCTAGGCCCGGCTCGGCTCGACGGCGCGTGGGCACGGGCTCGCCCCCTGATCGCCGCCCTGTCGAGTCCCGACCTGAGCACCGAGGCGCTCACCCAAGGGCTGGAGCTGACGATCCAGACGGTCGCCGTGGCCACCTGGGGCACGGCCTTGGGTGCAGCGGCGGGCTTCGTGCTCGCCCTCGGAGCCAGCCATCGCATCGCCCACGTGCCCGGTCGTCCTCCCCGCCGCTGGCGTCACGCCCGAGTCGAGCTCGTCCGGTTGATCCTCGATGGGCTGCGAGCCGTGCCCGACTTCGCCTGGGCGCTGGTGGTGCTCGTGTTCATCGGCGCAGGGCCGGTCACCGGAGCCCTGGCCATCGCCATCAGCGTGACGGGCCTGCTCGGCAAGATCTACAGCCAGCTGCTCGACTCGACCCCGCTTCGTCGCACGCGGGCGGTCGAGCTGACGGGGAGCTCGCGGCTCACCGTCGCGCTGTGGGGCCACGTCCCCGCGGCGGCCGGCCCCATGCTCTCGTATACGCTGCTTCGCCTCGAATGCAGCATGCGCAACGCGTCGGTGATCGGCATCGTGGGTGGCGGAGGCCTGGGCGCAGCGCTGTTCGAGGAGCTCGGCTTCGGTCGCTACGATCGGGTGACCACGCTGCTGCTGTTCCTGCTCGGGCTGACCGCCCTCTCCGACCTCGTCTCCAAGCACATCGCCAAGGCCTCGCCGACCCGCCCCCGACCGCAGCGCTTCCGCATGCCCATGCTGATCGGTTCGGGCTTGCTGCTCACCGCCCTGCCCCTGGCCTCCGCGACCCAGACCGCGTGGGACGAGCTGCTGCGCCTGGACACCGCGTTCCTGCGCGCCACCGCCGGAAACGCTTCGTCCGTGAGCCTGGACCTGGCCACCCTCACCGCGCTGGCCCGCGACGCCGCAGTGCCGCTGAGCACGGCCTACCTGGCCACGGGTATCGCCGCGCTCACGAGTCTGTTCGGGCTGTGGCTCGTGCCTCGCCACGTCTCGCCCCGCGGCGCTCTCCCGCGCGCCCTGAATACGAGCGCCCGCGTCGCCACCGATGCGGCTGCCTTGCTCGCCCGGGCGATTCCCGACGTCGTATGGCTGCTGCTGTTCGGCGTGGCCTTGCACGTGGGACCGCTGGCTGCGATCGCGGCCATCACCGTGCACTCGTTCGGCCTGCTGTCACGCCTATTCGTCGAAGCGGTGCACACCGTACCGGCCGCTCGCCTCGAGCCCCGCCGACTCGGCACCCCCCGGGCGGACTTCGTGTGGGGCGTGGCGCCAGAAATCGCTCCGACCCTGCGGACCCACGTCTCGCTCCAAGCCGAGTCCAACCTCCGCGCGGGGCTCATCGTGGGGATCGTGGGGGCGGGTGGCCTGGGCGACGCCTTCCACTCGAGCGTGACCTACTGGCGCCTCGGTGAGGCCACGCTGCAAGCTCTGGCCATGATCGTGCTGACGATAGCCGTCGACCGGTTGGCCCGTCGCTGGAGCGACGCCCGGAGCTGCGCTCGACCGTGAACACGTTTCGCCATCGAGCCCCGAGGTCACCGCGCTTACTGCTGCGGCAACCACCGTGCGATCGAGTCGGCCCGAGTCGAGCCACCTGCACCGCCTCGGATTGACAGGATTCCGACCACGGGATAGCCCCGTAGCCCCCGGAACGTCGTGACGACCCCCTCGGTCACGGCCCGGTCCGAGACCGAAGCCCGTACCGATCCCTGGCGACGATTCCGAGCAGCGAACCCGCTGCACCCTGGCTCGGTCGAGGCTCACGGCCCCTTCGATCGAGCGATGACGAGCACCACGCCTTCGGGGGTGGCTCGGGGCCGAATGCGAGACGAGACAGAATGAAGAACCGACTCTTCGTGGGCAACCTCTCCTTCAACACGACCGAAGAAAGCCTCCGCGGCGCCTTCGAGAACTATGGAGTGGTTTCCGACACCAAGATCATCACCGATCGTGAGACCGGTCGTTCGCGTGGCTTCGGCTTCGTGACCCTCGACACCGAGCAAGCCGCTCAGGCGGCCGTCGAAGGCATGAACGGCGCCAACCTCGACGGCCGTGACCTCCGCGTCAACGAGGCCGAGGAGCGACGCCCGCGGGGCGGCGGTGGCGGTGGCGGTGGCTTCGGCGGTCGCGATCGCGGCGGCCGAGGTGGTGGCTACGGCGGTGGCGGACGCGATCGCGGCCGGTACTAAAACCTCGTACGCACCAACGAAGAGGACGCCTTGCTCCGAGCCATGCTCGAGCGAGGCGTCCTTCGTTTCGAAGGGGCTCGGCCCTCAGGATTCGTCGTCGAGGTCGAGCAGGTGGCCCGAGCGCTCGCGCTTGGTGGCGAGGTAGTGCCGGTTCTGCTCGCGGGCGGCAATCTGCAGCGGCACCCGGACGGTGACCTCGATCCCCGCCTCGCGGAGCCCCTCGACCTTGTTGGGGTTGTTCGTGTGCAGCTCGATGGAGCCGACCTCGAGCGAGGAGAGCATGGCCGCGGCGACGTCGTAGCGACGGAGGTCGTCGTCGAAGCCGAGGTGACGGTTGGCATCGACGGTATCGAGCCCTCCGTCTTGGAGCGCGTAGGCCCGCACCTTGTTCGCGATGCCGATGCCCCGCCCCTCTTGGCGCATGTAGAGGATGATGCCGTGCTCGGCGTGGGCGATGCGCTTGAGCGCCTCCTCGAGCTGCTCGCCGCAATCGCAGCGAACAGAGCCCAGCACGTCCCCGGTGAGGCACTCCGAGTGCACGCGCACCGGGACCTCCATCGCTTCCTTCACGTTGCCCTTCACCACCGCGATATCGTCGAGGCGATGGCCATCTTCGGTCTCGAACGCGACGATCTCGAAATCGCCGTGTTTGGTGGGCAGCTTGGCCCGAGCGAGCACCGATACGGAAGGCAACCGTCGAGGAACGAGTTGGAGGGCCGCGTTGAAGGGTGGGATGCGCATGAGGGACGCTCGCTAACGAGAAGCCCGGGTCGCGTCGACGATGTCCTGGTACAGCTTGTTCGAGGACTGGACGCCTTGTTCGACGCTGCTTACGACGAGGTTAAGTAGCTGATCTTGGTCTAGGCGCAACACATCGTAGTACCGCTGGCGATCGATCGCGTGGATCGTGGCCGGCCAGTAGCCTTCGTTGCACAGGATATGGTTCATGGCGAGGCGGGCGACGCGCCCGCTGATCTCGGGCCACGGGAAGATGCGAATGACCTCGCGGTGCACCTCGACCGCCAGCTCCAGCGGGTGGGCCCGCTTGCACTCCTCTGTGCGGAACCAATCGGTCAGCTTGCGCATGCGGTAGCTGATCTTGTCCGCGGGGGCGAGGTCGTGGAAGTACATGCGGTGGATCGGGTTGTCCTTGCGGTACTGGACCTGATCCTTCTTATCGGCGGGCAGCAGCAGCTGGTGCAGCTTCTTGAGCCAGTCGAGGTTCAGGGTCAGCCGCTTGCCCCGGGAGTCGAGCACGTAGCGAATGCCATCGCGCACGGCCACGATGTGGTTGTACGCGGGGATCAGGCTGGGCGCGCTGATGATCTCGTCATCGGTGGCCGCCTTGATCTCGGCCACGTGGAGCACCGAGCCCTCGAGCGCGAAGTCGTGATAGACCCACGACATAAGGAAGCGCTCGTCGAAACTCTGACGTTGCCGAGGAGACAGCATGCCGAGCTTCTCCCAAAGCAATTCAGAGGCTTCGTGAAGCTGGCGATAGTTCCTGCTGCGGGGCGGAATCATCTTGATGTGGAGGTCCGGCTGGGGTCGCCGAGCCTCGGGAAACGCGGGCAGCCCCTTCGCTGCACACTCGTCCGCTCCGAAGGGGCCGGCGAAATCCGGGCGCACGCTACTGGGTCGCCCGCGCGCGGTCAACCATCGATCACCTAAACGCTCGGGATCCAAGAAGAAATCCCCCCCTCCGCGGCCTCCAAAAATTTGACCCGCACGCCGAAAAATGGGCACGTGGCGGTTCGGCGGCCATGAGCGAGTCTGGCGTAGCTCACATTTCGGTGCTGGCGGACGAGGTCTGCGCCGCCCTCGGACCCTGCTTGGGGGGCCAGGCGCCCGCACGCGTGCTCGTGGACGCCACGGCGGGCCTGGGCGGCCACACCAAGGCGCTGCTCGAAGCCACGACGCCGACGCAGGCCATCCTCTTCGACCGGGATCCTCACGCGTTGGCGCAGGCCCGGGCGCGGCTGCAGGGCGCTGCGTGCCCGCTTCACTTCGTGCATGCGGGGTTCGCCACCCTCCTGGAATCCCTGGCCGAGCTGGGGCTCGAGCGCGTCACGGGGATCGTGGCCGACCTCGGCGTGTCGTCGATGCAGCTCGATCAGGCCGAGCGCGGGTTCTCGTTTCGCGGCGACGGACCCCTGGACATGCGCATGGACCCCACGCGGGGCCAGAGTGCGGCCGAGCTCATCGCCAGCTGCGACCTCGAGCAGCTCACGCGAATTTTGCGCGAGTTCGGGGAGCAGCCCGAGCCTCGCCGCATCGCCGCCGCGATCCTCGAGGCTCGACCCACCACCACCCGCGAGCTGGCCAAGGCGGTCACCGAGGCCACCAGCCATCGCGAGCGTCGCAAGCTCGGCGTGCGCATCCATCCCGCGACCCGGGCGTTCCAGGCGCTGCGCATCGAGGTCAACGACGAGCTCGGCCAGCTCGATCGCTTCTTGGAAGACGCCCCTTCGTGCCTCGAGGTCGGGGGGCGCGTGGCCGTGATCACCTTTCACTCTCTCGAGGACCGACGGGTCAAGCGACGGTGGCGAGCGCTCAGCCGCCCGCCCCAGCCCCCGCCTCACCTTCCCTTGACCGCCGACGAGCTGCCGCAGGCTCGGTTCGCGATTCCAGCCGAGTTCAGCGGCGGGGTCCGACCGAGCTCCCAGGAGACCGAAGCCAACCCGCGGGCGCGAAGCGCCCGCCTCCGCGTGCTGGAGCGCTGCGCCCCATGAACCCCTCCTCGTCCATGCCTCCTGCCAACCAAGAGCCCGACGCGCCCGTGCGGCGGCGCCGACAACAAAAAGCCGAGGCACGCCCGCACGGCTGGCAGCGCTCCTCCGATCAACCGGCCGCCAGCGCTGCGCCCACGCTTCGCGACCGTCGGCGGGCCCCGGCCGGCACCTCGTTGCTGCTCACGGTGATCGTGGCCGTCTTCGCCGCCATCGGCATCGCTCGGGTGCACGCAACCACGCGGGTGCTCGAGATGGGCGCCGAGATCACCGAGCTCACCTCCGAACAGGCGCGGCTGCTCGACGAGCGCCGTCGACTCGCGGCCGAGCGCGCCTACCTGCGACACCCCAACCATATCGGTGAGGTCGCCCGCAACCGACTCCAGATGGTGCCGATGTCTCCCGACCTCGTGCAGCCCATTCGCCTCCTCGAGGAGACCCAGCCATGAACCTCCTGCGACGCTCCCAAGAACTCATGATGCGGCCGATGGCCAGCGATCTGCGGGCCGTGCATCGTCGCGGCTGGCTGGTGGCGGGCGCCCTCATGCTGGGCTTGTTCGGCCTGGGCCTGCGCTCGTGGGCGGTCGCCGTGACCCACCACGACGAGTACGCGGAGCAAGGCAACCGCCAGCAGCTGCGCAGCTACAAGGTCAAGGCCAGCCGCGGCGACATCGTCGACCGCAGCTACATCTCGCTGGCGGTCACCGACCGCGTGCACAAGGTCGTGCTCAACCCGCGGCTCATCACCGCCCAGGGTCACGAAGACGAGATCATCGCGGCCATGCTCGAGCTGTTCCCGGACGAGGACGTCGAGTACCTGCAAAAGGAGCTGCACCGCGACAAGGCCTACCGGCGCCTGCGGATGGTGCTCGACGACGCCCAGAGCCAGGCGCTGCGAGACAAGCAGCTGCCGGGCGTGAGCCTCGAGCCCGTGCCCGTGCGGGTCTACCCGCGCAAGCTGCTCGCATCGCACGTGCTCGGCCGCGTCGACGCCCAGGGCAAGGGCAACCTCGGCATCGAGTACGGCCTCGACCAGTTCCTGCGGGGGCGCGACGCCATGAGCCCCGCCTACTTCGCCCGCGGCAAGAAGCTGCTCATCGAGGGCTTCCCCGATCCGGGCGTGTCGCGGGGCAACACCGTGGTGCTCACCATCGACTCCGCCATCCAGGCCATGGCCGAGGAGGAGATCAACACCCTGGTCGAGAACTGGACCCCGGTCAGCGCCTCCATCGTGGTGATGAACCCGGCCACGGGCGAGGTCCTCGCCGTCACCAGCCGCCCCACCTTCGATCCCAACCACGGCATCGACACGCTCTCGCAGACCGTCAACCAGGCGGTGCAGGCCGACTTCGAGCCCGGCTCGACGATGAAGGCGATCACCGTGGCCGCCGCGCTCGAGCAGGGCACCATCCGCAAGGACCAGAGCTTCTTCTGCGAGAACGGCAAGTGGCAGTACACCGACGAGCACGCGATCAAGGACACCAAGCGCTCGGAATGGCTCAGCGTCACCGAGATCCTCGCCGTATCGTCGAACATCTGCACCACCAAGATCTACGAGACCCTCCGCAAGGAGAACATGTACAAGTGGGCGCGCCGCTTTCACTTCGGGCAGCGCCCGGAGATCGAGCTGCCCGGCGCCACCAAGGGCATCTTGCTGCCCTGGGAAGAGTGGTCGGACATCAAGGGCGCGAACATCTCGTTCGGCCAGGGCATGACCGCCAGCCCGCTGCAGGTGGCCGCGGCCTTCTCCGTGCTCGCCAACGGCGGCGTCTACCACCCGCCCACCATCGTGCGACAGGTGATCGACGCCAGCGGTGAGCCCATCGACATGCCCCGCTCCGAGCCCGAGCGCGTGGTCCGACGCTCCACCGCCCGCACCGTCATCGAGATGCTCGAGAGCGTGGTTCACACCCGCAAGGGCACCGGTCGCAACGCGGCCATCGATGGCTACCAGGTGGCGGGCAAGACCTCCACCGCCCAGAAGGCCAACCGCGAGTCGGGCGGCTACGCCGAGCACGACTACTTCGCCTCGTTCGTGGGTGCCGTGCCCTCTGGAGACCCGCGAGTGGTCATCCTCGTCTCCGTCGACAGCCCCCAGGGCGGGCACTACGGCAACGAGGTCGCCGCGCCCACCTTCTCGCGGCTGGGCGCGCGCATCATGACCCACCTGGGCGTCGAGCGGCAGGACGGCACCCGCCCCGCGCTGGACCCCATCCGGCTCATGGCCGACAACAGCAAGCTCGTCGAAGGCTTCACCCCCACCGCCGACATCGAGCCGCGGCTCCCCGGGCAGCGCCGCCCCAGCGTCACCGCCGGGCTTCCCGACCTCACCGGGCTCACCCTCGTCGAGGCACTGGACGTCGCGGAGCGGTTGGAACTAACTCTGAAGCCGCGCGGGACCGGAATCGCCGTGATGCAAAGCCACCCCCCCGGGCCCGTGGATAAAGGCTCGGAGGTGGAAGTGTTGTTTGAAACTCCGAGCTGATCGCCGGGATCGGCCCGACCGGGCTCGGAGCGCGGCGCATCACCGCGTAGCCCGGCGGAGTCCACGTGGGACCCGCGATCCTCGAGCAGGCGGTTCGAACGGCGATGAGCGTGGGCCGAGACCCCCGCGTTAGCGATTTGTTGTCCCCCATGGTGGTGGAGGTCCCCCAGCGGGGGCCGCGGATCACCCGAGCAGGCGGTGGTCGTTTTGCGTCGAATGCACGGTGACACCCAGCGGCGTCGTCGGTGTTCGACCGGTGACCATGGCGTTCGTCCGTCCTCTCCCCTCGCTCCTGCTCGCCGCGGGCATGCTCGCTCCCGTGACCGCGCTGGCTGCCCCTGCCCCCGGTTCTGACGGCGTTGCGCCCGCTCCCGCGCCTGCGCCAGCACCCGCGGCCACCGCAGCACCAGCGTCCACCCCCGCTCCCGCGGCCGCTCCGGTCCCCGCCGCGGCGACAGCCCCCGCTCCCGGCTCGGATGCGACCACGGCAGCGTCGGCCGAGAGTGCAGCGACGCCTGCCCCGACGCCGACCGAGACATCCACCCCCCCGCGTACCGCGATCATCCCGACCCCCACGCCGTCGGCCACCGCCGCCCCCCCGGCCACGCCGGAGTACGTGAACGTCCCGATCAACATCGGTGTCACGCCTTCGCTGAGCGTCAACGGAGCGAATCGCCGCGGCGGCAAGATCCGCAACACCCTCAGCGCATCGCTGCTGTGGTCACGCGTCGATCGCCTCGAGGGAGCGGCGGTCGCCATGGGAGCGACCATCGTGGACGAGGATGCGCAGGGCATCACGTGGGCCCTGGGCGCCAACCTCACGCACGGCGAACACCGCGGGATCCAGGCCGCCCAGTTCTACAACCACGCCCACGACCTGCGCGGGATCCAGACCGGCACCATCAACCACGTGCACCAGGCCCGCGGCGCCCAGTTCGGCCTGCTCAACCTCAGTCGCGGGCAGATTCGCGGCGTGCAGTTCGGGCTCATCAACTACGCGGGGGAGGCCGATGCCTCGTTCGCGCTGCTGCCCGTGACCAAAAAGGGCGGCGTGCACCCGGAAGTGTGGACCAGCGACACCGCGGCCATCAACGTCGGCATTCGCCTGCCCGCCAACTACACCTATGCATTCTTCGCCGGAGGCCTCCATCCCTGGGGCCGCGGACAGACGCCGAGCACCAACGTCGAAGCGGGCACGCGGCGGCCCGGCACCGCGCTGATGGCTGGCATGGGCTACGGCGGTCACATCCCCGTCAGCAAGCAGTTTTCGATCGACGGCGACCTCTCGGCCTGGGTGGTGACCTCGGGCCTGCGCGCGGCCCCGCCCGTGGGCAGCCTGGCCAAGGCCCGCGCCATGGTCTCGTGGCAACCACGACCGCGCTTTGCCATCTGGGGCGGCCCGACCTTCAACGTGCTCGTCGACTCGACTTCGTCCGCCGTCGCTCGACCCGGCTACGGCTGGGGCTCGCAAGCGTACGTCGACAGCGGAGTCCGGGTGCGATGGTGGCCGGGCTTCGCCGCGGGGCTGCGTTTTTAGTGCAGGTGGCCGTGAGCACGCCCACCGCATGCGGCCGAGAAAAGTCGAACCAACCGAGCACCTCGTTCGACGCCCTTTTCTGCCACTTTGCTGCGCGTCTTCAGTCGAACCGCACATTGATGTCGCGTCGGTAAGCCGTCCGACCAACGAATCGAAACTGTCACTGTCATCGAGTGTCTCGATCAGAGATTCCCTGAGAGTGGAGATCTTCTCCGACTGCCGTTGCGGCTCGCGGAACGGAGTCTACGGGCCAATCCGCGCGTTTGCTGCCCTGCAAGTGCTCCTATACGTTCGACACGTTGGGACACGGTAAAGACATCAATCATTGGGTCAGGGTGACGGGTCTATGCGGAGCAACGGCGGCACTGTTGTCGTTGTCTGCCGGTTGCGATGTGGAGGAGCTCGAGAGCTTCGATGATGCGCAGCGCAGCGAGCTCACCGAACCCGTCGACGTAGACGAGCCGCCAGTGGCATTGCCCGCGGGCGCCGACGACTTCACCGCCGAGGACGTACCGGAGTGCGTACGCGACCGCACCTGCGTGGTCGAGGACACCCCGGAGGTCGAGATTCCGCTGCCGAGCGGTAACGCGGTCCGCTTCTATACCTACGACGACGAGAGCGTCGGTGTGCTCGAGGGCGGACCCTCGGCGGCGGTGCTGGTGGCCAAGCCCGAGTATGTCGACCTCACGCCGCTCGAGCTGTTCTGGGGTCTGACCCATGAGGGTGTCGAAGTGCCCGCGGGGTTGATCGCTCAGCAGGCTCACCTGGTCGCCCGCGAGGGGGCGCTGGCGACCGAGCAAGTCCAGGCGGTGACGCGCGGCTGGATCATGGACGAGATCAACGACCTCGCGGCCGTGAACGATCCCACCGAGTGGGTGAACTGCTCGAACTCTTGGGGCAGCAACTACTGCGGCCAAGGCGGGATCTACAACAGCGGCTCGTGTGTCTACGGCACCACCAACGAGGTGAGCTACGCCAAGAGCGGCACGAACCGCTACCGCACCTTCCACTGCCAGCAGCAGGGCTTCCAGTGGGGCTCGGTGGACTACATCACCCAGAACTCGTCGTGCGGCAACACGGGCACCTGGACCATCGTCTGGGACACCTACTTCTGCGAGAGCACGGACTACCTGGGCACGTGGTGCGAGGACCAATGGCGCGCCGCCACGTGGACCTGGTACCCGGGCAGCTCCAGCCAGCGCCGCCGCTGGTTCGCCTCGACCAACTGGAACTGGGGTAGCAGCGACTCGAACTACGACTGGGGCAACAAGGCTCGCTACATGGGCTGCTGAACCGCCACGCCAGACGAAAAAGAACGCCTCCCGGCCGCAGCGGGGAGGCGTTCTTCTTTTTCTACGGAGTGCGCAGACGTGCTACTGCGGAAAGATTTCCCACACCGTCACGTTCCACTCGTTGAGCCGCCCCGGCTCGTCGGAGTTGTTGGTGATCTGCAGCTGCCAGGTACCGTCGGCGGAGGGGCCTCCCACCCAGTCTTCCGCGGCGTCGAACTGCCCGGAGTAAGGCGCGAAGCCGCTGACGATGGGCCCGGCGCCCCCGAAGTCGGAGAAGGTCGTGCTCTGGAGGTTCTCTCCCGCCAGTCCACCGTCGACCAGCACCCGGCTCGCCGAGCTGGGAGACATGACCGACAGCTCGATGCCCGAGACGTCGGGGTGCGTGGCGTTGACCCCGATGATGTACGTGATGAACGACAGCTCGTTGTAGGTGATGTCGATGTTGGAGGTGACCGCCTGACCCGGCATGAGGGTCACGGGCTCGCCCGTCAGCGTGAAGCTCCGCGCATTCACGCCGCCGTTGCGGCTCCAGCCGCTGCCGAGGCTGAAGTTGTTGTTCTCGTCGAGCTCGAAGATCGTCTCCCCCGAGTCGACCACCGCGAACGCGGCCCCGGTGGCGTTGTTCGCGATGCCCATGAAGCTCTCCTGCCCCGAGTCGGACTCGCCCGGCAGCAGGCTCGGCTGGTCGACCAAGGTCACCGTCCCCGACTCACCGAACGAGGGTGGCGCGCTCCAGTCGTTGTCGGGCCGCTGCGGCCACAAATCGAGGCGATAGGGGCCCGAGGGACCGCTCCCCACGTTGCGCACGGTATAGGACACCTGGAGCGAGTTGCCGACCTCTTCGACGCCAGTGATCCGCACCGTGAGGTCGGGGGCGCCGCAGTTGCTGGGCTCGCCCATGCACGTCCAACCATCCTCGACGGTGCAGGTACCGGAGCACCCATCGCCCGCGTCTCGGTTGGCGTCGTCGCAGTCCTCTCCGTCATCGACCACGCCGTCGCCACAGCCTCCCGAGGCTCCCGCACACACGTCGCCGTCGCACTCGCCCGTGGGGCAGTCCGTCGTCTCCACTCGCGGACACCCCTCGGCATCCTCGACGCACGCGACCGAGACCCCCTCTTCACACGTCGATGGGTCCCCGATGGCGCACTCTGGCTCGGCCGGGCACTCGCTGCCCGACTCCGAGTCCGCCCCCGAACCGGAGCCCGTGCCCGAGGCCTCATCGGCAGCTTCGGTGGCGTCGCCGACCTGCGACCCCGCCGAGGTGTCGGAACCCGAGTCTCCCGTGCCATCGTCGATGTTGCTCATGTCGGGCGAGAAACACCCCGACACTGCCAGCAACGACGACCCCCCAAGGATAGAAACAAGGCGCATTCCCGGACGATACCGTGAATCGGCGCCCACTGCTGCGAGGGTCCTCGCTATCGGGGATTGCATCACGTTCGTGGGCCACTGGCTCGCCGGACGACGTACGGGCCCGCGTTCGAGACCGCGCGGATCGCCTCGCTCTACGCCCAAAGGCGCTTTAGGGGCAGTACGCGGGCGCACCCGACATCGGGGGGTAGCAACACCGGCAGTCTCGGTGAGGGTTGTCGTTCCAGTGGATCCCCACGCCGTGGTTGGCGGGGTGTGTCCGACAACTGCGCGAGTTGAATCGCTGTGCACACGAGTTGGCGACCGCCTGGTCGTGGTCGCGCGCACCCGGGTGATCTCCCGGGTCGTCGATATTTCGCTCCGAGTAGTAGTCCATGACCGTCTCGCGTTCCGCGACACACCGATTGGCGTTGGCCTGTGCCGATCTCGCAGCGGCGCATCCCTCGTTGGCGCAGTTGGAGAGCCCGTGACAGTTTCTGTTGATGTAGTCCTGTGCGTCGTCGCGCTGTTGGCGGGTCACCTGCGGCACGACGCGTCCGCCGACGCGGCTCGAGGCGATGCCGGGGTGACGTCGCGAGGAACGATGGGGTTGAATTCGCGGCAGCTTCATCGTCGGACAATCACAGTCCAACTCGATGCGTAGCATGCAGGATGCAACGTCATGCCCCCTGCTTCGAGGGGGCGCGGCGACGTTGTAGGATGCGCGGCGATGCGACGGACCATGACCGGCCTGGTGTTGCTGATGTCTCTGGCGGGCAGCTGCGTCGAAGAGCCCGAGCCCACGCCGAGCGGGCCCCCGATCTGTGCCGATTGCGACAACGCGGACAGCTGCCCGCCCGATCAACCCAACCTCAACCCGCTCGAGCCCTGCGACGAGGTCGATGCCACTTGCTACTACTGTGGCCCCGTCATGCGTCGCCATGTGTGCCAGGCCGACGAAGACGATGGACAGTTGTGGTGGCGCGATGCGGGTGAAGTCGACATGTGTCCACCTCCTCCCGAGCCGATGACCGGCGACGGCACCAATTGAGAAACGGCCGAAGTCCACCACGATGACACCCATGACTCGTGATCACCGTTGTGATCGGGGTCCCTGGAGCCGCGCAGATGCGCACTATGATTTTTGATCTCGTGCGACGGTGAGTTCATCCCTTCACGCTTGTCACAAACGGGAAGAAACACACACGCACGATACTTTTGTTCGTTCAGGGACCGTTTCGCCGGTCACTTTCTTCGTCGCGAATCACTATGCGGGTGTGCCCCGGTGCACTGGCCGACGTCTCTTCTGACGAGGTCGGTGAGTGCTTCGAGGTGAAGTCCCCCACCTGTCGGCCACGCACGCTCGTGCGTGGTCGACAGTCTTGAACGAGGTCCGTGATGAATACTGTCTCCTCCCTGTTGGCCGCGCTCGCGTTATGGCTTCCGACCCCCTTCGCCCAGATCGATACGAACAGCGAACAAGACACCATCGCTGCCACCGATGATGATGCGATGGCCAGCCTCGTGTTCGAGCCCCGCGTCTCCCGGGTGCCGTATCTGACTTTCGTCGAGTCCACCGACGACATGCAGACGGACGACCAGTGGGCCTTGGAGTCCACGCTCAATGTGCAAGAGCGCGGCCTGCTGCCGTGCATCGACGATCATCAATTCGCCGAGACGGCGTCCCCCTATTCGCTCTCGGCCGCCAATGAAGACGACGATGCCCTGTGGGTCGCTCTGAACACGGCGGATGCCGATCGCGAGCTCGACTCCGGCCGCCTCGCAGTGGTCGGCACGGGCCGTGGCGGGGGCACGGGGTCGACCGAGCCGATCGACGAGCCGATGTCCGCCGTCGATCAGTGCATGGACGATTGCTTCGGGCAGCGTCGTGCCCTCGGTTACTGCATCGGCACCTGCTACAACGAGCTATAGCCGGACGCAGGGGCGGCTTCGGAGTCCTCGCGGAATATGGATGCCGCGCAGGACTCCGAGGCCCGCTCGCATTCGGTTCCTAGGGTCCCGAGCCGCCGTCCATCGTGGAGCCGGTGGTCGAGTCACCGTCGGTGTCGGTGTCCGAGTCCGTGTCGGTATCCGTCACGGTCATCGTCATCGTCATCGTCATCGTCATCGAGCCCATGCTCTCGGTCATCGAGTCGCTCATGGTGGCGGAGCCGTCCGTGCCCTGCGTGGCGGAGCCATCCGTGTCGCTCATGCCGTCGGTGGACGACTCGGTGCCCATGCTCATGCTGGCTCCGCTCGCGGTCGGTCCTCCTGCCGTGGGTCCGCCTGCGGTCGGCTCGCCATCGGTCGGCGCAGGGTCGTCGGTGTCGGGCAGGCCGCCGCTCGGCCCGGTGCCCTGATCGTCACCCGTGCCCTGGCTGGCGTTGCCGTCGGTCGGTTCGTCGGTGTCGCCCGGGCACTCGCCGATGCACACGCCCACCAAGCCGCAGGCCGGCAGGCCCCCGGTCACCATCAGCAGGCCCACGGCCGCCATCGTGCTTCGCTTCATTGCGATCATCCTCGTTCTTCGGACCAGGGGCCCGAGCGCTGCCGGTAGGGGCGGGACTCAGGGCAAGATGAGCTCGACACCCAGACCGATCTCGACCCCGAAGGACGGCGTCGTGACCAGCGTGCCGCGCTCGCCCACGTAGTACTGGCGCCGCACGAAGGGCACCATCCAGCGGCTGGTGGTCACGAGCCCGACGTTGGGCAGCACGTGCCAGACCAGGTCGATGTCGCCGAAGCCGGAGGCCCAGGGCTGTCGCTCGGTCACCGCCGAGTCGACGCCGACCCCGGTCGCGGTGACCAAGCCACCATCGACGCCGCCGCAGATCGGCGTGGAGACCCGACCCGATCCCAAGTTGAGACACGCCCGGACGCCGGCCCGCCACAGGCTGAAGTCGCCGCCCACCGTGTTGCCGGGATACCAGGCGGAGCGATTGAGCTGGCCCCCGCCCATGAGGTCGAGTCGGAAGCGCTTGCGCATCCAGCCGACGCTCAAGCCACCGCCGAACCCGATGCCCGGCAGGCCGACGGTGCCGGTCTTGCCGTAGCCGCGAACCACCAGCCCACGCTGTCTTCGGGGGCGGCGGGTCTTGGGCTCGTCCTCTTCTTCTTCGGCGGTTTCCTCGTCCTGGGTCGGCGCGGCGGTGGTGTCACCGGCCGGCGCCAGGGCGAGCAAGGAGGATGCAGGCGCGACCCCGTTGGGAGCATGCGCCAACAGAGGCAACGTCACGAAGACGGACGACAACGACACGGACATGATGACCAGCCCCGGCGTCTTCGCCGGGAAGCACCCATCCTCGCACGTCAGCTCCGCTCGATCACCCGCGATCTGGCGGGCTCCCGACAGCGGCTGTCAGCAGACGCCATGCGCGTTCTCGAACGCTCCTCGAGCCTCGATTCGTCCCGCGCACTCGACGGCGTGCTCGGAGAACATCGTGTTCGACGTCGTATCGCAGTCGAAGCGAAGCCGCCGCTCACCACTGCGTTCGCGACTCGTTCACGCCGTAGCGACCACGCTCGTCGATCGCGACCTTTGCGGCCGCGACCTCGGCGTCGTGCGTGAAGAACATCCAGCCGTCTTCGCCATGGATTCGATCGAGCAGCGTCTGCTTCTCTTCGATGAGCAGCTCGGGGAAGCGGTCGTAGCCCATGGTGATCGGCAGGTGCACCCACGGCACGCCGGGCACGAGATCACCCATGAAGGTGACCGGCCCGTGCGGCGACTGTACTCGCGTCAGCAACAAGCCCGGTGTGTGTCCATGCGACACCGCGAAGTCGTAGCCCTCGCCCAAGGTCGTGGAGTGTTCGCCCTCGACGACCTCGAGCCGCCCCGTCCCCTCGAGCAAGCCGGGCAGCTCCGGGATGAACGAGGCCCGGTCGCGCGCATGGGGTTGCTTGGCCCGCGCCCACGCCTCGGCTCCCACCACGTACGCGGCCTGCGGAAAACACAGCGACCGCGACTGGCCCTCGGCCCATGGCTCGAGCAGCCCGCCCGCGTGGTCGAAGTGCAAGTGGGACAGCACGATCACGTCGATGTCGGCCGGCGTGACCCCGACGGCACGCAGCGACTCGAGCAACACGTGCTCGGCTTCTTGCACCCCGAAGCGGTCCCGCAGCTTCGGCGGGAAGAATGTACCGATCCCGGTCTCGAGCAAGACATGGCGCCCACTGTCCTCGCGCACCAACATCGCTCGACAGGCCAGCGCGATCCGCCCTTGGTCATCGGGCGGACACCACCGTGACCACAGGGCCCGGGGGCAATTGCCGAACATGGCTCCTCCGTCGAGTCGTTGCGAGTTTCCCTGGATCGAGAACAGCTCCACGGCGAGAGGGGATAGCACCGGGCCGCCACCCGCACTAGAAGCGGCCGCCAAAACCCCTTACGTGCGACGCGAACCCGTGCAGGCGACGTCGGCCATTGTTCGTCCATCGAAATCCCAGCATCGATGCTGCCTACATGCAGGAGTCGTTATCGTCGTTTCCGAAGGCACGAGTGGCCCAAGTCCGGGCACATCGTGCGAGTGAAATGGGGTCCCGTCATTGATTCCCCCACGCATCTTCGCTCCGTGCCTCACCGTTCATCATCGGCGGCACACTCGGCCCGCGCCCCGGAAGCCCGAGTGATAACGTGGTGTGGATGGCGGCGGGTACTGGGCGCCCATTGGCGGGCAAAGTCGGATTGGTCATGGTTTTGTTTGCCCTCGCGGTCCAGGCCGCGCGGGGCTTCGCCGCGCCTGGCCTGGGCACCATGATCGTCGGGGGCCTGGGCGCGACCTTGGTCGCGGTGACCTGGCTGCCCGCCCCCGCCAAGGTCCGCAAGCTCGCCGTGCGAGCGTGCCTGGTGGTCGGCTCGACCTATGTCGCGCTGGTGTTGATCGAGATGGTGCTGTCGCTCAGCCCTCGCGCCCAGCACCACGTGTTCGTGCTGAGCATGCAGAACATGCCCGAGGCCGACCCCGACTACGGCTACAAGCTGATCCCCAACTACAAAGGCACCTACTTCGACGGCGTCGAGCGCTCGCAGATCCAGCTCAATAGCCTCGGACACCGCGACGACGAGCCGGCCGATCCCGCCGTGGTCGATGACGATCTGCTCCTGGTCGGAGACTCGTTCACCTTCGGCATGGGCATCGAGCGCGCCGACACCATCGAGGCCCGCATCGAGGCCGCCAGCGAGGGCAAGGTCACCGCCTACAATACGGGCGTGCCCGGCTGGGGCGCACCGCAGGCCACCCTCGAGGTCGAGCGCGTGCCGTGGCAGGGCCGCGCCATCGTCTACTTCTACTTCGTCAACGACCTGACCTTCGACAACGTCTACCCCGAGGCGCGGACGGTCCGGCAGGGGCTGATGGTCCCGCGCATGCGTCGGGACGGCACCACGCTGACCGACGAGCAGATCGATCGAAACCTCGGGCCGCTGCTCGACGCCAACCACAGCTGGTCCTTCGTCGCCTGGGTCACCAGCGTCACCGCGCTGCAGCGCCTGGGTGCCATCAGCTATGCGATGCGCGACAAACAGCTGCGCATGACCGGCCTGCCCAGCCGCGCCTTCGATGCCGAGTACCAGACCCTCTTCGTCGCCCAGGTGGCCAAGATGAAGAGCCTGGCCGACAAGAAGAAGGTCGACCTGCACGTGGTCATCATCCCGGCCAAGGGCGAGGTGCTGGCCGGCGAGTGGTCGCCCGTCAACCAGGAGGTCCTGCCCGCGCTGGAGGAGCTGGGGGTCGCCCCACAGCTGGGCCTGCTGACGCGGCTGACCGCCGACGACTATCTGGCCCACGACGGGCACTTCAACGGCGACGGCTCGCAGGTCACCGCCGAGTTCGTGCTCGAGCTGGCCGGCGGCGCCTCAGAGGGGGAATAGCGCCGACAGCTCGGCGTGGCTGTTCTGCTGCCCCGCCGGGCAAAACGCGGTGTGATCGCAGGCGGGGTCGCCCTGCAGGTCGTGGCACGCGTCCATGAAGCTGCCGTTTTCACTCGCGGTCGTGTTCATGATCGCCCCCATGGCGACCACGTTCTCCAGGCCGAGGCCGCGACCCGCTTCGTGGCTGATGACGGTCGCGGTGAGGGTGGCCGAGAGCGCATCGTCGGCGCTGGCGAAGACCATCCCCACGCTCCCCGGGTTGATGTCGCCGCAATCCTGGCTGGCCACGCCCAGCACCCCCATGCCGATGGGGTTGGTCGGCGTCACCACGATCATCGCGTAGTCCCCCGATGCCGGCCGAACGTCGGTCACCGCCACGTCGAAGGGCGCCCAGTCGTCGGCGAGCGCCGCCATGATCTGCGCCCGCTTGGGACCCTCGCCGTAGGGCGCCAGCGGCATGCCATCGAAGCTGCCCGCGAGCGCGGACTGATCCATGGTGGCATCGTCGACGCCCGCGCTGAGCGTGACGCCATCGAAGTTCACGAACACGATCGCCGCCGCCATGGGTGGGTCGTCGGGCTCCCCCGTGCTGGCCGTGTCGGTGTCGCTCTCCGTCTCGCCGGAGGTCGACTCTGCCTCCGCCGAGGTCGTGGAGACGTCGGTGGTCGCCGCCCCCGTGCCATCGACCGCCCCCGTACCGTCCATGGGCCCGCTGGCGCTGGGGTCGTCCTCGGTCGTGCCTGCGGCCGTGCCCGACCCCTCCCCCTCGGACTCTTGCTCTCCGAGCGAGGTCGGCTCGTTGACGCAGGCACAGACCAGAGCACCGAGCGCAACCACGCCACGGATGGAAGAACGAAGCAGCATGCCAGTGAGTGTCGCGACCACGCACGATCCGTCAGCCACGGTGGCGATCAGGGCTCGAGCTTGCACGCTCGACGCACGCGCTCTCGCAGCGAGGAGCTCGGGTGCCGCTGCAGATAGCGACGGGCTCGCCCCGGAGCCCCCGCCGCCTCGCGGCCGCAATCCACCACCACGTCGAGCGCGCCTGCCTCGGGGGCCAACACGCCGCCGTCGTAGCGGCGCTGATACTCGTCGAGCCGAGACGCCGCGACCGACCACTGCTCCGCATCGATGGCGACCTTGACCCGGTTGAGCAGCGCGGCTTCTCCCGCGACGTCGAGACCCGCCCCCGGTTGTTCGGCGGGTTGCTCGGCGGGCGTCGGCATTCCCGACGGCCGCGCGATCGGAGGCGGAGCCGAGGCGGCCGCTGGTGGTGGGTCGCTCTCGCTCGCGGCGGAGCGCGTACTTCGGCGAGCGTCGGAGGCCGATGCCGCCCCGCCCCGCGACGGCACGGCACCCGGGGCCGAAGCCGGGGTGGATGGCACTGCCTCTCCCGGTGCTACGCCACCCTCCCCGGCTTCCCCCTGGGACTCGTCCCCCTGCACCCGCGGTGCGACAGGCTCCCCCTGCACCGCGGGTGAAACTCGTTGGTGCCGACCCGACTCGACGCCGTAGCCGGCCGCGTTGGGATCGGCGGCACGGCTCAGCTCGGGCGTGGGTCGGACCCCCATCCACACCGCGACCGTGGCCGCGGCCAAGAGCACCCCGCCGCCCATCAGCCATGGGCCCCAGCGCACGGGGGCCGTGGCCGGCGTGGCTTCGGCCATGGGCTCGGCCTGCCAGATGGGCGGGGGCTCGGCGGCCGCGATCCGACTGACCAGGCCCCGACGCATGCGAGCCACGGCGTCGCGGGGCGGGCCCTGCTGCTTCCGCGCCGCGTCTAGCCAGCGCTGCTGCACACGCTCGAGCTCATTCATGGCGGTCCTCGTTCAGGTGGTCGCGGGTGAACTGGGTGAAGGCGCGGCGAGCCGTGCGGAGCCGGCTGTAGACCGTGTTGAGCTTCCACTTGGTCGCCACCGCGATCTCGGGACCGGTCAGGCCCTCGATCTCCGCCAGCTCGAAGACCATGCGGGAGTTGGGCGACAGCGTGGCCAAGAAGCGCTCGAGGATCTGCGCCGCCTCGACGTCCTCGGTGGTGCGATCGTTCGCCGCCTCGGGGGGCGGCAGGGCGCGTAGCGATCGGCGGCGACGATTCTGCGTGCGCACGCGATTGCGAGACACGCCGCGGGTAATCCCGAACAGCCACGAGGTCATCGCCCCGCGGTTCTCGTAGCGATCGAGCGCGTGGTAGACGACGACGAACACGTCCTGCACCACGTCCTCACGCTCGTCGGGCGCGACCCCGAAACGGCCCGCGACGCGCCACACGAACGCATGGTGCTCGGCATAGAGCCGCTCGACCATGGCGAGCCGATCCGCATGGTCCGTAGACGGCGGATCGACAGTGGGCGCAGACGCGGGCATGGGGACGAAGGGCCTCGAAGGGCCCAAGAGGTGGATGTCGTGACTGCGACGATTCCGTCAGCGTGGCCCAGAAAACGCCGCCCCCACCGACATCATGAACCCGAGAGGTTGCTCACAGCATACCGTTCCGACCGAACCAACGACGAAATTGAGCCGTTGGACGGGGGCCACGACCTCGGTGGCCAGCCACAGATCGCCGCCCCAGCGCGAATGCAGCTGCAATCGCGGCCCGAGGAGCACACCGAACCACGGCTGCCGACCCCTCCGTCCCTGCAGGCCCGTGCCCTCGCCTCGACCGAAGGCCGGACCCGCCGCGAGCCCTGCGCACAGGGGTACCGCGATGCGCTCGTCGACGAAGCGCCAGATCGCACAACCGCGGGCACCGAAGGCCAGCATCTGCATCGTGATCTGCACGTCCGTCGCGGGCTCGTCGGCGATCGGCGGCAGGTAGTGCGCATCGAGTGCCACCGCCCAGCGCGACCCCACCAGGTCCACCCCCAACGTGGTCGTGGCGTGGACGGGGTGCAATAGCC
Source organism: Myxococcota bacterium (assembly GCA_039028615.1). Classification (GTDB taxonomy): domain Bacteria; phylum Myxococcota_A; class Polyangia; order Nannocystales; family Nannocystaceae; genus Paraliomyxa. The sequence continues at coordinate 304,863 of JBCCHT010000003.1, read as the reverse complement.
CCACCGCGACTCCGGCCCCCACCCGTCCGCGTACGCGCAAGGGCGGAGCGTCCTGCGAGGGGCGCGACGCGTCGGCGCCGGGGCTCGGTGTGGACTCGGTTTCCGATCGCAGCGGCTCGGCCACGGCCTCGGCTTCGCGCTCGGACTCCGACTCCGACGGAGGCGCGGGCACGACTTCGGGGGGTGGCGTCTCCGGGCCCTGCTCGAGCATGGGCTGCACGGCGAGCGAGATGACCAGCGCCGAGGCCTCGTATAGCGCCGCGCATGATTCGGCCGACATCACCCGCTCGTGGGCGGTGCCCTCCACCTCGAAGTGCAGCGTGCCCTCCCACACCACCGGCTCCACCTGTCGTGCCTCGAGCCGTACCGAGGCCACGGGCAAAGGCGAAGGGACCAACGCATCGACCCGCTGCCGCAAGGCCGCCCCGTCGTCACAGGCTCCCCGCGCCACGACCTCGGGCTCCACCTCGGGGGCACTCAGCAGGAGCACGGCAGCCGGGATCCAGGCGACCATCGAAGGCCGGGAGGATATCAGCTTCTCAACGGTAGACGGTCGCGACCTGCTCGTAGTCCACCCTCGCCCCGATGGCCCGTCGCTCGTCCAGGCGTGGGGGAACCCGGCCGACATAGCGCACGATCGTCCGCTGCTGCGTGTCGAAGACCATGAACATCGGGCCGACGCTCCATCGCACCAGCGCCTGGTCGGCCACCATCTCGATCGTAGTGGTCCCCGGGCCCGCCTCGCCCCGGCGTAGCGTGAAGCCGTAGCTGCGGGCTCGATCGGCCGCGGCAAAGCGCAGCGGCACCGCCTCGCCCCGCTCGAGGGCCTCCCAGTGCCGACGCACGAACCCGAACAAGGTCGGCCCGACCACGACCGGGACCCCGGCGGCCTCCGTTCGCCGCTTCACTCGACCCCCCCGCGTCGTCTCGTAGTCGACCCGGCCGTCCTCGTGCACGAGCACCGAACTCACGGTGCCCGTCTGGCGATGGACCTCGTCGAAGCGCCGCAGCGCGTAGTCCGGGGAGTGCACCGCGTGCTGAGCCACGAGCAGCGCTTCGGACCCCGCCGCCCGCGTGAGGTGGGCGCTCGTCCATTCTTCGTCGCCATGCGAGACCCAGCGCTCGTACACGAAGTCCACGGTGTCGTGACCCTGGGGCACGACCTCCCCGCGATAGATGAGCTCCCCGAGGCCCGCCGCCGGGGCCTGGACTTCGTCCGCAGCACCCGGAGCCGAGGACGCGGAACCGCCGTGACAGCCCCCGAACACGGACGCCAACGCCAGAAAACAGAAGGTACGCATCGACACGCCCTCAGCGTGACCTCTCGACGCCCCGACGAGCAGTGCCCGACCCTGACAATCGGTTGTCCGATCACGACATCGGCTGAACGCACCCGTCGAAAATGCCGCGGGGGAAGGCCCGCTCGGCGAACCTCCCCCCGCGCCCCCGAACCGGACGTCGCTACAGATCGAGCTGGACCCCCGCGACATCCAGCCGCGCCCGGGTGTATTCGCTCTCTCCGAAGATCTCGTTGGTCGCCGGGAACTCGCCCGGGGACCGCTGCTGGAGCTCCTCTTCACACATGCGCGAGAACTCGTTGAAGTACTGGTACTTCGTGGAGCGCTCGAGGCAGTAGCGCAGGGCGTTGGTCGCCGCCTCCTGCAAGGGCTGGGCGTAGTCTCCCAGACCGAAGCAGTAATCGTCGTAGGCCTCTTCGGTCTTGAGCGTCCGCGGAACCTCGGCGCGATACAGCTGGTCGGCGAAGGTCTGGAACACCACGGCCGAGCGCGCGGCCGAGGCCAGCACCCAGTGCGGGCTCCCGCTGTCGAGCACCTTGCCGTAGTCGCCGATCAGCTCGTCGCGAATGGCCGTCTTGGAGTCGAGGAAGGCCTGGAGCCGCTCGCGGGTGTCTTTGACCCGAGCCACCTGCGCCCGATACTGACGCTCGTAGCGAGGGAGCCCGGAGCCCTTCTTCCACTCCTCGATGTAAAAGTCGAGGTTCTCCGGCATCTCGATGCGCAGGTACTCCTCGTAGCGAGCGTCGGTGCGATACACCATCGCCGACCCCACCGCGTCGCGGTAGGCGGTCGCACGGTCGGCATCGTCGGCCGGGGGCTCGGCTCGCTTGGCGAGGGTGAGCACCCGGTCGAAGTGCTTCTGCGCCGCCGCGGCCAGCTTGGGATCGCGGCGATGCACCGTGATCACGCCCTGGGTCGAGGTGCCGCAGCGCTTGGGAATGGCGGCCCGCCCGTTGCGACGACGAAGATCCGCCGCCTGCTGCCGGGTGTCTTCGCCCACCGTCGCTCGCTCGCGCTTGATGGAGGCACAGACGTCCCCCAGCAGCGTCTTGGGACATGAACGGCGCCACAGCACCTGCCCGGCGGTGGCGTGTGCCACCGCGAGCCGATCGGCCCCGCCCCGCTTGCCGTAGGTCTGGATGTAGTCCTCGGCGTGCTTCAGCTGCTCGTCGGGATCGGCGAGTAGGTCGTGGCGCGCCCAGAAGATGCCGGCCGCACGCTTGGGGTCTTTGCGACGATAGAGTCCCTCGTAGCGCTTCAGGTCGTCGGCCGCCTCGTTGCTCTGGCCCAGGCCCAGGCGGAACAGGAACGCGTTCTCGAGCGCCGTGCCCGAGTAGTCGTCGCCCTGATACTGCTCGGCGTACTGCTCGTAGCGCTGCGCCGCCCGGTCGTAAAAAGCGATGGCGTGGTAGTTCTCGCCGACCTCGCGCAGGGTCTGCTTGGCGAGCGTGGACTCGGGATGGTGCTCGAGCAGCGCGTTGCGGGCCAAGATCGCGTTGCCCATCTCGTGGCCGGCCTCGAAGGATCGGGCCGCGTTGAACAGCAGCTCGTCGGCGCGATCGTGATCCTCGTGCTCGTCGTAGATGTCGAGATACAGCCGCGCACAGCGGCCGAAGCTCTCGGACTGCTCGCCGCGCTGGGCCTGCGCGTGGCAGTTCTCGGCCTCGCGCCAGCCGATGGATGCCAGCAGGCTCGGGGCGTGCTCCCGCAGGGTCTTGGCCTGCGCATGGCGGTACAGCTTCATCGTCTCGAGGCGACGGACCCAGGTCTCGAGCTCCTTGCCCGACTTCACCATCTGCTCCGGGGTCTGCTGGGTATCGGCCCAGGCGATGGTGAGCGTGTCGATGAGCATCTCGGCCCCCCACACGGAGAACACGGTGCCGTCGTGCTGCTCGATCAAGGCCTCGAGCACGGGCCGAGCCTCGTCGAAGCGGTTGTGCTCGACCATGAGCACCGCGCGATGGAAGAGGATCTTGGGCGCCTCCTCGGGATGGGCCTTGGCCGCGACCTCGGCGTATTTCTCGAAGCGCGCGTACGCCTCGAGCATGAGCGTCTCGTCTTCGGTATACGGCTTGATCGGGAATCGATCGGAGGCGTCGAGCCGCTCGTCGTTGCCCGTGCGTCGGTCGTTGGAGGTGGCGTAGACGCAGGTGCCGTCGCTCTGCGGCTTGCATGCCCGCCCCTTGCCGCCCGTCTCGTCGTACTCGAGGTAGTTCTTCATGCTCAGCATCTGGGCGTAGGCCGCCTCACCGCTGTGCTTGCCCTTGGGCTTCATCTCGAGCGAACGCACGAACGCGTCGTGGGCGGAGCGGAACATCGCCCGGCCGCGCTCCTGCGCGGACCGATCGCGATCGTCGTAGAGCATCTCGCCGTACTGCCACAGCAGCTCGCCGTGCCAGTACTGCATCTCGTAGGCCGACTTGGACTTGGGGAAGCGCTTCAGATACTCGCCGTAGGCCTGGTCGGCCAAGGAGAAGATCTCTGGGCGGTGGGTCTTGTCCCCTTCCTCGTGCCACACCGTGGCCATGCGCTGCAGGGAATCGTGAGCGTGATCGCGGCACCCCTTGCGCACGCGCTTGGGCTGATCGCTGCCGCTCATCTGCTCCCACTCCAGGCTGAGCGCCTGCGTCTCCTTCCACTGGATCTTCGGGTCGTCGGTGGCCAAGGCGTTGATGACCACGCGGTACTGCCACTCGCAGCGGTCGGCGTCCTCGGGCAGCTCGTCGCGGAGGCGGTGATAGGTGGCGGTGGACTCGACATACATGCCCTCGCCGAAGTAGGTGGCGGCCAGGCGCACCATCATCTCGCGGCGCATTTCCTGGTCGGCGGTGGGCCCCCGCCCCACCTTGCCGAAGAAGTCCCACGCCTTGGAGGGCTTGGCCGCGTGCACGTAGGCCAAGACCATGTCTCGCCGGGCATCACGGCGGAGCTGGGCGCCGTTGGCCTCGCTGCCCGCCCGCCCCTCGAGCGTGGCCTCGACGGTGGCGACGAAGCGCTCGAGCGCACGGGCGTAGTCGGGCTCGGCCGTCCCGACCGGGTTGAGGTAGCACCAGGCCGACTTGTAGACGGCATACGCGTACACGGGGCTGTCTTTGTAGCCGTCGATGACCTTTTGGTAGAGCGCGAGCGCGTCGTCGACCTTGCCCGCCTCGAAGCGCTGGTCACCGAAGCTGATGAAGACCTGCGGCACGAAGCGGCTGGTGGGGTGGTCGCGCAGCAGCTGCACGAAGACCTCCTGCATCTTCGCCTCACGCCCCAGCTGCCCCAGCTCGAACGCGTAGTAGTACAGGGCTTCGTCCATGCGGTGCCACTTGGACCAGCGCTCGCCGCCCGCCAGCGCCCCGTAGGCCTTGGCCGCCGATTCGCTGGCCTCCTTGGCCATGCGCTGCAGCTTGGCCTGCTTGGCGCGGGCCTGCTTGGCCGCGTCCTTCTTGCCCGCCTCTTTCAGCTCGTGGATCCGCTCGAAGAGCGCCCCCGCCTGGTCCTCGAGGATCGCCTTGCGATCGAGGTGCAGGTCGGCGTAGCGGAACAAGAACTCGGGATACTCTTTGTCGTCGGGGCCCGCCTCTTCGATCAGCGCTCGCATGGTGAGCAGCTGGGCATCGATGGCGGCCAGCGTGATGTCGGTGCGCTTGCGGGGCAGCTGGACGCCCGTCATGGAGGGCGCATTGCCGTTGCGCTTGGCCTCCTCGGCCTCCTTGAGCGCCTTTTTGAACTTGGCATCGAGCTCGCCGCGGGTGCGGACCTTGTCGACCTTGCGGCCGTAGCGGAGCTTGGACTTGGGCTCTGCGGCCACGGCGACGCTGGCGACTCCCCACAGGATTGCGACCAGCCAGCTCAGCCGCACGAGCGGCAGCGGGCGCGACGATTTGACCCGCCGTGCGAGCACGGCGGCATTCGAGCACATGGACATGCGACGATTCCTCTGGCGGCGACACGGATCGGCGCGACCCGACCCGATGCTCGATCAACCCCGCGCGCCGAGGATGAATGGAGACCGCGCCGAGCCATCCCAGGGGGCGTCGCCGCTCACCTCCGGGGTGCTCTCGAAGTACTTGGACGTAAGGGTGGACCGGGTGAAACCGCCACGGACGGCGATTCCAAGGCGTTATACGACCCAGGAGCCAACGGGTTCCCAACGATCGAAGTCGGCCCCCGGTTTCATTCCCGAGCACCGATCACCCCAGTCGCTGAGGGCCGTCGCCCTCACCTCGCCGCGCCGCTTCGAGAGGTTCAATCGCCCGAGGACTCGGCCGGCTCGTGTCCGCGATACACGGTGCGCCCATTGAGCGGCTGAGCATCGCGGTAGTTGTCCTTCGGCATCAACGTCTGCAGCGTGGCCAGCTGCTCTTCACCCACGGACACCGGCTCGCGGAACACGACCCAGTGCACTCGCTCCGTGCACGGCGGAGTGGTCAGCGAGCCCTCGTAGTAGAAGAAGGTCGAGTCGCCGCCATCCTCGAAGGTGTGGCTCTCGGCCACGGGGCGGCTCTCCCCCGGCTGTACTGGAAGGTGGCGAGTGAGGAACTGGGCCTCCGCGCTCGGCTCTCCCTGCTGGGCCAGGATCGCATAGACCAGGAAGTCACCGTCGTCGGTGCGGTGCACCAGGTGCATCTCGAGCGGATAACGAACCCCGTTGATGGTGTGCTCGGACGGCGCGTGAAAGTGGACCTGCATCAGGTCGAAGCGCTGGTCCTCGGCGCGCAAGTAGTTGTCACCCGGACGGAAGTCGTAGCGAATGGTGTGGCCGTTGTTGGTCACCGACTCGATGTGCGTGGACTCGGCGTAGTGCAGCTCCCCCGCGTCCGAGACGGTCTGCTCGGTGAACACGGTATTCGTCTCGATGATGTTGATCGGCGACTGCCGCTGGCCGGAGCACTCGGCCCCCTCGAGCTCGGCCCAGTGCTCGGGACCCGCCTCGCCTTCGTAGCTCCACTCGTGGCCGGGCTGGGCCTCGTGACTCGCGGCGTCGGGCTGGGTCCTCGCGGGCGTGGGCCCGTGGGCACAGGAAAGCGGAAGAAGGCACAACAAAGCCGTAACCAATGGGATGCGCATGGTGATTCGTCGATGGGGAGCGCCACGATACGGTGGCACAGTCGTGGGATGAGGAGAGGAACGAGCGACGCCGAGTGAAACGATCAAGCGCGGCGCAAACGTGAAACATCTTCGGGTCGAGTGGCCCACCCGCGAAACAGGGCCTCCATATGGTCGAGGACGGCGTGCGGGTCCGGCTCACGGACGGTCTCGCCGGGCGCGAGCGTAGGCATCAACTGTGAGAGCGTCTCGGAGGCATGCACCGCCAACAGGCTGAACCAGAGGCGTTCGAATTGCGGTGCCGTCAGCTCTGGACGTAGCGTCTCGTCTTCGTGACCCGCCGCGATGATCTCCCGAACGAGCTGGGCCTCCTGCCGCTCTGCGTCGAGGAAGGTCTCGGTGAGTAGGCCATCTTCGTCCGCGGCCACGCCGGGAATGGCGGTGAGGCTGAGCAACAAGCGGGCGAAGCCGGGGTGCAGATCGATGAACTCGCAGTAGGCAAGGCCGACCTTCCACAGTCGCGCGAGGCCGCTGGTGGACTCGGCTGCGGCCTCCTGCACACGCCGCAGCGATCGCAGCTGCTCGTGCTCGAGCACGCTGCCGAACAACGCGGCCTTGCTGTCGAAGTGCAGGTACAGCGTGCCCTTGCTGAGCTCGGCCTCGTCGGCGATCTGCTGCATGGTGGAGCCCGCGTAGCCGTGGGCCGACGACACTCGCTCGGCGGCGGCCCAGATCTCTTCGCGGCGACGCTGACGTTCCCGCTCTCGGCGTTGTGGTCGACCCATGATTTGAACTGTGAACTGCTTGGTCATTTTATGACCGATGAGTTCATAGTCAATTTAGATCGAAATTTATCCAGTAATTACATAGTCATTGATCGACACGCGCCAGCGCCCCCGCAAGATGCGCCGCTGCGTGCGAGGGGTTCGAGCCTCGCCGATCGGTTCGAGTTTTCGGGGCTCGAGCGCTACGGCATGTAGCGGCCAAGCCACGGTCGGGATGCGTACTCCTTCTCCTCGAACGAGCTGCCCCCCACGATCAAGCCACCGCACTCGTCGAGCACCAAGCCGCGACCGAAGTCGATCTCCGTCAACCCGAGGGTGTCGGACCACTGGAGCGATCCATCGGCGCTGGCGAACGAAGCCAGCAGCACGTCGAAGGCCCCAAGGATGTTGCCACGCGCGGGATTCTGATCGCCGACTCCCCCCGTCACGATGATGTCCCCCCTGGGGGATATCAAGAGGTCGCGAACGCGGTCATCGGGATGGCCGAAGTCATGCACGGTCATCCACACCAACTCGCCTTCGGATGTGCTGCGCCAAACCACCAGGTCGGTTCCTCCCGTAACTCCGAGTCGCTGGCGACCAGCAAGCACGATGTCGCCCCCAGGTTCGATGGCAATCTCGGTCGCTCGCAGCTCGCTCGGGAACACGACGCCCTCATAGGTCGTCGACCACAGTAGCTGCCCCTGCGCATCCAGTCGGGCGAGCCGAACCCGGTCGGCTCCGAATTCGTCGTGCAAGTCGCCGACCACGACCGTCTCGCCATCGACCATGGTCACCCCATCGAGCTCGGTCCCGGGATTCGGCGTGGACTCCCAGGTCCACAAAGGACTCCCGGCGCCGTCGATGGCCCTCACTTCGTCGATGTTCGGCTGACCATCGAAGAAATGGGTCCCCACGACGGTCGTGACCCCGCTGACATCGGTCGCGAGCCCCCAGCACCAGAACTGCCCCTGCTCCTGAGACCACAGCACCGCGCCGTCTTCTCCCGACAGCCGCACGAACTGCCCCTGTTCGTTGTCCCACGTGCACACGACGACATCCTCGCCGTCGACGATCACCCCTCGAGAGAGAAACCCCGGCCCCGCGAGCTCCGTCCGCCAGAGCTCATTCCCGGCAGAGTCGTATCGCCGAATCCAGGTCGGTTGGTCCGTCGACTCGTCCGTCCCGGTGCCGATGGCAACGAAGTCCGAGCCCAGCGCCAAGACATCGTTGAACACGCCAATGGACTCCTCGTCGTCGAACCGCTGGGACCACACCCAGCCCTGGCCGGGCTCGCAAGGGTCCACCGCCGTGGTGCCGCTGCTTTCCGTCGACTCGCCCGTGGTCGTGCTCGGATCGACCGGCGAACTCGTCGTGTCGTCCGCGATGGCACCCGAGCCTCCCGTCCCCGAGGAGTCCTGGCTCACCGCTCCCGACGACCCGTCCGCTGCACCGCCCGGACCCACGCTCGGGCCACACGCGACCAAGGCCAATAGCGTCAGCGAAGCCAACCGTAAGCTAAACACCGAACCAGGGTATCACCCCGGGCTCAGTCTTCGTCCTCGAGCGTCTTGCTGAAGCCGCCGGCCGAGCCCGCCCGCTCGCTCGCCCCCGCTTCGGCCGGAAACAGCGCCTGGTGCCCGAACTTCTTGCGGACCTCGCTGAGTACCCCTTGGAGCCGCTCGCCCTTGGCTTCGCGCTCGGGCTCGACCGAAGCCAGCAAGTCGAGCTGCTCGGGCTCGGCCTCGAAGATCAACGCTCCCACCGCGACTCCCGTGAGCCGAAACCGTCGCCGGTCGAGATCGATGTCGGCCAGCAGCGCACAGGCGGCGTCGTAGATCACCTTCGCCTCGCTGGTGGGCTTGGCCAGCGTGCACTGCCGCGTCTCCGTCTTGAAGGTGGTGTCGCGGATCTTCAGCTGGACCTTGCGCCCGCGGATCCCTTTGTTGGTCAGCCGATCCGCCACCCGCGTGGCCTGGGACAGCAGCTTGCGGCGTAGCGCCGTCGCGCCCATCACATCGGTGCCATAGGTGTCCTCGTGGCTCACCTGCTTGCGGCCCCGGCCGGGCTCGACCGCCCGAGGATCGCGAGCGTTGGCGAGCGCATGCAGGTGCAGCCCGTGCTCGCCGAACCATCGCTCGAGGGTCTCGGCGTCGACTCGCCGCAGATCGCCGACCTCTTTGATCCCGTGGTCGCGCAGTCGCTGCTCCGTCTTGGGACCGACCCCCCACAGTTTGCCGATGGGCAGCGGCGCCAGAAACTCCAGCTCCGTGCCCGGCCGCACCTCGGTGACTCCGTCCGGCTTGTTTTTCGCGGATGCGATCTTCGAGATGAACTTCACCGCCGAGATGCCCACCGAGCAGGTCAGGCGCGTGCGCTCGAAGACCGCCGCGCGCAGGCCCTCGGCCGCGTCTCGGGGCGGGCCGTGCAGGCGTTCGGTGCCGCTCATGTCGATGAACGCCTCGTCGATCGACAGCGCCTCGACCAAGGGCGAGAACCGATCGAAGATCTCGAACACCTGAGCCGAGGCCTCCGAGTAGGCATCGAAGCGCGTGGGCAGCACCACCGCATCGGGGCACTTGCGCAGCGCGATGGCCATGGGCTGGGCCGAGTGGCACCCGTAGCGTCGCGCTTCGTAGCTGGCCGCCGCGACCACGCCTCGGCGCCCGACCCCGCCCACCAGCACCGGCTTGCCCTTCAGCGAAGGGTCGTCGCGGATCTCCACGGACGCAAAGAACGCGTCCATGTCGACGTGGAAGATCGTGGAGGGCGCCGCCGTCATGGCGCAGTCGAGCCGATCAAACGGTAGCACGCCGCGGCCCGGTCAAAGCGATCGTCGGCTGTTATCCTTCCGGTCCGCCGTGACCGACGCCCCCGCCAAGAAGCGACGCCTGCACTCCCTCGACGCTCTGCGCGGCATCGCGGTCTTCCTCATGATCGAGCAGCACGTGGGGATCTGGCTGTGGGAAGGCCCGGCCCGCGGCGAGAAGATGATGGACTACCCCCTGCTCGTGGGCTTCAACGCCTTGGGGGGCATGGCCGCGCCCTTGTTCGTCAGCCTGGCCGGGGTCGGTAGCGCGCTCATGGTCGCCGCCAACCGACCCCGCACCGACATCACCCTCATTCGTCGCGGCATCGCCCTGATGGGCTTCGGCCTCGCGCTGAACCTGATGACCCCCAACTGGTTTTCGTGGGGCTCCTGGTTCGTGCTGCACATGATGGGCTTCGCCATGGCGCTGGCCCCCGTGTGGCGGCGGCTGCCCACGCCGGCCCTGCTCATGGGCTGCGGCGCCGTGCTGGCCTCCACCGTCGCGGTGCAGCTGTGGCTCGACACCCCGCTGTCGCTCACCAACCCGCGCATGCGCGACGTGACCATGCCCGGCGGTCCGCTCCGACTCGCGCTGGCCGAAGGTCAGTTCCCCATCTTGCCCTGGCTGTGCTTTTACCTGGCCGGGTTCTGTGCCGGGCGCTGGATCTGGGCCGGCCGGATCGCGCCCGTCGCCATCTTGGGCCTGTCGTTCGCGGCTCTGGGCGGGCTGGGGCGCGTGCTCGTCTACAACGTCGGCATCGACAACGCGTATCTGCAACGCGCGTTCGAGCTGCACCTCGGGTTCTTCCCTTCGTCGGTGGCCATCGCGGGCCTGTTGCTCGGCGGCGCGCTGCTGCTCATCTCCATCGTCTCGGGCATCGAGAAACGCTGGACCATCAAGCCGAGCAACCCGTTGGTCACGCTGGGCCGCATCTCGCTAACGCTGCTCATCGTGCACGTGGTCGTGTTCCGCGAGTGGACGCGGTTCGAGTGGTGGGACTGGTGGCGAAACCTGTCATCCACGCTGAGCCTCGTCGCGATCTTCGGGTTCTTCGGGCTGGCCTTGTTCCTCTCGCGCTATTGGCAACGGGTCGGGTATCGCTACGGCGCCGAGTGGTTGCTGCGGCGTGTGGCCGGGTAGCGCCCGCCGCGAGCACGAACCGCGGTAGTGTCGGGAGCATGAAGGCCCCCGCCCTGCTCCTGTCCGTGCCCCTGCTCGTGCTCGTGCCCTCGTGTGACAAAGGGGACGGCGAAAAAGCCGAGAGCAAGGCGAAGGACAAAGACGACGCCGAGGCCAAGGGTGCAGACGCGGCCGAGAAGGGGGCCGACGACGCCAAGGGACCCGCCAAGCCCCCGCCCGCCGGGGGTCCCCCCGCGTCATGCACCAGCGTGCTGATGACCAAGCAGGTCTCCGATGCCACCGCGGACCTGAAGATGACGGTGGACGGCAAGCCCTTCGCCGTCGCGCTGGATGCCGGGGCGACCTACGACAAGAACCCGGTGTGGGATGCCGGCCGGGCCCCGGCCTCGTGCGGCAACATCCAACCGCGGAGCAAGGGCGGCTTCGGCCTGGTCTACGTGGCGCAGCTGCACCAAGACGGCAAGCCCGTGTTCCGCCTGCAGATGACCGGCCTCGCCGGGGGCTCGACCGACCTGAAGGGCTCCGGCATGACCGGCATGGCGCTGGTCGACGGCGACAAACCCCACGCCGTCAGCTTCACCGCGGGCACCATCACCACCACCCCGGCCGAGCTCGCCGAGGGCAAAGTCGAGCTGAAGCTCGAAGGCGCCAAGGGCACGCTGGTGGGCGAGCCCAGCCACGAGTTCACCCTCGACGGCACCGTCTCGGGCACCTTCGCCAAGCTGACCTACTGAGCGCAGGCGCGGACGCTCAGTCCTCGACCACCATGTACACGTTGTACCGGTAGTCCTGGATGATCATCTCGTCGTCCATGACCTCGGGGAAGCCGTCGTCGAAGGGGATGCTCACCCGCAGGCCTTCCTCGTAGTCGTTGTCGCCGTTGAAGGTCCGCGCCAGCGGGGTCATGGCCGAGGTGTGCAGGAACACCCAGTACTCGCCGGGCTCGATCTCGGTGGCGCCCACGTTGAACTCGTTGGGCCCCGCCGCGAACAGCTCCACCGCGCCCGTCTGCACCACGCGCTGGTCCGGGCCGGCCCCGTCGGAGTCGTAGAGCGCCAGCCGAACCTGCTGTCCCGCTCCGCCCGCGATGACGCCCAGCCGTCGGACGATGCGGGGCTCGAAGACCTGGAAGCGGAAGCCGAGCTGCACGAGCCCGTTGACGAGGGCGACGTCGCCGAAGTCGTTCGGGAACCCGATGGGCAGGCCGCAGTAGGTCTGGTCGTCGGCGCACTGGGCCATGGCCGCACACTCGCCGCAGCTCATGCCGCAGTTGGTCTCCATGCCGCAGGCCAGCTCGTCGCACTCCGGCTGACAGCCCGTGGTGGGATCGGGGCCCGTGTCCTCGGTGCTGACCGGCTCGGTGGCGGTGCCGTCGGGATCTTCGGTGGTCGGCGAGCTTCCCTGGGTGGTCGTGGTCTCGGGAGTCTCGGCCGCCGTCTCCTCGGCGGGGCTGGCCACGGTGTCGCCGTCCTCGGTCGCCCCGGTCTCGGGGTCGCTGCTCGTCGTGATGACGACCGGCGTATTTTCCTCGAAGCACCCGGTCACTCCGACCGCAATGCCCACACAACCAAGGACGATCGCACGCAAGCTCATGACCGAAGAGTCTACCCGAGTCCGCGTCAGCTGAGCGCGGGGCCCCGCCACTGGCTGGCCGGACGAACGCCGAAGCGCTCGCGCAGCGCGACCACCGGCTCCTCCCAGTGACGCTCCCAGTACACCGGGAGTAGTGGCCGTGCGTCCCGGCCCGCTCGGTACGCCTCGAGGATCGAGTGGCGCAGCGCGGCCAGCCGACCTTCGCCGATGAAGTGCTTGAGGGTTCCGAACCCCACCACCAGCGCCGAGTAGGGCATGCGCAGCTGCGGCCACTGGAACGCGTGCACGAGCACTTCTTCGTGCCCCTGGGCGCCCAGGCCGAGCAGCGTGTGCCAGATGTCGTGGGTCTGCCGAACGCGGGTCAGCAGGTAGTTGCTCTGCTCGCTGGGCCCGCGCGACACGGGCACGGTCATCGTGTCGGGGTCGAGGCCGCAGCGATCGAGGTGCTCGACGAAGGCGCGCCCCAGGGTCCCCGACGGCAGGCTTCGCAGGCGATCGAAGTCGACGTCGGTCGTGCTGATCCGGGGCCGCTCGTGCAGGATCGCCCGACCTTCGGGATCGGCCTCCAGCACGGGTACGAGCGCCGCCATGCGCCCCACCGAGGAAATCTCCTCGCCCACGAGCAGCTGGTCCGTCTCGTTCGAGTCCCGCAAGGCACGGAACATCGCGCGGGAAAACGTCGTCGTGCTCTCGAGCGTCATCGCCATGGGCTCCCCAAGCGTAGCTCGGAACCCCGCGCGCGGGCGGACAACCCCGAGGCTGGCTCTAGACGACGACTTGTAGGGCGCCGGGCAGGACCTCGAGCGCGCGCGGCACCACCTCGAGCGCCTCGCCATCGACCATCACGTCGATCTGCTCTTCGACCTCGAGGTCGACGCGCTCGGCGTGGCAGGTCGAGACCGCGGGGTGCTCGACGTGGGTGCCCTTGAAGATCTTGGGGAAGGTCATCAGCAGGCCGATGCGCCCCAGCTTGCCGACCTGCACCACCGCGATCTTGCCGTCGTCGGTCTTGGCGTGGGGAGCCATCATCATCTTGCCCCCGGTGAACTTGCTGTTGTTGAACGAGGCAAAGACCTGCAGCGCCTCGTCGAGCTCGCCTTCGTCGATCTTCATGGGGTAGGCCCGCGCCCGCAGGCTGGCCACCGCGGTGACCACCGCGAGGATGTAGCCGAACTCGCCCCAGCGCTTGAAGCGACGCGCCCGCAGCCCGTTGACGTCGGCGACGAAGCCGATCGACAGCAGGTTGATGTAGTGCAGCTGCCCCTCGGCGTGCCGCAGCCGGATGACGTCGCAGGAGCGGCGCGCCCCCTTGGCCAGGGCCTCGATGGTGTGCTCGGCCCCTTGATCGGTGAAGTCGCGCAGGAACGAGTTGCCCGTGCCCAGCGGCAAGAAGCCCAGCACGGGGGTGTCCTCGGACTCGGCCGCCTCGGGGAAGAGCCCGTTGACGACCTCGTAGCCCGTGCCGTCACCGCCCACCGCGATGAAGCGGCGGCGGCCTTCGGCCCAGGCCTTGCGCACGATCTCGGTGGCCTGACCGGGACCCGAGGTCTCGGCGGTGTCGACCTGCACGCCCGCCTCGCGCAGGCGCTCGAGGGCGGCCGGGAAGCGCTTGCCGCAGCGGCCTCCGCCGGCAGCGGGGTTGATCACGGCAAGGTACGCTTCGTCGGACATCTAGCTCCCCAGTTGTTGGACGGCCTCTTCGCGGGAGCGCTTGCGCAGCACCTCGGCCAGCGGACCCCGCTTGATCTTCAGCGACGCGGTGGCCGGGAACTCTTCGGTCTCCACGATATACGCCGAGACGCGCTTGAAGTCGGGGAGCTTGCGGTTGCGGACCTCGAGCTCCTTCTTGCACTCGTCGCTCAGGCCCTCGCCCTCGGGGCGCAGCACGATGACCAGCTGCTCGCCGGTCATGCTGCCTCGCGGCCAGATATAGTCGGTCGCGAACACGCAGTACTCCTCGATGCCGGGCAGGTCCTCGAAGTACGACTCGATGTCCTCGGGGTAGATGTTCTTGCCCCCCTCGGTCACGATCATGTTCTTGGCCCGCCCCATCAGCTTGAGGTGCCCGCTGATGTCCATGGAGCCGAGGTCGCCCGTGCGGAGCCAGCCGTCGACCAGGGCCTCGGCGCTCAGCTCGGGGGCATTGAAGTAGCCCTTCATCACGGTGGGACCGCGGACCCAGACCTCGCCCACCCCTGCCTCGTTGGCGTTGCGGATCTCCACGTCGACGCCGGGCACGGGCTTGCCCACGGTGTCGCTGCGGAAGGGCTTGAGGTCGTTGACGGTGATGACGGTGCTGGCCTCGGTGAGGCCGTAGCCGATGATCACGGGGATGCCCAGCTCGTAGAAGAACTCGGCCAGCTTGCGATCGACGAAGGTGCCGCCCGCGAAGATGTGGCTGAGCTTGCCCCCGAGCTCGTCGTGGATGGGCTTGAGCAGCGCGCTCGAGAGCCGATGGTTGGGCTCCTTGCGGGTCGCCAGCTCGTTGACCCGGCGCAGGCCGTCGACCGCTTGCTTCTGCCAGCCGTCGAGGTCGTCGAGCCGCTCGCGGATGCGCTTCTCGATGTTCTTGAGGATGGTGGGGACCAGCGCGATGTGGGTGATCCCGTACTTTTTCATCGTGGCCCGCAGAAACTGCGGTCGCAGCGTTCGCTGGTGCACGATGCCGCCGCCCATCAGCAGCGGGACGATGAACCCGACCATGAAGTCGATGGCATGGTTGGTGGGCAGGACCGAGAAGAAGCGCTCGTCCTCCGCCAGCGGGTACATGTTGCCGAGGATCTCGGCCTGCGACAGGTAGTTGCCGTGGGTGAGCTCGCAGCCCTTGGGCGTGCCCGAGGTGCCCGACGAGTACACGATGCAGGCCACGTCCTCGCGACGACGCACCTGGTACGTGAACGTGCCCTCGCCGTCCTCCCAGCGCTTAGCCGGGCCGAGGTCGGCGCCCTCGGGCGCCTCGGTGACCAGCACCAAGACCCGCTCGAGCGCCTCGCCCGACTCCTTTTGCATGTCGCGCCAGGCGCTGTACTCGGTGACGAGCACCCGCGGCCGACAGTGCCCGACCAGATCGAGCTGCTCGTGTGCCTTGAGCTTGTAGTCGATCGGCACCAGCGTGGCGCCGGCCCACAGCGCGCCGAGACCAGAGAAGATCCACTTGCTCTGGTTCTGCATGGCGATCGCCACGCGATCGCCGGGCTCGACGCCCTGGCCCTGAATCCGCGCCGCGAAGGCCTCGGCCTCCTTGCGGAGCTCGCGGTAGGTCCAGCGTCCGTTCTCACGGTGACGCTCGGCCTCGATCAGAGCCTCGTTGGTCTTGAAGGTGACGGTGGCGTCGCGAATCGCTTCGCCCACCGACTGGATGCGTGAAAGCTTGAGCATCAGCGCCTCTTGTCGATCACCGCGGCGAGCGCACCAAAGGTCTCGACCCCTTGGAGCTCGTAGTCGGGGATCTCCACGTCGAATTCCATCTCGAGATCGGACATCAGCTCAGCCGCTTGAAAGCTGTCGATCCCGAGTTTTTCGAAGATGTCGTGCTCGGCCTTCAGCGCGGACGCGTCGGCGTCGTACTTCTTGGCCGCGAGCTTGATCAGTCGGTCGAGAACTTCGCTCATCGTCGAACTCCACTCAGGGTAGGTAGGGCCGCGGATCGTCGCTCTCGACGAACTTCTTGAGGGCCAGCTTGAGGATGGGTCGCTGCGCGAGGCGGATGAAGTGTTCCTTCTCGCGGGCGAGTTCCTCGACCGGCAGCGGCTTCATGAACTCTTTGCAGGTGCGGACCGCTTCGCGGTCGAACTTGGTGGCCTGGCGGGCGGTGGCCCAGGCGGCGCGCAGGCCCTCGCCCACGGGCACCATCTGGCTGACCAGCCCCACCGCCTGCGCCTTCTTGGCGTTGATGCTGCGCCCGGTGAGCAAAAGGTCGCGGACCACCGCGTTGCCCACGTCGCGTCGCAGCCGGGGGATGCCGCCGAAGCCGGGCACGATGCCCAGGCGCAGCTCGGGGAAGGCGAAGCGGGCGTTGCGCTCGGCGATGAGCATGTCGCAGGTCAGCGCCAGCTCGAATCCTCCGCCAAAGCAAATGCCGTGCACCACGCCGATGGTGGTCAGCGGCAGCATGTCGAGCCGATCCATCACCGAGTGGATGCGGTCGATGAACTCGCGCAGCGCCTGCTCGTGCTCGGACTCGGGCCGGTCTTTGAGGCCGTTATACAGCTCGCGCAGGTCGGCCCCCGCGGAGAAGCCCCCGCGCACGGTGCTGCGGATGACCACCGAGTGGGCCGACTCGGTGTCGACCTGGTCGAGGAAGCGCTCGAGCGCCGACAGCATGCTCGTGCCGATCTCGTTGCAGGGCTCCTGGCCGAGCCGGAGGTCGTAGACCCCCTCTTTGAGCGCCCATTCGATCATCGGCTACTTGCCCTTGTCCTTCTTGGCCTTGGCCGCCTCGGCGTACAGGGCCTCGATCTCGGACTTGAAGTGATCTTCGATCACCCGCCGCCGCAGCTTCTGGTTGGCGGTGAGCAGCCCGTTCTCGACGGTGAACGGCTCCGAAGGCCGCAGGGCAGCGCGGATGCGCTTGTAAAAGGGCAGATCGGGATTGATCTGCTCCATCGCCCGGTCGACCGCCTCCTTGGGGGGCTCGCCCGTCACGATGATCGCCACGTGGGCCCGCCCGTGCCCGACCAGCATGCACTGCTCGGCGGCAGGACACGCGGCCATGAACTTCTCCTCGATGGGCTCGGGCGAGATGTTGTGCCCGGACTCGGGGATGATGAGGTTCTTGATGCGGCCGATGATGCGGAGGTTCTTGCCCTCGTACTCGACCTGGTCGCCCGTGTGGAACCAGCCGTCGACGATGGCGCGGCTCGTCTCCTCGGGCTTCTCCCAGTAGCCCGCGAAGATGTTCGGGCCCTTGACCAGAAGCTCGCCCTCTTCGCTGACCTCGAGGGTCTGGCCCTCGAGCGGCAGCCCGACCTTGCCCGCCTCGACCAGGTCGGGGTCGTCGAGCGAGACGATGCCCGTGGTCTCCGTCAGGCCGTAGGCCTGGTAGACGGGGATGCCGAGCATCTGGAACCAGCGCTGGGTATCGGCGGAGAGCGGAGCGGAGCCCGAGATCAGGAACTCGAGGTTGGGCCCGATCTGCTCCTTGATCTTGGGGAACACCACGCGGCGACCGATCTCCAGGGCGATGGAGTCGACCAGGCTGGAGGTGCCCTCGAGGCTCTTGTGGAACGCTTTTTCGGCCTTCTTGTAGAGCGTCAGGGCCATGCCGCCGCGCTCCTCGAGCTTCGCCCCCACCCCGTTGCGGATCCGCTCGAGCACGGCGGGCACGTTGAGGAAGTAGTTGGGCTTGGCCACCGCCATCTCGACCACGAGGTTGTTGAGGTCGGTGGACATCATCAGCGGGTTGGGCCGGGACATCTGAGTCCACAGCATCATCCGCGAGGCCGCGAAGCAGAACGGCAGGAAGTGGAACACGCGATCGGGGCCGCCGCGCTCACCGACCACCCGAGCGATCCGCTGGATCGTCTTGGGGATCATGTAGTCGACGTTGGCCCGGGACAGCATCACGCCCTTGGGCTCGCCGCTGGTGCCCGAGGTGTAGATGATCGCGACGGTGTCGTCCTCGCCCCGCGGGTGCAGGCCCTTGGCCGAGGGCGCGGGCTCGAACAGCGCCTGCAGGTCGATGACCGTGCAGCCGATCGCCTCGGCCCGCTGCGCCATGGTGGCGTCCTCGGGCAGCTCGGCGTCGGCCGACCACGCCTCGATGACCGGCGCGGCGAGCTTCTTGGTGGCGGCGATGAGCAGGCGCGGCTTGGCGCTGCGCATCATGACCGCCAGCTCGCTGGGGTCTTGGCGGTCGTACAGCGGCACCACGATGCCGCCCGCGGCCAGGATGGCCAGGTCGGCCGCGACCCATCGGGTGGAGTTGGGGGCCAGCAAGGCCACTCGATCGCCCGGCTCGATGCCCGCCTCCTCGATCGAGGTGCGGGCCCGCCCGACGAGCTCGAGGATCCCCGCCCCATCGGTCCCCTGCAGCGAGGTGTTCTGGACCTCGATGAGCTTGGTGCGCTCGGGGTGTTCCTTGAGGTTGTCGAAGATCCGCTCGAGGAAGTTCATGCGTACTTCTCCATGAGCGCCTGAAGCTCGGGGGACAGCGAGGGCAGGTGCGCCTGCCAGGTCCGCGGCAGGTCCTTGCGCGGGAACTCGGGGTAGACCCGGCAGACCTCGTCCATGAAGTCGATGCCCATCTGACCCATCAGCTCGAGCTGCTGGGGAATGACCCGACCGATGTCCGCGGAGATCTGCTCGGCCTCACGCTCGAGGCGCTCGAGGATGGCCAAGACCTTCTCGCCCAGGTCGTCCTCGTCGACCTCGAGGAACAGGTTCGGGTGACCCCGATCGTTCATGAGGTTGCGGATGCGCTCGTCCATGGTCACGCCGGCCGAAGGCACGAGGCCCGGCATCGAGGTGACGATGGCGTGGAAGCGCGAGCTGACCATGTACGAGCAGTTCCGAAGCACGGAGACCAGCTGGTACATGTCGTAGTCGTCGCTGATGAAGCAGGGCGGGTTGCCGTCGACCCGCTGGGAGACCGCCTCACAGGCGAGTCGGTCGACCCGCTCCATGCCCACCATGATGGGGAACACGTCGCGGTCGCGGATGAAGTTCTGGACCGCCTCCGCCAGACCGTCGATGTACGTCTCGTACTTCTCGTCGGCCTCGGGCGAGCTGTGATGGAAGTAGATCGAGCGGTAGTGCTCTTTTTTGAACTGCCCGCCCAGGGTGCGCGCCGCGGACTTGCCGAGGTCGGGCTTGACCGGCCACCAAAACGGGTTGATGGGGCACAGCACCAGCACCTTCTTCTCGCCGTCCCAGCCGCGCTCGCGCAGCAGCTGGGCACCCTCGGAAAGCGGCGCGGGCTCGAAGGTCCAGGCGGTGTCGGTGCCGCCCGTGGTGCGAACGCCCAGGCGACCCAGGACCTCGCGCGAGGGCACGTTGCGGCACTGCACCAGCGCGTTGGCGCAGTGGCGCTTGACGAAGTCGCGCAGGTCGGGGCTCATCGCGCCCGCCTCGGCGCCGTAGCCCACCGCGAGCTTGTTCTCGGCCGCGGCCATGCCCAGCGAGCCGGCCATCATGGTCGACAGCGCGGAGGCGAACTTCGACTTGAACATCGAGCCCTCGCAGGCAATGACGCCGTGGTGCTTCGGGCACTCGTCGAAGAGGAACTTGGGGAACAGGACCGGCAGCTCGACCTGACGCACGGTGCGGAAGTAGCCCGCGGTGCGCTGCTTGTTGATCGACATGATCGTCAGCTCGAGGTCGTCGTCGCCGACGACGTGCCGAAACTGGCGGATCATCTCCTCGACGCGGACGTCGGCCCCGGTGTTGCGGGTGCCCACGTAGCCGGCCAGCAGGAGCTTGAGGGGGTTGCCCTCTTTCCAGGTCTCTTGGTCGACGTCCAGCGCCCGCTTGACGGCCGTGGCCTCGATGAAGCCGTTGGTGACCTCCATGAGGACACGGTCGGGCTCGAGGGCGTCGGCGAGGCGACCGAGGATGCCGGTCTTGAATAGGGACCCACTCTTGAACAGGCTGCCCATCGTTCAGGCCACCTTCTTGCGCCGGGCTTCACCATCTTGGGGCCACGGGCGGTAGGGGTATTGGAATCCCGACCCCACTGCGAACTGCAGCAGCGGGTACGCGTACTCGGGGAAGGGCCGGGGGCGCTCGCCGCCCAGCTCTTCGACGATCCGCGAGTTGTCGAAGACGGTGTTGTTGGTCAAGTAAGGCCAAAAGACCTTCATCAGCGAAGCGGCCGGAGCGATGCCCAGCTTGCGCGGGGTGCTCATCGCGGCCTCGATCGCGGTGGAGAAGGCCCGCCCCAGGCGAGGGGCGAAGACGCAGACCGGCTTGTGGCCAGCGTCCTTCACGGAGCGCACGATCTGCTCGTAGGTCGGCGAGGCCTCGCCCGAGCTGAGGTTGTACGACTCGTAGAGCGGCTTGTCCGCCATGTGGACCTTGATGATCCCCTTGGCGACGTAGTCCGCCGAACAGATGTCCATGCGCCACTCGGGGCGCAGCGGGATGACCCGCATGTACGACAGCGCGGCAAAGGCCCGCACCATGTCGAACTGCGTGGTCTGGGGGTAGCGGCTGTCGCCCAGCACGGTGCTGGGGCGGAACACGGTCTGCGGCACGTCCGGCAGCAGCTCGTGCATCATGTGCTCGCAGAACTTCTTCGTGCGCGCGTAGGGGTCGTAGTCGCTGCGCGCCCAGTCGATGATCTCGGCCTCGCGCACCATCTCGTCGCTGCGATGGCCGGCGACGGCGACGGTGCTGACGTCGGAGAAGCGACGCAGGCCGTGGTGATCGGCCGCCGCCCGGGCGATCTTGATGATC
Organism: Myxococcota bacterium; assembly: GCA_039028615.1. Taxonomy (GTDB): domain Bacteria; phylum Myxococcota_A; class Polyangia; order Nannocystales; family Nannocystaceae; genus Paraliomyxa. Next base: position 283,830 of record JBCCHT010000003.1, on the reverse strand, counting down.
TCGAGGGTGCCCCGCAGGTTGACGTTGAAGCAGGCCTTGGCCGACTTGCGGTTGAGCGAGGCGGCGATGTGGAGCACCGAGTCGGCCGACTTGATGAGCCGATCGCGGTCCGCGTCGTCGAGGCCCAGCCCCGGCGAGGTCAGGTCGCCGCGGTAGATGTCGATGCGCGGCAGCAGCTCGGCGAACCGATCGAAGTCGGGCTCGTGCATCTGCAGCGACTTCCACAGCCGCTCGCGCGCCGCGTCGTCGCTCTTGGCTCGCACCAGCGCGGCCAGCCGCACGTCGGGGTACTGCGTGAGCAGCCCGTGCGCGACGTAGGAGCCGATATACCCGGTGATCCCGGTCAGGAAGAGCGCCATCTCAGCCGGTCCTCTCGTGAGCGTCGGCCACCGCGACGGCGGGCGCGGCCGTGGCCGGCACCTCGTCGATCAGCGAGAACTGGAAGGGAGGATCGTAGATCTCCTTGTCCTTGTTCTCGTAGGCGGGGAAGCACCAGCGGCGCATGCCCGGCATGTGCACGTCGAGCCAGTAGCTCCGCCACTCGATCGACTCCACCTCGAAGCGCAGGTCGTCCTCGGCCACGGAGTGGCGGTCGACGGCACGGCACTCGAACACGCAGTAGTGATCGTGGGTGAAGGGCTGGAACAGGTCGAGCACGTCCTCGATCTGCCGCAGTCGCTTGTTCGAGCTCTCCGTGTTCTTGGCGAGCTTCTCCGCCGCCTCTTGGAGCTCGGACGGGATCTTCTCGGGCAGGCCGTGCTTGAGGTAGCGGGTGACCTGCTTGAGCACGCTTCGGATGTTGCCGATGTTCAGCACGTGGTCGGGGTCGGCGGCCAGGGCGTCCCAGCGCGACAGGATGACCTTGTGCAGCGCGCTCTCACCGTTCTTGCGCAGCCACTTGCGATGCCCCAGCGCCGACAGCTCGGTCAGGCGATCGATGGGCAGGAAGTTCCGGTCGGAGGAGCCGCACTGATAGACCGGCGCGTGCTCGCCCTTCATCAGGGCCGCGCCGCACAGCAGCAGGGCCTTGCAGACCATGTCGACGGGAATGACGTCGAGCGGGTTGCCGGGCATCGCGGGGATGTGCCGGAACCAGGTCTTGGCGAGGTACACGAGCGGGCCCGAGGTGTTGAAGCCCTCGTTCCAGCCCGCGAAGGGGTACTCCACCGCGCTCTCGACGATGGCCGGTCGGAAGATCGCCAGGTCGAGTTCGTCGCCGCGGTCGAGCAGCAAGTACTCGGCCATGGCCTTGGTGTACGTGTAGGTGTTGTGCCAGCCGAGCTCTTTGGCGCGCTCGGTGCCGGCCAGGGCCATCATCTCGCGCAGGCGCTTGCGCTTGAGCCGGCTGACCATGTCGAGGATCCGTCGCTCGCTGGGCTCGGCCCCGCGGGCGGCCAGTCGCGCGATGACGTCCTTGTGCAGGTGCGCCTCGACCTCGGGGGATTTGTTCTCCTCCTCGGTCTCGCGGATGATGGTGTGCATCCGCTCGAGCTCGGCCTTGGCGTCGATGACCTCGCCGCTGGGCGACTTGGGCTGGACCTGCTCGGGGATGAACCCGTCGCGCTTGCCCGCCACGTAGCAGGTGGAGATGTGGACGAGCTTGGCCTTTTCGCAGCTCTGCACGAAGTCGGCCACGTGCACGCCACCCATGACGTTGGTGCCGACCGCGTCGCGCAGATCGGGGTTGAAGTCGACCAGACCGGCGAAGTTGATGACCAGGTCCACCTTGCCGCGCATGCGCTCGGCGACCTCGGGATCGAGGCCCAGGTCCGGCTTGCTGACGTCACCCGCGACGACCTCGAGCCGGCTCGAGATGTACTCGCTCAGGCCCTCGCCGAAGCGATCGTGCATCGAGGCGAAGACGTAGTTGTCGTTGACGAACTTCTCGAAGCGCTCTTTGACGCCCCGGCCCTTGCCACGCAGCAGCAGGTAGATGCGGCCGACGTCCGGGATGCGCTCCAGGACCATCGCCAGCCAGACCTTGCCGACGAAGCCAGAGCCGCCCGCCACCAGGATGTGACGCCCTTCGTAGGACTCGCGGATCGAAATCGGTATCCCCATGGCGTCCCCCTCAGGCCGAGTAGTCCACCACGGGCCAGTCCGCTTCCTTGGCGGCCTTGCGCAGGGTGAAATCGGGGTTGACGACGCAGGGCTGGCCGACCGACGACAGCAGCAGCAGGTCGGGGCCGTGACCGGCGTACGCCACGGAGCGGGACAGGTCGATGCCGTGCTCCTCGGCGTAGTCGCGAATGAAGCGGCCGCCCTCGTAGCCCCCGATCACGGGGTCGAGCAGCTTGCCGGTCGCCTTGTAGTCCTTGTACTCGAGGTGGTTGCAGACCAGATCGTCGACGCCGCGCACGTGCTGCTCGATGACCCGCTCCATGATTTCGGAGATCCCCTCGGAGAGCACCACGATGCGGTGCCCTTCCTTACGGGCCTTTTTGATGAGTTCGATCCCGCTGTCGAGGATCTTCCCGTCGAGGATGTCGTCGACGTACTCCTCGGCGAGCACCGTGATCCGGTCCTCGGTCATGTCGCGGTAGGCGAGGTGCGCCACGCGGTTGCCCAGGCTGCGGTCGTTCTGGCCCAGCAGGCCGAACAGCGGCGCCGCGAGTGCTGCCTGTCCGAAGCGAATCGTTCGTTCCCGCAGACCAGCCCGTTGCGAGGCCATCCAGGCCGCCGCGTGGACCACCCCGCGCGAGATCAGAACTCCCTCGGCTCGAAAGAAAGCCGCGCTGTTCTTGTCGCTCATCGGCGTTGTCTCCTGTGCTCCCCCAGAACCCGAGTCGCCGATTTCGGCGTGCTAGTGGGACCTCCGAGGCCAACTGACCGGTCGGAAGGCAACGGGCGAGCGGCCGGCAGCATACCCGCATGCTCGCGCTTCGCAAGGGCGGTCGAGACCGGCCCGCCCAGTCGGGCCTCGGCACGGGAGATCTAGGAATGCTGGGTAATTGCGAACGCTTGCGGCCGGACTCTGGGAGTCTCACGACCGGCGGTCGGCACGAACCCTACTTTTGACCGCCGACGCAAAACTCACTGCGCCTGACACGGATCCGGTGTGCATGTCGATGCACACCGGTGTGCACGAACAGGGAAAGCAACACAAGTGATTGCGTCGTTCATCGAGTGAAGCACAAAACGATGCGCCGCTCACCCTTGCTCGAGCCACCGCCGACACCACGCGCGAGGTGTCGGCGGGCGAAGGTGGAAGCTCAGGTGTTGCCGCAGGGCATGCCGCCGTCGATGTTGGCGTGGCCACAGTGCGGCTCGGGCATGTCGTTCTCTGCGTTCTCGAGGTGCTCGAGGCGGCAGTCGTACTGCTCTTCGCTGTACCCGGCACACGCTTCCTCGCACCCGGCGATGTCGCCGTAGTCGTTGTTCATGCTCTCTCCACAGACGGCGAAGTAGCGCCCGCAGAAATCCATGCAGACCCCGGCGTCGCCGGTGGACTCGGCGCTGCCCGTCGACTCGGCGCTGCCCGTCGACTCGGCGCTGCCCGTCGAGGTGCCCGCATCGTCGCCGCCCGAAGAGCTGTCGCCGTCTTCACCCGTCGTCTGCTCGGCGGTCTCGGTCGCTTCGTCTTCGGTGTCGTGCCCCTCGGTCTCGTGGACGTGCCCGGTGCTGTCGCTGCCCGCTCCAGAGTCACCGCTGCTGTCGTCGCCACAGCCGAAGGTCAAGGTCAGTGCAGAAGCCACAATGATCGAACGCAGTCGCATCTACACATGCTGACGAGCAGACACTCGGTCGTCAACAAATGCGGTGCGACAGATCGTCGATTCGAATCGAATGTTCGGCCGACCTGGATTCAACCAACGGGGCGACGCAGAAACTGCACCACCGACTGCAAGAACCGCGGTGCACAATTTTCCATGTGTGCAGCATGATCACCACCCGGCACGATCACCCATTGCCGGTCGGGACTCGCGAGTCGGGTGAAGAGCTTCGCCTGGTTGGCGACGGGAGCGTAGGGATCACGCTCGCCGTGGATCACCAAGGTCGGCGTCTTCACGGCCGAGGGATCGAGCGCGTTCCATTGCTCGGTGCCTCGCCAGTCCATGCGCACCGGATCGGCCTGGAGCGCGGCCCGAACGAACTCGTCGATCGCGGCCTTGGAGATCGACCCGGGCACGATGAAGTCCTCGGCCGCAGCCTCGGCCGTGGTGGCCTTGCGCGGAGGCGGAGCCGAAGCGTCGGGGCCTTGCGGGTAGTGCTGATCGGGATCACGGGGATAGCCGAAGAGCACCAGCGACGAGAGTGCTTCGGGGTGTCGCTGCGCGGTGAGCTGGCCGACCAGTGAACCGAGGGACCAGCCCAAGACCGAAGGCACGGGCAGCGACGGGTGCTGCTCGTGAACCCAGGCGAGCACCGCCGCCAGGTCTTCGGCGGCGCGGTCGGGGGTGAGCCAGCCGCTGTCGTCCCGCGGCGTGCCCCCGTAGCCGCGCTGGTCGACCGCATACACGGCGAAGCCCTCGGCGACCAGCATGTCCATGGTCGAGCGCGACTCGCCCGGCACCTGGAGATCGAAATCTGGCTGGGCGCTCCAAGTCCGACCGTGCACGAGCACGATGACGTCACGGGCGTCGGCGGGGCGACGGTGCCAGACCTTGATGGGGTGCCCGTCGACCTCGACGACGCTCGAGCCCGACTCGACCGCGGCCTTCGTCGTGGTGGGCGAGGCCTCGGCCGCACTGCGGGCCGTCTGCGCCGACTCGACCGGAGCGACCGAGCCATCGTTCGAGGGCTCGGCGGCAAAGCAGGCGCCGAGCCCCACGAGCCCGAGTGCGACGAGCGGACGACAAACTCGAGCGATGAGGCGACGCGAAGGCACGCCTGGCCATAACACCCGAGCTCGTCGTCGCGCCAGCGCCGATGCGGTGCTCCCCCGCTAGATGCACTCGGTGGGGTCGCCCGGCGAGACCCAGACACAGTGGAAGTCGCCGGTCAGCTCGTCGGAGCAGGTCATGCCATCGGGGCAGACCTCGCCGCCGTCGCAGGGATACAGGCAGGTGACGGGGCTGCCCACGCCGAAGGGCTCGGTCACGCACTCGCCGGTCGCGGTGCCCGTGGCCGGCACCGGGCAGTCGATGTCGTCCATGCACGGGATCTCGCAGGTGCAGGTCTGCTCGCAATCGATGCCGTTGAAGAAGCCCGCCACCGCCAGGCCCGTGGGGCAGTTGCCTTCGTTGGCCAGCGAGCACCACGGCACGCTGTCGTCGATGTCCTCGGGGGGACAGTTGCCCGGGGTCAGGCAGGGGTCGAGCTCGGGCGGCCCGCAGTAGCCCACGTGCTCCTGTCCCGGAGGGGCGGGATCGGGGAAGAACAGCGTGATGCACTCGTGGGCGGGATTGCTGCACCCGGGGTCGCCGTCCTCGAGATCGCACAGCTCGGTGCAGCACCCGATGGGCCCGCCGCAATCGAGCAGCTCGGCGCTGATGCACATCGCCCCCTCCTCGCAGCGATCGAGAGCGTCGCAGGGCTCACCGACCGCGGACGTGCCCTCGGGGATCGGCAGGCAGCCGAAGCCTTGGATGGACGTGCCCCACTCGCAGGTCGACGCCTCCTCGGGACACATCGGGTCGAGGGGATCGCAGCCGCCGAAACAGGTCCCGAAGAAACACTTCGCGCAGGTCGAGCAGGCCTCGCCCGCATCGCAGGTCGCGTCGTCGCCGTCTTGGTCGCAGATGCCCAGGCACAGGTTTCCGCCGGACCCGGTGTCGGGGAAGCAATAGTCACCCGCGCCACAGTTGTCGCTGCAGGTCTCGGCATCGATCTCGCACGGCTCGAAGCGCGCGGCCGGAGTGTCGCTGAGCGGCACGCAGGTCGAGGAATCGGGCTGAATGCCGCCGTCGGTGGCCCAAGGGATGCAGCGAAAACCCGCGGGGCAATCTTGCTCCGAGGGGCTGCACTGGGCCTCGCCCGGGGCCCCGGGGCACTCGAAGATGGGCTCGCCCGTGGAGCCTTCGGCCGAGGGGTCCTCGCCGCTCGAGCTCGCATCACCCGAGGTCGACGAGCCGCCCGAGGTCGAGACGTTGCCCGAGCCGCTGCCCGGAGGGCCCATGTCGGTGACCGTCGACTCGCTCCCGCCCAGCCCGGTTTCCGTGATGCTGCCCCCGGTCGTGCCCGAGGATTCACTCGCTGCATTGCCCAGGTCGGCGTCGATGATGCAACCACCGAGACTCAGTGCCGAGGCCACCAGGGCGGCGCGTATCGAAAGACCATGAATGGGGAACTCGCTCATCAACCTTCCGATTGTCCGGACGACGCGGTTTGTGCCGGACATGCATGTCGAATTCTCTGAAGCGTCGGCGATTGCGGGTGGGCGGCCTCGTAGGCGGCGGCCTCACCCCGCGCTTGCGCCTCGTTGCCCAGGGCGCAGAGCGCTTCGATGCGCAACGCCGTGCGGAGATCGGACAGGGCACTGCCGGGGAACCGCTGCGCATGCGTGCGCATGGCCGCGAGTGCACGGTCGGGGGCCTCCTCGCTGAGCGCGGTCGCAGCACCACGCAGCAGGGCGTTTTCCTCCGCGAGCGCATCCGGGGCGAGGGGAGGCGAGAGCTCGGTCGTCACCGGCCGATCCGAACGGACTTGCGATGGCGAGCTCGGAGCGGGCGTTTGAACTGCGACCTTGGCCGGCACGACCTCGGGCTCGCTCGGCGGCGAGGGGGGAGCCTCGTCCGCAGGACTGGAGTCACGAGCAGGTTCAGGGCGGTCGCGAGCTGCGACCGCAGGCTCCACGTGTTCGGTCGGCGCCGACGCGGTGGGCTCGGCCGGGCCTCTCACCGCGATCACCCCCGCGATCACCAACCCCGCCGTCGTCGCCCCCACACCCGCCGCCACCAGGTTCGAGGCCGCCGCACCCAAGCCCAGCCACCCCGCGGGCTTGGCCGAGACCGCGTGCACGAAGCCGACCCATGCGCCCGCCCGCGCCCGTGGACGCTGCTGTCGAGACCGCCGCAAGCCTCCCGCGTCGCCTTGCTCCGCAAAGCGCTGCCGCAGCGATCGCACTCGGCCGTAGGCCGTGCTCATCTTGCAGCCGAGCGCCGACGCCAGCTCCGGCCCGGTGAAGCCCTCGACCTCCGACAGCACGAACAACTCTCGGTCGCGCGCGGACAGGTCACCCAAGAAGCGATCGAGATCGTGCAGCACCACCTGCGACTCGGCCGAGCGTGTCGATCGAGTCGAGGCCTGTGCGATCGCCCGATGCTTGCGGGCCGATCGCTGCGCCGACCGTCGGTAGTTGCTCGCGATGCCTCGCGCGATGCCGTACAGCCACGGGCGGATCGACTCCCCAGCGAACTCTTCGCGACGGCGATACGCGACCACGAAGGTGTCTTGCAGCGCGTCGTCGACCAACGCGGTGGGCACCCCGAGCCGCCGCACGACCGCCCACACGAACCCGTAGTGCTCGCGGTACACCGCGCGAAAACCGCGAATCTCGAGCACGGAAGAAGGCACCTCGAATCACCTATTGTCCGGCTCGGCCGCAATCTATGGCCACGAAATTTCGACCCCGGCCAGCGCCCGCAGCGACCCCGCTCGCGGCCTAAAGATCAATGATTCCGAGATGAAAACCTGGGTCGCGACCCCGCGCACCACGCCCTCGACATCGAGCCACAGCCCCACGCGTCCCACGCGGCGCACCACCCCCGCGCTCGCCACCGGACCCAGCCAGGGGCCCACGAACGTGCGTGGTTGCTGGAGCCCGCGCCCATCGATCCGCACCCCGCCCGCCTCGATGCCTGCACAAAGCGGCCACGCCCACGCCCCCACGCGAGGCACCCCGCAGCCGAGCACGCCGACCATGCCCTGTTGATGCAGCGCGGCGCTCGGTGGCGGCCCCTCGTCGCGGCGCGGCGTCAGGTAGCTGCCCACGACCATCACGCGGAGCGATGGCCAGCCCATGCCGATCGCCAAACGGAGCCCCGCGGTGATGCCCGGCAATGCTCCCCACTCCGGGCCGACGCCTGCGCGCAGGATCGGGCCGGGGCGATTCCACCGTCGCGCGGGTCGGCGTCGTTCCGAGCGCTCGGGAGTGCTCGAGGTGGTTCGCGACGGGCGGACCTCCTGCGGCTCTTCGGCCTGCGCCTCCTCGCTTGGATCCGGCACCCCTGCTTCGGACTCTTCGGTCTCGTCCTTGCGCGGGGCCGAGCCCGAGACCGTGGGATCGAGCGACACCGCCACCACCAGCGCCACCGTCTCCGCCAGCTCGGCGCAGCGCGTCGACTGCAGCTGCCGCTCCCCGCTCGTCTCGCGCAACGTCGTGGTCAGCGTGAGCACGAACCCCGCGCCCTGCTCCTGCACCCGGCCCACGATCTCCAGCGTGCCTTCGCCATGCTCCTGCCCCGCCGTCAGCGCGGCCACGCGGGCCTCGATCGTGCTCGCATCGGGGCACGACGCGGGCGCCTCCCAGTCCAGCACGTAGTCCGCGGCGGGCGGATCGGGCGGGACGATCTCCGGCTCGATCGGTTGGCCTCCGAACGCCAGCCACAGTGCGGAAGTCAGCAGCACGGATCGTTCGCGGCAGAGTACCAGAGCCGTCCCAATCGACCGGACGCGTGCGCCTTCATGCGCTACGTTGACCCCGTGACGGTGCATACCTTCCACTTGGCGGCACCGGGCCTCGCGAGGGTGGGCATGGCCCTGCTGCGACCGCCGACCTCGGCCACCGTGCCCGGCCTGCGCCACGCCGAGTGCATGTTCCCCATGCGCCTGGGCGCCTCCATTCTCTCCCCGTGGCGCTGGCAGGTGCGGCACCTCGCCATGTTCGCCGCCTGGGACCGCGAAGCGGCCATCGACGAGTTCCTCGCCCAGACCCGCCTGGGCCGAACGCTCGCCGCGGGCTGGCACGTCCGCCTTCGCTTCCTCCGCCGCTGGGGCTCGCTCGCCGCCCTCGAAGGCCTCCCACGCACCGCCGCCGAGACCGACCTCGACGCCCCTACCGTCGCCGTCACCATCGCCCGCGTCCGATTCCTACAGGTGCCGCGCTTCCTTCGTTGGGGCAAGCCGGTCGAGCGCCTCGTGCGGGATCACCCCGGCACCACCCTCGCCCTCGCGGCCGCCCGCCCCTTCCGAACCATCTCGACCTTCACCATCTGGCACAACGCCCGCGAGATGAAGGACATGGTGCACGGCCACAGCAAGGTCCCCGCCCCCAAGCGCCACGCCGCGGCCATGGCCGAGCGCAGCCGCAAAGACTTCCACCTCGAGTTCACCACCCTGCGCTACGCCTGCATCAGCGAGCACGGGCAGTGGCAAGGCCGCACGGGCATCGTGCCCCCGCAGCCGCATCTCGAGGCCGCCGTGCACAACTCGGCGTGATGGGGCGGCCGCTCAGAGTTCAACCTCGATGGTGACGGCTGTGGTTCGACCAGGCTGGACCTCTCCGCGGGCCGTTTCTCCGTTGACGTCGATGTCGTAGCGGCCCTTCGCCAGCTCGAAGATGGCCGTGCCCTCGACGTCGGTAAACTGCCCCTCGCTGGTTCCATCGGTCCCCTCGACCACGACGAACAGATCAGGCACGGAGCGCTCAGGCTCCTCGTGGTCCACCACCGTCACCGCGAGCGAGCCTTCGTCGGGATCGACGACCGGACCGGGCGCATCCGCGGCCGAGAGCCTGAACACCAACGGTTTGTTGGCGCTGGCTTCTTCGGCGACCTTGACCTTGCGGGAGTGCTCGCCGACGAACACGTTGTATCGGGCGACCGGGAGCTCGAATCGAGCGACACCGCCGTCATCTGTCAGACCGGTCACTGTTGCCCCGCCATCGCGGCCGCGCCGTACGACCTTCACCGGCCTCCGTGCCCCCGGCTCACCATCGACGAGCACCTGCACCGTCAGAGTACGAATGGGAGGGGGCAGCACTAGCGTCGAGGCGGTCTTTTTCTTGCGATCGAGGGTGATCTCCACCGGTGTCGCCTCCCCTGCGTGCAGCACATAGTCACCGAACTCGACGCTCTCGAACGCCGCTTTGCCTCGCTTCGCAACACCCGTGGCTACTTCCGCGCCGCTCGCCTCCCGGAGCGAGACGGCGACATCGAAGCGTGGCCGTAGGCCGGTGTGTTCCTTGCGAACGTTGACGAAGATCGTACCGCGCTTGGGCGGCGGCCCGGGCACGGTCGTCTCGACCTCCAGTAAGGTCGGCGGTCCTCCCGAAAGCTCGACCCGATGGCTCGCAACGCTGGAGCCATCGACGAGAACTTCGTAGGACCCGACCGGAAGCCCACGAAACCTACGCTCGCCGTCCTCGAGCGTCCTACCGCTGGCAATCGTCGCGCCCCCTTGGATGACCGAGACCGTCGCCTTCGGCATGAGCACGCCGTTGTCGAACAGCACCCGGACCACCAGCGTGGGATGCGTCGTGTCGTCGAACTCCCTGGGTTTGAGCGCATCGACTTCGCCTTGATAGACCCGCGCCAGCTCGATGGGGTTGTAGTGCCAGACGATGGGAGACGCAGGCAGCACGTCCGCGGCGGCATTCCACCACAGATAGGGCTCGAGGTCGGCCTCGAGACCCGAGGTGTCGAACCCCATCCGAGCCACGGCGGCGACGGCTGCGGGCAGATCGAGCCCCCACTCGCTGAGGAACCGGCACGGCGTCTGGCGGAGCAGCTTGGCGTCCTCGCCCGCGTAGAACTCGACCATTTCCAGCGGGGTGATGAAGTCGTCCTTGGCCACCCCGGGGAGTTCGAGCGTCTCCACCAAGTCGAAGAGCTGCTCCGGCACATCGAGCGAGAGGTCGAGAGTGGTGTCTTCGAGCTTGGCATCGTCCCAAGCACCCATGACCTGATGCTCCGAGAAGATCTCCCAGTGCACCATCGAACGCATGGGCCCACTGCCATCGGCGAGGATGGCCTGGGTCTGGCCCGCGACCCACAAGACGTCCTTGGCGGCGACCGGGATCTTCAACCCCGAGACGACCGCGGCGTGTCCCGCTTCGTCGCGCGCTTCGATGGCCGCCAGGAACTCGGGATCGACCACGGGAACTCCTGCCGGCTTCAACTCGGTGGCTGGCTTCGCCAGCGTCCTCCGGGTGCTGCCGCGGGGGCCTACGATCCCATCGGGAGCATGGCCCCGCCTGGCGAAAAATGGAACGAACTGCGCCTGAAAATCGCGGATGGCTCGATCGAGGGCATCGCTGAAAACACCAGCTTCCGTCGCCTCGTGGAAGCGGTAGCTCGTATGTCGTTGAAGACGACGCTGCACCCACTCGATGTCGGCGGGCGCGCCTTCGGAGCCCGGCTCGTCGGGATCGCGGCCCACCGCGGTCTCGATGCGGTACTTGGCTTCCTCGAGATCGGCCTGGTGCTCCGCCCGAGCGTCGTCGTCGTCCGCGGGCTTCGAGCCTCCGGGGATCCGCGCATGCTCGAGCCAGCGGATGCGTGAGACCAACGCGGCGTCGATCGGCACCGCGCCCACGTGCATGAACAACGAAAACACCACCCGGGTGGGGTCTTCTTCCGCGGGCGGCGGTATCTCGGGCGTTTCGGGGTCGTCGGTCCCCGGCGGGCCTTCGGGAAACAACGCTCGCCAGGTGTAGCCACCGATGGAGATCTTGCCGTCGGGCCAGGCCCTCGACGGCGAGTAGGGGCTGTCGAGTGTGCTCTGAAATGCCTCGATCGCGTCTTGGAACTCGCGCCGAAGCTTGCCGTCCTCGAGCAACGCTGGGCCCTCGAACGCGTAGAACGGCTGCCCATGCTCGTCGAGCAGCTCGCGTAGGCGCTGCTCGACCTGCGCGACTCGATCGGGCGGATTGCTCGAACGTCGCCCCACCGCCGGGGGACGGGTGGGTGCCGGCTGCTCGGGTTCTTCGGGTTCGCCGGGCTCCTTGCGTTGCAGACGCTCGAAGATCGACTCGCTGATCTCGTGGCGCATGAGCACGAAGTTCATGCTTCCGAAGCGGCCCATCGCGGTCGCCGGATCCGGGTCGAGGCGTATGGCAACGATGTCACCGTCGAAGGGAGCATGCAGGTCCGCACGGGGGGGCGTCCGAACGTGAACCCCGCCATGCCATAGGTTGTTGGCACCCAGCGGAAAGCACCCGCCCTCACGCGAGGTTTCCACTTCCTTGTGGAGTTCTGCGACGGTCGCGTCTTCAACTTCCGTCCCTCCGGGCAAAAATAGTTGTGTGGCGCCCCATGGACCCAGAGACTCGAGAACGATGTGCGGGTTCAGCCTTCGAGGACTGCCCCCCTCGTCATAGGGCGTTCTTTCGCCCCGCAACGGGTGTTTGGACTTCCCGCGATGAACTTCGAAGTGAAGGTGCAGACCACCCGCGAATCCAGTATTCCCGACGATCGCGATCAACTCCTGTTCCCTAACCGTCTCTCCCTCCTTGAAGAACACCGCTTTGCAGTGCGCGTACCAGAAGGTCATATCGAGGCGGTCGTTGTAGACCGCGATGACGTTGCCGTACCCCGACGTCACGCCGTCCCACTCGAGCACGCAACACACTTGGCCCGATGTGACGGAGAGGATTCGATCTGGAGAAGGGCGCCCTTCGGACAGAGGTCCAGGGAACAGGTCGATGCCCTGATGAACGTGAAAGTTGCCTTTCTTGTTGACCTTTCGTGGATACAAGAACGTTCGACGATTGCAGTTCTTTCGTCCCGTACCGTGCTTCGTACAGTCGAACCGACCGAGCTTCTTGCGCTCCTCGGGGTCGAGTTCGAGCATTCGCTCGTGGTGAGCTTGCTGCTGCTTGCGGCACTCGGAGCCGACCTGCTCACCCGTGATCGGATCGAAGTCCTTGCACTGAAGGGGCAGCGGCGGCGGAGAGCCCGGCACCGGATTGCGCTCGAAGCTCATGCTCGCCTACCGAGGTCCTTCCACCTCACGCACGCAGCGAAAACCGACATCCGCGGACTCCGAGTTCACATCGAGCGCCCCGTCTCCGAACGTGGTCGTCCCCTTACTGCGGAACGATCCTCCGCGCACGGGTCCGAGGTTCTCGAGGTCGTTGGGCCAAATCGTGCGCCCGGGTGTCTTGCCGACCATGTCTCCGACACCGTCGATGATGCCGCAGAGGCCAAAGGACCACTCCGGGTTTTCGTCGTCACACACCGACGGCATGGCGTGCTGCTTCCCCGGTTTCGCACAGTAACCCCGGCTGTCTTCCGTCATGACCGAAAGCGGTCCCCACGGGCAATGGAAGTCCTCGCGCCCGCCACGAGCAGCGTGCTCCCACTCGGCGTCCATCGGTAGTCGTTTGCCGTGCGCCTCACAGTACATCTCGGCCTCCCAGCGGGAGATGCAATTCATCGGGCGATTGGCCCATCCCGGTCGCGGCTCACGCTGACTCCTCTCCACCGTCGTGCACAGAGTCCGGTCTTCCCGTGGTGGCATTTTCGTATACCGGAGCTTCATCGACTTCCAGGGGCACTTGCCGCTCTTCCGGCAGGCATGAAACTGCCCCGCCGTAACCTCCGACTTGTCGAAGTCGAGCGTCGGAACATCCACCTCCATCACCGCGAGCCAGGGCCACCCCTGCTGCTCTTCCCTCGTCAAATCCTCCGTCGACTGTAGTCCAGGGATGTACCGACTGGGCCCGGGAGGCCCGATGCGAAAGCGCTTGCCCGGGATGCGGATGACATCCGGCCCCTCGGTGAGGGTGATGGACCGCTCGAGCGCCTCCCCGGCCTTGGGCGTGACCACCTCGCTCCAGGAAGCGACCCCAGGGCTCGTCACCCCCAAGCGATGCTCACACGCGGACAGCTCGAAGGTGGACGATGACGCACCGTCGTTCCGCTGTTCGCCATCCACCGTGACCGTATGCGGCAAAGCCTTGCCGTCGAGCGCATTGGTGGTGATCTGCACGGTGGCAAAACCGAGCGCCCCCGCCCGAGGCCGATCGATAGTCTCCCCACGGCCGGACTCGAGCGTCACGGACAACTCCGTCGATACACAGGCCGTAGAGAGCATGACCTGATGCGAGCCCCCTGCGAGCATCAGCGGCTCCAGCGGCGTCCTCCCCCGCGGCTCGCCGTCGACGACCACCGCCACGCCCGACGGGAGATCGAACTTCAGCGCAACCGGCTCAGAAGAAGAGGCAGTACCCGGCGCCTCCGCCTCGGTACACGAAGGCGAACCAGCGAACAGCGCGATGACGATCAGCGGATGACGAAGAGTACGCATGGCGATTCGCTAGACGGAGAAATGCAGAACGCGGGGCGTAATGATGCGAATCCGGTGATGCGCCGCGGTGGACAGCTCGAGATTCCGGGTGGTACCCGCTTCCCACCACAGCTCCTGGTCGGACACCGACCCCACGTCGCCCATGATCCGCGGCCGAGCCCGGAGCACGGCGTGGTCGAGCAGCGATAAACGGCAGGACCCTCGGGCGATGCCGTCGGCCCTCCAGCGGCCCCCCTCACCGAGTCGGCCGAATACCTCTGCACCGCTGGCCGGGTCGAGCTCGACCTCGATGCCCGCGGTGTCGAGCCCGGCGGCGTGGATGACCTCGATCGAGACCCAGCTGCGCTGCTCGTCCTCGGTCGGCCGGGTGGGCTCGACGAGCGGGCGGATCTCGGGCGCGTCCATCAACGCGGGCTCACGCCCCAGCCGTACGGGAACCAACGAGCCATCGGCCAGCCCTTCGATCAGCCCCTCGATTTCGTCCTCCGGCACATCACACCCCCGCAGGAACGCAGCCGCTTCGTCGCGCGAGGCGATGCGGCGGACGTCGCGGGCCGGGACCAGCAGGCAGTCCAGCAGGCCGATTTTGAAGCGAACGGGAGGGCTCGACATGGCAGATGACCCCTGAGGCGACGGTGACACGCCGATGGGCCGTTCACAACTGCCGCCGCGGGGAGACGAGCCCGGCCTCGGGGGCCGAGCGAGGTGCGTGATCGCGACAACGAGTAGTCACCGCGCCCGCGAACTTTGGACGGGGCTCGGGAAAAATCTCCCGGCTTCAGAGCTTGGTGTAGGTCACCAGGACCAAATACCGCCCCCACGCCGCCCCGTCGGGCACGAAGTGGGTGATGGTGACGGCAGCGGCGACTCGCTCCGCCTCGACGAGGGTGCCTTCGAGCTGTGGCTCCCAGCCGAGGAACGCGTAGGGCGAGAACATGATGCCGTGGAAGTCGCGCTTGGCCTCCTCGACGAAGTGGTCGAGCAAGGCGTCGAGCGCCTCGGAGGGCGCGATTTCCCCGGCGCGGACGCGGCCCGCGTAGGCCTCGAGCACTTTGCGATCGTTGGGACCCTCGACGCGGATGACGGGCTCGAGGCCCCGCGCGACGCGATGGCGATCGACGGCATCGAAGAACGCGGCGATCTCCCACGAGTAGTCACGATCGCGGAGCACGGTGTAGCCGGCGATGACGGAGCTGCGCATCTGCCCCTCTTCGTTGGCGAGCGAGGCGACGGCCAGGGTCGACAGGTCGGGGTCGAAGATCTTGGAGCGCGCGTGCGGGGACTGGAGCACCGCGGCGAGCTCGCGCTCGAGGGTCCACGCCCGCGGGACGGTCGAGAAAAAGAAGGTGCCGCTGCCGACGTCTTCATCGATCTTGCGCCCGGCGATGAGGCCCATGGCGATCTGGTCGAGGAGCTCGGCCTGGCCGGAGTTGCGCAGGGCGGCGAGCAAGTGGGGCAGCAGGCTCTGCGCGACGTCGGTCTGACCAACGGAGAGGCTGACCGACGACAGCTCGGCGCTGCGGCGGAGCGCAGTGACGGCGGTGGCCCAAGCGGTGCCATCCCGCTCGTCCCCGATGGGCAGCGACAGCTGCGGCGCCTGGTAGTCGTCGGGCACGGAGCCCTTGGGCGAGACGATGAGCTGCAGGGCGCGGCGCGACATGATGCGCCCGCGCGGCGTGGCCTGGAGCTCGATCATCGCGCGCTCGTCGTTGGGGTCGACGCGGCAGCGCAGGGCGAACCGGGGCGCTTGCTCATTGGTCCCGGGGCTTCGCTTGCAGATGGAGTATCCCTGCTCCCCCACGGTCGCGTAGCCCACAATGCTCTGGGCGTCCCACTGCATCTCGCCACGAAGCTCGACGTAGCCGGTCTTGCCGCTGGCCAAGGGCACGGGCTCGAGCACCATCCGAGGCTGGCCGTAGACGCGCACGACGGCGCCGCCCTGGTCGCTTCGACCAGCCCAGAGCCCGACGTGAGCGTCCGGCGGAAAGCTGTCGGCCACGCGGGCGAACAAGCCTCGCAGCTGCGGCGTGGTGAAGGCGGACTTCGGAGCCCGCTTCGGCTCGATGAGATCGATGGAGAAGGTGATGTTGGTGACCAGCGACCCGCAGCGCGCCAGGATGAACCCCCGCACGTCGGCGGCCGGCTCGGCACCATGGGCGAGCGCGAAGTGGCCAAACTCCGCAGCGGCGCACTGCAACCCGGGGCTGACCGTGCGCGCTTCGTCCTTGCTCGCGAAGGCCTCGGCCGCGAGTTCACTCGCCCGGTCCCCGTCCTCGTAGGCTGCCGCGGGGGTGCGCTGGGCTCCAGCCCCGTGCATCGTCCAGTGGTCGACCGGTGACTCCGGCTCCCCGAACATCTGAGTGAGCTCGGGCGCGGGGCGGGCCGCGATGGCCTCGACCGCAGCCTCGTCGGGGAAGGGATCGTCGAAGACGAAGGGTTCGACCGTGCTGCCAGCCTTCGCCTTGCCCTTCCCGTTCGGGGAGTTCGTGGACTTGTTCGAATCACATGCCGTCGCGAACGCGAGGACTGCGAGCGCAGAAGCGAACACGAACGACGAGCGCGGCGCAGGCATGGGCCCGGTGATAGCGACCCGCCATCGCCAGAGCAAACCGCAACGGCGCGGTTTCGCGGACGTGGCCCGATTGGGGCGACTACGCGGTCGGTGCCTCGATGACCTCGGTCACCAGCTGGGCCGCAGCGGCCTGGGCCAGGCCGAAGAACAGCGGACCCGCCAGAGGAATGGCCATGACGAAGGTGAGCGGCAAGCCGAAGCCCACCATGGAGGCGCCGTGCTGAGAGACCACGGCCTTCTGCTCGGCGTAGCGAAGCCCGAGCTTGTCGAAGTAGGGATCGAGCAGCTCCCACGCCAGACCGCGCGAGGATACGTACCCCTGCAACACGGGCGCGAGGACCTGGCCCACCACGGGCAGCAACGAGAGCAGAAACACGAGCAGAGTCATGCCCACGAAGGTCACGAGGCGGCGGACCTGAATCCAGACCGACGGCATGATCGGCAGGCCGGGGGCCGCCGCGAGCTGCTCGGCTCGCGCGGGATTGACGCCCCGCATCGAGGCGAGGAAGACCCGCTCGCCCAGGAACGGAAACACGAGGTTGACCACCGTCAGCGACAGAAGCGGTGCCGCCAACAACACGATGAGGATGCCGAGGATCCGTGCGATCCACAGGCCGACGCTCGTGTACCAGGCGGCGTCGGTGCTGATGTCCGTCCAGTGCAGCACGGCCCAGATGCCAGCCACGTCGAGCACCGCGCTCACGAGGAACAGGGCCAGCACCATCTGCAGGTAGGTGCGGCGCACGCCCGCGCTGCGCGTTCCGGCCTTCAGACCTCCCCAGCTCGCGGACAGACCGGCCATGAAGCGGGTGCGCATCGACGACATGCCCAGCAGCGTGCGACGCACCGGGCCGGCCCGCAAGCGCGAGCCGGCCCCCATCACCCCGAAACCGAGCCCAGTCCCCCCTGGGCGTCGATCTAGGCGAATCTCCGCTTCACCACTGCCCGGGCTCGCCGGGGTCGACCACGTCTGCGCCCATCGCTTCGGCCGTGGCCTCGAGCGCCTGCACCGGGTCGCTGACCATCGCGACCCCCACGTCGGCCAGCATCTGCTCGCTCTGCTCCGGCATCATCGCCAGGGTCCCCGACTGGTTGAGCGCATCCATGGCCAGCGCGCCCTCGATGTTGCCGAGGTTCATCACCAGGGTCCGCGGCACGCAGCCGTCGTCGGGGCCGGGAGCCATGCCCGGCGGGCACTGGGTCTCTTCGCCCGAGGTGCCCTCGCCGACGCCCAGGTCGAGCACGCAGCCGCCGATCGGGCCGGGCTTCGATCCGGGCGGGCACGAGACGCCCCAGCCCCCCGACGACGACGGCGTAAAGCGCACGGTGTGCATCGCGGGCACGCATTCGTCGGTGGGTCCGGGCACGAAGCCCGGCGGGCACCAGTCGGTGGGATCGAGATCGGGCCCGTCGCTGCGCCCCCGTAGTTTGGCGACGCAGCGCCCCAGCGGGTCGGGCTGGGTGCCGGGCGGACATTCGACGGCATAGGACACGCTGCCCGCCGACGAAGGGCCGCCGTCGAGCTTTTCGCACACCACGACCAGGATGGTCTCGCACAGCTTCACCGTGCTGCGCATGCAGGCGGCCCGCTTGTCGGGGTCGGTCTCGTCGTAGCAATCCTCGAAGGCATTGCCCGCGCCGTAGCAGTACTCCTGGCGGGCGAGCTCGCAGTTCTCGTAGTCGTCGGCCTGGGCCACGGGCGGGCCGACGAGCGCGGTGGCGAACAAGGCGGGGGGGAGGGTTCCGAGCAGCAGGATTCGTCGAAGCATGACGCAACCCCAAGTCCGATCGAGTCGGCGAGGGATTGCGAGGCTCGGAGTTTTTTCCGGGGCCCTCGGGCCCCGGGGCATCGCCGGGCACCCGACCCGCGGGGGTCACGGAGTCGGGCTCGCGACGGGGCGCTCGGGGGCGAAGGGATGGCGTGCACACGCCAGGATGCGCTCGGGGGCGGGGAAGGCCGCATCCTCGAGGACCCCCACCTGCTTCACCGGCTCGGTCTCGCCACGAAGGGTGCCGAAGACCCGATCCCACAGCGTCAGGACGGTGCCGTAGTTGCCGGCCTGCTCCGGGTCCACGCTGTGATGCATGCGGTGATGCTGCGGGGTCATGATGAAGTGCCGCAGCCACCCCACGCGCACGTCGATGTTGGCGTGGACACCGAGCGTCTGCACGAGCCGCGCGATGCTGGCCACGAACACCGACTCGGCGGAAAAGCCCATCAGCAACAGCGGCGCATAGGCCATGAGGTTGTTGCCCAGGATGTCCAGGAAGTGGGCCGTGTTGGAGTTGAGCGTGTTGACCTTGCCGGGCAAGTGATGGATGCCGTGCTCGCGCCACATCCAGCCGTTGACGTGGACGAAGCGGTGGAACGCATAGGTCGACAAGTCCATGAGCACCACGGCCAGCGGCGCCGCGATCCACAGCGGGAGGCTGTTTTCTTCGGTGGCCAGCGCGATGGCGGTGGCTCCGGTCAGCACCTGCGCCAGGCCGCCGAAGAACATGCCCTGCACGAAATACAGGGCGTCACGGCCCACCTCGCGACCGGTGGGCCGCCACTGCGACCGATACGGCATGATGCGCTCCAGCCCGCACAAGATCGTGATGACGGCGAGGAAGAAAACGATGAGCATCCGCTCGAGGTCGAGCCGGGCCATGATCGCTCCCGTACACGACCCGGCGACGACCACGAGCAGCAGGGGATAGGCGGTGACCGTGGCCCACGTACGAGAGCGAACATCGGCGGAGGGGGTCTCGGGTGGGCTCGACATGGACGAATTCAGCCTAGAGCAGTCTCCTGGGCCCTCAAGGGTCCATTGACGTCAATCGGGTCACCAAAGGCGTCAGCCGACGTCACTGCGCGACCCACGGGAAACGCGCGGACCGCTTCGCTAGACTCGAAGGCGTGCCCGCTGCGTCCGATCCCCCGTCGAGCTCCGAGCCCACCGCCCTCGCGGGTGACGACGATCAGGTGCTCGCCGCCGTGGTCCAGGGGACGATGGGGGCGTTCACCGCGTTGGGCCTGACGCCGGCCGAGCTCGCCGATGCCAGCGGGCTCGTTCCCGGGGCGCTCGACGATCCCGATGCGCTGGTCGACTACGAGGCACTCGTTCGCGTGTGGGAGTTCGTGCTGGGGCGGTTTCCCGAGCCACCTCTGGGTCTCATCATGGCCCGCGAGGGCGCGCAGGTTCGTCGCCAGTCGCTCGGCGTGTTCGGCTACGCGGTGCAGCACTGTCGCGACATGCGGCAATCGATCGAGCTGTTCGTCCGCTACTGCCCCATGACCTTCCCCCGGCTTTCGCTGGAGCTCACCGAGGCCGATGGACTCGCGCGCCTGTCGGTGAACCATGAGCCGCGGGTCCTGGCGATGATCGAGCCGATCGAGATGTTCGTGGCCAGCCTGGTCCACGACCTGTCCGGGGCGGACGGGCGCGGCCCGACGGCGACCGAGGTCGCGTTCGTGCATGCGCCCAAGCATGCGCCCGAAGTCTATGCCGAGCACCTGCCGTGCCCGGTGACCTTCGAGGCGGGCTGGTGCGGCTTTGCGTTCGACGCGGCGATTCTCGATCGGCCCATCACCGGGGCCGACCCGCAGATCGGCAAGTACCTCCGACAGCAAGCCGACGCCCAGCTGGAGGCCCATGCACCGCCGCCCGCCGATGCCCCCTTCGACGACCGCGTCCGGTCGCTCATCGACGATCACTTGATGGTGGGCACCAGCGATCAGGCCTCCATCGCCCGCACGCTCGGCATGAGCCCACGGACCCTGCAGCGCCGACTCGAGGAGCGCGGCACCTCGTTCGGGCGCATGCTCGAGGAGGTCCGGCAAAAAAGAGCATTACAGCTGCTTTCGGTGCCTCGCATGTCGGTGGGCGAAGTCGCGTTCTGCCTGGGCTACGCGAACCCGCGCGCGTTCTATCGGAGCTTCCGTCGGTGGACGGGACGAACACCGTCCGAATGGCGTACCGAGCAATTGTCATAGTGCCTCGTCGCCGTCGCCGAAATCAGTCGACATTTGTTGCATTCATAAACTGGCCCAATTGAGTGCACATTTTGAACTCGAGGTCTGAGATGTAGGCCCACTCGAAAGGGTGGGGCGCGGACTCGAACGTCGACAATGCTGCGCCGCGACCTCGATACTGCCGGCATGGCCGAGTGTCGCTTCCCGCCCTTCCCCCTCCTCGCTCCTTCGCTTCTCGCGTGCCTCGCATTGGGATGCCCCGGGCCCAAAGACGGACCCGGCAAAGGTGACGCCGGCAAGGCGACCAAGGCGGAGGGCAAGGGCAAGGCCGGGGACGCCAAAGCGGGCGACGCCAAGTCGGGCGACGCCAAGGCGGGTAGCACCAAAGCAGGGGCCGCCGAAGGCCTAGGCGCGACCGCAGCCGCGTCCACTCGCACGATGACCTTCACCAACCAATGCGGGTTCGACCTGTGGCTGGACTCGGTGGGCTCGAACGCCTCGATGCTCCCGTGCACGCCCAGCGACGCCAACGCGCAGGGCAACTGCGCCGCCGACTTCATCTGTTACAACAAGAATGCGGCGACCAACTACTGCGTCCCGGGAACCACGACCGCCAAGACGTTCCCGGTGAGCGACCCCACCGACATCACACTCGACGCATCCCAGTGCAAGTCCGGCGCGGTCGAGACGGACACCAAGTCCGACCAGTGGGGCCAGTGCACCTGCTCGACCAACGGCGACTGCCCCGCCAACCAGATCTGTGGACCCGCGGGCACTACGAACCAGTGCTACTGGGGCTATCAGTTCTCGAACGACGGCAAGGTCGACGCCAAGGGCGGCACCACGACCTTGTCCATCGACCTTTCGGTGACCGACGCCAGCGCGATCGTGGCCAGCGGCAAGTTCTTCGCCAAGAGTGCCTGTACCGTCAGCGGCAACTGCCTGTCCGACAACACGCAGGGCGCCCCCGCCACGCTCATCGAGTACACGTTCCAGAACGACAACGACTGGTACGACGTCTCGTACATCAACGGCATGAACGCCCCCGCCGCGATGTACCCCACCCCGGCCACGAACCTCGACTACGAATCCGACGATCCCTATCGCTGCATGGTCGCGGGGGGTGACAGCGGCACCATCGGCAAGGTCACCACCTTCCAGAGTCAGAACGGGATCAAAGGCAACGACGACCTGTCCACCTTTGCGTGCGCCAACGACTACTCGACCACCTTCGCCAGCGACGACAGCGGCTACAACGCGGTCTACTCCGACCCGGGAGACAATGCGCCGTCGTGCAGCAAGGACGCCGACTGCAGCAGCGCGTCGACCGGCTCGACCTGCGGACTCACCGTAGCCACCGTCAAGGCCGGCTCCACGCAGACCACCTGCGGTGACCGCATCGGCTATTGGAACTACGCCCAGTTCTGCGCCGCCAACAGCACCTACGCCAACGCGAGCCTGAACATCGCCTGCAACGATGCCAAGACCCTCGCCTACGCCGAGTGCGTCAACCAGACCTCCATCTCCGACCAGGGCCCCGGCCGAAGCTGCTTCAACGCTAACACCACGGTGAAGAACGATACCTGCTGCGGCTTCGAGAACTGGACCTTCGACGGTAATGCGATGCCGATGGCGCCGGGGGATGCCGCGGTGGACGGGGTCGACACCACGTATTGGACCACCAACATCCTGCCCGTGCTGAAGCCGATCAAGGAGGGGTGCCCGCTGGCCTACGCCTTCCAGTTCGACGACCCGTTCTCGACCTTCACCTGCGCGACCACGGGCGGCGGGCAGAACACCACCGACTACGAGATCACGTTCTGCGCCGCGGGGGATGCCGGGATCGATCCCCCCACCGCCACCTGCACCGCCTCGGTCCCCAAGGGCTTCACCGCCGCGAACTTCACCGTGGGGGTTCCCTCGGGCATCACGCTGACCATCGACCGCTGCGACGGCTCCGGCTCCTGCACGACCCCCGTGAACCCGACGACCGGAGACGCGATCTTCACCGCCACCAGTGGAGACGGCGACAACTATCAGATCACCGCCGACAAGGGCGGGACCAAGCAGGTCTGCACGTTCTCCATTCCCACCAGCGGCTGCATCGGGCGCGTGACCGACTCGTCTCAGTGTAGTCGCTGGTCGCTGCCCACCGACGGGGACTGGGCAGGCCGCAACATCGCGATCGCCGACTTCAACTGAGCACGGTCGGCGAGGGCGACCCGCTCGTACAGGCGGGTCGCCACCGTCGGGGAGGGCCCGAGGTCCCTGCCCCCCAAACACCGCAAGTCTTCGAGACTGCTGTGCTTTTTTAGTATGCCGAGACCCCGCGGCGGCGGCAAAAAAGTCGAAGGGGAGTGAAAGAAGCGGCCGGCGGTCGTCATACCCCCTGGTAAGCCGAGCGATGGCGCTTGGTGTTTTCCTCCCCACGTCCCAACGCGACGCTCCTCGCGATCCCAGCCTACGGGCTCGCGAGGGCGTCGCGCTCTTGCACGCCCGCCCATGAAAACCACGACGAGCCTCGACCTCGAAGATCTGCTCCCCTCACGTCTGCGTGGAATGGCCACCGTCGCACTCGCGGGGGTGATGAGTGCCAGCGGATGCTTCACCGACGCCGAGGGGCCCACGCCCGCCGAGGACGACAGCTCGGGGACCGCGGAGACGTCGGAGGGCACGACAGCATCCGTCCTCACCGACGATAGTGGGGACGGTCTCGAGACCGAGGCCGACGTCACCGGGGATGGCACCTGCGGCGACGGAGTCGTCGACCCCGGCGAGCAGTGCGACGACGGCAACGACGACGAGACCGACGACTGCACCAGCGCCTGCGCCCTGCCCAGCTGCGACGATGGCCTGCTCAGCGGCGACGAGACCGACGTCGACTGCGGAGGCGGTTGTGGGCCCTGCGCGCAGGGCCAAGCCTGTCTCGACGATGGCGACTGCGAGTCCACCGACTGCTACGTCGACACCTGTGCTCCGGCGTGCGACAGCTGGCGGATCCAGTACGGCACGCCCGGCTCCGACGAGGCCCGCGGCATCGCCATCGACGACGAGGGTGACCTGTACATCGCCGGTCGCGTCGAAGGCCCGCTCGACGGCAACGCCTCCGCCGGCGACTCCGACCTCTTCGTCAGCAAGTTCCAGCCCGACGGCACCCCGCTGTTCTCCCGCCAGCTCGGCACGATGCTCTTCGACATGAGCGAGGACATCGCGGTCGACGCCGACGGCAGCTTTCTCGTGCCGGGCCGAACCGAGAGCGCGCTCGAGGGCCACACCCACCTGGGGATGTCGGACGGGATCGCGGTCCGCTATGACGCGGGCGCAGACGTCGAATGGACCCTCCAGTTCGGCACCGAGCTGGAAGACCGCATCCAGTCGGTGGGGCTGAGCAGCAACGGCCGGGGCTATCTCGCCGGCTACACCACGGGCAGCTACGACGGCACGCCGAACACGGGCTCGTCCGACATGCTGCTCATCAAGCTCGACACCGACGGCACCGAGCTTTGGAATCGACAGCTCGGTGGCCGCTCGTTCCAGGTCGCGTACGGCTTGGCCGTCGACGGCAACGACGACATCATCGTCGCCGGGCTCACGGGCGAGTCCTTCGAAGGGCGAACGGCGTGGGGCGGCAGCGACGCCTTCGTCGCCAAGTTCGACGGTGATGGCGTGCTGCTGTGGGCGGCGCAGGTCGGCGGGGAAGCCGACGACAACCCCGCCCGCGTCGCCGTGGACGCGGACAACAACGTGTACGTCACCGGGACCACCCTCGGGTCTTTCGACCTGCAGGACCCCCTCGGAGGCCAGGACAACTTCGTGGTCAAGTTCGACCCCGACGGACAAAAGCAGTGGTCTTCGCAGTTCGGCACCAGCGTCGACGACGTCGCCCTCGACATCGCCGTAGACGCGGAGGGCACGGTCTACGTCGTCGGGCACAGCCTCGGAGACTTCGGCGACGGCATCGTGGTCGGGGAAGAAGACGCGAGCATCGTCGCGCTCGACCCCGAGGGCGAGCTGCAGTGGGTCGAGCTGCTCGGTACACCTGCCTCCGACACGCTTCGGGCCGTCGAGATCGGTCCCCAGGGTGAGATCTACGCGGCCGGGTTCTCTCGCGGAGACCTCGGAGGGCCCAACGCGGGCGATGCCGACATCTTCGTCACTCGTGCCTGTCGACCCCGCTGAGACCCACGGCCGCCGCCCCACGGAATCTACCGATGAACACTCTCGTCGCGCCCCTACCGGGAGGGCGAGGCCGCCTACTGCGTCGGCCAATTCGCCGACGCGCTCGATGAGTGGGAGCAGGCCTACGCCCGCATCGCCGGCCGGAGCGTGGGCGCGATGCTGCTCGTACGCAGCCAGCGGGCGGAGACGACCGAGCCCCGTCGACTCGGCCGCCTCCGCGTGCTCACGACCCGCCGCGGTCTCGCCGTGGCCGGACGTTTTGATGGGATGGTCCGCGGGGCAGGATTCGAACCTGCATGCGCCAAAGCGCCACGGATTTACAGTCCGCTGCCCTACCGAATGGGCGTCCCGCGGGTGGCGGAAGGAGAGGGAATCGAACCCCCTGGGGCAGTACCCCGACAGTTTTCGAAACTGCGCGTCAAACCAAATGACATTCCTTCCCGATGAGGGCGGAGGGTGAGGGAGTCGAACCCCCAGGCCCCGAAGGACCCACCGCGTTCAAGGCGGCTTGGCCTGCCAATGCCGAACCCTCCGGCGGAAGGTGAGGGAGTCGAACCCCCGCCGATCTCTCGACCGGACCGTCGCTTTCCAAGCGAGTGCCTTACCGCTCGGCCAACCTTCCATGGAGCGGAGGGGGTGGGAGTCGAACCCACGCTGGCATTACCAGACGACGGCGTAGCAAGCCGCTGCCTTACCACTCGGCCACCCCTCCTCTTTGGTTTTTGGGCACGACGAGGCCCGCTCGACGACCGACGACCCATCGGGCGCAGCGCGAACGAGTCCGGCTACGTCACCCGTGGCGGGGACGCGAACGAAACGGCCCGTGGCCGTCGTGCACGACGTGCTCTAGCAGCGAGATGACGATCGACTGCCGAGCACGTACGCATACGAAGACGAACTGTCGTACGCCGTGGCGTGACAGAACTCGAAAACGTGGGCGAGGGACTCGTGGGCAACCATTGTCGTCTTCCTGTCGAGCCAACTTACGCAATGGGATTGGTTTGTCAAATGCGAAGCCGAAAATAATCGAGCCCGACGACTCGTGCGCCCGCGACCTGTTCATGATCGCCGACCGAGTGCATCGGGCCCGAAGGCGCGACGATGAGTCACCGCGTCATGGAGTGCCCGCGGGAGTCTGCACCACCGCACCGAAAATGGTGCAGGTTTGCGTGAGCACCTCGGCCACTTCGCTCCAGGGCACATCGGGCGCGACCTTCCACGTCAGCTGCACCGTCCGCCCCGGCCCGGCCGCGGATTGCTCCGCGTCGACATAGGCGGACAGCGCCGACGAGTTGGGCACGGCCAGCGTCGTTCCCCCGGGAGGCACCACCACCAAGCCGCCGCGGGTCTGCAGCAGGGTGTGCGACACCTTGGGCCCGGTAGAGCCGGGCGCTCGCTCCTCGGGGTCATAGAGCCCGCCACCGAAGCGTTTTTCGGGCACGTAGGTCGGGTCGACCTTCCAGTCGATGCTCACCGTCTTCGGCCACTCTCGCGCCCACCCGACGCGCATCGCCTTACCGGACTCGTCGTTGATCACCGCCCCCAGCTCGGAGTCCAGGCTCGCCGCCGCCGCGACGACGGGTTCGACCACGGAAAACGGCAACGACCCTTCGACCCACAGGGCGAGCGTGGACCCGACCTTCTCACTGCGTCCGTCCATGCTCATCTGCTCGACCACCGCCGCCGCAATGGCCGAGCTCGAGGCGGCGACCTTGCGCCCCGCGATGAAGATTCCGTCGCTGTTGACCACCACGGGCATACCGAAGCCGGGGTCGTACTCGGGGCGGCACTGCTCGGGCACCGAGAATTGCTGCAGCGTGGGGATCGCGACATCGGCCATGGCGGCGAGTCGCTCGCACGCGGGCCCGTCGGAGCGTCCTTCGGGGCACCCCGTCTGCAACACCGCCCGAGCCGCGCGGTAGTCGGGGACCTCGAGCAAGGCCCCGGCCATCGTCGCGGTCATCAGCGAGGCCAAGCCTCGTGCCGCCTCTGCGAGCTGGGGGTCTTCGGCGGCACAGGTGACCAGAGGCCCGATCTTGCCGGCCGCGGTCACGGCCGTGGTGGCCCGCTGGTCGACCGCCACCATCGCGATGGAGTTGACGTCGTCCACGAGAACCCACGCCAGCTCGTGCAGACAGCGACTGGCCTTGGTGGCCTCTCCCGATCCCAGCGGCGAGTCCCAGGTCGCCGCCGAGTAGTCGAGCAACGAACGGAGCTTGCCGGGGCCGAACACCAACTCGAAGGTCAGCGCGGGGCCAGCTCGGTGCATGGCGGAGCGGAGCGAGCCGCCCCCGAGCTCCGCGGGCAGGCGCCCCTGCGCCCGCAGCAGCGCCGGAGGCTCGGGCGACTCGGCGCCCAGCTCGAAGATGGTGGCGGGCTCGATGCCGTTGCCGACCAACAAGGCCGGATGCCCCGCGTGCGTTCCTTCCTCGACTTTGGCGGCCGCACCCGGGCGCGCCAGCACTCCGACTGCCCCTTTCAGTACCTCGGCGGCGGGCAGGTCATCGCCGACCAGTGCGACCGCGACCCGAGCCGGCTCGCTCGAGGAGGGCATCACCAGCTGTGCGCTCGCGACCCCGGTGCCCGTCCTGCTGACCTCTGGGGCGAGGGTCCGTACCGCAGAGGCCGGCCAACGCAGCGCGCTGAACATCGGGCAGGTCACGCCGCAGTTCTGGAAGGTCCGCGCCAGGTCTCCCAACGATCCCTCCCGCAGGGTGTGCCCCTTCGCTTCGCCCAGCGCGGCCGCGATGTCCAGCGCGACGGTGAGCGAGGCATCGACCTCTTTGCGAAGCCGGGGCGCGGCGACCGGCTTCGTGGCGGCGGCGTCCCAGATCTTCCGCCCGGTGGGGGTGAGGCTGGCGACGCTGGTCAGGCGCAGGGAGTCGGCGTCGGCCGACATCGCGAAAGACCAGTCGTCGAACTCCGCCTGGTCGTCGGGGCTCAAGACCTCGGCCGTGGCCGTGATCGCCGTCCCGCGCGTCATCGCCATCCAGCGCTGATCGGGGCCGACGGTGTCCACCGCCAGCATCGTCTGGTTGAGCCCCGTCCAGACCCCGAGCGACCGCAGATGCCACGGCCGCACCAGCACCGCGAGCGCATGCTCGTCGCGTCCCGCATGGCGCAGGGCCGGGGTGTCGCTAAGGTCACCGACCTTCACATCGACCAGGGACCGAAGCTCCGATGCGCTGTCGATTCCCCGGCCCTCGTGCAGCAGCACCACCCGCAGGTGTCCGTCTTCTGGCACCAGCGCGATGAAGGTCTGCAGCGGCCAGCGTCGCTTCAGCTCGAGCCCGACCGCGCCTTCGAGGCCTTTGACCAGCTCGGGGCGCTCGATCGTGTCCTCGGCGGGCAGCCACGCCCGCATGCTCCCGAGCAGCGCGGTCACGTCCTTGGCGGGCAGCACCACCTGATGACGCAACGGCAGCTGGTGCCCATCGACCACGGGCATGAGCGCCACCGCCATGCCCGGAGGCCCCGAGACCGGAGACTCGAACGCCGACACCACGATCGGGCGCGCCGGGTCGCGGCCCTTCAGCTCCGCCTTGCGTACGGGCAGGTCGAGGGTCTCGGCCAGCTTCGCGAGTACGTCGACCCCGTTCACCGCTCCGGTCAGCTCCGCCATCTCGGCCAGCGCAGGCGCGGGCAGCAACTTCGGCAAGCGTTCGTTGAGCGTCGCGATCGCCTCGTCGCGCAGCACCACGACGGCGGGCGCCCCCTCCCCCACCGCCGCGAGTAGCTTGGCCGTCGGCTCGGGCACGGCCGGCGCCGGAGCACCGACGAGCTTGGCCGCGGACGCGGGGGTGACCTCGGCCGTCGGCTTGCCGCCGTCGGACGCAGCATCCGAGCCACGGTTGCACGCCAACGACAGCATCGAGAACAAGGCGAGAGTCAGGGGGCGGAACATCGAACGCATGATGCCATCGCGCCCGATCCCCTGTCGCACCTGCACCTTCGTGTGCACCGCGAAGTGTTCTAGGCACAGCCATAACCGCGACAAAACGTCGATAAAAAGTCACGCGCCGATGTAATGCCGAGGTCAGTCGCGGAAAGGACCTGGCGTAACGACGCTGCCCGCCAGCCGCAGACGCCGAGCCCCGACCCACCCCACGGGAAACGGGACCTCGAGTCGGCCGCGGACCTCGAGTCACCCCACCGACGTCGAGATCCGCGGACGACCCCCCCCCGAGGTGCGCTGCGACGCTGGAGCGACGGGTGGTGTCGCGCCAAGGAAGAACGACGAGCCATGAAGAGACTCTTTTCCGTTTCGAGCCTGATGACCTTTGTTTTGCCGCTGACGCTGGCGAGCGGCTGTGATTTCGAGTTTCCCGAGCCCGACCTGCCCGGCGGTGATGCGGGCGACGACGGCGGTGAGGAACCCGGCGAGCCCGGTGAACCCGACGAGTGCGAGGCCGAGTTCGAGGCTTGCCTGGAGGGCGAAGGCAACGACCCCGACGACTGTGCCGATGCGTTCGATGCCTGCTGGGGCGACGACGACGGCTGGGGCGACGAAGGTGGCGACGCGGGAGCCGACGACGGTCCCGGCGAGCCCGACGAGTGCGAGCTGGTGCTCGACGAGTGCCTGGCCGATCCCGCGGCCTCCGAAGACGAGTGCTTCGCCGCGTTCGACGAGTGCTGGGGCGGCGGCGAGGACGATGGTTGGGGCGACGACGGCTGCGAAGACCCGCCCGTCGACGACGCCTGCCACGACGAGTTCTTCACCTGCCTCGACGAGGGCAACCCGCCCGAGGTCTGCGAGGAGATCCTCGAGGCGTGTCACCCGGGCGAGCCCGGCGGTGGTCCCGACGAGCCGCCGCCGCCCACCAAGGAGTGCGAGGACGAGTTCGTGGCGTGCCTCGACGCGGGTGAGCCCATCGAGCTGTGCGACGAGATCCTGATGTACTGCGAAGATCCGGGCGAGCCCGAGGGACCCGGAGGCCCGGGAGAGCCTCCGCCCGAGGGCGGCTGCGAGGAGGAGTTCATCGCGTGTGTCGATGCGGGGGAGCCCATCGAAGTGTGCGACGAGATCCTCGACGGCTGCGCCCCGGCCTGATCCCCCGTGGCAATCCCTCCGGGCCGCGATCCCTTCGGGGGTCGCGGCCCGCTTTTCGACGACGACTAGCGGCTCGTCTTGCGAGCGCGCCGCTTCTTCTCGGGTGCCGCCGGATCGGGGGGCCGCTTGAAGTTGGGGAACTCGTAGCGAAACCGCTTCAGGTCCACGCGGCCGCGCGCGTTGAACTCGACGCCCTCGTCTTCGAGCAGCTCGCGTTGCTCGTTGAAGCGCCCCGGATCACCCCGGTCCGAGATTTCCCCCCGCGAGTTGATCACCCGATGCCAGGGCACGGGCTCATCGGTCTGTGCGCATGCGGCCATGGCAAAACCGACGTGCCGAGCGACGCGTGGCGAGCCGAGCAGCGCAGCCACTTGCCCGTAGGTCGTCACGTAGCCGGGCGGCACCTGGCGGACCACGGCATAGACCCGCGCATGAAAGCCGGGCTTGACCACGCGGGGTTCGACGGCGGGCGACACGGCGCTCACCGTACCAGAGCCCATGCAGCCGAGCCGGCGGCGACGCCGACCCCTGGCGCCGCCACGCCTGCTACTGTCTCGACCCCGTGGCCGAGCTCCGCCTCTACGACGCCCCCCGTCCTCCCAGCCCTCGCCGCGTTCGGATCTTCCTCGCCGAAAAAGGCATCGAAGTCCCGCGCGTCACCGTCGACCTGTCCACGGGCGAGCACTTCTCCGCGGAGTACCGGGCGGTCAATCCCGAGAGCACGGTGCCGACCTTGGTGCTCGAGGACGGACGGACGATCGCCGACTCGCATGCGATCTGCCACTACTTCGAAGGCACCCATCCCGAGCCGCCGCTGATGGGTCGCGATGCCTACGAGCGAGCGCTGGTCGTGGAGTGGAGTCGTCGGATCGATCTCGAGGGCTACCAAGCCGCCGCGATGTTCCTGCGCAATACCCATCCCGGGTTCGTCGACCGAGCCATTCCGGGCGTGCGCGAGGGCTTCCCGCAGGTGCCCGCGCTGGGAGACCACGCGCAGCGCTTGCTCGCCCGGCTGCTCCAGCGCGTCGATGGCCAGCTCGAGTCGCGGCCGTTCTTGCTCGGCGAGCAGTTCGGTTATGTCGACATCTGTTTGCTGGTCGCCATCGACTTCGCCAAGCGCATGAAGCCCGAGCTGCCGGCCCACGTGCAGCGCTGGTACGACGCCGTGTCGGCTCGACCCAGCGCCTCCGCCTGAACCGGAGCCCGCCGCGGCTGTCGACCCTCGTCGAGGCGGAATAGCGCTCGTAACGCTCGTGTGATCGAGCGTTGCAAATTGCCACTATCGGCCTTCTGTAGGCAGATAGCATGCCATATTCGAATTTTGTCTCGATCGTTTTGCACTATCTAACTTGATTGACACCGAAGTCTCAAATGATACTTTCTTGTCTCAATGGCGGCGCGCTCCGACCGGACCCGAACGGCACTGCTCGATGCAGCGGCCGAGGTGTTGTCCCGCAAGCCCCGCGCAACCTTGGCCGACATCGCGACCGCGGCCGGGGTGGGTCGAGCCACGTTGCATCGGCACTTCAAGTCCCGCGACGACCTCGTCCAGACGCTCGCCAAGCATGCCCTCGATCAGACCGACGAGGCGTGCTCGCACATCGACTACTACAACCAAGCGGCGAGCGTGTCGTTGCGGCAGACGCTCGAAGCCATCGTACCTCTGGGCTCTCGCTATGCGTTCTTGTCGTACCAGAACATCAGCGAGCGCGACGACGGACCCATCGCCGCCCAGCTGCGCCGCCAGGGCGAACAACTCCGCGAGCTGGTCGTGGCCGCTCGCGATGAAGGCATGTTCGCCCCCGAGGTCTCCGTCGCGTGGATCGTCGCCACCATCGATGCGCTGATCTACGCCGCCTGGAACACGGTGAGCGACGGAAGCGTCGCCCCCAACGATGTCACCGACTTGATCATGAGGACTCTGACCCGAGGTCTCGCGGCTGGATGATGCCGCCCTCGATGCCCTGACTGCGATCCGAACGAGCGGAGCAACCCAATGAACTCAATCTTCCCCATGGGGCGTCGTCGGCGTCCCATCATGCGCTCGCTCGCCCTCGGGCTCGCGCTCGGCATGGCCGCGTGCAACCAGAGCGGCGGCAGCTCGAACAACCCCTCCGCCGAAGACGACGGGGCGACCACCGATCCTCCGCCGCCCACCGTCAGCGGGGTGCCCGAGGTCGAGTACGAGCCCCTGACCCCCGAGCGACGCCTGCTCCGCGCCAGCATGTCGCTGCGAGGCACGAGGCCCTCGGTGGCCGAGTACGACGCGGTCGCGCAAGACCCGGCCGCGTACGACTCGATCGTCGACGAGTACCTCCAGCAGCCCGCGTTCACGGCCATGGTGCGCCAGCACTTCACCGAGTGGATGGAGCTCGATCAGGCGCCCGACGTCTATCCCGCGGGCTTCCCCGCGGTGGACGACCTGGCGGGGGTGCCCACGCACATGCTCAACACCTCGGTCATCGAGGCCCCGGGTCGGCTCGCCGAGTACATCGTGGACAACGATCGCCCCTGGTCCGAGGTGGTGACGGCCGACTACACGCTGGCCGACGAGATCGTGGCCACCGTGTGGGGCCTCTCCTACGACTGGAACAGCAGCGGCTGGCAGGTGACGACCTACGAAGACGGCCGTCCGCTGGCGGGGGTGCTCTCGGACGGCTGGGTCTTCACCCGCATGCCGAGCACCGAGAACAACCGCAACCGCGAGCGTGCGGCCCTCGTCGCGAACTCGCTCGTCTGCCACGACTACCCGGGGCGCCCCGTCGTCATCCCGCCCGACATCGACCTCACCGACGAGGCGGCCATCGCCAACGCCATCGAAGACAACGACGTCTGCGTGGGGTGCCACCAGACCCTCGACCCGCTGGCCTCGGCCTTCTCGGTGCACTACGGCCTGCGCCTGCCCGGCTACGAGACGAGCTACCCGCTGGTCCAGTACACGCCCGAGGTCGCCCAGGACTACGAGCCGCCCGCCTGGTACGGCGTGCCCGTCACCGACCTTCGCCACCTGGGCCAGCTCATCGCCGAGGACCCGCGCTTTTCGATCTGCGCGGTGCGGCGCTTCTACTCGGAGCTGATGCACGTGCCCGTCGAGGAGGTGCCGCAGGAGGCCATCGCTCGCTACCTGCCGGTCTTCACCGGAACCGACATGAACGTGCGCTCGCTGGTGCGGGCCATCGTGCGCTCGGAGGAGTACGGCGCGGTTCGGGCCGAGCCGGGCATGGAGGCCGACGCGGCCCCGGTCGTGGTGCGCCGCGCCACACCGCAGCAGCTCGACACGCTCATGCTCGACCTGACCGGCTTCCGCTGGATGGCGCAGGTCGACTTCGACCTGGGCGTGGGCACGGTGGGCGAGGTCCCGCTGATGCGCGACTACCTGTGGGGCTATCGCACCCTCGCGGGCGGGCCCAACAACTTCG
This sequence comes from Myxococcota bacterium, assembly GCA_039028615.1. Lineage (GTDB taxonomy): Bacteria > Myxococcota_A > Polyangia > Nannocystales > Nannocystaceae > Paraliomyxa. Next base: position 250,522 of record JBCCHT010000003.1, on the reverse strand, counting down.
ACACCACCACCCACCTGCGCACGGCCGACCCCGGCTCGCTGTTGGTGCTGCGGGCCCTGGCCGAACGCTCGGCCCGCACCGCGGTCGAAGGGGCGGGCGGCGACGGGGCCTTGATCTCCGTGCCCAATGCCATCGACGGCGACCCGGATGCCGTCCGCGAGCAGCTCATCGCCCTGCACCTGCGCTTGTTAGGCGAGCGCGTGCAAGGGGGCGACCCCGCGCTCGACGACAGCGAGGCGCTGTACCTCGCCGCCTGGGAGGCCAGCGGTGATGGCCGTCGCGCCTGGGAGATCACCCTCGCCGCGCTCCTCCAGGACCCGGCGGTCCTCTACTACTAGCCCCTGCCACGAACGGACGAAACAGCCATGACTTCGCGAAGGAACTTTCTCCGACTCGGCGCCGCCGGATCTCTGCTGGGAGCCCTGGGGCTGCGCGGCAGCTCCTCGGCCTCCGCCCGCGGAACGGGTGACCGTACGTGCAAGCTGGTGGTGATGGTCGCCTACGGCGGCTGGGACCCCACCTGGACCCTCGACCCCAAGCCCGACTCCCCCGAGGTCGACATGATCCCGGGCGACGTGCAGATGTTCGGTGACCTGCCGATCTGGACCCACGCCGATCGCCCGGCGGTGACCGACTTCTTCACCCAATGGGCGTCACGCACCGCGGTCGTCAACGGCATCTCCGTCGAGTCCCTCGCCCACGAAAGCTGCGTCAAGGTCATGATGACCGGGCGCCTGGGCGACGACCCCGACCTCGGCTCGCAGGTGGCGGACGAGCTCGGCTCCTCGCTGGCCCTGCCCTACCTGGCCCTTTCGCCGCACGCCAAGACCTACGGCCACGCCGCGCAGGCGGGTCAGTTCGGCGACACCAACCAGCTGATGGCGCTGGCCACCCCCGACTTCGGCTGGCCGCAGCCGGGCCAGGCCACTCCCGACGCCGGCCTGTCGCCCAACGCGGCCGAGCGAGCGGCCATGACCGCGTACCTCGAGTCTCGCGGGCAACGCATGGCCGACATGCCCGGCACCGAGCTCACCGCCCGACGCATGGCCGACTACCTCGCGAGCCTGCGCCGCGTCGAGCAGCTCCAGGCCGCGGCGCGCCAGGGCGGCGTGCTCTCGGACTACGCTCTGTTCGAGGAGACCGAGGCGCCCTGGGATCACGTGGCGGGGGCCTTCGCCGAAGGCCTCAGTCAGGTCGCGCTCGTGCAGCCGGACTTGTTCTGGGACACGCACGGCTACAACGCGTCGCAAGCCGAGGCTCACGAGGGCTTCTTCGCGGGTATGAACGCGATGATGGCCGCGCTCGAGGCCCGGGGGGTTCTCGAGGAGACCGTGGTGCTCGCCATCTCCGAGATGGGCCGAACGCCACGTCACAACAGCCAAGGGGGCAAGGACCATTGGCCATGGACCAGTGCCATGGTGGTGGGCCCCAGCGTCCGGGGGGGCCGGGCGCTGGGGCACACCGACGAGTGGCTCAAGCCGCTGCCCATCGACCTCCAGACCGGAGCCCAGTCCGCCGACGGCGTGACCCTGCACTCCGAACACGTGCTCCGCGGCGTCGCCGAAATGCTCGGCGCCAGCAATACCGCCGCCCGCTACGAAAGAGACGCTCTGCATGCCCTTTGGACCTAAAACTTGGATTTGCACGCTCGCTCTCACACTGTCCGTGGTCGCCTGCCGCGGTGAGACCACGCCGCCCGACGACCTCGGGGGTTCGTCCGGGGCGGCCGAGACCGGCGCGGCCGATGGCAGCTCGGGCGGCGAAGACACCGAGCTGGTGACCTACGAGAACTTCGGCGACGCGTTCATCCGCAACTGGTGCCGCGGCTGCCATTCGTCCGAGCTGACCGGGGATGCTCGCAGCGGCGCACCCGAGGGCATCGACTTCGACGATCGGGACGACGTGGAAGCGCTGGCCGACCGCATCGAGGCTCGGGCCTCGGGCGACTCGCCCACCATGCCGCCCGCGGGCGGGCCCTCGCCAGAAGAACTCGATCTGCTCGAGCAGTGGCTCGCGGCCGGCGTGCCCTAGCGGCACTCGAGGGGCAGGAGCGACGCCGTCAGCACGGGGATCGGCGTCGCCCACGAGCCCAGCCGCATCACGACGCGACGGGTCCGAGCGATCGGCAGCCCGTCGACGTCCACGTAGTCCCGACTGAAGTGCGCACCGTGGGTCCCTGGACCGAGGATCTCGGCGTGGTAGTCGTGGCGCACGAGCAGCCCGGTGGCATCGAAGTGGAAGCGCTCGATCTCCCCGTGCGTGTGTGCGCCGGGGGGATAGCGAACCGTGAGGCGATCGCAGCCCGAGGCGCCACGCCGAGGTCGATGCTCGACGACGTCCGCGTCGGCCAAGGAAAAGGGCAGCGCCAAGTAGTGGGTCAGCGCATAGCCGAAGAAGTACGTCGCATCGGCCGGGGTCCAGCGGCGCAGCTTGGCGAGGCCATCGAAGCGTCGGCGATAGTCGTCGGGCTCCTCCCCCACGATGCGGCCGCGCTCGAACACCACGGACTGCCCCGCGCTCGGAAAGTCGTGGGCGGTGAGCACCCGGCGGCGTGGATCGACGGTGCATCGTCCCATCTGCGGGAAGGTCCGCCCGAGCCCCTTGACCCACGGGACCATGCCGCCGAGCGATTCGACGTCCAGCGTGATCGACTCGAGGTTCTGCCAGCGCTCCCACCCACCGTGGCGGGCCGCCGCTCGATCGATCACCTCGCGTACCGCTGGTTCCATCCGGCTGCGGCTCAGCCTAGCAGGCATCCGCGCGGGCAACGCGAGGCGGATCGATCGCAGCCGATCGATTCCGCGATTTGCTGGGTGACCCGCCGCGAAATCGCCCGACCTGGCGTCGAACGCATATGCACCGCCGCGACATCTTCGCACGTGGGCCCAAGCCGCTGAAATCTCGTACCGAACTGCTTTCGCGCGTCCGCGTTTGCCTCGCATGCGAGCCCGCGGCACCATGCCAATCGCCGCAGGACGTGAAGAGTTGTCCCATGCGGCCCGGGGGAAACGACAATGATCGTCATGAAGTTCGGCGGCAGCTCCGTCGCCAACCACGAACAGATCGACAAGGTCTTCCGCATCGTCCGCGACCGGCTCGAGCACGGCCCGGTCGTGGTCAGCTCGGCGCACAAGGGCATCACCGACGCGCTCATCAACGCCGCGAAGACGGCCGCCCAGGGGCACAACCCCGGCGAGACGGTCATCGAGCGCCAGCAGGAAATCGCGGCCTCGCTCGGCTGCGACGAGTCGCTGCTGATGCCGTTCTACTCGGAGATGCGTGACCTCCTGCGAGGCATCCGGCTGGTGGGGGAGCTCAGCCCGCGAAGCCTCGACTACATCTCCAGCTTCGGCGAGCGCATGTCGGTGCGGTGCCTGGCCGACTACTTCAGCCGTCAGGGCATGAAGGCCATGGCCATCGATGCCTGGGATCTCGGGCTCATCACCGACGACAACTTCGGGCGCGCCCGCCCCGGTCCCGAGTACGCCGATCGCATGCGAGCCGCGTTCAAGGAGCGGGTGCCCGAGGGCACGGTGCCCGTGGTCACCGGGTTCGTCGCCAAGAACACGCAGGGGGTCATCACCACCCTCGGCCGCAACGGCAGCGACCTGAGCGCGACCCTGGTCGGCGCCGCACTGGGAGCCAAGGAAGTCCAGATCTGGAGCGACACCGACGGGGTGATGAGCGCCGATCCGGGGATCGTGAAGTCGGCCAAGAGCATCGCCACCATGCGCTTCGACGAGGCGGCCGAGCTCGCCTACTTCGGCAGCCGCGTGCTGCACCCGGCCACGCTGGTCCCCGCCATCGAGCAGAACATCTCGGTGCGCGTGCTCAACACCAACCGCCCCGATCACCCGGGCACGGTCATCGAGAGCGCACCGTCGCCCAAGCCCAGCCCGGTCACCTCCATCGCGTACAAAGAGGGGCAGACCGTCCTCACCATCACCGAGCCGCGCATGTTCGAGCAGGTGGGCTTTTTGGCCCGCTTCTTCGAGGTGTTGGCGCGCCACGGGGTGGTGGTGGACCTGGTGGCGACCTCCGAGGTCAGCGTGTCGATCACCAGCCACGATGCCGAGCGCGTGCAGGCCTCGCTCGAGGACCTCCGCGTCCTGGGCCAGGTGGACGTGGCCGGCGGCAAGACGATCCTCGCGGTCGTCGGTCGCCACATCCAGCACTCCAAGGGCATCGGCGCCCGCGTGCTCGAGGCCATCTCCGAGGCGAACGTGAACATCCAGATGCACACCTTCGGGATGTCGAGCAACAACATCTCGCTGGTCATCGACGACGACGCCATCTCGCGTGCGGTCGCGTCGCTGCACGCCGCGATGTTCGAGTAGCCGCTAGAAGGGGCGGACCGCGGGCAAGTCCACGGTCTGCCCCACCGCCGGGGGCTCGCGCTCGCGGGTGCAGACCTCGACGGGGAACGCCTCGGGGTCGCAGGCCTCGGTGACCAGCCAGCGCAGCGAGGGGTCCTCGAGCGGGACGCGAAACGTGGCGGTGACGGTGGCGGGGCGGCCGTCATCGGTGAGCGCGACCACCTCGATGTCGACATCGGGCAGCGACACGACGTGCCCGAGCGCGAGCCGAGGGTCGCGACGGTGGATCCGGTCCAGGCCGATGGCCATGAAGCCATCCGTTGGCGTCACCTCCAGCGTACGTTCGTCCTTTCGAATGACTCGAACGTCGCCCACCATCGGCGCCAATACGACGCTGCGCCGCGGTACGGGCTCGGCCGCCGTGTGTCGCATGAGCAGCAAGTAGTGCTCGCGATGAAAGGTGCCGTTGAGGTTCACGAAGGTCTGCTGCGGCACCTCGGCGTCGGCGGGCGCCTGATCGAGCACGTTGGTGAACATGGCCATGGTGGGACCGATGAACGCCCCGCGGAACAGGCCGAACGCGAGCGACACTGGCAGGTGCAGCACCAACAATGCGAGCACCACCGGTCGCGCGACCAGCCGAGACACGGCCGCCAATGCCAGTAGTCCCGACGCGCCGATGCTCCCGAACAGCACCAAGCGATCCATCGGCATGGTGAGGGTGAAGGGCACGAGGGCGAGCACCATCGCCAGTCCGTAGAAGCGCGCGTGGGCGTCTTCGCGTAGCAAGCGGCGAAACGCCCACGCCAGCCCGAGCATGGCCACGGCACAGCCGCCCGCCACCACGGCGTGCATCGAGGTCGGCAGCGAAGCCCACATATCGACGGGGACCAGCAGCCACTTCGCGCCGAGCAAGGACGGCAGGTGGATGGCGATCGCCCGGATGGCCCCCAGCAGGTCGGAGCCGGGGTCGTCGTAGCAGCTCGTCGCCGCCGAGCCGAACCCCGCGAGCCGATACGCGACCCGCCACCCGATCACGACGATGGCGTAGGGCACCAGCGGTCGCAGCCGCCGCTCGCCCAGGCACAGCTGCCACGCGACCACGATGCCGACCGCGGCCAGGGCAGCTTCACCCGCGAGCAGGCCGATCACGAGCACGACCGTGGCCCACCCGATGCGGCCTCGCACGTGCAGCCCGACGACACCGCACCCGAGCACCGTGCAGATGAACATGTTGCGCGCCGCCACCCAGCCCCCCGCCGTCACGTGCCCGACGCTCAGCGCAAAGAGCAGCCCCGCCAGCGCGGTGACGGCCGGTCACTCGGGATCGAGACGACGCAGCAGAGCCGCCACCGCGACCACTGCGGCGCCGTACCACAGCACACTATGGGCGTGGTGCAGCCACGGCGCGTCGGGCCACAGCGCGTAGTCGAGCACATGGGTCGCCGAGGACAGTGGCCGAAAGAAGGTCATCTGCACCTGCGGATCGGCCCACCACGGGTGAAAACCCACGCTCCGCAGCCCCTCGTTCAACGCGGGATCGGCAAAGGTGTAAAGGTCCCACCACCGCGCCTCGCCCCACGCGGGATGGTTGGCGACGCGGCGCATGCGAACGAGGACGTCGTCGAAGACGATGCCCGCGCCCAGCGTCGGCAGCACGAACAGCATGCCCACCACGCCCAGCCACCACGGATTGCGGGGTACACGGTGGAGCACGAAACCTTGTACTGCAAAACGCCCGCGTGATCTCCCCTCGAATTGGCCGTATGAATGCGGCATGCGCAAATCCCCAACCACCCACTCGGCGGCCGATGGGTGTCCGCGATACGTCTACGGCTGGCTCCCCGATGGCGAGGTCCGAGCGGTGATGCACATCGCCCACGGCATGGCCGAGCACGGCGCCCGCTACGAGCGCGTGGCCGAGGCGCTGACGGAGAAGGGGATCGCCGTCTATGCCAACGATCACCGCGGCCACGGCCGCACGATCGACGGGAAGTGGGTTCAGGGGCACTTCGCCGACGAAGGCGGGTGGGCGTTGGCGGTGCAGGACCTACGGGACCACATCGATCGGGAGCGACAGCTCCACCCCGGTCTGCCGACGATCTTGATGGGGCACTCGATGGGCTCGCTGCTCACCCAGCAGTTCATGTACGAGCACGCCGAGGTCATCGACGCGGCGGTGCTGTCGGGCACCAACGGTCGGCCTCCGTTCATCGCCAAGATCGGCCGCCTCCTCGCGCGCTTCGAACGCTGGCGACAGGGCGCCCACGGCCAGTCGAGCATCATCGAGGCGATGACCTTCAAGGACTTCAACAAGAAGTTCAAACCCAACCGCACCGAGTTCGACTGGCTGTCCCGCGACGAAGACGAGGTCGACCTCTACATCGCCGACCCCCTGAGCGGCTTCATGTGCACCAATCAGCTGTGGATCGATCTGCTCGACGCCACCGCGGTCTTCACCCGCAGCGAAAACCAGGCCCGCGTGCCCAAGTCGCTGCCGGTCTACTTGTTCGCGGGGGGCCGCGACCCCGTGGGCGACGACGGAGCCTCGGTCCGAGGGCTCGCCGAGGACTACGCCAGCGCGGGTCTCACCGACGTCACCCTGAAGATCTACGAGGACGCGCGACACGAGACGCTCAACGAGACCAACCGCGATGAGGTGACGGCCGACCTGCTCACGTGGGTCGACGCGGTGGTCACTCGGCTCTGCGCCTGACCCCGTCCGCCGACGGGCTGCGGCGGCGCTCACGGGCCACCCGAGCAGGCCCGAAAAACGACCCTGAGAGGGGCTTGGGAGGGCTCCCGGGCCGGGTGCCCGCGCGGGGCCCGGAGTGATATCGTCCCCGCCATCGTGGCCGAGACCATGCCCTACGCCGGCTCGGACGGACCCGAGCCCGGCGATCCAGCGACCGTCGCGGACTCTGGAACCGAGGCCGCGGGCTTCGACGCGACGCTGCCCACCGCCCCGAGCGACGGCAACCTCGGCGATGGATCGAAGGTCGGTCGCTACGCCGTGCTCGAGCGCGTGGGCGCGGGGGGTATGGGCGTGGTGTATCGGGCGCACGACCCCGAGCTGCGCCGCGAGGTCGCGCTCAAGCTGCTCAAGGCGGGGCGCGCCGTGGGCCCGGCCGCGGAGAAGCGACGCAAGCGATTGCTCCGCGAGGCGCGAGCGATGGCCCAGCTGTCGCACCCCAACGTGATCCCGGTCTACGACGTCGGCGAGTACGGCACGGGCCTTTACGTCGCGATGGAATTCGTCGAAGGCGCGGACGCCCGCGACTGGCTCAAGGCGGTCAAGCCCCCCTGGCGACGAACCCTGGGCGTGTTTCGTGCCGCGGGCCGAGGCCTGGCCGCCGCCCACAATGCCGGCCTGGTGCACCGCGACTTCAAGCCGGCCAACGTGTTGGTGGGCGACGATGGTCGCGTGCGCGTGCTGGACTTCGGCCTCGCTCGCGCCGCGGTCGACGAGCCCGAGCCCGAGGTCGCGCCCGAGGTCCTGCACGACGACACCGACTCCGGGCACTGGTCGGAGACGCTGACCGCCGACGGCACCATCTTGGGTACGCCGGTCTACATGGCGCCCGAGCAGTACGCGGGCAAGACGGCAGACGCTCGCTCCGATCAGTACAGCTACTGCATCGCGCTGTACGAGGCGCTCTACGGGCGGCTGCCCTTCGCGGTGGGCTCCATCAAGCAGCAGGCCCGGGCCAAGTATCGCGGGCAGCTGCTCGAGCCCCCCGCCAACTCCCCCGTGCCGCGACGCCTATTCGAGGTGCTGCGCCGCGGGCTGGCCTCCAAGCCCAAGGATCGCTTCGCCTCGATGCCCGACCTGCTTCGCGATCTGCGAACGGTCCACGAGGACAAGCCGGCTCCGCCCGTGTGGCGAGCCTGGGCCGCCGTGGGTAGCGTGGCCGGGGTCACGGCGGCGGGCCTGCTGGTGGCGACGCTCAATCAGCCGGCCAGCAACGGGGCCGCGGCCGCGACGTGCGGCGACGCCAGCGAGGTGCTCGCGGGGAGCTGGGACGACGCCACCGAGCAGAAGCTGCGCAAGGCCTTCGTGGACTCGGGCATCGTCGATGCCGAAGCCCGCTGGGCGCCCGTCGCCGAGCGACTCGATACCCATGCGATGGCGTGGACTCGGCTGCACGAGCGGGCCTGCGCCGACAAACGAGCGGGCGATGCCCGTGGCACGGCCCTGCACGCCGCCCGCACCGCGTGCCTCGAGCGACACCGCGTCGACCTCGCGTCGTTCGTGGCCGCCCTCGAAGAGCCCACCACGGTGGTCGTGCAGCGAGCCGCCTCGGCCGCGCATGCGCTGCCTTCGTTGGCCGACTGCGAGGACGATGCCCTCCTGCTCTCCGCCGCCGACGAGCCCCGGTCCGAGCTGGCCCTCGACCTCAACGAGCGCATCGGCCGAGCGCGAGCCCTCCGCACCACCGGGCGACCCGATGCCGCGCGCCGAGAGATCGACGCCGTCGTCGAAGAGGCCGACGCGGGCGAGCATCGTCGCATCTCGGCGCGGGCTCGCATCGAACGCGCCTCCCTCGATCTCGGCAAGGGTGACGCCGTGGCAGCCGAGCGCGACCTGCAGGCGGCCTACTTCGACGCCCTCGCCAGCCGTCATCCTCGCCTCGCTGCCACCGCAGCCGTCGGCCTGGTCGATCTGTTGGCCTCCCGCAGCCGCGACGCCGATGCACGGGTCTGGGCCGACCACGCGCGGGCCAACATCGATGGTCTGAGCCAGGGGGCAGCCCTCGATGCCGCGCTCACCCAAGCGCTGGCGAGCCGACGCCCCACCGAGAAGGACGACGACGAGGGCTGAGCCTCGTCGTCGTCGAAAATGCCGGGCGGGCCCGAGGACACCGAGTCTCGCCGCCCTCGAAACCCGCCCGACCACTGCTCTCGTCGGCCGACCTGCCCCCGCAGTCGGCCCGTTGGAGGTCGTATTACTCCTCGAGGTCCTCTTCTTGGGCGCACACGTAGAATTCGTGCATGTCGCCCAGCGCGGCCTCGCACTCCTCGTCGAGCTCGCAACCCTGCTCGGTCACCACGAAGTCGTACAGCGGTGCCCAAGTCTGCAGGGCGTTGCCCATGGCGCAGTACTCGAACTCCTCGAACGACCCGTCGTCACCGTTGAGCGTCAGCGTATTCCCGTCCGTGGAGTAGGTGCCCATGTTCAAGGAGACTTCGGCGGGGTTGGGCAGGGTGCACTCGCACATGCCCGGGCCCACGTCCTGGCAGGTCGCCCCCGGGGTGTCCATCTCCACGAACATCGCGAACTCTTCGCACGTCGCCCCGTAGCAGGTCATGGAGTCGAGGGTGAGGATGACCTGGTTGGCGATGGTCGTGTCCTGGACGTAGGTGCCGTCTTCCAAGAACTCGAGCGAGCCGGTGGACGAGAGAATTTCGACGTCGAACTGCGAGCCCGGGCAGTCGTCCTCGAGCGGGTTGGGGAGCGCATCGAAGCCGCAGACCTGCTGGACCTGCCAGGTGCCCACCAGATCACCGCCGCAGCCGGCCGGCTCCGCGCCACACATCGGGGGCGGAGGCCCACCCGGGCCCAGCGAGGTGTAGACCGAGCCGATGTCGCCGACGGTGTCGATACCCACACACACCCCGCTCGGCGGAGGCTCGCCCGTGGTCGTGTCGTCCTCGCCTCCGCTGGAGTCCGCCGGAGTGTCGGTGGTGGAGCCGGGATCGGTGCTCCCCGTGGTGCCCGGAGGCGTCGCGGCCGAGCTGCCCGAGTCTTCGACCATGCCCCCGGTCGAGGAGGCGCCCGTGCTGGCCTCGTCGGTGTCCGCGGGCGCGTCGTCGCTGGGGCAGCCGGTCGAAAGCGCTCCCAGGGTCAGGAACAAGGCAAAGCGGGGAGTTCGTCGTGGCAATCGCATCATGCGCGTGGTCTTCGGGCGCGAGTTGTTCAAGCCCCGCGCCAACCCTTGGATGCACGAGCGCGCATTTCATTTCACCGACTTGAGATCGCCGAAATGGCACGAATCGGGTGTTTGTCGACGATTGCAACGTTGCAATCGACCACGACTGACACGGACGTCCGACTCGCCCTGCGATCGCGACATCGATGTCAGGCCTAGGGTGGAACCCCCGGCTGGCTCCAGGCGAAACCCCCATAGATCGCTCGGGACCGGGTTGGGCGCGATGCTTGCACCAAGCCCGGGCACCTCGCGAGAGCCTCGAGTCGCAGTGTCGGCGGCAGAGGGTGATCGCGGGCTTGGCTTTCGACTCTTGCTGGCTTGGTTTCTGGAGCGTTCACATGCGTAGATTTGGTTCATTGATCGGCGGAGCTGCAGGGCTCGCCGGGTTGCTCGTCGCTGCCACCCCCCGCCCCGCCGATGCCTGTGGTGGCACGTTCTGCGACGCCGGACCCCAGGCGATGCCCGTCGACCAGACGGGCGAGACCATCGTCTTCGTGCTCGACGAGACCCACGTCGAGGCCCACATCCAGATCGAGTACGACCCCTCCACCGAGGCCGAGCGCTTCGCGTGGATCATCCCGGTGATGAACACGCCGGAGTTCGCGGTGAGCTCGCAGCAGCTGATGCTCAACCTGCAAAACTCCACCGTGCCGAGCTACGGCTTCAGCAACTTCCGCGATTTCTGCGACGACGACTGGGGCGGCGAAGGGGGCTGGGATGACTGGGACGGCTGCGACGGCGGCGGAGCGGCCCCGGGCGGAGACTCGGATGCGGCCGGCGGCGGCGGTGACGATGGGGCCACCACGGGCGGCGGCACCGAAGTCATCAGCAAGCAGACCCTGGGCGCGTTCGACATCGCGGTGGTCGAGTCCCAGACGGCCGAAGACCTGATGATCTGGCTCGGCGAAAACGACTTCTACCAAGACCCGAACGCCACCCCGATCCTGCAGGAGTACGTCGACGAGGGCGCCCAGTTCGTGGCCGTGCGCCTGACCAACGGTGCCGACGTCGGCGAGATCCACCCCATCAGCCTGCGCTACGAGGGCCGAAGCCCCTGCCTGCCCATTCGGTTGACCCGCATCGCCGCGGCCGAGGACATGGACATCCGGGCCTTCTTCCTCGCCAAGGGCCGCGCCTACCCGACCAACTACCGCCACGTCGAGCTCAACCCGCTCAAGCTCGACTGGATCGACCTGGGCAGCAACTACAAAGAGGTGGTCACCCAGGCGATCGACGAGCCGCTGGTCGAAGGCCACGGCTTCGTCACCGAGTACGCGGGGCCGACCGACCTCATCACCCGCGACGGGCTCTTCAACCCCCTGTGGGACGACGCGGTCTTCAGCTCCACCGTCCCCGAAGACCTCTACGACATCCTGTACTACCAGGACCTGCTGCGCTGCGACGAGGAGCCCTGCACCGGGCACCCGCTCACGCTCGGCATCCTCGCCAGCTACCTGCCCGTCCCCGCGGGACTGACCGCGGCCGAGTACTACGAGTGCATCGAGTGCTTCGAGGACGAGGCCGACCTCAGCGCGTGGGACGGCGAGGCCTTCGGCAACGATGTCCTCGAGCGCATCATCAACCCCGGCCTGCACGCGGTGGAGCTGCTGGACGAAAACCCCTTCGTCACCCGGCTGTACACCACGCTGTCGCCCCACGAGATGACCGAAGACCCGCTCTTTTTCGCCGAAGAGGAGCCGCCCATGCCCTTCGACTACGTGGACCGGACCAGCTACACCTCGACTCGGTTCTTCTCCTGCGGCGGCCGCGTCGAGATGCAGCTGCCCGAGGGCAACCGGAACGTGCGCCTGGCCAGCACCACCGAGTGGCCGATCATCGCGCCCGACCACATGCCGTGGTCCCAGCGGGTGACCGAGCACATGGCCGGCTTCGCCCCGGTCGAGCTGGCCAACAACGTGACCGAGATCGACGACCTGCTCGAGAACTGGAACAACGGCCTCGATCCCTCGAACTCCTGCCACGGCCACGACGACTCCGCGGGTCAGGACGATGACGGTGAGGGCGGTGCCCTGGGCGGCTGCGGCTGCCGCAGCGACGACGACGGCGCGCCCGGCTGGATGCTCATGCTCTTCGCCGCGCTGGGCCTGCGCCGCCTGAGCCGACGCCGCGCTGCCTGAGGCCACCCGGTCTCGAACCCCACCGCGTCGCCGCGGGCCACCGATTGACGGTAGCCTCGGCGACGCGTTCATGGATTCCGAACCCGACGACTCCGCCTCGCTGTGGGCCTTCGCCACCCGGCTCTACGCCCGCGACGGCGTCGCGGCCTGCTGCCTCCGACTGCAGGATGAGCACGACCTCGATGTGGACGTCGTCCTCGCCTGTGTGTGGCACCCCGCCCGCGGCGGCATGCTCGACGAGCCCACCCTCGAGCGCGTACTTGCCGCAATCGCCCCGATCCAGGCCCGGGTGCGCGAGGTTCGGAGTCTGCGCCGCACCGTGGGCCACGATCGCGACCGCGATTCGGCGTGGGAGGAGGCGTACCGCGGATTGAAGGCAACCGAGCTGGCGGCGGAGCGTGTAGAGCTGTCACGGATCGAAGCAACCCTGGGACCGCTGCCCGTCGACGCCTCGCGGGACCCCCGACACGTCCGCGAGCGGGCGTGGCAGGGGCTGCGTGCGTACGCCCGAAGGCATGCCACGGGCCCTTGCGACGCGTTGTTGCGGACATTCGTCGACCTGGCGCTCCCTCCCGAACGACCCCGCCCCTGACGCCGATCCGCGCGGGGGCCTCACTCCGCTCCCTCCGATGGCCCGGCCTCCCTCCCGCAACTCGCCGCAAACCTGGAGACCGGGGCCCTCGCTGCTAAGCTTCCCTTCCTCGCGAATGTCACGCCCGACTCACCTGCCCGGCCCGCCGGGGCCGCGCCACGAAGAGGAACCCGCGCACGCCGACGTCTTGGCCCAGGTCATGCGTCTGCTGGCGATCCTGCGGCGGCGGTGGCTGGTGGTCGGCGTCACGACCACCCTGTGCATGGCCGCGGCCGCCCTGGCCATCATGCTGCTGCAGCCGCGGTGGAGCGCCACCGCCAGCGTGGTCCTGCACATGTCGGGGCCGCAGGTGCTCGACAAGGTCAAGGGCGTGGCCGAAGACGCCGAGGGCCGCGTGCTGGGCTACCGCGAGTACTACCAGACGCAGCGCACCATCATGCAGAGCCGGGCGGTGGCCGAGCGCGCCCTCGCCGAGCTGGGCCTGGCCCAAGACGCCGTGTTCCTCGGCATCGACGACGTCGAGACCGAAGCCGAGCGGCAGATGCTCGCCGAGCAGATCGACCCCGTCGACCGGCTCCGCGAGCTGACCCATGTGCAGGAGGTCCGCGGCTCCCGGGTCGTCGAGATCTCGGCCGAGTATCCCGACCCGGTCATCGCCACCGAGATCGCCAACGCGCTGGCCGACGCCTACGTCGCGCACGTCCGCCGCAGCCGCTCTCGGGTCGGCGAAGAGGCCAAGGACAACATCGGGGCCGAGCGGGTCAAGGCGCTCGAGACGGTGCAGGGCGCCGAGAAGGCCCTCGAGGACTTCAAGCGCGACCACGAGATCACCTCCATCTCGCTGTCCGATCGCCAGAACGTCATCACCCAGAACATCCTGTCGATCAGCGCCCGCACCAAAGAGACCGAGGCCGAGCGCATCGAGCTGCAGAACACGCTCGAGCAGGTCAAGCGCCTGCAGGACAAGCACAACCTCGCCGCGGCCAGCCTGCTGCCCGAGGAAGACCGGCGCCTGTTCGAGAACCTGCGCACCGAGCAGCTCGAGTCCGAGCGGGCCTACAACGACGTCGACATCGAGTACGGGCCCAAGCACGACGAGCACCGCAAGGCCAAGCGGCGCCTCGACCTGGTCAACCGCAAGATCGACCGTGAAGCGGCCAACCTCGTCGCCTCGCTCGAGTCGCAGCTGGCCGCCGTGCGCAACACCGAGCGCGACCTCCAGCGCTCGCTCAAGCGCGAGAACGACAAGGCCTTGCGCCTGGGTGAGCTCGAGCGCGGCTACCACGAGCTCGAGCGCGAGGCGAAGGCCAGCTCCGAGGACTACCTGCTCGTCGCCCGCCGCGACACCGAGATCGCCATCACCAACCGGGTCGAGGCCGAGGGCATCGAGATCCTCGACCGCGCCACCCCGCCCACCGTGCCCGTGTTCCCGCCCAAGCTCATGCTCTTGGCGCTGGGCTTGGTCGCTGGGCTCGGGCTGGGCGCGTTGCTGGCGATCAGCATCGACTTCCGCGACCACCGGATCCGCGGGCTCATCGACCTCGAGCGGGCCTTGGCCGCGGTGGGGCTGCCCGTGCTCGGCCAGCTCCCGCTTCTGCCCAACGACACGCGGCTGGGCATGGGCAACGTGCGCGCCCAGAGGCGCCAGCGCGACCTGTACGCCCACCTGTTCCCACAGTCGCTCATGGCCGAGCGCTGCCGCGGGGTGCGGACCGCCCTCACCTTCGCCCAGGGCCGCGAGCCCGTGGGCAGCATCATGATCACCTCGCCGAGCTCCTCCGAGGGCAAGAGCTCCACCGCCATCAACCTCGCGCTGTCGTTCTGCCAGGCCAACAAGAAGGTCGTGCTCATCGACGCCGACATGCGGCGCCCGCGGCTGCACCACATCTTTCCGGGACCGGTGGACAACGACGACATCGGCCTCGCCGGCGTCCTCACCGAGCGCGCCACGCTCGACGACGCCCTGCTCGAGTCGCCCGAAGACGCGCCGGACAACCTCACCGTCTTGCCCTGCGGCAACATCCCGGAGAACCCCGCCGAGCTGCTCGACGGGCCCACCTTCCGCCGCATGCTGGCCGAGCTGCGCGACCGCTTCGACCTGGTCGTCATCGATAGCCCGCCCGTGCTGCCCGTCACCGACCCGCTGCTGCTGGCGGGGCAGGCCGACGCCGTGGTGCTCGTCACCCGCTGCGACTCGACCACCCGCGGCGAGCTGCAGCGCTCGCTCAATCAGCTGGGCCAGGCCGACGCCAACATCATGGGCGTCATCCTCAACGAGGTCGACACCCGGCAAGAGCGCTACGAGTACGGCAGCGACTACTACACGTACCGGGCCCCGGCCACCGGCTCCGATTCGGCGTCCGCGTAGTACCCTGCCGGCGGCATCGCCATGAGTGACGATCTCGACGACGACCTCGACGTCGAGCCCAACGAGCCTCCTCGACGCTCGCGGCGGCGACAGGAACGCAACCGCCGGTCGTGGTCGCGGATCCTGCTGAGCCTGGCCGTGGGCAGCCCCGCGCTGCTGCTGGGCGGCGTGCCCCCCACCGCGATGCTGGCCTTTCTCGTGCTGCTGCTCGCGCTGTGGCACCGCATCTGCACCCGCACCAGCACCGCTCTGTACATCCCCCGCGCCGCCCTGCTGGGGCTGGGCGCGACCCTGCTGACCTTCGCGCAGTGGGCCCCCATCCCCGGCATCCAGGCCCTGCTCGCGCCCGAGCTGCACGCCCAGGTCACCCAAGCCCTCGAGGGCACGGGCGTGCAGGCGTGGCCCGGCTTGTCCCCCTCGCCCGCCGACACCGGGTTCGAGGTGGCGCGCCTCACCGGGCTGACCCTGCTGTTCATCGCCGCCGCCCAGCTGTCATGGCGGGCCTCCGCCACGGCCACCGCGGCCACCGGCTCCGCCGTGGCGCTCATCGGCTTCGCCCAGGAGGCCATGAGCTTCCAGGCGATCTACGGGGTCTACGCCGCCCGCGACGTCGACCTGCACCTGCTGCCCTCGATGATGGGGACCTTCGTCAACCCCAACCATCAATCGGGGTTACTGCTGCTGGGCATCTTCGCGGCGGGCAGCTTGGCCGCCGACCAGCACCGCCTGGGCCTCAATACCCGCGATCCCTCCAAGGTCGATCGCTACGGCGACCGGTTCTTGGCCGCCATGGCGGCGCTGACCGTGCAGGTCCCCGCGCTGGTGATGTCGCTGTCGCGCGGAGCCATCGTGGTGCTGCTGCTCCTGGCTCCGGTCGCCATTTGGCTGGGGCTTCGGCACCAGCGCTCCGAACGACAGAGCCAGCGTCGCCGCTCCCGGCTGATGTCCCCGCTCCGCGCCGTCGTCGTCGTCGGCCTGGTGGGGTTGTTCCTGCTCGTCGCCCAGCACGGGGCCTGGCGGGAGCTGGGCACCCTGCTCGATCTCGCCGACCCCGAGGTCGCGCAGGACAGCAAGTTCCGCATCCTCGGCGACGAGCTGCCCATGCTGCAGCTGTCGCCGTGGATCGGCATCGGCCGCGGGGCGTTCATCGACGTGTTCGGGCCCTACGACTCCGAGCCCTCGCACATCCTGCACACCCACCTCGAGTCGGCCCCCATGGCCGCGCTGGTCGAGTGGGGCCCCGTCTTCGGCGGGGCGCTGATCGTGGGGGCCATGGCGTGGTGGCTCAATGCGATGGTGGCCCATCGCGAGCGCCAAGACGGTGCCGCCCGCCAGCTGCTGCTGCTCGGGCTGCTCGCCGTGGGCCTGCAGAACCTGGTGGACTTCGGCTTCGAGTTCCTCGGAGTCACCGCCCCCGCCGTGGCCCTGGCTGGGGCCCTATCGCCCAAGCCGAGCTGGCGATGGGCTCCCTCGCGCGCGCGCTGGGTGGGCGGCGTGGCTCTGGTCGGCGCTCTCGCCATGGCCTTCGTGTACCGCGGGGACGTGTTCTCGCAGCGGCCCCTGGTCGACACGGCCGTGCTCGCCGGGCAGATCGACCCGCAGAGCAAGGCCGCCCTGCGCCCCCTCGACGGCCGCCTCCACGGGCTGTGGGCGCGCCGAGCCGCGAACGACCGCGACTGGGACACCGCCCGAGCTCGGGCCGCCCTCTCGGTGGAGCGCCGCCCGGGCAACGTGGACGCGTGGTTCGTGCTCGGCGCGGCACAGACCGAGCGGGGCGAGCCCCTCGAGGTGGCCGACCAAAACCACGCCCGCGGCCTGGCCCTGCTGCACGATCCTCCCGACGAAGACCTCGTCCAGTATCTGCTGACGCGCTACCCCAACCCCGACGACCTCGCGGCCCTGTGCCCCCCGAGCGCCGAGGCGTGGAAGCTGCTCAGCGATGCGCTCGTGTCCGTCGCGCCCGCGCACGCCGACGCTCTCGCCTCGGTCCGCTACGAGCTCGACCCCGAGGACCCGGCTCCCTTGTACGTGCGCCACCAGCTCGCGCTCGGCTCGGGTCGCGCTGCCCTCGCGCTACACCACGCCCGGCTGCTGCGCGAGCTCGTGCCGCACGAGGCCCCCGCTCATCTCGCGGTGGTGGCTGCCCTGAGAATCTTCGATCCGCCGCGTCTGGCCGAGATCCAGCGTGCACTCGAGTTCGCGCTGGAGCGCGCCCCCTTGCCCGATACGCGCGCCCGGGGGGCCATCGAAGAGGAGCTGCTGCGCGTGCTGATCGACCTGGGCGACGAAGGCTCGCTGACCCGCGCGCGCGCCTTGGTGCCAGAGTTGCTGTCGCGCCCCGCCGACCGCGAGACGCGACGACGTCGCGAATTGCTCGCCCGACAGCTTCCCGCCGCCGAAGCGGAGTGAAGCCGCGATGCCGGACCGACGCCGGCTCGGTGCAATAAAGACCCGAACACCGAGACAATCGTCGGTATGAACATGCCGTGCATATTTCCGGAGATTCTCGCGATTAACGGGGGTGGACCTCGCGGAAGCCTGCGATCCGCTCCGGTTCCGTGAAGGGCGATGCACGTCGATGCAACGACCCGAAAGCTCGATCATCCGTCCCGCGCGAGCGCAGGGCTGCTATGGTCCCCGGCAGCCATGCAGCCCTGGACGCCGAATTCCTGGAAGACGAAGGACGCCAGCCAGCAGGTCTCGTATCCCGAGCCCGAGGTCCTCGCCGAGGTTCAAGGTCAGATCGCGCGACTGCCCCCGCTGGTGACGTCGTGGGAAGTCGAGGCGCTCAAGGATCGCTTGGCCGCGGCCGCTCGCGGTGATGCGTTCTTGTTGCAAGGTGGCGACTGTGCCGAGTCGTTCGACGACTGCGGCTCCAACTCCATCGCCACCAACTTCAAGATCCTCCTGCAGATGAGTCTGCTCTTGGTTCACGCGACGCGCCGGCCCGTGGTTCGCGTGGGTCGACTCGCGGGGCAGTACGCCAAGCCGCGCTCGTCCGCCACCGAGGAGCGCGACGGCGTCGTGCTGCCGTCGTATCGCGGCGACCTGGTCAACCGCTCGCCCTTCACCGAGTCCGACCGAAGGCCGGACCCCGTGCTGCTGCTACGCGGCTACGAGCGCGCGGCTCTCACCCTCAACTTCGTCCGCGCACTCGCCGACGGGGGCTTCGCCGACCTTCGTCATCCAGAAAACTGGGACGTCTCGTTCGCAAAAGGCAACGAACACCACGAGGAGTATCGGCGGATCTCCGAGTCCATCAAGGACTCCATCGGCTTCATGGAGGCGGTGACCAACACGCAGAGCCTGCGGCTCCAGAGCGTCAACATCTACACCAGCCACGAGGCGCTCAGCTTGGAGTACGAGCAGGCGCAGACCCGGCAGGTTCCGCGCCGCGACGGTTGGTACGATCTGTCGACCCACATGCCGTGGATCGGCATGCGCACGGCGCAGCCCGATGGCGCGCACGTGGAGTTTTGTCGGGGAATCCGTAACCCCATCGGGCTCAAGGTCGGCCCCACGATGAGCGACGAGCAGCTCGTGCAGTTGCTCGAGAGACTCGACCCGAACAATGAACCGGGCCGTTTGACGCTGATTCACCGGCTCGGCGCAGATCGAGTCGAGGCCGAATTGCCGCGTCTCATCGAGGTGGTTCGAGCCACCGGTCGCACGCATTTGTGGTGCGCCGACCCCATGCACGGCAACACCGAGACGACCGCATCGGGGGTCAAGACCCGACGCTTCGATCGCATCCTCAAAGAGTTGCAGGCCGCGTTCGAGGTGCACGCAAAACTCGGTTCACGACTCGGTGGCGTGCACTTCGAGCTCACGGGCGAAAACGTTACGGAGTGCATCGGTGGCGCAGCCGGGGTCACCGAACAAGAGTTGCACCTCGACTATCGAAGCAAGGTCGACCCTCGACTCAACTATCGACAAGCGCTGGAAATGGCGATGTCGATCACCAAACAACTCCGTCGACATCGCGGGGCTGATCCCGAATGAAGACATGAGTGCAGCTACAACCGTGTTTTCATAGATCCCCCCACAGATTCCGAGATGGCCCGGTAGGGGAAACCGCTGTAAGTTGAGCGGTGCCGGGACCGACGTCCGGCCCCAGTCGGGGGACTTGGGGGTCGCGACGAAGGGAGAGAGTTATCGGTCGCTGGCAGAGGGGGTCGAACATGGGAAATCGTCGAATGCTCGAGCGTATGCTTGGGCAAACTGCCCGAGGGCACGAAAAGGCCACGCCGATACGGCCGATCAACGATGGTAGAGCGGGGCGACCGCAGCCATCATCGGAACGCGGACCGATAGTCCCGCGTCGTCCGGATATTGATTGATAGTCATTACAAGTTCGTGCCACTCAACTGTGTGGACTTCGCGAGCTTGTATCGATCATCGTCACTATCCGACGACCGATTGAAAGTCGGCTGATCCCGTCCGGGGAGGGGGAAGGTCTCGCACGAGCTCGAACATGAGCGCGAGTCGTCTTGCTCCCTGACGAGGACCGAAGTCCGAGACG
Source organism: Myxococcota bacterium (assembly GCA_039028615.1). Taxonomy (GTDB): domain Bacteria; phylum Myxococcota_A; class Polyangia; order Nannocystales; family Nannocystaceae; genus Paraliomyxa. Next base: position 230,656 of record JBCCHT010000003.1, on the reverse strand, counting down.
ATCGGGTCCGAACCAATGCCATCGTGGCGGGATGAGTTCTCGCCTTGCCCCCCCAGCAGTCGACACCGCCAGGTGTCGGCTGCTTTTTTTTCGCGGTCTTCAGCCGACGAGGGACTGCACTTCCCAGCGTACGGCTCGCTCCACCGCGTCCGGGTAGGGCAGCGCGTAGTACAGGAAGATTTCGCCGACATCCAAGCGTCGGAGGCCTCGCTCGTCGACGTCGTAGGCCCGCGTGGTCGCCCGTAGGCACCCCGCGAGCAAGACATCGCCCCAGTGTCTACGTCCTTCGATCACCTCGCAGAGCAACGAGCCGGCCACCGCATTGAGCACGTCCCAGTCGTCGTCGACGTCATCGACGACCCGGGCTCCCTGCCCGTCCACCACGATGGTGAAGGCGTCATGAGCCCGCGGGAACACGACCTCGAGCGCAAAGCGAAGCGGCGCGGTAGCGTGAAAGCTGGGCCAGGCTCGAGCCAAGGCGTCGACGAGCTCACCCCGAATCCATGCGTGCACGCGCTGGCGTGCCTGGGCTTCATCGTGCCCGTTGGGGTTGGGATCGACCAGCGACGGAATGGACGAGGGACGGTAGCGTCGTGGCTCGGTCCACGGCGACTCGCACCGCACCAACGCAGCCGCGCCCTGCCTATCGAGGGTCACCGCGCCCGCTTCCACGTGATAGCGACCACCCACGTGCAGGGGCAGCGGGTTGGTCTTCGGGCTCACTTTGCCCACGTCGCGGAGGAAGCGAGCCTCCGACACGGGAAAGACGAACTCGTCCATCCACCGAAACGCCTCCACGTGGGCGGCCCCGTTCGCCCCCGGCACGATGGCCGCCGCCTCGAGGGCAGCCGCCTGCGCCAACAGGTCGGTATAGGTGGTGTACGGAAAGCCGGTACGACGACCGAGCACCGCGGCGATCTCCAGCATCGGCTGCCAGCGCACGATCCCCAGATCCACGCGCCGGGTCTCGAGCGCGGGCAAGGCCGTGGCCAACACCTCGCGTACGTGCTCCGGGTCGCGCAGCACCGCATCGACTTGGTTCCACCCCACCGCGCCATCGGCCGCCACGAGCACGCCCCACTCGTCGGCCCCGAGCGATGGCGTGGTGACCAGGGCGACCCCGTCGAGCTCGACCCGCTGGGCCGGCGGCAGCTGGTGCACGGTGCGAAACCCCAGGGTCCGCGCCGCCCAGGCCACCAGCGAATCGGGCGTCAGGACCACCGAGTCGGGATCGAGCTGCGCGAGGCGATGGAGGCTGGGGACGTCGAAATGGTCCGGGTGTTGATGCGAGACCAGGACGAAATCCGGCCGCAATTGCTCCGCCACGATCGTACGGCGCGGCACCGTTTCGAACACGCCACAGTGGTGCTCAGGGCCCAATAGCGGGTCGCAGAGCAATCGCAGGCCGGCCGCTTCGACCAACCACATCGCGTGTCCGAGGCAGCTCCAGTCCACGGGGGCCTTTGTATTATATACTCGCTCGGTGAAGCGTCGCGCCGTCCACTCGATCGCGATCGAGCTGACCAGCCACTGCAATCAGCGCTGTAGCTACTGTTACAACGCCTGGCGGGAGGACAACGGCCGCTCGATCGGGGCACTGTCCCACGAAGACCTCATGGCCGCGGTCACGCGGGCGCTCACCGAGCTGGAGCTCGACCACGTGACGCTCACGGGCGGCGAGACCTTCGCCCGCCACGATGTGTTCGACGTGCTCGACCTGTGCCGCGACCACGGGGTCGACGTGCAGATCATCTCCAACGGCGGCCTGGTCGACGACGCGCTGGCCCAGCGCCTGTCCGCGTACCCGATCCGCTGCATCCAGGTCACGCTCAACGGGGCCGAGGCGCAGATGCACGACGAGCACGTCGGCGGCGAGCACTTCGACAAGACCATCGAAGGCATCAAGGCCCTGCGTCGTCACGGCGTGCGCGTGGCCGGCTGCATCGTCGTCACCCGCCGCAACGCGGACCGGGTCGGAGACATCCTCGATCTGTTCGTCGAACTCGACGTCCAGCTCATCGCCCTGTCGCGCTTTTCTCCCGCAGGCTACGCCGCCGCCCACGTGGCGAACCTGCTGCCCTCGCGGGGCGACATGATCACCGCGCTGCAGCACGCCGAGCCCCGGGGTGAGCAGCACGGGCTCGACCTGCAGGTCACCATGCCCGTGCCGCCCTGCGTCATCGATCACGCCGACTACCCGCACGTCACCTTCGGCGGCTGCCCCATCGGCACCGAAGCGCAAGAGCTCGCCCTCGGGCCCTCCGGGGAGCTGCGCTCCTGCACGCTGCACACCGAGTCGCTGGGCGACGTGCGGACCCAGTCCTTCGACGAGATGCTCGAGGCCCCGGCGCTGACCGGCTACCGCGACGTGACCCCGGAGTTCTGCGCCCCCTGCCCGCACCGCAGCAACTGCCTCGGCGGGTGTGGAGCGGCCGCAGCCTCGGTGCTGGGCAACCCGCGGGGCCTCGACCCCTTCGTCGCGCAGCACGTCGACGATGCCTTTGCCGATCGCCTCCGGCAGTCCCGGCGCGGCTCGGCGTCGTTGCCGGTGGTGACATGAGCCGACCGGTCCGCGTGCTGCTGCTGTGGCCCGGCAGCGAGGGCGCTGCGGCGGGCAACTTCGGCGTCCCTCAGCTGGTGCTGCTGGGCACCTACCTGCGCACGCAGGGCAACGTGGAGGTCGAGATCCGCGACCTCGCCATGGAGCGGCGCCTGGGGACCTCGCTCGACACCATCATCGACGGCGACGAGGGTCACGGCTACGACGTCATCGCCATCAGCATCTACTCGAGCTTCGACCACCTCCCCTGCGAGGCCATCGCTCAGCTTGCCCGTACCCGCTGGCCCGACACCGTCATCGTGGCCGGGGGCTATCACCCGAGCGCACGGCCGCTGGGCTATATCGACGAGGCCTCGCCCTTCGATGTGGTGGTGGTCGGCGAAGGCGAGAAACCGCTGGCCCGCATCGTGGAGTCGGTGGCCGGGGGCGAGCCCCTGCGCGGCGTCATGCTCGGCCCCGAGGCCATCGACGACCTCGACGAGCTCCCGCCCTCCGACTGGTCTCTGCTCGCCCGCTACCGCGACGTGGCCCGTAGCTACGCTTCGCAGGCCCAAGTCTACCTGTCGCGCGGCTGCCCCTTCGACTGTGCGTTCTGCATGGAGCGAGCGAAGCGAGAGGTCTCGTGGCGCAGCCTCTCGGTCGACCGCGCGCTCGAGGAAATCGACAGCCTGCACCGCTTCATCGACCTGCGCAGCTGGACCCTGTACTTCGGCGACGCGCTGTTCGGCATGAAGAAGCGCTGGCGTCGGCAGTTCCTCGAGGGCCTGGCCCAGCGCGGCTACCCGGTGGAGAAGTACTGGCTGCTGATCCGGGTCGATCTGGTCGAAGACGAGGACCTGCGGCTGTTCTCCGCCGCCAACTGTGGCCTGGGCTTCGGGCTCGAGTCCGGCGACCCGGGGCTTTTGTCGATCATCCGCAAGTCGGGACGCCTCGATAGCTACCTCGAGCGGATGCTCGACATCGCCGAGCAGGCGCGTGGTCATCAGGTGCCGTGGGGCGCCAACGTGATCTGCGGACACCCGGGCGAGACCCCGGATTCCATGCGGCGCAGCGCCGACTACCTGCGCCAGCTGTTCCTGCAGCCGCAGGGCACCACGGGCTTTTTGTCGATCGATCCGTTCCGGCTCTACCCCGGCTCGCCCATCGATGCCGAGCGCACCACCTACGAGCAACGCTACGGCACCCGCTTTCATCGCCCCCACTGGTGGGACGATGGCGATCCCGAGTTCCTCGCCGAGTGGGTCGACCCCAGCTCCGAGCTCACCTGGGCCCAGCGCGAGTCGCTTCAGCACGAGCTGTTCACGCCGATCTTGGCCGAGATGGAGTCCCACTTCGTCTACCAGGGCTCGGCGCGCGACTACTTCATGCGGGCAATTCGAGACCAGCTCGCGTACTCGGGGCCCGCGTCGCGCATGCACTCGTTCGAGCGCTACTACGCGTGGCACGGCTATCTCGGTCGGCGGCGCGACGCTCAGCGACAACGGCGGGAGCACGTCGCATTGGCCGAGGTCGCCCAGCGTCGACGCGCGGCCCGTCGCAAGGCGATTGCCAAGGTCGCCCAGCTTCCCCCCGACCACGCGATCTTGGATGCGATCGTGAAGGTGCCGCGGGAGCGATTCGTGCCCGTCGAGGCACTCGACGACAGCACCCGCGACATCGCCATTCGGCTCGACGACACCGGGGCCTCCACCGTCAGCGCGATGCATGCCTATGCGCTGGCCTATGCCCAGCTCGATCTGCAACCAGGCGATGGCGTGCTCGATCTCGGCTCGGGCACGGGCTACGGCGCGGCATTGCTACGCGAGCTGGTCGGCGACGAAGGCACGATCATCTCCATCGAGATCGACCCCGAGCTCGTCGAGCGCACGCGGCCCGAGATGGAGGCCCGCGGGATCGAGGCGGTGGCCGCCAATGCGCTGGACCCCGAGCAGTGGCCCCCCGGCGCCCGACGGCTTCGCAAGGTCACGGTGGGCTTTGCTCTCGAACAGTTCCCGACCGCGTGGTTGGAGGTGTTCGAGCCCGGCACGGTCATCGTCGCCCCCATTCACCACGAGGGCGTCCTGCGGATGTGTCGCACGGTGCTCTCGCCCGAAGGCCCAGAGCAGACCTGGCTGCACGCCGTTCGCTACGTGCCGGCCCGCACCGAGGCACCCGCCCGGCCCGAGCCCATCGTCGAGCCGCCGCCGACCGCAACGAAGCCAGCGACCCACCTGCGCGTGCTCGACTGATCGGGACCCCTTCCGGCCGCATCACCGCTTTGCTCGATTCGAAGGCAGGGGCGATGATTGATCGTCATGGCTGTGTTCCCCGCTCGCCTCGCGTTCGTCCACGGGCCCGCAATCATCGCGCTGTCGCTGACGATCTCGTGCTCCGCCACGCCGAAGGAGACCACCTCGCCCGAGACCACCGCGTCGGTCGAGCCCGCGACTGCGGAGCCCGAGCCCGAACCCGAGGTCACGAACTCCGAGCCCACACCGGCCTCACCCGAGCCCCCCGCGAGCCCGGGTGCGGTTGCCGAGCCCGGTGAACCGGAGCGATTCGACCCCCGCCCCGCCCCGGCCGAGCTGCCCCGCGCTTCGTCCCGTCGTGCCTCTCCGCCCCTCGGCCCGATGCCCGTGGGGACGCTGGCCATCGTCGACACGGTCGAGATTCCGATGACCGAGTTTTCGGCCATCTACGATCTCAAGGTCAAGAAGTACGCCGACCGCGGCCGCACGATTCCACCGTCGGCCGACCGCCGCTACCGCAAGTCGATCGCCGAGCGGCTCGTCTATCACGAGATCCTGGCCCAACGCGTCGCCAAAGCGGGGGTCGACTACGACCAGGCCGCTCTCGAGGCACGCACGGCAGAGCAAAAGCGCGGCATTCGAGACTGGCTCAAACACCTCGAGCGGCGCGGGGAAACCGAAGCGTCGCTCCGTGCGATCAACATCGCGGAGCTGCGGGAAGTGGCGCTCCTCGAGCAGATGGGCCGCGTCACCGTCACCGACGCCGAAATCGACGAGGAATACGAGAGGGTCCGACACAACTGGCACTCGGACCAGCCTCGAGTACGAGCGTCACACATCCTCGTGCCCATCGGACCCGAGAGCCGCCGGGGGACCAACGGCCCTCCGCCCAGCGATGCCGAGATCGCCCGCTGGACCAAGGAGGCGCGTCGCAAGGCCCAGAAGCTCTACAAGCGGGCAATCCAGCCCAAGGCCGACTTCGCCGAGCTCGCCCGCGAGCACTCGGAGGGCCCCAGCGCGCGCAAGGGCGGCGACATCGGCGTCTTCACCCACAACCGCATGGTGGAGTCGTTCTCCGACAAAGCCTTCTCCATGAAGGTCGGCCAGGTCTCCAAGCCGGTGAAGACCAAGTTCGGCTTCCACATCATCATGCTCACCGGTCGCTGGCCGGCCGGCGACCTGCCTCGCGAAGCCTTGGAAACACAGATCACCCAGCGACTCCGTCAACGCAAGCTGCACGAGGGGAGGCGCGGGTTGAAGCAGGAACTCATCGATGCCGCCACGGTGCACAACTTCATGCTGCCGACGCTGGGCCCCGAGCCTCGCCGTGGTCGACGCGGTCGCGACACTCGCCCCTCACCCGCCCAGGGTCAGCAACCGCTGGGCCCGAGCTAGCGGCTCGGCGAGCAGCTGCTGGCGCCCGGCCGCGTCGAGCTCGTCCCGGGCCACGGCGGCGTCGAGCACCGACACGAGGTTCAACGAGCTCAGCCATTGGGCATGCGCCGCCCGCAGCGACGGCTCGGCGCCCTGCATGCGATGCGTCAGTCCGACCAGCGCTCGCCACTCGACCTCGTGGTAGTCGCCCGAGCCCGCGCGGTGCACCGACTCCTCGTGCAGGGCCAAGATCGCGGGCACCTGGGGCTCGAGGCCGTTGAAGGGCAGCGCCGCCCCGATGAGGATGCGCGAAGGCAGGCCACGACCGTGCCGACCGAGGGCCGAGGTCTGCTCGATGGTTCGCTGCGCGAGCGAAGGCATGAGCTGGACCGCCTGCTCGAGCCACGGCGCCGTGCTCTGCATCGCCGCCGAGAGCTGCGGCCGCACGACGTCCCGATGCCATCCCTCGAACGTGGGCATCAGCTCCAGCAGCGTCGCGTGCACGGACTCCACGATCGTCTCGTCGGCGCGCTGCAGCCAGCCCAAGACCGACGCCCCGGCGACTTGCGAGGGGGCCAACGACTTCAGCGGCCCTGGCCCGACCTCGCGAAAGGCCGCAATCGTGGGGAACAGCTCGGGCCAGGCCTGGACCACCACGGGCACCTTTCCCGTGCTCCAATGACGCTGGAGTCGACCGAGACCCACATCCAATGCCGCGAGGTGGGCCGTCGGCGCGTGGTGACCCACCCACTCCACATAACCAGCATCGAAGACGTCCTCCGGCCCGGGCGACCGGAGGTGCGCCAGGCAGTGGAGGACCAGCTCGGTAAAGTCGCTCGCTGGGGCCGCGATCACTTGTCGGGTCTGGGCTTGGCGATCTTCAAGCAGGGCCGCGGTGGGGCGGGCTCGGGCTCGGGCGGAGGCGCCACCCGCAGGCACGGCTGCGGCTTGGGATCGGGGGGTGGCTGCGCGACCCGAAGACACGGGCGCGGCGTGGCATCGTCGTCACCGCCGGGCTCTGGATCGGGCGGCGGTGCGATGTTGAGGCAGGGTCGGGGTGCGGCGTCGTCGTCGTTGCCCCCGTCGTCCTTGGGCGGCGGATCGGGGATCACCATCAGACACGGCTGCGGCGTGGCATCGTCTTCGCCCCCGGGCTCGGGCGCGGGCGGCTCGGCCACCTCGAGGCACGGCTGGGGCGTGCCCACGTCCAGAATGGGCGCGGCGACCTTCAGGCAGGCCTTGCCCGCGTCGTCCTGGCCTTGGTGCACCTCGCCGCCGGGTTTTTTGGTCGGCTTCTCGCAACCGGTGGAGGCCAGGCCGGTCAGCGCGAGCGCGATGAAACGCTGACGACGAGCCAAGATCGCGGCGCGATCGGGATCGGCGGACGCCGAGGTGCCGTCCTCGTCGCGGGGCTCGTCGTCAGACGGCGGCACTGTCATACCACCACCCTAACAGACTTTTGGGCGACCGAGCGCTACGGAAGGCAGTTCGAGGCGTCGATCGGCTGGCCGACGAACATCTCGATCTCCGCCATATTGCTGGGCTCGTGCATGTGGGCGCGGATCTCGGCGTCGTGGATGCCCAGGTGGGGATGTCCGTCCGCCTGCTCGAGCAAGAAGTGAAGGCGCAGCCACTGCGTCCGAATCAGGTCCACGTACTCGGACTCGGCCTGCATCTGCGCATAAAGCTCGGGGTATGTCGTCCGAGCCCGTCGCAGATACAGCTCCAGGTAGTACATGAAGGCCACAGCGCCATCGCGACCGCTGATGCCCCACGGGATGTGCTCGCCCACCGCCGCGATGCCCCCCATGCCGTTGATGTAGCTGTTCATCTCGTCGAGCAGCTCATAGAAGCCGTAGGTGCCCTGAGTACCGGTGAGATAGGTGCCCGCGTACAGCGAGGTCGAGTCGTCGACGAGCATGGGCGCGATCTCGGCGCGGGGAAATCCGTCGATCTTGGTGGGCTCGAAGATGAGGTCCGAGCGCAGCCAGTAGCCGAAGTAGGGCTGGCCAAACGCATGGTCGTAGTCCCAGCCATGGGTACCCTCGTGCACTTCGGTCATGACCGAGTCCATCAATCCCGTGAAGCTGCTGGTGTCCGTGAACGCGCCGAACCAGGGGTCATCTTGCATCTCCACCAGCAGGTCGGCGCCGGCCGGGTAGCGCCGGGCGAGCACCCCGATCATGACCTCCGCCCAATTGTCGCTGGCAAACGACGCCTCGAGATCGGCGATGTCCGCGGTGGCGTCGAAGGGCTCGCAGTAGCAGTTCGCAGGGCAGTCGCCCGAGGGAGGCCCGCTGCCGTCGTCCGCCCCGTCGCCCGCCGTGCCATCGTCGTCCGCCGCGGTGCCCGAGGACCCCGCCGGACCGGTGCCGGGCGTGCTGGCGGTGCCCGAGCCTCCCGCGGGGTCTTCGCCCACGCTGCCGCCGTCTTGGTCGTCGGCCGCACCATCGAGGCCGCTGCCATCGAGACCGCCCCACGGCGGTGCGACCGGGCGGGACTCGTCGCCGCCGCAGGCCAAGGCCAAACCGATCGCCATCACTCCGCACAAACCCCTGGTCGCCATCGGGGCTACGCAAGAGCACGAAGCGTTCCATCGCGGCGACGATAATGATCTCGGCCCGCTGCGCGCCGGGCCGCGACCGCATTGGGCAGTTCGCCCAATGCCCGCTTGGCGGGTTGATCGCCCGTTGGAGGGCCTTGTCGGCCGAACTCGCCTTGCGCGCGCCGGGTTGGTCTACGATCGCGGGGTGACGAGTGACTTCGATCTGCTCGATGCCTGGGCAGCCGGAGACCGGGAGGCGGGAGGCCAGCTCTTTCGCCGGCACTTCCGTGCGGTGTTTCGTTTCTTCAACAACAAGATCACCACCGGATCCGAAGACCTCGTACAGCAGACCTTCCTCGCCTGCGTCGAGACCCACACTCGCTTTCGTCGCGACGCCAGCTTCCGCGCGTTCCTGCTGGGGACCGCCCGCAACGTGCTCTACAACGAGTTTCGCCGTCGCCGCCGCAAGGACGACCCCATCGACTTCACCGACCACAGCGCCATGGACCTGGCGCCCTCGCCCAGCTCGATCATCGCCGACAAGGTGGAGCAGCGGCTGTTGCTCGAGGCGCTGCGTCGCATCCCGCTCGACTACCAGATCGCGCTGGAGCTGCACCTGTGGGAAGGCCTGACCGGGCCGGAGATGGCCGAGGTGCTGGGCCTGGGCGAGCCGGGCGTGCGCAGCCGGCTGCGACGGGCCAAAGAGGCGCTGGGGACCTGCATGAAGCAGCTGCGGGGCAACGCCGATCCGCTGGCCTCGACCACGGGCAACCTCGAGCGCTGGGCGGCGTCGCTGCGCGAAGCGGCCGGCGGCGGCTCGAGCTCCTGAGTCAGAACTCGAGGTCGTCGACGTCGGGCTTCGGCTTGGGCTTGGTGGGCCGAGGCGGGCGCGGCTGAGGGCGGGGTGCGTCGGAGCCCGTGGAGTCGGCGGGGGTCGCCGCGGTGGTCGACGCTGCGGACGGGGTCGATGTATCGGCCTCCGAGGCGGGCTCTGCCGCCGAGCCCGACGTCGAAGCCGATACGGGAGGCGAAACGACAGGCGACGGGGCCTTCGGCGGGCGCGGAGCCTGCCTTTCATTCCCACCCGCCAGCCACAATGCCGCCCCGACGCCGACCGCCACCACGATGACGCCCGCGATCCATGGCACCCGACTTCGAGGCGCGTCTTGCTGTGCCCACGCGGGTGGCGACTGACCGAAGACCTCGGCCAGGCCCCGCACCAGCTCGGCCGCCGACCCGTAGCGCTGCTCCAGGTCCCGATGGGCCGCACGAGCGAACCACGCGTCGAAGCCGGGGGGCACATCGGCCTGCGCGGAGGGCACGGGCAAGTCCTTGGTCAACAGCTCCACCGCGAGCTTGGCCAGGTTGTCCGCCACGAAGGGCCGCCGCCCCACCACGCACTCGTAGGCGATGATCGCCACCGCCCACAGGTCGCAGCGGTGATCGATCTTGGTCGAGTCCCGCGCTTGTTCCGGGCTCATGTAAAATGGCGTGCCCATCACCGTGCCGCTCGCGGTGGAGGCCTCGAGCGTGCCCTTGCCGACCCCCTTGGCAATGCCGAAGTCGAGCACCTTGACGCGCGGGGGCGGCCCCTCGTGCGAGAAGATGTTGGCCGGCTTGAGATCGCGATGAATGATGCCCTCCGCGTGGGCCCGGCCGACGGCGGCACACAGCTGTGAGAGCACCGACCACGCCCGGGTCACGGAGAGGGCTCCGTCGCGCTCGAGCTCGGCCGACAGCGTCTGCCCCCGCAGCCGCTCCATGGCGATGAATACCCGGTCCTCGCTGACCCCGACCTCGTAGACCTTCACGACGTTGGGGTGCTCGAGCCGCGCCAGCGCCCGGGCCTCTCGCTTGAGCCGCGTCACCGCCTCGGAGTCCGCCCCCAAGTCGTTGCGAAGAAACTTCAGCGCGACGTCTCGGCGGTGCTCCGGGTCGAAAGCCCCATACACCTCGCCCATGCCCCCCGAGCCCAGGCGCTCTCGTACCTCGAAGCGACCGATGGTGGGCAGCGAGACGGTCTCCCCGAGCAGCGACCGCGCCACACTGGCGAAGACACGCTGGGCCTCGAGGCTCTGGAGATCGTCGGGCTCGTCGCTCGTCACGCCGGCCCCACAATCGTAGCCCTAAAAGCGTCCGACCACGGAGGTTCCAGCCAGACCCGCGCCCACGACCGGCACGATGGCGATCGGTCTGGCGCGGCTGGGCGCCCGATCGGGGCGATAGAGGCGATCGGCGAGCCGCGGGTCGTCGGTGAAATACGCCACCAGCCCCGCCCCGATGAGCACGACGCCCACCACTCCCGTGCTGAGCGCGGCGACCCTCCGAGTGTCGCGCTGCTGCCATGCCGCCTGCCCTTGCGCGAAGCGAGCCTCGCTCACCCCCACCGTCAGCCGCTCGTCCTCGATCTGCTGGGCCTGGTTCTGGCTGCGCACGGCGAGGGCACCGAGGGTGATGGCCGCCACCGAGCTACCCGCCCCCAGTCCCATGGCCACGAACGACAGCTTGCGCTGGAAGGTGATCGGCAGGTCGACCTCGAGAGTCCGCGCCTCCCCCCGGGTCAGCTCGATCTCGCGAACGAAGGGGGTATGCCCGCGCTGCGCCACCGCGACCTGATGCGGCCCGGCCTCGAGCTCGACGGGGGTGGTCAACGGCAAGCGCCCGTTGCGTTGGCCATCGACGTAGAGTTCGGCGCCCGCGGGACCGGTGACGCGCAGCTCGGCCGCGCGCTCCTCGAGCACGATCTCCAGCGGCACAGTGGCGCCTTCGGGGACCTCCACGCGACGGTCGGCCTCGTGATAGCCAGGCGCGCTCATCTGCACGCGATGACTGCCGGGCTCCACATCGAAGGTGACCGGGGCGGCGCTCGGCGGTCCGCCGTCGATGGACACGGTGGCCCCATCGACGGGCCCGTGCACCATCAGCCGGGTGATCAGCTCGGGTTGATCGAAGCCCTCGAGCACCGTGGCGTAGGACCGCAGCTCTTCGATGTACTTCTTGGTGTTCGCCCGGTTGCGCCCCTGGGGGCTGCGCTCGAGGTACTGCTCGAAACGCAACAGCGCCAGCCGCAGCTGCACCGGGTCGCGCCCCTGGTTGAAGTACAGCTCGCGATGGCCTCGGCCCATCGAGTACAGCTGCCCGGGGCTGCCCGAGTGGCGGTAGGCCTCGGCGAAGTAGCGAATGGCCTCGTCCCAGCGCCCGTGCTCCGCCGCTTGTTTACCCGCCAGGAACAGGCGCTTGGCTTCCTCGACATCGAGCTGATCGTCGGGCAGGACATCGAGTTCCTCGCGATGCTCGGGCCGCACGGTGGGCGCAGGAGGCCGAGCCGCGCTCTCGGACGCGGGCGCGGCCGGGGCGAGCACCCCCCATAGCAACAATGACGCCAGACCACCCATGCGCGCTCAGAACTCCAGGTCGTCGACGGACGCGCCCGGCTCGGGGTTTTTGGGGTTCGGCTTGGGGTCGCGCCGCGGGGTCTTGCGCTGGGGCTTCATCTCCAGCTCGAGCTGCCGGTCTTCGCTCGGCGTCAGCTCGAGCTCGTAGTCTTCGTATCCCGGAGCCACGACCCGCAGCACCACCGATTGCTCGCCCCAGGGGACGCGGAAGGTCTCGGGCAAGGTCGCCAGCTTGAGCTGACCCCGGTAGACCTCGGCGCCCGCGGGACCCTGCAGCTGGACCTGGATCGCGGCATGGTCCGGTACGGGAGGCTCCGGCGTTGCGCTCGAGGCCGCCGACGCTTCGCCTGCGTCTGCGTCCTCGGGCGGCTCGTCGCTCGCCGCCTTCTTCTCGCTTTCGACTGCCGCCTTCGCTTCGGGCGGCTCGGGCTCGTCACCGGGCCGGGTTTGCCACCACGCCACGGCCCCCACGCCGGCCAGCACCAGCGCGGCCCCGGGCCACCAGGAGCGAGCTCGAGGCCGGCTCGCCATGGCCGTCGACGACAGCGTCGCCATCGACGGCGCATCCACCCCCAGTGCCTCGGCCAGGGTCTGGGTCAGCTCCCTCGCCGATTGAAAGCGATCGCCGGGCTCGCGCTGGGTCGCGCGGGCGAACCAAGCATCGAAGCCGGGCGGCACCTTGCCGCGCTCGGAGGGCACGGGGATCGGGTCGACGAGGATCTGTACCGACAACGCGGGCACGGTGGACGCATCGAAGGGCCGGCCCCCCACCACGCACTCGAACGCGATCACGGCCAGCGACCACAGGTCCGAGCGCCCGTCGACATCGCTGGCGTCGATCGCCTGCTCGGGGCTCATGTAGTAGGGCGTACCCAGCATCGCGCTGCTGCGGGTGTCCGCCTCCAGGGTCGTGTCGCCGGGCAGCACCTTCGCGATGCCGAAGTCGAGCACCTTGCACAGCTCGGCGTCGTCGTCCTCGACGATGAAGATGTTGTCCGGCTTGAGGTCGCGATGCACGATGCGGCGATCGTGGGCCTTGCTCACCGCCCGCCCCACCTGCGCCACGATGGCCATGACCTGCGCGGGCGGAAGCCGCCCGACCCGACGCAGACGCTCGGCGAGCGACTCCCCCTCGAGCAGCTCCATGGCGATGTAGGGCGTGTCGTCCTGCACCCCGTAGTCGAAGATCTGCACCACGTGAGGGCTACGCAGACCCGCGGCGGACCTCGCCTCCCGTAAAAACCGGGCCCGGGTGCGCTCGCCGTCGGCCAGCTCGGGCTTGATGAGCTTGACCGCCACCGGAGTCCCCAGCGAGGTGTGCTCGGCCTCCCACACCGCTCCCATGCCGCCGCGGCCCAGGATCCGCACCAGGCGATACCGATCGGCCAGCACCGCGCCCGCCTCGAGAGGCGTCCCCGTTCCGCGGCGGGGCTCGCCCGGCGTGTCCACGCTGGGCAGCGTGGGCGAAGCGGAGGGTTGTTCGGGGGGCGTCACGACTCACCAGTGATGGTACGTCACGGATTGACGGCCAGGCCGTTCAACCACCGAATGCCATTGCGGCCCGCCGCAACGACGTCGTCGACCCCATCGCCGTCGATGTCCCCGATCGCGGCCAGAACCTGGCCTCCTTCCGGGCTCAGGGGCAACCGTCCCCCGCGCACCACCGCCAGCTCGGCCACGGGCAACGCGGTGGCCGTCGAGGGATCGAGCGGATCGAGCGTCCACAAGAACAGTGCCCGGCGGGACGCGAGCAGCAGGTCGATCCCGGTCGGGGAGACCGAGCGACTCCGGTCGCTCCGCACCCGGAAGGGAGCCACCGCGCGCACGTGTACCGAGCAGTCGCCGGTTCCCTCTTCGCAGAACGAAAGCTCCAGCGGTGGAATGGGACTGACCGCCCGGCCCGCCACGTCCAGCGTGCCGTCGCCGAGGTTTCGAAACGCTACGAGCTGTGGCGAATCTTCCGCGCTCAGTGCCCACAGATCGAGATCGCCATCGTCGTCGAGATCCCGCAGGCCGAGCAGCGAGCGCGGACGATCGTCGCCCGGCCACGCGGGGCCGGCAAAGGGCTCGAGCGCCGGGCTCAGCGTGGGGTCGATGAAAGCAGGCGCGCCCCCGGCATCGGAGACCCGAAGCGTGCGCACGGCTCCATCGGCCGCGAGCACCACGAGCTCGTCGATGTCGTCGCCATCGAGATCGATCGCCACCGCCTGGGCCGACGCGGCCTGATCGGCGGCCAGCTGCAACGAGGTCAGCGCGTGGTTGCGCGTGGAGGCATCGAAGAAAGTGTCGCCTCCACGGGTCAGCAGCTCGACCCCCACTTCGCCCGTCGCCGTCTCACCGATCACCGCCAGGCCCCGCTCCGCGGGGTTGCTGGGCGTCCAGTTCCCCACCACGAAGCTCCGCGGCACGACCTCCAGGGCCAGCTTCACCGTGCTCCGCAGCTGTCGCTCGTGCGTGGCCGTCAGTCGGGTGAGCCGACGGCCCTGCCCCTCGCTGCCCTCGGAGACCACCGCCAGCGTGCGGGTGCCCGCCACCACGTGCGCATCGACGATGAGGCCCAGGCCACCGAGCGACTCGACCTCGCCCGTCTCGCCGTAGGTCACGTGAAGCTCGTCGCCCCCCTCGGTGGAGCGCGCCAGCATCACCTCGTCCGCTCCGTCGCCGTCGAGGTCCCCGCTGGCGAGCAGTCGCGGCGCGCCGACCATGGGGATGACCCGCGCCGACCACTGCTCGGAGCCGGGGCGGTCGATGATCACCAAGTCCCCCGGGCTCGGCGGGACCCCGCCCCATTGGTCGGCGGGGAAGAGCGGATCGTCGGCCTCGCGCGCCAGCACGGCCAGCTCGATCTCGCCGTCGCCGTCGTAGTCGGCCACGCTCGCCGCCGTGCCCGAGTAGGCCGGGGCCGACGAAGCCCCGAGCTCACAGCGGTAGCCCTCGACGTCACAGGTGCCGCAGCCCTCCGTGGTGCAGCTGCGGATCCAGGTGGAGCGCGTCAGGAAGTCGGGCCGCGCATCGCCGTTGAAGTCCCCCACCGCGATCACACCGAGCGAAGTGCCGAGCTCGGACGCGAACCCGACGCCATCGTCGAAGCGCCCGTCGCCTCCTTCCAGGGGTAGCTCGCTGGCCACGGAGTGGAAGCTGCCGTCCCCGACCCCGTAGGCCACGTGGATCCGCCCCGCATCGGTGGTGATGGCCAGATCGTCGAGGCCGTCGCCGTTGGCGTCACCCACCACCAGACCGTCGCCGAGGCGCGTATCGGCGGGCAGCTCGGGCAACAAGAGCGGCAGTGCCGTCCACGTGGCGACCAGGTCCTCACACGGGTTTTCGGCGAAGAGCTGGGTCTGCCCGCGGTAGCCGTAGACCATCACCGGGCACACCTGCGAGGCCAACGCCCCGGCGGCCGCGGCCTGATCGGCATCGAAGGGCTGTCCGATCGAGGGACCGAGCAGGTCGTCGGGATGCCCCGCCGCCGCAGGCTCCACCGCCGAGGCCTCGGGCTGCCACACCTGGTCCTCGCCGAACCCGAAGAGCAGCGGCTCGACGCTCTCACCCGGCAGCTCGTCCGACGGGGCATACGAGGCCAAGCGCAGCGGGCCGGGGTCGACCACGGTGGGTCCCTGGATGATGACTTCACGAAACCCGAGATCGGGCTCGAGCACGGACAAGATCGCCTGCCGCTGGCTCGCGGTGGCCTCGGCGGGCGCGAGCGGCAGGGCATCGCGCTGCGCCACCAGGTAGTGCACGCCCCCGCTCGACAGCCGCACCACCCCGGGGAACTCGCCGACCATCGCCGACTCGCCCGTGACGATCTCGTCGGGCTCGACGCGATACACCTGGACCTGCGCGTCGAGTCCCTGCGCGTCGTCGTACTCGACCGCGATGATCTCGGGTCGTGCATCTCCGACCACGTCGACGACGGAGACCTGAGCGATCGCGGCCTCGCTGACGTCTTCGGAGAGCACCTCGAAGGGGTTGCACGCGGGCTCGCCTTCGAAGCCCAGGCAGGGCTGGCGGCAGATGGCATCGTTACCGCAGCGAAAGCCGCTCGGACACGACTGCGCGGTGCAGATGAAGCGGCAGGCGCTCGCGCCCGAGCCCGCCGCCCCGCAGGCGGCCGGGTCTTGCAGCGGCTCGCAGTCCTCGCCCGCGCTCGGCTCGACGATGCCGTTGCCGCACTCGGCCAGCGTGGGTTGATCCGCGACCTGGCAGCCGAGCAGGACCACGAGCGTCACCGCCAGCCCGATCCCGCGAGCGCTCCCGCCCCCGCTTCGACCCCGACCCTGTGCCACGCTCGACAACCCTCCCGAGCATGCGGGACGTCTAGAATTCCGGTCAAACCCGCCTCTGGGAACGCCCCGAGCCGGGATTCGACGCCATTTCCGCCGGCCCCGAACAAATCGAAGGAGGTCGAGGATCGATCCTCCGGGCGCGGTTACTTCCCCGATGACCGAGCCTCGCCATGACCTTCGACGCCACGATCCTTCGTTTCTGCGGACTCTGCGCAATCTCCTCGATTCTCGCCTGCGACCCGCCCGTGTCCGACGACCTCCCCGAGGACGCCATGGCCGAGGCGGACGAGGCCGACAGCGACGGCAGCGAGGACGCCGAGGAAGACCAAGCCGAGACCGAGGGCATGGACGGCGAAGGGGAAGAGGGCAGCGACGGAGGCGAGGACGTCGATCCCCCGCCTCGCCTCCCCGTCGCCGAGCTCGAGGGGCCCTGCGAGGAGCATGGCGCCACCTCGGTCTGCTGGGCCGACGAGCAGTACGGCGTGCAGTACTGCGAGGCCAACGCAGCCGGCTGGGGTCCGTGCGTGACCGAGGTCGAGTGCGAGCTGGGCGACACCTACCTCGACGATTGCGGCTTCGGGGAGGAAGAGCTCGGCTGCCGCCTCGAGTACGGCGTGCCCGTGTGGGAAGAGTGTGGCTTCACCCCGCTGGTGCTGTCCTTCGACGGCCAGGAGCCCCGCTTCGACGCGGGCGTCGAGGCCTTCGAGCTGAGCGACGGCTCCAACGCCTGCCTCGCGCGCGAGTGGCCCGGGGCCGAGACCCCCTGGCTGGCCATCGACCTCGACCACAGCGGCAGCATCGAGAACGGCCGCGAGCTGTTCGGCTCGGCCAGCCCCACCCTCGACGGCCGGCTGCCCACCGATGGCTTCGACGCCCTGCGCGACCTCGACGAAAACCACGACGGGCGGATCTCCCCCGCCGACTCCGCCTGGAGCTCACTGCTGCTGTGGAGCGACCACGACCGCAACCGGGCCTCCTCGCCGTGGGAGCTGACGCCGCTTCAGCACAGCGGGCTGACCGAGATCGAGCTCGAGCATCGCGTGGAGCGACTCTGCGACGCGCGGGGCAACTGCGGCATCGAGCGCAGCCAGTTCGCGTTCTCGTCCTTCGACGGCCAGGCCCGCACGGGCACGGTCATCGACGTGCACATCCCCTGCGACTGATCGCGCGGGCGCCCGCCGTCCTGCTCAGCGCTTGCGGGGCCGCGGGATGTCGTACTGATCGAGCCGCGACAGCAGCGTGTTGCGGGAGATCCCCAGCAGCTTCGCGGCGCGGGTCTGGTTGCCGGCACACTCCTCGAGCGCCTCGAGGATGCGTCGGCGCTCGGGGTGCTCGGGCTTGCTCGCGGACGCGGGCGCAGCCGTCGGCCCCGGTGCCCCCACCGACACGAGCCCGTCGGTCGCGGGCAGGTGCTCCAGCGTGATCTGATCGCCCGAGCACAGCAGCACCGCGCGCTCGATGCAGTTGGCCAGCTCGCGGATGTTGCCCGGCCACGGGTTGCGCTCGAGCCACGCGGAAGCCTCGGGCGACAGCGTCGGCACCGAGTCGCGTCCCCCTCGCTCGCACGCCTCGGTGATGAAGCGCCGCGACAGCCCCTCGATCTCTCCCACCCGCTGCCGCAGCGGAGGGATGACCAGCGAGATGCCATTGAGGCGATAGAACAGGTCGGAGCGAAAGCCCCCCTCCTCGATCGCCTGGGCCAGGTCGCGGTTGGTGGCCGCGATGAAGCGAATGTCGAAGGCCTTGGCCCGCAGACCGCCCACCCGACGCACCTGGCGTTCCTCGAGCACGCGCAGCAGCTTGACCTGTACGGTCATCGGCAGCTCGCCGACCTCGTCGAGGAACACCGTGCCGTGGTTGGCCGCCTCGAGCAGCCCCTGCTTGGCCTCGACCGCCCCCGTGAACGCTCCTTTTTCGTGGCCGAATAGCTCGCTCTCGAGCAGCTGCTCCGCCAGCGCACCGCAGTTGAGCGGCAGGAAGGGCTTGTCGGCGCGCGGTGACATCGCGTGGATCTTGCGCGCCATCACGTCCTTGCCCACGCCCGTCTCACCGAGCAGCAGCACGTTGATCGTGCTCTTCGCGACCCGCTCCGCCAGCTGATACAGGCTGGTCATCGCGCGGTCGTGCACCACGATGTCGCGGTCGTCGATCACCGCCGGGTTGGGATCGAGGGCGGTCTCGGGCCCGAAGGGCTCCTGCACCATCAGCAGCACCGAGCCGACCTCGAAGGTCTCGCCCGCCGCCAGCTTGACCCGCTCCCCCGATCCCAGACGCTTGCCTCGCACGTGGGTCCCGTTGGAGCTGCCGGTATCGCTGAGGTGCAGCTCCTTGCGACGCCCGAGGTGCAGGCACGCGTGCTCTCGCGAGACCGATGGATGATCGATGCGCACGTCGACCTCGTCGCCGCGACCCACGGTGCAACGACCGGTGTCCGGCAGCTGATGCGAGCTGGCCCGGTCTCCCGCGATCACCACCAGGGTTCGACCCTGGCGCGACGCAGACCGAGACACGGGCAACGTGGCGGAGACCTCCGTACCCACGACCTGGGGCGCACCGGGCTTGGACTTGTCCGAATCGGGCATCGCGCAGCTGCATCGAAGTCTAGCAGTCTGCGATCCATGGTCTGTAAGCAGCGAATTTCATTGAAGGTTGGTCCGTTCTGCCAGACCGCCTCCACCACGCCGTTTCGGTGCGAGCAGGCCGTAGTTCTGCGCCGATGGGCAAAACGACGGCCGTGCTCGAAGCAAGCGCTAGTGCTCGATGCCCTGCACGGCCATCGCCGCTTTCACGCCCTCGTCGGTGACGATGTTGTCGTACCACGCGCGGACATGCGGGAACTCGTCGAGCCCGATCGCGGTGATGTTCTTGGACCAGCGGACCATCGGCACCGCGTAGGCATCGACGACGGTCTTGCTCTCGCCCACGAAGAACGTGCGCCCTTCGAGGTGCGCGTCGAGCCGCTTCAGCAGTTGCTTCACCTGCAGCACGCCGGCCGCCTTGACGTCGGCGCGAGCCTGCTCCGACTCCGACACGGTGAAGCGCGGGGCCGCGAAGTAAGGCCAGAACGCGGGGTGGAAATCGCAGCCGAAGAAGTTGCTCCACATGCCGACGATGGACTCGCCATGAGCAACGCCCGCGCCCAGGAGGTCGGGACGGTCGGCTTGTCGCGCAATGTGGGCCAGCAATGCGCCGGCCTGGTTGAGGATCGTGCCGTCGGGGGTGACGAGGGCAGGCACGACCGCGCGCGGGCTCACGGCCAGGAACTCGGGGTCGTCTCGCTTGCCCACGCGAGCTTCGTGCTCGAGCCCCGTCCAGTGGAGCGCGATATGCGGAGCGAGCGCGCACGCGCCGGGACGGTAGTAGAGGATGGTCTTCGAGGACTCGGGATTGGACATTGCGGTTCTCCTGGTGGCCCACAGACCATGGATCCTTCTCAACCGGTTACAAGGCACGCGCGCTGGGATGGACCTGTGCGGCCAGAGCAACAATCGACGAGCACCGCCCGTCGGTTCAAGCATTTGATTTCGTTGGCATTGGGCCGCGCCCTCCGTGAGCCCCCGTCACGTCGGTCGGCGGGGGCTACCATCGGGGTGTGTTCAATCGCGATCCGTGGCGGGAGTTCATCGCGGGTGCGCGAGGCAACCCCCCGCCCTCGGTCATCGTGCTCATGGCGACCCTGGCCGCGGGGGTCTTGGCCGACTCGCTCTTCGAGCTCGAGCCGCTGATCGCCCGGCTTCGACTCTCCACCGAGGCATGGCGCAGCGGCCAGGTGTGGCGCGTGGTCACCTATGGCCTGGTCGGCTCCGGCCCCTTGTCGATGTGGTCGGTCTTTCAGCTCGTGCTGGTCTACTGGTCCGTGATGGAAGTCGTGACGCTGCTGGGCGAACGCGCCACGCGAGTGCTGATGCTCGGGGGCATCGTGGTGGCCGGGGCGTCGGCCCTGTTCGCCCACGCGATCACCGAGTCCGTCGGCGGCCCGAGCAGCGCGTACCCGTTTTGGATGATGCAGGGCCAAGCCGTCGTCCTCGCCCTCGCCCTGCCGGCCTTCGCCGCCCGCAACCGGCACTCGACCGTCGCGCACACGCCCTTCCTGTTCGGGCTGCCCATCCCCACGCGTTGGCTGGTGCCGCTGCAGATCGTCGCCGCGCTGGCGGCGTTCACCTCCACGCGGGACTTCGGCGGCTTCGTGGGCATCATGGTCGCGATCACGTGGTCGACGTGGTTCGCCCGGCCGAGCGGGCGCGGGTAGAGGGCGCGAAGGCGCACGCTCGGCACGAATCGGTGCATCGGCCCGTGGGCTCGACCACTCCCCGCCCCCCGGCACCCCCGAGCCATTGACGGTCGCGGATTCACGCGCCTAGGCTCGCCGCATGTCGATCGAACGTCGTCATCGTGCCCTGCTCGGTCTCGCCATCACCGCGCCGCTGGCCGCGATGACCTCGGCCTGCACGCCCGCCGCCGGGCCCGGCTCCCAGACGCTCGCCCCGGTGGAGCTCGGCGACGTTCCTCCCGCTCCCGCCCTGGCCGACGCCACGCTGCCCGTGCCCCCGACGCCCACCGACTGGACCCCGCCCATGCAGGTCGCCGGGGACGTCGATGCGCTCGCCCAGCAGCTCCAGGGTCGCCCCGCCGTCGCCCTCATGTTCGGCGCTTCGATGCGCGGCGCGATGTGGGAAAAACGCGGCGTTGACCTGGTCACCGCCCTCAGCCCGGAGACCAAGGTCGTCGCGCGCGGCGGCAAGATGCTCGACGCGCTGCTCACCGAGCGCGGCGAGCTTCCGATGTACCAGCGGGTCGTGCCCGACGGGTCCCGCGACGTCTTCGGACGCCCGACCTACTCCGTCCAAGACACGACCCTCAACACCCAGTGGGCCAGAAAAGACGAGGCCATGCTGGGGGCCGACGCGATCATGGTGCTCACCGAGCCCTCGCTCGATCGCCGCACCTGGGCGGACCTGCGGAGGTTTTCGGTCGGCAGCTGCGAGCCCCTGATGACCTCCATCGACGAGGGCCTGACCGCCTCCGAGGCCAAGCTCGCGCCCTTCGTCAGCCACGCCGACAGCCTGCTCGCCAATGCCTATCGCGCCGAGCTCGAGCGCTCGTTCCGGGGCTGGCGACAGGAGCTGCGCGCCTTCCGGGAGCCCAAGCAACGCGCCGACTTCGGCAGCGGTGCCGCGTGGGATCAATACGAGTGCGGCAACAAGGCGTGGGAGTACCTCGCGACCGTCGAGTCCTGCACCGAGCCGGGCGGCGCGTGCCCCTCGCCCCAGCTGCACATGGCCGATGGCCTGCGCATCGGCGTGGTCGAGCCCGCCGTGCACATCCCGTCCTCCTGCGCCTCCGACCTCGGTCGCGACTATCCGGCCGAGCTCGCCGACGCGGGCGCTCGCGCGGTCGCGGCCGCCAGCGGCCACCTCGACCCGCAGTGGCTCGATCTCGCCGCCCGAGCCGGGGCCCTGTCCGCCCTCGGGGGCGCGCTCGAGTCCGTCTGTCAGCCCTCGCGGCGCCGCTACGCCGAGCAGGACCTGACCGCGGTTCGCTCCATGGTCGCGGGCGTCGTCGAGCAGCTGCGCCAGCCGAGCGCCAACGAGTCGCCCGGCACCTGGGCCACCGAGCCCGGCTCCTTCCGCACCGACGATCGCGGCGCCCTCAAGCAACTGTCGCGCTACGAGCCCGGTCGCCAGAGCAACGCCGCCGTGGCCAAGGCCCAGCTCGGCGAGCTCTCACGCACCATCGACCAAAAGGCCCAGTGCAACGGCGGCTTCTCTCCGCTCCCGCTGGCCCTCATGCTCGTCGACGTGGGCAGCAGCGCGGTCGAGTTCGTCGGCTACTTCTACGAAGAAGAGCTGTTCTGCAGCACCCTGCCGCCGCTGGCCGGCCGCGGACAGCAGGACGCCCCGGTCGCGACGCCCTAGGGCCGCGGATACACTCCGACACGAAACGACGACACGACTCGCCTGGGCGATCGGTCGGGGTCGTTCACGGTGTAGGCGTGGAGCGTCGAGATTTCATCGCATTGTTCGGCAAGACGGTCGCCTGGGCCGCGGGTGCAGCCGCCCTCGGTGGATGTCGGCAACCGGAGCCCCTCGGGGGCGCAGAGCCGCCGAGTGCCCATGAGTCGATCATCGTGGTGGGCGCGGGCATGGCCGGTCTGACCGCCGCCCGCGCGCTGCACGACGCGGGCTGGAAGGTGGTCGTCGTCGAGGGTCGTGATCGCTTGGGTGGGCGCACCTTCACCGCGAACTTCGGCGGAGGCCGAGCCGACCTGGGCGGGGCGTGGATCCACGGTGCGACCAACAACCCGGTCGCGGACTATGCCGACGCGATCGGTCTACGTCGCACGCCCCACGATCTCGACCCGGGCTGGATCTATGACGCGATCGACGGGCGCTCGGTGGACGACGACGAGCTGCTCGCGTTGCTGAGAACGGTCGAGCGCTTCGAGCGGGATGCGTGGTCCCTGGAGATCGCCAACGACCCGGAAGCCAGCGCCAGCGACCTCATCGAAGCGTACCTCGACACGCGATCGGTGAGCGGCGCGGCCCGGGAGCGCGCCCGCTTCGTGCTCGAGCTGGTGCTCAGTGCGTCGTCGGGGCCGATCGACGAGCTGTCGCCATGGCTATGGATTCACTCGGAAGAAGACCCCACCCGCGGCGGCGACGAGGTGATCGAAGGAGGCTACGGGGTGGTAGTGGAGCGGCTCGCCGCCGGGCTCGAGATCCGCACGGGCGCTCCCGTACGGGCGATTCGCCGCGCCGAGGATGGCGTGGAGGTCCAGCTCGAAGGCGAGACCGTGGTGGGCTCTCACGTCATCGTCACGGTGCCGCTCGGGGTACTGCAGGCCGGGAGCATCGAGTTCGAGCCCCCGCTGCCGCCGGCCAAGCGGGACGCGATCGCCCGCACGGGCTTCGGCTCCTTCGAGAAGATCGTGCTCGCCTGGGACGAGCCGTGGTGGGGCGACGAGTCGTTCGACCTGCTCTACTACGCGGGCACGGGTGGGGCGCGGCGGTTTTCGTCCTGGTTCGACATGTCGGCGCCGACCGGAGTGCCGACGTTGGCGTGCCTGTACTCGGGACGTTGGGCGCAGGTCGCTCAAGACACCATGACCGACGCGCAGCTCGTCGAGCGGGCGCTGGCCGTGCTGAGCGAGGCGGCCGGGGTACAGCTGCCCGCGCCCACCGACAGCGTGGTCACGCGCTGGAGCTCGGACCCCTTTGCCCGCGGGAGCTACAGCTACGCCAAGCTCGGGCAACAACCACGAGACGTCGGCGTCCTCGCCGAGCCGGTCGACGGGCGGGTCCTCTTTGCCGGCGAAGCCACCGATGCAGCCTCGCCGGCGACCGTCCACGGTGCGTTCCGCTCGGGACTCCGCGAGGCGCAGCGGATCGACCCCACCGCAACCGTGCCCGGCTCGAGGGCGCGACGCCGCGCCGCCGTCACTCCCCGCGGCGACCGAACGCCAGCACGGGTCGCCACCGCGCGCGCCCCGATCCGGCGAGGTCGCGGCATCTGAGCCGACTTCGTATCCGTTCGTATCTCCCCCTTCGCACGCCCCAGCGACACGCTATCGTGGAGACGATGGCTCCCACCATGGTGTTGCTCGTCGAGGACGACGAGAACCTGGCGACGCTGCTCGTCGACTACCTGCAGCGCCACGGGTTCGGGGTGCGGCACGAGTCGGACGGGCTACGCGGCGCGGAGGCCATCACCCGCGATGCACCGGACCTGGTGCTGCTCGACCTCATGCTGCCGGGCCTCGACGGGCTCGAGGTCTGCCGCCGCGTACGACCCGACTTTCGCGGGCCGATCCTCATGCTCACCGCCCGGGTCGACGATGTCGACGAGATCGTGGGCCTCGAAGCGGGCGCCGACGACTACATCAAAAAGCCGGTCGATCCACGGGTCTTGGTGGCCCGCATCCGCACCGCGCTGCGCCGCACCCAGACCCCGGCCGGGCAGGCGCAGCGCCTCACCTTCGAGGACATCGTCATCGACGCGGGGCGCCACGAGCTGACCATCGGCGGCATCGATCGTCAGCTCACCACGGCCGAGTTCGAGCTCGTGTGGACCCTGGCGTCCCGAGCGGGTGAAGTGGTCACCCGCGAGCAGCTCCACCAGCAGCTCCGCGGCGTGCCCTACGACGGCATCGATCGCTCCATCGACCTGCGGGTGTCTCGGGTCCGCAAGAAGCTCGGCGAGGCCGCGAGCGCCTGGCTGCGCTCCGTTCGAGGCACGGGCTACCTGTGGGCGGTCCGCCGATGAAGCCCACGACGTATCGACTGGGACTCACCACCACCGTCGTCTTCGCTGCGCTGCTGGCCGCGAGCGTGCTCGTCGTCTGGTTCACCGACGAGGCCATGACGAGCCAGGAGACCCACCAGCTGGCGCTGGCCTTCGACGGGATCTCCGAGCGATTGCTGGACTCGGCCGCGCCCGAAGACCTGCTGCCCGCGCGCAACGACGACGAAGAGGTCGCCCGCGTGGGACGGACCCGGGTGCACACCGTCGAGGACTACTACTTGGTCACCATCGATGCGGGGCGGGGGCAGGAGATCGAGGCCGGCCGCTTCGTTTGGGATTGGGCGCCCGGCTCGACCTTGCAGATCACCCTGGCCCTGTCGCTGACGATCGCGCTGGGCTCGGCCGTGTTGCTCACGCTTCCGCTGGTACGACGGGTACGGAAGCTGGCGGGTCACGTGGGAGAGTTTGCGGCGGGGCGCTACGACGCCCGGGCCCGGCTGGGGGGACACGACGAAGTCGCCGAGCTCGCGGGACACTTCAACCGCATGGCCGATCGCGTCCAGGCCAACTTCGAGGCTCAGCGCGCGCTCGTGCAGGCGATTGCCCACGAGTATCGGACCCCGCTGGCCGCGGCCCGGGTGGCGTCGGCGTTGGTGCTGGAGGCGGTCGACGAGGACGACCGACGGCTGCAGGTCCAGCGGCTCGAGCACGCGCTGGACGACTTGCAGCGGCTGGCCGACGAGGTTCGCTACTACGCTCGGGCCGGCGAAGCACCGCAGCATGAGACGATCGATCTGGCGGAGCTCGTCCGGAGCCGAGTGGCTCGACTGGAGACCCCGGCGGGAACCGAGGTTCGCATCGAGGCACCCGAGCAGCTGCCCTTTGCGGGCGACCTGCCGCTGCTCGCCCGGGTGATCGACAACCTCGTGGACAACGCGCTGCGCTACGCGAGCTCGACGGTGCGCGTAAAGCTTCAGGCGAACGACGAAGGAGTCGAGCTGCGGGTCGACGACGACGGCCCTGGAGTGCCCGAAGCCGATCGCGAGCGGATCTTCGAGCCCTTCGTGCGCCTGGACGAGAGCCGCCAGCGGGCCGAAGGCGGGCACGGGCTCGGGCTCAGCATCGTGTCGCGCATGGTCGACGCCGCCGAGGGCTCGGTGGTCGCCACCACCAGCGACCTGGGCGGACTGAGCGTCGTGGTGACGATGAAGACCCCCTGAGCCCGTGCTCGGACGCGCCCGAACCGCTCGACCCGAGCGTCGGTCCGCGGGCATCGCTCCGACGAGTCTGCTATCAATGATCCATGCCCCGTCGGCTCGCAGCGTCCGCGATCGCGTGTTTGATCGCGTGCGGCCAGTCGTCGTCCTCGGGCAGCGCCCCGGAGGCAGGATCGAGCAGCACGGGCCTGCCGAGCACCGATTCCAGCAGCTCCAGCGACGGCGCCGACGAGAGCACCACGGCGGTGGATACCGCCGACACCTGGGACCAGTCGCAGTGCTCCGAGGTGATCACCGGGCAACCCGACTGGTCGTCCACCGTGGTCACCACGGTCGCGGTGGGGGGTGGCCAGGCCATCGCGCGCGGGGTCGACGGCGACCTGTTCGTGGTCGACGGCTGCCTCAGCCGCTGGGAAGAGGACGGCCTGCGACAGTGGCTCGTCTCCGATCCCAGCTGGACCTGCAACTCGATGGTCCTCGACGCGCAGGGGCACCCCATCGTCGCCGGCCACTCGCTCGCCGCCTACGGGCGGGTCCCCTTGCTCCACAGCTACGATGCCGAGCGAGAGCTGAAGTGGAAGGCGACCTTCGAGGACTCGCCGCTCACCGACGACGTCGCGACCGATCTGGCGATCGACCGCTGGGGCGAGCTGGTGCTGGTGGGACGACGCTCCACCGACGAGCCCGGCGAAGCCCCCGATCAATCGTGGGTCACCAAGTTCGACGAAAACGGCCAGGCGCTGTGGAGCCTGAGCTTCGACGAAGGGGTCAGCGCGCCTCCGAAGGTGGCGGTCGATGGCGACGGCGGCATCGTGCACGCCGAGCAGCGCCGCACCGACAACGGCATCGAGTACGTCGTCCTGCTCGGCCTCGACGCGCAGGGCAAGGAGGTCTGGTCGTGGGACAGCCTCGTCGACCTCGGCTCGCCGCTGCGGCTGCTCGCGATGGATGCCGACCCGCAGGGCGAAGTCGTGCTGGCGGGTCGCGATCCCACCCCGCCCCATCAGCCCGACCTCATCGTGTTACTCGGCCGCGGCGGCAACGTCCGGTGGAGCCGCAGCAGCATCGACATCGGCTGGCTCGAGACGATCGCCACCGTGGCCTTCGATCCCTGCGGAAGCATCGTGTTCGGCGGAGGCGGTGACCTGGGCCCGCGCAACTGGGGACAGCCGTGGATCGCCAAGGTCGACCGGCAGGCCGAGCTGCGCTGGGGCCACTACGTCGCGGTGCCGCTGGTCTCCCAGTTCGCCCAGATCCAGGGCGTTCGCGTGGAGCCCGACGGCGGCGTGCTGGCCACGGGCACCCGCGTCATCGCCGAGCAGATCATCGACGAGGAGCCCGTCCCCGTGCTCGAGTCGTGGATGGGGCGCGTGCTGCCCTGACGCGGTCGCCCGCCCCCGGTTGACCGCGCCCGAACACGCGTCCACGATCCAGGCTGCATCGTGGGCCATCCGATTCATCGTTACTCCGCCGTCGCGCGCCCGGTGGAGCCCCGCTATCCCACCAACCTGGCGATCCTGCTCGTCATGGGCGTCACCGTGGTCGCCTTGAGCGTCACCTCGTTGATCCGCGGCGCGGGCCCGGCCGACGCACTGCTGGGCGGCTTGCTGGGCTCGCTGATCTTGTTCACCACCTGGGCGCTGACGCGAGAAATCGCCCCCGACGACAACGTCGCCGCGTTCGTGGCCCTGGCCCCGGTCACGGCCGCGATCGTGGTCGGCGTGTACCCGCTGTTCTTCGAGCCGATGCTCGTGCTGGTGCTGGCCCGACTGGTCAACCGCACGGTGGGTCCCCCCGCCAAGACCGGCGACCGCATCGCGATCTTGGTGTTCTTGCTCGCCGTGGGCCGCGGCCCGCACAGCCTTGCGCTAGGACTCGCGGCCGTGGCTGCGTTTGGACTCGACGCCCTGCTTCCGACCGCGGCCGCGCGCGGTTGGTTGTGGGCAGGCCTCGCCGCCGTCGTGGCGGCCGTCGCCATGGCCACCGGGCATCCAGAGATTACGGTGGGCGAACTCGGCACCTGGACGATGGGAGCGTGGGTCGTCGCGGTGCTCTTCGCGGTCGTGATCGCGACCCAACCTGCCCCGTCCTCCGAGTGCGATACCAGCCCTCATGCCCTGCTTCGCCGAGATCGTGTGCAGGGAGCCATGGTCATCACCCTGGTCGCGATCTCGGCCGCATCGCTCGGCGGAGAGACAAGTGTCCAATCCTGGGCCGTTGGTTGGTCCGCATGCATCGGGGCCACCCTCACCCGGCCCTGGAACCTTCGCGGGCGAAACACGAACCGCACGGCGTAGATCGACGATCCGTCGTGGTCTCGGCCACGAGCCATCCGGCAAAACGCTGGTCTGACCCTTTGGTCCGCGGCCGAGCGCACGCACTGCATCACCGGGCGTACAATCGTGGCTGGTGTCGACGAGCATCGATGTCGACGACGAGGTCACCCAGGGCCTCGCCGTCGTGCCCCGAGAGCGAGAGACGACCGGTCCGGCAGAAGAAGCCAGCGGCAGTCTCGATCGCTACGTGGTTCTCGAGCAGATCGGCGCAGGAGGCATGGGCGTGGTGCACCGCGCCTACGACCCCAAGCTTCGCCGCGAGGTCGCCCTCAAGATGCTCCGCTTCGATCGACGCGGAGGCTCCAGTGGACCCCGAGCCGAGACTCGCATCCTGCGAGAGGCTCGCGCGATGGCCCAGCTCAGCCACGCCAACATCGTGCCCGTGTACGACGTGGAGCCGGTGGGCAGCCTGGTCTACATCGCGATGGAGTACGTGGACGGCACCACGCTGAGCAAGTGGCTGCGCAAGAAGAGTCGCCCCTGGCGCGAGGTGGTGGACGTGTTCATCCAGGCGGGCCGGGGCCTGCTCGCCGCCCACCAGACAGGGATCATCCACCGCGACTTCAAGCCCTCCAATGTCCTCATGGGCAACAAGGGGCGAGTGATGGTGACCGACTTCGGGCTCGCCCGTGCCCGCGGCGAAGAGGAGATCATGGATCACTGGAGCTCGGGCGAGCCCGGTGAGGTCGGAGGCGAGACGGTCACCGAGTCGGGCGAGGTCGTCGGCACGCCCGCGTACATGTCCCCCGAGCAGCTGCGGGGCGACCCCGTCGACGCTCGCTCCGATCAATACGCCTACTGCGTGGCGCTCTTCGAGGGCCTGTTCGGGCGGCGCCCCTTCGCACACAAGGATCCGCGCCTGCTGCTCGATGCCAAGGAAGAAGCCGCCTTCGAGCCCGAGGCCGCGGCCCAGGTCCCCAGCTGGCTCTACCGCATCGTGCAGCGCGGGCTCTGCCCGCGTGCCGACGACCGCTACGCCTCGATGGAAGAGCTGCTGCATGCGCTCGGCTACGACCCGTGGCAGGCCCGGATGCGCTGGGCCTGGCTCGGCGTGGGTGCGGTGCTGGCCGGCACCGTCGTGGTGGTGCAGGTGGCCAGCAACTCGCAAGAGCCTCCCTGCCCCGAGGTCGAGGCCCTCAGCGCCCAGCTGTGGGGCACCACCCGTCAGCAGACGGTGCACGAGTCGTTGATGGCGACCAACCTCGGCTACGCCGCCGATACTTCGCAGCGGATCTCGGCCCAGCTCGAGACCTACGCCAACACGTGGGCCGACGGCTACGTCAACAGCTGCGAGGCCACTCGGGTACGCGGAGAGCAATCGGCCGAGGCCTTCGACCTGCGCATGGCCTGCCTGCGCCGCCACCAGGCCGAGTTCGACGCCACCGTCGAGACGCTCTCGGGCGACGTCAGCGTCAGCACGCTCCAGCGCGCGGCGGGGATGGTGACCGCCCTGCCGCCCACCGAGCGCTGCGCCGACCTCGAGGCCCTGCGTGACCGCGGGCGCTCCACCGCCCCCGAGGTCGCGGGCAAGGTCGAGGCCGAAGACCAGCGCCTGGCCCGGGCCCGGGCCCTGCGTCGCGCCGGTCGAACGGCGGAGGCCAGCCTGCTCGCCGACCAGATCGAAGACCAGGCGAGGCTGCTCGAGGCCCCGCTGCTGCACGGCGAAGTCATGCTGCTGCAGGGGGACCTCACCGAGAAGGCCCGCGACGCGGCCGATGCCGCCCGGTGGTACCAGCGGGCCTACTCCGACGCGGTGCAGGCCCGGCACGCCCCGCTGGCGGTCACCGCCAGCACGCGACTGGTGCATTGGCTGGGGGTCCAGCACGCGCGCACGGCCGAGGCCGAGCAGTGGGTCGTGCAGGCCAAGGCGTGGCTGCGCGGGCGCGAGGACGACGACCCGCTGCGCACCAAGCTGCTGGTCGCCGAAGGCGAGCTGTATCGGGTCGCGGGTCGCCTCGACGAGGCCCGGGTCGCCTTCGAGCGAGCGGTCGATGCCCTCGACGACCACGAGCACGACGAGACCGCGCTGCTGGAGGCGCATCGCATCTTGGGCTTGGCGCTCATGGCCTTGGGCGAGGTGGACGAAGCGCAGCGCGAGTTCACCGCGGTCCTGGAGCTCAGCCGCAAGCTGCTCGGCGAGAACCACCCCGATGTCGGGCGCGCGAACCAGAACCTCGGCGCCACCCTCTACGCGGGCGGCAAGCTCTCCAAGGCCCTGCCCCACCTCGAGCGCGCGTTGTCGATCTTCGAGCAGGTCCACGGCAGCAAGCACCCGCGCGTCGCAGCCATGCTGGGCAACCTGGGGGCGCTTCGGGACGACCTGGGCTGGCACGACGAAGCCCGCGAGCTCTTCGAACGCGCGCTCGAGATCATGGAGAGCAACGAGGGCACGGGCTCGACCGAGCGCGTGGGCCTGCGCGGCAACCTGGCCGAGGCCCTACGCCACGCGGGCGAGTACGACGCGGCGGTCGAGCACCTGCGCAAGGCGGTCACCCTCATCAAGGATGCCCACGGGCCTACCCACCCCGACCACGTCGACCTGCTCACCCGGCTGGGCACCACCCTGGTCGAGGCCGGTCACGTCGACGAAGCCCGCGAGACGCTCGAGCGCGCCGAAGGCCTCCGCGGCCACCTGCCCCCCGAGGCGGCCCTGGTCTCGGCCGACACCGCGCGCGCGCTCGGCCGCTTGCTCAACCAGCAGGGTCGCAACGATCGCGCTCTCCCCTTGCTGCGCGAGGCCATCGCGGTGTACCGGGGCCTGGGCGAGCCGCTCAATCCACGGCGCGGTGAGACCCTGCTCGACCTCGGGATCACGCTGCTCGACTTGGGGCAGGCCGCTGATGCCCGGGCGTCGCTCGAAGAAGCGATCCCGCTGCTCACCCAGCAACCCACGCTGAGCGAGCCCCTCGCCCGCGCTCGCTTTGCGCTGGCCCGCGCCCTGCTCAGCACCAAGCCCGACGGAGACACCCGCAACCGAGCCCTCCGCCTCGCCCGCGATGCGCTCGCCGGGCTCAGCGAAGACAGCCCCTACCGCGCCGAAGTCCGCGACTGGCTGGGCGGCAAGGGGCAGTAGGCCACGGGGCTCTAGAGCAGGCCGAGCCGCTTGGCGCGAGCTCGGATCTCGTCGTCGGCCCCGTGCACCGCGGCAAAGACCGCGGCGCGGATCCACATGCCGTTGCGAACCTGTCGCCACACGACGAAGCCGGGGTGGTCCTCCCAGTCCTCGGGCAGCTCGTTGACGCGCGGCAGCGGGTGCATGAGCACGCAGTCGGGCCGGATCAGCTCGCGGTACTCGGGCTTGAGCACGTAGGGATCGCTGCTGCCCAGCTCCTTCGGGGGCCCGCCTTCGTCCCACTCTTGCTGGAGCCGCGTCACGTAGATGGCGTCGATCTGGCGCCCGTGCTCGCGCAGGGTGGTGTCGAGCCGCTCGTGCACCCGGACCTCGATGCCGTGCTTGCCCAGGTAGTCGAGCAGCTCGTCGTCGGGCGAGTGCTCTTGGGGAGACACGAAGTGCACCCGCGGCTGGTCGAACTTGGTCATCAAGTAGGCCAGCGAGCGCGCCGCTCGGTTACGGGCGATGTCGCCGATGATGACGACCGTCTTGCCGTCGATGCCCCCGCGCTCGGCGAAGGAGTAGCGCAGCGTGTAGACGTCGAGCAGCGACTGGGTGACGTGCTGGCTCCGACCGCTGCCGGCCGAGATGACCGGGATCGGCCGGTCGCTCCGCGACAGCGCCCAGGCGGCTCGAGTGGCGAAGTCGTCCTGGTGATGCCGAGTGACGATGGCGTCGAAGAAGCTCGACAGCGTGCGCACCGAGTCCTCGATCGACTCGCCCTTGGCGAAGGACGAGGTGCTGAGGTTGGTCACCGTCCGGCTGGTGGCGCCGAGCTTGTCGGCCGCGGCCAAGAAGGACTGCGCGGTCCGGGTGCTCGGCTGCGCGAACAGGTGCATGATGCGATAGCCCGCCAGCACGCTGCGCAGGAACGCCCGCCCGTCGCGGTGACGGTCGAGCCGGCGAATCGCGGTCGCGGTATCGCAGAGCGACTCGATGTCCGGCCGGCCAAACTGCTGGCTCAGCAAGACGTAGAAGGGGCGGCCATCGACCCGAAGAACTCGCTTGCGCCCCGCGCTGTCGAGCAAGCTCGCGTTGAACTGTTCGTAGCTGATCGGATTCACCATGGTTTTTCGTTGACCAGCAGGTAGGAGCACGTCCGGCGGAATGTACCCGATTCGACACCCCTGTCCCGTGGCTTCGCGGTCTTTGCACCGAGAGTCTTGCTGGTGGTGGCATCCCGCACACTCACCTACGCGATCTGGCTACCTCCGCCTGCGATCGGCAACGACAGTAGCCATCGCCGCAACGACCGCCCCCCTCCAATCGTCGATTTCGAGCCATTGCAGGTTGGCACGGCCCTTGAAGAACTAGTGAGCACGATGCGTCGGCCTGTCCGTTCCCGGCGCATGTAGTTCCTGTTTCCTTCCGGCTGCCCGCCGCATCCACCCCCTCCACCCACTCCGCAACCCCGGGTGCGGCGGGCAGCTTGATTTTCCACACAGGTTCACGCCAAACGGGCATGCGATTCTCCGCTCGATGAGCACGACGGTCGTCACGGGAGCCAACCGCGGAATCGGGCTCGAGCTGTGTCGACAGGCGCGCCGCCGCGGCGACGACGTGATCGCGTTGTGCCGCTCGGTCACGCTGGAGCTCGAGGCGCTGGAAGTCCGAGTCGAGCAAGGCATCGACGTCGGCGACGACGACGTGATCCCGCTGCTGCAGAGTCGGCTCGGTGATCTCTCCATCGACACGCTGATCAACAACGCGGGCATCCTCGGTCGCACGTCGCTCGATAGCCTCGACTGGGACAGCATGCGGCGTCAGTTCGAGGTCAACTCGCTCGGCCCGCTGCGCGTCACCCAGGCCCTGCTCGGCAACCTGCACGCGGGCTCGAAGGTCGCGATCGTCACCAGCCGCATGGGCTCGGTCACCGACAACAGCTCGGGCTCGCACTACGGCTATCGAATGTCGAAGGCCGCGGTGAACATCGCGGGTGCCTCGCTCGCCCACGACCTCGCGTCGCGAGAGATCGCGGTGGGCTTGCTGCATCCCGGCTGGATTCGAACCGGCATGACGCAGGGCACGGGGAACGCCGACCCGGCCGAAGCCGCGGCCGGCCTGCTCGCGCGGATCGACGAGCTGAGCATGGAGACCACGGGCGGCTTCTGGCACGCCAACGGCGAACGCCTGCCGTGGTAGGCAGGCGTCGTCGCACCGTGGAGCGGCGAGCCGCTCGTTTCTCCCGCGCGGGCTAGAAGCGGATCTGCAGGCCGCCCAGCGTGGGCTGGATGGCGACCTTCTTGGCCTTGGCTTCGTTCCGCTCGCGAATCTCGTCGCGCTCGCGGGCCTTGGTGCGGTCTTTCTTCTCGCGTATGGCCCCGGCCACGCGCAGGCCGATGCCGATGGGCAGCACCGCCGCCGCAGCGATGAGGGCCCCGAATGCCACTTCACCGCTGACCGAGTAGCCGTTGCGACGACGCGCGTCTTCTTCGGCCGTGGCGAGGTTGATGCCGCCATCGCTGCTGGTGGAGTTGTCGAGCAGGACCTTGAAGGTGGTGCGCGACAGCACCGCGGCCACGCCTGCCGCCAAGGTCAGACCGCCGAGCACGGAGATGGTGGTCCCCGAGATCACCAGCCCCTTGGTGGTGCGCTGCCGCTGCTCCCACGCGAGCTCTTCTTCGGTGGGCCCGCCGGGCTGCACGATGACCGGGCGATTGGCCTCGGTCTCCTTTTGCTCGTGGACCTGGATCTGCGCCTCGATGGCCTTGAGGATGTTGTCGACCTCGGTGGGGTCGTAGTCCTCGGTCAGGCGCATCCGCTTTTGGAAGTTGCGGAAGAACAGCGCCGCCTGTCGCAGGTGGTCGATGTTCGGATCGATGTCGTACCACTTCCAGTACGCCTGGCCGATGTTGTAGAGCAGCAGCTCTTTTTTGCTGAGCTCCCAGGCGCGCGTGAACTGCTCGACCGCTTTGGCGTACTGCCCGGTCTCGTAGTAGTCGCTGCCCTCGAGGTACGCCTGCTTGGCGTTCTCCCGATCGGCGGCCGCTTGATCGAGAACCAAGCCCTCGGTGGTGGCCCCTTCGCTGCCGTCGTCGACGACCTCGGGCTCGCCGTCTTCACCCGAGCCTTCGGTCGACCCTTCGGCGGGCGCTTCGGTGCCGGGCTCGGCGGACTCTTCGGCGGGCGCGGACTCGGCCGGCTCCTCCGCGGACCCGTCGGCGGGCTGCGCCATCGCCAGCGTGGGCGCCGTGGTCATGGCCGCGGCCACGACGAGGGACACCACGCGATTGCCGTTGTGTACCGTGCTCATGCGCCCGTCCCTCCGGACTCGTCGCCGCCCGAGCTGCTGCCGCCGTCGTCACCTTCGCCGCCGCCACCGAGTCGGCACTCGGTACCGTCGGCCTCGGCCCCTTCACAGGCTTGCTCGCCCGCGACGCAGCCGGCCGGGGTGGTCCACAGCGCACCCGACGGGCCGAAGATGCCCTCGAAGAACGCGACGTCGGCATCGGTCACGTCCGGGTTCGTGGTGGGATCGAGGCAACGCGCGAAGTAGTCGTCGCAGACCGGGGGCTGAGCGCAGGACTGGCACTCGTCCTCCGGCAGCAGCTCGGAGCAGCTCGGCGACTCGCAGGTGGAGCACTGGAGCACCACCGTGACCTCGACCGGCCGCGAGACGACGAAGTCGCCGTCGGTCTGGCCGTCGCCGTCGACGTCGCCCACGGTGTTGCGCGCGACCGCGAACTGCTGGGTCTTGATCTCGTGGCAGAGGTTGGGGACCTGGCCGCAGATGTCTTGGTCGACCACGAACCCGAACCGGATGTTGCCCGTGGTCTCGCCGTCGAGCCCCTCGATGAAGGTCCACTGCACCTCGTCGGAGCCGGGGAAGCTGATGCCGCCGCCCACCACGTTCATGCCGGGCGCGTCGAACTCGAGGTCGATGGGGAAGGCCGAGCCGGGATGGGCGACGACCTTGGTCAGGTTGCGGATCACCCCGATGGACGGATCCTCGGCCGGGTCGACCAGGGGCTCTTGCCCTTCGCCCCCTTCGAAGCCGCCCCCCGAACCAGCGAGGACCTCGGCCGGATCCTCGCCACCGGGATACGGGGTGAGCAGCGTGCACCCGAAGCCCAAACACAGGGCGAGCGGGATCGTGACGGGAGCCAAGCGAGACATCTCGGCCCGTCTATAGCACAGCTAACAGCGTTCGATTCAACCGGGTGCGACCCCAGGTTCGGCCGCTTCGACCGACCATTCCCAGTCATCGAGCAACACCAGCGAATCATAGAGGTGACCACTGGTATCCCAGATCGCAAAACGAATCTCGAACACCTCTCCGGGCGTGACGTTGCCGCTCATGCGCAGCCAGCCCGTTCCGCCGCCGGCCATGCCTTGGGTCGGTTCGCAGGCCTCCGAGTCGGTTGCGTCGAACCCGGTTCCTGCGAGCAGGTTGTCCCCGACACAGCCGAAGTAATCGGTCCCGAGGTCGCGCGCGCAACCGACTTCGCCGTTTTCGCACTGGGTGAACAGCCCCTCGGCCACCATCACCAGGTTGACGCCCAGCGGCCAGGGCGTGCCGTTGTCGTCGTAGATCGCGATGTTCTTGTCTTCGGGGTTCTCGGCCGTCGAGTCGACCAACGCCACGAAGAAGTCGTTGAATTCACTGCAAACCCACTCGGGGTACTCGGCCGAGTAGAAGAACGTGCGCACGCTGAACGAGCTGGCGTTGGTGGGCGCGCGAACCCGCAGGGTGAGCATCACCGAGTCGTTGGCGTCGGTGTTCCACGGCTCGAGGCACCCGGCGGGGTTCGGCATGACGCCCCCGTTGGCATCCAACCAGTCGGAAGGCACGGAGCCGCCCGAGCCGAGGTCTTGCCCGGTTTCGAACGGCGCGAAGTCGGGGTTGGTCTGATTGGTGGCGGCGGCGTGGCCCGAGCTGAGCACGACCATGCGATCGCCCTGCTGCGCGTTGACCAGGTCACCGAACTCCGCCCGCAGCGAGTGCTGCACGGGGACGGGCGTGCCATTGCCGTCGGCGCGCGAGAACGTCGCGTTGATCACGCCCCAGGTGCGGTCGTTGGGATCGGCAGGGTCCTCTTCGGTGGTCTCGCACAGCTCGAGCGCTTGCGCGTACTGAAGGGGATCGGCGGAGTCGCTCGCCAGGCCGGCATCGCAATCGACCGGAGCCTCGTCGATCTCGTCGTCGCAATCGTCGTCGAGCTCGTTGCCGACGACCTCGTACGCGCCCGGGTTGACCAGCGCGGCTTCGGTGCAGCCGGCCCCGTCGACATCGCAGCAATCACCACTGCAGACGCCGAAGCCGTCACCGTCGACGTCGGAGTCGTCGACCATGCCATCGCAGTCGTCGTCGAGCCCGTTGCCGCACTCTTCGGCGCCGGGCAGGACCTCGCCGCTGCAGAACACGCTCCAGCGCCCGTCCTCCATGCACTCGTTGGTCCCCGACATGCACGCGCCGATATCCTGGGTGTCCTCGGGGCCGGAGTAGCAAGTTCGGGTCTGGCCCGGGACGCAGGGCGGGCTGCACTGGCCCTCGCCGAGATCACAAACTTCGCCCGCCGGATCGCCGACGCAGTCCTCGTCGGTCTCGCAGGGGCTGCCGGGCCCCGTGCTGTCGGCCGAGACTTCGCCCGTGGTCGTGACCGCGCCGTCGTCGGTCGCACCCGTCGAACCCGTGCCCGAAAAATCGATGGGGTCTCCCTCGGGGGACGGGCATGCAGCACCGCTGAATAGCGCGATCCCCACGGCGGCAAAGGGGCGTATTCGTACGAAATCCAGGGGCACGCGGGTGATTTAGCACGGCTACCTGCACCCGGGGTCGGCATCTGGTGAGCGCTCGTTCACACGCCCATGGCCGCGCCACGCGCTGCGGCCCATGTCAGGCAATCACTTGGCGGATCGCGATGGCTGTGGCTTCATGGGGCCGGCCTGCGCATGACCGACAACAACCCCAACGCCTCGACGGGCATCGACTCCATGGTCGATCTCGGCTTCCGCACCGCCTACCGGGTGGCCCATCGCATGCTCCGCGCGTACTGGGCGGTCCGCCATCCGAATACTCACGGGGCGCTCGTCGCGGTGTGGCACGAGGGCAAATTGCTGCTCATCAAGAACTCGTACCGCTTCCACTACTCGCTGCCCGGCGGGTACGTGCGCTCGGGCGAGTCCGCCTCCGCGGCGGCGCGACGCGAGCTCATCGAAGAGGTCGATCTCCGGGTCCCCGTCGAGCGCCTGAGCGAGGTCTATAGCCGCACGCACTCGTTCGAGAACCGTCACGACAAGGTCACGATCGTGGAGATCGAGGTCGACGAGAAGCCGACCTTCGACGTCGACAATCGCGAGGTCGTGTGGGCCGGCTTCGAGTCTCCCGAGCAGATCCTGCGGCGACCCATCGTCCCGCACCTCGAGGAGTACCTCAAAGAACGCGAGCAGCGTTGAGCCGCTCGCGTTAGACCAGGTTCAGCTGCGCCTCGTAGCCGATGCACATCTCGGTGGTGTTGCGCAGCTCGACCCAGACCTCGACGCCCTGGTCGCACGCATACGCGGTGAGCGAGTCGCCCTGGGCCGACGGCGAGCAACAGCCGGGCGTGCCGTCGGGGAGCGTGACCGACGTCCCGCCGCAGCTGAGCTCGCCGAGATCGCCCTGCCCGTCGATGCACGCGTGATAGAAGCAGACCTCGATGTTCGGGTCGTAGGTCTGCACGCCCCCCGGATCGCCGCAGCCGGCCGTGGGGTGGAACCCACGCCAGGTGAACCAGTCGCTGCCCCCCGGCTCGAGCTGGCCCTGCCAGGGCAACGAGTTGCACACCATGCCGAAGTCGGTGGCCGTGTCCGGGCCGTCGTTCGGCTCGGGGTCGGCCTCGACCGTCTCGCACGCGGTGGAGCTGGTGCACGTGCCCGTCGTCGCGTCGCAGAGCAGATCGGCCCCGCAGTAGAACGGGCCCGCTCCCTGCCCGCCGAAGGCATGACAGCGACAGCCTTCGATCTCCCCTTCGAGAAAGCGCGTGCACTCGATGCCCGTGGTCGAGCTGCCCGAGTCGACGCCATCGGTCTGCCCCCCGCTCGTGTCCGCACTCGTGCCTTCGTCGGCCGTCGAGTCTTCGGGGGTGGGCGACCCCGTGATCTCCGTGTCACCCCCGTCGGAGCTCGGCGAAGGCGTGGAGGTCGTGGTGGGTGCGGCCTCGGTCGCCGCCGCACCATCGTCGTCGCCACCGTCGATCACCACGCACGCGGTCGTGGTCATCATGGCGAGAACGAGCGAGCATCCGGGGGCACGAAACGTGGTCATGCTTCGAGCGTGACCAACGACCAGCAGCTCTACCAGGCCACAAACCGCGCCTGAGCGCCGTTTGGACAGCGCGTGGGCATCGCTCGAGCACCCGATGAGCACCAGGACAACCAACACGAAAGCCCGGGCTCGAATGAGCCCGGGCTTTCGAATCGGAGTGACGGACCAAGGAGTGGAAGTCCCGGGGCACCGATTCCGGGACGACGACTCGAAACGTCGAGTATTCCTAAGCTAAGACTAAGTGGGGCAACTATCGTTCGACTAACGCACTACTACTAGTTTTTCCAACGCGACCAGAATCAAACCAAGTCAAGTCTAAGTACTAACGGACTAACAGAGGGAAATCGTGGCGGGCCGGGAATCGGGGATGCCTGCAGGGAACGTGCACAGGTTCCACCGGGCCCGCAGTCGCGAGCCGGGCCCTCAGGGGGCGAGGGCCAACGGCGCGACATCAAGGCGTACGCAAAGGGGACGAAACGAAGCGACGCGCAAAGAGAATCGATCAAGCCAAGGGGTCGAACAGGTAAGCCAAGGACGGTCGGTTAAGCCAAGTCGAGAAAAGTGACAGTCCAAGTCAGACACTAAGCCAAGCGAATCAAACTAAGGAGCAAGTAAGCTAAAGGAAGGGATGCAAGAACAAGCCAGAGTAAGAGGCCTGCGAGGTTGAGGTTGGGACCGACCCCGCCGACGCTCGACAATAGTTGCAGCCACCGTGCCATCCTGTCGCCACCTGAGATCATTGAAGAAATTTCGTCACAGGCGCGAGATCGCCGCGTTCTGCCCTAGCAGCATGACGCAAAAGTCCGACTTGGCCCCCGCACGGACGTCAGTCCCTGACATCGATGTCACCCCTGTGGCGGCGCCATGACGGCGGACACAGGGCGATCCCGGGAGCGCGTGTGCTCCCGTCGTTCACCTAGGACGTGCGCTGCTCAAAAAGATGCAAAACGCTCGGCCCAAAATGAACGGACCGGCCCTCAGACCGGCCGACGGGGTCACAGCACGTAAGGGATGATCGCTTTGCGACGCCGCGGGTAGCCGGGAAAGGTGCGCTCGTACCAACGGTGATGGGTCACCGCCCGCGGCACCAGGTTGGCGGCCGTGAACGCGGCGAAGGCCATGCCGGCCGGCGACCAGGTGAGCAGAGCCCAGCCCACCCACTGCACGAGCTCACCGAAGTAGTTCGGGCACGAGATCTCGTTGAACAAGCCCCCGCGGGGGATCGAGTAGCCGCTCTCTCCCGGGCGCCGCAGCGTGCGGAGCCGAGCGTCGGCCCAGCGATTGATGACGAACCCGGTGATGAACAGCATCGCCCCGTACAGGAAGCGGAAGGTCAGCAACCACCGCAGCGCATACTCGGGCCCCATCGCCGACAGCCACCGCGCGTTGAGGTAGCTGTTGAGGACGTTGAACACCAACGCCATCAGCATGACCACCAGGGGCATCGTCTGGCCGGGTCGGCTGCGCTTGCGAAGCGGGTAGATGAACGCGCGGTGCAGGTAGTGCGCCTGCCACAGGCCCAGCATGACCAGCGGCACCGGATCGAAGGCGCGCGGACCCTGGAAGAAGATCCACGCGAAGAGCAACGACGACGGCGCCTCCATCACGATCCACGCCACGCGCTCGCCCACGCGAGGGCCCCAGCCCTGCCGAGCGTGACGCCCATAGGGCGCGCTGACCAAGCCGAGCACGGCAAAGACCACCCCCGCGATGGCGAACAGCAGCATGACGAGGGCGTGGTAGAGGTCGGCTTCGCTCATGGCCTTGGTGGCGAGAGTATAGACGAGCCCGGCACGGACCTCCCCTCGTCGGGACAGACGTCCGAGCCGCCGCGGCGGATCACGGCGACCGAAATTCCAATGACGACGGCGGCGAGCTGGCTACACTGCCGCCACGTGAGCGACGACGAGGAACGCGGCTGGCGGGAAACCCTGCAGGGCTGCCCTGACGCGAACGAGCTCGACGCTCGGCTCGCGCTGGCCCAGCTCCGCGAGCAGCTCTTCGGTCGCCCCTCCGCCGTCCAGATCGGCCGTTTTCGGCTGCTGCGCTTGCTGGGGCGAGGCGCCCACGGGCGGGTGTTCGAGGCGGAGGACGGCGAGCTGCGGCGGACCGTGGCGCTCAAGCTCTTGTCGCCCGAGCACGGCGAGGCGAGCCGGCCGCCGACGCAGCTCCGCGAGGCGCGGTCGCTGGCACGGCTGAGCCACCCGCACGTGGTCGAGGTCTTCGACACGGGCGTGCACGAACAGCAGCTGTGGATCGCGATGGAGCTGGTCCGCGGGGTTACGCTCGCGCAGTGGGCCGAGCAGCACCCACCAGGCGGCCGCGAGCGCTTCGATCGCGTGTGCACGATCCTCGACGAAGCGGCGGCGGGCCTGGCCGCCGCGCACGAACGAGGGCTCATCCACCGCGACTTCAAGCCCGCCAACGTGTTGGTGGGCAACGACGGCCGCGTTCGCGTCGCCGACTTCGGGCTCGCGCGGGCGGGGGCGAACCCCGGCGACTCGCTCGTCTCCGGCTGGAGCCACCCCTCGATGTCGATGACCCGCATTGCGGGCACGCCCCGCTACATGTCGCCCGAGCAGCTGCGCGGCGACCCGGTGGACGCGGCGAGCGACCAGTTCGGCTTCGCGGTGACGGCATGGGAGCTGGTGTTCGGGGAGCATCCCTTTGCCGGGGTGAGCCCGCTGGATCTCGCCGAGGATCCCGACCTGCGACCGCAGGAGCAGCCCGAGTCCTCCCTCGTGCCCGCCCCCTTCACGCGGGCGCTGCGTCGCGCCCTTTCGCCCACCCCCGCCGCCCGCTTCGCCTCGATGCAGGAGCTGCGACGAGCGCTGAAGCGACGCCCTACGCCCCGCCGATGGTGGGTGCTCGCGGGCGCCGTCGTCACCGCGGGTGCGCTGGGCCTGGGCTGGACCACCGCGCCGAGCGTCACGCCCGTGACGTGTCACGAAGACACGGCCCGGGCTCGGTTCGCCACCGTCTGGAGTCCCGCGCGACGGAGCACGCTGCAGGCGAGCCTGCAGGCGACAGACGCCGACGGGGCCGCGGCCCTCGTCGGTCGGATCGAGCGGCAAGTGGAGCGCTACGCCGATGCCTGGGTCGAGCAGGACCTGGCGACATGCCGCGCCCGCTGGGTGGACGAATCGATCGACGACGCTCGCTTCGATGCCCGCGCCGCGTGCCTCCGCGATGGCCTGAGCACGCTGTCCGCCCTGCTCGCCCGCCTGGAGACGCCGGACACCCCCGCCGTGGCCCGGGCCATCGCCGCGGTGCGCTCGTTGCCCTCGCCCGCGCGGTGCGACTCCGATGCGGTGCCCGCGGACTCCGCTTCGCCGCTCCATCGCTCGCTGAGCAAGCGCCTGGCCATCGTCCGGGCCGACCTCGCGGCGGGCCACTACGCGCAGACCGCCGCCGCCGCGGAGACGCTCGCAGCCGAAGCCGCCGCGGCCGAGCTGGGCACGCTCGCGGCCGATGCCTACGCGGCGGCCGGCATCGCGTGGGGAGAGCTGGGCGACCCCCGTCGCTTCGCCGCGTTCGAGTCCGCGTACTACCTGTCGGCCGAGCTCACCGATGGCCGCGAGCTGGCCCGCCACGCCAATGCGCTGGCCATGCAGCACGCCTACGCCGAGGCCCCCGACGAAGCCGAAGAGTGGCTCCGACACGCCGACGCGGGCTTGCGTCGGCACCCCGACGACGCGCAGGTCCTCACCCGGCAGCACGTGCGGGGCCTGCTTCAGCAGCGGCGCCACGAGTGGGCGGCGGCCACCGAGACCTTCGAAGGCATCCTCGCGCAGATCGACGAGAGCCGCTCCGAGCTCGACGAGCTCGCGTGGCTGGCCGGCGCCGCCCTGCTCCAAACCCACATGGGTGCATCCGAGTTCGACGTCGCGCTGGAAAAAGCCCGGCGCCTCGACGAGCGAACGATCCGCACCCTGGGGGCCTCCCATCCGCGTCGCGCCAGGATCTCGATGGTGCTGGCTCGGATCGCCCGCGAGCAGGGACACCCCGAACGCACCATCGAGCACCTCGAAACCGCCGTGCAGCAGTCCGAGCGCGGCTATGGCCGGCTGAGCCCGCGCACCGCCACCGCGTACCTCAACCTCGGCTACAACCAACACCTGTTCGGCAACCTCGAGGGCGCAGAGCACAACTACTGGCGAGGCCTGGCCGCCATGGGCGACGTGCACGACCAGTTTCGCGTGCGGCTGCTCCGAGGGCTGGCCAGAGTCTGTCTGGATCGCGAACAGCTGACCTGCGCCGAGACCCACCTGCAGGCGGCGGTCTCCAGCGGGCGGCGGGTGTGGCCCGACGGCGACCGCGAGCGCGCCAGCGCCGAGCGAGAGCTGGCGGAGCTGTTGCTGGCACGCGAGCGACCCGACGAGGCCGTTCGTCACCTCCGAGCGACGCTCGACAACCTCGGGCCCTCGCCGAGCGCAGGCCGGCTCGCGCGCGCCGTGGGCATCATGGTGGAGGCCGAGGCGGCAGGCGCCCAGATCCCGGACCTGCCCGAGCTACGGCGACGAGCGCTGACGGCCTGTGCCGACGACGACTCGCCCGGGTGCCGACGCCTCGCGTCCAAGAACGCGGAGCCGGCCTCAGTAGGGCTGCATGCGGACGCCGGGGAGCAATGACGCGGCCCAGCGCGCCCCCACGAGGTTGCCCGCGATCGGCCCCAAGCGCAGGCGCGCCAGCGGGCCGCACACATAGACGCCGCGACCCCAGTGCATGTCGTCCTCGAGGCGGGGGAGGCCCCCTCGCACGGCCAGCCCCAGCCGGTCGGCGCACGTACGGAGCCAGCCGCCGATCGCCTCGGGTTCGAAGCCAGTGGCCAACGTCAGCCCGTTCGACTCCACCGATCCCTCGGCCCCGGTGAGGATGAGCCGCCCGCTCGCGTCCGGTCGCTCGACTCGCAACGCTCCCTGATGGAGGCGTACCCGCCCCCGCCGCATCGCGTTGGACAAGCGCCCCCACAGCCCGGGAGGCACGCTCCCTCGGGCGCTGTGTTTGTCCAGGAAGTTCAGCCGCTGCGCCTCGTCCTGCCGCGACCAGCGACGGACGAACCGGGCCCGCGCCAGCGACTGATCGTAGTCGAACTCGGCGACCTGGATGGGGCGACGCACCCACAGCCGCACGGTCTCCTTGGTCCGCCGCCAGACCTCGATGGCCCGCTGTACGGCCGAGATGCCTCCGCCGACGATGTCCGTCGAGAGTTCGGCGTCGGCCTCGAATACGTGACCGGCGGTGGCCCCCTCGTTTCGGAGGCGTCGCGCCCAGTCCGGGATCCGCATTTGGTTGGAGCCGGTGGCCACGAGCACGCGACGCGTTCGGAGCGAGACCCCTGGCCCCTCGACCACGAGGTTGCCTCCGTCCTCGTGCAGAGACTCGACCCGGCCGGCAACGACGGCCTCCTGCAGGCGGTCGCGGGCGATGAGGTGCTGCGTCTGCCGGAGAAACGCGGCGTGCATCGGACGCAGGTACGGGCGAGCCAAGTTCGCCACGTCGGCGTTTTCGCGGCCGTGCAAGAAGTGGTGGAGCTCGGTGGGGTGCTGGTCGAGGTGGTGGCTGACCGGCGATCGCATCCAGGTCATGGCGACCGCCTCCGCCCGGCTGGACCAGCGATGCAGCAGCGACCCGCTGGGATCGACGATGCGCACGTCGGCTCCCGTGGCCTGCAGCGCCCGCGCGGTACAGACCCCGTGGGGACCACCCCCGACGACGACCCAGTCGAGCTTCGACATGCGCGAACGCTAACGCAATCAAAATGCAAGTGCAATCACATTGCAATCCAAGCTACACCCAATACAAAGCCCTCGCGCCGCCGAAGGGCAACGCGAGGGCCACGGTCGCTCGGCGACCGCCGCAGCGCTAGAAGTTCGGCGCCAGCAGCTCGAAACTCACCGTGCCCATGGTCTGGTCGTACACGAAGT
Organism: Myxococcota bacterium; assembly: GCA_039028615.1. Classification (GTDB taxonomy): domain Bacteria; phylum Myxococcota_A; class Polyangia; order Nannocystales; family Nannocystaceae; genus Paraliomyxa. The sequence continues at coordinate 186,186 of JBCCHT010000003.1, read as the reverse complement.
TCGACAAGGTATAGGGCGCGGGGCTGCCATCCGACCACTGCAGCTCGGGCACCCCCGTGCTCTGGTCGTTGATCGATCCACCCGGGCAGAGGCCGCTACCGGGGACGCCGGACACCGACTGTCCCGCGGCGCTCCACAGCCGCAGCTCCGGGGTCATCTGCGTCCCTCGCATCGTGTTGGTCTCGTAGGTGAGGTTGGGCTGAATGATCCGCGCGATGTAGCGGGCGTAGCTGTCGTCGGAGTAGAAGCTCCAGCCGTCCATCGGGCAGAACTCGGGGAAGGTCGCCTCGCAGTCGCTCCAGTCGTCGTCGACGCACTCGTCGCTCGGCTCGATCACGTGCCAGATCGCAAGGCCGCTGTCGTTGAGGTTGTAGTCGTACGCGTCCAGGTCGACGGTGGGCGGCCGATCCTGGCGCACCTCGAGCAGGAAGTACTCGCGGGTCGGCCCATCGAGGCGCGGCAGGATCATCACCTGGTTGCCGAACGCCACGTCCTCGAGCGTGTAGAGCCCATCGCCCTCCTCGGGATAGAGGGGATCGACCCAGCCCTCGGCGAGCGCGGTGACCCCCGACGGCCGCTGGAACGAATCGGCGAGCCCATTCCCCGCCACGGAGTTCGAGGACATGATGTCCAAGACGCCCGGATCGGAGTTGGGCAGCCCCGAGACGTACGCGTCGTCCATGCTCTCGATGACGTGCAGCAGCTCGTGCGTGGCGATGTAGGCGTCCTCGAGGTTGCGCGGGGCCGAGATGTCTCCGCGCCAGACGACCACGTTTTCGAAGGTCACCCCGTCGATGACGAGCATCTCGGATCCATCGCAGCTCGGGGTGGTGTCGTAGTCCTTGCACAGCGGCCGGATCGCCGCGGGGATCGCCTGCGCTCGCGAGCCAGTAATGAAGTCGCTCTCCGGGGTGACCACGAAGATATTGAGTTCGTCGGGACTCAGCGCGCCGTCGCCGTTGTGGTCGAAGTCGGAGTAGTCGAGGTTGCCCTGGTCCTTGGCCCCGAGGATCGCCTCGGCGATGATCCGCTGGCGCGCCGAGACATACTGCGGGTCGGACCCCAGCCCGCAGGTACACCCCTGGATGGTGTAGTCGTTGCTCGAGTCGGGCGCGGGGGCGTTGGCGGTCGCGACGTCGTAGACGCCGATGTCGGTCAGCTCGGCGACGCCCCGGTTGGCCGCCTCCAGGTAGCCGGCCACGTTGGTCGGATCGCGATACAGCAGCATCCACAGGTCGAAGGCGGTGGCCGTGGGGTGATTGGGCTGCCCTGCACCCACGCAGTTCGCCCACGGGCCGTTGTTGAAGTCCGGACCCACCGGGTTGGGACCGTCGCACGTGGTGCGCTTGTCGTCGAAGAGCACCGCCAGCAGCGGGTAGTTCTCGCCCACGGGGCCCGGCTCGAGCCGAGAGTCGCGACGCGGGGGTCGGCCGGGCTTGGGCATCGACCCGTGGCCGATCCGCGGGCCGAGACCGAGGTCCGGGCCGACGAACGCGTGCCCTTCCACCACCAGCGTGCCGCGCTCGAGCACCACGGTGCCGAGCTCACCCACCGTGCGTCGATAGGCCAGGCCCACCGACTTGGGCTCGGCGGGCACGTCCTTGATGGAGAAGGTCCACTGGTTGCTGTCCCGCTCGAATCGCGGCCCGGAGTAGCGCACGGCCAGCTCCTCGCGAATCACCCCGTCGATCACGGGCGCGACCTCGATGTTGGCGGTGGGCCCGTAGGGGATGCCGCCCGGATCGGGATAGTCCTGGCTGATGTCGAGGGTCGCGGTCGCGATGAGCTCACCGCCCACGGGCATCACCAGCGTCGTGTTCGGCTGGGGAAGCTCCACCCACGTGGTCGAGTCGAGCGGCGTGGCGGGAGCGAAGCTCTCGACGGCCATGGGCACGTGGGGCGAGCTGCGAGCGATCGCCGAGACGTGGGCGTCGGCCAGCGCGAACTCCTTGTTGCCATCGTTGCCGTAGTTGACCATCCGTACCTGGACCTCGATGTCGTGCTGCCCGGCGGACACCGAGTCGTCGACGAAGGTCACCGTGCGGGGGCGGGTCACCGCCAGCTCGCCGACGAAGGGGCTGCTCTCGTCCAGATCCTGATCGACCAGGGTCAGCTCGCCGATCACCATGCCGTCGACCAGGGCGCGAGCCTCGACGAACATCTCGTCGTGAGTCTTCCACAGGCCGCTCAGCTCGATGGCCAGCGGACCCGCCTGCTCGAGCACGATGCCCAGCGGATCGAGGTCGAGGGGCAGGTCGACCCAGCCCGAGTCCCCGCCTTCCGGCTGGGAGACGAACAGAGGGTTCTTGTCCACGGCGGTCGATGCCATCGCATCGCCGACCGCGGTACGGGCCGCCGCTTCGGCGAGCACGGTGACGTTGCGCAGCGTCGGGCCGCTGCCTTCGGGGCACCCATCCGTGCTCCACTGGAACGACGCGGTGTGCATCCCCTCGCCCACGGGCACGAACCACGAATACGCCACGGTCTGAAGCCGCGCGTTCGAGGAGATCATGAAGGGCTTGCCGAACCGCTCGCCGTCGACGAGGGGCTGGATCTCGACGTTACAGGCCTGGACGTCGAACTGGCCGTTGAAGGTCAGCCGCACGGGCTCGACCATCGAGCTGGAACTCAGGAAGCGAATCGCCGAGTTCGGGACGGGGCCGAAGCGCTCTTGGTCCTCGCTGGACCACATCGGATAGCTGGCGTAGTAGCCGTCGAGGCAGTCCTCCAAAGAGCTGTTGAAGTCGGGGCCACGAGAGTCTTGGGCGCGGCGGAAATGTTCATCCTCGTAGTTGAAGTAGCGGGCGCCGAAGTTGGCACAGCCCACGCTTTGCTGGTTGCGTACGGCGAACGCGGCCACGGTGTCGGCCATCGGGCTGCAGTTCGCCACACAAAACTCCTGGGTGTCGGGCGCGGCGGCGAGCGTGTCGCCGGCCTCGGGTTCGCGCGGGTCAGCCGAATCTTCGGGGACCAGCTCGACGGGGGCGGCGGCATCGAGCGCACACGCGGTCAATATCGGAAACAACAGGGCGATCGTCTTGTGCATGGCGGGCTCCGGCAAGAACGAGGCGACGGGATCGATCCCGGCCTCGTTGCTCCCGTTCCCCCCCGGCGCCGTGCGGATCACCCGGGCAGCCACAAATCGCGAGCGGAAGATCTCCGCCCGCTGCGTTTTCGCGAGTGCTCGGGCCTCAGGGCCGAACCGTCGACAGAAGCTCGAGCAACGCCGCGCCCTCGGGCTCTTCGAGCTTGGCCTCGAACTGCTCGCGCGCGCGTCGGAGCCGACTCTTCACCGTACCCACGGGCGTCTCGATCACGTCGGCGATCTCGCGGGTCGAAAGCTCGCTCCAGTAGAACAGCTCGAGCACGACTTGGAGCTCGAGCGGGAGCGAGCGCAGGGTAGTGAGCACCTGGGCCTCGCGGGCCTGCCGACCCATGAGGCTCGCGGGCGAGGTGCCCATCGACTGCACCGAGGGCAGCTCGCCGGGCAGCTCCTCGCGCGAGCGATGCCGCTTGCGCAAGAAGTCGTAGAGCTTGTTGCGAGCCATCCGAAGCAGGTACGCGTCGAAGTTGACGCAGTCCCGCATCTGCTCGCGGTGCTCCACGCAGGCCAGCATCGTCTGCTGGAGCACCTCGCTGGTGTCGTCGCCGAGCTTGTTGAACAAAAACCGGTAGACGCGAGGGAAGACGCTCTGCAGCAGCTGGTCGCCGGCCGCATCGTCGCCGTCGCACCAGGCCTGCAGGAGTGCTCCGTCGTCCATGGGCGGCCACCATGCCCGCGATGGCCCCGGGCGTAAAGGTACGGGCCGGGCGCCGCTGGGGGCGTTTACGGACCCGTCAGTCGGCGAAGCGGAAATACGCCCAGACCCCGAACAGCACGAGTCCGAGGACCATGAGGAACGGGTTGTCGCTGATGAGGATGAACAGCGGGAAGCCGCGGCGGGCGTGGGCGACCGAGGGGAAGGCCGTCCACAGTGCGAGCGCGAGGGGAGAAGCGGCGAGAGCGTGGCGCAGGGGCAGTGACATCAATCGGCTCTAGGCCGGCCCGCCGACAAATCCGACGGAGATTGTTTCGCGTTGTCAAAAAAGAACGGCTCCTCGGTGAGCTGTCCCCAAGGGCTCACAAAAGCTCGCGGCGGTTGATCGTTTGCTCTGGGGCCGGCACTACCCGCTCGCATGGCTCGCCTAGGCCTTTTCCTGACTGCGGCTATCGCGCTTCCGCTCCTGCCGGGGTGTCTGTTGGGGCCCTTGGGCGGGTCCGATCGCGTCGACGCCACCGACACCACGGGCAGCGTCGAGGACTCGGGGACGGGCGTCCCAACGATCGCCTGCGAGGATCTGTTCGAGCCCGATGAGCTTGCCGCCCGCGAAGCGCTGGTCGAGCAGCTCGTGCAGGCGGTCGACGATCTCGAGTGGGCCGGCGGCGCGCTGCAGGACATGCGCGTCCCATTGATCGACGGCGCCAAGGGTCGAGCCCGTCACGACCACGACACCCTGCCCGCTCATCTCACCTACGAAGGCGAGGGCCGCTATCGCTTCGCCGCGCCGAGGAGCACCACGGACATCGAGGTCTACCTGACCGAGAACTTCCAGTTTGGGGGTCCCGGCGACCGCATCACGCACAACCTGTTCGTGATGAGCAGCTACCTGCTCGACCCCCAACCCAGCCTGCTCGAACCCGACGAGGAGAATCCGGCGAGCCTGTCGATCGAGTACGCCGGCCCCGGCCCTCTGGTGGAGCTGCTCGGGTACGGCCCGAACCCACCCAATCCGCTCGTGCTCACCACGGCCGAGATCTCCGACCTCGAGCACGGCTTTCGCCAGCTCGAGGTGCGGGCGGCCATGAGCGCCGCACACACCACGGGCGATCTTTCCGTCACCTACGACGCCCTGACCGAGCCCCTGCTCGCCGAGACCATCGGCGTGGACCTCCCGGTGACCTTCGAGCTGCTCGACTCCACCGCGACCCACGAAGCCCACGGCCTGCAGCTCGAGATCGAGGCCTGGGACATGGAATGGAGCCTCGGCTACCACGCGACGATCGGGACCATCAATGCCGTCATCCCCGGCGACGAGGCCCAGGTCTCCGTGCACCTCGAGTACCCCATGCTCCAAGCGGGGCTCGACGTACCGCTGCGCACCATCACCTGTCACCGCTAGCTCGCCCCTCTTTTTCAAAGTTCACCATGGCCTCTGTCGACCTGCCCCACTCCCTGGCCACCGCGGCCGTGCTCGCCGCCCTCTGCTTGCCCAGCGCCGGTTGTTTCCCCCGTTGCCTGGGGGGTTGCGGTGACGACTCCGGCGATGGCGGCGACGACTGGAACCCGGATGAAGAACCCGACGTAGGCCTGGAGAGTCTCGATCGCTGCGCATCACACCTCAGCGAGAGCGAGCGACGCGAACGCATCGCCATCGTCGATGACGTAGTGTCGAGCAACCGGGACTTGGCGTTGCTCGTCGGTCAGGTCGGCACCCTCTCCCGGGGCCTGACCGAAGGGCTCTACGCCATGGTGCTCGATCCCGACCACCATGCGCTCCCCGAGCAGTTCAGCAGCGACGGCGAGGGCACCTACCGCTACCAGGCGGACCCCTCGTCGCCCTCGAGTCGTTTCGAGGCTCAGTTCCGTACGACCCGGCCCTTCGAGTTCGCGCCCGACGGCGCCCTGCTGACCCAGGACCTCTTCGACCTCGAGACCTACTTGCTCGATCCTCGGGTCGTCATCACCGACAACTCCGACGGCACGCGCCGCGTCCGACTCCGCCACGACGGGCCCGGACCCCTGGCCGAGCTGCTGGGCTACGGCCCGCAACCGCCAGAGGTGCTCACCCTCGACGAGGGCAGCGACGACTGGGAGGACCTGGGCTACGAGCTGACCGAGCTGCGGGTGGATGCCATCGTCCATCACGACGCGCAGCCCACGGTGGCGACGGTGAACTCCAACGTCGAGCTGTCCGGGATCGAGGCCGACGGCCTGTACTCCAACACGCGCCGGGTACCCCTGGATCTCGAGCTCAGTGCCGTCCGCGATGACCTCGAGCAGGAGCTTCGCGTGACCGAGGTTGATCTCAAGCTCACGAGCGGGCGCACCATGGACGGCGAGTTGCACGTCGTGGTCGAAGGCGCCGACTTCAATTTCTCGGCCCACCTGGTCTACGACCGCTCGAGCGTCCCCGAGATCACCTACGACTGCGAGTGAGGCTCGGCGCTCCCTCGAAAAACGAATCCCTGCCCCCCGCCGATCTCGCGATCGACGAAGGACAGGGAGCCGTGGCCAATCTTCGGACTACGCCTCGGGCTTGCCGTCGACGCGTCGGGGGATGCCCGGGTTCTCGTCGCGCAGCTCGACCGGGAGCTGAGCAGCGGGGGCGTCCTGCCAACACACGGGACGCGTAAAGCGAGCGATGGCGCCCGTGCCCACCGAGGTGAAGCGGGCGTCCGAGCTCGCGGGCCAGGGCCCGCCGTGCTGCATGGCGGACACCACCGCGACCCCCGTGGGCATGCCGCCAAAGAGCACCCGCCCCGCCCGCTCTTCCAGCTCGGGCAGCAGCGTGTCGACCAGCGCCTGATCGGCCTCGGTCGCATGAAGGGTCGCGCTGAGCTGACCGGACAGCGACTGCACCGCGGCGAGCAGCTGCTCTTGGTCTTCGGCGACGGCGACGACGGTGGAGGGGCCGAAGCACTCCTCACGCAGCGCCTCCGTGGTCGACAGGTCGGTGGCCGAAACCCGCCACACTACCGGTCGCACCGCCGCGTGGTCGGACTGCACCACCGCCGTATCGACCAGCGCCTTGGCCCCTGCCCCGGCCAACGAGGTGATCCCCCGCGTGTAGGCCTGAGCGATGCCCGAGTGCAGCATGGTGGCGGGCTGCGCCTCGGTCGCGAGCGCCGTCAACTTGGTCAGGAACGCCTCGGTGGAGGCCCCCGCGAGCACGAGCACCAGCCCGGGATTGGTGCAGAACTGCCCCACCCCCATGGTCAAGGAACCGAAGAGCCCCTCGGCCTCGCCGACCGCGTCGCGCTCCAAGGCGCCCGGCAACAACACCACGGGGTTGATGCTGCCCATCTCGGCAAAGACCGGGATCGGCTCGGGTCGTCCCGCGGCCAGGGCGTACAGCGCCCGGCCTCCCGCGAGCGAACCGGTGAAGCCCACCGCTCGCGCGGCCGGATGCATGACCAAGCGCTCGCCCACGGTGTGGCTGCGGCCCTGCACGCACGAGAACAGCCCCGGCGGGGCCTCGACCTCGGCCACCGCCTTGGCGATGACCTCGGCCACCAGCTCGGAGGTACCGGGGTGCGCGGGATGAGCCTTGGCCACCACCGGGCACCCCGCGGCCAGAGCCGAGGCGGTGTCCCCCCCCGCGACCGAGAAGGCCAGCGGGAAGTTGCTCGCCCCGAACACCACCACCGGACCCACGGGCATCTCCATGCGACGTAGATCCTGGGCGACCCGATCGATGTGGGCCTGCAGATAGGCGCCCTCGCGCACGACCGTGGCAAACAGCCGCAGCTGCCCGGTGGTGCGTCCGCACTCGCCCGTGATCCGGGCCTTGGGCAAGCCACTCTCGGCGCTGGCCCGATCGATGAGCGTGTCCCCCAGGCCTTCGAGGCCGGCGGCGATGGCTTCGAGAAGCCGAGCCCGACGCTCTCGCGGAGCCCGCCGCCACTGCCGATGAGCGGCCGCGGCGGCCTCGAGCGCCCGATCGATCTGGTCGGCGGTGGCCTCGTGGAACGAGCCCGCGAGCGTCGACCCATCACGAGGATCGACGGCCGAGAATGACTCGCCGACCCCGGTCTCGAACGCCCCCGCGATCGATTGACCGCGTCCGAGGCTCATTTGCCGACCTCGCTGCGCTGCGCGAGCGAAGCCCGGATGAGCTCCATCGCACGCTCGCGCTCGGCCCCGGCCAGGGCGAGGCGAGGCAGGCGAACGCGCTCGTCGCCCATGCCGACCTCTTGCTGCACGAGCTTGATGAGCTGCACGAACTCGGGCACGACGTCCAGGCGCAGAAGCGGCAAGAACCAGGCGTACAGCTCGTCGCAGGCCTTCGTCTCGCCGGCCTTGGCGAGGTTGAACAGCCGCGCCGACTCCTCGGGCAGCGCGTTGACGAGGCCGGCGACCCAGCCCGTGGCGCCCGCGCGCACGCCCTCGACCACGATGTCGTCGAGGCCCACGCACAGGGTGAGGCGATCGCCGAGCAGGGCCTCGAGCGCGGTCACTCGCCGCACGTCTCCGCTCGACTCCTTGACCGCGAGCAGGTTGGGGTGGGCCTCGGCCAGGGCCGCGATGGCCTCGGGCTTCATGTCCGCCCCGTAGGCGATGGGGTTGTTGTAGAGCATGCAGGGCAGCTCGGTGGCCGAGATCACGGCGTCGAAGTGCGCCCGCAGCTCGCGGTCGCCCCCGTTGTGCACGTAGGGCGGCAGCACCATCAGCCCCCCACAGCCCACCTGCTGGGCGTAGCGAGCCAGCTCCACCGCTCGGTGGGTGGCCGCCTCGCCGATGCCGGGCACGACGGGCGCGAGCCCGTCGAGGCCATCGACCAGGCTCTTGATGATGGCCTGCTTCTCTTCGAAGACGAGGGTTTGCCCCTCGCCGAGTGACCCCAGGGGAATGATGGCGGTGGCCTTGGCGGCCTCGGCCATCCATCGCGCGTGACGGACGAGGAAGTCGTGGTCGACTCCTCCGTCCTCGCGAAGGGGGGTGGTAATCGCGGGCATGATGCCATTCCAGACGACGGTCATGACGAAGATCCTTGGTTGATGGATTGCAGCTCGGCCATCACGCCGAGCGGTAGCGGAACCAGCGGAGGACGCGGCCGGTCGTGGCCGTGCCCCAGCAAGAAACGAATGGCCGGCTGACACACGCGGCCTTGGCAGGGCCCCATGCCGCAACGGCTCCCGAGCTTCGCGGCGCGGGCTCGGTCGAATCCGTTGAGAGCACGGAGCGGGACATCTTCACAGCGACACACCAGGGTGTCGGGCTCGGGGAGCTCGCGCAGCTGCTCGCGCAGGGCGAAGTCCCGGGCCATGCGGCGGGCGAACGCACGGTAGCGATCGCGCTGCGCCAGCAGGGGGCGAGCCTCGTCGGCGCGATCGGCCGCCACCAGGCCCGCGATACGGCCCTCGCATAGCGCCTTGTCTTCACCACCGACGCCGCAGGGCTCTCCCGCCGCGAGCACCCCGGGGGCGTCCGTGCGCTGGAGCTCGTCGACGACCACGTGGTCTTCGACGCGGCAGCCCAACAAGCGGGCGAGGCGGGTCTCGGGGACGAGGCCAAAGCCGCACGCGACCAGGTCGCACTCGAGGGTTCGCTCGCGGCCTCGGGCATTGCAGACGACGACGTGGGTCAGCGCGGGATCCCCTTCGGCGCGGGCGATCCACGAGCCCAGGCGCAGCGGCAGGCGAGCCCCGAAGGCCATGCCCTGCAGCAGCTTGGCCGGCTGAGCCCACAGACCCAGGCCGAAGCGAACGAAGCGTGCGTGCGAGGCCTGCTCGAACACCCCGAGCACCTTCGCGCCCCGCTGCTGCAAGCTCGTCGCCACCGCCAGCAGCAGCGGACCCGTGCCCGCCACCACCACGCGCTTACCCTCGACCTCCAGGCCCGCCTTGCTGAGCGCCTGCAGCCCGCCCGCCCCGAACACGCCGGGACGCGTCCAGCCGGGGAAGGGCAGCGTGCGCTCTCGGGCTCCCGTGGCCAGGATCACCCGATCGGCTCGCCACTGGGTCAGCGCGTCGCCGTCGTAGGCCCACAGCGCATCGGGACCGTGGGCATCGACGACCGCCGTACCCGAGCGAATGTCGACGCCCGCCTCGAGCAGCGCAGCGCGTCGGCGATCGACGTGCTGGTTGCCGCGGGCCTCGGCGTTGCGCGTGTCTCGACGCCAGATCTGTCCGCCCAGCGCGGGGTTGTCGTCGAGCATGCAGACCCGGCGACCCGCCGTCGCCGCTGCCTCTGCCGCGGCTAAGCCGGCCGGGCCTCCGCCCACCACGAGCACCTCGGTTGCTTCACGTCGCATCCGCGGTCCTCACTTCCATGCCTTCACGGCAGGTCGTCTGGCAGCTGCGAAGCCCCCCGCGGCCGTCGATCGACACGCGACATTCGAAGCACGTGCCCATGCCGCACAGGGGTGCGCGGAGCTGGCCGCCCACCGAGCGCCGAAAGCCCCGTGCGCCCGCGTTCCACAGCGCGGCGGCCACGCTGGTGCCCGCCGCGACCTCGTGCTCGACCCCGTCGATGCGAATGCGAAGCCGCTCAGCCATGGGCCATGCCCTCCAACACCCGACTCGGGGCAAAGGGCGCCACCGACATCGGGGGTGCCTCCCCCATCACCATCGCTTCGACCAGCGCTGCCGTCCCCAGCGAGGTCGTGATCCCCAGCCCTTCGTGTCCCGCCGCGAGCAGCGTGCGCGTGTCGTCGGGCAGCGCTCCGATGAGCGGCATGCCGTCGTCGGTCGCCGGGCGAAATCCGGACCAGGTCCGCAGCACCGCGATGTCGGCCAGCGCGGGCATGAACTCGAGCGCGCGGGCCAGCATGCGCCCGATCATCTCGGGCTCCACCCGATCGTGATCGACCCCGTACTGCCGCGACGAGCCCACCAGGATCTGCCCGGTGCGACGCGGCTGGAGGTTGAACGCGACCGACTCGGCGTCGTTGCCGTGGGCGCTCTTGATGTAGCCCAGCTCCACCAGCTGGTGGTGGCAGGTCCCAGGAGCCCGATCGGTGATCGCCAGGTGGCCCTTGCGAGGGCGAATCGCCTCGTCGAAATCGCGGGTCTCGAGCATGGCCGCGCTATGGGCTCCCGCCGCGACCACCACGTGCTCGGCGTGGATGGTCGAGCCGTCCGCTCGCTCCACACGGCCGTCCCCCACGCAGCGCACGGGCGCGTGCGTGTGCAGGGTCGCGCCGCCGTCCACCGCGTTTTGCAGCATCCAGCGGGTGGCATTGGGCTGATAGAGCACCGCGTCGTCCGGCACCCGCAGCGCCCCGGCCAGGCCGTCGCGCAACAGGGGCTCCGCCTCCGCGAGCGCGGCCGCATCGAGGATCTCGGCCGGCACGCCGTGGTCTTCGTAGGCCTGCCGCTTGGCTTCCGCCTCCGCCATTTCCTCGTCGTCCGCCGCCACCCACAGGGTGCCGCAGCGCTCGTGCTCGACCTCGGTCGGCAGCTGCCCGACGCGCTCCGCCCACAGCCGCCGGGACATCGCGGTGAGCTCGAGCTGAGCCTCGCTCCCGTCCATGACCACCAGGTGCCCCATGCCCGCCGCCGTCGCCCCGCCCGCGGGCGACGCTCGATCGACGATCACCACCGACAGACCTCGTTGGACCAAACGCTCGGCACATGCCGCCCCTACGATGCCCGCCCCGACGACGGCCACATCGTAATTGGAGGTCACAACACGATCCCTTCGGCGTAGGGATCATCGTCTTCGATGATCAGAGTGGTCTCGGCGGTAATCCATACCCCGCCGCGGATCGTGGGCACGATGCCACGCTCGACCCGACGATAGCTGCCCTCGAATACGCTCCCGATCACGCTCTCCTGGCGCCACTGCTCACCCGGCGCCAGGCGGCCGTCGGCGGCCAGGCACGCCAGCTTGGCGCTCGTGCCCGTGCCACACGGAGAGCGGTCGTACTCGCCCCCCGGGCACAGCACGAAATTCTTGCTGTCGGCATCGCTGCGCTGCGGCGGACCGAAGACCTCGACGTGATCGATCTCGAGGCCATCGTCGCCCGTGATCCCCTGCGCTTCGAGGGTCCGACGAATGTCCCAGCTCAGCGCCGTCAGCTCGGGAATCTTGCCCGAGCTGACCTCGTGGCCGTGCTCGTGCGCCAAGAAGAACCAATTGCCGCCCCAGGCCACGTCACCGACCACGCGACCGTGATCGCGGGTCTGCAGCTCGATGTTCTTGGTCGCGCGACGGCTGGGCACGTTCTCCACCGAGGCCCGCCCCTGCTCGTCGAGGGTGACGAACACGTCGCCCACCGGGGTCTCCACCCGATGCACCCCGGCGCCCACGCGGCCCAGGTGGGCGAGCGTTCGGCCCACGCCCAGCATGCCGTGCACGCACATGTGCAGCGTGCTGACGTTGTTGAAGAACAGCACCTGCGCGACCGCGTCTTCGGAGCTGGGCGGCAGCAACAGCGCGCCGACCATCGCGTCGAACCCACGCGGCTCGCCGAGCAGGCCGGTCCGAAAGCCATTGTGCTCGAGGCGGAAGCGCTCGGCTCGCTCGCGGGCCGTGCCCGGACCCAAGTCCGGCGCGCCCTCGATCACCACTCGCGTCGGCTCACCTTCGGTGTGGCTGTCGACCACGCGAATGCGACGGCTCATGGGCGACCTCCGCGATCACAGACCAGCAGGATTTCGCAGGGATCGTCGCCTTCGTTGCGGTACTCCATCATGACTTGAGCGCCATAGGCGATGGTGTCGCGCGGCCCCATCTCGTGGACCTCGTCGCCCAATCGCAGCGTCAGCGTGCCTTGCAGCACGGTCAGGATCTCGGCGACCCCGGGCCGGTTGGGCACCATCTCTCCTGCGCTCGAGCCCGACGGAATCGTGTACCAGACCAGCTCCACGCCGGGCCGCATCAGCTCGTGGGTGAGGCCGAAGCGCTCGACCCCCGACTCCTCGTCGAGCAGGCACCGCCGCCCCTTGGCGCGCACCAGGTTGTTGGGGGGCCGCTCCTCGTCCTCGAGCAGGTCGGTCAGGGTGCAGCCCAGGGCACGGGCGATGTGATAGGCCAGCCGCACGGTCGGGTTTTTCACCCCGCGCTCGACCTCGGACAGCATGGTCACGCTGACCCCGCTGGACTCGGCCAGAACCTCGAGCGTGAGCTGTTTGGCCTTTCGCCGTCGGCGCATCGCCGCGCCGAGATTCGGTGCCCCGTCAATCATGGCGAAAAACAAATACGCTATAGCGTAGAGACCGTCAAGGCGGAAAGAACGGCTGATTTCGCGGTCTGCGCCCCGGGCGCACCGCCGGCCGCGACTTGCTAGGGTCGGGCCGTTGTCCGCCCCCGACCCAGACTCGCCCGAGCCGTCGCGGCCTTCGATGCAAGCGACGATCGCGGGCCCCGACTCCGAGCCGTCGTCGCGCGACTTCTTCATGCCGCGCCAAGAGGGCGACCGAGTCGGGCGCTACGTCATCCTCGGCACGTTGGGCGCGGGCGGGATGGGGGTCGTGTACTCCGCCTACGATCCGCAGCTCGATCGCAAGATCGCACTGAAGGTCTTGCATCCGCATCGCGATCCGGCGGGCACCGAGGGCCGCCAGCGTTTGGTCCGCGAAGCGCAGGCCATGGCCAAGCTCGCCCACCCGAACGTGGCCGCGGTGCACGACGTGGGCGAGCACGAGCGCGAAATCTTCGTGGCCATGGAGTTCATCAAAGGTCAGACGCTGCGCGACTGGCTGAAGGCGGAGCCCCGCGATCCCCAGCGCATCCTCGAGGTGTTCATCGAGGCGGGCCGTGGGCTATGGGCCGCGCACCAGGCCCAGCTGCTGCACCGCGACTTCAAGCCCGAGAACGTGATGGTGGGCGCCGAAGGGCGGGTCTGGGTGCTGGACTTCGGCCTGGTGCGACCGCTCGAGGGCGGCGAGGCGCTGCCCGAGCGCTCCGCCAAGGACGGCGACGGGGCCATCGGCGACCCCACTGCGACCACGCAGACGCGCCTTGGCGCGATCATGGGGACGCCCGCGTATATGTCCCCCGAGCAGCTGCAAGGCACCCCGCTCGACGCTCGCTCCGATCAATTCAGCTTCTGTGTCGCGCTGTACGAGGCGCTCTACGAAAAGCGCCCCTTCATCGGTGCTTCGTACGAGGAGCTGGTGCTCAACGTCATCGCCGGAGACATCAGCGAAGCGCCGCGTCGCAGCTCGGTGCCGGGATGGCTGAGGCGGGTGCTGCTCGTCGGGCTCCGACCCGAACGCGAGCGGCGGCATGCGTCCATGCTCGCGCTGCTCGACGCGCTGCAGGCCGATCCATCGCGGCGACGCCGACGGTGGCTGCTGGCGGGCGGGGCCGTCGCGCTCGCGGCCGGGCTGTGGGGCGCGCGAGCCTGGACGCTCAACCGCGCCCGCCTCGAGTGCGCCACCCAGAGCGCCGCGATCGATGCCGACTGGGACGACGACGCCCGCCAACGGGTGGAGCAGGCGCTGCTGTCCCACGACATGCCCTTTGCCAGCGAGAGCTGGAACCGGGTCCGCGATGGCATCGACGACTACGTGCAGGAGTGGAAGGACACGCGGCTGTCGACCTGCGAAGCACAGCGGGTCGACCACCAGCTCGACGCCAAGCGGGGTGCCGCCGCCACCAGCTGCTTGACCGAGCGCCGGGCCGCCCTGCAATCGCTCATCTCCGTGCTCTCGGAGGCCGAGCTCGAGGTGGTGATCGAGTCCGACACCTCGGTGTACTCGCTGCCCGCCGTCGACACCTGCACCGACGACGCCTTCCTCTCCGCCTGGCGAGCGCCCACCGGGTCTCAGCAAGAACGCGCCATCGCGCTGCGAGAGGAGGCGGTCCGAGCCGAGATGATGTGGCGTGCCGGACAGATCCCCGCCGCCCGCGTTCGCATCGATGCCGCGCTCGCGGACGCCCAAGCCCTGGGGGACACCGTGTCCATCGCCCGCCTCGAGACCGCCCAGGGTGCGATCTTGGTGCGCCAGGGCGACTACCAGGCGGGCGTCGATGCCTACCGTCGGGGCTACTTCTCCTGGGGAGAGCTGGGCGACACCCGAGAGCTTCGCGGGCTCGCCATGGTGATCGCCAGCGTCGAGGCGAACCTGCTGCAGCGCCCCGAGATCGCCTCCGATTGGCTGGCCCACGCGGGCATGCACGCGACGCGAACCGAGGGTCCCGCCCTCGAGGACACCGCGGGCTACCACCGCGCCAAGGCGCTCATCGCCATCGCTCGCGGCGACTACGAACAAGCCAAGGGGCACGCGGACACGGCCTTGCAGCTGGCGGTGACGAAGTTCGGCCCCGACCACCCTCGCATCGGCACGCATCGCTCGGCGGTGATCACCGTGCAGCAAAAGCAGGGGCACTACGAGACCGCGCTGGAGTGGAGTGAGCGCGAGCTGGAGCGGGTCCGTCGGGTTCGCGGGCCCGAGCATCCTTCCGTCGCGCGCGCGCTGACCAACGTGGCGACGCTGCTGGCCAGCCTGGGGAAGCTCGACCGGGGCCTCGACGCGGCTCGCGAAGCGGTGGCGTTGTGTCAGCGGAGCCTCGGCCCCGAACACCCCTGGACCTTGGCCGCGCGACAGAGCCTGGCCAGCGTGCTCTCCAAGCAGGGCAATCGGCAGGAAGCCATCGAGATCCTCGAGCTGGTGGTCGCCATCGATCCCGACGACACCACCAACAGCTCCACCCTGGGCGGCCTGCTGGTGAGCCAAGGGCACCACGAGCGCGCGTCCAAGCTGCTGCAGGCGACCTACGACCGCATCGTCGAGCGCCACGGCGCCAGTCATCCTTCGTTGCTGCCCGTGTTGATCAACCTCGGGGCCGCCCATCGCGGGCGGGACGACGACGAGCAGGGAGCTTGGGCCTACAACGAGGCGATCCGCGTGGGTCGAGCCACCCTGCCCTCCCGGCACCCCACGCTGTCGTTCCCGATCCACAACCTGGGCAAGATCGAGTACGAGCGTAAGCGGCTGAGCTCCGCCCGCGCCCTGTTCGAGGATGCCCTGGCCATCCGGCAGGAGAGCCTGGGCGCCGACAACCTCATGACCGCCAGCAGCCTGCAGGAGCTCGCCACCCTCGATGCCGACGAGGGGCACCTCGACGCGGCCCTCGAGCGAGCAGAGCAAGCGCTGGCGATCCTTCGCAAGGCCAACGGCCACCCCGATCGCCAGGCTCAGCTCGAGCTGCTCATGGCGCGCGTCCTGATGCAGCCGGGGGCCCGGCACGACCGTCCGCGAGCGCTGCAGCTCGCTCGCCGGGCGAAGCGAACCTTCATCGAGCGCGACGACAAAGAGACGCTCGCTCAGCTCGAAGACTGGCTCGTGAAGTACCGCATCCGCCTAGACGAAGACTCGGATCCGACGGCGGGGTCGGACGACGGGCAATAGCAGGAGCATCCACCAGGCGGACGGAGCCTCGGTGTCGCTACGACAGCTGCAGCCCTCGGTGCCCACGCCGCCTTCGGCCTGAGGCGAGCCCGTGCCGTCGCTGCTGCCGTCGCCCGTGCTGCTCTGCTCCCCGACGTCGCCGCCCGAGGTCGACGCCGACGCATCGTCGCCTCCCGACGACTCGCCCGGCCCGCCGCTCTCATCGGCCCCCGCTTCGGCGCAGGTCTGCACGTCGACCTGCTGCCCGCCACCGATGCAGCCCCGCTCCCAGGTCCCAGCCGCGATCTCGGGATCGAGGGCAAAGCCCGTACAGGCCTCCGTCGGCGCCCACGCGTCGCCGTCGAAGCACGGGGTCAGGTCGCGTCCCGACGCGCTCTCGAGCCACTCGATGTCCGGCGCCACCATGGCGTAGCCCGAATCGTTGAGGCCGGCGGGCGCATCTCCACAGCTGCCCAGCGAAGCCACTCCGACCAGACGCAGCTGACCATCGGCGAGACGGGCGAACAGCGGTCCCCCCGAGTCGCCTCCGCAGATCCCCTGCGTGTCTTGGTCCGCCCCCATGCCCCACAGCCCCCCGTCCGCGGTGTCGACCTCGGAGATCTCGAAGCTCACCTGACGCTTGAGCCCGAAACCCGAGCCCTCGATGCTGTCGGCGCCGAAGCCCACCGCGGTGCCCTCGATGCCTTCGACCAGCCCCTCGAGCTCACAGCCGGCCGCGATGGGAATGATGGGCACGTCCTCCACCGCCTCGGCCAGCAGGCAGTACGCCACGTCGTGGTTCGGTTGCTGGTTCGGCGTGGTGAACTCGGGGTGGTAGGCGCAATCGGTCACCGGGATCGACCGAGCCGGGGCGGTCACGCTCTCACCGAAGAGCATGCGCGTGGGCGGGATGTCCCCGAGCTCCAGGATGCAGTGCCCGGCGAAGAGCACCACATCGGGCGCCACCAGGGTGCCGCTACAGTACGCATCGACGTCGTCGGCCACCGCCACCACGCTGGGGAAACCACAGGTCTCCACCTGCTGGCCGCCGAAGGACGGCAGCACATCTCGTGTGGTCAGTTCCGGGTTCCAGGCGACGACGAGGGCGAGTAGGCCATGCAACATGAAGTGGTGATGAAGCAGCGACGCCGACGCAGCAAGCATCGGGCGGCCACTCATCGACGGACGGTGGTTGGGTGTCGACGAGCGGTCGCGAGCTCGTCGCGCACAATCGCGCCCGCGCCCCCTCGGCACGGATCGACAAACGCGAGGCAACCACCGATTTTCTCGACGAGCCCGTGATCCGGCCCAGTTTGGTCGGGCACGAGACGGGTGTGAACAAAACTAGAGCCCTCCAGTCCCTCATCGCCGCTGCCCTCGGATCGACCGCTCTGGTCGCCTGTGATGCCCCGGAAGACGGCACCTCCGATGTCGACGCGCTAGAGCAGAAGACCGAAGACCTGACCGACCTCGTGGCGCGGGTGGAACTCGATGGCGGCGTGGCCGTGGAATTCCGTGAGCTGGCCAGCGGAGAGTTGGTCGTGTCCGAGGTGGGCCCAGCCGAGCAGGCCTCCGCGCTGACCTTCCTCGCCGTGCAGCACCACGCCACGCCGCTCGAGATCTTCGCCACGCTCGCCCCACAGCAGGCCGCTCCCGAGGCCCTTCGCCTCCACCACGGCGACGTCACGGACGATGCCCCGCGCACGCTGAGCACCCAGCCGATGCAGTTTCGCTCGACCGTCGGCTGGGAGTACGCCACCAGCTGCGCCTACGCTTCCGACGGCCCCTGGTTCGACGACCTCGCCGACTCCTTGGGTTGGAACTGGAAGTGGTACTTCAGCGGCTCGTTCGGCAATAGCTTCCCGTGGCACAAGAACACCCCCTCCGTGGATGCCTCGGGCCATGTCTCGCACGTGTGCAACTACTCGATCACGGGCGGCACCTCGCCTGGCATGAGCCACTACCTCTACAACAACGACGACCCGGGCGACGTCTGGGGCAACACCGGAATCCTGCCCGGCTACCGCAGCGTCTCGTACACCTTGGGCGCGGGCGACTGGCGAGCCCAAGCCAGCCGCGGCTTCCTCGGCGCCACGGGTGGCTACAAGCTCGGCGCCATCGCGCCCTAGCGTCCACCACCCATGAAGGACGCCGCTCCGACGCACGGGAGCGGCGTTCGACGCTCGGCTAGTCGACCGCGGTACCGCAGACGTAGCAGAAGTTGGCGCCCTCGGGATGTCCGTGGGCGCCGCAGGCGTGGCAGACGGCTTCGTGGTCGTCGTCGACGTGCTCTTCTTCCGGGTCGACGGTCTCGTGGTCGTCGCGATCGTGGGTGACGATCTCGGCGGAGACGATGCCCGTGGGCACGGCCAGGACCCCGTAGCCCATGATCATCAACACCGCGGCCAAGAACTGGCCGAGCTCGGTGACCGGGGCGATGTCGCCGTAACCAACGGTGGTCATGGTGACGATGGCCCAGTACATCGCGCGCGGGATGCTGGTGAAGCCCGCGTCTCGACCCTCGATGAGATACATCGCGGCGCCGACGATGAGAGCGGTGACCAACACGGTGCCGACGAACACGGAGATCTTCGGCAAGCTGGCCCGCACCGCGGAGAGCAAGCTGTGGGCCTCGCCCATCAGGCGCACGGCCTTGAGCACCCGGAACACTCGCAGCAACCGCAGGGCACGAATGACCAGTAGGGTGTGCACCCCGGTGAAGACCAAGCTCAGATACGTAGGCAGCAGCGCCAAAAGATCGATGACGCCGAAGAACGATCGCACGTAGCGAAAACGGCGGCGGGCGCAGTAGATGCGCAGGCCGTACTCGACGGTGAAGGCCGCCGTGTAGAGCCACTCGAGAACTCGCAGCAGCGTGCCGTAGCGCTCGGCGACGGTGTCGACACTCTCGATCGCAACGGTGACGACGCTGGCGATGATCAGCCACAACAGGGCGACATCAAACAGCTTTCCCCAAGGCGTCTCCGCCTCGAAGATGATGATGTAGAGCCGATCGCGGAGCGATTCGGATTCGAGGCTGGGGGGCGAAGGCACGGCGGCCACGTGGGGGCCTCGCAGTGTAGCAAGCTCGCTCAATTTCGCGAGCAACCGCACGAAACACCGTGCAAGGCCGTTCACGGTCCAGAAGTCCGTGACAAAACCATGACCAAGTTCGACCGAGCAATGACCCACACGAGGGCCAAGCCGAGCCATGCTCCCCCTGATGAAGATCCTCGAGATCCCGTCTGCACCGCCAGTGCGTCAAAGTGGTCGTCAGGCTCGAACGTGGAAAGACTACGAGTGGGCCGGCATGACGCCCTTCCTCGCCGTTCAGGTCCTCGGCGTCATCGGGGCCATCGCGGGCATCTTCATGGGCGCTCCCGCTTCGGCGTGGATCTGCGCGTTGGTGTTGTTCTGGGCGCGGATGTTCGGAGTGACGGCGGGCTATCACCGCTACTTCTCGCATCGCACCTTCAAGACCGGCCGCGTGTTCCAGTTCCTGCTCGCGTTCTTGGCCATGAGCACGGCGCAGCGTGGCGTGTTGTGGTGGGCCGCTCACCATCGCGACCACCACAAGCACTCCGATGAGGACCGCGACGTTCACTCGCCCATCCGCTGGGGCTTTTGGCACTCGCACGCGGGCTGGATCTACGACCACAACGACCAGTTCGACTGGAAGCGCGTCAAGGACTTCACCAAGTACCCGGAGCTCGTCATCCTCGAGAAGCTGTGGCTCGCTCCGCCCATCATCCTGGGCGTCGCCTGCTTCATGGCCCTCGGCGTGTGGGGGCTGTTCATCGGGTTCTTCTTCAGCACCTTCGTGGTGTGGCACTCCACCTTCACCATCAACTCGCTCGCCCACGTGTGGGGCAAGCGTCGCTACGCGACCAGCGACGACAGCCGCAACAACTGGGTGCTCGCGCTGCTGACCCTGGGCGAGGGCTGGCACAACAACCACCACCACCACATGAACTCCTGTCGCCAGGGCTTCTTCTGGTGGGAGGTCGACATGGCCTACTACACCCTCAAGGCACTGTCGGTGGTGGGCTTGGTCTGGGACATTCGCGAGCCGCCCAAGCGGATCTACGAGGCCGGCTCCGAGCCCGAGGAAAACGCCCACCTGCTGCCCTCGCAGCAGCAGGCCGCCTGAGACCGGGCCGCACCCGGCCCATCACGAAGGGGCTCGCCGAATCGGCGGGCCTTCTTCGTTTCGAAGGGCGTCGTGCTCAGCCGCGTCTGGGTCGGCGGGCGTCCGCGGCCAGGGCTGCGTCGATGGCTGCCTCGAGGCGGGCTCCGAGCACCTCCTCGAAGCGCGCCCGACCTTCGCCCTCGTCGAAGCACCACACCGCCACCAGAGCCTCCAGGGCCGTCGCGCCGCGGTAGGCCTCGGTCTTGCGTCGCGCCCCACGGGCGGAACCGGTCGGCGCCGCGTTGCGCCCTCGCTGCACCACCGCGAGCTCATCGGGCTGGAGCAGGGGCAGGACGCTGTCGAGCAGCTCCGCCTGCGCCTCGGCCCGCACGATGCGGGTCTTCATCGTGTCGAGGCGATCGGTGGGGTAGTCGCCTCGCCGCGCCAGGCGATAACGAACCTCGCGCTCGAATTCCACGTCGCCCAACCACGCGAGGGTCCGAGTGGAACGTCCGCTCAGGTCGGTCATGGCGCGCGATCGTACCCGACGAGCCGGCCTTCACCCGCCGATCGCGCGATTTGTGGGTCCTTCCTTCAAATTCGAGGGCTCGACAGCGCCGGACCCGTATATCCTGGTGGGAGTGAAGGGGGGTCAAGATGAATCGACGGTCATCCAGCGCACGCGATCCCAACGGGGAGGCCCTCGTACCGGTCCCGCGTACCTCACCGTCCTGACCGGAGAGTCCGTCGGAACGGTCTTCCAGGTCGGCATGGGCACGAGCCTCATCGGTCGAACCCCTAGCCTCGAAGTGCAGCTGCAAGACGACGGCGTCTCGCGTCGCCACGCTCGGATCATTCGCGACGCGGACGGCAGCGCCAAGCTCGTCGACCTCGACTCGACCAACGGCACCTACATCAACGGTCGACGGATCCACGCGGAAGGCCTGCGCGAAGGTGACCGCATTCGCATCGGCCAGTCGGCGACGCTCGATTTTCGCTACAGCTACAACGACGACTCGAGCGTCAGTGAACCCATTCGCGACCCCGCGAGATCGAGCGGCTCCTCGGGCGGCGTTTCGAAGCGCGATCCCAACGCCCCCGTGCCGGTGAAGCGGAGCTCGTCGGACAAGTTCAGCGGCAGCTACGACAACCTCGCCGCGACGATGGACAGCCTCGGCAAGGTCTACGCCAAGCAAGGCAAGCACGACGCGGCCATCTCCGCCTACCGACGCACGCTCGAGATTCGCGAGATGAAATTCGGGGCCGAGCACCCGGCGGTGGCGTCGATCCTCGACTCGCTCGGGGCCGCGCTGCAGGACAAGGGCGAGTACGAAGAGGCGCTCGAGTGTCACCGCCGAGCGCTGGCCATCTACGAGGCGCAGTCGCGTCGTCCCCCTCGCGAGACGGGCCACGTGCTGGCGCACCTCGGTCGGTGCCAACTCGCGCTCGATCAAGCACCGACCGCCCTCGGAGCGCTGGAGCGAGCCCATGCCCTGCTGCGCTCGCACGGGGCCACGTCTGCGGAGCTGGCTCGCGTCCGCTTTGCGATGGCGGTGACCCTGCACGCCCTCGGCCGCGACGAAGAACGCATGCTCGACCTGGCCAAGCTCGCCCGCGACGCCTTCGCGGCCGGCGGCACCGCCACCCGAGACCTCTACGCCGAAGTGCACACGTGGCTGAGCGATCGCGGCGAGGCCTAGGAAACCGTAGAGCAACGGTTCGTCGAAAAAACGCAACGTCGTAGAATCGTAAGGCGGCAGGCTCGCCGACCTTCGATTCTGCCACGCGTCAAAGCGACCGAAACTGACATTGTCGGCACGTCGGCGTCGAACATCGATCGATCGACAATTCTTCGACCGCCCAAACGTCGATTGTCGTTTCGTATCGAGCCCGTCGGCATGTCGTTGTCCAACGTTCAACGGATCGGCACGTGATACCGTCGTCCGCGTTGGGCCGTCTCCGATTCTCGGCGACAGCCGCAGTTGGTGCTTACCCCTTGAAGAGGTCTCGATGTCGATTCAACGGATCCCCGCTTCCTTGAGCCTTTCCATCCTCGGTGCGCTGGCCCTCAGTGGCTGCCCCGCCGACGACACGCCCACCCTGACGACCGATGCCTCCGACGAGAGCACGTCGGGCACCACGGGCAGTACAACGGGCCCCGATGAAGGATCGACGAGCGCCGCGACGCCCGACGACGACTCGACCGGCGACGCGCCGCCCGAGCCCATGTGCGGCAACGGGATGATCGAAGGCGACGAGGCCTGCGACGACGCGGGCGAGTCGGAGACCTGCAACGCGGACTGCACCGCGGCGGCCTGCGGCGACAGCATCGTCAACGCGGCGGCCGGCGAAAGCTGTGACGACGGAGCCGAGTCGGCCACCTGCGATGCGGACTGCACCGCGGCCGAGTGTGGCGACGGCACGGTCAACAACCTCGCGGGCGAGACCTGCGACGACGCGGGGCGCAGCGACCTGTGCAACGACAACTGCACGAGCGCGATGTGTGGCGACAGCGTCACCAACGTGGAAGCCGGAGAGCAGTGCGACGACGGCGGGCTGTCTCTGTCCTGCGACGACGATTGCACCTTCTCCGAGTGCGGCGACGGCCTGTACAACCCCAACGCGGGCGAGCTGTGCGACGAGGGGCTCGACTCACCCACCTGTGACGACGACTGCACCTTCGTGGAGTGCGGCGACGGAACGCTCAATGCCGCGGCAGGCGAGATTTGCGACGAGGCGGGTGAGACCAAGGGCTGCGACGCCGACTGTACGCCGGCCGAGTGCGGCGACGGCTTCGCCAACATCACCGCGGGCGAGGAGTGCGACGACTCGGGCGAGTCGGTCGCCTGCAACGCCGACTGCACCACCGCGGTCTGTGGCGACGGCTTCACCAACCTCACCGCCCTCGAGGAGTGCGACGACTCGGGCGAGAGCGCGAGCTGCGACGCCGACTGCACGCTGGTGACCTGTGGCGACGGCACGACCAACCTCACCGCGGGCGAGTCCTGCGACGGCGGTGGCGAGTCGGCGGGCTGCAACGCGGACTGCAGCATCTCCACCTGTGGCGATGGCATCACCAACATCACCTCGGGCGAGGACTGCGACGACTCGGGCGAGTCCGGGACCTGCGACATCGACTGCACCACCCCCGTCTGCGGCGACGCGCTGCTCAACGTGACCGCGGGCGAAGAGTGCGACGACGGCAACACCTTCACCCAGTGCCTCGAAGGCTGCGTGTTCTGCCCCGGCGGCATCATCTTCGAGGAGGACTTCGCGGACAACGACGCGGGCTGGACCCTCGACCCCGAGTGGGAGATCGGGGCCGCCATCGCGAGCCCCTCCCCCGGCTCGTGTGGCAACGGCGACCCCGGGCTCGACCACACCCCCACCGACGACAACGGCCTGGCCGGGGCGGTCATCGGCGGCAACGTGATCGAGACCCTGCACGACTTCTACTACCTCACCAGCCCGGTGATCGACGCGGACGGCTTCAGCTACCTGCAGCTCGAGTTCTGGCGCTGGCTCAACAGCGACTACACCCGCTACATGCAAAACCGCGTGCAGGTCTACGACGGCGCCACCTGGGTCACCATCTGGGAGACGGGGCCCTCCCCCGGCATCGAGGACCCGGAGTGGACCCTGCAGCAGTTCGACATCGCGGCCTTTGCCAACCCGAACCTCCAGATCCGCGTGGGCTACAACCTCGGCAACGAAGCGGTCTTCACGTGCTCGGGCTGGAATATCGACGACATCACGATCGTTGGCGTCAATTGCCCGCCGCCTCCGCCCCCGACCTTCTGAGCCAGGGAGCGCGGTTCGACCCCACGCCCTCCAGCGCATGCGCTGGGGGGCGTCGTCGTTTCTGCCCTTTGTCCCACGACGTGTAAGCCGGTGCTCGCGCCCCCCGTTGGGGGGTCGCACTGCGGCCCGCCCCCGCGGGAGTTTTCATGGCTCGATCTGTCGTCCCTTCTTTCGGACTCGTGTGGCTGCTGCTCGGGATCGTGCTCGCCTCGTGCCGCATCGAGCCGAACCTGACCCCGCTGGTCCCCGAGTCTGCGTCCGAGCCCCGCCGCCCCGCACCCGCGCCCGAGCCCGAGCTCGAGCCGGTCGGGGCCCCTCCGTTTTCGCTGACCGCCTCGGACGGCACCGGCCTGAGCCTCGTCTCGCTCGAAGCGGAGGCGATCATCCGCGACCCGCTGGCGCTGACGCAGCTGGAGCTCACGTTCGAGAACCCGCGCGGCGAGACGATGGAGGGGCGCTTCACGGTCGAGCTCCCGCCGGGCGCCCGGGTCACCCGCTTCGCCATGGAGATCGGCGGGCGGTGGCAAGAGGCCGAGATCGTCGAGAAGCAGCGCGCACGCCGGACCTACGAGGTCTTCCTGCACATGAATCGCGACCCGGCGTTGCTCGAGCGCGACACCGGCAATCGCTTCCGGGCCCGCGTGTTCCCCATCGCGCCGTTCGAGCGCAAGCGACTGCTGCTCACCTATACCCAGACCTTTCCCGACCCGACCACGCCCTACCGGCTCGCGCTCGAGGGCCTACCGAAGCTCGAGCGGCTCGATCTGAACTCCACCGTCCATCGCCCGGGTGAGCCCCCGCGGGAGCAAGGGCGACACCTCGAGTACGAGGTCCCGACCGAAGACCTCGTCATCCGACGGGACGGCGCGTCGACGATGGGCATTCGCGACGAGGAGCACGTCATCGCGCGCATCGAGCCCCTGGCCGGGCGCGAGCTCGGCCCGGCGCAGCCCCTCGAGCGGCTCACCGTGCTCGTCGACACCTCGGCCTCTCGCGCGCTCGACTTCGACGCGACCATCGATGGCCTGGGCGCGCTGCTCCGCGCATTGGCCCGCCAGTCGGCCACGACCCAGGTCGACATCAAGGCCTTCGATCAGAGCGTGGTCGACATCTATCAGGGCACGCTGGCGGGGATGGGTGCGGCCGAACTCGCGGCCCTGCACCGCCGACGTGCTCTCGGAGCCTCGAACCTGGGTGCGGCCCTCGACAGCCTGAGCGAGGGCGAGCACCCCCGCGTGCTCCTGGTCAGCGACGGCTTGATCTCCGCTGGGCCCGACTCGAACGCCGACCTCCGCAAGAAGCTCGGCCAGCTCCGCCGCCACGGGCTGCGCCGCATCGATGCCCTGGTCGTCGGTTCGGTACGAGACGACGCCCGACTCCGCCGCCTGGTGACCGGCTCGCTCCCCGACTCCGGGGTCCTGCTCGAGCCCTCCGAAGACCTCGGGCGTGCCGTGCAGCGCCTCCTCCGGCCTGCCCTCGACGGCCTCCGCGTCGACGTTCCCGGGGCCCGCTGGTGGAGCCCCACCGTGCTCGATGGCGTCCAGCCCGGCGACCACGTGCTCGTGCACGCCGACCTTCCCGAAGGCCACCCGATGGAAGTCCAGCTGTCGGGGCCTCTGCATCGCTCGATCGACATTCCCCTGCACGAGGTGTCCTCGCCGCTGGTCTCCCGCGCATGGATGAGCGCACGCATCGAGGGGCTGGTGAGCACGCTGGCCTCGATCGCCGACGAGACGAAGTGGAGATCGCTCCGAGACACGGTCATCGAACTGTCGGTCCGGCACCGCATCTTCAACGACTTCACCGCGCTGTTGGTGCTCGAGACGGAGGCCGACTACGAGCGCTTCGGCCTCGAGCGACGCTCGCTGAGCGACATCATGGTCGTCCGCGACGGTCGGGTCCAAGCGCTGTCGCGGTACATCGAGCCCGCCGTCGAGGTCGAGGAGCTGCCGTCGCGACCACCCCGCCGACCGCCGTCGCGCAAGGGCTTCGGCTCCATCTCGGGGGTCGTCACGCATACCGAGACCAACGAGCGCATGGAGGCGCTGGTCGTGCTGCAGTGCGCCTGCCTGGAGGGTCATCGCGAGACCATGACCAACGACCGCGGGATCTATGCGTTCCGCGACCTTCCCCCGGGCACCTACACGATCCAGGTCTTGTCCGGTCAGGCCGACGTCTCCAAGGTCGTCGAGCTGCCGGGCGGGGCCAAGTTCCGCGCCAACTTCCGCATCAACCCGGACAACGAGTTCCGGCGGGTCATCAGGGTCGAGGCGCGCCCCCTGGAGAGCCGCACGACGACCAGGCTCGACACTCGCTTGGTCACCACGCCCATTCGCCGCCCGCGGCCCACGGTGGACGACATGGTGAACGAGCGCATGAACGTCCCGGCCGAGGCCCCTGCCGCCGCTCCGCCGCCACCGCCGGTCGATGACCCTGCCTACGGGACCGTGGGCGCGACCATCGTCCAGGAATTCGTCGAGACGCCAACCATCGACATGGACCAGCGCGAGTTCACCACCATCGTCGATGCCACGCCCACCGCGAGTCACGACTCGGTGGGGATCAGCCTGGCGGGGACCACGGGCGCAGAGTCGAAGTTCACGATCGAAGGCGCCAACATTTCCCACTCCGCTGCTGCCCACTTCAGCGGCCGCACCGAGCGTCGCTATGCGCGGGTCCTGTTCCGCAAGACCAAGGTCGAGGGCCCGATGGGCCGACGCCCCGTCCGCTCGGAAATCCGCTCGCACTGGGGAGAGATCGAGGGTTGCTTCTGGACGGAGCTGCTCGAGGACCCCTACTTCCGGGGCCGTCTCACCGTGCAATTCAAGCTCGACCGGGAAGGCAAGGCCGTCGACATCCGCCGCGTCCGCCAGACCGGCTTGGAGGAGCAAGAGTTCTTGCAGTGCCTGAACGACGAGATCGAGACCTGGCGCTTCGACGTATCCGGCTCCTACGCCGAGCGCACCACGATCACCCAGACGCTGGTCTTCCGCCCCAACGACGGTGCCCCGCACGGGTGGTTCGACGACGAAGAGCTGCTCGAGGGAAGCCCGACGCCGCCGGACCCCTGGGCCAACGCCCGCAACGAGATCCTCGAGGCCGTCGGGCGCGGGAAGACGGAGTGGGCGTGGGCGCGAGCCTGGGCGTGGCGTGAAGCGAGCCCCTCCGATCTGCTGGCCCTGCTGACGCTGGGGCAGGTGGCCCGGCACGTGGGGCGAGCCGACATCGCCGCGCGGACCTACGGGTCCGTCATCGACCTGTATCCCTCGCGCGCCGAGATGCTGCGGGGCGCGGCGGCACACCTCGAGTCGCTCGACGAAGCGGCGCTCGACCTGGCCGTGGACGCCTACCGCAAGGCGCTCGCGCAGCGGCCCGACCACCCGAGCAGCCACCGCAACCTCGCCATGGCCCTGCTCCGCCAGGGGCACGCCGACGAGGCCTTCGAGGTCCTCGCGGCGGGCATCGACCGGCCCTACCCCGAGGGTCGCTTCGAGGGTGTGCCCGACCTGATGCGCCAGGACCTGGGGCTCATCGGCTCGGTATGGATGGCGCAGCGGCCGGCCGAGACGGCTGCCATCCGCGACAAGCTCCACGACCTGGGGACCCGAGAAGCCGACACGCCGTCCATGCGGCTCGTGCTCACTTGGGAGACGGACGCCACCGACATCGACCTGCTCATCTCGGATGCCGACGGGGTCCAGGTGTCCGCGTCCCAGCCCGTCGGCCTCGGCGGCGAGTTCTCTGCAGACGTACGGACCGGCTTCGGCCCCGAGTCTTTCGAGATCGACCAGCCGCGTCGCCATCCCTATCGGCTCTTCGTCAACTACATGAACAGCGGACCGAGCGGCTACTCGATGGGCAAAGTCCAGGTCTTGCAGCACGACGGCATGGGCGACGTGCACTTCGAAGATCGACCCTTCGTGATGTTACGTGGTGGTGAACGGACCAACCTGGGGCTCGTACACCCCGTCCGATGATTTTCTACATCGGCTGCGCGACAACCTCGGGGACGGTGCGTCTTTTGTCCCCGCATGACCAAGTTGACCACCATCGTATCCGTGGCACTCCTCCTCTCCGTGGCCGGCTGCGACGGCGACAAGGAGGCGAAGAAGTCGGCCACGCCCGAAAAGTCGGCCAAGGCCGACGACAAAGCCAAGTCGGGTGATGCCGCCAAGGCCGAAGACAAAGCCCCCGAGCCCGAGAAGGCGGCAGAAGCCCCCCTGACTCTGGTCTCGCAGGACATCACGGCCAAGGTCAGCTCGTTCTTCCCCGGCTTCGAAGGCACCAAGATCGAGATGAAGCTCCCCGAGGGCGTCACCTTCTCGCAGAAGCCCGGCGGCTTCACGGTGGCAACCGACGAGAAGGTCTTTGCCGTCGAGGTCGCCACGATCTTCGAGACGGCCGAAGTCATCAAGAAGATCGAAGCCGGCGACTCGCTGCTCGACGGAGCCAAGATCACCGAAAAGGGCGACGGCTACGTCATTCAGCACGGCAAGTACTTCGGCGGCGAAGGCCATAGCCTCAACTTCGACCTCGAGCCCATCGGTGCGCTCAAGAGCGGCTGCCGTACGCCCACCGGGCGCCTGTACAGCGACTCGCAGATCCGAACGATCCTCGAGGCGTGTCAGTCGATCAAGGTCACCAAGTAGTGACCTGGCGGTGGACTCAGGCCGACTGAGTTCGAGTCCGCAGCACGCCCGAAGAAAACAGGGCCCAGGCGGTGTCGAGATACTCGGCGGCCGTCTCGGGCTCGTGGTCGTGAGACGGGTCGGCGAACCATGCGTTGATGAGCCCGAGGAAGGTCATCAACACGAAGGGCGCCGGTACGTCCTTGCGGAGCACGCCGATCTCCTGGGCTACCCGCACATGCTCGATGCCCGCATCACGGAGTTCTTGAACCATCTCCGTGAGATCGCGATCGCCCTCGAGCTGCAACCACGACATCAGCCGCACGGTGTCCGGGTTGTCGCGCAGGAACTGGAAGTAGACCTGCATCGACTCGCGCAGCAGCTCGGCGCTGGGACCACCGCGATCGAATAGCGCCATCTGCTGCTTGAAATAGCCGGCAAAACGGCGGCGCTTGATCTCGCGCCACAAGGCCTGCTTCGAGCCGAAGTGATGGTGGATCAGGCTCTTGGTGACGCCCGACGCCTTCGCAATCTCGCTCATCGAGGTGCCGGCAAAGCCACGCGCCAGGAACAGACGCTCGGCCGAATCAAGGATTGCGGCCCTCGAACCCTCGGGATCGTGCCGGCGCGGTGCGCTTTTCACGATGTCTTCGAGAGTCTCATGTGAAGCCACGCAGGGTCCAACCGCATTGACAGGTGACCCTTGGTCATTTACATTCCCCTACATCATGGACGGT
This sequence comes from Myxococcota bacterium, assembly GCA_039028615.1. GTDB lineage: Bacteria > Myxococcota_A > Polyangia > Nannocystales > Nannocystaceae > Paraliomyxa. The sequence continues at coordinate 156,849 of JBCCHT010000003.1, read as the reverse complement.
TCCGCTCCGGCTTCCAAGGTCACCACTCCCGCGGGTCCCCCCGAGCTTCACGGTCAGGCTCTCACCGACCGAGTCGACGAACTGTACCAAGCGCAAAAGAAACACTTCGAGGCGGGAAAGACCCTCTCACGCAGCTCGCGTGAAGAGTCGTTGCGAGCGCTTCTTCATGCGTTCCAAACGAAGGAAAAGCTCATCCTCGATGCGCTACATGCCGATCTGCACAAAGGCACGGCCGAAGCCTATGTCACCGAAGTCGGCTACGTAACGGCTGAGGTGAAGCATGCCTTGCGCAACATCGGGAAGTGGATGAAGCCCGATGCGAGCTTCTCGCCCATCGCCGTCGCGCCTTCGCGAAGCTACATCCACTATCAGCCGCTGGGCATGAACCTGATCATCGGCCCGTGGAACTACCCGGTGCAACTGCTGTTTGCGCCCCTAATTGGGGCACTTGCCGCGGGCAATGTGTCCCTAATCAAGCCTTCTGAATTGGCCCCCGCATCGTCCGCCGTGTCCGCCGAGATCGTGCGCGAGGCATTCCCCGAAGAACTCGTCGCACTCATCGAAGGCGGCATCGAGACGTCGCAAGCGCTGCTCCAGCGCCGCTGGGATCACATCTTTTTTACCGGGGGCACCAACATCGGGCGCATCGTGGCCAAGGCCGGCGCCGAGCACCTGTCGCGAGTCACCCTCGAGCTCGGCGGCAAGAGCCCCACCATCGTCACCGCCTCGGCCGACCTCGACGTCGCCGCGCGGCGCATCACGTGGGGCAAGTGGACCAACACCGGGCAGACCTGCGTCGCGCCCGACTACGTCCTGGTCGATAGCTCGGTGCACGACGGCCTGGTCTCCCGGCTCAAGGCGACCATCCCCAAGTTCTACGGCGAAGACCCGCAGCAGAGCCCCGACTACGGTCGCATCATCAACACGCGGCACCACCAGCGGCTCACGCGGCTCATCGACGAAGACAAGCTCGCCCACGGCGGGCACCACGATGTCGACGACCTCTACATCGAGCCCACCATGCTCACCGACATCACCATGGATCACCCGGTGATGGCGGACGAGATCTTCGGACCCGTCCTCCCCATCCTGCGCATCGACTCGCTCGACGAGGCGATCGAGACGGTGCGGCAGCGGCCCAACCCGCTCGCGCTGTACCTGTTCACCACCAACCGCGACGACGAGCGCAAGGTGGTCGAGCGCATCTCCTTCGGCGGCGGCTGCATCAACAACGCCATCGTCCACCTGGGCGACCCCGACCTGCCCTTCGGCGGCATCGGGGAGAGCGGCATGGGGGCCTACCACGGTCATCACTCCTTCGAGGTGTTCTCGCACCGAAAGGGCATCATGAAGACCGCCAACTTCCTCGATCCCTCGGTCAAGTACCCGCCCTACGAAGGCAAGATGGGCCTGCTGCGCAAGCTCATCGGGTAGTCCCCGCTCGCCCATGGCCGTAAAACAACGGGCTCGCAAGGACGAGGACAAGGCTGCCCGCCGCCGCGCCATCTTGGCGGTGGCGGCCCGGCTCTTGGCGCGTCAGCCGTACCAGCGGATCACCATGGCCGAGGTGGCCCGGCGCTGCAACCTGGCCAAGGGCACGCTGTACCTGTACTTCCGCAGCAAGGAAGAGCTGTTCCTCGCCGCGCTCGAGGACGAACTGGCGCTGTGGCTCGACTCGGTGACCGAGGCGCTCGAGCAGCTCCCGGCGGATACCGATGGCGATGCCCCGCAACGCTTCGCCACCGCCGTGACGCAAAACCTGGTGCAGCGAGGCACGCTCACCGTGCTGCTGCCGCTGCTGCACACCGTGCTCGAGCAGAACATCGACGAGGACACCGCCGTCTCCTTCAAGCGCATGCTGCTCGAGAAGATGGGCCAAGGGGCGCTGGGCGTCGAGCAGGCGATTCCCGGGCTCCCGCCCGGCAGCGGAGCAAAGGTGCTGCTGCGGCTGCACGCGCTGGTCGTGGGCCTGCGGCAGATGGCCGACCCCGCGCCGGTCGTGGCGGAGGTGCTCACGCGACCCGAGATGGCCCCGCTGCGGGTGGACTTCGAGGCGGAGCTCATCGACACGCTCGCCGCGACCATCCGGGGCATGCTGCGCGTGCATCCGGTGCCCGACCCGGGGTAAATGCCGGGCATGGAGCATCGCCCCTTCCCGAAGATCCCGACCGCGCTGGCCGACGACGCGGTCATGGGCGGGCGTTGGGTCGCGACCGAGAAGATCCACGGGGCGCAGCTGGTGGTGGCGACCGATGGGCAGGTCGTGCAGATCGGCAAGCGCAAGGCCTGGCTTCAGGAGGACGAGGCGTTCTTCGGCTGGCAGATGCTGCGCAACGAGCTGAGCGCCCGCGTGCAGCATGTGCATCGGACGCTCGGCGCCACGGGCCCCGTGTTCCTGTACGGCGAGCTCTTTGGCGGCCGCTATCCGCACGACGACGTGCCCGCGCTGCCGGGCATCGGCGCAGTGCAGACGGGGATCTGGTACGCGCCCGACCTGCGCTACGCGGTCTTCGACATCCTGCGGGTGAACGATGGCGACGCCGTGTTCATGGCCCATCGACAGCTGGAAGCGCTCGCGGAAGAGGTCGGGTTGATGACGCCCCCGCGGCTCGGCGTGGGCACCCGACAAGAGCTGCAGCGCCTGCCCGTCCGCTACGACAGCAAGGTCGCCGCGAGACTGGGCCTGCCGAAGCTCGCGGGCAACGTGGCGGAGGGCTTCGTGCTCAAGCCGGACGTCGAGCTGCCCGCGTCGGGACGGCCGGTGGTGAAGTTCAAGATCCCCGACTTCGACGACTGCCGCTTCGACGAGAGCCGCCCTTTCGATGCCGACGCCCACCTTCCCGTCGATGGCCTGCTGGAGTGGGCCAAGGCGATGGTCAACCCCATGCGGGCGGCCAGCGCACGCTCGAAGGTCGGCGAAGAGGTCGAGGCCGTGCTCGACGAGATCGTCCTCGACGTCTGGGTGGACCTCGAGTCGATCTTCGGGCGGCGCATGGCGATGCTGACCGAAGCGGAGAGCGAGGCGCTCCGCCAGGGGCTCACGGCTCTGGCCACCAGGGTGGTCGACGGCTGAGGGTCCCCATGGCGAGACGTAGCAAGTCGAAGCGGATCGAGGGCGAGCGAACGCGCCGCGGCAAGAAGCCCAGCGGGCGAGAAAAAAAGCCCAAGGTCTACGCGCGGCCCTACCACGTGGACCTGGCGCGGAGCCTGGCCGAGCTCGAGGGCTGGACGCCGACGCAGCCGAGCGACGGCGGAGGCGGACTCATCGGCCGCCATCAAACGGCGACGTCCAAGCCCATCGGTCAGCTGGACGTGCGAGAGCTAGAGATGTTGATCACCCAGGGCTCCGAGCTGCACTGGCTATGGCCGGTCATCCTGGAGACGCTGCGGGCCGACATCGGGGCCAGCTTCGGGACGGGGCTGTTGCGCTTGGTGATCGGGCGTCGCTCGTTTTGGGTCAGCCATCCGCATGCCCGTACGGAGCTGGTGCGGCTCATCGGCGAGCGCACCGAAGCCCTGCAAGGCGATCTGGACGACGGACTCTTCGATGCCGCGACATCGTTCGTCGAGCAGGGCTAGCGTCGCCCGGCCGACAAGCCGAGTTGCGATCGTCGAGATTGTCGGTCAAAACTCGAAGTCTGGATTGACCATGACTCGTCATACGACCGCACTCGTCGCTCTGCTCGCCACGGCCTGCGCGACGAAGTCACCAGCGGAGCCGGCCCCCGAAGCACCGCCCGCGGTCGAGCCCGTCGCGGCGACCGAGCCCGCTCCGGCGGCAGAACCTCCTCCCCCGGCCGAGCCTCCTCCCCCGGTCGAGGTCCCGCCGCCCCCGCCCGAACTCGCCGGTCCGCTGCCCGCCATGCTGAGCGGCGACATTCCGGCCTGGGATGCCTACGTCCAGAACCTCCCCACTGATGCGGGTGCGCCAGCCGGCGTCATCGGGCGCCTGTACGAGCTCCAGCCCGACCTCGAACAGTGGCGCCTGTCCACCTACGGTTCGAATGAGGGCTGGGACGAGAGCAAAGCCCGGTGGGAGCCCTTCATCGCGTGGCTGGACCGCGGCCTCTTCGACGCGCCCGTGGGTGCCCCCGGGGTCATCGCCGGTCGCCTCTTCATCCTCAAGTACGAGCGCCACGACCTCGTCGCCGCCCGCCAGCTCATCGACCACGCTCGCATGTACGCCCCCGGCAGCCCCGAGCTGGCCGGGGCCTTGATGGTCGCGTGTGGCTTGCTGCACAACGCCCATACGTGGAGCGAGATTCTCCCGCTCGCCGACGAAGCGGTGCAGATCGCCGCGGCCCTCGACGACCCGGCGCTGCACCGCGAGACCAAGATCTGGCGCGCGGCGGGCCTTCTGTATCGCGAGTCGTTTGCCGCCGCCTTCGACATTCTCGACGCCGAGATACCCGCGTCCTCCGCCGGTCGACCACCTCGCGCATACCTGCCCATCGCCGGTCAGACCATCGAATTTCCCGAAGACCCGAAGGACGAGATGCGCTTCGAGCTGGTCGAGATCATCGGCTGGTCCATGTACCGCGTACGCAATGGCGTCTACGCCCGCGCGGTGGGCTGCATCGCCGACGTGTACGCAGGCACGCCCCACGCCGAGCTGCTCCAGGCTCGCTACGCCGAGACGCTCGAAGTCTTGGTGAAGGGGCCCGATAGCACCGAGGAGTTTTTCAGGGTCCAAGAGCAGGCCTTGCAACGAGGCTGCACGACGGCGGCCGAGACCGCCAAGGCGCGGTGGTTCTAACGGGGCACACACCGGCCACTCAGCCGCATGACGAACGGGCACCGCGGCCCGGGAACGATGGTCCTGCTCGCTAACGCCCATCACTCGGCGCTTCACGATCCGCGCACGTCGACAAACCCGTTGCCCCGCCCCACCCACACGGTACGCTGGGTCGGTCATGGCTCAGTTCCAATTCGTGGGGTGGGACGGACTCCGCTACGTCCTGGTCTCATCGCCCGAGGAAGCCAGCGCGCCGGGCTACACCAGGGTCGAGCACGGGCTGCTGCACTCCATCCTCGCCGAGGCCTTCGCCGATCCGGCCTTCGTGCGGCGGATTCGAGCCGAGTGCCCGGGCACGCTGCCCGCCGACCTCACGCCTCCCCTCTCCGCCCGCGACACCGAAGAGCTGTGGCAGCGGCTGTCGCAGCGGGGCTTCGTGCTGCGGGCCCAGCCGCGCCTCAGCGGCACCGTGTTCAGCCCCCCGCCCGCGGTCGACCTCAGCGAGCTGGCCCCGGAACCCGAGCCGACCCCGGCCGAAGACCTCCAGGACCTGCACTTCGAGATCCAGTTCACCGACGAATTCGGTGACCCCCTCACCGGCCAGGCCTTCGACGTCCTGTTCAACTACGAGGGGCAGACCGAGCGCGTCACCACCGACGGCAATGGCCTGGCGGTGCTCGACATCCGGGGCGGGACCACGACCGCGTGGGTCCGCCTCGCCGACCAGGACGGCGTCAACTCGATCCGCGAGTCGGCCGTCGACCTATGGACTAACGCCCCGCGCGTGACCGATCGCGAGGCCGACGTGCTCATCGAAGGGCAAGACGTCACCGTCGTGTTCCTCGAGACCGACCCGGCCGACGACCAGCGCCTCATCGGGCGGCAGTTTCGGGTCTCGCACAACGAGACCGAGCGGGTCAGCATCCAGCCCTACGTGCGCCTGGCCGAGCTGGTGGGGCTATTCTTCGAGACCAACAAGTGCTTCGTGCTGCCCACCGCCATGCCCAGCCTCACCGCGATGACGGCCTGGTACGACGAGCACCCCGGGGCCGATCTCCTGCTCGTCGGCCACACCGACACCAGCGGCGACGACGAGTACAACGAGACGCTCTCCCTCGAGCGTGCCGACGCGATGGCGGCCTACCTCAAGGACGACATCGACGCGTGGATGGAGTGGTACGACTCCGGCGTCTCCTACGAAAAACGCTGGGGGCGCAACGAAGACGGCCTGATGATCGAGTCGCTGGCCGCCTCGCGCGGCTTGGTGCTCGGGGCCAACCACACCCGCTCCTACCAGCAGTGGCACAACGCCCTGGCCGCCGACGCCCGGGCGGCCAACTGGGAGCAGCTCGACGACGACGGCTCGATCGGTCCGCTCACCCGCGCCCAGCTGGTGGGCGACTACATGAACCACGACGAGACCACGCTGCCCGAGGACGTCGAGCTCACCACGCACGGCTGTGGCGAGTACTTCCCGCTCGACCGCAGCGGCGAAGAGATCGACGAAGACGCGGCCGACGGTCAGCACGACCAGGGCGATCGACGCGTCGAGCTGTTCTTCTTCGACGGGCGCACGGGCATCCTCCCTGCCCCCGGCGGTGACATCTCGGCGCGAGGCTCGGCCGAGTACCCCGAGTGGCGGGCCCGGGCCAAGGAAGTCCGTCGCTTCGAGAGCCGCAAGGTCCACGTCATCATCGACATGGAGATCGACAACCCCTTCGAGTACCAGCTGCGCGCGGGCGGGCTGGTGTTCCGCGGCGACCTCGACGCGAATTCCACCATCGAGCACGACGTGCCGCTGGGCGATGGTGCGGCCGACCTGCACGTGCAGGACACCGAGACCCAGGGCGTGTTCGCCTGGGACATCAGCCTCGGGCCGCTGGGTGAGATCGAGACCTTCGTGGGTGCGCGCGAGCGCCTGCGCAACCTGGCCATCGACTTCCGAGCGCCCGCCGACGAAGAAGACGAGCTCACCCGCGAGGCCGTAGCCCGCTTCCAGTCGCTCGAGGGCTTCGATCCCACGGGCGACTACGACGAAGATACGCAGAACGCCCTGGCCGCCGCCCACGACGCTCCCTAGGCCCGAATCACGCCCATGGAATCGCTAGTCACCATCAACATCACGAAGCTGGTCGGCATCCCGGCCGCCCTGCTGGCAGGCACCCAGCAGGTCTACGCCCTGGGGCAGGTCGGCACGCGAGCGCTCGGCCGCAGCAGCCTGATCACCGCCGCGGGTGACTTCGACCTCACCGGGCAGAGCGAGCCGTGGACCGTCGACGTCGAGGCCGAGGCCACCGAAGCGATTCCCGTGGTGATCCAGCTGTGGGACGACCGCGGCGACGATGCCCCCGTGCCGCTGACGCGCATCGAGACCACCGTCGACCCCCCCTGGCTGCAGGGCACCCGCACCGAAGGCACCAACACGCAGGTCGAGTTCCAGGTCATCACCCGGCGTGTGCCCCCCGCTCGGGCAGGCGCCCGCGTGCCGGCCAATCGCGCGGGACAACGAGCCCAGGCCACCCTGCGCGCGCGCCCGGCCGTGGTGCTGGAATTCTCCGAGATCCGCGGCCTCTACCAGCCCGGCTTTGTACCCCCCGGCGTCACCAACCCCAAGCGCAGCGAGCCATGCCCGGGCTATCGCAGCGAAGACCACCTGGGGCGGGCGTTCCTCAACATGGACCTGGCGGGCAACTACCAGCGCGACGTGCAGTGCATCGAGGTCACGGTCGACGTCGTGCCGCGCCGCGGCGCCTTGCCCCCCGACACCAAGATCCGCTGGACCCTGCTCGACCCGGACGATCAGTTCGACAACGACCCGGAGGTCCACCGCCAATGGGCGCCCTATATCGATGGCAACGACTACCCGGGGGCGGCTCCGGGCGGGGCCAATCCCAACGACAACGAGGGCACTCCCGATCAAAACCCGCGCTGGGAGGAGGCGGGCGGCCACACGCTCACCGTGATCTCCGATACCGAGGCCGAGACGGAGATCACCAACGACCAGAGCAAGGTCGTCATTCACTGCCCCAACGTCGCGGGCGACAACCTCGTGGTTCGGGCCACCATCGAGCCGGCCGCCGGGGTCGAGGTCTTCGACGCGCAGACGGGCATCATCACGATGTTCCACCGCATCGACGTCGAGTACCGCAAGATGGCCAGCGCGCTCGACATCCCCGTGGCCGACATCCCGCCCTACTTCGAGCAGGCCCGCGCCGAGCTGAACTTCCACCAAGAAGCCGATCTGGCCGATCAAGACCCGCTGGCCACCTCGGACAACGGCCTGTCGACGCAGGCCGGGGCCTACCTCAACGCCAACTTCACCCACGCCAACGACGCGGGTTGGTTCTTGCTCCTAGCCGCGATGATGCCCTACCCGCTGCCGCCGGGCGGAGGCGGCAATCAGCTCTACGCCGGCAACGTGACCCTCCAGCGGGTGAACAACTACGAGTACTTCGACATCCCCGGCACCCACCCCACGGCCGACTACATGCGGCTGCGCTTCGGGACCACCACCGTCGGGTTCGGCGTGCGCTCGGCCGTGCCCTTCGACGACTCGGGCACGCCCAAGACCCGCATCCGCATCCAGCCCCACGACATCCAGCCCGATTTCACGGCGGGCGATGGCTCGCTGGCCCACGCCTACGCCACGCGGCTGTACTTCTATCCCCGAGGTCGCTACGACGGCACGAACTTCACCGCGCCCGGCTACGGCATGCCCAACACGGTGCACGCGACGATCACCGAGCCGGGCGATTTCTACACGTCGGGCATCAGCCCCACGGAGAACACCGCCGCGGGTCGGTTCTTCGCGGGGCGCACCATCGTGTTCACCCACCACGGCGCCTATCGGAACCGAACCACCGGGCTCCCGCACGGCTCCTACACCGCCAAGGTCGTGCAGACCCTCGCCCACGAGTTCGTGCACGCGTTCGGCATGCCGCACAAGTGCGGCTACTTCGACTACCGAACACCGCGCCAGCAGACCTGCCACCTCAACTACAGCAACGTCTGGATGCTCAACGCCGCCCGGCAACCCACGCCCGGCACGAGCGGCCAGATCGGCCCCAACATGTGCGGCCGCCACCTCAAGGAGGTGCGACGCGTGCATCTCGAAGACAACGGCGGCCTCCGAGCCCTGGGTTGGTGAGCCACCATGTCCGACCAGGCCCAGTCTCCGCCGCCCGTGGTGCCCGAAGCCGGCGTCGAGCTGCTCGAGCTCACCACCCAGCCCGTGTACGTGCTGGGTTTTCCCATGCACATCACGCTCTCGCTGGCGCCCGTGCCCCGAGCCGCGCGCATCAACGAGCTGCCCCTGCCCACGCTCTTCGACTGGGCCGACGCGATCGGGCTGACCCTCGAGTCGGCCGACGACGAGCGCCGTCTCCTGGTCCGCCGGGTCGCCCGCCCCATCGCCGACGACCATCTCGGCTCACCGCTGTTTCGCCTGGGACCTCACGACCCTCGCGACGTCATGCTCGATCTGGCCGACGTCGTGCCCGCCTCGGCTCCCGCGGGCACCTACACGCTGTCGCTGTACTACGATGGCGATGACATGCGCACCCAGGAGCGCAGCGCGACCTTCGAGATCCGCGAGCCCGACCAGGCCCAGTCGCAACGGTGGAACACGCTGGCGCCCGAGCTTCGGCCGGCGGGTTCGTGGTCGAAGTGGGCGGCGGCGCTCGGGACCAGCATCGTCGACGACCCGCGCACTCAGCCTCCGACCCACGGCATCGCCGGGCTTCAGTACCTCCAGACGGTGCGGCAGCTGAAGTTCGGCCCGGTGCCGCCCGAGCACTTCGATCCCGCGCTGCTCGACCCGCCCGACCCGCTGTACGCCCCCTACGCGGCGGCGTGGAAGGCCGAGCTGCTCGATGCCCTCGTCGACCCCGCCGCACCCGCCCAGGTGCAGGCCGTGCGCAGCAACTACCCGGGGCTCGGCTGGTGGATGACCCAGCTCGAGACCACGGGCGGCGAGCTGGAGTTCGCTCGCACCATGAATCGGCCCACCCCATGAGACTCGCGACACTCGGGACGATGCTCGCCCTCGCCCTGTCGGGGTGCTCGAGCCACGGGGCGGCGTCCACCGACGGGGGCGGAGCAGCGACCCCCGCGACGCCCCCCGCCGCCTCCAACGGCTCGGCCCCCTCGCAACCAACCGGAGTCGGCGTGCAGCAGGTCGATGTCGCCCCCACCCACGTCCTCGGATTCCCGCTCCTCGTCGGCCTGACCGTACAGGCCAAGGACTCGCGCGCGAGCGTCAACGGCCTGCCCTTGCCGGGCCTCGATTCGCTGGCCGGGGTCGAGGTCACGCTCACCCGCCGCGGCGAGACCGAGCCGGCCGCGCACCGCGCTGCAAACCCCATGGTCGACGAAGAGCTCGGCCTCTTCGGTTTCGACCTGCGCCCGGGCGAGCAGCGGCGCCTGCTCTTCGACGCGTCGATCGCCCTGCCCGAAGGGTTGGCGCCCGGTCCCTACCAGCTGCGCATCCGCTACGCCGACGAAGACCAGCTCATCGCCGCTCCCACCGACGCCGAGCCGCCGGTCTCCATCGAGCTGCTCGCCCCCACCCCACCACAGCAAGCCCAGCTCGCCGCGCTGAAGCCCGAGCTCGATCAGGTGCGGACCTGGGGCCGCTGGACCGCGCTACCGCCCGCGGACCCGAGCCCGCCCTCTCTGCGCCGCGACGATCCGCTGCGTTATCACGTGCTGCTTCGTCACCTCGGCGATCGGCGAGCCTTGCTGAGCACGCTCGACCTCGACGTGCTCGAGCGGCTGGGGTCGTCCCTCGAGCCCGAGGCCGCCCTCCTGCGAGCCGAGCTACTCGCCGCCCGCGGTGACGCCGAGGGGCTGACTCGCCAGGCCGAGCACATTCGAGCCCGCTTCCCTGGCCTGCAGGCGCGACTCGAGGCGATCGAGGCCGGTCGCTCGGAGCACCGCGCCGCGCACCCCAGCGACCCCTGGGTCCCCTGAAGCGTCACTTCGGCGCGGGGTGATCCGCCAGCCAGTTATCGGCGTATTCGACCGCGACCGTGCCGTCGGCGCCCGCATTCACCGACTCTTCGCGCAGGGCCAGCACCAGTGCCCGCGCTCGCTCCGGGTCCTCGAGCCCAACCACGTTGGCCATGAGCATCGTCGCCAGCATGCGGTGAGAGGGCGGGCTTTCATGGGCAATCGTGTCGGCTCGCTCCGCGAAGGCCCGCGCCCCCTCGATGTCTCCCTGATGGAGGCGGATGTTGCCCAGCGCGACCAGAGGATTGAGGCAGCGGACGTGCTCCGGTCCCAGCTCGCGCTCACGAATGGCCAACGAGCGCTGGAGATACTTCTCCGCCGTCTTCTTGTTGCCGAGTACGGACTCCAGCTCCCCCAGGTTGTTGGCCACGAACGCCACATGGGGATAGTCGGACTCCAGCTCGGTCTCGAAGATCTCGAGCGCCCGCAGCAAGGCATCCCGCGCTTCCGTGTGACGCCCGGCGTCCTTGAGCGCGTTGCCCAGGTTGTTCAGCGCGATGCCCACCCGCATGTGACGCGGCCCGAGCACCCGCTCGAACCCGGCCAGCGCCTTGCGAAGGAGCTCGATGGCCTCGTCTTCGTTGCCCAGCGCCTGCTCGGCTCCGGCCAGGTTCAGCAAGACCGACGCGACGCGACCACTCTGTGGCCCGACCGTGCGCAGGAAGATCTCGTGGGCGTGCTGGAGGGCTTCCTTGGCCTCGGCGTTGCGTCCCGCTTGGCTGTGGGCGGCGCCGAGGCCCAGCAGCGAGGTGGCCAGCTGCTGGCTGTCGGGGCCGAAGACCCGCTCCTTGATCTCGATCTCGTGCTTCAGGTGAACGAGCGCCTCGTCGACCTGGCCTCGCTCGCGCAAGTTGGTGGACAGCGCCCCGAGCACGAAGACGTAGCGGGGATGCTCGGTGCCCAGGGTATTGGCGGTGATCTCCAGGGCGCGCTCGATGAGCGGCTGCGCCTCGTCCCGACGTCCCTTGAAGCGCAGCGCCTCGGCCAAGCGAACGAGCCGATAGACCTCCCCCACCGTCCCCCGCTCACCGAGCTGCTCGATCAACACGTCGGCGAGCCGCGCCCACAGCTGCGCCGGCTCGAGCTCTCCGCGCAGCTCGCCCTCGATGTAGATCATGCGCTCGGCCGCGTACTTGGCCGTCCGCAAGTCGCCCTGCGTAACGGCCGAGAAGTACGCCTCCGATGTCACCGCTCGGGCCTCGTCCGTGCGTCCCGATTGCACGAGGGTCGACGCCAAGGTCCCGCGCGCCCTGCCCTCGAGCCGCGGCCACCCGAGTTCCTCCGCGTCCTCGAGGGCCTGAGCCGCGATGGCCTCGGCCGCGGCTCGGTCTCCCGCCGCCTCGGTGGACTCCGACCGCATCAGCTCGCGGTGGATCTCGCGGACTCGTTCCCGCTGGTCTGGCGGCGGCAGCTCGATGCGAGACAGAGCCGCCTCGTCGGTGCACCCCTCGATGTCGAAGGGCTGACTGGCGAGGATCACCGCGTGCTCGATGAGCGAGCGCGTGGGCTCGCGCAGCAGCTCGACGGTCATCTCGAGCTCGGCCTTGCGATCGGCCAGGCACCACGCGATGCGCTCCGGCGTATCGGTGTCGGTCGAGGGGTTCAGCTCGCGCGCCAGGCAGGTCTCGGTGGCCACCTCGCGCCACTGCCCCGACCGCTCGTCGAGCCACCGCTCCACGCGATCGACGGTGCTCTTCGCCGGCTCGCCGCCGACCTCCACCATCGCGGCTCGAACCTCGGCCGCCCGCTCGGCGCCCCAGATCTCTTCGATGGCCGCCCCTTCGCTCTCGCAGCCCTGCTCGATCTGCGACTGGCGCAGCTGGTGCGCGCCGTAGCCCGCGGCCCCGAGCAACCCCGCCGCCGCCAGCCCCCAGCCGATGCGTCGTCGTCGAGCGCGGCCCCGGCCAGCGGCCAGCGCCTCGAGCAGGGCGGGCATGTCCGGCCAGCGCTCGGCCGGGTCCGGGGACAAGCCGCGCTCGCAGATCCGCCGCAGCCAGGGCGGCACCGCGCTCCCAGAGGGCGGCGCCTCGATGTCCCCGTGGGTGATCGCGATGGCCAGGGCGGCCACGCTCGTCGCCGCGAAGGGCGAGCTGCCGTACAGCGCCTCCCAGAGCATCACGCAGTAGCCGAACTGGTCGGCGCGATGATCGATGACCCCCCCGGAGTACTGCTCGGGCGACATGTACCGGGGCGTCCCCGCCAGCCGCGTCTGGTTCTTGCCGACCGCCTCGTCCTCGTCGAACCCGTCGTCGGTGACCCGCAGCTCAGGGCGATGCAGCCGAGCGATACCAAAGTCGGTGACCCGCGGGCGCCCGTCGTCGCCCACCAGCACGTTGTCGGGCTTGAGGTCGCAGTGCACCAGCCCGCTTTGGTGCGCGGCCGCGATGCCGCGCCCGACGTCCTGGTACATCTCGACGAGCTCGCCCCACGAGCGCTCGCGCGCCTGCTGCCAGCGGCGGAGGGTGTCTCCCTCCACCAGCTCCATGACCACGAAGATGCGGCCGTCGGAGCGCCCCACCTCGTGCACGGTGACGACGTTCGGGTGGTTGAGGCGGGCCATGGCCTTGCCCTCCTCCACCAAGCGGTCGGGCGCGCCCGCGTCGGCGTGCAGCACCTTGATCGCCACGCGACGATCGAGCTCGGGATCGCGAGCCTCGTAGACGCTGCCCATCCCCCCCGATCCGATGCGCCGAGAAATCTCGAAGCGCCCGACGCCGGGCATGACCATCTCGGCCACGACGTCCGCGTCGAACATCCCCCCGAGCACCTTGGCCAGGGCGGCGTCGTGATCGAGGGTGGACAGGCCCACGCCCTCGGGTGCGGCCAGGGGCTCTTCCGAGCCCGGCAACGTCGAGACTCCGGCCGGCGTCCGCTCGTCCACCATCAGGTGGAGTCTATGCGGAAGCGGCCGGTCGCGAGTAGTGGGCGCGAACCTGGGCGGCCCAGGACTCGAGATCGGACATCGTGGACTCGTACTGCGCCGGATCGTCGGCCAGCTCTCGCATCACCTCGGCCAGGCGGAGCTTGCCGCGCCGCTGCCAGGTGTAGACGGTGGACGTCGGAATATCGATGATCTCCGAAATATCGGGGGCGCTCATGCCCTCGAAGAAGGACATCTCCAGCACGAGCTGCTGGTTGAGCGGGATCCGACGGAGGGCCCGCACGAGCAGCCGGGTCTCGCCGCGGCGAGCCATCAGGGTGACCGGCGAGGCGGGGTTGTCCCGCTCTCCCACGCAGATGTCGGAAAAGTCGTCGTGCTCGCGGCCCCGCTTCACCCCACGGCGGTAGTGCTTGCGAAGCTGGTTGAAGGCCACCCCGAACACGTAGCGGCGGAAGTCGACCTCTTCGATGATGTCGCGGGCCTTGGTGCAGGCGAGCATCGTCTCGCTCACCAGGTCGTTGGCATCGTCGGGGTTGCGCAGCTTGTTGCGGAAGAACCGGCTCAGCACGGCCATGTACCGCGACACGAGCATCGCCCCCGAGCGTTGATCGCCTCCGCGCCACTGCTCGAGCAGCTGAAAATCGGAGATATCGGAGGCCTTGTCACTCACGCGCGTTCGGGGGCTGGTGGCGAGCATGCCTGCGTAATGTGCATGCGAGGTACCGAAACCGAAGGCTACGTCATTTCAAACACTTAGACGATCGATCGAAATCGGTGCGCGCGTCGAGCGATCGCCCGACGGCCAACTTCGCCGATCGGCAGGATCGGCCGCGTACACCCCCGTGGATGCCTCTTCTCGTTATTGAACGTCGCCGATGGGCGGCCGATCGCCGCGGTGGTCGTGGCAACAACTCTTGCCCGGTAGACGAGCCACCCCGCGGGTTTACTTGCCGATCGGTGCGCGTTTTCCCAGCGACAGCACGTACTCGCACAGGTCCGGGTACTCGTCTTCGGCGATCACCCCTTCCCACGCGGGCATCGGATGAAATGGATCCGCCGCGCGGGGATTCTTGACGAAGGCGGTGCACGCCTCGACCGTGGCCCGCTCCTCGGGGATGCCCCGTAGATCGGCCAGGCCCTCGTGCCCCTTCTCGCGGTCACCGTGGCAGTAGTGGCACCCGTTTGTCATGTATAGGTGCCGCCCCGGGGCCGCCTTGCGCCCGATGATGCGGTACGGCGGGCTCGGGTCCCACTCGTTTTCGACCGGGGTCACCGTCTGGAGGTACGCGAAGATCGCCTCCGAGTCCGAGCGAGACAGCCCGGGGTAGCGCGGCATCGGCCAGCGCACGAGGTTGCCGTCGGGGTCGAAGCCCTCGACCAAGGCCCTGTGCATCGCATCGCCCGTCCATCCCGCGAGGCCCGTCTCGTGCGGGGTGAGGTTGGCCGAGCGGAGGATCACCTCGTTGACGTCGAGGAAGATGACGTCGCCTTCCATGTAGCTCGACAGCGAGCGCAGCTCCGGTCCGGTCTGACCCGTCCAGTCGTCGGTGTGGCACATGGCGCAGTGGAAGACGTCGTCGACCAGGTAGGCCCCGTACTTCTCGAGCCCGTCGCGCGACGGCGCCTCGATCGGCGTGCGCGGGTACGACAGCGGCGACCAGGTGACCCAGGAGCGCAGGGTCGCCAGCAGCGAATAGTCGGTGGCCTCGGGCTCCGACTGCGTGGGCGCGACCCAGGGATCGTCCGAGTACAAGAACGCCACGATCGCCATGAGATCGTCGTCGGCGAGCTTGGGCCAGCGCGGCATGACCGGCGGCATGATGAGCAGCTCGGTCTTCGGGTGCAGCCCCGTCCGCAGCAGCAGGGCCAGCTCGCCCGGCGTCCACGAGCCGATTCCGAACTCCGGGTCGCGGGTGATGTTGGGCGCGCGCAGGTCCCCGAGCCGCGAGGTGATGTCGTCGAGCGAGCGCCCGCTGAGCGTGTCGGTCTTGCCGTCGAAGTGGCACCGATTGCACAGCATGCTCACCAGACGCTTGCCGCGGGCGACGTGCTCGGGGCTGGTCTGCAGCTCGAAGCTGACCGAGGGCGCCTCGTAGGTCGGCATCCCGACCAAGGCCAACACCCCGGCACCGATGCCCCCGAGCACGGCGGAGATGACCGCCAGCACGAGCACCACGCGAAACAAAACGCGCAGGCGACCGCGCTTTTTGGGGCGTCGACGGCGTGCCATTAGACGATGTCGATCGTCTTGGTGCGGGCGGAGCCGCCACGCACATAGCGGACCTTGAACCGCCGGGTGCTGGACAAGCTCATGTAGACCTGCATGGCCTCGAAGTCGTTGGTGAGGTCGCGGCCATTGACGTGGGTGATCTTGTCGCCCGACTTGAACTCGAGCTGGTCGATCGCGCTGCCGGGCTTGACGTTGTTGAGCTTGTACCCGCTATGCACGTTGTTGCGAATGGCGGGCACGATCTTGGCCTGCGACTGCAGCTTCGACGGGTTGCGCACGACGCTGTCGAAGTAGGCCTTCTTCAGGGTGCAGCGGGTGTCGCTGGTGCAGTTGGCGACGATCTTGGTGCCCCGGGGGTATCGGGACCCGCTGCCCGAGCTCGGCGGCGTCGAGCCGCCCGAGCTGCTCGAGCCCCCCGAGTTCGACGGTTTGGGCGGAGCGGGCGGACGACGAGGCAAGCGACCGCCGCTACCGCTGCCGCGGGGCGGCGTGGTGGGCTCGGCGACCTCGGGCTCCGGCTCGGGTTCGGGCTCCGGCTCGGGCGTCTCGGCCAGCACCATCTGGGCGGGCGGGGCCAAGGAGAGCCGCAGACCCTCCCAGGCCATGCCTCCCATCAGCCGATAGCTGAGCACGGAGGTGACGTCGTCGCGGAAGATGCTGACCGTGACCCGGTTCTCGCCGCGATCCATGGCCTGGGCGATCCAGTCCTCGTCGCTGGTCGACACCCCGTTGAGCTCGTGGATGATGTCGCCTTCCTTCAGGCCCAGGCGCGTCCACAGGTCGTCGGCTTGCAGCGGGCCCACCCGGTAGCCGGCCTCGGGCTGCGCCGTGTCTCCGGTGTCGTTGCGCCAGGCGGTGAAGGGCAGCGGGCTGCCGCGGAGCTGCTCGGTGACGATGGCGCCCACGTAGGCATCGACGCGGTAGGTGCTACCACCGTCGGGCGGGGACTCGATGGCACGATCGATGATGCCGTCGAGCAGCGAGGGCTCCCGTACGGGGGGAGCGGGCGGCGGGGCCTCGGGCTTGGCTGCCGGACTCGAAGCGGACGATGCCTCGGAAGGCTTCGGCTCGTCCTGCTTCGAACATCCCGGGCCACCGAGGCCGAGCAGGACCAGACATGCCGCAAACGCGGTCGCCGGGGGCCATCGACGTCGGTGGCCCCGTGGTTGGGATTCGATCACGCTCATGGCTGGGCGGGGATGCTATCACCGCCAGCGGTCCGCGCTGGCGGCTCGCTGCAGGCGCGGAGACGGGCCAGCCGGTCGGCGACGGGGCGAGCTTCGTCCTCGCGACCCATGCTCCGTAGCAACGTTTGCTGGGCTTCGAGGATATCCACGAGCTCGGGGTGCTCGACTCCGAGCGCCCGCTCGCGTCGCCGCAGCGCGAGGCCCAGGCTGTGCTCGGCCTGCGTCCATTGCCCTCGCGCCAGCTGCACCTCGCCCAGCCCCAGGTAGGCCTCGGCGCTGCGCGGGTGCTCGGCGCCCACGCCCGACTCGAGCAGCGCCAGGCTCCGGCGAGCGCATCGCTCGGCTTCGGGATGCTCGGAGCGCTGCACGTGCAGACGAGCCGCCACCGCCAGGATGCTGGCCATGCGCGGGTGCTCCACGCCCAGGCAACGCGACGCCAGCTCTTGGGCGGTGCCGATGTGCCGCTGCCCTTCGCGGGCCCGACCTTGCCGACGCCGCAGCTCGGCCATGCTCTCGTGCAGCGCGGTGGCGATGGTCGCCATCTCTTCGCTCGACTCGTCGACCTTGCTCTGCGCCTGGCGGGCCATGGCCTCGGCCTCGTCCCAGCGCTCGCGACACCGGGCCAGCCAGCTCATGTCCACCAGCAGCGCGGCGTCTGGGATCGATCCTTCGTCGGTCGCGTTGAAGTGGCGGGCCTGCTCGTAGCGCGCTTCGGCCTCGTCGTACTCGCCGCGGGTCACCGCCACCGCGGCCACGGCCCGCAGGACCTCGAGCCACAGCCCGCCGTTGCCCTTGGCCTCGCCTCGGGTCCCGTTGGAGAGCCGCTTGGCGATGAGCCGCGCCCGCTCGAAGCAGCGCTGGGCCTCGCCGTAGTCGCCTCGCTCGTAGCGCGTCCAGCCGAGGCCGAGCAGGCTGAAGGCCACCGCGCGATCGAGACCTCCGGTGGTGGAAGCGGTGGCCGGGCCCGGCTCGCGGTAGGGCGAGCGCCCCGGCTTGGCCCCCGGCCGCGGTCGCTGAGCCAGCTCGAGCGCCACGTCGCGGAACTGCTCGTGGATGCTGAGCGCCTCGCGGAACAGCCGCTCCGCTTCGACGTAGTTGCCGCCGTGGTGCATCACCCAGGCCAGGTCGTCGACCAGGCTGCGCACCGAGTTGTCATCGGCCCCGGGCGCATCGCCGACCAGCTCGAGCGCCCGTCGGCACAGGCGCTCCGCCTCGACGTGATGCCCGCGCAGCGAATGGTGGTGCGCGACCCTCCGCATGAGCCACGCGACGTGACCCGACCACGGCCGCGGCACCCGATCGCCCAGCCCCGACAGCAGCTCCTCGAGGTAGCGGCCCGCCCGAGCATTGTCGTGCAGCATCGAGTTGACCGCGGCGAGGCTGTAGTAGTTGAGCAGCAGCTCGGGGGCGGCCGGCGGCAGCTCGCGCTCGCTCAGCGCCAGTGCCCGCTCGTACAGCGCCCGAGCCTCGCCGTAGCGACCGCTCACCAGCTTGCGATCGGCCTGGTCCCGCAACGACAGCGCCACCGAGCCCTGGCGAGCGTGGTTCCAGCGCGCGCACCCCAGCGTGGTGGTGGCCGCCGTCATCAGCATCGCCAGGCCGAGCAGGGGCTGCCCCGCTTGCAGGGCCATCATGAACAGGCCCAGCAACATCAGCGTCACCGGGATCCGATACAGCGCCACCGACCGCGGGCGCTCGGAAACAGGCACGAGTGCCCGTTGAATTCCGAGGTCTACCGCGACGTCCGACATCTGCCCTCGTATTTTCGCAGAAATGCCCCGCCGACCCAACGGTCCAGTGTGGGGCAAATTGCAGGACGACGCGACCGTCGCGGGCGGACAGGGACCTACCCCGGGGGCGGCGCCAGGCTCAGCGCAGCGGCGGAACCCAGCTCACCGCCCACAGACGCGCATCGCGAAGGTCGGTGACCGTCTGCAACAGCGCCGAGACCGTGCGGGCGTGCTGGGGGCCGGCCACCGCGGCGAGCTCCTCGATCGCGGCCTTCCACCGCATCGAGCGGACCCCGCTCTGCACCGGGCCGAAGCTGGTGATCAGATCACGAACGGTGGGCTCGCCCGGGTAGACCTCGAGGTCCGCGTCCTCGCCCACGCCGCCGAGCTCTCGGGCGCGGGCCAGGGCGTCATCGAGCCCGCCGATGGTGTCGACCAGGCCGTGGGCCTTGGCGTCGACGCCGGTCCACACCCGCCCCTGGGCGATCTCGTGGACCGCGTCTCGCTCCATACTGCGGCCGTCGGCCACGTGGACGAGAAACTCCTCGTAGGTGTGCTCCATCATCCCCTGGATCATGGCGCGCTCGCTGTCGCTCCAGGGCTGCATCGGGGAACCCATCAGGGCCCGCTCGCCGCGGTGCACCTCGTAGGTCTTCACCCCGATGGACTCGAGCGCATCGCCGACGACGATCTTGCCGCCCACGACCCCGATGGAGCCGGTCAACGTATTGGCGTTGGCGAAGATCTCGTTGGCCCCGGTGGAGATGTAGTAGCCGCCCGACGCGGCCACCGAGCCCATGGAGACGACGACGGGCTTGTGCTTTTTGACCTCGGCCACCGCGTGCCAGATCTGCTCGGAGGCCAGCGCGCTGCCGCCGGGGGAGTTGACCCGCAGCACGACCGCCTTGATCGAGTCGTCGGCCGCCATCGCTCGCAGCGCGGAGACCAGGGTGCGCGAGGCGATTTCCTGGCGCGCGCCCACGGTGCCGCCGCCCTTGCCGTCGATGACGTTGCCGACCGCGTAGACCAGCGCGACGTGGGGCCCGGAGGGTCGCTCGGGCGGCAGGATGCCCAAGAAGCGCTGCAGGGCGCCGAAGTCGGCGAGGGGGTTTTTGGCCTTGCGCCACTTCTTCCACGCCTGGCCGTCGGTGGCCTTGGCGAGGAAGTCTTCCCAGGTCGCGATGCCGTCGACGAGCTTGCGCTCGACTGCTTGGGGCCCGAGCACCATGGCTTCGTCGATGGCCGCCTTGGCGCCGGCTTCGTCGATCGCTCGGCCCTTTTCCATGCCGTCGAGCTGGGTCTGGTAGCTGCGATCGACGATCGTGCCGAGCACCTCCATCATCTGCGGCGAGGGCTCCTCGCGGGTCAACGGCTCGGCCGCGCCCTTGAACGCACCCACGTGGAGGAAGTCGGCCTTCACCCCGAGGTTGTCCATCAAGCCCTTGACGTGCACGGGCGTGGCCGCGGGCCCGGGGATCACCAGCTCGCCCAGCGGCGCCAGCACGAGCTGGTCGCAGGCGGTCAGCAGGTAGTACGTGGCGTTGCTCGCCACCTCGGCGTGACAGTGCACCTTCTTGGCGCCGTCACCCTTGAACGCCAGCAGGTGGCCGCGCAGCTCCTCGGCGGTGGCCATGTCGATCGCCACGTTGGCGGACCGAATCACCAGGCCCTTCACGTTGTCGTCGGCAGACGCCTTCTTCAGGCCATCGGTGAGCTCGCGCAGCGGCTTGGTCACCTCGCCGCCGCCGAACATGTCGAAGGACTGGACCTCGCCGATGGTGCCGCTCAGCTCGAGCACCAGGTGATGGGCCGCGCCGTCCTCGTAGTTCTCGGACTCGCGGGGCTCTTCGTAGGGACCGGGCTTGTCGAGGCCCGACGTGAAGAACTTGGCAAAGGGCGGCAGGCCCATCGGCGACGCGTCGTCGCCGTCGTCGGACTTCGAGGCGGGGGCGGCCGGTTTGTCGTCGGCGGGAGTGGGCTTGCAGCCGACGCCGAGTCCTACGAGCAATGCAGCGGTCAACAACTCGTGCTTCATGGGGAGTTTCGTTTCCTCGA
This sequence comes from Myxococcota bacterium, assembly GCA_039028615.1. Taxonomy (GTDB): domain Bacteria; phylum Myxococcota_A; class Polyangia; order Nannocystales; family Nannocystaceae; genus Paraliomyxa. The sequence goes on along the minus strand of JBCCHT010000003.1, from coordinate 136,022 downwards.
GCAGGGGCGGAACAGACGGGGGTTGGGGCGTACGGTCGCGACGCGGCGCATCCGGGGACGTGTGGGGGGCACGTGCTCGGACCGCAGCGTTGCGACGCTGGAGCCGAACCGGTTGCCAAGCGATTCATTCCGCGATCGACCCGACCATAGACCCTCCTCGCAGCCACGACGATGGATCTCGAAAAGGAGTTGGGGTTTCAGCCTACGCGCGCATCGTTCGTGAGGTGACGCGGACCGAACTCGGCTCCGTCGACCCCGCGCGCAATGCGAAACTGAGCCACCTTCCCACACGAGGCGGTTCAATGGAACGAGTCAAAGGAATCGGCGGAGTCTTCTTCAAGTCGCGTGACCCCAAGTCGCTGCTCGACTGGTATCGCGACAACCTGGGCATCGAGCACGAGCACGGCTGTGCGGTGTTCCACTGGCGGCGCCCCGACGAGCCCGAGCGCAAGGGCTCGACGGTGTGGTCGCCCTTCGCTCAAGACACCAAGTACTTCGAACCGAGCCCGGCCCCCTTCATGGTCAACTACCGGGTCGACGATCTCGATGCGATGCTAGCTCAGCTTCGCGAAGCGGGCGTCACCGTCGACGACAAGATCGAAGAGAGCGAGTTCGGTCGCTTCGGCTGGGCCATGGATCCGGACGGCAACCGTTTCGAGCTGTGGCAGCCGCCCGCGAGCGAAGGCTGAACCTCGACGGCTCGCCGACGCGAGTCTCCCTGCCGGGCCGTGCGAGCCCGCGCGGCGCGGCGTCGCCCCCACGCCGCGCCGGCCATTTTCGCCGGCCGAAACTGCCACCTGAACGGGACCGCGCGGCCACGATCGCGCGCCCGTTGAGTAGTGAGAGTTGCAGCACGTCATGGCCGCGCGAAGTCGCTACGAACACTGATTTTTTCGTGCGACCGGTCGCCTTTCGCTCCGTCTGACATGCGAGGCTCGACGACTCCTCGCTCGCGCCCGGTCCCCCGAGACCCGCGCCCCGTCAGAGATGTTCGATATGCGCAACTTCACGTCCCGATGCTCCGCTTCCTTCTCCTCTCTTCGCGCCAGCCACATCGTGGTGGCCGCCATTGCGCTGGCCGGCTGCTCGAGCGTCACCGACGATGGATTCGGTGAGCTGGGGATCGAGGACGAAAGCGAAGGCATCGAGGCGGGTGCCGACGACCTCGTCAGCCCCCTGCCCACCGTGGCGCAGGTCGCTGGCTTCGACCTCGGCATCGCCCAAGCCGGCGCCGACATCGACCTGACCTGGACCGACCAAGGCGGCGACTTCGTCTACGACGTGTGGCGCTCCACCGATCCCTATTTCTTCCCGGGTGACGCCGGCTCCGTGCTGCTGAGCGACGACCTGGCCACCGCCAGCTTCACCGACGTCGGCGGCAACGACACCACCAGCTACTACTACCGCATCGAGACCGACGGCCCCGACGAGTATCTGTCGACCATCGCGGGCAAGTTCGTGCAGCCGCTGAGCTCCGACGGCTACACCATGCTCGGCTTCCCGCTGCTCGACACGGCCAGCCTCGACGCGGCCAGCCTCGCCGCGGAGATCCCCGGCGTCATCGAGGTCAAGCGCTGGTTCCCGTACCAGGTCTTCTACGCCCCCGGGCACCCCGACCCCGCCTGGGCCGCGCCCAACTTCTCGTGGAACGCGGGCGATGCCGTCGCCGTGCGCACCGACGGCAGCGCGGGCACCAGCTACACCCAGACCGGCACCGTGCCCGTCGCCACCGACATCGCGCGGACCCTCGCCGAGGGCCAGAACCTCGCCACCGTGCCGCTGTCGATGTCCGCCACCGATGCCCAGGGCTTGGCCGCCCGCGAGCCCAGCATCACCCAGCTCGACCAGTGGGACCTCGGCGGGCAGCAGACCGAGCAGTTCTTCGCGCCCGACTGGGGCACCAACTTCGCCGTCGAGCCCGGGCAGGCCCTGTGGGTCTACGTCGACGAGCCCACCGGCTGGCCGCTGCGCACCCCGTACTTCAGCGAGTACGTCGAGGGCACCTTCTTCAATAAGGCGGTCGAGATCTACAACCCCACTGCCGTCGACTTCGACCTCGACGACTGCTCCGTGCAGATCTACCGCGGCGGCAACCCGGCGGTGGGCAACACCATCGCGCTCTCCGGGGCCATCGAGCCCGGCGGCGTCGCGGTGCTCTGCGACGACAATGCCGACGACACGACCCCCTGCGACATCGTCAACGGCCAGAACTTCTGGAACGGCGACGACACCGTGGTCCTGCGCTGCGAGGGCGTCGCGCTCGACGTCATCGGCCAGATCGGCTTCGACCCCGGCGCGCAGTGGAACGTCGACGGCGTCAGCACCCTGAACTCGGGCATGCGCCGCGACTGCTCCGTGCAGACCGGTGACCCCGAGGGTACGGACGAGTTCGATCCCTCCGCCCAGTGGAGCAGCTTCGGCATCGACGACTTCAGCGGCCTGGGCGTGCACGACTGCCCGTAAGCTCGAACGTCGCGCCGAACGACGAGGGGCACGCCGCGGTCGACCGCGCGTGCCCCTTCGTTTTTCGGGCCCGACCGAACGGGCTAGAACTTGCCGCTATTGGCCAGCTCTTCGGGCGGAGGACACGGCTCGACGTTGTCCCAGTGCTCCACGATGCGACCGTTTTCGACGCGGAAGATGTCGACCTGGGCGTAGGGCTGGCCTTCCCACTTCGCCTCGCACAGCGTGGCCACGAAGTTGCCGCGACCGACCAGCAGCACGATCCGCTCGTACCACAGCGGGCGCGGCTCGGCCTGCAGCAGCGCGTTGAAGGCCTCGAAGCCATCGGCGACCTCGCGGTTGTGCTGGATGTACGTGTCCCGGCTGATGTACTGGTCGGCCCGGCTCACGTCGCCGCCGCGCATCAGCAGGTCGGTGATCATGTCGCGGACGAGCTGCTTGTTGTCCTCGGTCTTGTCGAGGTCGACGATCTCGGTGGGGCCGTCGATGCTGGTGTGACCCGACGGCGTGGAGTCGGCGTACTCCGCGATGACGTCCCAGTGCTCGATGATCTTGCCGTCGGCATCGGTGTCGAAGAAGTCCGCGGTGACCCACTGCGCCTCGCCGCCGTTGAGCGACTGGAACACATGCACGAACGCATACTGCCCGTCTTCCCAGCCGCGGATGACCTGGATGTCGCGGTCGGGATTGCGGGCGAGGAACGGCTCGAAGAACGCAATGAACCCCTCGCGACCGTCAGCGACTCCCGTGGAGTGCTGGGTGTAGCGGGCGCCCGTGTAGCGGGCGATGGCCTCGCGTGGATGCCCGTCTCGAATGCCATCGAGATACAGACCAATGGCGTTGCGCAGGCGCGGTTGATTCTCGTGATCGATCATTGGATTCGTCTTCCGAACGGGGTTTTCGGTGGGAGCCGAGCGGCACGCCCCGGCTCGAGATTGTTCTACAATGAGAAACCCAATGCGACTATCCAGCGTCGAACGGATACACTGTCCGCCTTGAGCGAACAATCAACGCTATGGCACATGCCCCGGGCCGCGGTGTTCGTGGAGATCGTGGCGAGCGGCTCGATCACCGCGGCGGCGAAGCGGCTCGGGCTTTCGAAGAGCGTGGTCAGTGCTCACCTCAAGGAGCTCGAGGAGGTCTGCGGGGCGCGACTGCTCGAGCGCAGCACCCGGCGTCAGCGACTGACGGAGATCGGCGAGCGCTTCCTGCCGCGGGCGCGCGCGATGACGGAGGCGTGGAGCGAAGGGCTCCGCGACGTGCGGGCGGCGATGGGCGAGCCGGTCGGTACCCTGCGGGTCACGGCGTCGTCGGTGGTGGATGCTTGGTTGGTGACGCCCGCGGTCGCTCGGATGACGGCTCGGTACCCGCGGCTGTCGGTGCGGCTCGATCTGTCGGACTCGAACCGAGACTTGATCGAGGACGAGTTCGATCTTGCGATTCGCGTGGGGCCGCTGGTGGACTCGGATCTTCGAGTGCGGCGGCTTGGAGTGGACCGGGATGTGGTGGTGGCTTCACCGGAGCTTGCGCGGCGGCTGGGGGAGATCGAGAGGCCGGAGCAGCTGAGTGATGTGCCGTGGGTGGTGCATTCTCAGCTGCCGACGCGGCGGCGGTTCGTGGGGCCGGGGGACGAGCGGTTGGAGCTGGAGACGCCCGGGAAGGTGGTGCTCAACTCGTCGAGTTCGCTGGTTTATTTGTTGAGTGAAGGGGTTGGGGTGGGGTTTGTGCCGTGGTCGTTGGCGTGGGGGGAGATTGAGGCGGGGAGGTTGGTGCGGGTGATTCCCGGGTGGCATGGGGGGGAGGTGCCGATTCATGCGGTTTGGGGATCGGGGAAGTTTGTGCCGCCGAAGACTCGGGTGTTTTTGGAGGTGTTGGTGGAGGTGATGCGGGGGCGGGGGTGAGGGTGTGGGGAGGCGAAGGCTCTGCTGGTTTCGGAGACGGCTTCCCCTGTTGACGCCAGACGCTACCCCGGACGTGCTCGACGGCGAATTGGGGGATCGAGCGCTCGGCCTACGAATAGTCGCCGTCTCCGCGCGACCGGGGGCCCCTTCTGGCTACGCGGGGTCAGCCGCGCCCTTGGCTCGCATCAATGATGGCTTCGGGTGGAGGGCCTGCTGCCATCTGCATCGGACCTCGAGCGGTCTATCCGCCGTCGCTGGTACTGGGCTTGATGGTGGTGGTGGCCGCGTCGTCGCTCATCGCCAGCTTGCTGGTGCGTCGCAAGAAGCACGACATCGCGGTGATGATGGCGGTAGGCGGGGCGCGGTCGCTGGCGGCAGGGGCGGTGCTGGGCGAACGGTGACGCTTTGGGTTGGACTCATCGTCGCCAAGACCCCCCTGCATCGGGGGGTAGCCCATCGGTCGGTCAGGCCTGACGATCAACAGGAGCCCACGCCATGAAGCTACCCAGGATTGAACGATCACGAAGCGCAACGGACTCGGCGGGAGCCTTCCGCCGAGCACGCCCCCTCCGCGGGCTTGTCCCGATGTCCGGGGGGAGCAAGAAGGCGCGTCAGAACAAGGACTTCAAGGTAGGGCGGATCGGCAACCGAGCGAGCACGGTGAAGATCCCCTCCGGAGAGGAGGACGCGGTCTTGGAAGATTGCTTTGAGTGCTTCACTCCGCCCGGATTCTCGACCTGGCACGAGTACTTCACGGTGAATCGGGGCACGCCGTTGGTCGAGCGCAACGCCCTGCTCGGCCTGTGCAACGAGCTCGGCGCCAAGCCGTCGGGAAGTTGTTGACGGACCCGCTGCCCTTGGCGGCTCAGGTGCACTGTTCTAAAGCTCATCTCAAAAACCCTCGTGGGGTGAGAACGTGGTCAGCGTCGGCGAGGGCAAGGCGCCAATTCGCAGGCGTACTGGGCGTACTTCAAGAATTGGCAACGCGGCCCTCGTCGACGGGGCCGCGTTATCGCCTCGCGAGGGTTTTTGAGATGAGCTTTAGCCCTCGACGTCGTCTGGGGCCTCGGTGCCGCCGCCGTCGGGCGCGACCTGGAGGCTGCTCATCTGCGGCTTAGCGACCTCTTCGGAGTCCTTCGAGCAGCAATCCTGGCGAATGAACTCGCCCCCACTGGGCCAGCGCGTGACGGTCGGGGCCACCTCGAATTTCCAGCCAATGGCGCCCATCCGCTCGGGGCGCGGGGGCTTTTGGGTGACAGCGACCCGTGGTGGGCAGCGCGGGGCGTCAGGTGGGTTTGGTGACGCCGAGTTGGGTGCGGGCTCGTTTGACTAGGGTCACCATTTGTTGGCGGACTTCCGTGGAAGTGGTGACGGGCTCGTCGAAGGCGATGCGGACGGGGCGGGGGCCGGACTTGGTTTCGGCGGAGATTTCGAAGCCGTAGCGGTCGACGCCGGTCATGGTGGCTTGGGGGACGGGGCCGGATTTGCTGAAGGCTTCGCAGTAGAGGCGAAGGGCGTCGGCGTGGTCGTCGTTCATGTGGGTGATGATCCCGGTGGCGTTGGGAGCGATGGGATCGGGGGTGGCTTCGTTCCAGGCTTCGAGGTCGACCCAGGACATGCGGCCAAAGCCGCCGATGTAGCGGATGCCGGTGACGGTGAGGCGCCAGAGGTTGAAGTCTTCGAAATCGGCGTAGTACTCGGCGGGGGGGTGACGCTCGAGGAAGGAGGCCTGAGCGGCGGCTCGCTCGGCGTCGGGGATGGGCTCGCAGGTGCCGACCAAGGTGAGCCGACCGAGGGCGAGGGGGTTGTCGGGGCCGATCTCGGTGACGAGCAGGGAACATCGCGACGAGGCCCGGAGGTTGCGGGTGTGCTCGGCGAGCTCGCTGACGAGGAAGATGGGGGCGCCGTCGTGAACGGCGAAGATCACGAGCGAGCCGTAGGGGTGGCCGTCGAGCTCGACGGCGTGGGTGGAGAGCACGCCGTTGGTCGCGCTGGCGACGAGCGTGCGAGCCCGCTCGGCGTGGGAGGGCGTGGGGATGCCCAGATCGTAGAGGGGCTCTTGGCGAGGGGCCGAGCCGCGCGGCTCTCCGTGCTTACGAGGGGTGCTCACGCGAGGCAGAGTACCCAGCTTCGCGCGCGCGTGCTGAAAACCAATAAACGGACGCCGGATCGAGCCTCGTCCCCACTAAGCCCAAACCGACGCCCAAACTGTGCCGACGAGATCAGCCGGCCTTGTCGGCCTTGGCGTCACCCTTGGCGTCGGCGGGGGCTCCCGCCTCGGCTCCGGCCACGGTGCTGCACACGGCCAGCACGCAGGCGGCCTCGTGCTTCTCTTGGCGACCCAGGCCCGAGTCGCACAGCACCAGACGGTCGCCGATCACGACGCCCGTGCTCGCGCCGTACATGTCGCCCAGGGGCGCCTTGCCCTTGTAGTGCACGGTGTAGCCGGTGTCGGTCTTCTCGTCCTTGAGGAACTCGATCTCGGTCAGGCCGTCGGCCGCCTTCTTGGAGTTCTCGTACATGCTGTCGAGGCTCTTCTTCCAGTGGCGGGTGAGGTCGATGTCGTAGCCGCAGGCCTTCTCGGTGGTGACCGTGGCGCTGTCGGGCATCTCCATGTCGGCGTCGCCCTCTTCGAGCTCGGTCACCGCGGCACCCTCGGGCAGCATGAGCTTGACCTGCCACTCCTTGATCTCGGCGGCGGCCATCTTGGGAGCGGGGGGCTCGGCCGGCTTCTTCTCCTCGGCCTTGGCATCGCCGCCGCCCTTGGCCTTGGCGTCGCCCTTGGCCTTGTCGCCCTTGGCGGCGGTTTCCTTCTTGTCGTCGCCCTTCTTGTCGTCGCAGCCGGCGGCGCTGAGCAGGAACAGGGCACAGAGGGTGGTGGCGGTCTTGGTCATCGGTGGGAATCCTTCGTGGGTGGGGGCAGCGTCGCGATGGGCCGCGTCCGGCTGCGTGGGACAGGACGAGCGCGATCGGCCGTTGTCGCACCCAAAATTCGAGAAATCCCTCCGCGACATTCACGCACGCGATCTGCCTGAACCTCCTTACAGGTGGAGCTGGGCTGCTACGCTGCCCCCACGTGCTCCGCGTTCGGCCGCTCTTCGCCCTCGTCGTCGGCCTGGTCGGTGCATGCCAGACCCAGAGTCGGCCGCGTAGCGCCCCCACGCCCGCCGTCCAAGAGCCCCCGCCGGCTCCCGCCGTGCCCCCCTCGGTGCGACTGCCCGGGGTCCCTGCCCCCCCGGCTCCCATTCCCCTGCCCCCGTTCGATCCCGCCGTGCCGCCGCGCTGGATCGCCGCCGCCAGCGGGGCGATCCCCGAGCTCAACCAGGTGTCGCTCGAGCAGGACATCGCGCTGGCGGCCGAGGTCCTCGGCCCGGGAGGTCGGGTGCTCTTCGGCGCGGGCCCGGGCACGGCCACGGTGCAGGTGCTGGCCCCCGGTCGCGAGCCCGACCCGGTCGTGGCGGCCCTCGGCGACCTGTTCGCTCCGCGAGGCGGCCGAGACCTCCGCTACCGCGCGACCGCCCTGGACACGGCCGAGCCCGCCACCGCGCAGGGGGTGATCCAGGCCCTCGACCACGCGCTGGCCGGCGGCCCCGAGCCGCTGCTGCTGTATCTGGGCGGCCACGGCAACCTGGGCACGGAGCCCCGCTTCAACTCGGTGTCGCTGTGGGAGCAGAGCGAGCTCGCGGTCGTCGACCTGGCCGAGCGCCTCGACCGAAGCCCCCGCCCGGTCCGCGTCGTGGCCACGACCTGCTTCTCCGGGGGGTTCGGCGAGCTGGTCTTCCAAGGCGCCGACGCCCAGCTGGGGGCCAGCGTGGGCCAGCGCTGCGGGCTGTTTTCCGCCCCGTGGGATCTCGAAGCGACCGGCTGCGATCCCAACCCCGATCGCGCGGCGCAAGAGGGCTACGGGCTGCATTTTCTCAACGCGCTGCGCGGGCGCGATCGACAGGGGCACCCGCAGCCGATCGAGCAGTTCGACTTCGATGGCGATCGGCACATCTCCCTGCTCGAGGCCCATACCCGAGTCCGCATCGCCTCGTCGTCGGCGGACGTGCCCACCACGACCGCCGAGCGCTGGCTCCGACACGCCGCGCCGACCAAGGGCCCCCAGCTCGAGGTGAGCCTGCCCGAAGAAGACGCCGTGGTGTCGGCGCTCGCTCGGCAGCTGCACCTCGAGGGCAACGAGGCACAGGCCTACGTCGAGCTTCAGCGCCTCGGGGACGACCTCGAGGCGGTCACCCGCCGCCTCGACGATGCCCAGCGCGACGAGGACTACGCCTACCGCCGTGCCGCCGCCGACCTGCTCGCGCGCTGGCCCGTGCTCGACGACCCCTGGCACCCCGAGCAACCCCACGTCATCGCGGAGCAGCACGACGCGATCGCCGAGCACCTGGAGCACTCGCCGAGCTATCGGGACTACCTCGAGATTCGCGGGGAGGTCGACCATCTGAGCCAGCGCCTGTGGGACCTGCGACGCCAGTCCGCGCCCTACGAGCGACTGACCCGGGCGCTCGACAACCGCCTGCTCGCCGCACGCTTGCGCGCCGTCGGTGGCCCCGCGTGGTCGACCTTCGAGCGCATCCTGGCGTGCGAGCGCAGCGGCATCTGAGCGGCACGCCAACGCGCTCCCCGCCGCGCGACGCGACAGCCGTCGGCTCGCCCCGCCGCCGGTCGCCTCCGCGCGACCGTTCGTCCGGGCAGGGGCACCGCTCGTCGGCCCCCGGTTCCTCGGTGCCGGGCGGTCCCGAGCAGTCGCTATACTCGGAAACCTCCCCGTGACCTCGCTCCACAACAGCCGCCTCGAACGGAACGCGGACTACATCCGCGCGCTTCGAGGGCAGTGGTGGTCACACCTGCTGATCGCGACCATCCTGACCTTCGCCCTCAACGGAGACGACGAGCCGTGGGCGCGGTGGTTCATCGTCTTCGGGGCCAACCTGCTGCTGTCGGTGTGCATCGGCATGGCCACCACCGCGATCTACGTGTACGGCTGGGGTACGACCCTCATCGAGGGCGGCCCGCTGCGGCGGGCGGCGGCGCATGGCATCTCGGTCATCGTGGGGGTGCTGATCGGCGTGGAGCTGGCGCTCGGCCTGCTGCACCTCACCCTCCTCGCCGACGTACGCGTGACGATCAACCGCGAGGACATCTGGCGCGTAGCAGTGGTGATCACCGCCATCGTGATGATGGGCAGCGTGACCTACGACCGGCTCCTCGAGCGCATCCGTACCGTCGAGCTCCGCGAGCAAAAAGCCCAACAAGCCCTGCTCCGCGCCCAGATCGACAACCTCCAGGCCAAGGTCAACCCGCACTTCCTGTTCAATGCGCTCAACACCGTGGCCACGCTGGCCGAAGAGGACTCCGAGGCCGCGGTCGAGGCGGTGGAGCGCCTGTCCGCGTTGCTGCGCTACTCGCTCGAGGGCGCCGAGCGGGGCCAGGTCAGCCTCCGCCGTGAACTCGATGCGGTGCGGAGCTACCTCGCCCTCGAGGAGCTCCGCTTCGGCGAGCGCCTGAGCAGCCGCGTCGACGTCGACGACGGCGTCGAGTCGGTCGACGTGCCGCCCTTCCTGATCCAGCCCCTGGTGGAGAACGCGGTCAAGCACGGCATCGCGGCCCGCCGCGAAGGCGGCAAGGTCTGGGTGCAGGTCACGGCCGAGGGCGACAACCTCCGCTTCCAGGTCCGCGACGACGGCCCCGGACACTCGCAGTCCCCGGGCACCAAGGTCGGTCACGCCAACGTGGCCAAGCGATTGAAGCTGCTCTACGGCAAGGCGGCTCGGTTCTCGGCCGGCCCCGGCATCGACGGTGGCTATCGAGTCGAGCTCGTCGTGCCCCGCACCCATCCCGCACAAAGCCGCGCATCATGAGAGTCCTGGTCGTCGACGACGAAGCGCCCGCCCGCCGCCGGTTGGTCCGCATGCTCCAGCGCATGGACGGAGTCGAGGTCGCGGGTGAAGCCGCCGATGGTGAAGAGGCCCTGAACATGGTCCGCGCCTCGCCTCCCGACCTGCTGCTGCTCGACATCGACATGCCGCAGATGGACGGCCTCGAGCTGGCCGAAGAGCCCAGCCTGCCCCCCGTGGTGTTCACCACCGCCCACGCCGAGCATGCCCTGCGCGCCTTCGAGGTCGACGCGGTGGACTACCTGCTCAAGCCCATCTCCAAGGACCGCCTCGCCGAGGCGATCGCCCGCGCCCGGGCCCGCACGGCGGCACCCGATCCCGCCGCGTCCGGGCCCCCGCGGATCACCGCCCGCGACGGGGCCACCGTGCACGTCATCGATGCCGCCCAGATCACCCGCTTCCACGCGGAGGACAAGTACACCGTGTTCACCCACGCGGGACGGGAGCTCGTGCTCGACGACAGCCTCGCCAGCCTCGAAAAGCGACTGAGCGCGCACGGCTTCTTCCGCACGCACCGCTCCGAGCTGGTCAACATCCACGCCGTCGTGGCCCTGCATGCGGACGGCGGCAGCACCCGGGTCGAACTCAACGACGGCAGCCATGCCGCGGTGGGACGACGCCTGGTCACCGAGCTCAAGCGACGGCTCGGGATCGGCTGAGCCGGCCTCAGCCCCCGGTGGCGCTCAGCATGAGATAGCCGAGCACGAGACGCGACAGCTCGTCGATGAACGCACGCTCGTGGACCCGCTCGGGCTCGCGCAGGGTGGTGTCTCGCATCACGCCGTCAACCGCTCGCACCACGACCTGGGCCGTCAGCGTGGGATTGCCATCGCGAAACTCGGGACGCCGCGCCAGCACGCGAGCGACCACCGCCTCGATCCGCTCGTTGAAGTCGCGCATGAGCACCTGGCTGCCCGGTTGCTGAAACAGGAAGCTGCGAAGGCGCGGCGAGGTGCCGTGCAACCGGCCCAGGGTGTGCAGAAACTGTGGCACCACCTCCTGCATCGGCCCCATGGAGATGCTCTCGAGCGACTCCTCGGTGGCCGTGCCCAGCTCCTCGATGAAGCGCCGCGCCAGCTCGGTGAACAGCGCCTGCTTGTTGGGGAAGTACTGGTAGAGCGTCCCGATGCTGACCCCGGCGCGTTCGGCGATGTGGTTGGTGGTGGCGTGTTGGGGACCCTGCGCCTCCAAAATCTGAGCGGCTGCATCGACGATGGCCTCGACCGTGGACCGAGACCGGTCCTGCTGGGGTCTACGACGGCGATTTTGGGTGTTTGTGGGCATCGAGCCGAACTGAGCAAACGCGAGTTGCTGGTCCACAGCGTGGCCTCATCCTGGATGGTGAGGCAATCGAAAAAAGGGACGCTCATGCCCGGACCCCTACAGACCCTTCGCGCGGCCTGGACCTACGTCCAATTGGTTCGCGACCCCAACCAGCTCGACAAGGTCTTCGACCTCATCGAGTCCACCCAGCGCGAATACCCCGAGGCCCTGGAAAAACTGAGCGGCAACCCGGCCATCGCCGCCTTCTTGGCGAATCCGTGGTCCATGGAGTGCCCCGATCTCGACACGCTGGGACGGCTGCCGCCCGGCTCCCTCGGGCGGGTGTTTGCCGATCACCTCCGCGCCAATGGCCTCGACCCCGCGGCGTTGTTTCGTCGTCATCCCAAGGACGGCATGGGCTGGCTCAACTCGCACTTCGAGCAGACCCACGACATCTGGCACGTGCTCACGGGGTTCGAGACGGACGTGCCCGGTGAGCTGGGGCTGCAGTCGTTCTACCTGGCGCAGATCGAGGGCCCTCCTCCGCTGGCCATCCTCTCCGCCGGGCTGCTGCACACCACGATCAAGCACCCCGAGGACATCGCGATCACCATGGAAGCGGTGACGCGGGGCTGGAACATCGGGCGCGCCGCCAAGCCGCTGTTCGGCGTCCGTTGGGATCATCGCTGGTCCGAGCCCCTGGCCGCGGTTCGCAAGGAGTTCGGGCTGCCCGGCGACGGCGGGCTCGAGCAAGCCGCCTGACCTTCCTCCCGAGTCCCTGCACGGCTCGAGCTTCGTGTCCGCCTCGCAAGGGCGGGCGAAGCCCGAGCCGCTGTTCGTTGCGCCCTCCGTGGGTCGAGGGATCCAACCGGGCGCGCCGTACATTTCGAGTTCGAACGCTCGGTCACGAAATCGATCGACCTGTCGGTTCTGCCCGACACGTCTGGGGCCTCTTTGCCCCCAACCGATCGAAGGGCGACCGGCCTCCGAACTTTTTCATGAACGCTTGAGAGGATTCGCGATCGATCGGGACTCCCTCGGCTGACGCACGCCGGCCTTCATCTATCGGGCGCGGCGGCAAGGACTCGCTCCCATGTTCATGATCAAACATCCCGCAACCCTCGGCCTCTGTGCCCTCGCTCTGTCCACGTTCTCCGGCTGCATCGTCGAAGACGAGCTCATCGACGACCTCGACGTCGCTGAGGGCGAGGTCGACTTTCGCTCTTCGAGCGCCACCGTCGACGCCTCGGCCGACACCTTCATCCGCTTCGGTCGCCCCTATCAATCCGACAGCGACCAGACCTTCCTGAGCATCAAGCAGTCGGGCAAGCACCGCAGCCTCATCCAGTTCGACCCCGCGGATATCGACGCGGTCGTCGGCACCGACTCCATCATCTCGGCCACCCTGCAGCTGAGCGTGGCCGTGCCCGCGGCGAACTGGCCAGCGGCCGGCGGCACGCTCGATGTGCACGCGATGACGCAGGCGTGGACCAACAACGCGACCTGGACCTGCCCCGACGATACCGACACCAGCAATACCTCCATCGATTGTGACCCCCGCTGGCAGCACGGGCAGCAGGGCACCCCGCCCTACGACACCACCGCGACCGCCAGCCACGACATCGCCAACGGTGACGACGGGATCATCGAGTTCGACGTGACCGCCGATGTCGTCAACGGCATGCCGATCGGCGGCTGGATCGTCCGCAAGCGCGACGACTCGAGCCCCGGGCGCGTTCGCTTCGACTCCATCGAGTCGGGCAACGCTCCCGTCCTCGTGCTGGAGACCGAGGCCGACGAGTGCCCCGACGACCCGGACAAGACCGAGGCGGGGATCTGCGGCTGCGGCGTGCCGGACGACACCACCGGTTGCATGACCGAGTGCCCGGTGTACACCGACCCGCTCGAGACCATGATGGCCCACGCCAACGCCAACATGGACGCCAGCTGCATGCAGGAGGCCGAGTTCAGCTGCGACGGCACCACCCTGACCCTGGCGTCGGTCGGCAGCGGCCCCGGCTCGTTCGAGGTGACCCTGAACCGCAGCTCGCTCGACGGCTGGAGCACCGAGCAGGGCACGTTCAGCCACTGCGACGGTCTGTTCTCGGCGTCGCTGGGACACGCGGCCGTGAGCCCGGGTGCGTTCTTTACTTGCCAGCCGCTCTTCGACGCCGCCTGCGAGGCCGTGAACGCCGACTAGCCAGCCGGAGCGCTCGACCCCGCGCTCGCGTGGGGTCGAGCCCTTTGCTCGTACTTTTTGCAATCGACTCGCGTGGCCGTCCGTCTCCCGCTGACACACAGCGAGAGACCTCCATGCTACGCGTATTGCTCATCGGTATTTCCCTCCTGGGGCTGTCCTTCGACGCCCCCGAGCCCCCCAAAGAAGACGACGCCGGGCAGAACCCGTCCGGCGAGGAACAAGGCCAGCCCGACAACGACGAGAAGGAGAGCACCCGACTCGACCTCCACATCAAGTTCTATAGCGGCCCCAAGGCGGCCAAGATCAAAGAAGCCAGCCAATGGGTCGAGCAGGTCCAGTGGTGGATCGACGGCACCAATGCGAACTGCGAAGACCTCACGCATATCGACGGGGTCATCAACGAAGGCAACGACGAGAGCAAGCTACCCGGCAAGAAAAAGATCTTCGTCACCGACTCCGGCAAGGTGAAGCCGAGCAAAAAGTACTACACGCTCCACGGTGAAGCGGCCCTGCGCGCCCTGGGCTTTGCCCCGCCCGATCCGCGCTTCTTCCACGTCGCGTTCTTCGAGAAGGTGACCGCCAAGCCCCAGACCAGCAGCGGCTCGGGCAACGTGCCCGGCAAGTACTACGCGCCCAACATCGTGGCCGCCGACAACGTCAGCAAGCTCTACGACAAGCGCCACGAGGTCGGCCACTTCTTCGGCCTCCCCGATGGCGCGCCCGGGTTGATGACCAAGAAGTACAAGAGCCACTCGGGCGGCTACTACGACAGCCCCAACGATTTCCAAAAGGCGTGGTGCTCCACGATCAAGACGCACCTGAATCTGTGAGTCGGCGACGGCACGATCACGGTACAGGTCGACAACCCCAGCGCCGCCTATCAGCAGCGCTGGGTGCTCGGCGCGTTGCGCTAGAAGTAGTAGCGGTGGCCCTGTGGTTCCTCTTTGGCGGTGGTTTGCATCTTCCGGGGAGACTTGGAGTGAACACGAGGTGTTGCGCGCGAGGACGAATTCTCGTCGGAATATCGGCGTGTGCCCCGAGGGTCATACGCATCCGTGGGACCACGCCTCTCCGCTATACTCGGAAAAATGCGAGGCTCGAGGACCTCGATCATCAGCTGCCTTCTGTCCGCGAGCCTTGTCGTGGGGTGCTCGAAGAGGGACCGGATCGAGTGTAATGCTGACGTCCTCCGCGAGGGAGTCACGCGCACGCAGGCGCTGCGGAACCAACATCCAGCCTGGTACGGAGACCTGACCCCAGACCGTCATTTGGGTCATGCGATGGTTCGAGACCTGCTGCTCCGGAGTTGTCCCGGCCTGACACCTGAGCTGAAGCATCGACTGGAGATCTTCGCCTGGAGGGGCAGGGACGAGCATCCCGCGAGGCCCAATTTGCTCGAGTACCAGGCCACCGAGGCCGAGGCCGAGCGCTACCGACGTTGGCGCGCTCGAGTCTGTGTCGACACCACGGTGTTCGATGAAATCGGCACGATGCCTCCCGAACAACGCCGGCCGGAGGTGATGCGCCGCTGCCAGTTCGACCGCATCGAGCTGGGTGATGTCATGCCATGGGTGCTCGATCGCGTATCGGTTGATGGCTTGATCTTCCATCGCGTGCTGCTCGACGCCGAGATCCCCGCCCCGCTCGCTCGTGAGGCGATCGGGCTGTTTGCCTACCCCAGGATGTCGGTACAGACCGAGGCGGTGTTGCCCGAGGCCAAGACCGAGGGTGCCGTCCTGCGCGAGGGGATCGCCGTGCAGGTGAGCGCGACCGAGATCTCATTGCCGGGAGGGCCGACCCTCCCCCTCCGTGGCGGGGTCCCGGACGACGGTGCAGAGCTCGAGCGCTGGCTGACCGAGCAATTCTCCGCGATCGGCGTGCAGTCGCCTGCCACGGACGACTACGAGTGGCAAGTGTTGGTCTTTGCCAGCCGAGATGCGCCTGCGTCGGCCCTCGTGTCGATCGCGGAGGCTCTGAAGGGGCCAGACTACGTGCTGGTGGTCCAGCTGGGCGAACGCCACTTCGGCGCGGAGACGATCATCGACGATCGACCGCTCGAGTCGGCGTCGTTCGTCGTGGGTGTGAACGGCGAGCACTTCGAGGTTCGCGAGACCGCACACGGTGAAGTGAAGCTCCGTGCGACGATCGCCGACCCTTCCGGCATCGAGCGATGGGCAGCGACGATCTCCTCCGACATCACGGTTCGCATCGAGGACTCGGGGATGACCGTCCAGCAATTCGTCTCGTTGCGTCAGGCGTTGCGCGGCTCCGAGTGCTCGCTGTTGGCCTGGCACTGGGCCGAGGACCTACCGCCGGGGTGCCAAGTGCTCTATACGCCGCTTGGTGGCTGAGCCTGCGGAACGTCGGATTTCGGCGGCTTCGACTTCGACGTTACCCATCGCGCCATCGTGGTCGGACGGTCTCCTCCATCCCACGACCGGCCGGGTCTCCATCCACTGCGAGGAAAAATCGATCGGGATGAATGATTGGGGCGGAGGTCGTCATCTACCCCATGCCCCGGCTCGAGCCACCTGAGCGACCGAGCCGGGCTCCACCCCATGACGTTCGCCGTAGTCACCCACCTCAGGGTCCATCCAAGGCAGCTCGTTCTGGAACAACGCGGGCGGCGACCGTCACCGAAACGTGGTCCTCGGCCGACAACGCGTTCATCCACGGCCCCCCGCACCGGTGAGCTGTGGAACTCGATGCCGGTAGGCATCGCGAGCACCAACTGGCAACGAAAATGAAACGACTCCAATCGGTAGCAGTACTCGCACTCCCTCTCATCGGTTGCAGCACAGTCCAGCAGCCGGACTACATATACGGTTTCGAAGGGGCGAAGTGTCCGGCCGACGCGGCGACCTTCACGGAACTGTCGGCGATAGGTTCCGACACCGAGGGACTCACCCTCGAGGGGCGTGCGCGTTGCACTGTGGACACCGCGGATGCGGAGCTCCCCTACGTCAACCTCTCGGTCTCCTGGACCGGGTGGCAACACGACTTTCAAATCACCACGGACGAGGACGGCCACTTTTCTTTCAGTCGCCCCGCCGATGTGAAGGCCCCCCCCGAAGACAACGTGCGGGTCAGCTTCGACGTGCCTGAGCGTGAGCCAGCGTGGGTCGAGGTCGAGATCACACCAGGCTCCGATACCGTCTCGTCCGAGTGAACGACCGTCGCAGCCCCGGGTTCCGGATACGGACCTTCAGGGCGAGTCCGCGACTTGGCACGAAAAGCGAAATCGGGCGGCACGATTCGTGTCCAAGTCGTGAGCGAACGCCGAGTAACTCATCGCGACATCAGGCATGGTTGTTCGGCATGGACATCAAGGATTTTCATCAGCGCTTGATCGCCAATGGCGACGATGATCCCTGGGCCGTCGCGCTGCGCCGCGTCTGCGACTACCAGCACGATGGCGAGCTGACCGGGGGCACCAACGCCCAGCTCAACCACTGGGACCCCTGGGGCGCCCAAGAGCAGAGCGCTCAGCTCAGCGCCTGGACCCCTTGGGGCGCCGCCAAAGCCCAGTCGCAGATGCATGGCTGGCAGGTGTGGAACGCGACCGACACCCGCTCCGAGCTCGCCGCCTGGACGGTCTGGCACGAGGCGACGCCCACCGAGACCACCAGCTAGTCTCCGTTTCGCCCGCGCATGGCGCTGCAACAAATCCAGCAGAGTCTGCTGGCGATGCCCGAACTGGACGGGATCCCGCCGATGCGGGACTTCGTCCTGCGCACGGTGCTCCGCGGCGGCATGCCCTGCTGGGACTACTGTCCGTGGGCCTGCGTCGCGGTCGGTAGCGAACCCGAGCGCTCGCTGCCCGCCGCCATCGCGATCTTCTCCATGCTGGGGGCCATCCACCTCGTCGACGACATGCTCGACGAGGAACCCGATGGCCTCTATCGCACGCTGGGACCGGGGCAAGTCGCCAACATGGCGCTCAGCTTCCAGTCGGCGGCATCGCGAGCGATCGCCGAGGGCGGCCTCGAGGCGGCAGTAGAGCACGACCTCACGGTTCGGCTGGCGCGCATGAACATGCAGACCTCGATGGCCCAGCACATCGACATCCAGCCCTGCGCCGACGAGGACGAGTACTGGCGGGTCGTCGACCTCAAGACCCCGCCGCTGTTCGGCTGTGCACTGGCCATGGGCGGGACGATCGGCGGTGCCTCGCCTGCGCTGGCCGATGCCCTCGATGCCCTGGGCGGCCCGCTGGGACGGCTCATCCAGGTGAGCGACGACCTCCGCGATGCGCTCGACCAACCAGCCAGTGCCGACTGGGCTCGGCCGCGCAACAACCTCGCGATCCTGTACGGCCTGACCGCGCCGCACCCCGATCGCGACCACTTCGAGTCCCTGGTCGAGCGCGCCCGCGACGACGCCGAAGCCCTCGCCGCCGCCCAGGCGATCATCTTTCCCTCCGGGGCGGCTTCGTACTGCGTCTATCGCATGGTCGAGGCCTATCGCGACGGCATCACCAAGATCCGCGCCATGACGCTGCACGATGCCGCGGCCCTCGAGCGGATCTTCAACGGGGTCATCGAGCCCGTCCTCAGCCTCCTGCATCGAAGCGGGGTCGAAGAGCCCCTGCGCGTGCTGATGAACGAGCTGGGGCTCACGGTCGACGCGCCCGCACGATGAGTTCTTTGGCGTCCTCGGCAAAGGGAGCGCCCGCGAAGCCTCCCTCGATGTGAACGTCGACGAAGCCCATCTCGCCGAGCAGGCCGCGGATGTCGGTGGGGTACAGGTAGCCCAGCTCGAGGCGATGCATGTGGGCGTACTCGAGGCGACCGCGGGCGTCGTAGGCCTCGTAGCGCAGGCGAGCCGAGAGCCGCTGCGCTTCGGTGTCGTAGATCGTGCACTCGGACAGATCGACGTGGCCTCCGTCTTCGCGCTCGCGGCTGCCTCGCCAGCGCCACACCCCGGAGACCAGCGAGTCGTCGTCGCGGCCGAACTCGAGTGAAGGGTGGAACACGCTGAAGGCCAGCTCCCCGCCCGAGCGCAGGTGCCGATGGCATGCACGCAGGCAGGCCTTCTGATCCCCCTTGGTGCGGTTGTGCAGGAATCCCCGAAACGGGATGGTGATCAGCGAGAAGGTCTCGTCCAGCGAGAACTGCCGCATGTCCCCGTTCTCGATTCGTACGCGGGCGCGGACTTCGGGCTCCTCGGCGGCGAGCCGCTGGCGCAACGCCTCGAGCATGCGAGGCGATGTATCCATGCCGACGATCGGGATGCCATCACGGGCGATGGGCAGCAGCGTCCGCCCCGTGCCCACGCCCAGCTCGAGTACCGGGCCCCCACTGTCGCACGCGAGCTGCTGGTAGAGCGCGATGTCGCTGTCCTCCGCCTGGGGCGGATGAAACAGATCGTAGAGCTCGGGATCGTAGGTGTCGCCCACGGCGCGCACATCATAGCCCCCACGACTCGGTGCGTTCGTCGGACTTGATAGACTCGGGCATGACCTGGTCTCGCCTCACCGCCATCGCCTCGCTGCTGTTGGCCTGCACCCCCGAAGCGAACGAGAGCGGAAGCGGAGCCGACACGGCGGCCGGCGAGACGGGTATGACCACGACGACGGCTGCGCCGTTGACCGACTCCAGCGGCAGTGTCGACGAGACCGACGAGGGCACGACCGAGGCCGGAACGGAGACTTCCGCCGACGAGAGCACCTCGGGCGATCCACCCTCGGGGCAGCTCGAGCTCGACACGATCATCGACGTGAACTCGGTGGTCTCGACCAAGGGTATGGACGTCGGGGCGGGCGGTGAGATCTTCCTGTGGAACTACAACCAGGACGATCTCGAGCGCTACGCGGACGGCATGCTCGAGACGGTCGCGAACCCGAGCATCTCGACCAGCTTCGGCACCGACCTGTCGCTCGACGACGCGGGCGGCGTGGTCGTCAGCCAGGGGGGCAATACCAGCGGCGAGCGCCTGCTCAAGTGGGACGGGGCCACGGGCGAGCCGCTGTGGGGCGAAGACGGCGTCACCATTCCCGACGCGCTGTTGCTGGGCCTGACTCACGCAGTGGTCGACGGTGAACAGTCGCTGTACGCGTGCAACGGGGCGCCCGGCAACGGCCAGGTGCTGCGCATCGAGCCGGGCAGCGGCACGGTGGTGGGCTCGATCGACGTGCACGAGGTGCCGCTCGAC
The DNA here is from genome assembly GCA_039028615.1 of Myxococcota bacterium. Lineage (GTDB taxonomy): Bacteria > Myxococcota_A > Polyangia > Nannocystales > Nannocystaceae > Paraliomyxa. The sequence continues at coordinate 116,142 of JBCCHT010000003.1, read as the reverse complement.
GTCGCGGTGGATGCCAGCGGCAATCACTACGTGCTGACCTCGATCGTCTCCAACCCCCTCAACAGCGGCGACCCGGTGAACCTGCGCAAGTACGACGCCCGCGGCACTCAGGTCGCCGGGCCCGTGTCGCTGACCGCGGCCATCTACCTGACGCTGGCCGCCGATGGTGCCCTGTACGTGACCCTCAGCGATTTCGATGCACCGACCCGAGCCATCGCGAGCTTCGATACCGACCTGCAAGCGCTGTCGGTCACCGAGCTCCCGCCCGAGTACGTCGGGTTCGCGGGGGGCATCACCAGCGTAGGGAGCGGGGACGACCTGCGGATCATGATCACGGGGCAGGAAGGCGTGGGCTCGGACCCCATCTGCGACGTGCTCGTGTATCGACCCGTCTGATCGCCGCGATGCTCAGCGAGCGCCGGGCGGCCCCGCGTCGACCTGCGTCCACAACCACGTCAGTCCCTCGACGAGCCCGGGGTGTTCGTCGGCGGTGACCGAGGTGTTGTGGCCGATGTCGAGCTGCACCACCCGATGCGGCGCGTCGTATTTGGCGATGACCGAGCCCCCGTTGCGCGGGGTGACCAGCGTGTCCGTGGTCCCGAGCACGAACACGGCGGGCACGTCATCGATGCGCCGGGCGTTGCCGCGGCTCCAGACCGAGCGCGGCAGGCTCAGCGTCACCGGTCCCGCCGCGAGCCACAGGTTCCACCAGCCGAAGCGCCCCATCACGATGCGCGGGATGTTGGGGCCGCGATCGAGGACCAGCCCGGCCGGCGGCTGCTCGGGGTGGGACGCCGCGATGTGCAACGCCGCGGTCGTGCCCATGCTGATGCCGTAGATCACGATGGGCGCGCCTGCGGCCCGCTCGACGGCGTAGGCATAGGCCTCTTCGGCCGCCACGCCGAGACGCCGCAGGTTGGCCGGCCCCGGCTCGGGCATCGAGCCGAAGCCGGGGTAGTTGACGGCGAGCACCGCCATCCCCTGCTCGTTCCAGGGCGACAGCACCCGGGGGACCGCATCGACGAGTCGCTCCGCTCGCCCCGCGTTGCCCGTGAACGCGAGGACGAAGACGCCGGGCGGGCGCCCCTGCGTCCCGTACTCGCGGTAGAAGGCCTCGAGCGGACGCCCCTCGAGTCGGCGGTGCATCGTCCCGATCTCGACCCGCTCGGCCGCAGTGGCGACGGGATCGTGACTAGGGTGAAGGAACAGGCGGTTGTTGCAGCCGGGTGCGGCCGTCCCCAACCCCAAGACCAAGGCAACGAGGATGCGGTGGCGGGCGGGCACGGCGAAGACGACCCTACCCGGATTGGCCGGCCCCCGCGACCGTACGCAGCATGAACAACGGGTGCCCATGCCTACGCTCCGAGGCCGACGAAACACCGATCCCGACCGGCACGTCGTTCGCCGTCGCCGTGGGTCGCCCACACCTCGCCGCAGCGGTACCCTTGGGTCTGCGTGGAGGAGACCGAGTTCGGAGACACCCTGCTGGGGGAGACCGATGCCACCGGTCGTAATTCTTCGTCGTCGGAGCCCGTTCGCCTGCTCAAGGGTGACTCCTTGGGTCGCTACGTGGTGCTCGACGTGCTGGGCTCGGGCGGCATGGGGGTCGTGTATGCAGCCTACGATCCAGAGCTCGAGCGGCGTGTGGCGATCAAGCTGCTCCGACCCGCGCTGATCGGCTCCATCGACACCAGCAAGGGGCGCGGTCGGCTGATGCGCGAGGCCCAGGCCCTCGCGCGCCTGCAGCACCCCAACGTGATCACCGTGCACGACGTGGGCGAGCACGAGGGCCAGGTCTTCGTGGCGATGGAGTTCATCGACGGGGTCACGTTTCAGCAGTGGCTGCGAAGCGAGAACCGAAGCTGGCGCGAGATCGTGGCGGTGATGCGCGAGGCGGGGCGCGGGCTGCATGCCGCCCACGTCAAGGACATGGTCCATCGGGACTTCAAGCCCGACAACCTCATGATCGAGCCGAGCGAGGGCGGCGGCCCGCCGCGGCGCATCCTGGTGATGGACTTCGGCCTGGCCACGCCCACGGGGAGCCAGACGGGCATCGACCCCGAGATCAGCTCGCAGGTGAGCACCAGCTCGCTGACCTCGTCCGAGTTCCTGGCCAACCTCACCCGCACGGGCGCGGTGATGGGTACGCCCGCCTATATGGCGCCCGAGCAGCACGCGGGTCGGCCCACCGATTCTCGCAGCGATCAGTTCGCCTTCTGCGTGACGCTCTACGAGGCGCTGTACGGGCAGCGCCCCTTCCCTGCCGATTCGCTGCCCGCACTCGTCGCCGCCGTCACTCGGGGCGAGTTCCAGTCGGTCCCGGCCGGCTCCCGCGTGCCGCGATGGCTGCGTGAGATCGTGGTACGAGGGCTCGCGCCCAAGCCGGCCGATCGCTGGCCTTCGCTCGCCGACCTCGACGACGCCCTGAGCCGCGATCCCACCCGAACCCGACGCCGCATCGTCGCGGTGGGACTCGGCCTCGCGGGCATCGGGGCGGTGTACGGCTCCAACCTGGTGGTGGAACGACAGCGCCTAGCCGAGTGCCGTCGCTCGGCCGCCGCCATCGACGAGGTCTGGAACGACGAGGTCCGCCAGCAGACCCGAGAAGGCATGCTCGAGACCGGCTTGAGCTACGCCCCGTCGACATGGGCCCACCTGGAGCCGCGCCTGGACGAGCGCGCGCAGCAGTGGAAGGACCTGCGCTACGAAAGCTGCGCCGAGCCGAACTCGGTGCCCCCCTCGCTGCACGCCCGACAGGACGAGTGCTTCGACACCACCCTGACCATGCTGCGCGGCGAGCTACGGCTGTTGGCCGAGGCGGACGCGGCCGTGCTCAACCGGGCCATCCAAGCCGTCACCGCCCGGTTTCGCGTCACGCCCTGTGCCGACCCGGCGCAGCTGCGGCACCGCATGCCCTTGCCCGACGACCCGGAGCTCGCCGAGCGTGTGGCTCAGATCCGGGCCCGGCTCGAGCAAGCATCGAACCTCCGCGCCTCCGGCCACTTCAAGGACGCCCTCGCGCTCCTCGAGGACAACCTCCCCGAAGCCCGCGCGCTGGAGCACAAGCACCTGCTGGCCTCCGCCCTGGTGAGGCAAGGCCGCACGCTATATGCGATCGGTCGCTACGACGACGCCGCGGCCCAGCTGGAGGAGGGCTTCTTCGTCGCGCGGGCGGCCGGTGCCGACGCGCTGGCTTCGTACGCGGCGCGGGTCTTGGTCGAGCTGGTCGGCCATGATCTCGCCCAACACACCCAGGGGCGGCGATGGGCCCGGCACGCGGAGATCCTCGCCAATGCGGCCGCGCTCGACGAGGTCCAGCACGCGCGCATCGAGCTCAACCTCGGCACCCTCGAGTTCGGGGCCGGCAACTACAAAGAGGCGCTCGAGCGCATGAGCTCCGCCCTCGAGGTGTTTCGGCGGGTGCTCGGCGACGACAGCTCCCGCACCAGCGACACGCTCAAGACGATGGCCGTGGTCCACGACCGCCTCGGCGAGCCCGTGCGCGCGACCGAGAACCTCGAGCTGGTGCTGACCCGCTACAAGGAATCCTACGGGCTCGATCACCCCGAGACCGGCTCGGCCCACAACGACCTCGCGGCGGCGCTGCTCAACATCGGAGAGTACGAGCGCGCCCGCGAGCACCTCGAGCGCTCGGTCGAGATCTTCGACACCGCCGGGCTCGACGGCAAGCTCGGCGCACCGCTGGACAACCTCGTGCTCGTCAGTCGCGTCACCGGTCGCCTCGACGAAGGCCTGAAGATCAGCGACCGGGCCCTGGCGATTCGCCGCAAGACCTTGCCCACCGATCACCCCGACATCGGCAACGCGCTCATCAACCGGGGCCAGACCCTCGCCACCATGGGGGACATGAAGGCAGCGATCGACAACTACGAAGAGGCGCTCGGGGTGTACGAGCGCAGCCTGGGAAAGGACCACGCCCGCATCGCCGACGCGGTCTACACCCTGGCCCTGCCCGTGGGGGAGCTGGGCGACCACGAGCGCGCCCTGGCGTTGCATGAGCGCGGCCTGAAGATCCGCCGTGTCACCCTTCCCGATGCCCACTCCAGCGTCGCCTGGTCGGTGCTGGGGGTGGCGATGGAAGCCCACTACGTGGGGCGCCACGACCTCATCCTTCGCGAGGCCGCGCCCCTGGTCGACACCATCAACGACGGAGCGCTGCTGCCCGAAGACGGTCGCGGCGCCCTGATGATGCTCGTCGGCGAGGCGTACCTGGCGAGCGACCAGGCGCAAACCGCTCTGCCGTGGATGCAGCGGGCCAAGGAGATGGCCAGTCGCAGCGAGCAGATGCCCACCAACCAGGCTGAAATCGATTTCGCGCTGGCGCGGGCGCTGTGGGCCACCGACACCGACCGCGAGCGCGCCAAGGCCCTCGTACGTGATGCCCTGAAGCTGCTGGGCACCGCCGACTTCGTGCAGCCGGGCCAAGTCGAGCAACTCGAGCAGTGGCTCCAAGAGCACCCCTGAGTGCCGCCCACGCCGAATGTCGGCCTCCTCCCTATGGCGCACGGCCGCGGGTCCACGTTAGCCTCGCCGCGATGAGCAAGGCCGAGGACTGGGAGCTGCTCGACGCCTGGCGGGGTGGCGACGAGCGCTCGGGGGCCGAGCTCGTCCGGCGCTACGTCGGCCTGCTCACCCGGTTCTTCCACAACAAGGTACGCAACTCCGACGACGTGGCCGACCTCGTCTCCGACACGATGCTCGCCTGCACGCAGGGCAGAGACCGGGTCGACGACGCGGGCGCCTTCCGCTCCTACGTGTTCGCGGCGGCCATGAACCAGCTGCGTCGTCACTACCGCAAGTCGGTCAAGCGCAAGCGCGAGCTCGACGACTTCAGCGACGTGTTCGTGGGTGAAGACTCGACCTCGCAATCGATGACCTCGATGGTCTCGCGGCAGCAAGAAACCGTGCTGCTCGTCCGAGGTCTGCGGCGACTGTCGCTCGACCAGCAGATCGTCCTCGAGCTCGCCTTCCTCGAGGGCCTCGAGGGCGCGGAGATCGGCGAGTTGCTCGGGATCTCCAAGTTCACGGTCTACACCCGCATCCGGCGAGGCAAGGCCCGGCTGGCGCAGATCGTCGAGGAGCTCGCCGAGAGCCCCGAGCAAGCCCAGTCCACCGTGATGGGGCTCCAGACCTGGGCCGTGAAGGTACGGCAGGAGCTCGACGGACAGCAGTGACTGAGGACGAAGTCGCCACGCTCGACGGTCTCGCCGACGGCCCGGTCTCCCCCGAGCGTCAGCGCGAGGTCGAGGAGTCGGTCATGGCCAAGCTCTTCGGCAAGGGCACGTCCGCGCCCACGAAGCGAACGATCGGTCGCTACGAGATCCTCGGGCTGCTCGGCAAGGGCGCCATGGGCGAGGTCTTCGTCGCGCGAGACCCCGATCTCGATCGCGAGGTCGCGCTCAAGGTGCTGCGCCCCCACCAGCGCTCGGCCCACCGCGAGCTGCTGATGATCGAAGCGCGGGTCATGGCCCGGCTGGTGCACCCCAACGTGGTCACCGTGTTCGAGCTCGGCGAGCAAGGCGACCAGGTCTATATCGCGATGGAGCGGATCCTCGGGGGCACGCTCCGCGACTGGCACCAGCAGCCGCGCCCCTGGCCCGAGGTGGTGCGTGCGTACGAGGCCGCCGCGCGGGGGCTGCATGCCGCCCACCGCGAGGGCATCGTGCATCGCGACTTCAAGCCCGACAACGTGCTGCTCAGCGAGTCCAACGAGGTCAAGGTCAGCGACTTCGGGATCGCGCGCATCGACCAGACCCTGCGCCGCACCCTGACCAACTCCGCCACGCTCGGGGAATCGGAAGAGGAACAAGACCGCAGCGCTCGCTCCGGCCTCAGCGGCACGCCGGCCTACATGGCGCCCGAGGTCGTCCGCGGGGCGCTGGGCGACGCGCACTCGGACCAGTTCTCGTTCTTCGTGGCCTTGTACGAGGCGCTGTTCCAGCAGCGCCCTTTCGCCGGGGCGACCGTGTTCGCGCTGCTGCACGCCATTGCTCAGGGCGATCGCCGGGCGCTCCCCGAGACCGATGTACCCAAGCGCCTGATCGCCATCATCGAGCGCGGCCTGCAGACGGATCCGAAGCGCCGCTTTCCCTCGATGGAGCACGTGGCCGAAGCGCTCGGGCGCTGCTTGATCTCCCCGTGGCGACGCTTCGCCATCCCGGGCGCCGTGGCCCTGGGGCTCGGCGTGGGCCTGAGCGCATGGGGCCTCGCCCCGACGCCGCCGGTCGAGACCATCGAGCCGTGCACAGGCAACGAGGCCGCGCTGGCCGAGGTCTGGGACGAGCCCCGCCGCCAAGCCATTTCCGAGGCGTTGCTCCGAACCGAGCGCCCCTATGCTCGCGAGGCCCAGCCGCTGGTCGACGCCGCTCTCGACGACTACGGCGACCAATGGGTGAGCATGCGTCGCGATGCCTGCCTGGGACACCTTCGCGGCGAGTACTCCGACACCCAGTACGACCGCCGCATGACCTGCTTCGACGAGCGACGGCTGGCGCTCGGTGAGGCGGTGGGCGTGCTCGGCGAGACGACAGCCAAGACCCTCCCCCGCGTGGTCAACGTGACGGAGGGGCTGCCCTCGCTGGCGCGCTGCGACGAGCCGCGCTGGCTCGAGGCCGAGCGGGCCCCGCCCCCGCCCGAAATCGCCGCCCAGGTCCGACAGCTCCGCGAGCGGCTCATCGCCGTGCAGGCACGCGAGCACGCCGGGCGCTACGCCGAAGCGCTGGCCGACGTGGAGACGGTCGTCGCCGAAGCCCGCGCCCTCGGTCACGCGCCGACCCTGGCCGAGGCCGAGCTAGCGCAGGGGCGGATCTTGCTGCAGACCAAGGACTTCGCCGGCTCCACCGAGCCCCTGCATCACGCCTCGCTGTCCGCCTTCGAGATCGGCCTGGACACCGTGGCCCTCGAAGCACTCGCCCGGCACATCCACGCCTCCGCCATGGGCCGCGACCCCGAGGCCCAGGCCCTCGGCCATGTGCCCTTCGCCGAAGCCATGACCCGCCGGTTCCCGCACGCGGCCTTCGGCCGGGCCCTGCTGCTCAACAACGCGGGCACGGCTCACCTGGCCACGGGTGATCGCAAGGGCGCCCGCGAGCGCTTCGAGCGAGCGCTCGCCGTGAAGGAAGACGCCGAGCTGAGCGAGGTGGAGCTGACCAACATCCTCGTCAACCTCGCGCTGCTCGAGCCGCAGGCCGACGCCCGACGTCGCTTCACCCACCGCGCAGTGCAGGAGCTGGAGGCCGCCCTGGGCCCCTCCCACTCCATGACCCTGGGCGCCCGCTACGTCGACAGCCACGCCATCGCCGACCCCCGCGAAGCCCAGCAGACCCGCGCTGCCATCTGCGAAGCCTACGACCGCATGCAGTCCGAAGAGCCGACGATGCGACTTGAGTGCCTGTACTCGCTCGGTCTGGTGTCGCTGGAGCTGCAGGACCAAGACACCGCGGTGGAGGCGTTCGAGCGGCTGGTCGCGGTCGCCGAACAGACCCCGCCCCCGGACACCGCGATGCTCGAGGTCGCCCGCGGCCACATCCAGCGAATCGGGGGCAAGCGCGACGCCGCCCGAGCGCGTTTCGAGGCCGTGATCGCGGCCGCGGGTGAGCAGGCACCGCTGTGGGTCGAGCGTCACCTAGCTCGCGCCCAGCTCGGCGTGGCGATGATCGAAGACGACCGCGGCAACGAAGAGGCGGCCCGCACCGCACGGCAACGGGCGGCGGACCACCTCCGCAACGTCGCCGCCCTGGGCCACGACGCCGACATCGATCGCCTGCTCACGACCCTCGGGGCGGAGCCGACCGAGTAGCTACTCGGTCACGCGATACGACACCAGGTGATACTGGGCCGGATCGAAGCCGTCGCAGCGCGGGATGGCGCCGCACTCCGCCTCCACGTCCGCCCGATCGGCGTAGCGAGGCTCGTCGAGGCAGACGACCCCCTCTTCGTTCCAGATCGCCTCGATCGTGACGCCGTCATCCTCGTGCAGTGACGACCAGCCGCGGTCGTTCTCCCAGCGGATCGGCGTGCCCGGCTCGGTGTGGTTCTCACCGTCGCAGTAGCGCGCGGTGAGCATGCGCAGCATGGTCTCGTTTTCTTGGAGGCTGGTGTCGCCGGGCGCGGGATGGTGCGGGTCGTAGCCCATCAGCACCTTCTTGGCGTAGGCCCCCCCGATGCACCCCAGCGTCGCCCACTGAAACGAATCACCGGGCTCCTCGACCGCGCGACCGTGCCAGTCGTAGGACTCGCTTTGGATCACCAGCGCGTCGGTGCTGACGATCTCGCCGATCTCGTAGTCCTCGTCCCAGGGGAACTCGCCGCACAGCGGATGCCGGACGTCTTCGGCCTCGTCCTCGTCGCGATAGCTGAAGCGATAGGACGTATAGGCCACGCCCGGGTTGTTGTAGGTCTGCAGCGCGCCCGGGATGACGTCGTCGAGGTACACGATGGTCTGGAGGCCGTCGTCCTCGTGCTGGAACACGAACCAGCTGCCGATGAGGTCGGTGCCGTCGATGATCTCGCCTTCGCCCTCGGGAGGATCGAGCTCGAGCCCGTCCCGAATCACCCGCAGCGGATACTGCTCTCCGCTGGGGGCGTGCGCCGAGACGAAGCGCATGCCCGCGTTGGCGACGTCGCCCTTGGTGTGAAACGAGACGGCTCCGGCCAAGTCGCTGTTGAGCCCGCACAGGTGCGGCGGGCAGTAGCCGAACTCGATGACGCGAGCGCGCTCGGTGATGTCGCCGCCACCGATGTCGTCGCCGCCCTCTTCGGGCGAGGTGCAAGCACCCCCGAGGCAGAGCAACAGCCCGCCCACGAGGGCACGGGAAGGAGCGATTCGGGAAGTTCGGTCTCGCAGCGAGGCGTTCACGATCATCGGAGTATCCACCCTGGCCTCCCATTGTTCGCAACAAATGGGATTCGGCACCACGCGGCACGCCAGGAGGGTTTCTGGCCGTGTTTTCGGGTCGCGCCCCGAGCGCTCGCTCCAGGGTCCAGGCCGACGAACGAAGGCCGCGGTCTCCTCGCCGCGGCCTTCGCCGGTCGCTTCCCCCCCGGAGCGCTCAGGAATGCACGGGCTCGGAGAACGCCCGCTCGTCGGCCTGGCGCGCCAGGATCCGCTCGTGGTCGGTCGCGAAGTTTCGATCCCAGTCGGCCAGCTTGCGGTCCATGAGCGCGTACCACAGGGGCGGGATCAAGGTGAGCAGCATGGTCGACAGATAACCGCTGACCATCATCGGCGCGTCAGGGTAGGCCTGCAGCTCGTGGTAGGGCACCTCGCCCTGCGCGTGATGGTGCGAGTGCCGGGTGAGGTTGAACATGGTCCACGAGCTCATCCGGCGGTTGGTGTTCCACGAGTGCCGCGGCTGCACCGGAGTGGCCGGGTCCCGCACCAGGCCGTAGTGCTCCATGTAGTTGACGATCTCGAGGGTGGCCTTGCCCCACAGCGCACAGACCAGGAAGTAGCCCGCTGCCGTCCAGCCGCCCATGAGCCCGGCCAGCCCCACCAAGCCCACGCTCACCAGGTGGCCGCGGAGGAACGCGTTGCGCGTGGACAGCACGTGGTGGCCGCGCTTGGCCAGGCGATCGCGCTCGATCTTCCAGGCGCTGATGTTGCCCTCGAGGGTGGACACGAGGATGTGCCAATACACGTTGCGCCCGCGGGGTGCCGTGGCCGGGTCCTCGGTGGTGCACACGTAGCGGTGGTGACCGTAGACGTGCTCGATGGCGAAGATGGTGTCGAAGCTGAAGGCGAGCAGGCCCCGACCAATGAACATCGAGATGCGGTCCCAGGTGCGGTGGGTCAGCTCATGGGCGGGAATGGTGCCCACCATGCCGATCATCAGGCCGGTGGCGATGAACCCGGCGAAGTGCTGACCGAAGCTGGTCGCGGCCCGGGCCGCCAGCACGTCGTAACCCGTCAGCCGGGTCACGAGCTCCCCGAACCCGAGCACGTCGGTGGGGCACACCGTCCACACCGACACGAAGCTGATGAACAGCAGCAGGGGCAGCGCGAGCCACAGCTGCACGGTGAGGATGGCGGGGCGACCGTAGGCCGGCAGCTCGGCGTCGTCGCCCAGCAACAGGTCACCGAGCACATAGGCGGCGATGACCCCGATGAGGCCGGCGACGATGTTCAACCCTCCCGCGATGAACGACGCGGCCACGGCCAGGCCCACCGCGTGGAAGCCGAAGAACTTGGCGTAGTCGAGGAACCCGGCCTGGCGATCGGTCTCGGCCTTCGCCACCGTGGCCGCCCCCGCCGACGCCGTGGCATCCGCCCGCGTGGTGAAGCGGTCGAAGAAGATCGAGCGCGGCCCCACGCCCAGCTCGCTCAGCCGCTCGACCCCGGCATCGACCATGGCCGGGGGCCCGCAGAGGTAGGCCTGGGTGTTCGCGTCGGCCAGCGCGGGGATCAAGTCGGTGACCATGCCCCGGGCGCCGTCCCATCCGTCGCCCTCCGGCACCTGCGAGAGCACGGGCACGAAGGTGAACGACCCGCGCCATCGATCCGCCACCCGGTGGATGCGGTCGAGCGCGTAGAGGTCACGCTGCTCCCGCGCCCCGAACAGCAGCACCACGGGGCGCTCGACCCCGCGGGCGGCCGCCTCTTCGAGGATGGCGAGCACGGGGGCCAGCCCGCTGCCCCCCGCCACGAACAGCAGAGGTCCCTCTCCGTCACGCAGGTAGAACTGCCCATCGGCGGGCCGTAGGTTCACGCCCCGCCCGACGAGGTCGGTCTCCTGCACCGCGCTCGAGAAGGTCCCGCCGGGCACGTGGCGGATGAAGAACTCGACGTGGCCATCGCGACGAGGCGGGCACGCAAACGAGTAGCTGCGGCTCGCGTGCTCGAGGCCGTCGAGGGTGACCTGAGCGAACTGACCCGCGCGGTAGCCATGGGCGTGCTCGGTGAGCACCTCGAGCCGCGTGATGTCGTGCGTCAGCTTGGTCTGCCCCACCACCACTCCTCGCGTGCCCTCGACCGCGTTGTCGACCTCGATGGTGACGTCGGTCTTGGGCACGCTCTGGCAGGCGAGCACCGTGCCGTCGGCGATCTCCTCCGCGCTGAGCAGGTAGGCCGTCTCGGTCAGCTCGCGAACCTGCCCCGAAGTCACGCGGCACTTGCAGCTCGCGCAGCCCCCCACGCGGCAGCTGTTGGGAAAGTCCACGCCCTGCCGCAGCGCCGCGTCGAGCAGGGTCTCCCCCGCCTGGACCTCGATATCCTCGCCGTTGATGTTGGCGGTCTTGTTCGCACGGATCGCTACCAGGCCCATCGCAATGCCTCCCCCCGCCACGAATGGCGCCTATTGGAAGTAGCAGCCCCACGGACACTGTCGGAGGTCATTTATGGACAAACACCCGGTCATTTATAGACAATCGAAGGGCCATGGAACCCCACGTACCGAGGCTCGCCGTGCAGTACGTGCGCCTGACCGCCGAGTACCTGCGCGGCCTGGGCGTCGACACGGCGTCGTGGCTCGAGGGCAGCGGCTTGGCCGTCGACACGCTCGACGATCCCGAAGCGGTGATCCGACTCGATGTGTTCGCCGAGCTGTCGCGCAATGCGGTGGCCATGTCGGGCGAGCCCGCGCTGGGGATCGTGGTCGGCTCCAACCTCGTGACCTCGACCCACGGTGCGCTCGGGATGGCGGCCGTGAGCGCGGCGAGCATGGCCGAGCTGCTCGACCTGCTGCGGCGCTTCATCGCCTCGCGGATCAGCGTGCTCGGGCTGACCCACGAGGTCGAGGGCGAGCGCGTCCGCATCGAGATCCGCGAGCTGCTCCCCTTGGGCTACCCGCGAACCATGGTGCTCGAGGCGGTGATGCTCAGCGTGAAGAACGTGCTCCACGACGCCTCGATGGGAGCCTGCCAACTGCTCGGGGCCGAGTTCCCGTTCCCCACGCCCGAGTACCTGGCGCTGGCCGAAGAGGCGTTCGGGTGCCCGCTGGTCTTCGACTCGCCCCGCGCCTGCTTCTGGATCCCGCGTGCCGCGTTGGCCCGCCCCCCGCGGATGGCCGACCCCCGCGCGCTCGAGCTCGCCGCCCGCCTCTGCGAGCGCGAGCTGGACGCCCTGGGCAGCGGTCGATCGTTCGAGATCCGCGTCCGTCGGATCATGCTGGAGCGTCCCTTGGGGTTCCCGAGCTTCCCCACCGTGGCCCGACGCCTGCACGTCACGCCCCGCACCCTCGATCGTCGGCTGCGGGCCGAGGGCACCTCCTACCGCACGATCCTCGACGACCTGCGGCGTCGCATGGCCACCGATCACCTCGAGTCGGGCACCACCATCGACGAGATCGCCTACCTGCTCGGCTACACCGACACCGCCAACTTCCGCCGGGCCTTCCGCCGCTGGACCGGGTCGCCGCCCTCCCGCTTCCGCCGCGACGCAACCAAATGAAAACGCCGACTCGCGAGAGTCGGCGCCTCCACGTTACCCGGACGCGTGCCTACTCGCACTCGCCGTAGACCGTGGCCTCCATCTCCTCGATCATCACGTCGGCGAGGTTGTGATGCCCCGGCTCGTTGGGATGGATGAGGTCGTTCATGTACGGCTCGAAGCTCGCGTCGTAGTGCGGACAGTTCGAGTCGTTCACGTAGTGCCCGTGGCCCAGGTACACCGGGTGCTGGTCGGCGATGAACGCCCAGGGACGCGAGGCGGCGCGATCGGTGAGCGCGTCGTTGTGCGCGTGCAGCAGCTCGATCTTCACCTGGCTGACGAAGTACGGCGGCGCCGTGCAGTCGTCGAAGGGGTTGTACTGCGTGTTCATCAGCAGCGTGACCCCGTCGGGGAAGTTGGTCTCGTCGTCGAAGAACGCCAAGATCTCCTCCCACGCCGTCGCCACCGTGGGCCCGGTGGTGTTCTCCCAGCCGTTGATGGCCGCCTCGTCGGACTGGAAGATGTACGGCGCCAGGTCGTTGCCGCCGATGTAGATCATCACGAACACGTGGCCGGGCTGGCCGACCTCGATGTTGAAGATCTGATTGTTCGACACCCCGGTCGTCACCGCGCCGCCGACGGAGATGTTCTCGTAGGTGACGTCGCCGAAGCGCTCGGCCAGGTAGTCGTGAACCAAGCGCGGCGCACAGTCGTCGGAGTTGATGCCGCCCACGCCCGCACACGCCGCGATGCTGTCGCCCAGCACCACCATGCGCGCCGGATCCGGCTGACATGCCAAGGGCGGAGGATCGTCACCGGTCGTGGTGTCGTCCTCGCTGCCGTCGTCGGTCGCCGAAGGATCGCTCGAGTCATCCGATCCACCGCTGTCGGCCTCGGCCCCACCACCGCTGGTGTCGGCCGCATCGTCATTGACCGCGGTGCCCCCGGGCGGCGTTTCGCCCGAGGTCGCCTCCCCGGTCGACCCCTCGCCTTCAGTGCCACCCGCGGCCGGATCGTCCACATCGCCGCACGCAAGCGCCAAACCACAGCTCAACAGAGCCACGCATCGAAGCCAGTCCATCCCCATTGTGTTGTCGCCTCCCACCAAATCTCGTCGCGTATTTGCGTACGAGTCCGATGGCAATGTTACCAAGAGAAACGGAGCTGGAACAGAGTTTAGATAGTGGTCACGGTCTCGTATTTTTCACCGGTCAATGTTGGGACAGTCGCGAGCCAGTGTCGCGACTGTCCCACCGACTCATGGGATGTCGACCCGACGAACGTTGTCATCGGAATCACGGTCGACGAAGAGCACCCGCGGGTCGATGCCAGCCCGGGCCGGACGCTCACCCACGGTCACGCTCAGCTCGGTGCGCTCGTCCTCGATGCGGTGCCACTCCAGGTAGAGCGGCTCGGCATCCTCGTCCTCGCCGAAGACCCCCACCTCGAGCCAATCGCCGAGCGCGACTGCTTCTTCGTTGCCCTTCTCGTCGGCGTGGACCTTGCGGGAGTCGAGTACCAGATCGACCTGCCACTGTCCGTCGGACGTCTCGCTGGCGGTCGCGGACACCGCCCGGTTGTCGTACAGCGTGATGGTCTCGAACAGGTCCTCCACGAGGTAGTCGAAGCGCTCGGGCATCGCCGCCCGGATGCGATCGACCAACTCGGTGGCCGCCGTGAAGGGCGGCTGCTGGAACCCGACATCCTCGATATAGGCCGCGAGCACGCCGTTGAGCACGTCTTCGCCCATGGCCTCCCGCAGGGCATACATGACCAGGCTGCCCTTGTTGTAGTGGATGTACTGTTGGTTTTCGACCAGCGACAGGGGCAGCTCGCGCTCGGACTCCGCCCCGCGACCCTCGAGGTAGTTGTCGAGCTCGTACTTCAGGAACTTGCCGATCTTGGTGCGCCCATACTCCTTTTCCATGACCATGAGCGCCGAGTACTGCGACAAGGTCTCCGAGAGCATGGTGCCGCCCTGCACGTCACCGCCGATCACCTGGTGAGCCCACCACTGGTGGGCGACCTCGTGGGCGGTCACGTAGAACACATAGTCGATCCGCTCCTCGTCGCTGAGATCGGCGATGAAGCCGATGCTCTCCGAGTAGGGGATGGTGTTGGGGAAGGACTGGGCGAAGCTGGCGTAGCGCGGGAACTCGACGATCCGAACCTGGCGATGCTGGTAGGGGCTGAAGTTGGTCGTGTAGTAGTCGAGTGACTTCTTCACCGCGTCGATCATCCGCGCCACGTTCATCCCGTGGGAGTGATGGTGGTAGACCTCGATCGCCACGTCGTTCCACGAGTCGCGGGCCACCACGTAGTCGGCAGACAGGAACGCGTAGAAGTCGAGGATCGGCGCGTCCATCTCGTAGCGGAAGTAGTGCCGATCGCCCTCCTCCCACTCCTTGGTCAGGTAGCCCGGCGCCAGCGCGATCTGGTCGGACGAGGTGCTGACGGTGGCGGCGAAGTCGATCCAGTCGCCCTCGGCGGTGAGGTAGGTGTTGGCGCGCGCCTCCATGTCGGTGGGGGGTCGCGCCCGCTCGCGCTCGGGCAGGTCTCGCTTGCGCCGCTCGTTGGGATCTTGCAGCTCGACGTTCTTGTCGTAGCCGAAGTGCGGCACCCAGCCGCTATTGAAGAAGGTGCCGTTTTCGACGACCCCGGTATTCGAGCCGTTGTTCTTGAAGCCCGGCTCGGAGAAGTGCAGCGCGAAGGGGAACTCCAGCGTGGCCCCGGGGGCCATGGCCGGCTCGAGCCGATAGATGCGGATGCCCAGTTCTTTGTCGTGCTCGAGCAGCGCCTCGTCGGGCAAGCCGAGCGACTTCACGTCGAGATCGGTGTCGACGGTGACGAAGAGCTTTTCGATGGGGGTGTCGGCCTTGTTGACCAGGGTGATCGTGCCGCCGATGTTCACCTCGCGCCGATGCGGGAAGATGTCGACGTCGAGGTCGGCCGCGGTCACCCGGGGCTGCACCGCGCCGTACCACTCGTCGCGGTAGGTCTGCTCGTAGCGCACCTGCGCCGCTTGCTGGTCGTCCTGGGTGAGGAACTCGTTGAGGACCGTCGTGTTGTGAAAGATGAAGGCCCCGGTGCCGAAGACCACGCCGGCCACCACCGCGAGCATGGCCGTCTGGCGCCCCGAGGTGCGACGCCGGGCCTCGCGCAGGCGCAGGCGGAAGCGGTTGTCGGTGCCTCGCACCCAAAACAGGTTGGCCACCAGCAACAGGCCCACCGCGAAGGCCGACCAGTACAGGCGGTACCACATGGCGGGCGAGAAGAAGTGCCCGTAGCCGTTCATGTCGGAGTAGGGCGTGCCGGGGGCCCACCCGAAGCGATACAAGCCGTGGTTCAGGTCGAGCGCGGGCAGGGCCGCCTGCGAGACGTAAAACAGCAGCATCAACATGAAGCCCAGGTACTTGTGGTTGACCAAGACCTGGAAGAACATGGCGAGCACGCAGATCAGCACCCAGCGGGACAGCGACAGCCCCCACAGCCCCTTGGCGTACAGCGGCAGCTCCACGTGGGTGTAGCCCTGCGAGAGCTGGATCATCACCCCGGACATCGAGGCGATGACCAGCAGCGAGAACACGGCCACCGTGAGCGCGCCGAGCTTGCCCAGCAGCGGGACCCAGCCCGGCATGGGGAGGGCGTCGTGGACCTCGTGCAGGCCGACCTGGCGCTCGCGATGCACCAGCTCACCCGCATAGAAGGTGATGACGATGATGACGAAGAGCGCTGAGACCTGATCGATGACCCGCACCATGAGGTGGGTGACGGGCAGGATGGGCGTGCCGAAGACCTCGTCGATGGTCCCCAGCGCGCCGCCGACCACGTTGAGCACCCCGAACAGCGTGATGACGATGAACGCCTTGCCGCGGAGCACCGTGCCCAGCTCGACCCGCAGCTGATGCCATAGCTGGTGCAGCGCGGTGCTGGACGTGATGTTCGGGCGCACCACCACCAGCGGGGCTTCGGTGCGCGAGGCCTCGGCCTGCGCCCCCGCCTTCTTGGGCTTGCGTGCCCGCGCGGCAAAGGAGAAGCGCCGCACGGTGAAGGCGAAGCAGGCCGCGGCCAGGGCGAGCCACACCGCCCGGTTGAGCCACAGCGCCCCCGTCAGCGGCACCAGCGAGCCGTTGCGCTCGGCGACCGTCCAGTAGCGGGTGGAGATCTGCAGGGAGGCCAGGCCGAAGGGATCGACCAGCGCCGCAACGAGGTCGTTGTCGAGATCGGAGATGAACGAGTCGGCGACGGAGAAGATCACGAAGAACGCGATCACGCCGACATAGGCGGGCAGCACCCGGCGGGTGAGGGTGGCGATGGAAAAGAAGAACGACCCCATCACCAGCAAGTTGGGGAGCACGAATACGGAAAGCGCCATCAGGTAGGGCGCCAGCGAGAACCCGACCAAGCGCTCGGGGTCGAGCCAGGGCATGAACGAGCCCACCATCAGCCCGAACGCCGCGGCCACCATCACGATGCCGGCCACCAGCACCGCGCCCACGAAGCGCCCCGCGAGCAGGTCGAACTTGCGGATCGGCTTGGTGAAGAACAGGGCGTCGGTGCCCAGTTCGAAGTCGCGGGTGAGCGCAGTCGAGACGAAGGCGGTGACGAGGATGACCGAGACCGCGCTCATGATCCCCAGCATCTGGGTGATCACGAAGGGCGAGTTGATGGCCGTCTGGCCCACGCCGCCGCCGATGACCACCGCGTCGGAGGTGATCGCGGCGAACGTGAGCAGGGCGAAGACGACGGAGAAGATATAGACCGCGGGTTGCCGCAGCCGGTACCGCAGCTCGAAACTGAGAAACGAGAGGAACATGAACGAAGTCCCCTACGCGGCGTGGGCCAAGGTGGTGAAGTAGACGTCTTCGAGCACGGGGTCGACGGCGGCGAACTGCCCGCCCGGATCGTCCTCGGCAAAGACGTGAATGACGGTGCGGCCGCCCACCAGGCGGGTGGAGATGACCATATGTTCCTCGCGGTGCTCGGGCAGCTCGTCCTTGGTGATGACCTTCTTCCAGGTGCACCCGCGGAGCTCGTCGATGGCCGCGAGCGGCTGGCCCGTGCGCAGCACCTGCCCGCCTGCGATGATGGCCATCTGCAGGCACAGGTCGGCGACGTCCTCGACGATGTGGGTCGAGAGCAGGACGACCACGTGCTCGCCGATCTCCGACAGCAGGTTCAGGAACCGGCTGCGCTCTTGGGGGTCGAGGCCCGCCGTCGGCTCATCGACGATGATCAGCCGTGGATCGCCCAGCAGCGCCTGGGCGATGCCGAAGCGCTGGCGCATGCCCCCCGAAAACCCACCGAGCTTCTGCTTGCGCTTGTCCCAGAGGTTGACCCGGTTGAGCAGGGCCTCGACGACGTCTTTTCGTTGACCGCGAGCGGTGATGCCCTTGAGCACGGCGAAGTGATCGAGCAAGGACAGCGCATCGAGATGGGGATAGACCCCGAAGTCCTGCGGCAGGTAGCCGAGCACCGCCCGGACCGCATCTTTGTCGCGCAAGACGTCGAGCTCACCGAGGCGAATGCTGCCTTCGTCGGGCTCTTGCAGCGTGGCGATGGTGCGCATGAGCGAGGACTTGCCCGCGCCATTGGGACCCAGCAGGCCGAACATCCCGGGGGCGATGCGAAGGTCGACGCCACGCAATGCCCGAACTCCACCGGGATAGGTCTTGGACAAGCCTTCGATGACGAGTTCGGCACTCTTTTCGGACATCGCGGCTTCGACCCGAGTCGGCCCGTGTCAGTTTCTGCGGCGCTCGTGCACCGACGTGAGAGCAGAGACCCTGTCGCTCTCGCACGGCTTTCATCGACCGATGCGGTCGAGCGCCCCAGCGCCTCGCACCCGACTCGGGAAATCGCGTTCACGCGCTTGTAAGGGGGTCCCTGTCGAGAAACTCATGACGGGAAAGCACACGTTATTTATGGTATTAAATGTAATTCAAAATACATTCAATGCAGAACTGGACCGTTAGGGTGCCCAGTGTGGAGGCCCGGATGATTGGGCCTGTTTGGGGGAGAACGTAATGGAATCGAATCGTTGGGCGCCTTTGGGGATCGCCGCGGCTTGCGCTTTGTGCGCGTACTCGTACGGAACGAACGCGCACGCGATCGACCCGGGAGAGACCGTCGACATCAGCAAGGACGGCACGAACATCGTCCTCACCTGGACTCCGACTCCCGGAGATCTGGACGCCGTGTGGGTGAGCGACAGCCCCAACGCGGTGCCCGGCGGCGACGACTCGACCCTCATCGCGGAGACAGATGATGGAATCTTCATCGATCAGGGTGCCAACAACGGCACGACTCGGTTCTACACGGTCGCGCCCGTCACATACCCCAACCTCGGCTCGGCCACCGCGGCCGTGGTCCCGACCCCGCTGTTCCCGGGGTTCACGAAGGTTGGTCTGTGTCTCGACGCCCAGATCGCGAACACGGCCGAGCTGTTCGCCGACATGGACTCCAACGTCCTGTCCGCGTGGACGTGGAATCCCTTCTCGCAGAGCTTCAGTGGACATCGGCCGTGGCAGACGTGGTCGAACCTGCCCTTTTCGCCGGGCCAAGTGGTGGCGGTCCAGCACCAGTCGGGCGTACCGGTAAACCCGTCGTCCTACTCGATGGTGGGCTCGGTCGCCTCGGTGGAGTCGATGGCGATCATGCTCGAGCCGGGCGACAACCTCGTCACCCTGCCCCTGCAGACGGGCACCATCATGGCCAGCGAACTCCATGCCTTGGCCGGAGCCACCCGCATTCGCGCCTGGGATGCCGCCACGCAGACCGAGCACCGCTACCCGGAGGACGGGGACATCGAGCTGCAGCCCTGCCAGCCCATGCACGTGGAAGTGCAGTTCCCCACCCAGTGGATGTACTGGGAGCTGCTGCTGCCGGACATTCCCGACGTACCGGATCTGCCGACCGATCCGCCGCCCGACTTCGTGCCCGACTCGGCACCTCCGCCGCCCGCTCCCCCTCCGCCCGACTTCGTGCCCGACACGGCACCTCCGCCGCCCGAGGACTTCGACTATGAGGAGGTCGGGGCCGAGAGTGCGGATGTCGAGGGCGAGGAGGACATCGAGGAGTAGGCCACGACCGCGACCTACTACGCGTCGAGCGAGCTGACGTCGACCTGGCTCCGTGCGCTCGCCGACGCAAACCTGCACGAGGCCGCAGCGGATGCTGCGGACCTCGTGCTTCTTCGTTCGGGCAAGGGACAATCGTCCGAGCTGCGGGCCCTGAAGCCGCGGCCGGGCGTCGTCATCGGAGCGGTACCGGGCGCGGACGCGCTGGCGTCCAAGCGCATCCTGTGGGCTCGCCTGTGCACGCACCTGGGGCGGGCACGCGCGGCCACGATCATGCCCGAGACGTTCTTGATCGATCTGCCCTCGGACCGGGCCCGCTTCGAGGCCCAGGCGAGCGCGGGCTCGTCGTGGTTCCTCAAGCACCCGACGCGCCAGGCACGACGGGGCATCCGCGTGCCGACCGTCCCCTTCGATCTGCACAGCGCCGCGGAGCAGGGCTTCACCCTGCTTCAGCGCCCGGTCCCGCGACTGCGGCTCGTCCACGGGCACCGCATGCACCTGCGCCGCTACCTGGTCGTGGTGGCTCGGCACCACGAAGTCCACGGCTACCTGCTGCACGCGGGCAAGTGCGTCTACGCGCGAGATCCCTGGCGGGACGACGACACCTCGCGCTCGACCCTGGTCACCACCACCCAAGATGGCTGGACCGGGCCGGCAGACGCCCCCCGAGATCTCCCCGGCCTACGCCGCACCCTCCTCGCGGCGACGGGGGCCGATCCCGACGCGCTCGAGCGCAGCATGATCGAGGCGTCGTCCCTGGCCCTCGCCGCCACTGCGGCGCGCCTGGATGCCGGCCGGCTCCACGCCCACCGCTGCTTTCAGCTCTTCGGGGTCGACTTCGTGTTCGACGACCAGGACCGGGCCTGGCTGCTCGAGCTCAACAAACGACCCAACATGCGGGCCCAGGACGCGCAGGACGCTCGACAAAAGCAAAGCGTCGTGGCGGCCACCCTGAACCTCGGTCTGGGCCGCGACGACGCTTCGGGTCATCGACTGGGGTGCTGGTCGACGCAGCCGCTCAGCAGCAAAGCATGATCGTCTCGCGGCGCGCGTGCGGGGCCTCGGGGTTGCGGGCGCGGTCGAGACGGTCGCGGAAATCCTCGAGCGAGACCTTGAGGCGATCGGGGGTCGCCGCCACGTCTTGAGCACGGTCGCTGGTCCACACGAGCGCCTCGTCGACGTCGCCGAAGCCACGCAGCTCGACGCCGCTGGCCGCCACCGCGATGGAGGACACCAGCCCGCTCCGCAGCCATCGGGTGATGCTCGTGTCGCCGCCGCTGACCATCGCGATGCCCCGCAGCGAGCCCGCGTGCTTGCTCAGCACCGCGGACAGCTTGTCGCGAGCCTCGCGAGACATGGTCATGGGCGCGCCGGGCAAGATGACGCCGAGCAGCATGACGCTGCCCGAGCCGCGCTCCGTCGCGAGGCGAAGCCCGACGTCCAACGACTCGACCGCGGCCTCGGTGACGTGTCCCGCCCAGACCATGAGGTAGACGTCGAAGAGGCCTCCCTGGATGTGATCGTGATCGATGGCTTCGACCAGCAAGTCGTGGTCGTCGAAGACCGGCTCTTTCGGCATGGCAGCTCCCTTGCTCACGGACACGGCGAAGTCGGGGCAAACATCCAACGGCGGCAGAGTGGGTCCGAGGCTCATGGCCGGAAGTATTCGTGGGCCGCGGTACGGTTACGGGCGCGACGAAATCTTTCGGACGACCGATTGTGCTCCAGCTCCCGTTTTTGCCGCGCCACGGCGGAAAACGGCCTCCAGGAGCCGATCGGCCGGTTTGGCCTCGCCGAACGCGCACGATTCGAAACGACTGTCGCCAGGGACGGATCCCCGGCGACGGAAGGGTGTGCCCATGGCGCTCGAAAACGCGATGAGCAAGGGATGCGCCTACGCGCCTACTGGCCCGAAGCCGAGGGCCACGTGTCCTCGGGCGGGGCTCGCTTCACCGGACGACGCGGCCTCGAGAAGCGCGAGCAATACGACTCCCACAGGCCTTGCACGCGCTGCACCTCGGGATCGTCACCGATGCCTTCGGCGAGCGTGTTCAGCTCGGCGCGACCGGCATCACAGGCCTCGACCGCATCGGCGTCATCCCACGAGCCCGCGTGGTTGTTCCACCGCGTCGGCCGGGGCCGCGCGGCCATCCACGCCAGCCCGTCGACGAAGTGCATGATGAGCCGCCCCTTGCGGACGTTGCGGACGTCTTGGCTGATCTCGCCGAGGTTGAACGCGACCTCCTCGATCTTCTCGTCGCCCGACTCCGGGTCTTCGTACTCGATGGTGAGCATCACCGAGTCCTGCGCACGCAAGGCGGCGTTCTTCGCCATGAGATCGGAGAGGAACAGCTGCGAGGTGTTGGCGAAGTAGTGAATCGCCTGCACGTCTTCTTTGATGGTCGAGCTCTCCTCGCCGTAGAAGGTGTTCATCCGCAGCGAGGGCGGCAGGTGCAGCTGGAAGTGCACGTCGAGCGCGGTGGTCTCGATGAGCGAGGTGAAGCGGGCCCCGAACACGGCGTCGACCTCGGCCTCGGAGCCCAAGAACACGTAGGCGCCCTTGCCCTCTTCGGTGAGCTTGTCGAGCAGCGAGTCGTTGAAGTCCCGCCCCACCCCGACCCCGCTGAGCCGGATCTGCCGCTTGTCATAGTAGCGCGAGACGGTGGACAGCAGCCGCTCGTCGGTCACCCCGGTGTTGGCGATGGCGTCGGTGATCATCACCACCCGGTTGGTGTACTCGGGCTGATAGGCCTGGTCGGCGATCTGGTAGCCCTCTTGGAGGCCGGAGTGCAGGTTGGTGGAGCCCCGCGGCTGCAGCGAGTCGATGGCCTTGTCGAGCACCGACTGGGGATCGCGGCCGACGACGAAGTTCTTCACCGGCACGCAGACGCTGTGATCGAACAGCGCCAGGTGGATCATGTCGCCCTTCTTGAGCTGACCGGTGAGCTGCTTGAGCCCGCGCTTGAGGTACTCCATGCGGCCCTCGGCCGACATCGAGCCCGAGCGATCGATCACCAGCGAGAGGTTGGCGTTGCGCCGCTGCTCGATGCCCAGAGGGCGCCCGCGGACGGCCATGGCGAGGCTGTAGATGCCCTCGTCGTGCAGGTCGGGCGCGATGGAGGCGTGCACGGAAAAATCGTCCGTGTCGGCCACCGGCTCGGTGTGAAACGAGAAGTAGTTGAGCAGCTCGTGGGGCCGAATGTGCTCGGAGGGCAGCGGGAGGAAGTGGTCGATCGCGTAGATCACCCGCTGCGCCGACGACAGGCTCATGGTGTCGTCGTTGCTCAGGTAGATGGCCGAGCCCCAGTCCTCGTAGCCGTGGTGGGGATCGCTGGCGATCGCGGGCGCGGACTCGTCGGTGTCGTTGTACTCGTAGGCCCGGGTGTCGCGGTTGGCGTCGACCGGAGCAGACGCCGATGGCATGGCGGGTGCGGGCTCCGGCTCGGGCTGCGGGCGGGGTTTCGACTCGGGCTTGGGTTGGGGCTTCGGCCTCGGTTTCGAGGATGCACCGCTGCCGCTGGCCTTGCCCCCCACCGTGCCGCCCAAGACTCCACCGACCACGCCCCCGGCGACGCCGCCCGGAACGCCTCCGGGTACTCCGCCCGATCCACGCGCCCTCGCCTCTTTGCGACGACGCCCTTTCGAGTCCTTCTTCTTGGCTCCCGATCCGCCGCCGCTATAGGGCACGTGACCCGGGGCCCGCTTTTTCTTCTTCTTGCCCTTCTTGGTCCTCCGCGTGTTGGTGGAGGTCGGCATCACCTGCCGCTCCTCCTCGACGTGCCACCCGAAGCACGTCGCCGACCGATCGACGAGCGGCGGCAAGCTGGCCAGCTGAGGCGACGGCGGCAGGCTGTGCACGCGCGCGGGATGAGACCGCGGCGTGAACACGTGGGGAGGCGGCTCCGCGGCGACCTGCGCGGCCGCGACCGGAGCCTGGAGCGGCTTGCTCTCACTCGCAGCGCTCGTGCCACAGGCTGGGGTCGTCGCCAGCCAGAACAGAGAGACGATGAGCGAAGTGGGGCGAATCCAGGAGTGGGACATCGGGGTGGTCTCTTTCGAAAAGCAGGATCGATCAGGCTCGCAGCAAACGACAGCTCGATCGCCGCCGCGTCCCAAACCGAAACGATCGAGGCCCTCCGGGCACGGACCTCGAACCAATGCGTGAAGACAGCGACCTCATGGGTCGAGCCGTGACACGTGTGACACCCCAAATCGTTCTACGCCAACGCACTTTACTGGGTAAAAACATCGTTATCGCGCAAACACCGGCACTTTCGGCGAGCTTGGCCGCGACATCTCCGTCATGTTCGATCGCACCCGAGCACGGCCTCGGCGGGCATGGACCCACCTGGAGCGGCTTCGTCCCGACTGCTATCGTGGTGAGGTTGAAGTCGGTAGGCGGATCCGTCGTGTCCGTTGCGGTTGCACGACGGTAGCTCGCAAAACCCCTCACGGAATTGGACTTAGTGATGCTCGTTTCTTGGCGTAGTGGTGCGTTCCTCGGTGCGTTGATCTCTTGCGGAGCATGGGTGGCCATGCCCCAGCCGGCCCAGGCGTGCGGCGGCACGTTCTGCGATGCCGGCCCGCAGTCGATGCCGGTCGATCAGTCGGGCGAGAACATCCTGTTCGTTCGCGACGGCGAGGACGTCGAAGTCCACATTCAGATCCGCTACGACGGTGAAGCCGAGAACTTCGCCTGGGTCATTCCGCTGACCGCGGTGCCGAGCTTCTCCATCGGCTCCGACGCGCTGTTCAGCAACCTGCTCACCGGCACCGTGCCGAGCTACGGCTTCAACTCGACGCGCGAGACCTGCACCGACAGCCGGTTCGACGGCGGAGCGCAAGACGACCCCAGCAACGGCGCCGGGATCACCAGCGGCGCGGCCGACAGCGGCGGCGACGGGGAAGACGACGGCGGACCGACCATCGTGCTCAAAGAGACGGTCGGCGCCTTCGACATCGTGGTGCTCGAGGGTGGCACGGCCGACGAGGTCGTCGCCTGGCTCGACGAGAACGGCTACCAGCAAGACCCCGAGGCCACCCCGATCCTCGAGGAGTACCTCGCCGAGGGCCACCTGTTCGGCGCCATCAAGCTGACCGGCGGAGCCGACGTCGACCAGATTCACCCCATCACGCTGCGCTACACGGGCACCGAGCTGTGCGTGCCGCTCCGCCTCACGCGGATCGCCGCCGTCGAGGACATGGACGTCCGGACGTTCTTCCTCAGCGATGCCCGCATGGTGCCCACCAACTATCGGCACGTGCTGGTCAACCCGCTGAAGATCGACTGGCTGAACTTCGGCGCCAACTACAAAGAGGTGATCACCGCCGCCGTCGATGCCGAGCACGCCAACGGCCGCGCCTTCGTCACCGAGTTCGCCGGGCCCAGCAACACCGTGTCCTCCGCGGGGCTTTACGTGGCCGCCTGGGCCCCCGACGACTTCCGCGGGGCCACCCCGGGGCAGCTCCCCGGCATCCTCGAGTCGCAGAGCCTGGCCTTCTGCAACGAGTGGGACGGCTGCCAGCTCAATCACCCCCTCGTCGGCGGTGTGCTCGGCGAGTTCCTCCAGCTCCCCGACGGTGTCAGCGTCGAGCAGTTCATCGACTGCCCCGAGTGCTACACCGAGGGTGAAAACGCGGTGGCGTTCGACAGTGAGGGCTTCGCCGACGCCTTCGACGAGCGCATCGTCGGCCCGGGCCAGCACGCCGAGGACTTGCTCCAGACCCACGACTACGTGACGCGCCTGTACACCACCATCTCGCCGCACGAGATGACCGAGGACCCGATCTTCCACGCCCGGGAAGACCTCGACGAGGTGCCCAACATGCGCATCGCCGACCGCCGCATCCGCTGTAGCGGCGACTCGGTCTTCAACCTCCCCGACGGACGCCAGGTCTTCGTGCCCAACGGACGAGACTGGCCAGAGTTCCCGGCAGAAATGCCCTGGGAGGAAGAAGTCTCCGAGATCCCCATGGCCGGCGCCCCGATGACGCTGGCCAACAATACGGAGCAGATCGACGCCATGCTCGAGGCCTACAACGCCGACGCAGGCTTCAACGCCGACGGCTGCGGCGGCTGCCAGATCGAGAGCAAACCCTCCTCCGAGGGCCGCTGGGCCATGGGTATGGCGATCGTGCTGATCGGTGCGGGCCTGACCCTCCGCCGACGACGGGCCGCCACCACCCTGTAAGGGCGAGACTGCGGGGGCCGTTCCGGCCCCTGAGATGCCGCGAGCGCAGCCCGATTGCACCAACCCCCGCCCAGGGGAGATGCTCGGGCCTCCCATGACGCGAGGTTTTCGTGGCTCCTCCCTGTCCTGGCCTGGTGTGATCGTCGGCGTGCTCGTGGGCGGCCTGATGACCAACGGCTGCAAGAAGTCCGCGGGCGCGCCCGAGACCAGCCCGCCGAGCGACGCCGCCGCCGGGATGGACGCCGGCGAAGCCTCCGAGGACTTCCGGTCCGAGGCGGAGGCCGCCGAGGAGCGGCCGGTCGGCATCGACGACCTCGAGTACCAGCTCGAGACGCACGAGCAGAGCTTGATCGAGGCCGGCATCCCGCTGCCCGAGCTCGTGCAGCGGCGCTGGACGGAGTCGGGTCGGGACGCCAGCCCCGCCACCGCCTTCGAGACCCCCGACCGCTGCACCCGCGTCTGCGATCTCGCCACCACCATCTGCGACCTCGCCACCCAGATCTGCAACCTCGCGGACGACCACGACGACCCTCGCTACGCCAACGCGTGCGAGCGCGCCACCCTCGACTGCGAGCGGGCCGAGACCGCGTGCGAGGAATCCTGTGATGGCTGATCTCCGCCTGCTGACCCTGGGGACCGCGCTGAGCTTGGGCTTCGTCACCGCCGGGTGTGCGGCCAAGAACAAGGCGAGCCAGGAGCCCTCCATCGATCTCCGCCAGTGGTCGCTCAACGACATCGAGGCCGAGCTCGAGCGCAACGGTGACGTGCTCGCCGATGCCGGGATCCAGGTCGCACAGATGACCCCTCCCCCGCCGCAGTTCGAGCCCCGGGCGCGCTCCGGCGGCGACGAGCCCGAGACACTGCCCGAGCCCGCCGAACCCGGGCCCGAGCCGGAGGACGAGTCCGACGCCGTGTTCGACTCGGACGACGGGCCCGAGCTCAGCTCCACCGCCAGCGAGCCCATGCCCGCAGCCGAGCGCGAGATGTCGGCCGACGAAGACATCGTCTTGATGGAGTCCGAGTCCAGGCGCAGGCGAGGCCGGGCCCGACGGGCCGAGCGCAAGGCCGCCCGGGCCTCCAGCCGCGACAGCCGCGAACGAGAGCGTACGCGGTGCGAGCGGGTCTGCGACCTCGCCGAGGCCACCTGCGACCTCGAGGCCCAGATCTGCGAGCTGGCCGAGCAGCATCCCGACGAGCCGCGCTACGAAAAGGCCTGCCTCCGCGCCGAGCTCCAGTGTGCCGCCGCGATGCAGGCCTGCGACGACTGCGAAGAGTAGGCGGTCGCCCCTTCCCCACGACCCGATGGGGCCGTCTCGCCTCGGACGGCTACTTGCCGTCGGACATCTGCTGCCGCAGGCCCTCGGCCCAGCGGTCGAGGTTGCAGACCGTGGTCTCCAGCTCCTGGGGTGACTCGGCCAGCTTGGCCAGCTCGCCCTTCAGCAGCTGCTTGGCTCGCCGCACTCGCCCGCGCACCGTGCCCTCTGGAACGCCGAGGACCGCTGCCGTCTGCGACGCGGACATCTCTTCCCAGTAGTACAGCTCCAGCACGATCTGGCTATCGAGCGGGATGCGGCGCAGCGCCTCGAGCAGCAGCCGCTCCTCCCGGCGCTTGCCCACAACGGTCGACGGGCCGGCTCCGGCGTCGACCGCGGAACTCTTGCCGAAGTCGAAGGCCTCCGGCTCGCGTCGCTGTGCCCGGTAGTGATCGCGCAGCAGGTTGTGCGCGACGCCGAACAGGTACGTTCGAAAGCTGGAATCATTACGGAATCGCTCGCGGCCCTCGACGGAGGCCATGAACGTCTGCTGAACCAGATCCTCGAGGCCGTCGCTAACCTTGTTTCGGAAGAACCGATGGATCGCAGCGAAATGCCGGTTGAACAGAGCATCCCCCGCATCGAGGTCCCCGTTGCGCCAGGCGTCGAGCAACTCCAAGTCGGTCGGCGGCACCGGCCGAATCCTAGCAAGTCCTTCCGCCGGCCGTGCTTGCCGCCCCGTCAACCGCGCACCCCTTGCCGCGTTGCTTCCCACAGGCCGCCCCATCCTCATCCGACGAACTGCGGGCAGAGCGCGTTTTCTACGGTCCGCGGGGTGGTGAACGGGCCAGCCACGGACGGTTCTTTCGAGAGGCTCGACGCAGGCCGAATGACGGCGGCGTCAGGCCCCGGTGGATGAGGGCGTCGGGTCGTCCGAAGCCGTGAGCTCGTCGAGGGCAGCCTGAGCCGCCTGACGCATGCCATCGAGATGCTCCGGCTTCCCGTCGAGGTCGTGGAGGATTCGGGTGGCGATCTCTTTGGCCTCGGCGTGCCGCCCTTGCTGCTGGACGACGGTCACCAACCCGAGCCGCAGGGCGAACACGGCGTCGCGGTACTCGGGGCTGACGTTCTTGGTCGCCACGATGTCCACGTACTCTCGGATATAGCCCTCCGCCTTGGGGAGCTGCTCGCGGTTCATCGCCACGCTGGCCAGCATGGACAGGGCGTCGAGGCGGTGGTCGGCCATCCCTTCGACGTCACTCACCAGCTCCATCGTGCGAACGCCTCGCAGCTCGGCTTCCTCGTAGTCTTCTTGGGTCAGCGCCAGCTGCCCCAGTGCCTTCTGCACCTTGATGAGCGAGGGCGACTCGGCGCCGACGCTGGCGATGAGCATCTTCTCGGCGCGAAGATACGTCTGCCGCGCCTCGGCCAGCAGACCCGCATCGCGCTGGTCCATGCCCATCGAGACCAGAAGCAGAGCCACGCGCGGGTGCTCGGCGCCGTAGACCTTCTCGAGCAACTTCAGGGCCCGCGCGCGCTGGACCCCGGCCTCGGCCAGTCGACCCGCATCGGCGAGGATGTTCCCGAGGACGTTGAGCGCCGCCGCGAGCCGGGGATCGGCGTCGCCGCCCTCGGCCTGCCACTGCTGGACCGCGGTTTGCTGCACCTCGATCGCCTCGTCGTGGCGACCGCCCTGCCATGCCACGACGGCGCGGGCCTGCATCAAGTCTCGCTCGAGTTCTTCGTCGTCACCGAGCCGCTTGAGCTTGGCCTTGGCCATTCGCAGCGAGCGCTCGGCATCCTCGGCGCGGCCACGGAAGGCGAGCTGGCGGGCCATCAGGGTCCACACCTGCGCACCGAGCCGATCGACCCCCGCCGCTTCGGCCATGTCGACCGCGGTGTCGAGGGTCTCTACGGCGGCTTCGTGCTTCCACAACCGCTCGAACACGATGCCCCGGTGGTACAGCGCCTCGGCTTCGAGACCTTCGGCGGCGCCCTGCCGGGCTTCGCTCGCCACGTGCTCCATGGACTGGAGCGCCTTTTCGTAGCGGCCGAGCTTGTACCAGGCCTTGGCCTCGGCGAGCTGCTGCCGCAGGTTGCGATGTTCGGGGGTCTCGGTGGCCATCATGCGCTCGACGTCGTCACAGGCCGAGATCGCCGACAGCTCCATCACGGCCGCCGGAGCCTGCTCGACCATCTCGAGATCGGCGTTCGCGAGAGTCTTGGCGAACGCCCCCAGCTCGGCGCGGCGCTCCAGCAGGCACGCCATGCGAAGATCGTGAAGCTCGGCCGACAGCTCGCGGCGCACGTGGTGGGCCTCGCACACGTCCTGCCGCGCCTCGGTCCACTGCGATGCGTAGTCGTCCAGCTCGCCCGACACGCGGTCGGCCGTGGACGCGGCGTCACGCAGCCCGCTGGCGTCGAAGGCTTGCCGCAGCTCGGCCCGCGCGGAGGAGTTCCACGCGGTGGAGACGGAATCCTTCACGCCTTCGCAGGGGGCTTCGGAGGCCATGACCACCGCGCTCAGGCCCAGGGCCGCCACCACGCCGCCGCCCAGCCAGTGCCAGCGCGCCGATCGGTCGAGCGACAGCTCGGCCAGCAGCGCGTCCATGTCGGGGAAGCGTTGGTCGGGCGAGGCGGATAGCCCTCGCATGACGGCGCGAACGATCCGCGCGGGCACCTTCGTGGAGCGAGGCGGGGGCTGGACCTCGCCTTCGGAGACGGCCACGAGGACCTCGGCGGAGCTGCGACCGACGTGCGGGCGCCGACCGAAGAGCGCCTCGTACAGGGCCACGCAGAAACTATATTGATCGCTACGCGCGTCGATTTTCTCGTAGCGCGCCTGCTCGGGGGACATGTACGCCGGGGTCCCCATGATCTCCCCCGTCTGGGTGAGCTCGACGGCGAAGGCCCGGGCGCGGCCCGAGGGGGTGGGATCGGGCTCGACCCGCGCATGCTCGGTCGCTCGCGCGAGCCCGAAGTCCACGACGCGGACCCGACCATCGGCGCCGAAGAGCAAGTTCGCTGGCTTGAAGTCGCGATGGATGATGCCCTCGCGATGGGCCGCCGCCAGCCCCTGCCCCGCCTCGATGAAGTGACGCAGGACGTCTTGCCACGGCTGCTCCCCCTCGAGGATCCACGCGCGCAGCGTGGGGCCCGGGAGGAACTCCATGGCCAGGAACACGTTCTCGTCGAAGGTCCCCACGTCGTAGACCTGCACGACGTTGGGGTGGGAGAGCTTGGCGAGCGCCTGCGCCTCGCGGAGCAGCCGGCCCTTGCCGATCGAGGCGTCCTCGTAGTGGGAGGAGCGCAGGAGCTTGACGGCGACGCGGCGGTCGAGCTCCTCGTCGTAGGCCGCGTACACGACCCCCATCCCCCCGGAGCCGACCGTCTCGAGCACGTTGAAGCGCCCGATGTTGATCGGCGCCGCGTCGACGCCGAACATCTTGGCCCGCAGGCGATTGCGAAGCCGCTGACTGTCGAAGTCGAGGTCGGGCTTGCCTGCTGCTTTCCACACCCGCTGCGATTGCAGGGTGGTCGAATCCCCGTCGAGGCTCTCGGGGTGGGTATCGATGGCAGACATCGTGGCCAGTCCTTGGGGATGGGAGGCGTACGGTTCGGCTGGGGATCGACTAGGTGGAGCGCTTGACGATCACGGGGAAGTTGGTCGTCCCGCCCGCGGTGTTCTTCGTGACCTTCAGCGTATCGGAGGTGGGGGGGTGACTCGGCTTTTGCGGGACCGGAATCGTGTAGATGAGCGGCTGGCCCGTTGCGGGGCTATTGCACCAATTGACGGGCTCGCCGCTGAGGCGCTCGTTGGGGCTGAGGGGCTCGAAGCGGACTTCGACGGTCGTAGCGGGGTTGCTGGTGGGCAGGGACCGAACGAGTTCGGTGCCGTCCTTGGGATCATCGCAGATGAGTCGCATTTCGGATGTTCGGGTGGTAGCGGTCGGAGGAACGAGAAGAGTGGCGGTTCGGCGATGCCGAGAAGCATGGTCGGGCATGAGGGGGTGACTCCGTGGGAATGGCACCCTGGGGTGACCAGGGCGGGGCGCGTTCGTTCGAGGACCGGGTCCCACCGAAACGGCGGACGGACTCTTTAGTGTGAAACGGGTGACAACCGATCATGGTGGTGAGCGGAATTCTGAGGTCCACAGTACCCGACCCGTCGGCCTCCGCGCGATTTTGAGCCCGATCGGAACGTCCGGGAACGACGGAGGTTTTCCCCTACGGAACCGGGCGTGCATGGGGTTTCCGCCCACGGGGGTTCATCACTGAAATTCGATCGAGAAAACCGTGATCGGTTGGGCTCTCATTTCCACTAATACGTTCAGTCGCCGGCCTTAGGGTCGGTGCCCGCCCCCACCTGATGTTGGCTCCGACGCAGTTCAACGCGCCCCGGCCGCGACCCGATGGTCGAGGTCACTACCCCGTCCCACCCATCGTTGGGGCCCGGTTCGAGTCCATTCGCCTGCAAAGCGCAATGGTTCGCGGGTCCTCGGCAATATTGGCGTGGATCAACATCGCCGATGGCGATGCATCGCAGCTCGAGGTTCGCTCGGGTACGCCGGGATTCCAGGTCGACTGGACCCAGCAAGCAGAGAGTAACAACCAAGTGCTCCTCAGCCTGCGAGTGATCCGCGTTGCCCCCTCGAGACGACGGTTGTGCCTCCTTCGCTTCCGCCTTGGAAGCTCATCGGCCGCAGCGTCGATCACGGTCCTCGACGACATAACCGGCTACCGCTAAAGCGCGCGTCCCGCATCACCACCGTGGACCCGACCCCGGTCCGCGAGCCCCTGCCTACCTGGCTCGCGGACCGGACGGTCGGGTTCCTTTTTTGAACCCACGCGATTTCGATCATCGGCGGCTCGTGGGCCCGCTGCGTCGCGCTCGATCCCGTCCCCGCGACCCGTCACGCCCATGCAACAATCCCGACCACCATGATGGGTGGCACTTTGCGTCGCGGGGAGAGTGGCGACGATGTCGAGCAGTTGCAGCGTTGGCTGAACCAGGCGGGCTATGTGGTCCTGGTCGACGGTGACTATGGATCGCGTACGCAGGCGGCCGTCGCGGCGTTCCTCGCCGAACAAGGTCAAAAAGGCGATGGCGCCACGCTGAACGAGCAAGGGATGACGCTGCTGAGCCAAGTGGCGTCCAACCCCAGCCCCACGCGCAAGGTCGTGCCTCCGGCGGTGTTCGAGCCGACCGACTTCGACGACCCGTCCGCCGCCAAGGGCATCGCCAAGGGCGAGCAGCACGGCGCCGACGTGCTCGGCGTGAACGTGGAGGCCCAGGCCTTCGCCCGCGTGCTGTGCTCCCGCCGAACCGGGACGCCGCTGTCGGTGGGCCTGTTCGGAGACTGGGGCGCGGGCAAGAGCTTCTTCATGTCGCAGCTCCAGGCCAAGGTGCAGGCCCGCTGCGATGCCTACGATCGCGTCGCGACCAAGCTCGAAACGAAGGGCGACGACGCCGGTCTCGCCGAGCTCGAAGACCGCTGGCACTCGCGGGTCGCCCAGGTCGACTTCAACGCCTGGCACTTCGCCGAGCCCAACCTGTGGGCCAGCCTGGTCACGCGAATCTTCGACCAGCTCGCGGAGATCATCAATCCGAAGGAGAAGATCGACGAGACGCGGGCGCGCCTGCTCAACGAGATCAGCGACGGCAATCGGCGACGCGAAGAGGCGAGCGTCGAGCTCGAGGACGCGGAGAAGATCCTCGCGGAGGCCAAGGTCGAGCGAGACGAGCGCGAGCGCGAGCTCGAGGCCCTGCGCGAAGAGCTGGCGGTGGTGGAATGTGCCGCGCCGGTCACGGGCGACCTCGAGGGCGTGGAGGGGGCCGAGCCGCGGCCCGTGCTCAAGGTCAAAAATCCCATCGCCGCGTTGCGGATCAGCCTGCGGTGGATCTGGTCGCAGGGGAAGTGGACCCGCATCGGCATCATCGTGGGCCTCATCCTGATCGTGCTCGGCATCGTGCTGGCGATCCTGGCGTGGCGGGAGATCATCGATCTGGAGCCCGCCATCACCCTGGGCACCACCTGCGTGGGCTTCGTGACCGGCATCGTCAGCACCTGCGTGGCGTGGTGGGCCATCGTCTCGCCCAACATCGAGAAGGCCAAGCTGGGCTATGCGGTCGCCAACCAGACCCACGCCACCGTCACCGACTTCCTCGATGGCGCGGCCCGGGACCTGCTGGCCCCGGGGATCAACGCGCTGGACGACGCCCGACGCCGCTACGAGTCCGCCGCGGCCGGGACCGAGAGCGCACAGACGGCGGCCGAACTCGCCGCCGAGGACGTCACCCGGGCCCGCAAGGCGCTCAAGGAACTCGACGGCGGGCAGCGCTTTTACAGCTTCATCCGCGACAAGGGCGAGAGTGACGACTACCGGCAGCACCTCGGCCTGGTCTCCACCGTTCGCGAAGACTTCGCCAAGCTCGAGGAAATCCTGCGCCAGGTCGAAAAGGAGGGGCCCGGTGAAGATGCCCCTGCCCCGCCCGTGTCGCGGATCGTCATCTACATCGACGACCTCGATCGCTGCGAGCCGGAGCGCGTGGTCGAGGTGCTGCAAGCCGTGCACCTGCTGCTGGCGACGCCGATCTTCGTGGTGGTGCTCGCGGTGGACGTTCGCTGGCTGCGGCGCTCGCTGAGCCTGCACTACGAGCGCCTGCTCGGGCCGCCGCGTGGCCCCGATCGGCCGGTCGACGAGGCTCGCCCCACGCCGCAGCACTACTTGGAGAAGGTGTTCCAGATCCCGTTCTCGCTGCGCCCCATGGGCCCCCGCGGCTTTGCGTCGCTCGTGGAGCACGTGCTCGAGCCGGGGCTGGAGAAGAAGTTCGGAAGCAAGGACGCGAGCGAGCCCACGGCGAACGACGACTCGAAGAAGGCCGACGACTCGAAGAAGGCCGAGACCTCCAAGAAGCCCGAGGGCTCCAAGAAGCCCGAAGACTCGAAGACCACCGAGGAGGCGAAGTCCGAGGCCACGGCGAAGGCCCGCGCGGCCGAAGAAGAGGACCTCGCCTGCGACCTGGTGCTGGAGCTGGACGACGACGAGGTCGCCTTCGCCAAGAACCTCCACGCGGTGATCGACACCCCGCGGCTGGCCAAGGCTCTGGTGAACACCTATCGCTTGCTGCGAGCGGAGATCCCCGCCGACGACATCGACGAGTACATCGCCGACCAGTCCTACCTACGGGTGATGACCTTGCTGGCCATTCAGGTCGGACGCTCGGGCGAGGCGGCGGTGGTGTTCGAGGCCCTGGCCCACACCCGGCAGCCGACCCTCGGCGCGGCGATCATCGAGCTGGCCAAGGACACGACCTCCGACCGTCGCGAGCGTCGCTGGCGAGAGCTGCACTCGGCGGTCCGGGACGCGGGCACCGACGCGCTCCCCGTGGAGGAGCTGCTGCCCTGGCTCACCCGGGTGCGTCGGTTCTCGTTCAACCCCTGGCCGAGCAAGTCGTTCTAGGGGCTAGGGTCCCGCCTCGACGACCGGCTGGAAGCCGGCCTCGGCCCCCACGGCCAAGGTCTTCGCGAGCACGGAGACCGGGACCTCGCCGTCGGCCCGGATGGTGACGATGCTGGCGTCGGGAACCTCGAGCTTCATGCGGCCGAGCTTCTTGGCCAGCGCGTCGTAGTCCAGGCCCGTCCCGATCGCCTCGTACTTCTTCTCGTAGCCCTCGGAGGCCAGCTCCATGGAGATGGCCGAGGTGCTCAGGCGCAGGCCCGGACCAAAGGGCGCCTCTTGGCCGGGACGAGCAAAGCTCGGCGGATCGGCAGGCACGGCCCCAAACCCGTGCGGCTTGTCTTCAGTCGCGACCACCCAGGCAAAGTGCCGAAAGTTCAAGCGGGCGCCCGTGTACATCAGGTCGACGACCGTGGAAAAGGGCATGGTCGCGTCAGCCGCGATGCACAGCGGGGTCTCGTCGCCGTCCGCGGGGCGCAGCGGTTCGAGTTCTTTGTACAGCGGGCCGA
The DNA here is from genome assembly GCA_039028615.1 of Myxococcota bacterium. Taxonomy (GTDB): domain Bacteria; phylum Myxococcota_A; class Polyangia; order Nannocystales; family Nannocystaceae; genus Paraliomyxa. The sequence goes on along the minus strand of JBCCHT010000003.1, from coordinate 81,264 downwards.
CCAGGTGCCCGCGCAGCGCCGAAGGATCGATCTCCTTTTCCGGCCCGATCATCACCAGCTTCTTCCAGTCCAGATCGATGGAGCGGGTGCTGACGCGAACGATGGGGCACACCGGAATCGCGCCCGCCTTGGCCACGGTGGGCAGTCGCCCCTCGGAGCCCATCGACGCCGCGCCTGCCGTGTGGGTCTGGAAGGTCAGCAGCCCGCGCACGACGGAAGCGGCAACCGGACCAGCGACGCCCCGCTCGGCGAGCCAGGGGAAGAAGCTGTTCGCCCATGGGTCGGCCCCGTAGTACGCGGTGACGTCGTCTTTGCTCAGCACCCCGTACTCGGCGAAGCCACAGCCGTCGAAGATGGCCTGCGCGGCGTCCAGCGGGGCCACCTTGGCGTTGTCGGCCCGAAGCTTGGCCAGCGAGGGGCAGGCCTCGGCCGCGATCGCGTCCGTCTCCTTCTCGACGCCGTCGGTGAACGGTCGCAGGTTCTGCTCGACGAGGCGGAGGAACCTCTTCTGCTCGTCGCTGAGCGCTTCGCCACAGGCCGCGGTGATCGCCGCCCCCGCAGCCTTGGCCAGGCCATCGGCGGGCACGTCCTTCAACGTCCCGGTCGCGGCCTCGAGCGCCTTGGCGTCACAGCCTGCGGTCGATCCGACGGGGTATGCGGCTGCGATCTGGTCCGGTGTCTTCGGACCGGCCTTTTCGCCCTTGGCACCGCCCTCGGCCTTCTCGTCTTTGTCGCCGCCCTTGTCCGAGCTCGAGCCGCAGCCCATCGCGAGGGCGAGGGCAGCCGCAGTGGTGACGAAGGCGGTGGAGATCCAAACGCGAGCAGCCATCGCGCGGAGCATATCAGGCGCCACTGTCCACAAAACGGCTCGCGGGCAGGCCCAGGAGCTGTTTCGAGACCCTCGCGTGTCGGCAGGTGCGGAGTTGGGCCCTCCGAGGGCAAGGCCGCGAAACTCGACGCAGTATCGGGCCTAGTACTGACCCCGCAGACCAAAGCCCGGCGACGCTATCGCACTACGTACTCCGGCTGGCACTGGGACGTGGGTCGCGATGCGCTGGCCACCAAGGTTTCTTGCGATTCCGCTTGCGGGTCGGAGGCGTCGGGTTCGAATCGGACGAGTTCGTATCCGGGAGGGCTGGTGTCAAAGAGAGCTCGTCGGCGGTTGAAGAACTCGCCTTCTTCGGTCGTGCCACCAATCTCCATGGTGATGCCGTCTTCGAGCATGACGCCTTCGACAACGAAGCAGTCATCGTAGCTTTCTCGAGGAGTCATCTCGCAGTTGTAGTAGCCCTCGCCGTCGACGATCCACGAGTGCTTGACCCACCACTCGCCGCTTCGGAGGCAGTCACTCTGACGTAGGTACGCGTGACCGCTCCCCACTGTCGCTACCGGCCAGCGTTCAACAGCACGCCACGCGAAGGAGACCTGAAGGTCACCACAAGTGCCCAGCCACCCGCGCCGAGAGGCCCGGTTGCTCAAAACCGAACATCCGAAGCTCGAACACGAGCGACCGCAGCACGGCTACTGAGAAGCGGTCGACTCGTTCCTGTCATGGACGGAATCGAACCCTCAACAATTTGGCAATTCACTTTGAAGAACGACTGCCCCTGCAACGTACAACTTCTCCATACAGAGAAAACCTGACACGCTCACCTTGGCTGAAAGCCAGCCGGATAGGCACCATGAACGCACGAAACCGTTTCTTTCTCACCTGTTCTCTCAGCGTTCTCGCCACCGCAATGGCCTTCGGGGGGTGTTCACTCGATGACACCGTTCCGGACGACTGGGACGATCGCGACGGCGACCCGGGGGTGGCCGCCCCGGCCGCCAACGAAGACCAGCTCACCTGCGGCAAGATGGACAACTTCATCGAGCATGATGAGCCATACGAGGCCTCCGCCGAAGTCACCCGCGGCCCCTATGCCACTGTAGCGGCCGCCCAGGCGGCCTGTGGTGTTGATACGCCCGTCACCACCGAGGCGTGCGACGCAGCCGCGGCACTCGCGATCGGTGGAGTTGCGGCCGCAGTCGAGGCGGCTCGCGTATCGGCCTTTGACGAGTTGGACGATTTTACGGAGGGCTGGGAGTGCCCGGGCTGCCCCGCAGGACAGACCGGCTGCGATTTTCATCGCCACAACTTCTACTGCCCCGCGGAGTGGGGGCCGCCGGAGGGGAACTGTTCCTGGAAGTTCGTCTGGAACGCGGAACCCGGCGGCGCTGTCGATTGCAAATACACGGCGACCGTCGGGGGGACGGGGGTCTTCCACCAGAACTACGGCTGCACCCCATGCCGCAGTGGCGGTAGCGGTAGTGGTAGCGGATCCGGCAACGGGCCGGGTGGCGGTTCGTGGCCGATGATGGCGTGCGCTGATGACGGGTCTGGGTCCGGCTCTGGATCTGGATCTGGCTCTGGATCTGGATCTGGCTCTGGGTCCGGGACCTGAGTCCGACGCGCCGCACCGCGGCTCCAGGAACGCACCGAGAACGGGGCAGCGGTCTTGCACCCCACCCTGCGTTGGCCGACCCTGTCATGGTCGCTTGCCTCGCAATGCCCAGACCCGCACCTTGCAGCTGACGTTCTGGCTGCTGGTCGTCGCCAACGTGTTGCTCGTGTGGCTGCTGCCCGTGCTCCCGCAGCAGGACCTGCCGCAACACCTGGCCTACACGAGGATCCTCCGCGACTTCGGCGATCCCAGCCTGCCGTTTTCGACCCGCTACGCCCCGATCGACGAGTTCCAGGCCTACTTCACCAGCTACTACCTGATGCGCTGGCTGTCGTTCGGCGCCTCGGTCGAGGTGGGCATGCGCATGCTGATGTCGCTGTACGTGGTCGGCATGTTCGCCGCGTTCGCCTTCGTGGTGCGCGTGGTCAGCCCCTCGAACGACAGCCCGCGCTGGTCGTCGCTGCTGGTGATTCCGTTCATCTGGAATCCCCCGGTCGTGATGGGCTTCTTGGCCTACTACCTGGGTCTGCCGCTGCTGCTGGCCGCGATCGGGTCGACCCTCGGCTGGATCGCGCGCCGCCCCGGCCCCATGGCGATCGGAGCCGTCGTCGCCTCGGCGATCTGCGCCCTGTTGCATCCATTCCTCGGGGCGACCGCGTTCACGGCCCTAGTCCTGTGCGCCCTCGTCCACCCCGAGCGCTCACGGGCCCGCCGGGCACTGCTCCCCGCGCTGCTGATCCTCGTGCTCGTCGGGGTGGGCTTTTGGGTGGGGAGCTCCGGACTCGGCCAGGCCTCGTCGCTCGAGCCCGAGGAAGCCTGGCGCCGCGGCTTCGGGGTCGAGTTCATCGCGATCCTGCTCGGCTTCGAGTGGTCGGGCACCACCTCCAAGATCAACTACTCGCTGTGGTCCATGTTCGGGCCGTTCACGCTGCCCGTGCTGGTCGCGGTGGGCCTTGCTGCGCTCGCGCTGGCCATCCCTACCCGCCGGGCGCTACGCGAGCACCTGCAGGAGCACGTGATGCCCCCGGCCAACCGCGCCCTGCTCCGCGTGGCGCTGTTGATGGTCCTGCTCGGCTGGCTGGTGCCGTTCGGCATGCACCGACCCACCGAGCTCACCTTCATCGACCTGCGCTTGCTGTCGGTCGGCTGGATGCTCGCCGCGTGCAGCGTGCCCTCGGCCGCGTTCGCGTCCCCGCGACTGCGCACGGCGTTGATCGTGGCCAGCGTGGCGTTCTTCCTGCACCTGGCGTATCGCCTCGAGCGAGCCGCCGGGGAAGCCACGTCGTTGTTCGGGCTGCTCGATCAGGTGGACCGGGGGAAGGTGTTGATGAGCCTGGTCATCAACAACGACAGCCCGCACCTGGCCAAGCAGTTTCGCGTGCCGCACTTCATGCCGATGTACTACACGGTGCGGTACGACGGGATCTGCACCCAGTTCTGGGCGCGGTACACCCATCACCTGCCGGTCGACTACGCCGAGGGCCAGCGGCCGCGGCAGACCGAGGACTGGAGCCCCGGCAATTTTCGAACCGCGGACGTGCAGGACTCGGACTATGTGATCGTGCGGGCGCCGTCGAGCCAGCGGGATCCCGAGAAGCGGGCGTCGACCGGGGCCAAGGTGAAGAAGAAGTTGGATGTCGTGGCGACCGAGGTCGCCCGGGAGGGGCTCTGGGTGCTGTATCGGGTGGAGGGGCTTCCAACCCCGCCCGAGGCGAAGCCGACCGCGGCTCCGTGATCGGGGCCCAGCGCCGTGCATGGCGGCGCGCTACGGCGGAACTTCAGCTGGCGCCCTTGTGGATGAGCACCACGGGGATCGTCATGAAGATGATCCGCAGATCGAGCCACAGCGACCAGTTGTCAATGTACTCGAGGTCCATCCGCATCCACTCTTCGAAGTCGATGTTGTTGCGACCGGAGACCTGCCAGGGGCCGGTGATGCCCGGCTTGACCGAGAGTCGACGCCGCTGCCACGGCTTGTACTGCGCGACCTCGGAGGGCAAGGGCGGACGCGGGCCCACCAGGCTCATGTCGCCGAGCAGCACGTTGAACAGCTGAGGCAGCTCGTCGATGCTGGTCTTGCGGATGAAGCGGCCGATCCGGGTGATGCGCGGGTCGTGCTTGATCTTGAAGACCGGCCCGTCCATCTCGTTGAGCTTCTCGAGCTCGGCCTTGAGCTTCTCGGCGTTGACGACCATCGATCGGAACTTGTGCATCCGAAACTTGCGGCCGTTGCGGCCCGAGCGGACCTGAGAAAAGAAGATCGGGCCCGGGTCGGTGACCTTGATGATGATCGCGGTGACCAGCAGCAGGGGCGAGAGCACGACCAGGCCGAAGATGGCCCCGCTGAGGTCGAGCAGGCGCTTGAGCAGCAGCCGGCCCTCGCTGGTCGGCGTGCGGCGCATGCCGATCATGGGCAGGTCGTATCCGGTGACCTGGGCGACCTCGATCTTGCCGGCTCGCGGCACGTCGGGCGGCATGGTCAGCAGCACGTCGACGCCGCGCTCTTCACAGTGCCGCAGCGCCTCTTCGAAGATCTCGGGCGGCTGGTCGGGCACCGCGAACACGACCTCGTCGATGGGCTGGGCATCGAGGATCTTGTCGAGCTCCCGCAGCTGACCGACGACCGGCAGGGCCTCGGGCACGGAGAAATCGTTGGGCACCTCGACGTGCCCGATGAGCTTGTTGTTCCACGGCGCACCGGTCCGCAGCGAGCGGGCGAAGGCCACCGACTGCTCGCCTCGGCCCACCACCAGCACGCGGTGTCCATCGACCGACTTGCGGCGGAAGGTGGAGACCAGCTCCATGATGAGGACGCGGCCGAGCAACAACGAAAACAGCTGCACCGCGCCGAACAGCACCACGAAGGTCCGGGCGACGAAGCCGAGCTTGAACACGAAGATCGCGGCCACGAAGAACACGAGGCCGAGCCCCACCACCTTGAGGTAGCGGAACGCGACCCGGCGATACGGCATGCGGAAGTCCGAGCTGTCGCCGAAGTACAGGGCGACGATCCACAGCGGCCACAGACCCCACAGCATGGGGTAGTAGTCGGGGATGTGGATGGGCGTGGCGCCCAGCGGGACGAGGAACTCCGGGAGGACCCCGTCCGCGTGCGACAGAGCGAGGCTCTGCCGGATACCGAGGGCGGCGAAGAACGCCACGGTGGTGATCACCACGTCGTAGACGAAGATCAGCCGACGAAAGAAGATCGCCTGGTGCCGTGTCACCGCTTGCTAAGTCCCCTTGGGCCCCGTCGTGGGACCCATAGTGTGGCGGCCACCCGCGTAGGAGCAAAGCGAAATTCAGGACGTCGAGGCACGAGCGTCGATCTGGCTCGGCTTCGCGCCGCGTTGTGGGCACGTGACTGGAGTCTCCCGCGCCCGCGATTCGGCACCGCGCAAATATCGCACTCGAGCAACGCGCTGAAATCCTTCAGCGATACGTGAACCGCAGGCACCACTGCTGAAGCACCCCGCTGTCGCCCCCGGCGTCGTCGGTCGCTCGCAAACGCCAGGTGCCGAGCATCTGCTGGTTGAAGAAGACGGGGTTCAACGGCAGCTGCGGGCGCAGCTCGCCACTGAGCGCGGGGACGCTGGCCGGCATGCAGGCATCCCCGACCGCGTCGCTGGCCGCATCGTGGAGCTGGACGTCGATGTCGTCGCCGTCACAGCCCCCGCCGCCCGGATGGTCGATCACCACGATCTCCATCTCGCCCTTGCGCAGGTCGAAACGCAGATCACCCACGTAGGAGTGGGCGGCGACGATCACCAGCTCGACCGTCTGGACGATGCCGCCCCCGGCCAGATCGACGCCGATGTCGGAGCTGACGCCCCCACCGTCGTTGTCGGGGATCGGCAGGTCGGCGATGGTGCAGTACTCGATCATCCCGAGCCCGTCGCCCGTGGTGCCGTCGCTGGTGGAGCCGCCCGAGCTGTCCGTATCGTCGCCGGTCGAGCTGGCGGGACCCTCGGCTCCGACGGTGGTGCCGCTGGTGCCCGGCCCCCCGCTCGTGGTGGTGGCCGTGTCCTCGGTCGAGCCCAGCGTCATCCCGCTCGTGCTCGGATCGGTGGTCGACCCCGTGCCACTCGAACCGCTCGAGCCCGCCACCGCTCCCCCCACGGCCGAGGAATCCGGGCTGCATGCGAGCGCAGCGATGGCCAACGCCGAGATCGAGAGCCCCCGCCCCATCGCTCGCCACGATACCACGCGGGCCGATCAGGGCGACGCGCGCAATCGTGGGCTCGCCGTGCGGGATCCGTAGCCGGGTGCGCCGACGCTCGCTACCCTGCGGGCGATGGAGCACGTCTTCCTCGGTCGTAGTGGACTTCGCGTTTCCCGGCTGGCCTTCGGCACCATGTCTTTCGGCGCCGACGACCACGAGGCCACCGCGTCGGCGATGTTCGACCGGTGCCGCGACGCGGGCATCAACCTGTTCGACTGCGCCGACGTCTATCACCAGGGTCGCGCGGAAGAAGTCCTCGGCCGCTTGATCGCGAGCAGTCGCGACGAGGTGGTGATCACCACCAAGGCCTACTTCCCGACCGGCTCGGGTCCCAACGATCGCGGCAGCAGCCGCTACCACCTGCGCCGCGCCGTCGAGGCGAGCCTGCGTCGGCTGAACACCGAGGTCATCGACATCTTCTTCTTGCACCGCATGGACGACCGCACGCCCATGGACGAGACGCTCCGCGAAGTGGAGCACTTGGTGCAGTCGGGCAAGGTCCTTTATCCCGCCGTCAGCAATTTCTCGGCCTGGCAGACCGCCCGCGCGCTGGGGGTGGCCGAGCGCCACGGCTGGGCCCCCACCGTCTGCGTGCAGCCGATGTACAACCTGCTCAAGCGTCAGGCCGAGGTGGAGATTCTGCCGATGTGCGAGGCCGAAGGCCTCGGGTGCCTGACCTACAGCCCGCTGGCAGGCGGCCTGCTCACGGGTAAGTACGGCGTCGAGCGACGACCGGAGCAAGGCCGCATCGTCGACAACAAGATGTATGGCGTGCGCTACGGCGACGCCCACAACTTCGAGGTCGCCGAGCGCTTCACCGCGCTCGCGGCAGAGCACGGCTACGAGCCCGCCGCACTCGCGATTGCTTGGGTCGCAGCGCATCCCGGCGTCACCGCGCCGCTACTCGGTGCACGCAACCTGGAGCAGCTCGAGCCGTGCTTGAAGGCGGCCGACGTCGAGCTGTCCTCCGAGCTGTACGAAGCCATCTCCGCGCTGAACCCCGCGCCCCCACCTGCGACCGATCGCAACGAAGAGTCGAGCGCGCACAACTACGGCTCGCGCTGAGAACGAAGGCGTCCCCTAAATGGGTGAGTGACCGCACGGATTCGTCGGTACGGCCTGCGGCAAATCCGAGGGTACGGATTCCCGAAAACCGTCCTTTCCTTTCGCGACCCTCGTGCCGTTATAACGCGTGTCTGCCCGATGAGAGAGGTGATGACGCGCCCGAGCCGCGAGCCCGGCGCGTGCACCTGCATCCCCAGCGGAGCTGCGGAACCCCTCGGTCCAGACACTCCCTACGAGAAAGCAACCCCATGAACCGACGATCCACTCTCCTCGGATTGAGCATGACCGCGCTGCTCGGCGCGTCGTTCACCATCGCCGGCTGCCAGGGCGCAGGCGGATTCGCCCAGGTCAACGAGCGTCTCAACCAGATCGCCGACGGCCAGACCCAAGTCCTCGCTCGCCTCGACTCCCTCGAGGCCAAAGTGGCCGAGGCGGCCAAAGCGGCCCCCGCTGCGCCCGGCAAGGCCGCGCCCAAGGGCCCGCAGCCCGGCCGCCCCGACCCCAAGCTGACCTACAAAGTGCCCGTCGGCGACGCCCACGCCAAGGGTCCCACCGATGCGCTGGTCACCGTGGTCGAGTGGTCGGACTTCCAGTGTCCGTACTGCAGCCGGGTCACGCCCACCCTCAAGCAGATCGCCGAGGAGTACGGCGACGAGGTGCGCATCGCCTTCAAGCACAACCCGCTGGGCTTCCACCCGCGAGCCAAGCCCGCCGCGCTCGCGGCCGAGGCCGCCGGTCGCCAGGGCAAGTTCTGGGACATGCACGACAAGCTCTTCGCCAACCAAAAGGCGCTCACCGACGAGAACTTCGTCACGTGGGCCGGCGAGCTGGGCCTCGACGTCGAGAAATTCAAGAAGGACCTGGCCGACCCGGCCCTCGCCAAGAAGGTCACCAGTCAGCAGAGCCAGGGCACCACGCTCGGGGCCCGGGGCACCCCCGCCTTCTTCGTCAACGGCCGCTTCCTGTCCGGAGCGCAGCCCTTCCCCGCCTTCAAGAAGCTGATCGACGAGGAGAAGGCCAAGGCGGCCAAGCTCGTCGCCGCTGGCACCCCCAAGGCCCAGGTCTACGCCAAGACCATCGCCAAGGGTAAAGCCAAGGTCTGAGCCGCTCCACGTGAGTCCGGCCTCATGGGGCCAGGAACAGCGGGCCGCGCACCTCCGGGAGCGCGGCTCGTCGTCGTTGGGGCCGAAGGCTGCGCACCGAGGGCAATGCGAGCTACATTGCGCCGGATGGCAGCCCGACGGCAGAGGTGCCCGTGATCGAAGCGATCGCGATCACCGTGGGCTCGATCCTCGCGGGGGCGATGGTCGGTGGGCTGAGCCGTCGAGAAGGCTCGTGGCTCGGGCCGCTGCGGACCTTCGCCGTGGCGGCGGTGGGCACCGCGGTCGTCGTGCAGCTGTTGCCCGATGCCATCGCCGAGATCGGCGGCGGTGCGCTGATCGTGTTCGTGGTGGCGCTGGCCTTGCCCGGCCTGCTGGCACCGATCGCCCGCCGTCTGCGTCCCTCGGTCGAGGTCTCCACGCACCGCGTGGGCACCGAGCTCGGGTTCTACGGGTTCTTGGCGCACCAGCTCGCCGAAGGCCTGGCCATCGGCACCTTCGCGGGGGCCGACCACGCCGGACACGGGCACGAGTCGTTGATCGTCGCGGTCGCGGCCCACACGTTGCCGTTGTCCGCGGTGTTCGTCGCCGAGGCGGTGGCGCATGGCGGCCGCGCCAGCGCGATGCGCCGCACCTTCGGGATCGCGGGGGCCACCGTGCTCGGCTTCGTGCTGGCCGGCGTGGTGCACCAACGTCTGCACCTCGACCTGCACCCCTGGCTCTCGGCCGGCATCGCGGGTTTTTTGGTGCACGTGATCTTCCACCCCGACCACGGGCAAACGGGGCGACGGCGGCTCTGGACCAGCGCCCTCGACGTCTTGGGGGCGGCGATCGGCGTGGGGCTGCCGCTGTGGGCGGCCCTGTCCACCGACAACCACAGCTCGGTCATTCGCAGCGAGATCAGCGACGCCTTCATCGAGCTGATGGCCGAGACCGCGCCGATGCTGATCCTCGGGCTGGCCCTGGGCGCCGTGCTGCAGATCGTCGGCTCGCGCATTCCCTCGCGCTACTACTCGAGCGGCGGCTCGTGGACCCAGGCTCTGCGGGGAATCGCGGTGGGTGCCCCGCTGCCGCTGTGTGCGTGCGGGGTCCTGCCCCTGGCCGAATCCCTGCGCAAGCGCGGCGCGGGGCCGGCTCTGGTCATGGCGTTCCTCATCGCCACGCCGGAGCTCGGCCCGGAGACGCTCACCCTCACCGTTCGATTCCTGGGCTGGCCCTTCGCCATCTTGCGCCTGGTCGCCGCCCTCGGTCTCGCGCTGCTGGTGGCGGTGGCCTTCGCTCGGTTGGTCGACGCGGTGCCGCCCCGGACCCAGCGGCCGCACCCGGGCGAGACACTGCTGGCCGGCGCCGCCGCGCATGGCCGCACGCTGAGTCGGATCTACGGCTACTTCGACGAGCTGGTGCTGCACACCGCCCCGTGGACGGTGGTGGGATTGCTCGCCGCCGCGTTCCTCCAGGTGGTGCTGGGCGAAGGCTCGCTCGCCGGGCTGGCCGACTCCGGGCTCGACGTATTGGTCGTCGCCGCCGTCGCCATGCCGAGCTACGTGTGCGCCGCATCGGCCACGCCCATGGCGGCCGTCCTCGTGCTCAAGGGTGTGTCGCCGGGCGCGGTGCTGGTGGGCTTGTTGCTCGGCCCCGCCACCAACCTCGCCACCATCGGCGTGCTGCGCCGCGGCTATGGCACCCGGGCCGTATTGCTGGGCGTGTGCGTGACCCTGGTGGTCAGCATCGCCATGGCCTACGCCGTCAACCTGGTGGGCGTCCCCGCGTATGTGCCCGAGCAGCTCCAGCACGAGCACGGACATGGCGTCACGAGCTTCGGTGCGATCGCCATCTTGGGCCTGGTGTTGGTGGCCCAGCTATGGCGCTGGGGCCTGCGCCCGTGGCTCGAGATCCTCGAGGGGTCCCATACCCACGATCACGACCATGATCACGGGCACGGCCATGGCCATAGCCACGGCCATCACCACCATCATCATGATCACGATCATCACGATCACGATCACGATCACGGGCACCACCACCACTGAGCTCCGGCGGGGCCATTCGCAAGAAAATTGCGTTTGAATTTCATGGTGATGGGCGAAATCTAACCACGCCGCTGACGAGCCGACCCGACCGGGACACTAGTAGCCGATGAGCCCCGAGCTTCGTGTCCCCCGAAATCTCTCGTCCATCGCGGATGCAACGCCGTGGTGGGCGACGCCCCGCTCGGAACGTCGAGCCCGTGAACCGTCCCCCGTCCGGCCCATCGTCAAAGAAGAAGCGGGCGCTCGCGGCCAAGCGTGAGCGCCAACAAAAGCGAGACCTCATCGACCGGACCGAGCTCGCGGCATGGCAGGCGGGCGACAAGAAGGCGGGCAAGCGACTGTTCGCCCACTACTACGATCGGCTCCACGACTTCTTCGGCCGCCGCATCAACCGAGACATCGCCGACCTCGTGCAAGAGACGCTGGCCGTCTGCGTCGAGAACCCCAAGGGCTTCGCCGGCAAGTCGCGCTTCGAGGTCTACCTGTTCGGCATCGCCAACAACAAGCTCAAGGAGTACTTCCGCGAGCACGCCCGCGATCCTCAGACCTTCAACAGCGTCGCCGAGGCTCAGGTCGTCGACCCGGGCCCCCCCCTGCCCGGCCTGCTGGGTACGGGCCAAGACCAGGTCCTGCTCGATGCATTGCGGGGGCTCGACTGGAAGCACCAGATCGCGTTCGAGCTGTACGTGTGGGAGGTTTCAGCGGGCCCGAGCTGGGCGAGGCGCTGGGGGTCAGCCTCAACACCGTGCACGGGCGCATTCGGCAGGCGCGGAAGCTGCTGAAGAAGCGGCTGGAGGCCCTCGAGGCGGATCCGGTGCAGCTGCGGACCACCAAGACCCGGCTCTCGCAATGGCTGGACGAGCTCGGCGAGCAGGCGCTGGAGCGCTACCCCAAGCTCGCCAAGCTGGCCGACGAGCGCGAGACCGAGGAGTGAAGGGCGACGCTCAGTCCCGGTGCCGCCGGGGGGCGTGGATGGTGAAGTCCAGGCTCAGGCGCAGGCGAAGGTCCCAGCCGGGCTCGTCGGCGAAGTAGCGCAGCAGGCTCGTGTACTGCCGATAGCGAGCATTGGTCAGGTTGTTGCCCTCGATGCCGATCGACAGCAGCTGGTGACGCATGGGCACCTGCACCCCGGCCGAGGCCCCGAGCAGGAAGTAGGCGGGCGGCGGCGGGGCGAAGTCTGCCTCGGGATCGGTACGGCGCTGACGATCGACGAAGGTGCCGCCCACCGAGACGAAGCCGTGGGTGAACTTCCAGAACTCGGGCCAGTGATAGGTGATGCCGAGACGATAACGATCGGCGGGGACGAAGACCAAGAACTCCCGGTTCGCGACATCGATGGCGCGAACGATGGTGACCTGGCCGTCGAAGGACACGGGCCACTTGGGCGGCGCGATGGCGAACGCTTCCTCGCCGCCATAGAACACCGCGTCCACGGGGCGGAACGAGAACACGGGGAAGGTGCCGCGCACGGTCTGGTTGAGGCCGAGCGGGCCGTCGCTCGGCTCGGGCGCGAAGTAGATGTAGTCGTCGATGTAGTTGGCGTAGACGGAGGTCTCGTTGGCGATCCAGTGGTTGGCGTAGCTCACCGACGGCGACGCCCCCCAGGTGCGCTCGACCCCCAGCGCCGATCCGCCCAGACCCAGCACGGGAAACGAAGGGGCGATGCCGTTGAGGAAGTGCTCGTCGACGTTGGGAAAGCGAGCGGTCGAGCTCAGGTCGAGCCGCAGGTCGAGCGAGTCGGTGGCGCGCACCAACACGCCGTACGAGCCCGAGGCGGCGTGGAAGGGGAAGCTGCACCGCGCCCCGCCGTTGGAGGTGCGCTCGCACTCGTCGGGATCGAGGTAGCCGGCGTTGGTCTGGCCCAGGTAGTCGCGCTCGCTGAGGCTCGAGGTCCGCAGCATGCCGTCGTAGCGAATGCCCCACTGCATCTCGAAGTGCTGCGTCGACACGCGCTCGAGCACGAAGGCCCCGCCCGACCACTGGTCGTAGTCGGGGATCAGCGTTCGGTTGGAGTTGAAGACGTTGTCCTGCTGCGAGACGGTGGTCCCGGCGGTGCCCTCGAGCCACAGGCCCTCGCCGAGCACCACGGGGGCGTGCTCGAAGGCCAGCTCGCCCATGTGGGTACGGAGCTCGAAGTCGATCTGCGGGCCCTCGACGCCCGTGCGCACGATGTCGAACTCCATGCGACGGTTGTCTTGGAACGCATAGGTCGCGGTGAGCTGCCCTGCCCGCCCCAGCCCGGCTCGCATGCGCGCGAGCGCCAGGTCGTGCGTCACTCGCTGGAACGCGCGCTCGATCTCGTAGTCGGCCTGGTACAGCTCCGAGCCGATGGGCGCCTCGAAGGCAAAGCTCTGCTCGAAGGCCTCGGGCGTGTCGTTGCGCAGGCAGCTACACAGCCCCGCCTTCATGAAGTGGCGGCGATACGACAAGGTCGTCTCGATGTCCTTGCCCAGGTAGCCCAGCGTGCCGCCCGCGTTCCACAGCAGCGCCGCGGTGTTGTCGAGCGGGTAGTCGGGCGCCACCTCGGAGCCGCCGCGCGAGACATTGCCCTCGGCCCGCCACACGAACCCGGGGAGCCTGCGATGCGCCCCGTCGACCCGGCCCGCGACCAGGCCCCGACGGGCGTTGCTCGAGCCCACCAAGTGGGCCTGACCGGAGACCCCCGGCGAGCGCGGCAAGGGGGGCGGCTCGACCAGCACCACCCCGCCGACCGCGTCGGGCCCGTAGCGAATGGAGCCCGCGCCCTTGATCACGGTGATGCTGCCCGCTGAGAGCGGATCGATCTCGGGCGCATGGTCGATGCCCCAGCGCTGCCCTTCGTGGCGCACCCCGTTGTTGAGGATCAGGTTGCGGCGGCCGTACTGCCCGCGAATGATCGGCTTGCCCATGCCGCCCGCGGACGAGCGCAGCACGCTGACCCCGGCCACTCCGCTGAGGGCTTCGGCGAAGTCCTGCCCGCGGGTCCGAGCCAGGCGCTCCCCGTCGAGGGTGGTCGAAGCCTTGGTCTGGGTGGGTTGGGCCGCCTCGACCTGCACCACGACGTGGTCCTCGTGCTCGGCCCCGTGCTCACGAAGCAGCGCATGCACATCGACCTCGACGTGCCCGTGCACGCTGACGTCGCGCTTGACCGGCTCGTGGTCGGGCCCCTCCACGAACAGGGCGTGGTCACCGGGGCACACGTCGACCAGCTCGAAGTGGCCGGTCTCGTCCGTCTCCACCTCGGCCTCGCCCAACCGCACCACCGCCCCCGTGATCGGCTCGTCCGTGGCCTGGTCGATCACGCGTCCCGCCACCGTATCGGTGCATTCGACCGGGCCGATGAGGCCCAGCGCGATGGCGAGGGTGGACGCGCTCATTGTGGGTTCCCGAAGCGGGTCCGGCCCACATACAATACAATTGCAAGTAGAAACAACCGCCGGTAACACCGCGTACGGGTGAGATTGGGGTGTTTACCGCGACCTTTGACTCAGCCGCACTCGTCGCACAGACCCTGGAGCTGGATGCGCACCTCTTGCGCGCGCACCGACTGCGGGACCTGCTTACCCCGGGGGAGCTGGAGCTGGAGCTGGAGCTCCGGCATGCAGGAGACCTCGCCACAGCCCGTGCACAGGAAGTGCGCGTGCTCGTGAGTCAACAGATGACCCGGCTCGTCCTCTTCCTCCGTGAGGGCCTCGAAGCGCCAGACATGGTCGCCCACGTCGGTTCGGCGAATGAACCCCGCTTCGACCAACGCAGTGAGGTTGCGGAAGATGGTGGCCGGATCCCACCCCTGCCCATCGAGCAAAGTGACGATCTCCGAGTGACTCAGGAGCGCCTCGGCCTTGCGAACGGCGTCGAGCACCGCGACCCTCGCCGGTGTCGCGCGCAGGCCGGCCTGGCGGAGTGCGTCGCGAATGGTTGGGTCGACGTCAGGCATGAGAACTGGGTGTCCAGAGGGGGGGATGAGGCCCGAGCATGCGACATCCCTTCGGTTCTTGCAATCGAGTTGCAAAGAACCGCGTGGGGCCTACTGCGGAATGAGCACCCGGATGCCGCGGGCGGGCACGTTCACGGCCCCGCCGGAGACGGTGACCATTTCGTTGGCAAGCTCGTCGAGGTAGGTGCCATCGGGCAGCCCACCGACATCGTTGGCGCCGTCGGCCCGGTTGATCGCCACATATAGGGTCTCGTCGAGCTCGGGGTCTCCTGCCGACAGCTCCATCTGGTAGCTGAAGGTGTCGAATTCGCTCGAGAGCGTGCTGCGAATGCCGTACCGAGTGGCCGGGTGCGCGGCGCGGATGGCCGTGAGCCGCTTGAGCTGATCGTTGACCAGCTGCTGGCCCGCCGTGTAGCCGCCGGAGTTCCAATCCATGGGGCGACGGTTGTCGGGATCGCCCGCCCCCGCCAAGCCGATCTCGTCCCCGTAGTAGACCAGCGGCGCGCCCGGGGTGGTCATGACGATGCCGAAGCCGACCACCAAGCGCTCGAAGGCCGAGGTGCCGCCCGGCACGGGCGGAGGGTTGGACCAGCCCAGCTCCTTGTCGTTCCACCACGGGTCGGTGCCAGAGCGCGGCGCGTCCTCGGCGTAGTGAATGACCCGCGGCAAGTCGTGGTTGCCGATGAAGGTGCTCATCACCGCGCCCGACCAGTAGAAGCCGTCGTTGCCGTCCATGAACCCGGCCAGGTCGCTCATCGAGCCCTGGCGCATGAGCACGCGGTCGACGATCGCCGTGCGCAGCGGGAAGTCGAACTGCCCGTCGAGCATGTCGTCGCGGACGTAGTAGGCGATCTGCCCCTGGTCCCCGGTGAAGGTCTCGCCGACCATATAAAAGCGCTGCGACAGGTCGCCGTCGTCGTTGTACTGGTCGAGCTCGTCATTGCTGCGCAGGCGCAGGTCGAGCAGCCAGGAGTCTTCGATGTGCTTGACCGCGTCGAGGCGGAAGCCGTCCGCGCCCGTCATCTGGGCCCAGGCGATGGCGTTGTCGACGGAGAAGTCGCGCGCGTCCTGGTTGCTGAAGTTGAAGTCGGGCAGGTACCCGGTGAACCAGCAGCGGCGGCCTTCGTCGCCGTCCCACGAGCAGCCCTCACCACAGATGCAGTTGCCGCCCGCCCCGTTGTCGTTGGGCCAGAACCAGTCCGGGTTCTCCGTGAACGCCGGCGAGTCGGAGTGCACGTGGTTCATGGCGTAGTCGAAGATGACCTTGAGGTCGTGATCGTGGGCCACCGTGACCAGCGTCTGCAACAGCTCGAGCGTGCCGAAGTGCTCCTCGGTGGTCTCGAGATCGGAGGGCCAGTAGCCGTGGTAGCCGGCGTACAGGTGCGTATCGCCGCCCACGCCCAGCCCGGCCGCGCTGGTGTTGTCCATGGGCACCGTGATCCACAGCGTGTTGATGCCCAGCTCGTTGAAGTAGCCCTCGTCGATGCGATCGATGACCCCCTGCCAGTCGCCGCCGTACCAGTCCGCGGGGTCCTCGACCTCGCCGCCGATCTGGCCGTCGTTGCTCAGGTCGCCGTTTTCGAAGCGGTCGACGAACACGAAGTAGATGATCGAGTCGCGCCAGTCCCAGGTGCCCTGGGCGGGGGGCGGAGGCGGCGGGCCGTCGTCGCCCGAGGTGTCGTCGTTGCCCCCCGTGGCCATGCCGCCCGTCGTGTCGTAGCCATCGCCGCCGCCGGGCCGACCATCCGAGGGGTCGTAGGTGTCGATGGGAGGATCGAGGCTCGTCGCCGACTGCAGGCCATCGGTGCCGCACGCGGTGAGGGCCATCGACGAGGCCAGCACGGCGATGGACGTCGCGCCGAGGAAGGACGAGCAGCGGGTCGAGCGGAGGCGAGGCATGGTCATGGCGTTCAACCGCAAGAAGAGGTCTCGGGCACGAGCACTCGGAGTGAGCGCGGCTCCATCTCGATGGCCGCCCCTGCGGCGGTGATCTCGAAGCGCTGTCCCGACACGGCATCCTTATACCAGCCCGTCACCGGGGTCGACCCGGCCGGGAGCTGGACCGTCGCGGGGTCGGCGTCACGCGAGAGCACGACCACCGCGGGCTCGGAATCACCGGAGTCCCGCAGGAACGCGTACACGTCGCGCTCCGTCAACAACGAGGTCCGCGTGCCGCTGCGCAGCGCGGGCAGGCACCGACGGAGCTGTGCCAGCGCTTGCACCTGGTTCAGCAGGTCGACCTGGGCCGGATTCAATAACGAGAGATCGGGCATCACGCGACGGTTGTCGGGGTCGCGCCCGCCCGCCAAACCCAGCTCGTCGCCGTAGTAGATCACGGGCAAGCCGGGCAGCGTGAGCACCAGGCCCAACCCCAGGCCGGTGTGCACGTAGACGTCCTCGTCGGTGGGCACCGTCGGCGGCGCGGACCAGGGGTCGCCCCCCGCGTTGCCCTCCGCCTCGGAGGCGAAGCGGGTGACGTCGTGGTTGCCGATCATCGTGCCCAAGACCGCTCCCGAGCCGGCCAGGGCCTGCTCGGTATTGCTCAGGCTGGACTCGAGCGCGGACATGTCGGCGGTGCGGTGGGCGAGCACGTCGCGAATGACCCACATCAAGGGAAAGTCGAAGGCGCTGTCGAGCCCGTCGGGGCCGAGGTGATAGCGGATGATCTCGGTGCCGCCCGCCCCCGGCCCGGTGAAGATCTCGCCCATGGAGAACGCGGCCGAGCGAGGACCGGTGGAGTCGCGCATGGCGTGCACGATCCGTCGCGAGACGGCGCGCGGCATCATGGGCACGGCGTCGATGCGGAAGCCGTCGGTGTCGAAGCGGTCGTGCCACCACAGCGCGTCCTCGACCGCGAGCTCCATGACGTCGGGGTTCTGGAAGCGCAGGTCGGGCAGGTAGTCGGTGAACCAACAGACCTGAATGAACTCGCCCCACGGGCAGCTGGGCGTGCCGCAGACGCACTCCGGCTCGTGCTCGTGAAACCACCCTTCACCGCGGTGGGCCGCGACCCGCGGGTTGTCTTCGTACAGATGGTTGGGCACCAGATCGAGCAAGACCCGAATGCCGCGGGCATGCGCCTCGGCCACCAGGGCATCCAGAGCATCTTCGCCGCCGATCCGCTCGTCCACGGCGCGCGTGTCGAGGGGCCAGTAGCCGTGATAGCCCTCGTAGAGGTGATCGTCGTCGCGCCCCTCCCGAGCCTCGACCGGGTTTTTGTACACGGGTGACAGCCACAGCGCCGAGACGCCGAGCGCCTCGAAGGTGCCCGCTCGCAGCTCGCTGAGCACCCCGTCAAGGGTACCTCCCGCTCGTGCGCCCGGGTCGGGCGGCGGCTCCAGCTGGACCCCGCCATCCCCCCGAAACCGATCGATCATGATCTGGTAGACGATGCCGTCGGACCACTGCGGCGCGACCGGATCGACCCAGCCGACCGCGGTCACGGGTACGGCGGGACGCTCCTTGCCGTCGGCGGCGTGCACCCGCACTCGATGCTTGCCGCGCGCCTGGCCCGACGCTCGCACCCGAAAGGTCTGCGCGTCTTCGTCGTACTGCTCGACCGTCAGCGCCGTGCCGTCCTCGAGCTCGGCGTAGGTACGCTCGAGATCCAGCGCGGCGCCATCGCGCGCGGGCACGTAGCCGAGCTCGACCTCGAAGCCGTCGGGCGAGCCCTCGTGGACGGCGAGCACCTGCACCTGCGGGACCGCACAGCTGGCGACGTCGAGCCGGGAGACCTCCAGGCCATCGCTCGCACGAAAGTTGGTCAGCGCGTTGTGCTCGTCGATCCGGCTCGCGCCCTCCTCGACCACCAGGTACTCGTAGACCCCGGGCGGCAGCGACATTTCGGCGACTTGCCACGGCGACGCCTCGAAGTCGCGCATGGATACGGGCGTGGCCCAGCCATCCCAGCTTCCCACCACCGTCAGGCGTTCACCGGGGCGTCGCGGCTGCCCCCAGATCGCCGCAGCGCAGCGGTCCTCGAGCACCGTGATGTCGGGTGGACCGCAGGCCACCGTGAGCAGTGCGAGGGCCAGCGACCAGCGCTGCCCGATGGCGAGTGACGACACGATTGCGATTGTACGGACGTTCTGTGGCCCTGTGCGCGCTGGTCGGAGAACGCGCTAAATCCGTGTAGACTCCCCGCACCGTGCGGAGCTTCGGCCTCATCGTTGTCGCGGCGTCGCTCGCCGCCTGCTCGAACGACCCTCCGCAGCGGACGCCTCCGCCCGCGCCCGCCAAGGCAGCCGCCCCTGCCGCTGCTGCCGCCCCCGCGAAGGATCCGGGCACCGCGGCGGCCTCGCCGACTCGCCCCACGCCCACCCCGCTGTCCGCCGAGGCGCAAGCTCGGGTCAAGGCGCTCGCCGGGGCGTTCAAGAGCGGCAGCACCTGCAACGTCCAGGCGCTCGCCGAGCTCCGCCAGCTCCGCGAGACGCACGGGGTGCCGCCGCTGCTCGGCCAAGCGCTGATGCTCGCCTTCAAGGCCTGCGACGAGCCGGTCGCCACCGCCGAGCTGCACGCCGAGCTGCTGCCCGACAATCCCTCGCAGGAACAACGGCTCAAGCAGGGGGCCACCTGGCTCCGAGCCACGCGCTACGACGAGGCCATCGAGGTGCTGCTGCCGCTGGCCAACGAGGCCGGGGCCGACAGCAAGGCGGCGTGGCTGGCCGGCTTCGCCCTGTTCCACGCGGGGCGGACCGACGAAGCGCTACCGTGGCTCCAAGGCGCGCGCACCAAGGTCGGCAAGGGCAACGTGACCGATGCCCCGCTGCTCATCGGGCTGTCCCAGCTGCACGCGGGCAACATCGATGCGGCCATCACCGAGCTCGAGGCCGGACGCGCGGCGGCGCCGGAGCATCCCGGGCTCTTGGGCGCCCTGGCCCGCGCCTACGCGGCCGCGGGACGCACCGAAGACTCGACCAAGACGTCCGAGGCCGCTCGGGCGGCCAACGCCAAGACGGCGGAAAAGGAGCGCCAACAGCTCCGACTCGCCGCCAAGAGCAGCGCGCTCAAGCAAGCCATGGCGGCCGGTCGCACCGACGAGGCCGACGGCCTCATCGACGAGCTGCTGCCGCACGCGCCCACCAAGCTCAAGGCGCAGCTGCTCGGGCTTCGCGTGAAGATCTACACCCAGGCCGGACGCAGCGCGGACGCGGCCGAGGCCAAGCTCCAGCTCCAGGCCCTCGCCGCCGGAGGCTCCCCATGAACGATTCCTCGATGCTCCCGAAGCTCTCGCGCCTGGCCCTTTGGATGGCCGGCTCGATGGTGGCGTGCGACGGCGGGGCGGAGGCCCCCAAGAAGCCGCCCGCCAAGGCCTCGCTCTTCGAGCCCCCCGCCGAGGGCAAGGCGGCCGCGCCTGGGCCCGCCACCCAAAAGCCCGACGCGCCCGCCGAGGCCAGCGGCTCGATCCAGTTCACCGACACCGCGAGCACGTGGGGCATCGACGTCCGTCACCACGCGGGACGCCACGCCGACAAGTGGATCCCGGAGATCACGGGTGCGGGCGTGGCCCTCGTCGACGTCGATCGCAACGGGGCCCTGGACATCTTCACCACCGACTCGGGCAGCCTCGTCAGTGCCGATCAGTCGGCCGAGGCCGGCCCGCGGCTGCTGCTCGGCGACGGCAAGGGCGGCTTCCGAGACGCGACCCAGGAGTATGGCCTCAGCGCCCACGGCTATGGCCTCGGCGTGGCCGCGGGCGACATCGATGGCGACGGGTGGACCGACCTGTACCTCACCACCTACGCGGGCAAGGACCAGCTGCTGCACAACGACGCGGGCAAGGGCTTCACCGACGTGACCGAAGCGTGGGGCGTCGATCCGCAGGGGTGGTCCACCAGTGCGGCCATGCTCGACATGGACTCCGACGGCGACCTCGACCTGTACGTGGTGCGCTACGTCGAGTACGAGCTCGAGACCGCAATCAAGTGCTGGTTCCGCACCATCCACATCTACTGCACGCCGGGCATGTACGAGCCGCAGAGCGACCGACTGCTGCGTAACGACGGCGGCCGCTTCGTCGACGTGTCGGTCGAGTCGGGCGTCGCGGCGCATGCCGCCAAGGGCCTGGCCGTGGCCACGGGTGACCTCGACGACGACGGCGA
The DNA here is from genome assembly GCA_039028615.1 of Myxococcota bacterium. Taxonomy (GTDB): domain Bacteria; phylum Myxococcota_A; class Polyangia; order Nannocystales; family Nannocystaceae; genus Paraliomyxa. The sequence continues at coordinate 60,386 of JBCCHT010000003.1, read as the reverse complement.
CACCGACGTCTACGTCGCCGACGACATCTCGCGGAACCTGCTGCTGCTCAACGACGGCAAGGGCCGCTTCGAGGAGGCGGGCGTGGTGGCCGGGGTCGCGTACTCCGAGCTCGGCCGCGAAGAGGCCTCCATGGGCGTCGCGGTCGGTGACTCCGATGCCGACGGGCGCTGGGACCTCGCGGTCACCAACTTCCAGGCGGAGCCCACCAGCCTCTATTCGCGGCGCGACGGCGGCAACTATCGCGAGCGCTCCGACGCGGCCGGCATCGGGGCCAGCGCGCGGGCCCGCCTGTCGTTCGGCATCGAGTGGCTCGACGCCGACAACGACGGCGACGAGGACCTGATCACCGCCAACGGCCACGTCACCGACAACATCGCGACCTACCGCGAGCAGGTCGAGTTCGCCCAGCTGGACTCGCTCTACGAGCGCGTGGGCGACGGCAAGTTCGTCGACATCAGCGCCACGGCGGGCTCCGCCCTGCAGAAGCCGGGCGTGGGCCGCGGGCTCGCGGTGGGTGACCTCGACTCCGACGGCGGGCTCGACTACGTCGTGGCCAACAACGACGGCGCCCTGCACGTCGCCCGCAACACCAGCCCCTCGCGCGGGCACTGGCTGTCGCTGTGGCTCGAGGGCAGCTCTGCCAACCGCAGCGCCATCGGGGCGATCGTCGTGGCCAAGGTCGGCGACCAGACCCTGCGTCGCGAGGTCCGGGGCGCGTCGTCGTACCTGTCGGTCAGCGATCGCCGGATCCACCTCGGCCTCGGCTCCGCCACCGCCATCGACGAGCTCGTCATCCACTGGCCGGGCGGACAGACCCAGACCCTCACCCCGTCGGGCGTCGACACCCACCTGCGTGTCGTCCAGGGGCAGGACCCCGTGCCCTATGTGCCGGGGGCCGAGGTCATCGCCCCATGAAGCGAGCCAGCATCCGGCGGTGGCAACGAATCGCCGGGATCCTGCTGGCGATCGCCACCGTCTGCCTGCTGGCCAATAGCGCCTTCCTCGTCACCGCCCTCACGCCGCAGGGGTTGGTGCCGCTGATGCAGCGGCTGCACCTGATCCTCGGCGGCGGCTTGCTGGTGGCCCTGCCCATCTTCGTGGGCAGCCACGTCGTGCTGCATCGTCGGCACCGCAACGGCGGCGCCCGTCGAGTCGGCGTGCTGGTGGCCACCGTGGCCACCGTGGGGTCGCTGGCCGGCCTCGGGCTGTGGGTCGTGGGCAAGAGCAGCGCGCTGCAGTGGCTGGTGGTCCTGCACGAAGCCGCCTTCGGGGTGGCTCTGGTCACCTACGTGCTGCACCGCCTGCGGGCCTTCTCCACGCCCGCCCTGCGAGCCGAGCGGTTGGCCGCGGGCGCAGCCGTCGTCCTCGCGGGGGGCATCTGGGCGGGGCAGCAATGGTGGCCGCGCACCACCGAGCCCTCCGGTCCTCCCCGCGCCGCGTTCAACCCCGGACTGTCGCAGGCCAAGACCGCCGACGGACACGTGCTCGGCCCCGAGGACCTCGCCAACCCGGACTACTGCGCCCAGTGCCACCCCGCCATCGCCGAGCGATGGGAGCGCTCCACGCATCACTTCGGGTCGCTCAACGATCCCTTCTACGCCGCGACCTTGGCCGTGGCGCAAGAGCACCGAGACGCCGATCAGCTCAAGTTCTGCGGCGGCTGCCACGACCCGCTGCTGCTGCTCACCGGGCGCATGGACGCCCACCCCAAGCCCGAGGATCCCGGCGCCGATGCGGGCATCACCTGCCTCGTCTGCCATGCGATCACCGAGCCTCCGAGCCTCGTCGGCAACGGCAGCTACGTGCTCGCCGCCCCCGAGCACTACCCCGGCTACGACTCCCCCGATCCCGACGAGCGCGAGCGCAGCAACCGGCTGATCCGCAGCAAGCCCGAGCAGCACATCGCCAGCTTCTCCAAGGAGCACCTGCGCACGCCGCAGATGTGCATGCCGTGCCACAAGGCCCACATCCCGCCCGAGCTCAACGGGCATCGGTGGCTCCGCGGCCAGAACGAATACGATCCCTGGCACGACAGCGGCGCAGGCGGATACTCGGCGCGCACCTTCTACGCCCCGGGCAAGAAGCAGCGTCGCTGCCAGGACTGCCACATGCCGCGCATCGCCGCCGACGACCCGGCCGCGCGCGACGGCACCGTCTCCGACCACGCCTTCTTGGGGGCCAACACCGCCCTGCCCCATGCGCTGGACGACGCGCAGTGGGTCGCCCGCAACCGCGAGTTCATCCGCGACGTGCTGTCGATCGACGTGGGGGCGATCGAGGTCAAGACCGAGGCGGGCATGCAGCGCCAGCTCGCCCCGCCCGAGATAGTCACCGTCCCCGCGGGCAACCCCGTCACCGTCGACGTCGTGGTCCGCAACCAGGGCTCCGGGCACCTGTACCCCGGAGGCATCGCCGACCTGCGCCAATCGTGGCTCGAGCTGACCTTGCGCGACGAGCAGGGCAAGGCCGTGCTCGCCAGCGGCTGGCTCGACCCCAGCGGTCGGCTCGACCCGCAGTCGCACCGTTGGAACGCGGTGCTGCTCGATGGCAAAGGCAAGCCGCTGTTGGTGCACGACGTCGAAGATGCCCACGTCGTGCTCACCGCGCGCCGGATCATGCTGGGCGCCTCCGACATCGTGCGGGTGGCCTTCGACGCGCCCGCCACCGCCACCCGGCTCGAGCTGCGGGTGCTCGACCGCAAGTTCCCGCGAGACTACGTCGAGTTCGCGCTCGGTGCCGATGCGGCGGCCATCCCCGTCACCGAGATCGCCGCCACCTCCATCCAGTTGCAGCCGGGAGAGTTCACGCCCACCCCGCCCGCGGCCGAGACCGGCTCGCGCCTGCGCAACCTGGGCATCGGGCACCTGCTGCGGGGCGACACCGCGCTGGCCGAGCAGGCCGCGATCGCGGCCGCCGAGCGCATGCCCGACGACCCTGGCCCGTGGCTCGACCAGGCTCGCGCTGCGCTGGCCGACGGCGCGCTCATCCGCGCCGAGGAGCTGGTCCGCGAGGCCGACTCGCGCAGCCCCGGGCACGCCACCGCCGCCTGGCTACTCGCCCGCATTCGCAGCGCGCAGGGCAACCACGAGGCCTCCATCACCGCGCTCGACGTGGCCCTCGCCGGCTTCCCCCGCGACCGGCAGCTGCTCGTGATGAAGGCCGATGCGCTGTTCAAGCTCGAGCGCGAAGAGCCGGCGGCCGAGCTGCTCGAGCGCGTGCTGACCATCGACCCGGAGAACCTCGCCGCGCACGCACTGCTGACCCGCATCGAAGCCGAGCGCGGCAACGAAGACGGGTCGAAGGAACACCGCGAGGCGTGGGATCGCGTGCGACCGCACTCCGAGGACCAAGCGATCACCGAGCGAGCGCGACGCGACGATGCAGCGCTCGATCGCCGAGCCAACCTGCAGTACCTGCTCCCGCTCGTGGCTCCGGCCTCCGGCTGGGCCCCCGCCTCGACCGAATAGGGCCGCGGGCTCATCTCCGATCACCAGCGTCGGCGATGGCGGCCGTGCGGTGATTCCTCTACCCTGTGATCATGTTGGCTTATCGTAGTGCACTCTGGATCGCGTGCGGCTTGGTCCTCGCCGCATGCACGGACACGAGCATTCAACCCACCGGCTCCGGCAGTGGCAGCGGTGACACGACCGAACCCTCTGCCGAAGCGACCGCCGCCCCGAGCGACTCCGCCTCCGAAACCGGACCGGGCTCGGCCGACGACGGCACCGCAACGGAGACCACCGCCGCCGACGGCACCACCTCTACCGACGGGACCACGGCGGGCCCCAGCGACTGCGACCCCGATGCCGCCGTCGAGTGCCCGCTCGACAGCTGCCTGCGGCAGTGGGAGTTCTCCTGCGACTGCAAAGGCGGGGAGGTCAGCGATCCCACCTGCTTCGCCATCGGCACCGGATGCGTTCGCCCGCGCTTGGTCTGCAACGACCTGCCCATGCCCTGCTCGCGGGTGTGGGGCATGGGCTGGGACATGATCGAGTCCTTCGAAGACGAGGACGCCGCCGCCTGCCTGCTGCAATCGCTCCGCGACGGCGTACCGGGCCGCTACGAGCTGATGTTCGGCGAGATGGGAGACACCGGCCTCGTCTATGTCGAGCTGTTCACCGACGGTGACGGCACGGTGCGCATGCAGTTCCAGGATACGTGCAAGGGCTGCCCTGCCTCGGGCTACTTCGGCCACTCGGGGACGCTCGAGCTGCAGGACACCGCGTTCTTCGACGCCTGCCTCGACACGCCGACCGTACAGAGCCTGAGCGATTGCCTCGTCGGCCTGCCCACCTTCACCGCGGGCTCGCCCCCGCCCGAGGACTGGACGCCGCCCTTCACGACGGGGACCTGTACGAACTTCGACTGGGAATGCCCCGAGCCGACCTAGGGCTGGTCTCGACGCAGCCAGGGGCCAGGTCAGGGCACGAGCTTGGCCACGCCGAGCTTCTGCGCCCGCTCGAGCATGCGCAGCGCGATCTGACGCGACGCGCCCACATGCCGACGATCAACCGGAAGCGGGATCTCCCCCCGCAGCACGAGCTCGGCCAGCTCCTCCTGGCCCGTGCCGCGCTTGCTCAGCACCTCCTCGACGGACACGGTGAGCATGGGGATCGGTGCGGGCGGCCGTGGGTTGCCGAGCAGGTCCGGGTCGATCGCCCCCGAGACGTCGTTGGTGTCGTCGACACGGTCGTTGAGCGAAGGCAGGTCGAAGCGGCGGGTCACGGTGGCGATGGGCGAGACGTGATCGAGCGTGGTCCCGTCGACGCAGCCCTGGCGAACGTGCGGACCGATGACCAGCGAAGGCACCCGGATGCCGAGCTGCTGGAAATCGGGCAGCTCGTCGGTCGCGGTGGGCGGCGGCACGTGATCGTAGAAGCCGCCGTGCTCATCGTAGGTGATGATGAGCAGGCACCGATCCCACTGCGGGCTCTGAGCCAAGGCCTGGTACACGCTGCCCAAGAAGACCTGCCCCAGCGTGATGTCGTGCGAGGGATGGTCGTCGTTGCCCCCTTCGGAGCCGGGGATGACCCCATAGTTCGGCTCCACGATGCTGAACGAGGGCAAGCTGCCCTTTTCCGCCGCGTCGAAAAATGCATCCAGGGTATCGATGTAGGGCAGCTGCACGTCGGCGAGCCCGCCCCACAGCCACGGCAAGTCGGAGTAGTAGTTGGCCGCGGAGACCCCCTCGGACTCGAGCACGTCGAAGATGGTGGTCAGCCCAGGCACCTCGCTGTTGCCCTGCATGCCGCCCGAGGTGGCGCAGTTGAGATAGAAGCGGTTGGGCCAGGTGGGTCCCAGCACCGACGAATACCAGTGGTCGCACAGCACGTAGTTGTCGGCCAATGCATAGATGACCGGCAGCTGCGAGCGCACGTGGTAGCCCATGACCTCTTCGACCGACCCGGGGTGCACCACCTCGTGCTCGCGCACGAAGCCGTCGTTCGCTCCCCCGTTCCACTGGTCGTGGCACGACATCCAGCCGTGCGGCGGATCGGCGGGCTGCAAGTTCTCGAGCAGAGACACGGGCACGGGCGTCCCATCGAGCCGCGGGTTGGACTCCTTGCCCGTGAGCCCGTCGACCCCGTAGTCCTCGAGGAAGGTGGCCGAGCCGAAGTAGTGATCGAAGGAGCGGTTTTCCATCATCACCACGACGATGGTGTCGACCTCGGCGAGCAGCTCCTGCGGGCTCAGGTCGCCCGGATCGGCGCACGCCTCGATCCCCGGATCACCCGTGCTGCCGTCGGAGGACCCATCACCCTCGGAGCTCGAGCCGCCGCCCGTGGAATCGGCCGCGGTCCCCCCCGGCAGATCGGTCTCGGCTCCGCCTCCCGTCGTACCCGAGCCGCCGCCCGTGCTCCCGCCGTCACCCGAGCCCCCGTCGTCGCCACAGCCCGCGACCACCGTGCCGAGCACGGCTCCCATGCCGGCGAGCGTACGCCGTCGTCCAAGGTCGTTTGGATCGTCGTCCCGAGTGGAAGCCATGAACCAAAGCGTACCCTCCTCGGCGCTCGCCAGGGGCGGTGATACTCGATCGTGACGTTCAGGGAACGGCCACGGGAGCGCAGGTGGAGGAGCCCGCGCCCACGATTCGAATCGGGGCCGGATCGTGGACCACCGTGATGGCGTTACCTCCCCCGTCCGAGTCGTCCCAGTCCACGTGGGTGACGCGGGAGACCACATCGGCCACCGCACACTGGTCCAAGCACGAGTTGAACAGGCAATCGCGCAGCGGCCCGCCCGGACCCACGATGTCGCCCTGGCAGTCGGGCCCGTCGCCGGCCGAGGTCACCAGGCACTCGAGGATCGGCGCGCAGTCGGGGTCGGCCTCGCACGCCGCGAGCTCATCGGTGCACATGCGCTCCAGGCAGGGCCGACACTCGGGACCCCCCGACTCGGTGAACACGTAGAAGTCTCCGCCCCAAAACGCCATGGCCGACGCGTTGGTCTTGGAGAAGCCCTCGAGCGGCAGCGTGTCCACGACCTGGGCCGTATCGCGATCGAGCTCGACGATCTTCAGCGGGTCGACCCCCGTCAGCGAGTAGACCCGCCCGTCGCCCGACCCTGCCAGCTCGCCGCCGTCGAAGTCGATGGGCCCCACCGACTGCAAGACGTCGTCGTCGGTCAGCACGCCCAGGTGGCCGGCATCCGGGCCTTCGCTGAAGGGCCCGGATCCGCTGTAGCTATGCACGTAGAGCCGCTCACAGGTATCGGGCGGGCCGTTGGTCGCGAACGACATGCCGAACACCCCGAACAGCCCCTCCTCGTAGATCACCGCCTCGCAGCCGCTCGCGTCCGCGATGTCGACCTTGAACATGCCCTTGGCCACGGTGGCCTGGGGGATGTTGTCGAGCAACAGCACCCACGCGATCCCCTCGCGGTCGACGGCCATGGAGTAGGGCGCGAAGCCACCACAAGCGATGGGGCCCACCAACGCGAACTCGTTGGAGATCGGGTCGTAGGTCCACAGCTCGCCGTCGTCGGAGAGCACCACGATGAGGTCGGTCCCCGGGGCGCAATCGCAGACCTCGGGGCCCGCCGTGCCGCTACCGTCGGGAAGCTCGGTGTCGCTCGAGGCTTGCCCGGTGTCGGTGCTCGAGCTGTCGGAGGTGGCGGTCGTCGTGCTGCTCGATCCGCCGGAGGCCTCGACGGGTGCCGCGGTACCGCACCCGACCGCCATCGCTGCCGCCACGAGCACTCCGACCGCCGCTGACCAATCGCCCACACACCATGTGAACACTCGGACTCGAAACCGTCAATCGGGGCCTTGGCCCCCCACCAGAGTCAACCGGTGGAGCCGGACGAGTCCTCGCTGCCGCCGTCGCTCTCGCTCCCGGTGCCCCCGTCGCTCTCGCTTCCGTCGCCGCCGGTCTCGTCGGCGCCCGAATCCTCGGAATCGTCCGCCGGTTCGACGCACAGGCCCGACAGACACGACAGTCCCGGATCGCAACCGCCCCCGTCCGTGCACGTGCACCCTTCGGCGCCGGGCGAGCAGCCCACGTCGACGCAGAGGTCGGATGCGCACTCCAAGCCTTCGTCACAGGCCCCGTTCGGGGTGCATGCGCAGGCTTCCGTCCCCACGGGGCAGGTATCGGCGATGCAGATGTTGACGTTGGGCGCGCAGAAGAACGGTTCGTTGCAAATGCCTCCGCTGGTGCAAGGGCAACCTTCCCAGCCGACTTCGCACTCGGGCGTGCTCGGGAAATCGGTGTCCTCGTAGTACTCCGATTCGACCTCCGTCGCCTCGCAACCGGTGACGATCAACGGCGAGGCAAACACGGCGATCCACACCGTGAGCAGGGACCTCAGCCCCGCCCCGCGACCCTCCGTGGGCCTAGAAGAAGCTGTCGTCGTCGTCGTCGTCCCAGTCCCAGTCGTCGTCGTCGTCGTCATCCCAATCATCGTCGTCGTCGCAGTCCTCTTCCACGGGGAGTTCGCAGCCTTCAAACGACAGCTCTCCCCAGACACTCCAACCGCTGGGCGCCTCGCAGTCGAGCCGCACGTTGCCCCAAACCTCATCACCTCGATGAAGCTCGCCCGCGAACGACGAGCAGTCGCTGGGGCCCAGCTCGAACGCGGCAAAACCCGGGGCATAAAACGCGATCCTCGGCTCTTGTCCGTTGCGGAAGAACTCCAAGACCCGGTCGCTACCGTCGCGCATCTCTACGCCAAAGAAGCCGTGATACGCCCCATTGAAGCACTCACCTGGCGCGTACTCGATTTGTCGATCGACCCCGGAGTTCATGAACAACTGCCCTTCGACCGGCGGCGTATCACCGCAACCTACACCCAAGAGCGCAACGACCAACGCGAACCCAGCTCTCCTCATTCACAGTCCAAGCTAGAGGATGGCAACTGTCGCTGCCAGAGGGAGACTCCGACCAAAATTGAAGGGGAGTCATCCGGTGCCGTCGCGGATGGATCCCCTCGCGTCGACCGAGGGATCGACCCCGGATCTTCGCCGAGCATGAGCAACGCGGATCGTTTTTGCGTCGACTCGACGCGGAGCGAATCGACGCGACCGAAGCGATCGTCGGCGGGCCGACCAAGGGAAAACCCGAGGCCTCCGGTGAATCGTGCGCGAAACACGATTCGGACGATATCCGTCCTCTTTGACCCCATACGCGTCGGAACACCCTTGACAAGTGACTCCGGGTCACCTAATAAATGACCCGGAGTCACATCGAGAAGCGGATGAGCAACAAAGCCGCCACCACCCGACGTGGGTTCCTGCGCAGCTCGATCGGAGCGGCCGGAGCCGCGATGGTCACGACCAACGAGTCAGGATGCGCCAAGGGCTTGGCCACCGAGTCGGCCCCCAGTGCACCCGTTGCACCCGTTGCACCCGAGCACGATCGCGTCGAAGTCTCGACGACGGTCAACGGCAAGGAGCGTCGCCTCGAGGTGCATCCCGACGACTCGGCCCTGCACGCAGTCCGCAACGAACTCGGCCTCATCGGCAGCAAGCTCGGCTGCGGGCACGGGGCCTGTGGGGCATGCACGATGCAAGTCGACGGCACCCCGGTCGCCACGTGTCTGCTCCCAGCCACGTCACTCGAAGGGCGAGCGCTCACCACCATCGAAGGCATCGCCGAAGGCGAGCGCTTGCACCCCGTGCAGCGCGCCTTCATGGCCGAGGACGCCCTGCAGTGTGGCTACTGCACGCCGGGCTTCATCGTCGAGGCCGTCGCCTTCCACGACGCCTGGAGAGCCGCGCACGGTCCCCGCGAGCCGTCGCGCGACGAGGTCGCCGCGGCATTGTCCGGGCATCTGTGTCGCTGCGGCGCCTATGCGCAGATCTACGCGGCCGTGCAGGGAGCCTGCGCCGGCCGCTTCGACGCCGAAGTGCAGGCCCCCCGCTACGACGCCGAAGAGAAGGTCACCGGGGCGGCGCGCTACTCCATCGACGAGCAACCCGGGGGCTTGCTCATCGCCAAGGCCCTGCACTCGCCCTTCACCCACGCCATCGTCACCAAGCTCGACTGGTCTCGCGCCCTCGCCGTGCCCGGCGTGAAGGGGGCCGTCGATCTACTGACCGACTCGCGTCGCGTTCGCTACGCGGGGCAGGAGATCATGGCCCTGGCCGCCGTCGACGAGCGCACGGCCGAGCGAGCGCTGGAGCTGGTCGACATCGACTACGACGTGCAGCCCTGCGCCATCGGCATGGACGCCGCTCGAGCCAAGGGCGCTCCGGTCGTCTATCCCAAGCGCAGCGATCGCAAGCACCCGCCCAACTCCTCCGAGGGCCCCCTGCTCCCCGAGGGCTGGGCCGGCAACCTCCGCGGGCCCCTGTCGCTGTTCTCCAAAAAGTCCCGCCGCGCGCGGAAGAACCTCGAGCAGGCGCGCGCCGATGGCCTGCTGGTGGAGGGCACGTTCCGCACCCAGGTGCAGTGCCACACCACGCTCGAGCCCCACGTCGCGGTCGCCCAGTGGGACGGCGAGCGGCGGCTCACCGTGCACATGTCCACGCAGGCGGTCACCATGATGGCCGAGGACATCGCCACCCGCTGGAAGCTCCGCCGCGACGACGTCCGCGTGCTCAGCCAGTACGTAGGGGCCGGCCTGGGTGGCAAGGGCGGGCTCACCAGCGAGGTCGTCGTGGCCGTCGAGCTCGCTCGGCTCTGCGGCGCCCCCGTGATGTACGCGCTCGACCGACGCTACGAGATCATGCTCGGCGGCAACCGCCCCGCGGCCGAGATCGAGCTGAGCATGGCCACCGATGAGGGCGGGGACCTCACCGCCCTGCGCTCGGTCACCCACAACGATTCCGGGGTCGCGGTGGGCGGCGTGGTGGGCATCATGCATCGGCTCATCTACCCCGAGGCGCCGCGCGAGCTGGTCGACTACGACGTCACCAACCACGCGCCCGCGGGCAAGCCCTTCCGCGGTCCCGCCGGGCCCCAAGCCTACTGGGCGCTCGAGCAGGCCGTCGACCAGATGGCCCACCTCCGCGGCGAAGACCCGGTGAAGATGCGGCGACGCTGGGATCCCAACCCGGCACGCAACAAGCTCTACGACTGGGCGGAGACCCTTCCCGTGTGGACGGGTCGACCCGCAGCCGGCACCGACCGGGGTCGCTACCGTCGCGGGATCGGCCTGGCCTGCGGGGCATGGTTCGCCTTCGTCGAGCCCAAAAGTCGCATCCAGATCGACGCGGGCCCCGACGGCATCGTGGTCACCACCGGTAGTCAGGACATCGGTAACGGCACCCGCACCATCATCGCGCGCACCGTGGCCGAGTCGCTGGACATCGGCATGCGCGAGGTCGAGGTGCGCCTCGGCGACTCCAACTACGTGCACGGGGCATGGTCGGCGGGCAGCCGCACCACCTCTTCGGTCGTCCCTCCGGCCATGCACGCGGCCGAGCAGCTCAAGGAGGAGCTGGTCGCCCTCGCTCGCCGACACTTTCGCCTGAAGGGCGCGGTGGCGGGGACCGGCGGAGTGATGCACGCCGACGGCTTCGTCCCGTGGTCCGAGGTCCTGGCCGTCAGCCGCACCATCAGCGTCATCGGTCGCCGCAAGCGAGACGAAGGCGGCTACTTCCTGCCCCCCATGATGGGCCTCGCCCCCGAGCGCGCCGTCTCGGCATCGGTCCAGATCGTGGAGGTCGAGGTCGACACTCGGCTCGGCCGCCTGGCGGTACTGCGAACCTGGGCCGGCTTCGGCGTGGGTCGCATCGTGGCCCCCATCTTGGCCCGCAGTCAGGCGCAGGGCGGCATCATCCAGGGCATCAGCTACGCGCTCTACGAAGAGCGCCGCCTCGACCCGCGGCACGGCTACCTGCTCAGCGCCGGGCTCGAGGACTACCGCATCATGGGCATCGGCGACCTCGGAGACATCCACGTGCACTTCGAGGAATCGGGCTACGAGAAGATCCGCGGCCGCGCCGTGGGCCTCGGCGAGCTGGTGACCTTGGCTCCCGCGGCGGCCATCGGCAACGCGGTCTTCGACGCCATGGGCTGGCGTCCCCACGAACTTCCCCTCCGGCCCGACCGCGTACTCCAGGGGGTGCGAGCATGATCCGTTTTCCTCGATCCTTGGCCGAGCTCCCGCCGCTGTCCGAAGAGGCGGGACACCAGACCCGAGCCGGCGGCACCGACCTCATGGAGCGTCGCCGCCTCCGGCTCGCCCCCGGCCCACTGCTCGATCTTCGCGATCTCACCGGGCTCGACACCATCCACTGGGACGGCGGGGCCGCACGCATCGGCTCGACGGTACGCATCGCACAGCTCGCCCGCGACGCACCGCTACGCCAGGCCTATCCCGGATTGTGTGCAGCGGCGGGAGCCCTGGCGACCCCGCAGATTCGGGCCGTGGCCACGCTCGGCGGCAACCTGCTGCAGGCCAACCGCTGCTGGTACTTCCGCAACCCCACGCACCGCTGCCTCAAGAGCGGGGGCGATCGCTGCCTCGCCCGCGGCGGCGACCACCTCTACCACGCGTGCTTCGACCGTGGCCCCTGCGTCAGCGTGCACCCTTCGACCCTCGGCATGGCCCTGCTCGCCTATGAGGCCCAGGTTCATGCGCACGGCGATCCGAGCCGCAGCATCGAAGCCCTGTACGGTGACGGCCGCGATCCTCGACGCGATCACCAGCTGCCCCCGGGCGCGCTGCTGACCCACGTCGAGCTGCCGGCCCCGTTGCCGCGCGAGCAGGCCGCGTACTTCCGCACCACCAGCCGCGCACGCTCCGAGTGGCCGCTGGTCGAGGTGCTGGTGCGGCTGCAGCTCGAAGGCGACACCATTCGCTTCGCCCGAGTGAGCATGGGTGGAGTGGCCCCCGTGCCCTTGCGGCTGCCCGCGGTCGAAGCCGCGCTCGTGGGTGCCCGGGACAGCGACGAGACCTTGGCCCGCGCCGCCGCGCTCGCACGCGACGGCGCCAAGCCCTTGCCGATGACCGAGTACAAGGTCGACCTCGTCGAAGGCACCGTGCTCGAGACCCTCGAGCGAGCCCGTCACGCGACTCCGACCGAGGAAGGACAATGATGGAACTGTGCCGATACCTCCGCTGGAAGACCTTCTCCAAGGACAGCGGCGACCCCCAGCAGATCTGGGAGTCCTTGGTGCGCAGCCAGGTTCCGTTTTCTTGCCTGCGGACCTGTCAGAGCTGGGGCCCCGATGACGAGCTCGCGTCCCCCGAGTGCTGCAACCGCGGCCGCGCGTGCTTCGACCGAGACCCGATGGCGGGCGTCGATCCACGCGTGACCTGAGGGACCGGCCCGACGCAGCCGGATCTCGATGCCCCCGAAACAGGGGGCGTTTTCGGCTAGCGTACGATGCGCAGCGTCATCGACGGGGAGCCGCTCAGTCGACATCGAGCAACGCCCACGACGACGCCAGCGCCCGCGCTTCGCGAGACGTGACGCTGCGCGCCGCCACGACTACGGCGCTAGCCACCCCGAAATCCTGGTAGAGTGGAAACCACGGCCCGATGGCGCCAACGCCCGGCCGCAGGAGTGTCCACCTGACGACAGTTGCCGTTGCCTGACTAGGGCCGTCCCCGCCCCTCCGCGGGGGTGCCCCGCATCACTCCTCGGCTTGCGGGGTCGGGAGACAACGGCAAATTTCAACTCGCAGGGAAGGAATGGACTGTTTGGAACCCAGCGGCAAGCGGAAAAAGGACTCGAACACCTCGCGCCCGATGCCCCCCGACTGGGAGCTGCTCGAGCGGTGGCAGCGAGGTGAGTCGGACGCTGGTGCGAAGCTGATGAAGCGCTACCTCGGCCTGCTGACGCGCTTTTTCAACAACAAGGTCTCCGACCAGCAAGACGTCGGTGACCTCGTGGCGGAGACCCTGCTCGCGTGCACGCGGGGCATGAAGAAGATCCGCAACTCGAAGAGCTTCCGCAGCTACTTGTTTGCCACCGCGTTCAACCAGCTGCGGCGTCACTACCAGCGCCAGACCAAGCGCTCGCTCGAGCGCGAAGACTTCGAGCAGTGCTGCGTCGCCGACCTGGGGCACTTTCCCGTGCACAGCTCGGGCATGGAACCCGAGGAGCAGGCCCACCTCATGGTGCACGCCCTGCGCTCGTTGCCGCTGACCTACCAGATCGTCTTGGAGCTGTCGCTGTTCGAGGGCATGCGCGGGCGACAGATCGGCGAGCTGCTCGACCTGCCCACCGCCACCGTGCACACCCGGCTCCGCCGCGGCCGCGACCGCCTGGCCGAGGCCGTCGCTCACCTGCAGGCCAACCCCGATCACTGGGGCGTCACCGTGACCCAGCTCGAGGACTGGGCCCGTCAGCTTCGCCAGCAAGTGGATCGCTCGAATTCGAGTTCGAGCTCCAAGTCGAGCTGAGCCGCGGACCCGAGCCCCGGCCGATGCGGTAGGGTCGAGGTGCCGTGCCTCGCCCTCGCCTCACCGTCATCGCCCTGCTCTGCGTCACCGCGTTCGCACCCGCGTGCGACGACAAAAAGGAAGAGCCGAGCAAGCCCGCCGCTTCGAAGTCCGACGGCAAGGCGGCCGAAGAGGAGACGCTGAGCGCCGCCGAGATCTATATCCGAAAGTCGAAGGCCAGCGAGGCCCAGGTCCAGCTCGCCAAGCTCTCGGACTCGGCCGCCGCCTACTTCATGGCCGATCACGTCGAACGCGGCGCCACCGAGGTCCTCGCTCACCGCTGCCCCTCCGACGGCACGCCCGAGGGTTCGGGCACCGTCACGCCGCCGCTGTCGGTCAACTGCAACGAGGGCTCCAAGGGCAACTGCAACTCCGGCGGCAGCGGCCCCGGTGGCTACGACGCCAAGCTGTGGGCCGACGACCGCGTGTGGCAGCAGCTCAACTTCCTCATCGAGGGCGAGCACCGCTTCCACTACAACTTCAAGTGGAAGAACGACCCCGAGGGCTACGGCAAGTGCGAGTTCACGGCCCAGGCCTTCGCCGACCTCGACGACGACGGGGTGTACTCCACCTACGAGCGCTCGGGCACGCTCGACGAAGAGGGCTTCACCCCGGCGGCCGGCCTGTACATCGACCGCCAGTACGAGTGAGCCGCGGCCCCTACCAGTTTTCCTGCGAGGGCCGGACGTCGAGTTCGAAGGTCCAGGCCGAGCGCGGCTGACGGGACAGGAAGAACGCCGCCTCGGCGATGTCGGCCGGATCGAGCGTCTCGGGCGGACCGTCGGGGCTGGGAGGCTTGACCCCGCCATCGACGATGATGAGCGAGACGTGCACCCCCGCCGGCCACAGGTGTCGGGCCATGGCCTGCGCCAGGCTGCGCTGAGCCGCCTTGGCCGGGGCAAACGCGGTGGTGAAGGGCTTGCCGCGCAGCGACGCAGTGGCCCCGACGAAGATGATCGAGCCCTGGCCGCGCTCCTTCATCGACGCGATGACCTGCTTGGAAACGAGGAAACCTCCCATGGCGTTGATCCGCCAGGAGCGTTCGAAGTCGTCGGGGCTCAGCTCTTCGATGTTGCCCCACACCCCGGAGCCCGCGTTGTAGACGAGCACGTCCACCTCGCCCAGGTCCTCGCGGACGGCCGCGAACGCCGACTCGACGGCAGCGGCATCGGTCACGTCGCAAGCGTAGGCCTTGGCCCCGGGTAGCTCGGCCGCGAGCTTCGAGGAAAAGTCGGTCTTCCTCGACAGCAGGGCGACGGCGTAGCCCTCGGCCGCGAACCGACGAGCGAAGGCGCTTCCATTTCCAGGGCCGATGCCCACGACGACACAGACGGGTTGGGTCATTGGCCGTCAAGACGTCGCCGACCGAGCTCATGTAACACTCGGCCGACGAAGTCGCCCGGCCCGATCCTGGTCATGGCCCGCTACGGCTCGAATTCACCACAGCAGGGCGTACAGCGCCACGACGGCGACGACCACCACGGCCCCACCGATCGCGCTGCCGCGGCTGGTCTCCATGCTCACCGCCGGCTCGACCTCGTCGGGTGTTCGCACCGGGCCCGGCCGCCACCACGTCACCAGCAACATCGCCACCGCCAGGGCCACCGCGGTGAAGGCCATGTGGTTGAGGAACGCGACGTCGGGCAGCAGCCACAGCAACAAGCCATAGACGGGGATGTTGCCGAGCAGGCCGACCAAGGCGGCCGCGGCCGAAGCCCGGGGCACCACCAACGCGAAGATGAACACCACCACGATGCCGGGCGAGATGAAGCCCTGGAACATCTGGATGTACTTGAAGATGCCGCCCAAGCGCGGATCGTCGAGGTGAGGCGCGACCAGGCACCCGAACACCACCAGGCCGCCCGTGGCCCAGCGCCCCACCGAGACCAGCTGGGCGGTGGTCGCCTGCGAGCCCCAGTGACGACGATAGACGTCCATGGTGAAGATGGTGGAGGCCGAGTTGAGCAGCGAGTCGAGGCTGCTCATGATCGCCCCGAACAGCGCGGCGAGCATGAAGCCCCGCAGCCCGGCGGGCAGCAGGTGGGTCACCAACACGGGATAGGCCTGATCGGGGGAGCCGATCTCCGAGGCATAGAGCTGGTAGGCCACGATGCCGGGGAACACCACGATGAAGGGGATGAACAGCTTGATGACCGCGGCCAAGATGACGCCGCGCTGGCCCTCGGCCAGGCTCTGTGCGCCCAAGGTCCGCTGTGTGATGAACTGATTGAGCCCCCAGTAAAACAGGTTGGGGATCCAGATGCCGAGCAGCAGCGCCGTCCACGGCAGCTCCGGGTGGTCGGCGGGCAGCACCAGGTGCAGCTTTTCGCCCGAGCGCGCCATGAAGGCATCGAGTCCGCCCACCGCGTCGAGAGCCAGCCAGGCCACCAAGGCCCCGCCCACGAGCAGCGCGATGCCCTGAATGAGGTCGGACCACACCACCGCCTTCAAACCGCCATAGACGGTGTAGACCGCGGCCAAGATCCCCAGCATCCACACCCCGAGGGGCAGGTCGAGGCCGAAGATCGCCCGTAGCCCCAGCGCACCCGAGTAGAGGATGGAGGCGAGCGCGACGAAGGCGTACATCACGAGCATCAGCAGGCTCATGACCAGGCGAGCCCGCTCGTCGTAGCGCAGCGCGAGGTACTCGGGGATGGTGTAGATACCCGAGCGCAGGAACCGAGGCAGCAGTACCAGGGCCACGAACACAAGGGTGACGGCGGCGATCCACTCGTAGGCGGCCACCGCCAGGCCCATCTCGCCGAAGCCGGCGCTCGCCATGCCCACGAACTGCTCGGTGGAGATGTTCGAGGCAATGAGCGACAGGCCGATGAAGCTCCAGCTCAGGCCGCGGCCGGCCAAGAAGTAGCCCTCGGCCGAGCCCTCGCTGCGCGACGCCCACAGCGAGACGATCACCACCACGGCGACGAAGGCCACAAAGGTGACCAGATCGAGCGTACCCAGTTCCATCAGTCGGACTCCACGTGCAGGCCAGTGGCCTTCGGATCGAGGTCGGCGACGGGCAAGCGTTGGCGAGCGAGCGCCGCCGGATCGTCGCCGGGTGCCAGGGCCCGCAAGCGGTAGCGCAGGTGATAGTCCCGCGCGGGCAGGCGGTACTCCTCGTGCGTGCGGGCGCCCCAGCTATTGTCCCCGCCCACACCCATCTGGCGCAGGTCGAGGTCGAGGGTCACCAGGCTCGAGTCGTGCACCACGTCGATCGTGTGGCGGTTGTCGACCGGCTCGTAGCGCAGGGCCTCGCGCGGGTCGAAGGGGTAAGCACCGAAGTCCAGCTGCGGCATGCCCACCGCGAGCAGCCCGTGCCCCTGCTCGTCGCGCAGCGCCACCCACTGCACGTCGGAGCGATTGCCCGTCTCCTGCGGCCGGGTATAGGGGTGATGGAGGTCGCCGACATCGGCCTGGTAGCGGCCCATGTGCGCGCCCGTCTTGCGGTCCCAGTAGTTCTCGTGGGGGCCGCGACCGAACCACTCGACCCGCGTGAAGCGACCGGGCAGCACCGAGCGCGTGCCCACCCGCGGGATGTCGGGCAGCGAGGAGTTCGCGGGCCGCAGGTGCATGTCGACGATGACGTCTCCGCTGCCGAAGATCGCATACTCGGTGACCACCGTGCCCGTCTTTCCGGCCAGCGTGTGCTCGGCTCGGATCACGACGCGTCGGCGACCTCGCTCGACCACCTCGACCTTGGCCAACTCCGCCATGGCCCCCGCGTCGCGCCAGATGCCGAGACGCTCGGGCATGCCGTTGCCGACGTCGTTGTCGATGGGGGCCCGCCACGCATTCGGGCGAACGCCGTCGGTCAAGATCCGCTGCTCGTCGCTCGACCACGACGAAAGCCGCCCGGTGACCCGCGAGACCCCGAGGGCAAAGCCCTGCCCCTTCGCGGTGATCATGGCGTCACCTTCGACCAGCTCGAGAGCGGGCATCTTGGCCTCGGACCGCACGGGACCCCGCGTGGGCTCGGACCAGGGTAGCTGCACGCGCGCCAGCTCCGTCCCGGCCGGCACCAAGGCCTGTGCCTCGCGGGTCACGAAGCTCAGGTTCAGGTAGGTCCGGCTCCCCGCGGGCGCGTCGATGCGTCGCGGGAAACCGGGCGTGAATGCGACCGTCTGCCCCGGCTCCACGTCGAGGGACCGATGCGTGCCGTACGCGACCTGGGTGCCATCGGCCGTGATGTCCCAGTGCATCTCGAACGCCGACAGGTTCGTGAACCCGTACCCATTGCGAATCTCGACGCGACGCTTCGCCCGATCCCACCTGGTGACGTCGATCGAGGCATAGACCTGCCGCACCTCGTGGTAGCTCGGGTTCGGCCGACGGTCGGCCTGCACCAGGCCGTTGTTGCAGAAGTTCTTGTCGCTCGGGATCTCGGGCGGCCCGTAGTCGCCCCCGTAGGTGTAGTAGCGCTGGCCGTCGGGGCTCGTCTCGAAGAAGGACTGGTCGACCCAATCCCAGATGAAGCCGCCCTGGAGGTTCGGGTAGCGATCGATGACGTCCCAGTAGTCCTGCAGGTTGCCCACCGAGTTGCCCATGGCGTGGGCGTACTCGCACAAGATCAGCGGCCGCGGCCCGTTCTCCTTGGCGTACGCCTCGATGAACTCGATGGTCTTGTACATCGGCGCATAGATGTCGGTATGCGGCCGCCGCCCCGCCCCCTCGTACTGCACGGGTCGGGTGGGGTCGCGCTCCTTGACCCAGGCGTAGGTCGCCCGGAAGTTGCTGCCGTCCCCCGCCTCGTTGCCGAGCGACCACCCGATGATCGAGGGGTGGTTCTTGTCGCGCTCGACCATGCGGATGGTGCGGTCGAGGTGCGCCTGCAGCCACGCGGGCTCGTTGGCCAAGGTCTCGTCGGGATCGTCGGCGTAGCCGTGAGACTCGATGTTGGCCTCGTCGACCACGTACATGCCGTACTCGTCACACAGCTCGTACCAGCGCGGGTGATTGGGATAGTGGCTCGCCCGCACCGCGTTGATGTTGGCCGCCTTCATCAGCGTCAGGTCGCGAACCATCGAGGCCTCGTCGATGACGTGCCCCGTATCCGGGTCGGTCTCGTGGCGGTTGACTCCCTTGATGGTGAGCGGCACGCCATTGACCCTCAGCTGCCCGCCTTCGATGTCGATGCTGCGAAAGCCGATGCGCGCCGATCGAGCCTCGATCACCGCGCCGTCCGCCCCGCGCAGCGCGAGCACCAGCGTGTACAGCTCGGGGGTCTCCGCCGTCCATCGCCGCACGTCGTCGACCTGGGTTCGGACCGTGCCGCGCCACGCTCCGTCGTCGTCGGCGAACAGCTGGACCGCCTGCGACCAGCGCGGCGCATCGTGGGTGGGCGAATCGAAGAGCATCGCCTCCACCGTGGGCGTCTCGTCGGGCGCCCCGGGCTCGTCTTCCAGCTCCACGTCGAGCTCGAGCTGCCCGTGGCGGAAGCTCGCGTCGAGGGTCGTGCGCGCGAAGAAGTCACGGATGTGTCGCGGAGGTGTCGAGTACAGGTAGACCTCGCGCTCGATGCCGCTGATCCGCCAAAAGTCCTGATCCTCGAGGTACGAGCCGTCGCTCCAGCGATAGATCTGCAGGGCGATGGAGTTTTGGCCCGGCTTCAACACGTCGGTGACGTCGAACTCGGCCGGAGTCTTGGAGCCCTGGCTATAGCCGACCTGTTGGCCATTGACCCACACGTACATCGCCGACTTGACCGCCCCGAAGTGCAGGACGATGCGGTCTCCGTCCCAGTCGCTCGGCACCTCGAAGGTACGCCGATAGGAGCCGACCGGGTTGTCCTCGTGCGGGATATGAGGCCAGTCTTTGGGGAAGGGATACTCGACGTCCACGTAGATCGGGACGCCGTAGCCGAGCCGCTCCCAGTTGCTCGGCACCGGGATCTCGGCCCAGCTCGAGTCGTCGAACCCGGGCGCCTCGAAGCCCCGCGGGCGCTCATCGGGGCGCGGTACGAAGTGGAATTTCCAGGGTCCGTCGAGCGATAGTCGATAGGCCGGGTCCGCGCCTCCCGCTCGGGCGGCGGCGATGCTGCGGTGGGGAAACGCGGTGGCCCGCGGCGCTTCGCGGCCGCGCTGCAGCACCTCCAGATTTTCCCAATCCGGGACCCCCGGTGTTTCGGCGGGCGGCTCGGGTGATGCCGCCGGGGCAGGCTCGGAGGCGCATGCCATGGCGACCACCATCAGGCAGGACCACAGGCCGTGCGCGATACGACGCATCCCAGTTCGGAGCGAGGTGACTTCGTTGTCGTTCATGAGCAGAACTCGGACCAAGGTAAGCGAGGACGTGTGCCCGATCGCATGCTAGAGGTGAGGCCGTGACTGACCACTTCGTTCTCCCCACGTTTTCGCCACGCGATGCGGAAGAGATCGTGCGTCGCCACTTCGGCGTCGAAGGTTCGGCGTCGCCGCTGCCCAGCTATATCGATCGGAACTTTCTGATCGAAGCCGAGACGGGCGGCGACAGCAGTCACACCCGGCGCTGGGTCCTGAAGATCGCCAACGATCAGACGGACCATGCCGAGATGGAATTCGAGTGCGTGGCCATGGACGCGCTGGCCCACGCACAGCTGGAGCTGGAGACCCCGGCCGTGTTTCGCAGCCGCGGCAAGCCGCTGGCCGAGGTCGAGAGCAGCACGGGCTTGCGCCACGTCGTGCGCCTGGTCGACTACCTCGAGGGCACCCTGCTCGCCGACGCGGGCACGCCCTCGGATGCCCTGCTGCGCAACTTCGGCCAGGGCCTGGGCCGCGTCGACCAAGTGCTGGCCGGAGTCGAGCACCCCGCCCAAAACCGGCCCCTGCCCTGGGACCTGGCTCGCTCGGCGTGGATCGTCGATCACCTCGATCTGATCACCGACCCTCGACGCCGCGCCTGGGTCGACCACGCGCTGCTCCAGTTCCAGGCCCGCATCGCGCCCGTCCTCGACCAGCTGCCCCGCGGCATCATTCACAACGACGCCAACGACTACAACGTGCTGGTCGATGGCGACCGCGTCTGCGGGCTCTTCGACTTCGGCGACCTGATGGAGAGCGGGCGCATGTTCGAGGCGGTCATCGCCGCGACCTATGCTGCCTTCCACCGCCCCAAGGACCCCATCGAGGCCATCGCTCAGCTCGCCGCGGGCTACCACTCCGTCGTGCCCTTCACGGCCGAGGAGCTCGACCTGTTCTACGACGCCACGCGGGCCCGGCTGGCGGTGTCGGTGGTCAACTCGGCCAAGACCGCGGCCGCTGATCCAGACAACGCGGCCGCCACCGTGAGCGAGGACGGGGCGTGGACGCTGCTGCGACGGCTGAGTGAGCTCGGTCCCCGGACCCTGCGCGACCGCCTGCGTCAGCGCTGCGGGCTGCCCCTGCTCATCCCCCACGGACGCAGCTCGTCGGCGCTGGTGCAGGGCCGTCGGCGTCACCTCGGCCCGAGCCTCAGCCTCAGCTACGAAGAGCCGCTGAAGATCGTCCGCGGCCGCATGCAGTACCTGTACGACGCGCACGGGCAGGGCTACCTCGACTGCGTCAACAACGTGTGTCACGTGGGGCACTCGCACCCCAAGGTCGTGCAGGCGCTCAGCCAGCAAGCGGCCGAGCTCAACACCAATACCCGCTACCTGCACGACGCCATCGTCGACTACGTCGAGCGACTGCTCGGCACCCTGCCCAAGCACCTCGAGGTCTGCTTTTTGGTGTGCACGGGCAGCGAAGCCAACGAGCTGGCGCTGCGCATGGCTCGGACCGCCACCGAGCGCCGCGACGTGATGGTCCTCGACCACGCCTACCACGGGCACACCAGCAGCCTGGTCGAGCTCAGCCCCTACAAGTTCGATGGTCGCGGCGGCGCGGGCCGACCCGAGCACGTGCACGTGGCCGCGGCGCCCGATCCCTACCGCTCGGCGGCGGGCATCGAGGGGGCCCAGTTCGCCCAACAGACCGTGGGCGAGGGGCTGCAGCGAGCCGCCGACGCGGGGCGACCCGTCGCGGCCCTGTTCGCCGAGTCCCTGCTCGGCTGCGGCGGTCAGGTCGTGCCGCCCGGCGGCTACCTGGCGAGGGCCTTCGACCTCGTGCGCGAGGCGGGCGGAGTGGCCATCGCCGACGAGGTCCAGGTGGGCTTCGGCCGCGCGGGCAGCCATATGTGGGCCTTCGAGGCGCAGGGGGCCCGGCCCGACATCGTCACCATGGGCAAGCCCATCGGCAACGGTCACCCCATGGCTGCGGTGATCACCACCCGCGCCATCGCCGACCAGTTCGCCAACGGCATGGAGTACTTCAACACCTTCGGGGGCAACCCCGTCTCGTCGAAGGTGGGACTGGCCGTGCTCGACGTCATCGAAGGCGATGGGCTGATGCGGCAGGCGGCGCGCGTGGGCAAGCAGCTCCAAGCCGGCCTGCGAGCGCTGGCCGACAAGCACCCGGTCATCGGGGACGTCCGCGGCATGGGCATGTTCATCGGAGCCGAGCTCGTGCGCGACCGGGCGAGCAAGGAGCCCGCCTACGACGTGGCGAACGCAGTGGTCCAGCACTGCCGCGCCGCGGGCATCCTGCTCAGCGTCGATGGCCCCTTCCACAACGTCCTCAAGATCAAACCCCCGCTGCCCTTCGACGAGCTCGACGCGACGCTCTTGCTCGGCGCCATCGACCGCGCCCTCGACGCGGCCCAGACCGCTCTGTAGAGCGGGGGTCGACGGCTGCGGCTTGACGCACCTCACGCTTCCGCTATAGCGTATCTCATGCCTGGTGACCACCGGCTCGAGTCCCGCGACCCGGAGCTGCTCGAGCGGCTTTGCGCGTGGGTTCGCGGCGGGGCTCGGCCACCCCAGGCCAATTTCGTCGACTTCGATGTCAACCCTCCGCGCGAGCCCCCGGTCGCCGTGCAAGGGGCCTCTCGCTACCGAATTGCGCAGTGGGCAGGCCGTGGCGAGTCGGCGCTGCAATCGGGCCGCGTGGCCCGCGTGGTGCTCAACGGAGGCATGGCCACCCGCTTCGGCGGCGGAGCCAAGGGCGTGGTCCCCGTGGTGCCCGAGCGCCCCGACGCCAGCTTCCTGGCATGCATCGTGGCCTCCGCCTACCGCTTTAGCGTACAGACCCCGGTCGTGCTCATGCACGGGGAACACACCGCGGAGCCCAGCGAGGCGCACCTGCAGCGGCTCGATTGGCTGGGGCTCGCTCCACAGGCACGGCATCGCGTCATCCAACCAACCCTGCCGCGGCTCGATCCCGACGGGCAGCCGCTGACCCCCGCCGATGCGCCCTGGGCCCGCGCCAGCACGGGGCACGGCGCGCTCGTCCGTGCGCTTCGTGAAACCGGACTCGGTCAAACGCTGCTGCAGCGCGGGGTTCAGACCCTGTTCGTGTCCAATGTCGATAACGTCGGGGCCTGCCTCGATCCGGTGCTGCTGGGGTTTCACCTCGCGCAGGTCGATCGCGGTGCAGCCATGACCGCCGAGGCCATCGCCCGCCCCGCCGAGCGGGTGGGCTCGTTCATCGCCGCCGGCCCGCGCGGGTGGCCCGTGGTCATCGAAGATTTTCGTCTCGATCCCGTCGCCGCTGCGCGCCCCTTCACCCATTGCTCGATCAACAACCTGTGGATCGAGCTGCCCGCGCTGCTGGCCGCACCGCCGCTGGCCTGGCACCTCGTGCCCAAGACCATCGATGCCGACGGTGGCTCCCGGCCAGTGCTCCAGTTCGAGCAGCTGGTGGGTCAGCTCTCCGACTTCTTGCCCACCGCGGTGATCGAAGTCGGTGCCGAGCGCTTCCTCCCCATCAAGTCACGGTCCGACCTTCACACCCACCGCGAGCGACTCGAGCAGATCGTCGCGCAGCGCCTCACGAGCCCATGATGATGACGATCCACGACGATCCCCGCGCGGTTGCCCTGACGGCGGGCTTTCGCGGCCTCTTCGACCGTGCGCCCGCCCTCGTCACCGTGGCCCCCGGCCGGGTCAACCTGATCGGCGAGCACACCGACTATAGCGATGGCTTCGTGCTGCCCGTCGCGCTGGGGCTGGCCACTCGCATCGCCATCGCCCCGCGTGACGACGACGAGATCAACATCGCCGCCCTCGACTTTCAGCAATTCGCCAGCTTCACCACCGACTCGCTCGGCGCCCCGCTCTCCCACGCCGACTGGACCAAGTATCCGCGCGGCGTGGTGTGGGCCCTGCAACAAGCCGGCGTGCAGTGCCCCGGCTTCGATGCCGCCATCACCTCCACCGTGCCCACCGGGGCGGGCCTGTCCAGCTCCGCCGCCCTCGAGCTGGCCCTCGCCCGCGGCCTCGCCGAGTTGTCCGGGTGGGCCTGGGACCCCGAGCTCGCCGCCCGCACCTGCCAGCGTGCCGAGTCCGAGTTCGTGGGCGTGCGCTGTGGGCTGATGGATCAGCTCTGCTCCGCCGCGGGCCGGGCCGGGCACGCGCTGTTCATCGACTGTCGCTCGGGCGCCGTCGCCCCCCAGCCTTTGCCCGAGTCGCTCGCCGTGGTCGTGCTCGATACCGGCACCCGCCGCGAGCTGGGCGACTCCGAGTTCAACGCCCGTCGGCAGGCCTGCGAGACCGCGGCGCAGACCCTCGGCGTGGCTGCCCTGCGCGACATCGACGATCTGCCCGCCGCGCTCCGTCGCCTGCCCACCTCGCTGCATCCCTACGTGCGCCACGGCGTCGAGGAAAACGCCCGCACCGTGGCCATGGTCGAAGCGATGAGCACCGACGATCACGCCCGCATGGGTGCGCTGCTCGGCCAGGCCCACCGCAGCCTCCGCGACGACTACCGCGTCAGCGCGCCCGCCCTCGATCGCATGGTGGAGCTCGCCGCCAGCCATCCCGCGTGCATCGGCGCGCGACTGACCGGGGCCGGCTTTGCCGGCTGCGTGGTGGCGCTGGTCGAGCAGGAGGCCGCCCCCGACTTCGCCCGCAGCACCGTCGATCGCTTCGGCGGCGAGGCGCGGGCCTATGTCGAGCAGGCGCACGAAGGCGCCCGCGTGCTCTGAGTCGGCCGCGAGCTACACGCCGCGTTCGCGCTTCACCACGCCCTGGCGCTCGGCCTCGTCGAGCAATCGCTCGACCCCCGCGCGATGCTCCGACCGCCGCTCGGGCGTCAGCGGCATCTCGATCCCCATCGCCTCCATCAGCTCCGGCTGGCTCGTGAAGGTCCCCACCGCGTCCAGATCGGAATCCTTGACCTGCAGGCTCGGCACCCGAATCGGCGGCTGCGGGTCGTCGACGAACGCGGGATCGATGCAGCTCGAGACATCAGGCGTGGCCGCGACCCGATCGTTGAGCGGCGGGATGCCAAAGCGCGTGCTCACGGTCGCCGCGAACGAGCAGTGCTCGAGCACGGTGTGATCGACGAAACCCGAGCGCACGTGCGGCCCGATCACCAGGGTGGGCACGCGGAAGCCCATCTGCTGGAAGTCGGGGCCGTTGGCGTCCACGGTGGTGGGCGGCGGCACGTGGTCATAAAACCCGCCGTGCTCGTCGTAGGTGATGATGAGCAGGCTGCGCTCCCAGTACTGCGAGTTGGCGAGCGCGGTGTAGATGGTACCGATGAGCGCCTGGCCCAGCTGGATGTTGTTGGGCGGATGATCGTCGTTGCTGAGGAAGTCGGGATCGAGGATGACGACCTGCTCGAGCCCGCCGTTTTCCAGCTTGTCGAAGAACTCGCCCATACCGGCCGTGCTGGAGAAGCCGGTCACGGGGAAGGCCCCCCAGCGCCAGGACACGAGGCCGTCGTAGTAGTTCATGTTGCTGATGCCTGCGTCGTCGCAGGCATCCATGATCGACTGCGGGAGCGGGGTGGCGGGCACATTGCTGGTGCCTCCGCTGCCGTCGCCGCAGTGCAGGTAGTAGCGGTTGGGCCAGGTCTGAGCGAGCAGCGAGCAGAACCACGCGTCGCAGACGGTATAGGCATCGGCCAGCGCGTAGGTCACCGGGAGGTGCTGGCGGATGTGATAGCCCATGACTTCGTGCTTCACGGCGTCGCCGTGGGACTGGAACTGCTCGGTGACGAAGCCATCGAGCGCACCGTCGTTCCACTGGTTGTGGCAGTCACCCCAGCCGTGCGGAGGATCGAGCGGCGTGAAGTCGTTGAGCACGGAGACGCCGACCGGCTCCCCATTCTGATCCGGGTTGGTCTCGGTCCCATCGAGGCCGTCGACGTCTTTGTGTCCTTCGAGCAGCTGGAGCGAGCCCAAGTAGTTGTCGAAGGACCGGTTCTCCATGCACAGCACGATGATGTGGTCGACGTTGGCGAGCAGCTCCTCCGGGGTCAGCTCTTCGGGCTCGCCCGTGCTCTCGTCACCCGTGCTGTCGGCACCGTCGGCACCGTCCGAAGTTCCGGCCACACCACTGGTGCTGCCACCGGTCGTATCCATTCCGCTCGGCTCGCCGGTACTGCCCGGCGCTTCACCGGAGCTGGACGAACCTTCGCCGCTGCCACCGGTCGCAGGCACGTCGTCGTCACTGCACGCGACCGTGGTCGACAGCAATGCTCCAGCGCCCTGCAGGGTGCGACGGCGGGAAAACAAACGGCGACGGGCTTCGAGCTCCTTGTCGGTCAATGGGATGTCCTCTGCGCGAAAACTAACAAAAACCCCCTACGGTGTGAACACTGGTTACATCGATTTCTGTAGCTCTAGACGCCCCAGAAACGGCTTCTATTGAAAAACGTTCAAGCCGCGGTTCGAAGCTCGACGGCGGGCGGGCGCTTCATGGAGACCGGCTCGATGGGGGGAAGTGCCAGCGCCAATGCCAGGCCGACCATGGTCAGGCCGAGGCGATCGCGTTGGATCAACCGGCGGTTCTTCAACTGCGCGATATACGCAGAACACTGCGCATCCTCGAGGCCGAGCAGTGCCGCGACCAACGCCGCAGAGGCGGGCATGTCGACCTCGGCCAACTCGAAAAGGGCCCGCAGAACGGCAAGAACGTCACGATCCAGAGAGTTCGTCATCACGAACCGGACATTGGACCAGTACTGTGCGCTCGTCCAGTTTTCCGCAAAAATGTTCAGGTAGGTCAACCGGGCCGCGCGGTACCGCGCATACAAGGTCCTACCTGAGCACATGAATAGAGGATTGGGCTCGACGCGCTTTCCGTTTCGAAAGCGTTTGACCATTTTACACCGATCAGTCAATTATGAATCTGCGCACAGCACGAAGCCGGCCTGGCTCCGTCCTTCACGCGCCCAAAACCATCATTCCTGCCGCGACTGAACGAGGGCTCCTGGTCTGCCAGTCGCGCGAAGCGTAGCGCCCGGACGCCCTGTGCTCCCGGACGCATCGAGCGATCTCGACCGATGAAAAAGCACCTCACCAAACTCCTCGTCGCCGGTATCGCGGCCCTCTCCATTTGGGTCGCAATCCTGATCACGCCCGCCAACGACTTTCTGAGCCTGACGGGCATCTATCATCTGCCGATACCCGAAGACTCGAAGGCACACCCCGTCGATCCCGACAAAGGCTACTACCTCGAGGAACTCTCGGATGGAGTCTATTTCCTGGCCGGATGGTCCCACAACACCATGTTCGTGGAGACGGAGACCAGCGTCGTGGCCATCGATGCGCCCCCTTCGATCGGCGAGTCCTACCTCGATGCCATACGAGAGGTCACGGACAAGCCCGTCAGCCACCTCATCTACTCCCATAGCCACGACGACCATATCGGCGCCGCGAACATCTTCGGAGACGTGACGATCATCGCCCACGAGATCACCGGATCCATTCTCGCCGCCCACGACGACCCCGCACGGCCGGTACCAACGGTGACCTTCAATCAACGATATTCGCTCGAGGTCGGGGGCGAACTCATCGAGCTCGCGTATCACGGGCCCGCCCATAGCCCCGGGAACATCGCGATCCATCTGCCTCGGCAGAAGGTCCTGACGATGATCGACATCGCGTTTCCGAAGTGGACTCCCATCCACGAGTTCGCGGTCGCCGAAGACATCGGTGCGTACTTCGAGGTCTACGACACGCTGCTCGAGTATGACTTCGACTACTTCATCGGTGGCCACGCGAACTTGGGGTCGTACCAAGACGTGGCCGACCAACGGCAGTACGTGCTCGACATCAAGCACGGTGCCACGGCCGCCTACGCATCCCTCGATATCAGCACGCTCGGCAAGCGAGCGGCCAAATCACGGAACACCTGGGTCACCGTGAACTTCGGGCTCGACCGGATGTCGGAGATGTGCGCGGAAGAGGTCGAAGACAAATGGGAGGGCAAGCTCGCTGGCGTCGACGTGTTCACGCACAGCCACTGCAAGCGAATGATCTTCCACGCAATGACCGACTGACGATGATGCGCGGGGCCCGCTACGGGATCGGATTGCCGTTCGTGACCAATCGGTGTGAACTCTAATCGAGCGGCGGTTCCATGGTTCGACCCAAGAACTTCGACCCAGAGCAGGCACTGCAACGAGCGTTGCATGTGTTCTGGAACAACGGCTACCGAAGCACGTCGCTGTCGGAGCTCGAGACGGCCCTCGGGATCGGGCGCAAGAGCCTCTACGACACGTTCGGAAGCAAACGTGAGCTGTTCCTCAAGGCACTCGATGCGTACGCGACCATCCGTCCTCCCGTGGAGAACCCAGGGGCAGGCTGGGAGGAGATCGTGGAGTCCTTCGGTGGCGGGGGACCCTACGATCCGGAGCACCGCTCTTGTTTCTTCGTCAACACGATCATCGAGCTCGGACTCGAAGACGACCCGGATGTCCTCACGCGCATCGAGCATCACGTCACGTCCCTGCGCGAGGGCTTCGAACGCGCGCTCCGCAAGGCCATCGCCGAGGGTCGAGTCCCCGAGCAGGACCCCGAGCTCACCGCGAACTATCTATGCACGGCGCTTCAGGGCCTGTCGGTGATGAGCCGAGGCGGCACGAGCCCCGAGCAGCTCCGCTCGATCGCCCAGCGAACCCTCGACGCGATCCAACATCCCTAGAAGTCGCGTCAACGCTCGGGCTCTGACTCTGGGCCGCCCGTGGGCTCTTCGTCGCCTTCGCCCTCGCCCTCGTCGATCGCGGCCAGCCGCTTCAGCCACCGATCGCGAAACCGACGGAAGCGGGTGCGGTCGGCCTTGGCCACGCCCTTGGCCCGCACCGACTCGATCGTGGTGGGGTCGACGTAGCGCCCGTTCTTCTGCATGCCGTAGTGCAGGTGGGGACCCGTGGCCAAGCCGGTCTGCCCGACATAACCGATGACCGTCTTGGCATCGATCGTGTCGCCGACCCGCTGCCCCTCGGCGAACCGCGACAAGTGCATGTACAGGGTCTTGAGTCCGCCGGGGTGACGGAGGATGACCATGTTGCCCGCCCCGCCCTTCTCGGCTCGAAAAACGATCTTGCCATCGGCGGCCGCCCACACGGGCGTGCCCTCGGGCGCACCATAGTCGACACCCTGGTGGCTCTTCACCCGATGCAGCACGGGATGCATGCGCTTGGGATCGAAGCCCGAGGTGATCCTCGCGTACTTGAGCGGCGACTTGACCACCGTCCGGGCCACGCCCTTGCCCTCGCCATCGACATACAGCGGCTTGCCGCCACCGGGCGGCTCCCACCACAGCAGCACGGCCTCCCCCACCGCCTCGCCGCGATACTCCGCGGCCAGGACCCGACCGTAGCGCACGAGCTTGCCGTCGAGTTCGTGGCGCTCGACGATCACGCGAAAGGTGTCTCCCGCTCGGGTGCTGGTGAAAAAGTCGATGTCGTACGCAAAGACGTCGACCAGCACGTCGACCAGCGCGGGCGAGTGGCCGCGCTCGGTCAGCGCCCCCCACAAGGAGCTGCGGACCTCGCCGATGATTTCCTCTTCGTGGCGCTCGGTGGCGCGGGTCTCGAGCTTGCCCTCGAGCGCGCCGCCTTTTTTTCGGCGGACGCGAGCCACCTCGGTCTGCGCGAGATGGAAGGCGAACGAGAGCAGCTCGCCGCCCTCGTCCAGCTCGATGTCGTAGCGCTGACCGATGCGAATCGTGGCCGGGTCCATCACGGGCGTGAGCGCCTCGGCGACGACCTGGACCTCGGCCGCGCCGATGCCCGCCCGATGGAGGATCTTGCTCAGGCTGTCGCCGGGTCGCACCGATCCGTGAAGCGGGTCCAGCTCGGGTTCCGGCTCGGGCTCGGGCTGTGGCGGCACGACCTCGGCCGGCGTCGGCTCTTGCGGCGAGTCGCTCGCCGGGGATTCGCCTACGACCGGGGCCAGCGATGGCGACTCGGCCTTCGCCTCTGCGACCTGCGGGGCCGGCTCTCCGGGCTTCGGCGGGGCCGAGTCGCAGCCGAGGATCAGCAAGGATCCGACGACGAGTGCGCGACCGATCGACTTCGGTAACGGCCAACGGTGGCGAGAGCGGCGGGGCACGGCGCGCGGCAAGGCCGAAGCGTATCCCATAACCCCCGCGCGTCGTCAGCCGGGGAGCGAAAGCGGTGGTGCTCACGCAGCGGCCGGGCTCTAGGCACGGGTTTGGATCGGGTAGTCTTCGCCGCATCATGAAGCGCGCCGACCATGCCGACGAGCTGTCCCGGGTCCTCGATGTGGTTCGCAGCGTCGTCGTCGACGTGAGCGACGGTCGCGGCCTCGGGCAGCTGGGACCGGACGTGTCGTTCGAACGCGAGCTCGGTCTGGGCAGCCTGGAGCGAGTCGAGCTCGCGGTCCGAGCGGGCAAGGCCTTCGGGGTCCAGCTCTCCGAAGACGCCATCGCCACCGCCGACACCCCGCGTCAGCTGCTCGCCCATCTTTGTTCGGGACCCGCGGCGGCCGTCGATGCCACGCCGCAGACCCGGCATCGCGATCCGGGTGAACTGCGCCCCACCGAGGCCCCCGTCGCCGAGCCGCTCGAGGCCACGACGCTGGTGGAGGTGCTCGAGTATCACCTGCGCGAGCAGCCGGATCGGGTGCACATCGTGCTCCAGAACGAGGACGACTCGCTCACCCCGATCACCTATCGCGAGCTGTATCAGGCCTCGATGACGGTCGCGCGAGCGCTGCGACAGCGCGGGCTCGAGCCGGGGCGCTGCGTGGCGATCATGCTGCCCACCGGGCTGGGCTACTTCGCGACGTTCATGGGCACGCTGCTCGCGGGTGGCGTGCCCGTGCCGCTGTATCCGCCCGTGCGGCTCGATCGCATCACCGAGTACATCGAGCGCTGCGCCAAGATCCTCGACAACGCCCAGGCCCAGCTGCTGGTCACCTTCGACCGCGCCGCCCGGGTGGCCGACATCGCCCGCGACCGCGTCTCGGCCGTCGAGCACGTGCTGTCGGTGGAGACCATCCTGACCGCCGCGGCCCAGCGCGACGAGGCGGGCACGGTGCGGGCCTCGGTCGTCCCCGAGCACACCGCCCTCATCCAGTACACCTCGGGGAGCACGGGCGATCCCAAGGGCGTCGAGCTGACCCACGCCAACGTGGTGGCCAACATCCGCGCCGCCGTGCTGGGCTGCGAGCTCGGCCCCGAGGACGCGCTGGTCAGCTGGCTGCCGCTGTATCACGACATGGGGCTCATCGGCGGCTGGCTGATGCCGCTTTATTACGGGGTGCCGACCCTGCTGATGTCGCCCATGGCGTTCCTGTCCAAGCCGGAGCGCTGGGTCGTCGCCTTGTCCGAGTTTGGGGGCACGTGCTCGGTCGCGCCGAACTTCGCCTTCGACCTTTGCGTGAAGCGAATCGCAGACGAGGTCATCGGCCAGATCGACCTGGCCCACGTACGCACCATCCTCAACGGCTCCGAGCCCATCCTGCCCGCCACTCTCGATCGCTTCGTGGAACGCTTCACGCCCGCGGGCCTACGACGCGAGGCACTGTTCTGCGCCTACGGCCTCGCGGAGAACATGGTGGCGGTCGCCTTCCCGCCCGTGCTCCGAGCCCCCCGGATCGA
The DNA here is from genome assembly GCA_039028615.1 of Myxococcota bacterium. GTDB lineage: Bacteria > Myxococcota_A > Polyangia > Nannocystales > Nannocystaceae > Paraliomyxa. Next base: position 28,698 of record JBCCHT010000003.1, on the reverse strand, counting down.
CCGGATCGAGCGCGCGGCCTTCGAAGGCGAAGGTCGAGCCGTGAGCAGCTCCGACGCCGATGCCCTCGAGTTCGTCGGCGTGGGCAAGGCCGTGCCCGCCCACGAGGTGCAGGTCGTCGACGACGCGGGCCAGCCCGTGCCCGAGCGTCGACAAGGCACGGTGCGCTTCCGCGGCCCGTCTTCGTTCAAGGGCTACTTCCGCCGCCCCGACGCCACCGCCCAGGTGCAGTGCGAAGGCGGCTGGGTCGACACCGGAGACCTCGGCTACCTCGCCGACGGCGAGCTGTTCATCACGGGCCGGGTCAAGGACCTCATCATCAAGGGCGGCCGCAACTACTACCCGCACGAGATCGAGGCGGCCGCGGGCGCGGTCGATGGCATTCGTCTCGGCTGCGTCGCCGCCTTCGCCGTGCGCGACGAGTCCAGCGGCACCGAGCAGATCGTGGTGATCGCGGAGACCCGGCAGACCGACGGACTCGCCCGCGAGATCCTCGAGGCCCAGGTCAACGAGACGGTCACCGCCCGCGTGGGCGTGCCGCCCGATCGCGTGGTGTTGGCCCCGCCCGGCTCCGTGCCCAAGACCTCGAGCGGCAAGATCCGGCGCCGACAGAGTCGCGAGCTCTACGAGAGCGACACGCTGACCAAGGACCGCGGCTCGTTCAAGCGACAGGCGGCGGGACTGCTCGTAGGCAGCCTGCCCACGCGCATGGGCCAGCTCGGTCGGCGCGTCGGTCGAGCCGCCTACGGGGGCTACGCGCTGTCGATGATCTCCGGCATGTGCCTCGCCGCGCCCCTCGTCGGTCGGGTGGTGCCTGCCGGTCGCCCCTCGCGACGCCTCGCCGTACTCGAAGCCCGGGCCGCCCTGAGCATGGCCGGCCTCAACCCGGTCACCATCGATGCCCATCATCTCCCGCCGGGGGCGGCGATCATCGTGGCCAACCACGCCGGCTACCTCGACTTCCTGATCTGCACCGCCGCGCTCCCGGCCGACCTGCACTTCGTGATCAAGGGAGAAATGCGCAACAACGGCTTCGTCGGCCCCGTTCTTCGCAAGCAAGGACACATTTTCATCGACCGTCATTCGACCGCTCGCTCCCTGCACGACCTCCAAGAGGTCACGGAGAAGCTCGAGCAGGGTCAGCAGGTCATGCTCTTCCCGGAGGGCACCTTTTTGCCCGAAATCGGCATGCGCCCGTTCAAGCTCGGGGCGTTCCGTTTGGCCAGTGAGACGGGGGTCCCCGTGGTGCCGGTGGCGATTCGTGGCTCACGGCGTGCCCTACGCGACGGCACGTGGCTGCCTCGGCACGAGCGACTCGAGGTCCAAGTGCTGCCGCCGCTGCATCCCGAGGGGCGAGAGATTGCCGATATCGTGCGACTGCGCGATCGCTGTGCCGAGCTCATTGCGGCCCGGATCGACGAGCCACGGCTCTTTGCGGCCGACATACGGGTCCCGGGGGGCGAAGGCGACACGGGAGGGTGACACGACCGCGATCGCGCCTCGGGGTCGCTCACGAGCGCAACTCGCCCACTCGCCTGGCGATGGGCCCAGACTTGCTATACTCCGACCCGGAAAACCGGCGGCAAGCATGAGCACTCAGGATCCCAAGACCAAGCAAACGCAGGATATCGTCGAGCTGAGCGCAGAACTCGGTTCGATCACCACGCCGCGTACCGGCCGACTCGTCGGGATCAACGACCAAAGCCGCCTGCTGGTGGACTTCGCCGGCAACCCCTACGGCCCCCTGCGCGCCCGCACGACCCTGGTCCTCGACCCGGCCGAGCTGGACTCGGCGGTGGCCGAGGAGTGCCCCGTGCTCCTGCTCTTCGAAGATGGCGACCCCGGCCGACCCATCGTGGTGGGCCTGCTTCGCGACACCGTGCCCACCGCTCCCAAGGCTCCGCCCGTCGAGGTCGAAGCCGATGGCCGTCGGGTCGAGGTCGAGGCCGCCGACGAGCTCGTGCTCCGCTGCGGTCAGGCCAGCCTCGTGCTGCGCCGCAACGGCCGAGTGGTGATCCGTGGCACCTATGTGGAGACCCGTTCCAAAGGGGTCAACCGCATCAAGGGCGGCTCGGTCCTCATCAACTAAATGGCCGACGAAGAGCCCATCCTGTGGGACGTCGTCGAGGAGCACCTCGACGAGTCCGAGTTTCTCGTGGAAGCGTGGCTCACGGCCCGCGCGTCGGCCTCGTACACCCTGCAAGAATTGGGTGATGGCCCCGAGGCGCGGCTTTTGGCCCACATCGACGGCCTCGTCGTCAACGGCCCGGCCGCCCTCGAGGAGATGATCTGGCCGATCCTCGCAGAGGACGCCGAGCTCCCCCGCATGGCCGCCGCCTGCCTCGCCTTGCTCGAAGCCGGCCAAGACCGAGCCCTCGATGCCCTCGCCGCCGAGGAGCCCCCCGAGACGCTCGGCCCCGGCATGTCCGTCGCGCTGTCGCTGTGCGCCCATCCCAAGGTCGGTGACTGGGTCCGCGGGCGCTTGCCGAAGGCCGAGGGCCTGCTGCTCACCGTGCTGCTGCAAGCCTGCGCCGACCATGGCCTCGATCCGGGTGCGGCCGTCGAGCGCGGCCTGGTTCACGAGGACGTCGCGGTGCAAGAGGCCGCGCTCCGAGCCTCGACCTACGGCGATCGCCGTCGCTTGCTGGGCGCGGTCGAGTCACGGCTTCAACACCCCGAGCCCGCCGTGCAGGCGGCCGCGCTCGAGACCGCCTTGGTCTGGAACTCGCGCTCCGCCTGGCAGCTGGTGATGCACCTGGCCCTGCAGAGCCCCGAGCCCAGTCGCTCGGTCCTGACCTGGGTCGCGTGCTTCGGCACCGAGCAGCACGCCGCCGCGCTGGTCAAGCGGCTCGAAGACGAGGCGCTGCGCCACGACACCATCTGGGCCCTCGGTTTCTCTGGTCGGGTTCCCGCCGTCGATGCCTGCATCAAGCTGCTCGACCACGAGGACGAGACCACCCGGCGACTCGCGGGCGAGGCCGTGGCCGCCATCTTGGGCCTCGACCCCGACGACGAGACGCTGTGGGAAGAGGACTCCACCGAGGAGCCCGACGAAGAGGTCGAGGGTGACGACCCGGCCGAAGACGAGGACGACCTCGAGGCCGAGCTCGTCGAGCAACCCGACGACGAGCCGCCGCTGCCCAACGCGCAGGCGATCCGCGAGGTCTGGGCCAAGACCCGCTCCGGCTTCGCTCCCTCCGAGCGTCGCCTGCTGGGCAAGCCCGTCGGTCGCGAAGGCCCGGGCTGGACCCTCGGTCAGCTCTCCTGCCGCCGCGTCGACTTCATCGCCCGTGAGGTCGTGGCGCGCTCGCAAGGCGTCGGCCGCTGGCTGGGTCGCAACCGCTCGCATCGGAGTATCCAGGCCGCGGGCGCTCTCGAGCAGCTCGGTCGCCAGACGGGCGTGATGCAGGGCGGCAAGACCTGAGCGCCGCGCCCCGTGTTCGACCGGGGCTCGATGCGTAGCCCCCGGTAGTGAAGGTGCACCGGGCGTTCGTCGAGGTGCGCGCGGTGGTTCGCACTCAGCAGGCCAGCGCCGCCTCGAGCTCTTCGATGTCCCATGGTTCACGGGTCAGTTCTCGGGGCCCGATGCTCCGCCCCCGGACCACGGGGGGACGGGGCCCCAGCTGCACCACCGGCTCTTGCTGACCTCGCCAGATCCGCTCGTCCAATAAGTCACGCTCGGCCACCAGCAGTTCGAAGCGCCCCTCCACGATCTCCTTGCGTCGCTGCAATTGAACGAGGAGCTGGTCGATGTTCTCGTTCTCGCTCATGAGCGCCTCGAGCTTGCCATCCACTACTGAACGCCTCGCCTCGAATACACGCAACGTCGACCGTCCCACCCGCATCTCCATGCGTTGCAGCATACGCGACAATGTGAGGGCCCGAAACGAAAAACGACAGCTACACCCACATTAGAGGCCGAATTGGGCTAGTTGCACAATGACATCGCCGGCTGCGCTGGTTGCCAATGACAGCCGCTGTCACTTCGGTGAATGGGCGAACATCCGCGGCCCGCATTGATCCTCCGCACCCCCGAAAACTCGTGTCGAAGCGCTCGCGCCAACTTCGCCTCGGCGGCGTCGCTCATCGGCGACTCTTGGTTTAGAGTCTCGCCGTTTCCGTGTCTGGCAACGACCTTCCCATCCGCCCCCGTCGCCTCGCGCTGGGACTTGCTTCGTGGCTCGCCGCGATCGGCTTTGGTGTTGCCCCCGCGACGGCCCATGCCGGCGACACCGACCTCGTCGCAGAGCCTGAAGCCGACCTCGCGCCCGACAGCCCCGAGCAATCCGAGCCCGAGCCGGCTCCCGCTCCCGAGCCCTCCGGACCCACCGCGGCCGAGGTCGATGCGCTCAACCGTCGCATCGATACCCTCGAGCGCCAGGTCGAGGCGCTGCGTCAGTCGCAAGCCGAGGTCGCCGAAGAGCTGGGCAAACCGCCGCCCGTCATCGTGCAGCCCGAGGGCGACGAGGACGAAGCGCCCGTGGTGCCCGTGGCTCCGGCCGACGTCACCTACAACCGCCCGCCCGACTACGCCGACGGCTTCCACTTCGGTTCCTACGGGCGCGTCGTCATCGGAGGCGACCACCGGGGCCGAGCCGGGCGTGACGGCGACATCGTGGCCCGCGGCTCCCGGCTCGACGAGTCCACCTACGCCGAGCTCGAGCTACGCCGGGAGGACTACTGGGAAAAGACCGACGCCTACACGCGAGCGGTGGTGACCCTGGCCATCGGCTCGCCGCTGTTTCACCAGACCGGCAACTTCGACACCAACCTCGGCGTCCGCAACCTCTATCTCGAGGAGTCGGGCCTGGGCCTCAAGAACCTGCGGATCTGGGCCGGCTCCCGGATGTACCGCGGCAACGACATCTACCTGCTCGACTTCTGGCCGCTCGACAACCTCAACACCATGGGCGGCGGCCTGGCCTATACCTTCGGCGAGAACACCGAGCTCAAGCTCCATACGGGCGCCAACCAACCCGATAGCCCGCTGTTCTTCCAGGCCGTGCCGCGACCGCGACCCTACGCCCAGCCGGGCGAGGCCCAGGTCTCGATCCTCGACCGCCAGAAGATCATCAGCAGCGGCAAGCTGAGCCACTTGTTCTGGGTCGGCAACAAGGGCGGCGGCATCAAGCCCATCGTCTACGGCGAGGCGCACTACGCCAACGAAGGCCAGCGCCAGGTCGAGCCCCGGGTCTTCGAAGACCTGCCGCGCGAGTCGGGCTGGCTGGTGGGCACCCAGCTGGGCATGTTCACCGGCAAGCGCAGCACCCACCTCAACCTGGTGTTCCGCGCCTCGGGGGGCCTGGCCGCCTACGGCGAGTTCAATGCGCCCATCCAGCTCGCGCCCGATCGCAGCAGCCGGGGCGCGCGCGAGTATCTCGTGGCCGCGGGCGGCAACTACGAGGTCGGCCCCTTCGGTCTTCTGCTGGGCAGCTACTGGCGAAGCTTCCGCAACGCCAGCCCGGCGCTCGACTACGGCGACCTGGCCGAGGGCGTGGTCATCCTGCGGCCCACCCTGTGGCTCGGCAAGATCGCCGGCGTCTCGGTGGAGGGCTCGTACCAGGCGCAGCGCCGCGGCGTGCTGGCCGACGACGGTGAGGGCGGCCAGCAGCCGCTGTTCGCCCAGATGGGGCGCGTGGGCCTGATGCCCTTCCTGAGCCCGGGCGGCCGCGGCAACTTCACCCGCCCGCACATTCGCCTCACCTACTTGCTGACCATGCGCGACCCCTCCGCGCGCTCGCTCTATCCCGAGCACGACGCCTTCCGCGTTCGCTCCGTCGATCACTACATCGCCCTCGGGGCCGAGTGGTGGTTCGGCTCCACCAGCTACTTCCGGGACTGACCATGGCACGCACGCGCTTCTCACTCACCCGCGTGGCCCTCGGCGCCGCCCTGCTGCTCAGCGGGGCCTGTGCCGACTTCCGCGAGCTCGACGAGCAAACCGACGTCGAGCTCAGCACCCACGTCGACGACTGGCGAGACGAGGTCATCTATCAGGTGCTCGTCGATCGCTTCGCCAACGGCGACCGCGGCAACGACTACATGGTCAACACCGACGACCTGGCGCGCTACCAGGGCGGAGACTGGCAGGGGCTCATCGATCGCATGGGCTACTTCGAGGAGCTCGGGGTCACCACCCTGTGGATCTCCCCCGTCATTCGCAACGTCGAGACCGATGCCAACTTCGACGGCTACCACGGCTACTGGGCCCAGGATTTCAACGACGTCAACCCGCACTTCGGCAGCCTCGCCACGCTGCAGAACCTGGTCCGCGAGGCGCACGCCCGCGACATGAAGGTGATCATCGACATCGTCACCAACCATGTCGGGCAGGCGTTCTTCTACGACATGAACCTCAACGGGGTCGCCGACATCAACCTGCAGAACGACGGCAACGAGGTCCCGGTCAATCACTACACCGAGTACGACCCCGACTTCGATCCACGCGGCATCCAGGCCTTCACCTCGCTCGGCGAGGCCGGCCCCGCCCCCGTGATCTTCCAGTACGACCCGGCGACCAACCACATCCCGCCCAGCCCCGCGCTCTTCGAGGATCCCGCCGTCTACAACCGCAAGGGTCGGACGGTGAACTTCGACGATCCCGACCAGCTGCTGCACGGGGACTTCCCCGGCGGGCTCAAGGACATCGACACCACCCGCTGCGACGTCAAGCAGGAGTTCATCGAGATCTACGCCAGCTGGATCGAGAAGACCAACGCCGACGGCTACCGCATCGACACGATCAAGCACGTCGAGTACGAGTTCTGGCGCATCTTCACCCAGCGGCTACGCCAGCGCCTGGCCGCCCAGGGCAAGACCAACTTCCTGATGTTCGGCGAGGTCTTCGACGGCCGCGACGACCTGCTGGGCTCCTACACCAAGCACGACATCCTCGGCGACGCCGACGTGGTGCGCCTGCTGGGCCAGGAGCCGACCTTCGACCCCAGCGACGAAGAGCAGCTCGCCGCCGAGCAGAGCTGCTCCCCCAGCGGGCCGCCGATCACGGGCGACCAGATCGACAGCGCCTTCTACTTCTCGCAGCACTTCCAGGCGGTGCGCGACGTGTTCACCGCGGCGCAGAGCACCGACCGGATCCAGACGCTGTGGGAGAACCGGGTCAACACCTGGGGCACCGAGCCCAACGAGCTCGGCATCGGCGTCTCGCCGGCCCAGATGCCGATCAACTTCGTCGACAACCACGACGTCGCTCGGTTCATGTTCAACCTGCGCGACCGCGAGCCGGAGACCCGCGTCCAGCTGCTGCACAACGTGCTGCTCTTCGTGATGGCCGCCCAGGGCGTGCCCTGCCTGTACTACGGCACCGAGCAGGCCTTCGCAGGCGGCAACGACCCCGCCAACCGCGAGCGCATGTGGGACACCGGCTTCGACACGACGGGCGACACCTTCGCGTGGACCAAGCGACTCATCGCGCTGCGCAACGCCTACGTCGCGCTACGTCGCGGTGAGACGCGGGTGGCCTGGTCGACCAACCACGTCGACGACGAGTCGGACGCGGGCATCTTCGCCTTCGAGCGCTTCGGCGAGGACTCGGGCGGCTCCTACGTGCTCATGGTGTTCAACACCCACCAGGGTCACGCGAGCAGCCCGACCTTCGAGGGCGAGACCATGGTCGTCAGCGCTCCGCCGGGCACCGTGCTCATGGACGCGATCGCGGGCGACGGCACGCAGTACATCGTGGGCGCGGACCAGACCGTCGCCATCACCGTCGATCCCATGCGCGGAGCCATGCTCGTTCCCGAAGACGAGCTGCGCCCCGGGATCTGAGCAAAGCCAGCCCATGGTCAGCGTCACTTTACGCGGCGTCTCGAAGAGCTTCGGCTCCACCCGGGTCCTGCACGACATCGAGGCCGAGATTCCCCAGGGCGCCTTCGCGGTGCTCGTGGGTCCCAGCGGCTGCGGTAAGTCGACCCTGCTGCGGCTCATCGCCGGGCTCGAGCAGGTCACCACTGGCACCATTCACTTCGGAGATCGCGACGTCACCTCCGCCTCGCCGCGCGACCGCGACCTGGCCATGGTGTTCCAGTCCTACGCCCTTTATCCCCACATGACGGTGCGGGACAACCTGGCGTTCGGGCTCAAGCTCCGCAAGGAAGACCCCCGGGTCATCGAGGAGCGGGTCGCCGAAGCGGCGGGCATGCTCGGGCTCGAGGCCCTGCTCGATCGCCACCCCCGGGCGCTTTCCGGGGGGCAGCGCCAGCGCGTCGCCATGGGGCGGGCCATCGTGCGGCGCTCGTCGTTGTTCTTGTTCGACGAGCCTCTGTCCAACCTCGATCCCGCGCTGCGCAACCAGGTGCGGGTGGACATCCGGCGATTGCACGACCAGGCCGACGCCACGAGCGTGTACGTCACCCACGACCAGGTCGAGGCGATGACGCTGGCGGACCAGCTCTTCGTGCTCGAGGGTGGGTACGTGCAGCAATCGGGGCCGCCGCTCGAGATCTACCAGCGCCCCGCCAACCGCTTCGTGGCCGGCTTCGTGGGCAGCCCAGCGATGAACTTCCTCGACGCCACGGTCGGGCGCAAGGACGGCCGAGCCACGCTGGAGCTGGGCGGAGATGCACCGCTGCGGCTGCGAGTGCCCGAAGATGCGGAGTACGGCGGGCTCGACGAAGGGCGCCCCGTGTCGCTGGGCATTCGACCCCACGACCTGTCGACGAGCGCCGACGGAGCCATCTCGCTGCGAGCCGAGCTGGTGGAGACGCTCGGGCCCGATGCGCATGTGCACGGCTCGGTGGCGGGCCACGACTTCATCGCCTGCCTGCCCGGCGCGCGCCCGGTGGGCCGCGGGGAGACCATCGGGCTGCAGGTCGACGACCTACACCTGTTCGATCCGGAGTCGGGCGACAGCCTGCGGGCGTGAGCCCCCCGGGTCGATCTACTGCGGGATGCCGCAGACGCCCACGTTCTCGAACTGAGGCTCGATCGCACCGAGCGCGATGCAGTCGGCTCCTGCAATCGCGCCATCGCACGCGCCGACCTCCTCGGTGTCGCAGAACTCGGCACAACAGTTGGTCGAGGTGCACCCAGTGACGGTCGCGGCCTCGCGGCACTGCAGCCCCGGGCTACAGCTGGTCCCCGTCTCGCAGTTGTCTCCCGCGCCTGCATCGCTCGACGACACGAAGCACACGAACGAGTCGATGGCGCCACGAAAATAGCACCCCTCGCCGGGGCCGGTGCAGTCCTGCACGAGAGGGTCGCAGCGCGGCAGGCAGATGGGAAACAGCCCTCCCGCGCACTGCTCGTCGAGGCTCTCGCAGTCCGCCACCTCGGGTGTCCCACCGCAGAAACGGCGACACACGCCATCCCACCCGGAGACGAAGCTGAGCTCGCCGAAGCACATGCCCTCGGCGTCGCAGGAATCGGCCCCGGACAGCACGCCCTCGTGCGTGCACGTGTCACCGGGCACATCGGACCCCGAAACGGCGACACACGCATTGCCGATCTGCCCCCCGTCATCGATACGAGGGACGCACTTGAAGCCGTCCATGCAATCTTGGACGTAGGGATCGCATTCGGCCCCCTCGCCGAGACCGAGCGACGTCGTGCTCTCGTCGGCACCCGAGGTCGTGGACTCCGACGAGGACGAGCTGGTGGATGCCGACGTCGATGTCGTCGACTCCGCGGCGGAGTGCTCGTGCCCCGTCGACGAGCTGTCCTGGGGTTCATCGGACGGAGGAGAATTGCAGGCGCCGAACAACAAGGGCAGGGCGATGGCTCCGCGGCAGCCCCGGTCCATGATTCGCGTCCAGGACCTACGGATCGCCTCGTCGATGGCCATTCGCGAAGCGTAGACAATTGAAAACAGTTTTCAACCGTCGCGATAAAAAGGCCGCCTTTCCGTTCTATTCGTCCAAAAATACGACCACCGTAGCTCCTCGAATGAAATCATATTTCATTGGCTCAGGGTATTTCTTACGGACTACCAGTCGATCGTCTCGCCGTCTCGGAGGAACACGCCCGAGGGTCCGTCGTCGGGGAGCGTGGCCGCGATGAGAATGCTGGCTGCACCCTCGGGTACGGAACGAGTCGCCGCGGCGCCGCCCATGTCCGTCCGCACCCAGCCCGGGCACACCGCGTTGACCTTCACTCCCGCCGCCGCTTCGGCGTAAAAGACCCGGGTGACGGCATGCAAGGCCGTCTTGGAGATGCGATAGGCCGGCCACCCGCCGTCCATGTCCCCCAGCGCGCCCATGCCCGACGACACGTTCACCACCCGCCCATGGCCCTGCGCATTCATGATCGGCAGCACGTGGCGGAGCAAGCGATAGGCGCCGAGCGTGTTGGTGTTCAGCGCCTTCGCGACGATCTCGGTCGGCACCACCAGCGGAGACGCAGCCGAGGATTGCCCGCGGTCGTTGGTCGCCTCGAAGATCGCCCCCGCGTTGTTGACCAGCACATCCACCCGCGACAACCGAGCGAGGTGCCCGGCGGCAAAGGCATCGACGCTCTCGTCCGAGGACACGTCCAGCACCGCGGCCTCGGCCCGATGCCCTTCGCCTTCGATCGACTCGACCACGGCCGCCAGAGGCTCGAGCCTGCGCCCGGTGACCACCACCGTCATCCCGCGCCGCGCCAAGCCATGCGCGACCTCGCGGCCCAGGCCTCGGTTCGCCCCAGTGACGATTGCGATTTTCGGGCTCATCGGGCCTGCCCTCCCCCCTCGGCGGTGACGACGCGCAGGTTGAAGTCGGCGTGGCCCAGCCGCCCATAAAGCCGCGTCCACAGCAGGAGCCAGGCCTCGGTGGCACGCGCATTGGACAGCGCGCCGAGATCGGTGACGGTGGGCCAACCGAAGTCCTCCTTCAGGAAGCCCGCCACCGCGGCCCGGGCCGCCTCGTCGTCGCCACAGACGAAGATGTCGTGCTCCCCGGGCACCCGGGACGGCTCGACCATCACCGTACAGGTCACCGTATTGAGCGCCTTGACCACCCGGGTACGGGGGAACGCGCGCTGGATCTGCTCGCCCAGCGAGTCGTCGTTGGCGACCGACAGCCGCGGCGGGAAGCCCTGCGAAAAGTCGAGCGGGTTGGCCACGTCCACGAGGATCTTGTCACCCAGTGCTTCCGCCCCTGCGGCCTCGAGGGCCTTCAGCGAGGCCATGCCCGACGTACAGTTGAAGACCCAGTCGCCGAAACGAGCCGCGTCCTCGAAGGTGCCGTGCCGGGCCCGCTCGCCGCTGGCCTCCACCCATGCGCGGGCCTTTTCGTTGTCGGCCGTGCGCGACCCCATCATGACTTCGTGACCACGCTCGACCATCTTCGAGGCCAGCGTGGTGCCCACCATTCCCGTGCCCAGTACCGCGATCTTCATGTCGTTGTGACTCCTGAGCCCAACCTAGGCCTCGCACGCGGACGGTTCAAGCGCGCCGCGGTCGCTTCTTTGTCAACTCCTGGTTGATAATCCCGCCATGCCCGATCTCTTCGATGGCGTGGTGCCCTTCGTTCATACCGCCAAGGCGCTGAGCTTCCGGGCGGCCGCGCGCGAGCTGGGCGTGACCCCGGCCGCGGTGAGCAAGGCGGTCAAGCGGCTCGAGGCACAGCTGGGAGTCGAGCTGCTCCACCGCACCACCCGCACGGTGACCCTGAGCGACGAAGGCACCCGCTTCTTGGCCCGCTGCCAGGACGCGATGGCCTTGGTGCAGGCGGGGCGCGACCAGGCCTCGGCCGCCGCCCGGGCCCCGCGGGGGGAGCTGCGGGTCTCGCTGTCGCATGTCCTGGGGCACTTCTTGGTGCGCCTGCTGCCGCGCTTCGTGGCTCGCCACCCCGACCTGCGAGTGGAGCTTCGGATCACCGATCGCGTGGCGGCACTGGTGGACGACCGCATCGACGTGGCGCTGCGGGTCGGCCCGCTGCGCGACTCTACCCTCGTCGCCCGACGCCTGCTGACCACCCGCTGGGCCACGGTGGCGTCTCCGGCCTACCTGGCGCGGTCTGCCGCGCCCACGACCCCGGAGGAGCTTCGCCGCCACGACTGCCTGTGTTTTCGCTCCCCGCGAGGCAAGCTCGTGCCCTGGAGCTTCTCTGATCCCACGACCCGGGCCATCACCACTCACGAGATCACCGGGCGCGTCGACGTCGATCAGGGCCCGCTTGTGGTCGAGACCGCGATTGCGGGCATGGGCATCGCGCAGGTCTTCGACTTCATGGTCGCGGCCGATTGCCAACGCGGCCGACTGGTGGAAGTGCTGCCCGAGTACGCGACGTCGGGGCCCGACGTGTTCGCAGTGACCCTGCCCGGGCGTCGTCGCTCGCCCAAGGTCCGGGCGTTCCTCGACTTCGTGCACGAGGAGCTTCGCCCGCTCGGCCCCGCGGAGATCACTCGAATTCGACCGAAACCGAGCACGGCCTGAAGTAACCACTTCGTGGTACGAATCCGCTCTCCTTCGGCCGGGTATCGACCAACGCCCAACCAAGCGAACGAGAATCGTCCACCTTCGATACGACCGAACGGGACACTGCCACACTCGAGGCCAGGTCAATGACACAACATCACGAAGCCCCGTTCATCTGTCCTGTGCACAATTGAACACTATTGCTCCCTAGCATCGGCGGCGATGTCTACGACGACCAACACCGCCCTCACTTATGCAGGAAGCATCACCTTCTATCCCTCCGACGTGTCGAGGCTGAAGCTCGACACGGACACCCACGGCATGTCCAACCACGTGTACGTCTACAAGGAGCCCGAGGGGTCCTTCCAAGTGCTCGCGCCCCAGTACAACAGCGGCGGGACGCTTTGCTACGGGGACATGGCCGGCATCAAGATCACCAGCGGCCACAACGACGGGCAGACCATCAACGCCAAGAACGTCGAGGACTATCTCGCCTGGCAGCACGAGGAGTCGTTCCCCCAAGAAGAAGTCATCGACCTGCTCCAGGCGGTCATCGACGCGGCCAAGGAGTGCGAGGATGAAGGCGCCTCGGCCTGGTTCAAGTGCATCTTCAGCAAGGTCGGCGAGCTGTTCAAGCTCATGGCCGCCGCCACCAGCGTCAAACAATACCTCTACCAGTTCCCCATCATGCTGCGCCCGGGACGTTGGGACGGGCTCACCGACGGCGGCGCCATCGAGTCGGGCAGCACGGTCCAGTTCCTCACCCTCAAGACCAGCATCTCCGATGCCGACATGGACATGGCCATCGGCGGCTACTGGCTGTGCCTGACCTTCCTCTCCGCGCTTCGGTCGGGGCAGCACCCCGACCTCGTTGCACGCCTCCAGGCCAGCAAGGACATCGGCGTCCCCCTGCCCGACCCGACGAACATCAGCGCGCTGGGCCTGCTGAACTTCGTGGCGCCCGACCTGTACCAGACGCTGATCGGCTCCCCGCACGTCTACTCCTTCAAGAGTGGCGACAGCGACGACAAGAAGGGCTGGCTTCGTCAGCAGCCACTGCCCGACTCGAACATGATCCAGAGCTTCGTGGTCACCACCTGATCCCGAGATCGAACGCCTCGCGGAGCTCGGTCGACGGCCGAGTTCCGCGGCTTTGTTCACAAACTCCGGCGACACCACGCGGTGACGAGCGCTATGCTTGCCGCAGTGACCGACGCGACCGAGCATCCCATCGTGGCCCGGCTACCGCCGGAGGCCCGCGCCAGCTTCTCTCGATTGCTCGGTTCGGCGATTCGCTCCGCCGACGGCCTCCGCGAGCAGATTCCCCATTACCTGCGAGCCATCGACGAAGCGGCCGCGGCCGGCCATGGGCCCCCGGCCTCCATCGGCCACGCCATCGCACGAGACTGCGAACGACTGCTCGATGCCTGGTCCACGTTCGATGAAGAAGGCCAACAGCTCGCCCGCGCAGCCGTGCAGTACTTCTTGTTGTGTCGCGATGGCGACGACGACCTCGCCACGCCCGAAGGCCTCGACGACGACGCCGCGGTCGTCAGCATCGTCCGGGCCCACCTCGGCTGCTGAGCTCGGTGCGCCAGATCGCGTGGATCACGCGATTGATGAGTCCGTTTACGGTTGCGGGCAGTGCCTCGCGTGCGATAAAACTAACAATAATTGTGCCAACCCGCATCAATCCTATCATTCCTCTGCTTGGAGGAGCGAGATTCGGGAAAGGGCTCGGGGCGGTTGGACTCCTCGGATGCCTCGCGTGCGGGCCATCCATCGAGCCCTCTGCTCCGGTAGCAGGAGGCACAGGCGGCGGCGGGTCTGTGCCATCGGCCTCGACGTCCACCAGCTCGACGGGAGCGGACAGCTCATCGTCAGACTCGTCGAGCGACGATGGACTCGACGACATCAGCTTCATCCAAAAGACCGATGGAGGTGGAGTGTGCTTCCCGTGCGACGTCTACAGACAAGATTGTCCGACGGGCGAAAAGTGTGTGCCTTTGATCCTGCCCGAACTGGGCTGGACCAAGACTCGCTGCGTTCCGCTCATCGATGACCCGCTGGGCACGGGCGAGCCCTGCATGGCGCAGATCGAGGCCTTCGTCGATCCCTGCGAACTGGGGGCGATGTGCCTGTACGGCACGTGCACAGAGTACTGCACCCAGAACTTTCCCGAGCCGCTTTCATGCCCGGGCACGGACATGGTGTGCTCCGATCACTACGAGCCCGGGCTCGCGCTGTGCCTGCCCCCGTGCGACCCCGTCGACGACCCGTGCCCCGACGACCTCGAGTGCGTCGAGTCCGACGACGGGTTTCACTGCGCGGTGCCGTCGGACGACGACCCGTCGCCGACCGGCACGGACTGAAGCTCACCTCGGGGCCCGACCACGCGGTCGAGCCCCGAGCGACGGCGCTCAGTGAGCGCGCTTGGTCGACGTGCCCGACACGGTCACGGGCGACTGAGCGGCGACCGCATCGGCCTCGGCCTCGAGCATCTGCTCGACGTCGATCTCCGCCTCCTCGATGGGCAGCGGCACGGGCTCGGGCAAGGGGATCGGGCCCGGATCGACGCCGATGTCGACGTCGTTCGGCTCGCAGCACGGACCGTCGTTGAGGAAGGTGTCCATCACGCTCTTGCGGTGGGGCAAGAACGAGTCCTTGAGCGCGCTCGAGATCACGAAGCAGGAGCTGTCTCCGTCGCCGCAATCCTCTTGGGCGAACTCGCTGGTGTGTACGAAACCCAGCGAGACCGGGGCGTTCACGCCGTTGCCCAGGTCGTTGTTCGAACCGAAGTTGCTACGCTGATGGCACCCGATGCAGCCGCCCGCGAACAGGGCCCGGCGAGCGATGTGGACCGGCTGGAGGCTGCTCATCGGATCCTCGGCGAAGATCGCGTTCTGGATCGCGTTGGCCAGCGGCCCCCCCGGGTTGAGGTGGTTGGGGTAGTCCATCGCGCTGGTGTCGGGGCTCTCGGCCGCCAAGCACTCGGTGGGCACCGACACCCCCATGAGGTTGGGGTTGTCGCTCATGAGACTGGGCACGGTGGCGACCAGGGCGTCGAGGCACTTCTTGCTCTGCGGCAACATCGCGGTGTCGTCCCACAGCTCGCCGAAGGGGTTGGCGGCCACGGGCACCTGGACCATGCGCAGAAGGCCGGGCGAGGGCGCGGGCTCGAAGGCTCCGCCCTTGGCGACGGGGCCGATGCTCGGCTGCGGCTTGACGGCGACGGTCTTGAACTCGCGCAGGGTCCACGGGAACTCGTGGAAGTTGTTGGTCCGGACCTGGCCCGCGCCGAAGGTGAAGGCCTGGTGGCGCACGAAGGGCGGGAAGCCAGCCGCCTCGAGATCGGGGTGACCGTCGAGGAAGGCCATGCGCAGCTGCTCACCGCGCTCGACCGGATCGTCGATGTCCGTCAGGCTGGCCCAGAACTCCTGCACGGGCGCGCACGCGTCGATGCCACAGGAGGGATCGGGGTTGGGGACCTGCGCCTCGAAGATGGTGAAGAAGCGGTTCGGGAACTGCTGCCGCACGTTGGCCATGACGATGCGCGCCTCGCCGCAGTTCGAGCCGTCCGAGGGCGCGAGATCGAAGCGGTTGACCACCGCGATGGGGAACCACTCGTCCATGTTGCCGATCTGGTCGCCCTCGGCCCGGCCGCACTGCAGCGGGTAGCCGTTGAGTCCGGGGTCGCCGTTGAAGTCGACCTCGTCGTCGCAGTTGCCTCCCAAGCCCAGGCCGGGGCTGGGGTTGTAGGTGTCCATCAGCTGATCGTGGGTCTGGCCCGGGTTGGACGTGAGACCACCGTTGACCGCGATGGCGTCGAGCACCTCGTCCATCTGGAACGCGGACAGGGCCAGCTCATGCGTCTCGAATAGCGAGCGGCGCTCGTTGACGTCGAAGAACTCGGTGGGCTCGCAGTTGGGGCCGCCGTCGTCTCCTCCATCGAGGGTCACGTTGGTTGTGTAAGTGCTACGAAATTGGATCTCGTCTTCCGAGGTCTGGCAGGCCGCAAGCGCCAGCGAAGCGGCGATGACCGCCATGGGGGACTGAAGGGACGTACGCATCGTGGGGGTTCTCTTGGGTTAGGTGTGGCAAAACGCGCGAATCCGACCGAAAGGCCATGATCCGGGCTCGCTCCATTGGCAGACGATGCGATGCGCAATAACGCCCGCAACGCCCGGTTGCTCCCTATGGACGCTGTTTCCCCCTGCCTTTGCGGCGGCGGGATCGGAATCTGACGGTCATTCGATCACGATTTCCGACGAGCAAAAACGACTGATCCGATACGTCGCGGTTCTACGCTTTTGGCCCGCCGCGGTGGCGCGATTCGACGCCGATTTGGCGGCAGGGACCCCTGGATGTTGGCGCGGGTCGCCGTACGCTGAGTCTCGTTCATGGCAGCTCGCATCCCCGGCCCTTCGCTTCGCCTGTGGTCCACCTACCAGGTGCTCGCCAAACCCATGACCTCGATGCCGCGCTGGTTCGAACGCTACGGCGACCCATTCATGGTCCCGGTGATCAACGGCGACGTGGTGATGACCGCCCGCCCCGAGCTGGTGAAGCAGATCTTCGGCACGAACCCCAAGGGCTACTCCCCCTTCGCCGCCGAGGGCATGAAGGCGCTCACCGGGCCGCGCTCGTTGTTTCAGTTTCGCCACACCGAGCATCGGCGCCATCGCAAGCTGATCATGCCGTCCTTCCACGGCTCCCGCATGCGCGCCTACGCCCAGGCCATGCAGCATATCGCGCACTCCGTGTTCGACGAGGCGGCAGGCCCCGGACCGGTGGAGCTGCATCCCCTCACGCAGCGGATCTCGCTGGAGGTCATCCTCCAGACCGTGTTCGGGGTGCAAGACTCCACGCGCGTGCAAGAGTTCGCGGACGCGATCACCACGCTGGTCGACGCGACCTCCCCCGCGTTCATCTTCATGCCCTTCTTGCAGCGCGAGCTGTGGGGGCTGTCGCCCTACGCCAAGTTCCGCCGCATCTGGCTGAAGCTCGACGAGATGCTGCAAGAGCAGGTCGAGCAGACGCGAGCGCAGGGCGAAGGCGAGGACATCTTGAGCATGCTGCTGGCCGCCCGTGACGACGAGGGCGGGCGCATGGACGACGAGGAGATCCGCGACGAGCTCCGCACCTTGCTCTTCGCTGGGCACGAGACCACGGGCATCGCGTTGTCGTGGGCCGTCGACCTCATCGGGCGGCACCCGAAGGTCGCCGAGCGCCTCGTCGAAGAGCTGCGCGCCCTGGGCCCCGACGCCGATCCGGAGGCCGTGGCCAAGGTCCCCTATCTCGACGCGGTGACCAACGAGACCCTGCGCCTGTACCCCATCATCACCGAGGTGATGCGGACCCTGCACGAGCCCACCGAGCTGGGCGGTCACCAGCTCGCCCCGCCCACCGCCGTGTCGGCCAGCATCCTGGGGATTCATCGCAACGAAGAGCTCTATCCGCAGGCCGAGACCTTCCGCCCCGAGCGATTCCTCGAGCGCAAGTTCGGCGCCCACGAGTTCCTGCCCTTCGGCGGCGGCCACCGACGCTGCATCGGCGCGGCCTTTGCCGGCTTCGAGATGCGGATCGTCCTGGGCACGCTGCTGCGCGAGTTCGGAGTGACGCTGCAGGATGCTCAGCCCCCGCACCCCGTCCGCCGCAACGTGACCCTCGCTCCTTCCACTGGCGTGCCGATCATCCTCGATCGCGCCAAGGTGGGGCAGGTTCGCATCGCGGCCTGAGCCCGGCCGACGCTCGGGGGTGCTCGCCCCCGGTCGGTGCTCCGCGAGCTCGTACGACACTGGGCGGGCGCTTCCGGCCCCTCAGACGGGCCGACGACGACCATTTCATCAGTTTCTTGGTCGTAGCGTGTTGGATGTGACATTGCCTCCCCGTAGAGGTCAGAGGAATGTCCCCGATCCGTATCGCGACCGCGTTCTCGCTCGTGGCCATGCTCGCCTTCGCCACGAGCTGCGCGGGTATCTTGCGCCGCTCTGGCGACGAAATCCGCCGCCAGCAGGTCGCGAGCAAGCCGCTCGGAACCGGCACCGACTCGAGCAAGGCCGCGCCCAAGAAGGGCAAGGGCGGCAATAAGGGCACAAGGTCGGGCGGCGGCAAGACGCCGAACAAGGGCAAGGACGACCCCAAGGCGCTCCGCAAGATCGCCCACGGCGTGTCCTATGACCTCGCCGACGGCCTGGTCGACGGTGCCGTCGACTCGCTGCACGACCCCAAGCGCCAAAAACAGATCGCCGACCTGAGCCAGAACCTCGAAGAGCGCGTCGAGAGCATCTCCGAGGGCGCGGGCAAGGCCGCGATCAAGGGGCTCAACGAGAAGCTCCCCGAGACGCGCGGCGCCATCATCAAGATGCTGGAGGGGATCGGCAAAGAGATCGGCCTGAACCCCGAGAAGAACGTCCGCAAGCTCTTCGGCGAGGTCGGCAAGAGCCTCAAGACCGAGATTCGCCCCCAGGTCCGCCTGCTCATCAAGGACACGATGGACGAGGTGCTGGGCAAGGGCCTGCAGACTCGCCTCGACGAGAACGTCGGTCCCGCGGTCAAGAACATCACCAAGGACATCCCCGTGCTCGTCGAGGAAGTCGCCGAGGGAGCCGTACGGGGCTTCGCCTCGGGCATGGCCGCCGAGCTCGACCCGGAGACGGGCAAGCTCGGGCAGCAGCTCGGCGTTCACTTCAGCAACACCCGCGAGGTGGTCGACGACGGGCTGTCCAAGATGCTGTGGATCGCCCTCATCGGCTCGGCGGTGTTCCTCACCATCGTGATCCTGCTGTTCCTCCGCGCGCGGAGCCAACGCAACCGCCGCGAAGACATGCTGCGCATGGTCGCCACCGCCATCAAGGAGGTCGGCAAAGAGGGTGACCTGGCGACCTATCGCCAAGAGGTCAAGCGCATCGGCCAGCTCAACCGCAAAGAGCGGCAGATCATGGCGGCGCTCAACCACTTCCTGACGAGCGAAGGCCTCAAGCTCTGAGGCCCCGACGCGTCAGTCGAACATGCGGCGGAAGTAGGGGCTGGCGAAGACCCGGTCCGGGTCGTGCTTGCGCACCAGCGCCATGAAGCGAGGCAGCTCGGCGTAGGTCGACAGAAGCTCTGGATCTTTGGGGTGCTTCTTGCCCCAGTGGAAGCGACCGCCGAACTTGCGCGCGAGCTCGGTCTGGAACTTCACGACCACGTCGAAGTCCTTCGCGGTCACGGAGATGAGCGTGACGTAGAGGCTGTCCCGGCCGTGCACGGGGCTCAGGTAGTAGCGGCTCGCCGCGCAAAAGCGGATGCCCCCGCTGATCTTCTTGCTGGCGGTGACGGTGGCGATGTTCTCCCGCAGATACGCGAGCACCTGCGGTGCGTCCTCGATGTCGAAGGCGACCTCGGCCTCGTGCATCTTGGGGAAGTAGCGAAAGCTGAGCGCAGCATGGCTCGGCAGGGTGAGCGAGCGCGACTTGTTGAAGATGCGCAGCAGCAGGCGGACGATGGGCGGTCGCAGGGCCACGATGGCGCCCATCAATGTGCTGAGGAAGGTGAAGAAAAGGTCGAAGGTGTGGCGTACCCGCAGGGAGCGGCGGACCTCGGCCTCGCCCGGGTCGGCGTGCTCGCGCAGGACGTGGCGCACCACCTTGCCCGGGCCCGGATACCAGAAGTACTGCAGCCGGGGGTACTCGTGGCTCTCGGCGAGGATCTTGTCGGGGAGCTCGTCGAAGGGGAAGACCGTCGCCTGACTCTGCAGGTGGAAGCTCGGCACGCAGCGCAGCTCGATCTCGGTGATGACCCCCAGCATTCCCAGGGACACGCCGATCGCCCAGAAGCACTCGTCGTCGGGAGTGACCACGACCTCCTCGCCCGTGCCGTCGACGAAGGTGTAGCGCGTCACCATGGTGTTGAGCGGAGGCTGCTCGCGGCCCGTGCCGTGCGTGTCGCAGGTCAGCGCACCGGCGATCGACTGGGCCATGACCCCGCCCGTGTTCTCGAGCGTCAGGCCGTGAACCTCGAGCTTCTCGACGAGGTCGCGGATCTGAACGCCCGGCTGCACCACCGCCCGCTTGGCCTCGACATCGATGGAGACGATCTGGTCGAGGCGCTCGGTGGACAGGCAGATGTCGTTGGCGACGATGATGTCCGAGGACGAGTGCAGGCGACCGGTGGTGCGGATCGTCTGGCCGCCGCTGCGGGCCGCCGCCACGGCCTCCCGAACCTCGGCCGCGCTGGTGGGTCGCAGGACCTGCGTGGGGTGGAACTCGATGTCCTTGGCCCAGTTCTTCATGGGGTCACCGTGCAAAGCCGCGCGTGGCGTCGCGGCGGAGTCTAGCAAGCCGTACGCGACGCGGGTCGAAGGGGCCGGAACCGGGACTCCAGGGCGCTTCTACGCGACGAGGGCTGGACGCGCTTCGGCGCCGTCCTTCAGACTCGAGCCATGGCGAAGAAGAGCTCGGGCTCGGCGGTAGGGTTGCTTCTTCTGCTCGCGCCCTTCGTGTGGGTCTGCAACCTGTGCACGGGCGACGAACGGCGACCGCCTCCCGCCGCGGCGCCGAAGGTCGAAGAGTCCGAGCCCGCCCCGGTCGCCGTGACCCCGCCGCCTCATGAGGAGCCGCCGGCCGCCGCCGAGGAGGCAGAGCCGGAGCACCACCGGAAACGGCGGCGCAAGCATCGGCGAACGCACCACGAAGAAGCCAAGCACGCCGAGGCGGGCAAATCTGTCGACCCCTTCGAGGCAAAGGAAGGCTCCTCCCCCTCCGACATGGACCAGGCGCTGAAAGACGCGCTCAAGCCCTCCGGCTCGAAGCGGCATGGGACCTCGTCGTCCTCGCATGCCGCGGTGCCGACCCGCACCTGCTGCAAGCACTGCGGCCCGACCTCGAAGCCCTGCGGCAACTCGTGCATCTCGCTGTCGAAGAACTGCCACAAGGGCCGCGGCTGCGCGTGCTAGGCCCCGCGTGCCTCGGTCTGCTTCACCAGCTCGAACATCAAGCGGTGCAGCGCGGCGGCCCGCCCTTGCTCGAGGTCGGCCTCTCGCACGATGGTGAGTCGGCGCCGAAACGAGTCCTCCCGCTCACCCGACAGATTCGGCAGCGCCTCGCCCTGCTGCGGCCCGGGGGTTCGGTCCCGTAGCCCCTTGCACTGGTAGCAGACGCCCGCCTTGCTCACCAAGCCGCACAGGCCCTCGAAGGCGTCCTGCATGGCGACGCGCCCGGCCGAGAGTCGATGCCGTAGCACCGACTCGCTCACCCCGCAGATCTTCGCCGCCTCGCGATTGCCGTAGCCGAACACCTCGCGCAGTAAGATCGCCGCCGCCTCCTCGGGGGGCAACGACCGCGACACACATGAAAAGCAGAACGCGATGTGCTCGCGCGCCTCGAAGCCGCCGTCGGCCGCCCGCAGCTGCTCGAGCACCGCGTCGTGGGACGTGTCCGGGTCGGCTCGCGTGTGCGCCTGAGCATCCCAACGCCACCGCTTGCGCGCCCGCAGCTGATCGACGCAGACCCGCGTGAGAATCGTGAACACCCAGGTGCCGAAGCGCGCCTCACCGCGAAACCGAGGCAGGCCCTGGTGCGCCTTCAACAGCGCGTCCTGGACCGCCTCGGCCGCGTCCTCGCGATCGGTGAGCATGCGGTACGCAAACGCTTCGAGCCGAGGCAATAGCGGCCGGACCAGCGCATCGAATGCCCCGGCATCTCCCGCCTTGGCCGCCGCGATGCGCTCGGGCGACTCGGCGGGCTCGACCGCCAAGCTCATAGCAGCGCCCGCAGCCCCTCGCCCATGAGCAGGAATTCGGGCACCGAGTGCATCTTGGGGTCTCCCATCAGCTGGGCGATCTCTCGCCCCGCGATCTCGGGCGACAGCGGCGTCTCGCCGAAACGCTTGCGTACGAACTCGCCCTCGTCCTCGCCCGCCTGCTGGGCGTAGGCGCGCACGGCTGCCGCCCCCAGCCCGGTGTTGGGGTTGAGCATGGGCATGACGCACTGCACGTTCAGCGCAAGCTCCCGCGCCCGGGCCTCACCCGCGGCATACTTGCACATGAATCGCTGGGTCTGCTTCGCCCCCGCGTAGCCCCCGGAAAGCGGCGAGCCCGAGCGCGCGGCCGCACTCGAGAACACCACCACGTGCCGCCCCTGCGGCGAGGGTCGACGAAGCGCCTGCTGCAGCCAGTGAAAGGCGACCTTCACGTCCGTCTCCCACGGTGCGCAAAACGACTCCCACGCGTAGCTCGACAGCGGCCCCAGGGCGGGCCGAGCCCCGGCCACGATCACCACGCCGTCGGGCGGGTCGTCGTCGAAGACGTTCGAGACGAAGGTCGCCTCGCTCGCGTCCCCGGCCCTGACGTCGACCCCGGTCGCTTCACGTAGCTGCGTCAGCTCGTCGCCGCTGCGGCCGATCGCGAGCACGCTCGCCCCGGCCTCGGCCAGCGCGGCGGCGATGCCTCGACCCATCCCGCGGGTCGCTCCGACGACGTGAATTCGACGATTGGACAGGGTTGATTCCGTCATGCGTGCTGAGACGGAAACACGCCCCCAACCTGCCAATCAAGTGAAATCCTTGAACTTTGGTCGGTCGCCGACGGTGGGCGTCAGCCGGCCCGCCGCTGGTGGCGGGCGACGAACGCCTCGCCATCGCGACGACCCAGATCGTAGGTCGCCTCAAGCAAGGCCGGGTTGGTGTAGTCCCACATCGACACGGGCACGGGCGCGGAGGGCTGCACGTAGGTGCGCCGCGGGGACTCGGGAAGCTGGTCGAAGCGACGCGTCAACAACACGAGCGTGGACTCGCAGTCGTCGAGCAGCTCGACGGGAGAGCTGTCGATGATGCCCCCGTCGATGACCGGCTGTCCCTCGCGCTGATATTGCGGGGTCACGGGCGGCATGCACGACGACTGCAAGATCAGGTCGGCGAGTTCGTCGGCCGACTGGCAATCGTTGGCGGCGACGACCTGCTGACGGAAGCCCAGCTTGCGGCCGAAGGAGGGATGCACGCTGCGCCGCACCGCCCGATCCAGACGATAGGCCCCGAACGCGAGCAGCAGCGCGGCCTTGGGAGCAACGCGCGGCGGCGGGTAGGCGATGAGCGCCCGGATCTGCGGGCCCTTTTGGATCTTCTCCAAGAACCCATCGTCCACCGTGGCCAGGATCGCGTCGCGATACATCTTGCCGTGCGGGAACTTCAGGCCGGAGCGGTGCACATAGATGTTCTTGTCGTTGGCCGCCGTCCGCCCCATGAAGTCGCGCAGGACCTCGGTCAAGGTGCCGCCGACGGCGGAGCAGGCAAAGGCCACGCCTGCGCTCACCGCCGACATGGCGCGTGGCTTCAGGTCCAGAGCAGGTGCCGCGACCGTCCAGAACCCGGCCTGCCAGAAACAGCGGCATCCACCCCCTGCGAACACGACCCCGTCGTACATGGTCGGCGCAGTCTACATGGGTCTTCGGCGCCAGGCACCGAAGGCATCCAGGCCCAGCGCCTCGAGCTTGGGGAGCACTTCGGACTCCATGGTGGCGAAGAAGATCATCGCGTACTGCGGGTCGCTCAGCGTGCCGAGGTTGGGCTCGTCGCTCGCGGCGATTTCGATGTCGGTGCCCGCCACGGTCTCGATGCCGATCCCGCACGCGGTCGTGCGCTCCACGCCGCCGAAGACCTGGGCCATCTGCTGCTCGAGCTTTTGCCGCGCGTCGTCACTCATGCGGGGGATCAACAGGCCGAGTGTCTCCCAGCCGAAGGTCGCATGCAGGTGTTCGTCGCGGAGGATCTGCCGCGCCACCGCGGCCGCGAGCGGATCGGTGGCCACCACCGCGACCGCCTCGAGCATGGGTCGCGACAAGGTCTCGCCCACGCAGCACGAGCTCAAGATGGCCTCGGCCGCCCACGCCAGCAGCGAGGCCTCGTCGTGCCCGCCTCCGGGCGGCTGCGGCCAGGGCAGCCGCGGCGGCTCCCAACGAAAGACCTCGGGCTCGGTGTCGGGTCCCTCCGGCCAGCACGCGAGCGCCATCTCGGCACACAGCTCGGCGTGCCGCACTTCGTCGGTGATGAGCCGCGCCAGCGCCCCCAACACGGGCAGCTCGATCCGCGCCCGGCACAGCGTGTGGCTGAGGATCGTGAACTGATGCACCGACCCATGCTCGGCGCGAGCTCGCCCCGCCCACTGCACCGCGGCTGCACGCCGCAGCGCCACGTCGTAGCGCGCGCCGTCGAAGGCCTCGAAGTCGGGCCACGGATCGCGGTGCACCGTGGTCCGATGCATGCGCTCGAGCCGATCGGTCGCCTTGCCGAGCATGCGCTCGGCCCCGGTCGACGCGGTCATGCCTCGTCGCCCTACTTGGGCTTTTCCGGGGTGGGCCCCGGGTTGGTCTTGATGATCGGTGCGGGCTCGGGCTTCGGTTGGGGCTCGGGCCCGGGATTCACCGACACGTCGGGCGGCGCCTTATCGAGGGGTTTTTGGGCGTCGTCTTCGGGGCCCACATTCACCCGTTTTTCCTCGGGCGGCGGCTTGGGCTCGTCCTCGGGCCCCACGTTCACCCGATCCTCGGTCGGCGGCTGCGGGTCGGGCTTCGGCTTGTCGGGCCCGGGATTGATGTGCAGCTGGCCCGCCTCGGCTCCGGGCTCGTCCACGTGCGCCGTGTTGGTCTTGGGCCCGTCCTTGCTGGTGCATCCGCTGGCAACTCCACCGCCCAGCAGAGCGCCCGTGACGGCAAAGTGCAGCACCGTACGACCCGAGCCTCGACGATCCATGGGTCAATGGTCGCTCACCGGGGTCTGTGCGCGCAATCTCGGTGATTCTTCCGTGTCGCGGGAAGAGCGCGAGACGGTCGCGCGTCGGACCCTCGCACCCGTGTCGGGCAACGGGTAGCGTTCGCCCGTCGCAGACCGGCAGCCATGCTCTTTCCGACCTTCGACTACCTGCTCTTCCTGGCGCCCATGTTGGTGGCGTTCTGGTTGCTGGGAGGTCGGCCGCGGGCTCGGGTGCTGCTGCTGTTGGTCGCCAGCTATTTCTTCTACATGGCGGGCCCGCGGACGGACCCGCTGCCCACGCCCTGGTACTTCGCGGGGCTGCTGGTGTTCTCCACGGTGCTCGACTTAGTGGTCGGGCACCAGATCCACCGCCGTGCCCCCGCCATGCACGGCGCCGATCCGGTGGCCGCCGCCCGGGCCCGGCGTGAGCGCAAGCTCCTGCTGCTGGTCAGCCTCGTCGGCAACCTCGGCCTGCTCGGCTACTTCAAGTACGTCGACTTCTTCGTCTCGACCTTCGCCGACATCGCTCACCTGGTGGGCGTGCCCTTCGTCGCGCCGCACCTCGAGATCGTCCTGCCCGTCGGGATCTCGTTCTATACGTTCCAGAGCCTCAGCTACTCGATCGACGTGTGGCGCGAGCGGCTGACGCCCGAGCCTTCGTTTCGGAAGTTCGCGCTGTTCGTCACCTTCTTCCC
This sequence comes from Myxococcota bacterium, assembly GCA_039028615.1. Lineage (GTDB taxonomy): Bacteria > Myxococcota_A > Polyangia > Nannocystales > Nannocystaceae > Paraliomyxa. Next base: position 2,930 of record JBCCHT010000003.1, on the reverse strand, counting down.
GCAGCTGGTGGCCGGCCCCATCGTCCGCGCCAGCGAGCTGCTGCCGCAGCTGCACCGTCGCCCGCGCCTGAACGCGGTGGCGATGGAGGAGGGCCTGTTCAAGATCTTCAAGGGCCTGGTCAAGAAGGTGGTGCTCGGCGATTACATCGCCAGTCAGTTCACCGACGCCGTGTTCACCAACCCCGGCGGCTACACCTCGGCCGAGCTGCTGCTCGCTCTGTACGCGTTCACCGTCCAGATCTACGCCGACTTCTCCGGGTACTCCGACATCGCCATCGGCACCTCGCGCCTGCTCGGCTACCAGATCCCCGAGAACTTCGATCGCCCCTACCAGGCCAAGACCCTGGGCGAGTTCTGGCGACGGTGGCACATGACCCTGTCGACCTGGCTGCGGGACTACCTGTTCTTCCCGCTGGGAGGCAGCCGCGGCAGCACGGGCCGGACCTACTTCAACCTGTGGCTCACCATGTTCCTGGTGGGCATGTGGCACTACACGCCCGGCACGAGCTGGAACTTCGTCATCTACAGCAACCTGCACGGGCTGGCGATGCTCTACAGCCGCTGGAATCGCACCCGGGCCCGAGGCGGCGAAGGGCGGACGCGGCCGACCACAATGGCGGTGATGGCCATCGGCATCGGGCTGGCCTGCGCGACCGCGGCCGAGCTGATCCTCGACCTCGATCGAGGCACCGCGATCGGCTGTGGCGGGTTCGCGATCGCCATGTTCGCCCTGGTGACCTGGCTACCGCTGACGGGCGGGCCCATGAACACGCTGCTGCACGTGTTCATCACCTATCACTTCACCGTGCTGTCGCGGGTGTTCTTCCGCGCGCCCGACTTCGCCACGGCCAAGGAGATGATCGCGGGCCTGCTGCGCTTCGACAGCAACCTGTTCCGCCCCGACCTGCTGAGCCCGTGGCTGTGGCTCGCCCTCGGCTTCGGGACCTTCTACCACTTCACCCCGCGGCGCTTCGTCGAGGTCACCGCCTGGCGGCTCTTCGTGCGCTTGCCCGGACCGGTGCTCGGGCTCCTGCTCGGCGTGCTGGGCCTGGGCCTCATGAAGCTCATGGACGGCGCCCCGCGGACCTTCATCTACTTCAACTTCTGAGCCGATCATGCCCGCCCCTTCTCACTCCGACACGACCGTCTCCGACGACACGGGCTTGCTCGACGTCGAGGAGCGCGTGGAGGAGGTCGTGCTCACGGCGGGCGACGAGCAGGGCGAGCCGCCGGCCCCTGGCACCTTCGGTAAGATCGGCTCGGGCATGGCCACGCTGGTCGTGCTCATCGGGCTGACCTACCTGGTGCCCGCGCTCGACTGGGCCCGGCCGTGGGTCGCGGGCAAGGACCCGGTGCCCTTCTGGAACCTGGTGGGCCGCGAGCTGCTCGGCGAAGGCGAGTCGCTCGAGAAGGCCGACGCGAAGACCGAAGAAGCCGAGCGCATTGCCCGGGCCATGCAGGACGACGAAGGCCCGGTGCGCCAGGGCCCCGTCATCGAGCCGCCGCCGAAGGGCACCGAGCTGCCGCCCTACGAGCCGCACCCCGACGACGAAGAGGCCGTCACGCAGTCGCTCGAACTGCCCACTCCGACCGCGCTCGACTCGTTCTACGCCAGCTTGGCCCGCACCGATGCCAGCTACGCGGGCGCCATCACCCGGGTGAGCCACTGGGGCGACTCCGTGATCGCCAACGACAACGTCAGCTCGGCGATGCGCTTTTTGATGCAGCGTCGCTTCGGCGACGCCGGGCATGGCTTCCACCTCGTGGCCAAGCCCAACCCCAGCTATCGCCACCAAGGCGTGCGCTTCTTCGGCGGGGAGGACTGGCAGCTGTGCTACATCATCAATCGTTGCCAACCCGATGGCCTCTACGGCTTCGGGGGCACGATGGTGTGGTCCACGGGTGGCGCCGAGTCGCAGTGGAAGACGGAGTCCAAGCTCGCCCTCGGTCGTAGCGCGTCCCGGCTCGAGCTTTGGTACCGCGCTCGCCCCAAGTCCGGGCGGGTGCGGGTCAAGATCGACAGCGAGGCCCCTCGCATCGTCGAGACCGCCGGGCCCGAGGGCGACGCCTGGCAGACCCTCGAGTTCCCCGACGGTCCCCACAGCATCACCCTGCGCGCGGGCGCGAGCGGCAAGGTGCGGCTGTACGGGGTCGTGCTCGAGCGTGAAGGGCCCGGTGTGGTCTGGGATGGCATGGCGCAGCTGGGTGCCTTCTCGCGCAAGATGTTGCTCTTCGATCCCGAGCACCTGCGCACGCAGATCGACCACCGCGACCCCGCCCTGCTGGTGTTCAGCTTCGGCGGCAACGATCTGACGATTCCGCCGCACAAGCTCGAGCGCTACGAGCAAGACTTCACCGAGATGCTGCGGCGCTTCGCCGGCACCGAAGACCCGCGCGCGTGCGTGGTGATGGCCCCCGTCGACCACGGCCTGCGCCAAGGACAGCGCATCGTCAGCCTGCCCATGGTCGCGCGCATCGTGGAGATCCAGCGGCGCGTGGCCCTGGCCGAGGGCTGTGCGTTCTTCGACACCGTGGCCGCGATGGGGGGAGACGGGGCCGCGGCACGCTGGCGCCGAGCCAACCCTCCGCTGCTCAGCGGCGACCTGGCGCACCTGAGCCACGCCGGTCAGAAGGTCATCGGGCGCATGGCCTACCTCGCCCTCATGGAGGGCTACGTCGAGTACCGTCGGCGCACCGAGTGACGATTCGCGGGTGAAACGCGGCCCACCATTGTCTGCCGCACCTTCGCGGGCGCGTCACTCGAACTCTCGAAGAGGCGCGAGAGTACGCCGTCGTCTTGGCGTGGGAGGGAGTACTTTCCTGCGCCGTTCGCATCCGCTGCCAGATAAACGAGGGACCACTGTACACTGTGCAGCGTTTTGCTCGCAAGACCGTCCAGCTGTCTCACAGTCGGTCGAGGGAAAAATTAG